>JBIQHD010000029.1:0-59970 GCA_044508835.1 Rubrivivax sp.
ACGCTGTGGTGCTCCTCGAAGCGCGACTTCAGGCCCTTGAGGATCTCGATGGTCTGCTCCACCGACGGCTCGACCACGTCGATCTTCTGGAAGCGCCGCGACAGCGCCGCATCCTTCTCGAAGATGCCGCGGTACTCGCTGAAGGTCGTCGCACCGATGCACTTCATCTGGCCGGAGCTCAGCGCCGGCTTGAGCAGGTTGCTCGCGTCCAGCGTGCCGCCGGATGCCGCGCCGGCGCCGATCAGCGTGTGGATCTCGTCGATGAACAGCACCGCGTTCGGCTGGTCCTTGAGGTACTTCAGCACGCCCTTCAGGCGCTGCTCGAAATCGCCGCGGTACTTGGTGCCGGCCAGCAGCGCGCCCATGTCGAGCGCGTACACGGTGGCGTCGGCCAGCACCTCGGGCACGTCGCCCTGGGTGATGCGCCAGGCCAGGCCTTCGGCGATGGCCGTCTTGCCCACGCCGGCCTCGCCGACCAGCAGCGGGTTGTTCTTGCGCCGGCGGCACAGGATCTGGATCACGCGCTCGACCTCGTGCTCGCGGCCGATCAGCGGATCGATCTTGCCGTCGCGCGCGAGCTGGTTGAGGTTCTGCGTGAACTGGTCGAGCGGCGAGCCCTTGCCTTCGCCCTCTTCCTTCTCGCCCTCCGGGCCGGGGCCGCTCTCGTTCGACTTCGCCGGCTCCGGCGGGTCGGACTTCTTGATGCCGTGGGCGATGAAGTTCACCACGTCCAGGCGCGTCACGCCCTGCTGGTGCAGGTAGTACACGGCATGCGAATCCTTCTCGCCGAAGATGGCGACGAGCACGTTCGCGCCCGTCACTTCCTTCTTGCCGCTGCCCGTGGACTGCACGTGCATGATCGCGCGCTGGATGACGCGCTGGAAGCCGAGCGTGGGCTGCGTGTCGACCTCGTCGGCACCGCCCACGGTGGGGGTGTTCTCCTTGATGAACTGCGCAAGGCTCTTGCGCAGGTCGTCGATGTTGGCCGAGCAGGCGCGCAGCACCTCGGCGGCCGACGGGTTGTCGAGCAATGCCATCAGCAGGTGCTCGACGGTGATGAATTCGTGCCGCTGCTGGCGCGCTTCGACGAACGCCATGTGCAGGCTGACTTCTAGCTCCTGGGCAATCATGCGGCCTCCATAATGCATTGCAACGGGTGGCCACCGCGGCGCGCGGCGGCCAGCACCAGCTCAACCTTGGTGGCGGCGACATCCTTCGAATAGACGCCGCACACACCTCGACCCTCATGGTGAATCTTCAGCATGATCTGGGTCGCGGTTTCGAGGTCGCGTTTGAAATACTCCTGCAACACCATCACGACGAACTCCATGGGCGTGTAGTCGTCGTTGAGCAGAACCACCTGGTACATCGGCGGCGGCTCGGTCTTGGCCGGCTGCCGCTCCACGACGACGGCGCCTTGACCGTCGTCAGGCTTGATGTCCCCGGGCAGGGAATTCGGCGGAGATGGCGGCTCCACGGGCATGGATCGATTCTATCGAGTTGGTCGGTTGCAGTCGCAGTGTTGGATATTGCGTCGGGCCAGCCAGGAACAAGGTCGAAATCCTTCACGCCGGCCGTGGATTCCATGGACGCACCGCATGAAACGCCGCTCGCATCAGGGTTCGCACCCCACCCGGATACGGGCTGTCACCGCCTTGACACCCGGCCGAGGGCCTGAACAGAATGCGAAGCACAACTAGACAGCGGAGCGGAGAATGGCCAGAGGGACTGTCAAATGGTTCAATGACGCCAAGGGGTTCGGCTTCATCGAACCTGAGAACGGCGGCGAAGACGTGTTCGCGCACTTCACCGCCATCCAGATGGAAGGGTTTCGCACCCTCAAGCAAGGCAGCACGGTGACCTACGACCTCGTGCAGGGGCCGAAGGGGCAGCTGGCGCACAACATCGCGCCGGCCGAAGCGCCGGGCGGGCGCGGCGCCGAGGCGTCGCCGCATGCGGGCTCCAGTTCCGCGCCGGCCACTGCCGGCTGAATCACCCAGCTTGCGGCCTCGCATGAAGAAGGAAAGCCCGCCAAGTGCGGGCTTTTTTGCGCACGCGCGCACCCGCCGCGCCTGAAAGAAACAGCCCCTGGCCTCCGCGCGGAGAGCCAGGGGCTGCCGGGGCGCCGCCGCTGCGGCGCGCGGGGCCTCACATGTTGTCGATCATCACCTGGCCGAAGCCCGAGCACGACACCTGCGTCGCGCCGTCCATCAGGCGCGCGAAGTCGTAGGTGACCTTCTTCGACAGGATGGCCTTCTCCATCGAGCTGATGATGAGGTCGGCCGCTTCCGTCCAGCCCATATGGCGCAGCATCATCTCGGCCGAGAGGATCTCGGAGCCCGGGTTCACGTAGTCCTTGCCGGCGTACTTCGGCGCCGTGCCGTGCGTGGCCTCGAACATGGCGATGGAGTCGCTCAGGTTCGCGCCCGGGGCGATGCCGATGCCGCCGACCTGCGCGGCCAGCGCGTCGGAGACGTAGTCGCCGTTCAGGTTCAGCGTGGCGATCACCGAGTACTCGGCCGGGCGCAGCAGGATCTGCTGCAGGAAGGCGTCGGCGATCGAGTCCTTCACCACGATGTCGCGGCCGGTCTTCGGGTTCTTGAACTTGCACCACGGGCCGCCGTCGATCAGTTCCGCGCCGAATTCCTTCTGCGCCAGGCCGTAGGCCCAGTCGCGGAAGCCGCCTTCGGTGAACTTCATGATGTTGCCCTTGTGCACGATGGTCACCGAGGGCTTGTCGTTGTCGATGGCGTACTGGATGGCCTTGCGCATCAGCCGCTCGGTGCCTTCGCGCGACACCGGCTTGACGCCGATGCCGGAGGTGCCGGGGAAGCGGATCTTGGTGACGCCGAAGTCCTCCTGCAGCACCTTGATCAGGCGCTTGGCCTTCTCGCTCTCGGCCTCGAACTCGATGCCGGCGTAGATGTCTTCCGAGTTCTCGCGGAAGATGACCATGTTGGTCTTCTCGGGCTCCTTCACCGGCGAGGGCACGCCCTTGAAGTACTGGATGGGGCGCAGGCAGACGTAGAGGTCGAGCTCCTGGCGCAGCGCCACGTTCAGCGAGCGGATGCCGCCGCCCACCGGCGTGGTGAGCGGGCCCTTGATCGAGACGACGTAGTCCTTCACCGCGTCCAGCGTCTCGGCCGGCAGCCAGACGTCGGGACCGTAGATCTTGGTCGACTTCTCGCCGGCGTAGACCTCCATCCAGTGGATCTTGCGCTTGCCGCCGTACGACTTGGCCACGGCGGCGTCGACCACCTTCAGCATCACCGGCGTGATGTCGAAACCGGTGCCGTCGCCCTCGATGTAGGGAATGATCGGCTGATCCGGAACGTTCAGCGAGAAGTCGGCATTGACGGTGATCTTCTGGCCGCCTTCGGGAACCTTGATGTGCTGATACATGGAACGAAACTCCGTGGAGCGCTGAGAACGCGGATATGCGTGGATTGACGCGGGTGTGCGTACGTGGGGTCGAGCCGATCGATTCTAAGACAGCAGGTATGGGGGACGGGGCCGCGGGATGGACGCGGATCGCACGGCCCTCACCCGCCGAAGCACCATGCCAGGGCCTTCTGCCACAAGCCGTGGCCGAGCGCCCAGGCCGAGGCGGCGGCCAGGCTCGCGCCGGCGATGCGCGCCGCCCAGGCGCTGACGCCCGCGGCCGCGCCCGACGCCCCTGCCGGCCCGGCCCGCGTGACGCGCAGCCACAGCGCCGGCCCGACGAGCAGCCCGAGCGACGACGTGAGCGCGAAGGCGCCCATGGCCGCGGCGCCCGCCCAGGGCGTGTCGGCCAGCGCGGCCACCAGCAGGGCCGATTGCAGCAGGCCGCAGGGCCAGGCCACCCACAGCGCGCCCAGGCCGGCCGGGCGCAGCGCGCCGCGCACCGGCCCGCGCAGGGGCTGCCAGCCAGCGGGCGCCGTGGCCTGGCGCCGCCACGGGCGCCCCATGCGGCCCATCCAGCGCGGCATCTCGCCGGTGGCGAGCATCCACATCCCAACGGCGAGCACCGCCACGTGCAGCAGCGTCCACAGCGGGCGCACCATGGGCGCGATCTGCGAGAGCGCGGCCATCGACGCCACGCTGGAGGCGGCCAGCGCCCCGCCCGCCGCGTAGCTCGCGAGCCGGCCGAACTGGAACGCCGCGGGCCCCGCGGCGCCCGGGCGTGCGCCGCCGGACGCCGCCGCGCAGGCCGCCCCGCACATCGCCGTGCAGTGCGGCGCGCCGGCCAGGCCCATCGCCGCCGCGGCGAGGATCAGCGCGGCACTCATCCCGAAGCCTTCAGATGATGCGCGAGAACCGCGCCCGCGTGCGGTCGGCCTGCAGGTGCCGGTCGAACACCATCGCCACGCCGCGCACGAAGTACCAGCCGAGCGGCGTAACCTCGATCGCCTCGTCGCCCACCATGACCAGCCCCATGTCCTGCATGGCGCGAAGCTGCTCCAGCTCGGCGGCGAAGTAGCGGCGCATGTCGATCAGGTGCGACAGCTCGATGGACTCGTAGGCGACGCGCCCCTGGCACATCAGCGCCATGATGACGGCGCGGCGCAGCAGGTCGTCGCGCGTGAGCGCGATGCCGCGCACCACCGGCAGGCGGCCCTGGCGCAGCGCGTCGTAGTACTCGGGCAGCGTCTTGGCGTTCTGGCTGTAGGTGGCGCCCACGCGGCCGATGGCGGACACGCCGAGCGCGACCAGGTCGCAGTCGGGCTGGGTGCTGTAGCCCTGGAAGTTGCGGTGCAGCCGGCCCTGGCGCTTGGCGACGGCCAGGCTGTCCTCGGGCAGCGCGAAGTGGTCCATGCCGATGTACTGGTAGCCGTGGCCGATGAAGCCGGCGATGGCCTGCGACAGCATCGTCAGCTTCTCGCTCGCCTGGGGCAGCTGCTGCGCGTCGATGCGCCGCTGCGGCTTGAAGCGTTCCGGCAGGTGGGCGTAGCCGTAGAGCGCGATGCGGTCGGGGCGCAGCTGGGCGATCTCGCGCACCGTGTGGGCGAGCGTCTGCGCGGACTGCTTCGGCAGGCCGTAGATCAGGTCGACGTTGGTCGAGTGGAAGCCGAGCTCGCGCGCGTCCTGCAGCAGGTCGCGCACGCTCTCGAAGCTCTGCACGCGGTGCACCGCCTTCTGCACCGCCGGGTGGATGTCCTGCACGCCGAAGCTCAGGCGGTTGAAGCCGATCGAGCGCAGGTGCGCCAGGCGCTCGCGCGTGACGGTGCGCGGGTCGACCTCGATGGACAGCTCCGCGTCGGCCGTGAAGCGGAAGACGCGGCGCAGCGAGGCCATCAGCCGCGACAGCTCGGCGTCGCTCAGGAAGGTGGGCGAGCCGCCGCCGAAGTGCAGCTGCGACACCGACTGCACGCCGCCGAGCAGCTGCGCGTGCAGGGCGATCTCCTGGTCGAGCGCGTCGAGGTATTCGGCGGCGCGCTCATGGTGCTTGGTGATGATCTTGTTGCAGGCGCAGTAGTAGCACAGCGACTCGCAGAACGGGATGTGCACGTACAGCGACAGCGGCAGCGCCCCGCCCACCGTGCCGGCGCCGGTGGCGCGCGCGGCCAGCGCCTGGCGGTACTGGTCCTCGGTGAAGGCCTCGACGAAGCGGTCGGCCGTCGGGTAGGAGGTGTAGCGCGGCCCGGGCACGTCGAAGCGCCGGAGCACGTCCTCGTCGATGGTCGGGAGTTCGGCGATCGCGGCAGTGCTCATGGCACGCCACTGTGCCAACTCCACGTCCGGCCGCCTTGATTCGAATCAAGGACGCTTCGGCACCCCGCGCCGCAGAATCCGGGGCATCTGACGAGCATCAACGCGAAGGATCCCATGGACCGAGCCGACACCGCCCGCCCCGACGCCGCACCGCGGCGCACGCGCAGCAGCACCGTGACCGGCGCGCTCGGGCCGGTCCGCGCCGAGGCCTTCAAGGTCGCCTGCTCGAGCTGCAACCTGCGCGAGCTGTGCCTGCCCGTCGGGCTGTCCAACCCCGGGCTGGAGCAGCTCGACACGCTGGTCACCACGCGCAAGAGCGTCGGGCGCGGCGAGACGCTGTTCCGCGCCGGCGACGCCTTCCAGTCGCTCTACGCCGTGCGCACGGGCTTCTTCAAGACCTGCGTGTCGTCCGAGGACGGGCGCGACCAGGTGACGGGGTTCCAGATGGCCGGCGAACTGCTCGGCCTGGACGGCATCAGCCACGACCGCCATTCCTGCGACGCCGTGGCGCTCGAGGACTCGCAGGTCTGCGTCATCCCCTTCGCGCGGCTGGAGGAGATCTCGCGCGACTTCGTCGAGCTGCAGCGGCAGTTCCACAAGATCATGAGCCGCGAGATCGTGCGCGACCACGGCGTGATGCTGCTGCTGGGCAGCATGCGCGCCGAGGAGCGGCTGGCGGCCTTCCTGCTGAACCTGACGCAGCGGCTGCAGGCGCGCGGCTTCTCCAGCTCGTCGCTGGTGCTGCGCATGACGCGCGAGGAGATCGGCAGCTACCTCGGCCTCAAGCTCGAGACGGTGAGCCGCACCTTCTCCAAGTTCCAGGACGACGGGCTGATGGAGGTGAAGCAGCGCCAGATCCGCATCGTCGACCAGGCCGGGCTGAGGCAGCTGGTGTCGAGCACGGCCGGCTGAACGGCCGGCACCGCCGGATGACGGAGGGCCTGCCAGCGCAGGCCCTTTCCGTTTCTCCCGGCCTTCCGGCGCGTGCCCCTATTGCATCGGCGTCGCGACGTGGTTGCGCGCGGCGCCGGCCGGGATGAGCGCGTCCTTCGACCCCGTGTCGGCCGCCGCCACGGGCGGCTGGATCACCGGGTCGGCGCCCTGCACGGCCAGCACCGTCGTCACCACGCTCGCCACCACCACCACGGCGGGGCCCGCGATCAGCAGCCAGACCATCGGGAACTTCCACCACGGCACGACCGCGGCGGTCGGGGCGGGCACGGCGGCATTCGGCATCGTCTTCTCCTTTGCGCTCATCGGGGCACCATGAAGGTGGACTTCTCGGCCAGCGAGAACGGCTGGCCCGTGCCGTCGTCGCCGGCCCGCTCGATGCGGAAGCGCATCGGGTGCGTGCCGGCGCCGAGCTGCTGCGCCACCTCGGGCGGCACCTGCACGCGCACCGGCATCCAGCGCGATTCGGTCGGCGCCACCTCGATGTGGTCCTGCGAGCCGATCACCGCGCCCTCGAGGCCCTCCACCGACACCTTCAGCCGGATCGGCGACTCGGTGGCGTTCATCAGCTGCAGGCGGTAGACGTTCTCGATGCGCCCGTCCTCCACCATGCGCGCCAGCGCGCCGCGGTCGCGCACCACGTCGACCTTCAGCGGCGCGCGCAGCGACAGGCTGACGACGAAGGCCGTGGCGACGGCGAGCAGCACCACGCCGAGCGCCAGCACGCGCGGGCGCGCCACGCGGCGCCACATCTGCCGCGCCGACCATCGGTTCGCCATGCCGTTCTCGGTGACGTAGCGGATGAGGCCGCGCGGGTAGTTCATCTTGTCCATCACGCTGTCGCACACGTCGATGCAGGCGGCGCAGCCGATGCACTCGTACTGCAGGCCGTCGCGGATGTCGATGCCCGTGGGACACACCTGCACGCACAGCGTGCAGTCGATGCAGTCGCCCTTGCCGAGCGCCTTCGGGTCGGCGTTGCGCGAGCGCGAGCCGCGCGGGTCGCCGCGCGCCGCGTCGTAGCTGATGATGAGCGTGTCGCGGTCGAACATCGCGCTCTGGAAGCGCGCGTACGGGCACATGTACTTGCACACCTGCTCGCGCAGGAAGCCGGCGTTGCCGTAGGTGGCGAAGCCGTAGAACAGCACCCAGAACCACTCCCACGGCCCGAGCGACAGGCTCGCCACGCCCAGGCCCAGCTCGCGGATCGGCGTGAAGTAGCCGACGAAGCTGAAGCCCGTCCACAGCCCGATGGCCAGCCAGATCGCCTGCTTGCCGCCCTTGCGCAGGACCTTCTGCGCCGACCACGGCGCCGCATCCAGGCGCATGCGGGCGATGCGGTCGCCCTCGGTGTGGTGCTCCACCCACATGAAGATCTCGGTGTAGACCGTCTGCGGGCACGCATAGCCGCACCACAGCCGCCCCGCCACGGCCGTGAAGAAGAACAGCGCGTAGGCGCAGATGATGAGCAGCGCCGCGAGGTAGATGAAGTCCTGCGGGTGCAGCACCAGCTCGAAGATGTAGAAGCGCCGCGCCCCCAGGTCGAACAGCACCGCCTGGCGCCCGTTCCACTGCAGCCACGGCAGGCCGTAGAACAGGATCTGCGTGGCCCACACCATCACCCAGCGCCAGCGCGCGAACCAGCCGCTGACCGCGCGCGGGTAGATCTTCTTCTCGCTCACGTAGAGCGATTCGCTGCGCACGCCGGCGCCGCCTGCGTCGGCGATCGGAATCACCCGGCGCGGGTTCTTGTCGTGGGTCATGCGGGTACTGCCGGGGAAACGTGGGTCACTTCGCGGCGGCGACGGCCTGCGGCTGCGACAGGCTCCACACGTAGGCGCCCAGCACGTGGATCTGCTCGTCCGTCAGGCGGCCGGCCTGCGCGGGCATGACGTTGGTCTTGCCGTCGTTGATCATGCCGACGATCGTGGCCTCGCCCCAGCCGTGCAGCCACACGCGGTCGGTGAGGTTGGGCGCGCCGAGCGCCTGGTTGCCCCGCCCGTCGGCGCCGTGGCAGGCCGCGCAGACGCCGAACTTCGCGCGGCCGAGCTGCGCCGCCAGCGAGTTGTGCGGGCTGCCCGACAGGCTCAGCACGTAGTGGGCGACGTTGCGCACGTCCTGCGCGCTGCCCACGGCGGCGGCCATCGGCGGCATGGTGCCCTGGCGGCCCTGCGTGATGGTCTCCTTGATCGTCTCGTGCGAGCCGCCGTAGAGCCAGTCGGTGTCGGTCAGGTTCGGGAAGCTCTTGCCGCCGCGCGCGTCGGAGCCGTGGCAGGTGGCGCAGTTGTTGATGAACAGGCGCTCGCCGATGCCCATCGCGCCGGCGTCGGCCGCCAGCTCGGCCGCGCTCATGCCGGTGTACCTGGCGTACACCTCGGCCATCGCGCTGCGCGCCTTGGCCTGCTCGGCGTCGTACTGGTTCACGCTGGTCCACTTCAGGACGCCGTCGGCGCTGCCCAGGCCCGGGTAGAGCGCGAGGTACACGCCCGAGACGATCACCGTCAGCACGAACAGCACCATCCACCAGCGCGGCAGCGGGTTGTTCATCTCGACGATGTCGCCGTCCCACACGTGGCCGGTGGTGGCCTCGGGCTTGCCGTCGGGGCCGATCACCACCTTGCGGCGCGCGGCGATCACCAGCAGCGCCAGGCAGAACAGCATGCCGCCGATGGTGACGGCGGCCACGAAGATCGACCAGCCGCTGTTGAAGAAGTCGGCAATCATGAATTCCCCCGCTCGCTCTCTTCGTCGGCGAAGGGCAACGCCGCCGCCTCGTCGAACCGCGCCTTGTTGCCGCGCGACCAGGCCCACACGGCAATGCCGAGGAACACCAGCAGCGAGCCCAGCGTCACCACGCTTCTCAGATCGTTCACGTCCATCTCGCGGTCCTCACTTGATCGTGGTGCCGAGCACCTGCAGGTAGGCGATCAGCGCCTCGAGCTCGGTCTTGCCCTTCACCTCGTCGGGCGACTTCGCCACTTCCTCGTCGGTATAGGGCGCGCCGAGCGTGCGCAGCGCGCGCATCTTCGGCGGCAGCCTGGCCGGGTCGACGGTGGCCGTGGCCAGCCAGGGGTACGACGGCATGTTCGACTCGGGCACCACGTCGCGCGGGTTGATGAGGTGGATGCGGTGCCACTCGTCGCTGTACTTGCCGCCCACGCGGTGCAGGTCGGGACCGGTGCGCTTGCTGCCCCACTGGAACGGGCGGTCGTAGACGAACTCGCCGGCCGTGGAGTAGTGGCCGTAGCGCAGCGTCTCCGCGCGGAACGGCCGGATCATCTGCGAGTGGCAGTTGTAGCAACCCTCGCGCACGTAGATGTCGCGCCCCGCCACCTGCAGCGCGGTGTAGGGCTTGAGGCCCGGCGCCGGCTGGGTGGTCGAGTGCTGGAAGTACAGCGGCACGATCTCCACGATGCCGCCGACGGCGACCACGATGAGGATCAGCACGATCATCAGGAAATTGTTGGTCTCGATCTTCTCGTGCGAGAAGCCGGCCTTGTCTTGCGCTTGCGCCATGTGTCGGTCTCCTCAGGCGTGGGCCGCGGCCATTTGCGGGATGCGCACCGGCTCGTAGCGCCCGGCGGTGGCGGTCTTCACCACGTTCCAGGCCATGATCACCATGCCCGCGAGGTACAGCAGCCCGCCGAGCAGGCGGATCACGTAGAACGGGTAGCTCGCCTTCACGCTCTCGACGAAGCTGTAGACCAGCGTGCCGTCGGGGTTGACCGCGCGCCACATCAGGCCCTGCATCACGCCGGCGATCCACATCGCGGCGATGTAGAGCACGATGCCGATGCAGGCGATCCAGAAGTGCAGCTCGATGGCGCGCACGCTGTACATCGTCGTGCGGCCGAACATGCGCGGCACCAGGTAGTAGAGCGAGCCCATGGTGATCAGGCCCACCCAGCCGATCGCGCCGGAGTGCACGTGCCCGATCGTCCAGTCGGTGTAGTGCGACAGCGCGTTCACCGTCTTGATGGACATCATCGGCCCCTCGAAGGTCGACATGCCGTAGAACGACAGCGAGACGATGAGGAACTTCAGGATCGGGTCGTCGCGCAGCTTGTGCCAGGCGCCCGACAGCGTCATCATCCCGTTGATCATCCCGCCCCAGCTGGGCGCGAGCAGCACCAGCGAGAACACCATGCCCACGCTCTGCGCCCAGTCGGGCAGCGCGGTGTAGTGCAGGTGGTGGGGGCCGGCCCACATGTAGGTGAAGATCAGCGCCCAGAAGTGCACGATCGACAGCCGGTAGCTGTAGACCGGGCGCTCGGCCTGCTTCGGGATGAAGTAGTACATCATCCCGAGGAAGCCCGTCGTCAGCAGGAAGCCGACCGCGTTGTGGCCGTACCACCACTGCACCATCGCGTCCTGCACGCCGGCATAGGCCGAGTAGCTCTTGTCCAGGCTCACCGGCAGGGCCGCGCTGTTGACGATGTGCAGCAGCGCGATCGCCAGGATGAAGGCGCCGTAGAACCAGTTCGCCACGTAGATGTGGCGCACGCGGCGCACGGCGATGGTGCCGAAGAACACCACCGCGTAGGCGACCCACACGACCGCGATCAGCAGGTCGAGCGGCCATTCGAGCTCGGCGTATTCCTTGCCGCTGGTCATGCCCAGCGGCAACGTGACGACGGCGCCCACCAGCACCGCCTGCCAGCCCCAGAAGGTGAAGGACGCGAGCCTGGGCAGGAACAGCGCCGCCTGCGAGGTGCGCTGCACCACGTAGTAGCTGGTGCCGATCAGCGCGTTCACGCCGAAGGCGAAGATCACCGCGTTGGTGTGCAGCGGGCGCAGCCGCCCGTAGCTGAGCCATGCGATGTCGAAGTTGAGCGCCGGCCAGGCGAGCTGCGCGGCGATGAACACGCCCACCGCCATGCCCACCACGCCCCAGAACACCGAGGCCAGCGCGAACAGGCGCACCGCCGAGTCGTCGTAGACCGCCGGTCTCGCGGCGGATGCCGCCGAGCCTGCCGCCGTGGCTAGAGCCATGTCTTTCTCCTGAGAACAGATCCTGATCAAGGATTGTTCGCAAGAGGGTTATTTCTGGTCTTGACCGGCGTCAACCTGCAGTGGGTCGGCCTCCAAAATCCGGCCGCCCTCGCGCTCGAGGTCGTCGAACTGGCCGCGCCACAGCGACCAGGCGAACAGGCCGATGAGCGCGAACACCAGCAGCACCGACAGCGGGATGAGCAGGAACAGCACGTCCATGGCGTTCAGCCCCGCGCCAGCCGCAGCGCGTTGAGCACCACCACCAGCGAGCTGGCCGCCATGCCGAGGCCCGCGGCCCACGGCGGCAGCCACCCCACCAGCGCGAGCGGGATGCAGGCCGCGTTGTAGGCCGCCGCCCAGCCGAGGTTCTGGCGCACGACGCGCAGGGTGCGCACCGCGAGCTCGCGCGCATCGGCCACGTCGCCGAGCCGGCTGCCGAGCACGATGGCGTCGGCCCGCGACTTGGCGATCTCCGCCCCGTGGCCGAAGGCGAAGGAGACGTCGGCGCGCGCCAGCACCGGCGCGTCGTTGATGCCGTCGCCGACCATCGCCACGCGATGCCCCTCGGCCTGGGCCTGCGCCAGCGCGGCCAGCTTGCCCTCGGGCAAGACGTCGCCGCGCGCGTCGTCGATGCCGGCGGCCGCGGCCACGACCGCCACGCGCGGCGCACGGTCGCCCGACAGCAGCGCCACGTGCACGCCGGCGCGCTGCAGCCGCTGCACGGCGGCCTGCGAATCGGGCCGCAGGCGCTCGGCGAACTCGAAGCGCACCCAGGGCTCGCCCGCCGGGCCGAACCACACTTCGCTGCCGCTGGCGGGCGCATCGCCGGCCGCGGCGCCGCCCTCGCCCACCCACGACGCGCCGCCGAGGCGCCAGCGCCGGCCGTCCGCCGTCCGCGCCTGCAGCCCCCGGCCGGGAATCTCCTCGACCGCCTGCCATGTCGCCGCGGCGCCGGGCGCGGCGGCGGCCAGGGACCGCGACAGCGGATGCCCCGAGCGTGCCGCGAGCGAGGCCGCCTGCGCGAGCAGCGCCTGGGCGTCGCGCCCCTGCGCCGCGGGCTGCAGCTCGACGCGCGCCAGCTCCGGCTGCTCCTGCGTCAGCGTGCCGGTCTTGTCGACGAACAGCCAGTCGATGCGCGCCAGCGCCTCCAGCGCCTCCAGCCGCTGCAGCAGCACGCCGCGCCGCGCCAGCGCGCCGGTGGCCGCCAGCAGCGCCGAGGGCGTCGCGAGCGACAGCGCGCACGGGCAGGTGACGATCAGCACCGACACCGCCACCCACACCGCGCGCGCCGGGTCGATGAACGACCACACGGCCGCCGCCCCCGCGGCCAGCAGCAGCACGCCCCACAGGAACGGCCCGGCGATGCGGTCGACGAGGCGCACCGCCTCGGGCCGCTGCGTCAGCGCGCCGCGCATCAGCGCCACGATGGCCTCGTAGCGCGTGTCGGCGCCGACGCGCTGCACGCGCATCTCGATCGGCGCGGCGAGGTTCAGGCTGCCGGCGACGAGCTCGTCGCCGACCTCCTTCGCCACCGCCTGCGACTCGCCGGTGAGCAGCGCCTCGTCGGCCTGGGTGCGGCCCTCGAGCAGCACGCCGTCGGCGGGAAAGGCCTGCCCTGCCGCCACGCGCACCCGGTCGCCGGCACGCAGCTGCCGCGGGCTCACCGGCGTGGCGCTGCCGTCGGCGGCGATGCGCTGCACGCTCTCGGGCAGCCGCGCCACCGCGCCTTCGAGGGCGGCCGCCACGCGGTGCCGCGCGCGCAGCTCCAGCCAGCGCCCGGCCAGCAGGAAGCACACGAACATCGTCAGCGAATCGAAATAGACCTCGGTGCCGAAGATGCCGCCCGGCTGGAAGGTGGCGCCCGAGCTGGCCACGAAGGCGACGACGATGCCCACGGACACCGGCACGTCCATGCCGATGCGCCCGGCGCGCAGCTGCTTCCACGCGCCCGAGAAGAAGGCCTGCGACGAGAACAGCAGCACCGGCAGGCTCAGCAGCCAGCTCGCCCACTGCAGCAGGCGCAGCAGCTCGGGCTCGATGTCACCGGGCGCGGCCACGTAGGCGGGCGTGGCGTACATCATGACCTGCATCATGCAGAACGCGGCGACGAAGAGCTGCCACAGCGAACGCCGCGCCTCGGCGGCGCGCAGCGCGCGCTCGGGCGCCGCCGCGTCGGGGACGGCGCCGTAGCCGGCGGCCTCGACGGCGCCGATCAGCGCCGAGGCCGAGGTCCGGGCCGGGTCCCAGCGCACCTCGCCGCGCGAGCCGCTCGCGCTCACCCGCGCGTCGAGCACGCCGCCCACGCGCAGCAGCGCGTTCTCGATGATGCCGGCGCAGGCGCCGCAGGTCATGCCCGAGAACTGCAGCCGCGACACCGCCTCGGCCGCGCCCTGCGCGTCGCGCGTCCAGACGGTGAAGGCGCCGAGCTCCTGCGGGTCGTCGAGCACGGCCAGCCGGCCGGCCGCGGCGCGCGCCGCGGGGCTGTCGAAGGAGGTGCTCGCGGTCATCGAAGGGGTGGGATCGCTGCGTCGTGGCGGGTGGGCGCATGGCCCGCGCCCGTGCCCGCCGGGTGGGAGGCACGGATAATCTAGCGGCCACCCACCCCGCCGCAGATGATCTACGTCAAGTCGTTCCTCGCCGCCGCCCTGCTCGCGCTCGCCGTCCCGGCCGGCGCGCAGACCGGCCCGCAGAAGCTGCCCACGGTCCGCCTCAACGCCGGCATGCACCTGATCCAGGCCGAGGTGGCGCAGACGCCGGACGAGCGCGCCACCGGCCTGATGTTCCGCGAGACCATGGGCGCCAACGAAGGCATGCTGTTCGCCTTCGAGCAGCCGGGCACGCAGTGCTTCTGGATGAAGAACACCCTGCTGCCGCTGTCCATCGCCTTCCTCGCCGACGACGGCACGGTGGTGAACATCGCCGACATGCAGCCGAAGACGCTCGACTCGCACTGCTCGGAGCGGCCGGTGCGCTACGTGCTGGAGATGAACCAGGGCTGGTTCGCCAAGCGCGGCGTCAAGGCCGGCAGCCGGATCGGCGGCCCGCCCTTCAAGCGCTAGGACGAACCACCCCCTGCGCGCTTCGCGCGCCCCCTCGAAGGGGGCAGCACCAGCGGACCGGCAAAGCCGAATCCGCGGTGTTCGCTTGATCGCCGGCTCGGGAATCGTGAGATGCGCCGAGCGTCGTACAGGAACCGAGACGAAGAAGGCCGGTCTTGCAACCGGCCTTCTTGTTCACGCGGAGCGAGTGCACCGGTCAGGCGAAGTTCTTCTCCGCGAAGTCCCAGTTCACGAGCGAGGCAAGGAAGGTCTCGACGAACTTCGGGCGCAGGTTGCGGTAGTCGATGTAGTAGGCGTGCTCCCACACGTCGATGGTCAGCAGCGCCTTGTCGCCGGTGGTCAGCGGCGTGCCGGCCGCGCCCATGTTGACGATGTCCACCGTGCCGTCGGGCTTCTTCACGAGCCAGGTCCAGCCCGAGCCGAAGTTGCCCACCGCGCTCTTGGTGAAGGCTTCCTTGAAGGCGGCGTAGCTGCCGAACTTGGCGTTGATCGCCTCGGCCAGCTTGCCCTTGGGCTCGCCGCCGCCCTGCGGCTTCATGCAGCTCCAGAAGAAGGTGTGGTTCCAGATCTGCGCGGCGTTGTTGTAGATGCCGCCGGAGGACTTCTTCACGATCTCCTCGAGCGGCATGCTCTCGAACTCGGTGCCCTTCTGCAGGTTGTTGAGGTTCACGACATAGGCGTTGTGGTGCTTGTCGTGGTGGTATTCCATCGTTTCGCGGCTGAGGTGCGGCGCGAGCGCGTCGTGCGCGTACGGCAGCGGCGGCAGGGTGTGTTCCATGGTCGACCTTTCTAAGGAGTTCGTGACGGAAGGGGTTGCGAGGGAAGGGCTCGGATTGTAGGCAGCCGCCGATGGCCTCTTCCCCAGTGCGGAGGACGCCGCACGCCCCGCGCCGTCAGTCCCGCGCGGCGCGACGGCGCTGGCGCTTGACGGCCACCACGTCGACCTGCGCCCGGCCGTCGGCCAGCACCGCGTCGAGCCGCTGGCCGGCGGCGAGCTGCCGCGCCGACACGATAGCGCGCCCGTCGGCATCGGCCAGCCAGGCGTAGCCGCGCTGCAGCACGCGGCTCGGGTCCAGCGCCTGCAGCCGCGCCTGCGCGGCGTCGAGCTGGTGCTGCTCGCGGGCGAGCGCCGCGTCCAGCGCGCGCGTGCCGCGCCGGGCCAGGCGGTCCAGCGCCGCGGCGCGTTCCGGCGCCTGCCGCGCGGCCGCCGACTGCAGCCGCGCCGCGAGCGTCGACAGCCGCAGGCGCTGCAGCCCGAGGGCCTGCGCCGGGCGGGCCAGGCGCAGCGCCGCCGCGTCGAGCCGCTGCGCGCCGGCGTCCAGCGCGTGCCCGACCCGGCGCTGCATCCGCAGCGCCAGGGCGCGCAGGCGCTCGGCGCAGTCGGCCGTGGCGGGCGAGACGAGCTCGGCCGCCGCCGTGGGCGTGGGCGCGCGCAGGTCGGCGGCGAAGTCGGCGAGCGTCACGTCGGTCTCGTGGCCCACGCCGCTGACCACCGGCAGCGCGCACGCGGCCACCGCGCGCACCACGCGCTCGTCGTTGAAGGCCCACAGGTCCTCCAGCGAGCCGCCGCCGCGGCAGACGATGAGCACGTCCACCTCGCGGCGCGCCGACGCGGCGGCGATGGCGCGCGCCAGCGCCGGCGGGGCGTCGGCGCCCTGCACCGGGCTCGGGTACAGCACCACCTGCACGTGGCAGGCGCGGCGCGCGAGCGCGGTCACCACGTCGTGCAGCGCCGCGGCGCCGGGCGAGGTGACGATGCCGACCGTCCGCGGGAAGGCCGGCAGCGCGCGCTTGCGCGAGGCGTCGAACAGGCCCTCGGCCTCGAGCCGCTGCTTCAGCCGCAGGAACTGCTCGAACAGGGCGCCGGCGCCGGCCTGCAGCATCGACTCGACGACGAGCTGCAGCTCGCCGCGCGCCTCGTACACCGCGAGCCGGCCGCGCAGTTCCACGAGCTGCCCGTCGCGCGGCACGAAGTTCACGAGCGACGCGGCACGCCGGAACATGGCGCAGCGGACCAGCGCGCTGCCGTCGGCGTCCTTCAGCGAGAAGTAGCAGTGGCCGCTCGCCGCGCGCGAAAAGCCCGACAGTTCGCCGCGTACCGCCACCGCCGCGAAGCGGCTCGCCAGCGCATCGGCCACCGCCTGCACCAGCGCGGCGACGGACCACACGGGCCGTGTCGTGGGAACCTCAACCACGCGCAAACCCAGCAGCGGCGCGGCTCCAGAACTCCACAACCGCGCCGGCTGTGGCCCGGCGGGCCGACATGCCCGTCACGGCGCTTTCACAATCGCGCAACCCATTGATTTTCATGAGTATTTTTCTGCCTAAAGTTTGAGCAATCCGACGCGGGCCCTGCATTTGCGTGGGCTGGCGGCAGGCGGGCGGCCGTTGCCCACAAAGTTATCCACAGTTGCGGTGGATTGTCGGCAGGAGAGGCGGGCGTGAGCGGCGACACACCTGCGCGGGCCGCGTGTCGACCCTCGGGAACCGCGGCGCCATAATCGCCCGGCTTCGAAAAGCCCCGGCACGAGCGCCGAACACCGAAGGGACGCGATTGTTTTCGATCATACAAGCCGCTGGTTGGCCCATCTGGCCCCTGATCCTCTGCTCCATCGTGGCGCTGGCCATCGTGATCGAGCGCTTCGTGAGCCTGCGCGCCGTCAAGGTGGCGCCGCCCAAGCTGCTCGATGAGGTGATGTCGGTCACCCGCAGCACCCTGCCCCCGCCCGACGTGGTGAACAAGCTGGCCGAGAACTCCGTGCTCGGCCAGGTGCTGGCCAGCGGCCTGCGCAGCGTGGTGGCCGATCCCCGCATCACCGACGAGCAGCTGCGCGAATCCTTCGAGGCCGCCGGCCGCACCGCGGTGCACCAGCTCGAGCGCTTCCTGAACTCGCTGGGCACCGTGGCCTCGGCCGCGCCGCTGCTGGGGCTGCTGGGCACGGTGATCGGCATGATCGAGATCTTCGGCTCGCAGTCGCCCACCGGCGGCAACAACCCGGCGATGCTGGCGCACGGCATCTCGATCGCGCTCTACAACACCGCCTTCGGGCTGATCATCGCCATCCCGGCGCTGATGTTCTACCGCTACTTCCGCGGCCGGGTGGACGACTTCACGCTCGAGCTCGAACAGGCCGCGCACCGCATGGCGCCGCACCTGATGCGCTTCTCGGTCGCGCGCACCGCGCCGCAAGACGTGCGCCGATGAACTTCCGCAAGCCACCCCGCGAGGAACCGGAGATCAACCTGATCCCGTTCATCGACGTGCTGCTCGTGGTACTCATCTTCCTGATGCTGTCGACCACCTACTCGAAGTTCACCGAGCTGCAGATCACGCTGCCCACTGCCAACGCCGAGCAGGCGCGCGACCGGCCGAAGGAGATCATCGTCTCGGTCGCCGCCGACGGCCGCTACGCCGTCGACCGCCAGCCGGTGGACGGGCGCAGCGTGGCGCTGCTGACCGCCGCGCTGAACGCCGCCGCGGGCGGCAACGCCGAGGCCTTCGTCATCGTCTCCGCCGACGCGGGGGCCGCCCACCAGTCGGTGATCAACGTGATGGACGCGGCGCGGCGCGCCGGGCTGTCGCGCCTGACCTTCGCCGCGCAGGGCAACGCGGGCGGCGAAGCGCGCTGACGCGCCGCCGCGCCCCTTGAGCGCCCCTCGCCCGGACACCGCCGCGCAGGCGCTGCAGCGCGCCTGGCTCGGCCGCGGGCCGCTCGCACTCGCCCTGCTGCCGCTGGCGGGGTTCTTCGGCGCGGCCGCCGCGCTGCGCCGCCTGTCGTTCCGCCTCGGCCTGCGGCGCAGCGAACGGCTGCCGGTGCCGGTGGTCGTCGTCGGCAACCTGGTCGCCGGCGGCGCGGGCAAGACGCCCACCGTGCTGGCGCTCGTCGACGCGCTGCGCGCGCGCGGCCGGCGGCCGGGCGTGGTCTCGCGCGGCCACGGGCGGGCGGACGGCGGCGTGCTCGACGTCGAGCCCGGCACGCCCGCCGGCCGCTGCGGCGACGAGCCCCTGCTGCTGCGCCTGCGCGCCGGCGTGCCGGTGGTGGTCGGGCGCGACCGCGTCGCCGCCGGGCGCGAACTGCTGCGGCTGCATCCCGAGGTGGATGTCATCGTCAGCGACGACGGCCTGCAGCACCTGCGGCTGGCGCGCGATGCGCAGGTGATCGTCTTCGACGAGCGCGGCACCGGCAACGGCTGGCTGCTGCCGGCGGGGCCGCTGCGCGAGCCCTTCACCGCCCGGCCGCCGGCCCGCAGCGTGGTGCTCTACAACGCCGCGGCGCCGACCACGCCCTGGCCCGGCACCACGGCGCGGCGCACGCTGGCCGGCGCGGTGGCGCTGGCCGACTGGCGGCAGGGCCGGCCGGCGACGCCCGAGGCGCTGCAGGCACTGGCCGGGCGGCGCGTCGTCGCCGCGGCCGGCACGGCGCGGCCGCAGCGCTTCTTCGACATGCTGCGTGCCGCAGGCGTCGAAGCGATGCCGCTGGCGCTGCCCGACCACCACGACTACGCCACCCTGCCCTGGCCGGCCGACGCGGCGGACGTGGTCGTGACCGAGAAGGACGCCGTCAAGCTCGATCCGGCCCGCATGGGCGCGTCGCGCGTCTGGGTGGCGCCGCTAGACTTTGCGCTCGAACCCGCGCTCGTGGATGCGGTCGCGGCGCTGCTCCCCCCTCCTCCGCCGGCAAGGAACGACCATGGACAACCGACTGCTTGAACTGCTGGTGTGCCCGCTGTGCAAGGGCCCGCTGCAGCACCAGCGCCCGCCGCAGCATGCAGCCCAGGAACTGGTGTGCCCGGCCGACCGCCTCGCCTTCCCGGTGCGCGACGGCATTCCCGTGATGCTCGAGAGCGAGGCCCGCCCGCTCGACGAATCCGCCCCGCCCATCGCCACGGTGAGCTGAGGCGGTGGCCTTCACCGTCCTGATCCCCGCCCGGCTCGCCTCCACGCGGCTGCCGCGCAAGCCGCTGGCCGACATCGCAGGCGTGCCGATGGTGGTGCGCGTGGCGCAGCGCGCCGCGCAGTCGCAGGCCGCGCGCGTGGTCGTGGCGGCCGACGACGCCGAGATCGTCGCGGCCTGCCGCGCGCATGGCGTCGAGGCCGTGGCCACCCGCGCCGACCACGCCACCGGCAGCGACCGCCTGGGCGAGGCCTGCACCCTGGTCGGCGCGGCCGACGGCGACCTCGTGGTCAACGTGCAGGGCGACGAGCCGCTGATCGACCCGGCCATGATCGACGCCTGCGCCGCGCTGCTGGCCGAACGCGCCGACTGCGTGATGAGCACCGTCGCCCATGCCATCGACGACGCGGCCGACCTGCGCAACCCGAACGTCGTGAAGGTGGTGTGCGACGCCGCCGGCCGGGCGCTGTACTTCTCGCGCGCGCCGCTGCCCTGGTGGCGCGACGGCTATGCGCAGGGCATCGCCGTGCTGTCCGACCCGCCGCCGCTGCGCCACGTCGGGCTGTACGCCTACCGCGCGGGCTTCCTGCGGCGCTTCCCGTCGCTGCCCCCGAGCCCGCTGGAGGCGCTCGAATCGCTGGAGCAGCTGCGCGTGCTGTGGCACGGCGAGCGCATCGCCGTGCACGTCAGCGCCTCGCGCCCCGGCCCGGGGGTCGACACGCCCGAGGACCTGGCGCGCGTGCGTGCGCTCTTCGCCTGAGCGGGTGCTGCAGGCGACAGCGCCCCGCAGGAGCAGGCGGCGATAATCCCGCGCGACCTGCGCGAGCGCCGGGCGACGATCATCGAGAACGAGGACACGCAATGAGACTGATTCTTCTGGGCGCGCCGGGCGCCGGCAAGGGCACGCAGGCGGCCTTCATCTGCCGCAAGTACGGCATCCCGCAGATCTCGACCGGCGACATGCTGCGCGCGGCCGTGAAGGCCGGCACGCCGCTGGGCGTGGCCGCGAAGAAGGTCATGGACGCGGGCGGCCTCGTGAGCGACGACATCATCATCGGCCTCGTCAAGGAGCGCATCGCCCAGCCCGACTGCGCCAACGGCTTCCTGTTCGACGGCTTCCCGCGCACCATCCCGCAGGCCGACGCGATGAAGGCCGCCGGCGTGAAGCTCGACTTCGTGCTCGAGATCGACGTGCCCGACGAGGCCATCATCGAGCGCATGAGCGGGCGGCGCGTGCACGTCGCGTCCGGGCGCACCTACCACCTCAAGTTCAACCCGCCCAAGGCCGAAGGCCGCGACGACGAGACCGGCGAGCCGCTGATCCACCGCGACGACGACCACGAGGAGACGGTGCGCAAGCGCCTCGAGGTCTACCAGAGCCAGACGCGTCCGCTGGTCGCGTACTACTCGGACTGGGCCGCCTCGGGCGACGCCGCGGCGCCAAAGTACCGCAGGATCAGCGGCACGGGCAGCGTCGACGAGATCACCGCGCGCGCGCTCGCCGCGCTCGCCTGAACCCAACTTCTGAAGGAGTCACCACCGCATGGACATCGCAGGCAAGGTCTTCATCGTCACCGGCGGGGCCTCGGGCCTCGGCGAGGGCACGGTCCGCATGCTGGTCGCCAACGGCGCCAAGGTCGTCATCGCCGACCTGCAGGCCGACAAGGGCGAGGCGCTCGCCAAGGAACTGGCGGGCACCGCCTTCGTGAAGTGCGACGTGAGCCAGGAGGCCGACGGCCGCGCCGCGGTCGACAAGGCCGTGTCGATGGGCAAGCTGATGGGCCTCGTCAACTGCGCCGGCATCGCCCCGGCGGTGAAGACGGTGGGCAAGGACGGCGCGCACCCGCTGGCCGTGTTCGCCAAGGTCGTCACCGTCAACCTGGTCGGCAGCTTCAACATGATCCGCCTTGCCGCCGAGGCGATGAGCAGGAACGAGCCCGAAGCCACCGGCGAGCGCGGCGTGCTCATCTCCACCGCCAGCGTCGCGGCCTACGACGGCCAGATCGGCCAGGCGGCGTACTCGGCCTCCAAGGGCGGCGTGGTCGGCATGACGCTGCCGATCGCGCGCGACCTGGCGCGCAACGGCATCCGCAACATGACCATCGCGCCGGGCATCTTCGGCACGCCCATGCTGTTCCAGATGCCCAAGGAAGTGCAGGACGCGCTGGCCGCCGGCGTGCCCTTCCCCAGCCGCCTGGGCACGCCGGCCGACTACGCCAAGCTCGTGCAGCACATCATCACCAACGACATGCTCAACGGCGAGGTGATCCGCCTGGACGGCGCGATCCGCCTGGCGCCGAAGTAGGCCGGTTCGCTCCACGGAAAAGGCGCGATACGTTCGCGCCTTTTCTTTTGGCCGCCGCCGCCGTCCAATGGGCCGGTCATCGACTGGAAGGCACCCCGATGGACTCCGAGCGCGACAAGATGCTGGCCGGCCAGCTGTACGACCCGAACGACCCCGAGCTCGCCGCTGCACGCGAACGCGCGCGCGATCTCTGCCAGGCGCTCAACGCCAGCCGCGAGGCCGAGCAGGACGCGCGCCGCCGCCTCCTCGTCGAGCTGTTCGGCACGGGCGGCGACACGGTGTGGATGCAGCCGCCCTTCTTCTGCGACTACGGCTCGAACATCGCGCTCGGCGAGCGGGTGTTCTTCAACTTCAACTGCGTGGTGCTCGACGTGTGCCGCGTGACGGTCGGCAGCTTCACGCTGTTCGGCCCGGCGGTGCAGATCTACACCGCCATGCACCCGCTCGACGCGGCGCTGCGGCGCCGGCAGGAGCACGGCCGGCCGGTCGAGATCGGCAGCGACGTGTGGGTGGGCGGCGGCGCGGTCATCCTGCCCGGCGTGCGCATCGGCTCGCGCGCGGTCATCGGGGCGGGCAGCGTGGTGACGCGCGACGTTCCCGACGCGGTGTTCGCCGCCGGCAACCCCTGCCGCGTGATCCGCGAGCTGGGCGATGCGCAGGCGAGCCCGCCGCCTACTCGATCTTGAAGTCGAACTCCTGCGTGGCCACCACCTCGCCCGCGCCCGAGGTGCACTTGTACTGGCGCATCGCATCGCGCACCGCCGAATGGAACACGCGCGGGCCGGAGAGGATGGTCACGTCGACCACCACGCCGTTGCGGATCGTCGCCTGCGCCCGCACCACGCCGCTGATGCCTTCGCGCAGCGCGCGGCGCGGCACCTCGGGGCGCACCTGCGTCGGGCAGGCGATGCCGATCTCCGCGCGGCTCGGCGCCGCCGGCGGCGCGGGGGCCGGCGGCGGGGGCGGCGCGATGGGCGCCGGCGCGGGCGGCGGCGGCACCGGGGTGGCGACGATCGGCGGCGCGGGCGCCGGTGCCGGCGGCAGCACCACCTCGGGCGGCGGCACGAACGGCGGCGGCCTGGGCGGCGGGCTGACGATCTTCGGCGGCGGCTTGGGGGCCGGCGGCGGCGGCGGCGGTTTAGGCGGTGGCGGTGGCGGCGGCGGAGGGGGTGGCGGCGGCAGCTTCACCTCCTGGATCACCACCGCGTCGAGCGGCGGCTTCTTCACCGACTCGATGACCTTGCGGCCGAGGCCGGACACGATGGCGTAGCCCGCCAG
This sequence comes from Rubrivivax sp., assembly GCA_044508835.1. Taxonomy (GTDB): domain Bacteria; phylum Pseudomonadota; class Gammaproteobacteria; order Burkholderiales; family Burkholderiaceae_C; genus JAKFDI01. The sequence goes on from JBIQHD010000029.1 coordinate 23,172, forward strand.
CAGGTGCACGCCGACGACCACGGCAATGCCCGCCGCCCGCCCGCCGGGGTTCCTCGGCCGCCATGCGGCGTCGCGTTCACCCGGGCTCATTCGACGAACTGCTCGCTGCCGATCACGGCGATGCGGTTCAGCCCATGGCGCCGCGTCTCGGCCAGCACGTGGGCCACCGTCTCGTAGCGCGCCGCCTTGTCGGGACGCAGGTGGATCTCGGGCAGCGGCACCGCCTGCGCGGCCTCGTCCATCTTCTGCGCCAGTTCCTGCGGCCCGGCGAGCGGCTCGCCCTGCCAGTGGATCACGCTGTGCGCGTCGATGTCGATCTGCAGCACCGGCGGCGGCACCTGCGCCGTCGGCGGCTGGGCCACCGGCAGCTGCAGGTTCACCGCGTGCAGCTGGATCGGGATGGTGATGATGAGCATGATGAGCAGCACCAGCATCACGTCGATCAGCGGCGTGGTGTTGATCTCGACCATCACCTCGGGTTCGTCGCCCGCCTCGGGGCCGCCCACCTGCATCGCCACGGCGTCAGCCTCCCCGCGCCGGCGGCTCGGTGATGAAGGACACCTTGGCGATGCCCGCGCGCTGCGCCGCGTACAGCACGCGGCCCACGCCCTCGTAGGTGGCCGCCAGGTCGCCGCGGATCTGCACCTCCGGCTGGGGCTGCTGCACGGCCACCGCCTTCAGGCGCTCGACCAGCGCCTCCGCGTCGGGCAGGCGGGCGTCGTACCAGAACACCGCGCCGCCGCGATCGACCGAGATGACGATGTTCTCCGGCTTCGTCTCGCGCGCCTCGACGCGCTCCTTGGGCAGCTCCACCGGAACCGAGGTGGTCACCACCGGGATGGTGATGAGGAAGATGATGAGCAGCACCAGCATCACGTCCACCAGCGGCGTGGTGTTGATGGCCGCGATCGGCGCATCGTCCTCCCCGTCCACGGGGCCGAAGCTCATCGCCATGCGAAGCCTCTCGACCTCTCAGGCCTTGCCCGCCGACGCCAGCAGCACCGAATGCAGGTCGCTGCCGAAGGCGCGCACCTCTTCCATCACGCCCTTGTTGCGCCGCACCAGCCAGTTGTAGCCCAGCACCGCCGGCACCGCGACCGCGAGACCGATGGCCGTCATGATGAGCGCCTCGCCCACCGGGCCGGCCACCTTGTCGATCGAGGCCTGCCCGGCCACGCCGATGGCGGTGAGCGCGTGGTAGATGCCCCAGACGGTGCCGAACAGGCCCACGAAGGGCGCGGTCGAGCCGACCGTCGCCAGGAACGCCAGCCCGCCCTGCATGCGGCTGCCCACGCGCTCGATGGCGCGCTGGATGCTCATCGTCACCCACTGGTTCAGGTCGACGTGCTCGAACAGGCCGCTGTGCTTCTTGCGCGCCTCGAGCCCGGCCTCGGCGATGAAGCGGAAGGGGCTGCCGGCGTCCAGCGTCTGCGCGCCCTGGAGCACGGAGCCGGCGCTCCAGAAGGTCTTCGCGGCGGCGCGCGCCTGGCGGTTCATCCTCGCCTGCTCGATCACCTTGACGATGGTGATGTACCAGCTGCCCACGCTCATGATGAGCAGGATGAGCAGCACCGTCCTGGCGATCCAGTCGCTGCTGCGCCACAGGGTTTTCAGGCCGTAGGGGTTGCCGGCGGCATCGGCCGCCTGGGCCATGGCGGGGCCGGCCCAGGCGGCGCCCGCGGCGGCGATCAGCAGGCACACGGCAATCGGGCGAAGGCGGTGAGAAGGCATGGTGGTTTCACGAAGGCCCGGCGCGCGGCGCGGGCCGGTCAGAACTTGTAGGACAGGTTGGCGTAGAAGGTGCGGCCGCGCGGGTCATGGTAACGGGCGTCGTAGCCGATCATGTGACCGCCGCCGGCCGTGGTGAGCGAGCGCGGCGGCGCGCGGTCGAAGACGTTGAGCACGCCGGCCGTCAGCACGAGCTGCCTGGCCGCGCGCCAGCGGGTCTGCCAGTCGAACACGACGTGCCTCTTCACGCGGCCGTCGTAGTCGTAGGGCTGGAAGGTGACGGGGTCGAAGACCATGAAGTCGGCCGCCGCGTAGCGCTGGTCCTCGTAGCCCGAGCGGAAGCCGATGCCCAGCGTGTGCGCGAAGGCGCCGTGTTCGAGCGTGGTGTTCAGCCGCCCCTGCCAGCGGAAGGTGACGAAGCCGTCGGGGCCGTAGCGGCCGAGGCTGCTGAGGAACGGCCCGCCGGCTTCGAGCTGGTAACGGTCCGTCAGCCAGTAGGTCAGCGCCAGGTGCGTCGTGACCCGGCCGAGCCCGGTCGTGAAGCGCGCCTGCGCGTCGAGGTCGATGCCGCGCTGCACCACCTGGCCGAGGTTGCCGTTGGCGCTGAGCGCCGCCAGCAGCGTCTGGCCGGTGACGGGGTCGGTGTAGGTGGTGAACAGGTCGCGCCACTTCAGCGGGTCGGCGAAGAGCGTGGCCTCGTCGACGGCGCCGATGGCGTCGCGCAGCTTCACCTGCCAGAGATCGGCGCCGACGGTGAGCCACCGCGCCGGCTCGAGGCGGAAGCCCACGCTCCATTGCTGCGAGCGCTCGGGCTTGAGCGCCGGGTTGCCGCCGGCGAAGACGTTGTAGTTGGCGCTGCCCACCGGGCAGGTGGCGCCCAGGCCCTGCGCCACCTGCTGCAGCGCCGGCGAGCAGCTGTACTGCGCCCCCGTCACGCCGTAGGCCTGCAGCGCCGCGTTGACCTGCGGCACCGACGGCGCGCGGAAGCCCGTGCCGACGGAAGCGCGCAGCAGCAGCGTCTCGGTGGGCTGCAGCCGCGCGGCGAGCTTGGCGGTGGAGTTGCCGCCGAAATCGGAGTAGCGGTCGTGGCGCAGGGCGCCGGTGAGCTCCAGCGTGCGCGTGACCGGCGCCACCGCCTCGGCGAAGACGGCGGTCGAGCGGCGGTCGGCGCCGTAGGGGATGACGGCGGCGGTGTCGCCCCAGCGCGTGTCGCCGATGCCTTGCGCGAGGTCGCTGGCGCGCTTCTGGAAGCGCTCGCGCATGTGGCTCGCGCCCAGCGCCAGCGCGAGCGGCCCGCCGGGCAGCGGCATCAGCTCGCGCCGGGCCTTGAACTCCAGCATGTCGAGCGTGGAGCGCCCGCCCTCGAAGAAGCCGAGCGCCTGCAGGCTGCCGGCCGCGGCCATCGCAGCGGCCGACTGCTGGCCCGCCGGCAGGAACGGGTTCACGAGGCCCGTGTCCACCGCGTTGACGAAGGCGTTCAGGCGCAGCCAGCCGCCTTCCAGCACGCTGGCCTGGGTGTTGCGCGAGTGGGTGAAGGCGCTGCTGTAGTCCCAGGCGCCGAGCTGGCCTTCCAGGCCGAGCGCCAGGTGCTGGGCCTCGGTGGTGTCGGCCGTGGTGCGCGGGCCGAAGTCGGCGCTGCGGTAGGACACCACGGCCGGGTCGACGGCCGCGGGGTTCACCGACAGCACCTCCGACCAGAACGGCGAGCCCGGCCCCACCAGCAGCTCGCCGCCCGTGGGCGCGATGCGGCTGGTGGTGGTGGTCCGCGCGGCCAGCAGCTCGGCGAAGAAGAGGTGGCCGCCGCCGAGGTCCAGGTCGAGCCGGCCGGTGAAGGCCGCGCGGTCGCGCTCGGGGTAGATCTCGAGGTCCTGCACGAAGTCGTAGTAGCACACGCCGTCGAGCGCGCGGTGCTTGGGCGGGCAGCTGCCGTGGGCCGCGAAATACGGGCTCACGTAGTAGTCGTCGCTGCCGTCGGCCGGCGTGCCGTTGTCGTGCACCACCGTGCCCGGCGTGGAGCGCTCGCTGCCGGTGAAGAACAGCACCGGCTGGCCGTTCAGGTCGAAGTCGATCATCCCGGTGCGCGACACCCGGCGCTTGGTGGCCGCCAGCGCGCTGCGCTTTTCCAGCGTGGCGCCGAGCAGCAGGTTGAAGCCGTCGCTCTGCAGCTGCCCGAAGCCCTTGCTCAGCGACACGCGCTTTTCCTTGGCGCCGCCGCGCGGGCTGGACAGGCCGACGCTGATGTCGCCTTCGGTGCTGTTGCGCCGGGTGATGACGTTGACCACGCCGCCGATCGCGTCGGCGCCGTAGATCGCCGAGGCGCCGTCGCTCAGGATCTCCACCCGCTCGACGGCGGCCAGCGGAATGACGTTGAGGTCGACGCCGGCCATCGCGCCGGTGAGCGTCTGGCCGCCGAAGCTCGCCAGGCGCCGGCCGTTGAGCAGCACCAGCGTGCGCGCCTCGCCCATGTTGCGCAGCGACGCGCCGGCGAAGCCGGAGGCGCCGTTGCCCACCGACTCGGCCTCGTTGTAGAAGTTCTGCATCGCCGGCAGGCGCTGGACCAGCTCGACCACCGAGGTGGCGCCGCTGCGCTCGATCTCGTCGCGGCGGATGACCTGCACCGGCAGCGAGCCCTCGCCCGCGATGCGCGGCAGCGCCGACCCCGTGATCTCCACCCGCTCGAGCGCCTGCCCGTGCGCCGCGCCGCCCAGCAGGCCGGCCCCCAGCATCACGGCGAGCAGCGAAGCGCGCCTCGTGCGTCCCGACATCGTGTCTCCTTCCGTCTTGTCGTCACCAGCCGATCAGCACGTCGCGCCCCTGCACCAGCAGCTGCACCTTCGCGCCCACCGGCATCGTCACCTTGGTCGGCACGTGGCCGAACGGCAGGCCGGTGAGGATGGGCGTCTTCGTCAGGCCGCGCAGGTGCTGCACCACGACCTTGAGCGAGTAGCCGCGGTCCAGCGGCGACTTCTTCCATGCGGTGAAGGCGCCCAGCACGACGGCCTTCTGCGCATCCAGCACGCCGGCCTGGTGCAGTTGCAGCAGGTTGCGCTCGATGCGGTAGGGGTGCTCGTTCACGTCTTCCAGGAACAGCACGCCGCCTCTCACGGCCTTGCCGGGCCAGTGCGGCGTGCCCAGCAGCGAGTTCACCATGCACAGGTTGCCGCCCCACAAGGTGCCGCGCACGCCCAGGCCGTCGAAGCCCGCCTCGGTGCGGAAGCCCACGGCCTCCAGCTCGCCACGCATCGCCTCGCCGAAGCAGGCCTCGGTGACCTCGTCGACCGTGTCGCCGCCGAAGTCGCCGCAGGCCAGCGGGCCGGCCCAGGTGACGCCCTTGGCATGCGCCAGCAGCCCGAGCTGCAGCGTCGTCATGTCGCTGTGGCCGACCCAGTGCGTGCCCTGCTCGATGCTGCGTGCGATCAGCGCCCAGTCGATGCGGCCGAGCAGCCGCGTCAGGCCGTAGCCGCCGCGCGCGGCGAGCGCGATGCCGGGCGCCTGCGACGCGACGCGGTGGATGGCGGCGAGCCGGGCATCGTCGTCGCCGGCGAAGCGCTGGTGCCTGAGCGTCGCGGCCTCGTCGATGCCCACCTCGAAGCCGAGCGCGCCGAGCCGCTTCGCGGCGCGGCGCAGCACCGGCGCCCTGGCGATCACGCCGGCCGGCGAGAACAGCGTGAGCGAGCGCCGCGCCTCATGGGCGTGGTGGTGGGAATGGTCGTGGTCGTGGTCGTGGTCGTGCGTCATGGCTTGGGCGGAGACGAGGACGGCAGGGGCAGCGTCACCTCGGTGGCCTCGCCGGCGGGAATGGGCGCGGCATCGGCCGGCGCGGGGGCGGCCGCGGCGCGGCGCTGGCGGTAGAGCTCGCGCCGCTCGGCGAAGAACTCGCGCAGCAGCGCGGCGCAGTCGTCGGCCAGCACGCCGCCTTCGAGCCGGGTGTGGTGGTTGAGCTGCGGCTGCGCGAACAGGTCGACCACCGAGCCGGCCGCGCCGGTCTTCGGGTCGGCGGCGCCGAACACCACGCGCTTGAAGCGCGCGTGCATCAGCGCCATGGCGCACATGGCGCAGGGCTCGAGCGTGACGAACAGCTCGCACTCGGGCAGGCGGTAGTTGGAAAGCAGCGTGGCCGCATGGCGCAGCGCCACGATCTCGGCGTGCGCCGTCGGGTCGTGCTCGGTGATGGGGCGGTTGTAGCCGGTGGCGATGACCTGGCCGTCGCGCAGGATGACCGCGCCCACCGGCACCTCGCCCACCAGCCACGCGTTGCGCGCCTGGTCGAGCGCGAGGCGCATCGCGTGTTCGTCGCCCGGGCCGCTCATTGGCCGGGCGCGTCGCGGCGGACGGCTGCTCCCTGCTCCAGGGCCTTCGCCACGTCGGCGCCGACCTGCTCCTGCAGGCGGCGCGACTGCGCGGGCACCGAGTCGCCCGTGGCCTCGCCCGCCGGCGCGGCGGAGGACCCGCGCACGGCCGACAGCTGCGTGCCCGCGAGCTTGCCGACGATCACCAGCACCACGGCCAGCGACACGATTCCCCACACGACCCTCATTCGCTGCTCCTCGCCGGCCACCGCGGCGCGCCACGCATTATGGTCAGCGACGCGGGGTCCGCACGAGCGCGCGCGGCAGGCCGCGTGCCGACGCCTTCACGATGTCGCGGCGCGCGGGCCGGCGGGTGCGGCGCCGGCCCGGCAGCTTCACAGGTCGAGGGTGACCGACGCGCCCATGGTGCGGGCCGGGGCGAGATAGATCGTGCCGCGCTCGGAGACGAAGTACTTCCTGTCGAGCAGGTTGTCCACGGTCAGCCGCCAGACCGCCGGCTTGCCCAGCAACGCGCTGCGGTAGCGCAGGCCGGCGTCCAGCCGCGTCCACGCGGGCAGCGTCTGGGTGTTGTCGTCGTCGTTGTGGATGCGCCCGCTGTGGCTCACGCCGCCCAGCAGCGCGAGCCCGGGCACGCCGGGCACGTCCCAGTCGGCGCGCAGGTTGGCCATGAAGCGCGCGGCGCTGGTGGCGGTCTTGCCGTCGTAGAGGCCGGCTTCCGTCTTCCTGAGCTTCGGGTCGATGAAGGTCATGCTGCCGTACAGGCGCAGCCGCGGCGTCGCCTCGCCGAACACGCTGAGCTCCAGCCCCCGGTTCACCTGCCGGCCGTTGGCGCCGACGATGCCGGTGCCGGTGTCGAGGAAGTAGCTCGGCTTGTCGATCTGGAACAGCGCGGCCGTGAAGCCGAGCCGGCCGAAGTCCGCCTTCAGGCCGATCTCGGTCTGGTCGGCGGGCAGCGGCGGCAGCACGGTGCCGGCGTTGGCGGCGGGCGCCTCGACGCGGAAGCCGGGCTCGAGCGACTCCAGCCGGTTGGCGTACACCGTCAGCGTGGGCCGCAGCTTGAACAGCACGCCGAAGGCCGGCGACCACTTCTTCTTGTCGTCCTCGGCCGGCGTCCAGTAGCGGACCTGCCGCGCGCCCAGCAGCACCCGCAGGCGGTCGTCCATGAGGCCGATCTCGTCGCTCGCGAACACGCCGGTGTTGCGCCACTCGGGCGCGTCGTCGGGCAGGACGGGCGTGCCGAGGGCGGGCCGCGGGTAGTCGACCGGCGCGTAGATGTTGGACGCGAAGGGATAGGCCGTGCTGCCGACCGCCGCATAGGCGCTGTTCGAGCCGACGCGGCTGTAGCCGATGCGCGCGCGGTGCGTGAGCGGCCCGGTGGCGAACTCGCCGCGCAGCATCAGCTCGCCCGCATGCACGATGCGGCGCTGCTTCGAATGCGCGAGCGTGCCGCCCCAGGCGTCGACCATCGAGCCGGCGTCGTCGGTGATCTCGCTGACTTGGCTGAAGCGCTCCACCTTGGTCCACATGCGGCCCCAGGCGCCCGACAGCGTCCACTGCTCGGCCACGTCCCATTCGCCGCGCGCGACGACCGTCTCCCAGGTGTCCTCGTACACCGTCCACGGCTGGCGGAAGTCGCGGCTGGCGCGCCTGGCGTCGGGCACCCGCACGCCCGGGTTGACGACGAACCAGGCCTCGGCCGGCAGCCGCCGGTCGTTGCCCATGTAGTCGAGGCTCGCGCGCACGCGGGCACCCTGCCAGTCGAGCGCGATGGCGCGCGAGAAGGCGCGGCGGCGGCCATCCTCGAGCTCGGTGTCGCCGTCGGCATAGGCAGCGTTGACGCGCAGGCCGAAGGCGCCGCCCTCGCCGAAGCGCCGGCCGGCATCGATGCTGGTGCCGAGGATGCTCTCGCTGCGGTAGCTCACGCCCACGCGCACCAGCGGCTCGGCGCCGGCGCGCTTGGGCACGATGTTGATGGTGCCGCCCACGCTGGCGGGCTGGCCGTTGGCGAAGGCGCTGGCGCCGAGCAGCAGCTCCACCCGCTCCACCGCCTCCACCGGCGGCATGCGCCCGAGCAGCCCCGGCAGGCCGAGGAAGGTGCCGTCGTAGCTGCCGATGTTGAAGCCGCGCACGTAGATCACGTCGGTGGTGGGCACCGCACCGGCCTGCGGCGTCTGCGCCGAGACGCTGTACTTGAGCATGTCGGACACCGACAGCGCCTGCGTGTCGTCGCGGAACTCGCTGGTGAAGGCGACGATGCTCACCGGCACGTCCATGTAGTCGCCCTCGCCCAGCACGCCGACGCGCGCGCCGCGCGCCACCTGCCCGCCGGCATAGGCCCGCGGCGGGCCGGCGCGCTCGGCCGTGGCCGTCACGTGCACCGGCGGCAGGGTCGACGCGGCCGGGCCGGCGGCCGGCGCGGCGGCGGGCGCGGCCACCGACGGCGCGGGCAGCAGCACGTAGCCGGCCGACGAGGTGCCGAGCACGAAGCCGCTGCCGTGCAGCAGCCGGCCGAAGCCCTCCTCGACGCCGTAGCGGCCCTTCAGCGCCGGGGCGCGCAGGCCCTGCACGCGGGCGGCGTCCACCACGATGGACACGCCCGCCTGCTGGGCGAAGCGGTTCAGCGCGTCGGCCAGCGGGCCGGCGGGCACGTCATAGGCGCGGGCCGGCGCGGCGGCCTGGGCCACGGCGGCCGGCGGCGCGGCGGCGAAGAGCGCGGCACCGCAGGCGAGATGCGCGGCCAGCGCCGCGGCGCGAAGGCGCGTGCGGCACGCAGCGGGATCGGGAAAGTGCGCAGGCAGGAGCGAGGGCATGGGGGGCGGGTTCCTTTTCGTCACGGTTCTTCTTCCATGACGCACGAGCGCCGGAAACCGGAACCGGGCCCCGCCGGTTCAGGGGGCCGCCGGCCGATCGACCCAGACGAGGTACGGCGTGAGCGTGCGCACCCGCAGCTCGGGAAAGCCCGCCAGCAGCAGCTGCAGCGCACGGTCGGTGTCGTCGAGCGGCAGCACGGCGGAGACCCGGATGCCCTCGACGGCAGCCGGCGCGTAGCCGAGGTGGCCGCGGCGGTGGCGGCCGAGCTCGTCGAGCACGCCGGCCAGCGGCGCATCGCGCACCACGAGCTGGTGCCGCGCCCAGGCGTCGCCGACGCTGCCCGCGTCGACCGGTGTCGCCGCCTCGATGCCGTCCGGCGTGACGCGCACGCCCTGCCCGGCCGCCACGACGACGGCCGCGCGCTCGTCCGGCTGCGCCGCGGCCTGCACCGCCACGCGCGATTCGAGCACCTGCAGCACGGTCGCGTCCGCCTCGCGGCTGACGGTGAAGCGCGTGCCCAGCGCGGCGAAGCGGCCGTGTGCCGTGTCGACGAAGAAGCGGCGCGAGGCGTCGTGCGCCACGTCGACGAGCACCCGCCCGCCGACCAGCTCGATGGCGCGGTGCCGCGCGTCGTAGCGCAGGTTGACGGCGCTGCCGCTGTCGAGCGTGATGCGCGTGCCGTCGGGCAGCGTGCGCGTGTCCCAGCGGCCGGTGCCGGTGCGCACGTCCGCCAGCAGGTGCGCCGGCGGGCAGGCCTGCAGCGTGACGCCGGCGGCCACGGCCAGCACCAGGGCGCCGAGCGCGGCCAGCACCGCCGCGCGCTTGCGGCGCTTGCCCGCCGGCCTGCCGCGCCGGCCGACGGCGAAGGCCTGGGCGAGCGCGGCGCGCGCCGGCCGGGCACCGCGCAGCGACGACACCTGGCCGACCCAGCCCTCCAGCCGCGCGGCGGCTTCGGCATGGCGCGCGTCGGCGCGCTTCCAGGCCTCGAACCCCGACCGCGCGCGCTCGCGCTCGGCGGCATCGTCGGCGCTCAGGCGCACGATCCACTGCGACGCCTGCTCGGCCAGCGCCTCGGAGAGCGCCTCGCCCGGCGAGGCCGTCGCCACCCGCCCGCCCATCAGCCGCGGCACTGCAGCAGGGCCTGCACGAGGTACTTCTGCACCATCCGGGTCGACACGCCGAAGTGCGCCGCGATGGCCGCATGCGTCTGGCCGTCGAGGTAGTGCATCAGGAAGGCCTCGCGCGGGCGGGCCGGCACCCGTTCCAGCGCCTCGGCGATCTGCTGCAGCGCCTGCAGCGTCGCCAGCGTCTGCTCGGGCGACGGCGCGCTGGGCATGTCCTGCGCCGCCAGCGCGAGCTCGGCCAGGTAGGCCCGCTCCAGCGCCTCGCGCCGCGCGCGGTCGATCAGCAGGCGGCTGGCCGTGGTGGTGAGGTAGGCACGCGGCTCGCGCAGGCCCAGCAGCGCATCGCGCGACGCGAGGATGCGCATGAACGTGTCCTGCGCCACGTCGGCGGCGTTGTGGGCGCAGCCCAGCCTGCGGCGCAGCCAGCCGAACAGCCAGCCGTGATGGCTGGCATACAGCGCGTGCAGCGATTGCGCCTGCTGCGGGGCGAGTTCGGCGGCGGCCATGGGTGCACTCCCTCCGGCGGCTGCGCCGGGACTGGCGCAGGGCGAATGCAAATAAGAATTGTTCTTATTGTAGAGGTGGCGTGCGCCCGCCCTGCCTCGCGCCGATCCGCGGCCTCGTCGCTAGTCGCGCAGCGGCCAGCGCATCAACCGCTGGTGCGTGCGCTGGCCGAGCAGGCTGCGCACGAGCACGAACTCGCGCACCGTCCAGCCGATGGGCTCGATCCGTTCGAGCGGCACGCGGCGGTCGTCGTACATCAGCGTGAGATGCGGGGTGAAGCGCGGCTGCACCCAGGCCCCGAGTCCGGCGCCGCGCATGGCCTGCGCCAGCGTCTCGTGGAACGCGGCCACTTCCGCGATGCCGTCGCCGCCGCGCAGCACGAGCGGCGCATTGCGTGGCTTGAAGAAGCTCTCGACCCGGTCGAAGGCGATGGTGAACGGCCGCGCCGCCACGCCGTGCGCCATCCCGGCCGCCACCTCCAGCAGCGGCTGCGGCAGGCCGGCATGGTTGCCCAGGTGATGCAGCGTCACGTGCATGCGCTCGGGCTCCATCGCACGGCCCCGCAGGCCGTGCCGGCTGCGCAGGCCGGGCAGCAGCGCCTCGATGCGAGCGATGGCCGGCGCATCGGGCAGCACGGCGAAGAACAGGCTGTCCGTCGCCTTCGGCGCGGGCTCGAATCCGGGAAGCAGCGGTTGTTCGTTCATCGCGCAAGGAGCGGCAGACGGCTCAGCGCCGGCCCTTCGCGGGCCGCGCCGCCCGGCGCTTGGCGCGCTGCATGTCGGCGAATCCGTCGACGTCGTCGAGGTCGCCCTGGCCGATGCGGTAATCGCGCAGCATCTGCTTGAGCACCCGGATGTCGCACAACGCGAGCAGGTCGCGCTCCAGGCTTTCGACGGTTTGCCCCAGTTCCCGCGCCTCGTCGTTCAGCGCGCGCAGCACGGAATCGGGCGTGAACTGGCTGCCCGCGCGTGCCCCCGGGAGCATGGCGAACGGCATCGTCAGGTCCGACAGCTCTTCCTGCAGGCGCTGCAACTGCTCTTCCAGCACATGGTTGTAGTGCGCCAGGCGATCCTGCGCCATCCCGGCAAGCGCACGGGCATCGATCTGCTCGAGGCGCAGTTGCAGCTCCAGCAGCGTGAGCAGATCGCCGGCGGCGTAGGCGGCGTTGGCCTGCTGCATCAGCGCCGTCTTGCGCGCACGCTCGGACACGTCGGGCTCACGATCGGGGTGCAGTTCGCTGGCGAGCCGGCGAAACACCTCGCGGAGCGCCCGGCTTGCGCCTTGCGCGGCCTGCTCGCGCACCGCCTCGGCAGCGATCGCCTTCGCGCTCTTCTTGCGGCCCTTGCGCGCAGCCGAGCGCCGTGCCTGGGCGGCCTGCATCTCCTCGGCGATGCGCCGGGCCAGGTCTTGCGGCGACTGCGCCTCCTGCGCATCGCCGAGCTCGACGCCGAACACCTCGCGCGCCATGGCCCGGGTGAAAGCCATCTCTTCCTGCTGCGCCTCTTCGTGGCTCAGGTCGCTGTGCCTGTCGTACAAGCGAACGAGCTCGTCGTCCGGCGCCTCGGCCAGCAAACCGGAGAGCAGCCCGAGCAGGAGGTCCTGCACCTTGGCGCGCTGCAGCTTGCTCAGCGACCTGTCGAGCATCGCGGCATCGAGCAGGCCGGCCATCGCGATGCGCCCCGTGCGCAGCCGCTGGTTCAGCGGTTCGATCCGGGCGGCATGGCGCTGCTGGTAGTGCAGCACGAAGTCGCGCCACTGCTGCAGCAGGTCGCGCTGCGAGGCGATCCGGGCGATCAGCTGGTTGAAGCGCTTCTGCGCCTTGCCGAGCGCCGTCTGGCTGCCGGGCACACCGAGCGCGGGCAGGGCCGCGTCGCTGCCGCCCTCATCGAAGAGCGAGGCCTGGCCCGCTGCAGGCACAGCCCCGGGGCGCGTCATTGCGTTCATGGGTTCTCGACATCTGCTTCGACGACGAACTTCCCGCCGGGGATGACTGCCCGCAACGATGCTGTCGCCGCGCTCACTCCCACTCGATCGTCGCCGGCGGCTTGCTCGACACGTCGTAGGCCACGCGGTTGATGCCGCGCACCTCGTTGATGATGCGCCCGCTCACCTTCTTCAGCAGCGCGTACGGCAGCTCCGCCCAGTCGGCCGTCATGAAGTCGCTGGTCTGCACCGCGCGCAACGCCACCACGTAGTCGTAGGTGCGGCCGTCGCCCATCACGCCCACGCTCTTGACGGGCAGGAAGACGACGAAGGCCTGGCTGGTGAGCTCGTACCAGGTCCTGCCGGTGGCGGTATCGGCGGTGTTGCGCAGTTCCTCGATGAAGATGGCGTCGGCGCGGCGCAGCAGGTCGGCGTATTCCTTCTTCACCTCGCCGAGGATGCGCACGCCCAGGCCCGGGCCGGGGAACGGGTGGCGGTACACCATCGCGGGCGGCAGGCCGAGCGCCACGCCCAGCTCGCGCACCTCGTCCTTGAACAGGTCGCGCAGCGGCTCCAGCAGCTTCAGGCCCAGCGTCTCGGGCAGGCCGCCGACGTTGTGGTGGCTCTTGATCGTCGTCGCCTTCTTGGTCTTGGCGCCGCCGCTCTCGATCACGTCCGGATAGATCGTGCCCTGCGCCAGCCACTTCGCCTGCGCGAGCTTCTTCGCCTCGGCCTGGAAGACCTCGACGAACTCGCGGCCGATGATCTTGCGCTTGGCCTCGGGGTCGGCCACGCCGGCGAGGTGGCCGAGGAACTGCTCGCTCGCGTCCACGTGCACGACCTTGGCGTGCAGCTGGCCGGCGAACATGTCCATCACCATGCGGCCCTCGTCGAGCCGCAGCAGGCCGTGGTCGACGAACACGCAGGTGAGCTGGTCGCCGATGGCACGGTGGATCAGCGCCGCGGCCACGCTGGAATCGACGCCGCCCGACAGGCCGAGGATCACCTCCTCGCTGCCGACCTGCTCGCGGATGCGCGCCACCGCCTCGTCGATGTAGTTGCCCATCACCCAGTCGGGCTTCGCCTTGGCGATGTCGAGCACGAAGCGGTTGAGCAGCGCGCGGCCCTGGAGCGTGTGCGTGACCTCGGGGTGGAACTGCACGCCGTAGTAGCCGCGCGATTCGTCGGCGATGCCGGCGATGGGGCAGCTCGGCGTGGAAGCCATCAGCTTGAAGCCCTGGGGCAGCGCGGTGACCTTGTCGCCGTGGCTCATCCACACCTTGAGCATGCCGTGGCCTTCGGCGGTGCTGAAGTCCTCGATGCCCTGCAGCAGCTGGGTGTGGCCGTGCGCGCGCACCTCGGCATAGCCGAACTCGCGGTGGTCGCTCCATTCGACCTTGCCGCCGAGCTGCGCCGCCATGGTCTGCATGCCGTAGCAGATGCCCAGCACCGGCACGCCCAGGTCCCACACGGCCTGCGGCGCGCGCAGGTCGGCTTCTTCGTAGGTGCTGGCGTGGCTGCCCGACAGGATCACGCCCTTGGGCGCGAACTCGCGGATGAAGGCATCACTCACGTCGTTGGGATGGATCTCGCAATACACGTGCGCCTCGCGCACGCGGCGTGCGATGAGCTGGGTGACCTGGGAGCCGAAGTCGAGGATCAGGATCTTGTCGTGCATGGCAGGAGCGTGTGGGAATCAGGAGGCGGCCGAGGCTGCCGGCGCGGTGACGCCCGGCCGCGCGGCGCGGCGGAAATGCCGGATCGCGAGCCCGGTGGCCAGCGCCATCAGGAAGGAGCAGAAGAAGAACGGCGCCCCGACGCGCCAGTCGCCGGTCGGCAGGTGCGACACCACGCCCAGCAGCGGCGCGCCGATCATCGGCGCGATCACCGCGGCCATGCTGGCGAGCGACGCCACCGCGCCCATGGCCTGCCCCTGCGTGCGCGGGTCGGCGGCGCCCGAGACGATGCCCTGGATGGCCGGCGCCACCGCGAAGCCGAGCAGGTTGAGCGCGATCACCGGGTACATCATCCAGCCCTCGTAGGCCAGGCCCCACAGCAGGTAGCCGATGGTGCTGGACACCAGCCCCCAGGTGGCCAGCTTCGACGGGCCCAGGCGGCGCACCAGGCGCTGCATCAGGAAGCCCTGCACGAACACCGAGGCGACGCCCACCCCCAGCAGCGACAGGCCGTTCTGCGTGCTGTTCCAGTCGAAGCGGAAGTTCGTGTACAGCACCCACGAGGTGTGCAGGATGAACTGCGCGAGGTTCGCGCAGCCGATCACCGCCACGAGGCCGCCGACGTTCTTCAGGTCGGCCAGGTGCTTGAGCGAGGCGACCGGGTTGGCCCGGCGCAGCGAGAAGGGCCGGCGGTTCTCGGGCGGCAGCGACTCGGGCAGCACGAAGTAGCCGTAGGCGAGGTTCAGCAGCGCGAGCGTGCCCGCCACGAAGAACGGCAGGCGGGTGTCGATGCTGCCCAGCAGCCCGCCCGACACCGGCCCGACGATGAAGCCGAGGCCGAACATCGCACCCAGCTGCCCGTAGCGCTTCGGGCGCAGTTCGGCCGGCGTGATGTCGGCCACGTAGGCGTTGGCGATGGCGATGTTGGACTGCAGCGCGCCCGAGACGATGCGCACCGCGAGCAGCATCCAGAGCTCGGTGGCGAGCGCCGTGCCATAGAAGCTGAACGCGAAGCCGCAGAAGCCCGCCAGCAGCACCGGGCGCCGCCCGAAGCGGTCGGACAGTGCGCCGAGGATGGGCGAGGCGAAGAAGTTCGCGACCCCGAAGGTCACCATCACCGCCCCGTACCAGAACGCCTGCGCCGCCTTGTCGGTGGTGAACTGCCCCACCAGCATCGGCAGCACCGGGATGATGAGGCCGACCGCCACCATGTCCAGCAGGACGGTGAGCAGGATGAAGCGCATCGCCGCCGGTCGGCCGGCGGCCGGTGTCGGCGGGGCAGTGTCAGACATGAGGGGTGGCGAGCGGGGGCCGGGCCGGCCCTGTCACTCCATGCGGTAGTTCGGCGCTTCCTTGGTGATCTGCACGTCGTGCACGTGGCTCTCGCGGATGCCGGCCGAGGTGATCTCCACGAACTCGGCCTTGGTGCGCATCTCGTCGATGGAGGCGCAGCCGCAGTAGCCCATCGACGCGCGCAGCCCGCCCGCCATCTGGTAGACGATGCTGACCAGCGAGCCCTTGTAGGGCACGCGGCCCTCGATGCCCTCGGGCACCAGCTTGTCGGCGTTGGGGTTGCCGTCGGAGGTGTCCTGGAAGTAGCGGTCGGCGCTGCCCTGCTGCATCGCCCCGAGCGAGCCCATGCCGCGATAGCTCTTGTAGCTGCGGCCCTGGAACAGCACGATCTCGCCCGGCGCCTCCTCGGTGCCGGCGAACATGCCGCCCATCATCACGGTGTTGGCGCCGGCGGCGATGGCCTTGGCGATGTCGCCGGAGTAGCGGATGCCGCCGTCCGCGATCATCGGCACGCCCGTGCCGGCGAGCGCCGCCGAGACGTTGTCGATGGCCATGATCTGCGGCACGCCCACGCCGGCCACGATGCGCGTGGTGCAGATGGAACCGGGGCCGATGCCGACCTTCACGCCGTCGGCACCCGCCTCGACCAGCGCGCGCGCCGCGGCGCCGGTGGCGATGTTGCCGCCGATCACGTCGACCTCGGGGAAGTTCTGCTTCACCCAGCGCACGCGGTCGATGACGCCGGCGCTGTGGCCGTGCGCGGTGTCGACCACCAGCGCGTCGACGCCGGCGCGCACCAGCGCCTCCACGCGCTCCTCGGTGCCCTCGCCCACGCCCACCGCCGCGCCCACGCGCAGCTTGCCGTGCGAATCGCGCGCGGCGTTCGGGAAGTTGGTCTGCTTGGTGATGTCCTTCACCGTCATCAGCCCGCGCAGCTCGAAGTCCTTGTTGACCACCAGCACGCGCTCGAGGCGGTGGCGGTGCATCAGCGCCTTGCCTTCGTCGATGGTGGCGCCTTCGCGCACGGTGACGAGGCGTTCGCGCGGCGTCATCACCTCGCGCACCGGCAGGTCCAGGCGCGTCTCGAAGCGGATGTCGCGGTTGGTGACGATGCCCACCACCGTCTTGCCCTCGAGCACCGGGAAGCCGGAGAACCCGTGCTGCTCGGACAGCGCGCGCACCTCGCGCACCGGCGTGTCGGGCGTGACGGTGATCGGGTCGCGCAGCAGGCCCGATTCGTAGCGCTTCACGCGCGCCACCTCGGCCGCCTGCTGCTTGGGCGTAAGGTTCTTGTGCACGATGCCCATGCCGCCTTCCTGCGCGATGGTGATCGCCAGGCGCGCCTCCGTCACCGTGTCCATGGCGGCGGACACGAGCGGGATGTTCAGGCGGATGTTGCGGGAGAGGGAGGTCGCGAGGGAGGTGTCGCGGGGCAGGACTTGCGAGAAGGCGGGCACCAGCAACACGTCGTCGAAGGTGAGCGCTTTGCCGAGAAGGCGCATGATGGATTGGCTCCAGACGCAAAGCGCGATTATACGGACGACATGGCGGAACAACTGCACACTCCGCCGCGCCACGCCGCGGCCGCGCCTGGGGCCGCCGCTAAACTGGCCGCTTCCCGGACACGCACCACCCTCCATGCCACGCCTCGCCCTCGTTGCGCTGTCTCTCCTGCTCGGCGCCACGCTGTCGATGCCGGCCGCGGCCCAGTGGAAGTGGCGCGACCAGAACGGCCGGGTGCAGTACAGCGACCTGCCGCCCCCCTCGGGCGTGGCCGACAAGGACATCCTCCAGCGGCCGAACCTGCCTACGGCGCGCGCGCCTGCCTCCGTCCCCGCGGCGGCGGCATCCGCCGCGCCCGCCGGCCCGGCGAGGAAGACCGAGGACCCGGAACTCGAGGCCCGGCGCAAGAAGGCCGAGCAGGAAGAGGCCGAGAAGAAGAAGGCCGACGAGGCCCGCGCCAGCGCCGCGCGCGCCGAGAACTGCCGGCGTGCGCAGGCTCACCTGCGCTCGCTCGACAGCGGCATGCGCGTGGCGCGCGTGGCCGAGAACGGCGAGCGCGAGATCCTCGACGACGCCCAGCGCGCCGCGGAAACGAAGCGCGCCCGCGAGGTCGTCGCCAGCCAGTGCAGCTGAGCCGGCGCCTCAGCGCGCCGCGGCCTTGTCGCGGTGGCGCTTGTAGCGCAGCCGCCGCGCTTCCTTCGGGTCGACGGTGAGCGGGCGGTAGACCTCCACCCGATCGCCGTCGCGCACGCCCGCGTCGAGCGTGCCGACGCGCCCCCAGATGCCCACCGACGGCGCCTGCGGACCCGCGATGCCGTCCATGCCGGCGCGGCGCAAGGCGTCCCG
The DNA here is from genome assembly GCA_044508835.1 of Rubrivivax sp. Taxonomy (GTDB): domain Bacteria; phylum Pseudomonadota; class Gammaproteobacteria; order Burkholderiales; family Burkholderiaceae_C; genus JAKFDI01. The sequence goes on from JBIQHD010000029.1 coordinate 40,890, forward strand.
GACCGTCGAGCCGGCGGGCAGCTCGACCGTCGACGACACCACCCGGCCCGGCGCCGGGCTGTGCGCCACGACCACCCGGATCGTCGCGCTAGCGCTTGCCATGCACCTGCTCGGCGCGCTTGACGAACGAATCGACGAAGGTGTTGGCGATGCGGTCGAAGACCGGGCTCACGACCATCTCGAGCGCGCGGCTGGAGAAGGCGTAGCGCAACTCGAACTCGATCTTGCAGGCCGCCTCGTCGGCGCCGACCGAAACGAAGTTCCACACCCCGTCGAGCAGCGAGAACGGCCCGTCGACCAGGGTCATCCCGACCTTGCGGTTCACCTCGTGCGTATTGCGGGTGGTGAAGGCGTGGCGCACGCCCGCATAGGCCAGGTGGAGCCGCGCCGTCATGCCGCCCTCGTCGCGCGCCAGCACCTCGGCACGCTCGCACCACGGCAGGAACTCGGGGTAGCGCTCGACGTCCGTCACGAGCTCGTACATCTCCTTCGGCGAGTACCACAGCAGGACGGACTTTTTCACGTGCTTCATACAATGGCTGATTGTATTGAGCGCCCTTTCGCGCCCTCGCCCACGCCATGTCCATCGCAGAGAACCGCCGCGCCCGCTTCGAGTACCACATCGAGGAGCGCTTCGAGGCCGGCATGGTGCTCGAAGGCTGGGAGATCAAGGCCATCCGCGCCGGCCAGGTGCAGCTGACCGACGGCTACGTGGTCATCCGCGACGGCGAGCTCTACCTCATCGGCTGCCGCATCAACGCGCTGCGCAGCGCCTCCACCCACGTGCACCCGGAGGCCGACCGCACCAAGAAGCTGCTGATGCACAAGGACGAGATCCGCCGCCTGATCGGCAAGGTGGAGCAAAAGGGCTTCACCCTCGTGCCGCTGGACCTGCACTACAAGGGCGGCCGCGTGAAGGTCGAGATCGCGCTCGCCAAGGGCAAGGCGCAGCACGACAAGCGCAATACCGAGAAGCAGCGTGACTGGGACAGAGAAAAGGGCCGCCTGATGCGGCACAAGGTCTCGTCGAAGTCGTAGAAGCCCCGCTCAGCGCCGCAGGGCCGCGAGTGCCTGCCCGCAGTCCGCCACCAGGTCGTCAACCGCCTCGAAGCCGATCGAGAAGCGCACCAGCGTGCCCTTGATGGCCGTGCGGCTGCGCATCGTCGACACGTCGTAGGGCACAACGAGGCTCACCGGGCCGGCCCAGGAGTAGCCGATCTTGAACAGGCGCAGGGCATCGACGAAGGCGTCGACCTGCGCCACGGTGAACCGGTCATCGAACACGACGGAGAACAGACCCGCCGCCTGCGTGCACAGCCGCTGCCAGTGCACATGACCGGGCGATGCGGGCAGGGCCGGATGCCGCACCTGCACGACCTCGGGCCGCGCCGCCCACCACTGCGCGAGCTGCCGCGCCGCGGCGTCCTGCGCCGCGTAGCGCAGGCCGAGCGTGGGCAATGAACGCAGCAGCAGCTCGGCGTCGTTGGCGCCGATGCCCACGCCGAGCCGCATGTGCGCGAGCTTCAGCTTCAGGTGCAGCGCCTCGTCGCGCGTGGTGACCGAGCCCATCAGCACGTCGGCGCCGCCCGAGGGGTACTTGGTCAGCGCCTGCACCGAGATGTCGACGGCCAGCGCCTCGTCGCCGAGCGCGAAGGGGTCGAAGGCGATGCCGGCGCCCCAGGTGTTGTCCAGCGCCGTGCGCACGCCGCGCGAGCGGGCGATGCGCACGAGCCCGGTCAGGTCCGGGAACTCCATCGTCACCGAGCCGGCCGCCTCCAGCCACACCAGCTTCGTCTTCGGGCCGATGGCCTCGGCCAGCGACTGCGGGTCCATCGCGTCGTAGAAGCGATGCGCGATGCCCCAGCCGGCCAGCTCGTTGCGCGCCAGTTCCTTGCCGGGGCCGTAGGCGTTGTCGGGGATCAGCACCTCGTCGCCGGCCTTCAGCAGCGCCAGGTCGACCAGCGCGATGGCCGCGAGGCCGCTGGGCGCCAGCACGCACTGCAGGCCGCCTTCGAGCGTGGCGACGCGCTCTTCCAGCACAAAGGTGGTGGGCGTGCCGTGCAGGCCGTAGGTGTAGCCGGTCTTGTGCTTCCAGTCGCGCGCCCGCATGGCGGCGACGTTCGGGAAGAGGACGGTGGACGCCTTGTGCACGCCCGGCGGCACCGCGCCGAAGCCGGCGGGGGCCACGTAGGGGTGATGGATGAGGCCGGTGGTCTTGCTGTCCATGGCCGCCTCAGATCGGCTGCGCCACGAGGTCGTGCCCCTGCGTGCCGACGATGCGCGCGCGCGTGAACTCGCCGACCTTCAGCGTCTTGGAGGCCTTCTCGGGCGGCAGCAGCTTCACCACGCCGTCGATCTCGGGCGCATCGGCATACGAGCGCCCCACCCCGCCGCGGCGGCCGAGCGCCGGGGCGGCGTCGACCAGCACCTGCATGGTCGCGCCCACGCGCTCGCGCAGCTTGCCGGCCGACACCTGCTCGGCCACGGCCATGAAGCGGGCACGGCGCTCCTCGCGCACCTCGGCCGGCAGCGCGCCGGGCAGCTCATTCGCCGCCGCGCCCTGCACCGGCGAGTAGGCGAAGCAGCCCGCGCGGTCGATGCGCGCCTCGCGGGCGAAATCGAGCAGGTGCTCGAACTCGGCCTCGGTCTCGCCCGGGAAGCCGGCGATGAAGGTGCTGCGCACCACCAGCTCGGGGCAGGCCTCGCGCCAGCGCTGCAGGCGCTCGAGGTTGCGCTCGCCGCTGGCCGGGCGCTTCATGCGCCGGAGCACGTCGGGGTGCGAATGCTGGAACGGCACGTCGAGGTAGGGCAGCACCAGGCCCTGCGCCATCAGCGGCAGGATCTCGTCGACGTGCGGATACGGGTAGACGTAGTGCAGCCGCACCCAGGCGCCGTGCCGCTCGGCCAGTTCGCCGAGCTGCGCGCACAGGTCCAGCATGCGCGTCTTCACCGGCTTGCCGTCGAAGAAGCCGGTGCGGTACTTGACGTCCACCCCGTAGGCGCTGGTGTCCTGGCTGATGACGAGCAGTTCCTTCACGCCCGACTCGAACAGGCGCTTCGCCTCGCCCAGCACCTCGCCGATGGGGCGCGAGTCGAGGTCGCCGCGCATGCTCGGGATGATGCAGAAGGTGCAGCGGTGGTTGCAGCCCTCGCTGATCTTCAGGTAGGCGTAGTGCCGCGGCGTGAGCTTGATGCCCTGCGGCGGCACGAGGTCGGTGAAGGGGTCGTGCGGCCTGGGCACGTGCTTGTGCACCGCGTCCATCACCTCGTGCGTGGCATGCGGGCCGGTGACGGCCAGCACGCTCGGGTGCACGCCCGCCACCATGTTGCCGCCCGCCGCGTCGGTCTTGGCGCCGAGGCAGCCCGTCACGATCACCTTGCCGTTCTCGGCCAGCGCCTCGCCGATGGTGTCCAGGCTCTCCTTCACCGCCTCGTCGATGAAGCCGCAGGTGTTGACGATCACCAGGTCGGCGCCGGCGAAGGTCTTGGAGGTGTCGTAACCCTCGGCACGCAGCTGGGTGAGGATCAGCTCGGAATCGGTCAGCGCCTTCGGGCACCCGAGCGAGACGAAGCCGATCCTGGGGCTGCTCGCGGTCACGTCGTTCATAGCGTCTTGCGTCATGGCGGCGATTTTCGCCGATCGGTGCGGCCGCACGCCCCGGCGCGGCTTGACCTGCCGGGCTGTCACCTTCACATTTTCCGATCACGGAAACCATTCGCGAAGGCCGACGACATGACCGTGCTCACCCTTCACTACCACCCGCTCTCGTCCTGCTGCCAGAAGGTGCTCATCGCGCTCGACGAGCTGGGCATCGCGTGCGAACGGCAGCTGCTGGACCTGGCCGATCCGCAGGCCCGGTCGGCCTTCCTGGCCCTGTGGCCGACGGGCAAGATGCCCCTGCTGGTCGACGGGGGACGGCCCATTCCCGAGACGAGCATCATCATCGAGCACCTGCAGCGGCACCATGCGCGCCCTGGCCGCACCCTGATCCCCGACGATCCGGACGCCGCGCTCGAGGTGCGGCTGTGGGACCGCCTGTTCGACCTGTACGTGATGACGCCGATGCAGGAGCTCACCGGCGACCTGCTGCGCCCGCCGGCCGACCGCGACGCGCTCGGCGTGGCACGGGCCCGGGAGCGCCTGCAATCGTCGTATGCGCTGATCGATCGCCACCTGGAGGGGCGGACCTGGGCGGCCGGCGACGCGTTCAGCCTGGCCGATTGCGCCGCCGCGCCGGCCTTGTTCTATGCGGTGACCCACGTGCCGATCGAGCCTCGGCACGAGCGTGCCATCGCCTACTTCGAGCGGCTGATGGACCGCGGGGCGGTCGCACGCACCATCGACGAGGCGCGGCCGCACCTGAAGTTCTATCCCGGCCGCGCCGGCCTGTCCCGCCGCTTCTACGATGCCGACGCCGAAGGCCGCTGACATGCCTGCCGGTGCCGACGCCACGCGGCTCGACCGCATGTTCTTCGCGCTCGCCGACGGGAACCGCCGCGGCATGCTCGACCTCCTGAGCGAAGGCCCGGCCTCGGTGTCCGAGCTGGCCGGGCCGCTGCGGATCGCGCTGCCCTCGGCCGTGAAGCACCTGGCGGTGCTGGAACAGGGAGGGTTCGTCGCCTCGCGGAAGGCGGGGCGCGTGCGCACCTACCAGGTCGATCCGGCCGCGTTCGATGCCATGGAGCGGTGGGTCGCCAGGCACAAGACGAGGCTCCACGCCCAGTTCGACCGGCTCGACGCCTACCTGGCGCAGCAGAAGGCCAAGGCCGCGCGATGACATACGCCGCCAGCACGCACACCGGCATGGTGTACGCCGAGCAGATCGCCTACCTCGACGGCCACGAGGACCGTGCGCAGCGGCTGCACGGAACGCAGGAAGGCCTGGACCGGCTCGCGCTCCTGCTCTCGCCGGGCGGGCAGCCGTCGTAGCCGGGGCCCCGCGCCCTCAGCGCTTGGGCGGCCCGAAGCCCGGCACGCCGGGGAACAGCGTCTCGGCCTGCTTGGCCATCTGTTCCTGCATCTGCATGAACATGGCCTTCGACTGCTCGAGGTAGTTGCCCATCAGCCCCTGCACCGCGGGCGCCTGGCCGTTGAGGAACTGCGCCCAGAGCTCGGGCGACATCATCGCCGGGTCGTACAGGCCTTTCGAATGCTCGGCCAGCCGCCCCTGGATGTCGGTGAAGGTCTGCAGGTTCTTCTCGAGGTAGGAGCCCATCAGCCCCTGCATCGCATGGCCGTAGAAGCGGATGATCTGCGCCAGCGTCTGGCTCGAGAACATCGGCACGCCGCCCGTCTCTTCCTCGAGGATGATCTGCAGCAGGATGCTGCGCGTCAGGTCCTCGCTGGTCTTGGCGTCGCGCACGACGAAGTCCTGGCCGTTCAGCACCATCTGCTTCACGTCGGCCAAGGTGATGTAGCTGCTGGTCTGCGTGTCGTAGAGGCGGCGGTTCGGGTACTTCTTGAGGATGCGCTGGCCGGCAGCGCCGGCGGGATTCGCGCCCGCGTCGCTCGTGGCGCCGCGGCGTGTCTGGGCCATGGGGCTGCTCCTCCTGTAAGCCGTATGTGCGGTTGCACAAAAAGATTCTAGAAGCCGCCCCCGCCCCGGCCGAAAGGGGTTTTCCCCGGCCGTGCGCAGGTGCGCGGCCACGAGGGGGCACGCCAATTGCACATCGCCCTGCGCCCGACGGCCCGCCCGCGTGCCGCAGGACCGGCCGCGACGGCTCCACGGCGCGTGGAGAAACCTCCGGCGCCAGTAATTCATTCAGCAGGGATTTCAACCAAATGAAACAAGCCCACCGAGAGTCCTTCATGGCTGGAATCGTCGTGCAGTACGGGAACGACGCGCCCGAGCGCTACGAAGCGCATCTTTCCATCACGCCTCTCGGTGAAACCTGCGTGCTGCTGCGCCGCCCCTTCGCGGACGAGATGCCGATGCGCCTGCCGCCCGCGGCCGGCGGCGAGACCGACCCGGTCGTGCACGTGGTGCAGAGCCTCGTGCGCTGCTTCTTCGGCGACAGCCATGCCGCGCCGCGCATCGTCGGCGAGCCCGACTGGCGCAGCGTCTCGCTGGAAGTGACGACGGCCGACGAGCCGCGGACCCGCCGCCTCCTGCTCGTCGAGCTGACCTGCAGCTCGCCGCGCCACGCCACCTGCGTGCGCGCCGACGGGCTCAGCTCGATCGACGGCGAAGGCGTCACGCTGTGCCCGGAAGACGCCGACCCGGTCTACGCCGTCACGCGGCTGGCGCTGAGCCCGCGCGCCGTGGCGGCCGCGCGGCGCGCACGCCTGGCGCGCGAGGCACCGGTGGCGATGCCCGCGCGCCGCCCGGCCACCGTCGCCGCCGTGGCCTGACGCGCCGCCTCCCGCCGAACCGACCCTCCGGAACCCGCTGCATGCCCAAGACCCCGCCCGAATCGCCGAACCTGCTCAAGCCCGTCGATCACGTCATCCTTGCCTTCGCGGAAGAAGCCGCGCGGGACGACGCGGCCGCCGCACTCGGCGAGGCCGGCTTCGAGAACCCTGCCGTGCATGCGTACACCGCGGTGGAGATGCACGCCGCGCTGAACGCCGAGCTCGACGCCGCCGGCCCGCTCGCCTCGCTCGGGCAGGACACCAACCTGGCCGAGTTCCGCCGCAAGCTCGCCCGCGAAGGCCACGGCTGGCTCGTGGTGCACGCGCCCGGCGACGAGCAGACCGCGCAGGTGGCCGAGGTCGCACGGCGCTTCGGCGCGCGGCTGGCGCAGAAGTACACCCGCTTCACCATCGAAGAGCTGACGTAGCGCGGCGCGCGGCCCGCGCGATGCGCCGCGCCCCGCCGGCTAACATCGTCGCGTGACAAGCCCTGCGCATATCGCCGTTCTCGACGACGAAGTCGACATCACGCAACTCCTGGCCGGCTACCTGGCCAGCCAGGGCTTCCGCGCCACGCAGCTGCATTCCGGCGCGGCGCTCATGACGCTGATGGCCAGCGACCCGCCGGCGCTCGTGCTGCTCGACCTGGGGCTGCCCGGCGAGGACGGCTTCGCCATCGCGCGCCAGCTGCGCGAGCACCACCGCTGCGGGCTCGTCATCGTCAGCGGCCGCGGCGAATCGATCGACAAGGTGGTGGGCCTGGAGGTCGGCGCCGACGACTACGTCACCAAGCCCTTCGACCTGCGCGAGCTGCTCGCGCGGATCAAGGCCGTGCTGCGCCGCAGCGCGCCCGCGGGCCCCGCGGCGCCTGCGCCGGCGCGCCGCGACGTGCTGCGCTTCGCCGGCTGGTCGCTCGACACCGCCGCGCGCCGCCTGCTCGACCCGCAGGGCCGCGACGTGGCGCTCACCACCGGCGAGTTCGACCTGCTGTGGGCCTTTGCCCGGGACCCCGGGCGCGTGCTCTCGCGCGACCAGCTGCTGGCCAGCACGCGCGGGCGCGAGGCGGGGCCGTTCGACCGCACCATCGACGTGCAGGTCGGGCGCCTGCGCAAGAAGATCGAGGCCGATCCCGAAGACCCGCAGATCATCAAGTCGGTGCGCGGCGCCGGCTACCTGTTCGTGCCCGCCGTCGACGCCGGCTGAAGGTGCGCGAGGCGCCCTGCCATGTCCGTTCCCACCCTGCCCGACTTCGACGACCGCACCGTCTTCCGCTCGCTCTTCGCCGCCTACCCCGACGCGCTGCTGCTGGTGGACGGCGGCGGCACCATCGTCCTGGCCAACCCGGCCGCCGGCGCGGTGCTCGGCTACGACGCCGCCGAGCTGGTGGGCATGCCGGTCGACGACCTCGTGCCCGACGAGATCCGCCCGCGGCACGCCGCCTACCGCCATGCCTACGGGCTGAACCCGCACCCGCGGCCGATGGGCACGCAGATGGACCTCGTCGCCAAGCGCCGCGACGGCAGCACGGTGATGGTCGAGATCGCGCTCAGCCCGCTGCAGGAGCACGGCCTGCCCTACGTCGTGGCCGCCATCCGCGACATCGGCGCCTATCCGCGGGTGCGCCAGGCGCTGCAGCGCGCGCGCTACAGCGAGTACGTCGCCCGCCTCGGCCGGCTGGCGGTGGACACGCGCGACCCGCAGCAGCTGCTCGAAGAGGTGCCGGTGCTCGCGGCCGAGGCGCTGCAGGTCGAGATGTGCGTGGTCTACCTGCTCGAGCCCGGCGGGCGCGAGTTCCGCGTCGTCAGCGGCACCGGCCTGCTCGACAGCGAGCGCGTCGGGCGGCGCGTGCCCAACCGGCCCGACACGCCCGCGGGCTTCATCCTCGCCCAGGGCCGGCCGCTGGCCGTGGACGACTACGCCGCCGAGCGGCGCTTCAGCGTGCCGACCGACTTCATCGAGGCCGGCCTGCGCAGCGGCCTGGCGGTGCCGCTGTCGGACCGGGGCAGCAGCATCGGCGCCTTCACCGTGCGTTCACGCAGCCCGAAGCGGTTCGGCGAGGACGAGATCCGCTTCATGGAGGCGATGGCCAGCCTGCTCGCCACCAGCCTGCAGCGCGTGCAGACCGAGGAGCAGCTCAACCACGCGCAGCGGCTGGAGAGCGTGGGCCAGCTGACGGGCGGCATCGCGCACGACTTCAACAACCTGCTCACCGTCATCTCGGGCAACCTGCAGATCCTCGACGACCTGCCGGCGCTCGCGGGCGACCCGTTCGCGCGGCAGATGGTGTCGGCGGCCACGCGCGCCACGCGGCGCGCGGCCGAGCTCACCGGCAAGCTGCTCGCGTTCTCGCGCCGGCAGGTGCTCAAGCCGAGCCGCATCGACGTGAGCGCCATGCTGGTGTCGCTGGCCGACATGCTGCGCCGCACGCTCGACCAGCGCATCCGCATCGAGGTCGACGCGCCGCCCGACTGCCCGCCGTGCCTGGCCGACGCGGGCCAGCTCGAATCGGCCGTGCTCAACATCGCCATCAACGCGCGCGACGCCATGCCCGAGGGCGGCATCCTCACCTTCCGCTGCCGCGCCTGCGCCGCCGTGCCGGCCGACCTGGCCGGCGAGCTGGTGGCGGGCGACGACGCCTACGTGGAGATCGCCATCTCGGACACCGGCACCGGCATGAGCGAGGCCACGCGCGAGCGCGCCTTCGAGCCCTTCTTCACCACCAAGGAGGCGGGGCGCGGCACCGGCCTCGGGCTGTCCACGGTGTACGGCTTCGCCAAGCAGTCGCACGGCGGCGCCACGCTGCACAGCGCGCTCGGCGCCGGCACCACGGTGGCGCTGTACCTGCCGCGCCCGCCGCGCGCCGCCGCGCGGGCGGACGCCGCCGGGTCGCCCGACATGGCCCTGCCGGCCGGGCTGCGCGTGCTGATGGTCGAGGACGACCCGGAGGTGCGCAGCGTGGTGGAAGCCTTTCTCGCCGGCTTGGGCTGCGAGGTGATCACGGCGCTGAACGGCGAGCAGGCCCTGCCCGTGCTCGCCGAGGATGAGCCGCTGGACCTGCTGCTCACCGACATCGCGCTCGGCGCCGGCATGCGCGGCACCGAGCTGGCGCGCGAGGCGGTGCGGCGCCGTCCCGGCCTGCCCGTGCTGCTGATGTCGGGCTTCTCCAGCGGCCTGCTCGACACGCCGCCGGCGTGGGAGCTGCTGCACAAGCCCTTCAGCCGCGAAGAGCTGGCGCGCGCGGTCGCGAAGGTGCTGCCCGCCGGTCAGTGAATCGCCGCGGCTGCGGCGGCGGGCGCCATGCTGCGCTGGATGAAGGCGTTGAGCGCCTCCACCTTCGGGATGTGGATGTCGCGGCGGCCGCGCTCGTTGAAACGGATCACGTCGCCCTTGGCCAGGCGCGACAGCGCGCGGCTCACCGTCTCCAGCGTCATGCCGAGGTAGTTGCCGATCTCGGCGCGCGTCATGCGCAGCGTGATCTGGTCGGTGCGCAGGCCGCGCTGCGCCATCGCGTCGGCGAAGTTGCGCAGGAAGTCGGCCACGCGCGCATCGGCCGGCAGGGTGCACAGCGACAGCATCGAGTCGCGGTCGCGGGCGATCTCGCGGCTCATCGCCTCGTGCAGCAGCGTCAGCAGCGCCGGGCGCGCGAGGCTGGCGCGCAGCAGCGCGTCGTAGCGGATGGCCCAGACCTCGCCGGTGTCCATCGCCACGGCATCGCAGCCGTAGTGGCTGTCGGCGATGCCATCCAGGCCCAGCCAGTCGCCGCGGAAATGCAGGCCGACCACCTGCTCGCGGCCGTCGGAGGCGAGGTTGACGATCTTGACGAAGCCCGAGTTCAGCACGTACAGGCAGTCGAAGCGCTGGCCCGCCTGGTAGATCACGTCGCCGGTGTGCACCACGCGGCGCTGGATCGCCACGCTGTCCTGCAGCAGCTCGAGCTGCTGCGCGATGCGCTGGGCGGCATGTTGCGAGTCGTCATGGATCCGGGGGCTCATGTGCTGCACTCCTGCTCGTTTGATTGGGCTCAAGCTTAGGAAGGCGTCGACAACGCCGGGCCAACCGCCGGCCACGTTCGGTCGCGGTCTGTAAACGGTGCGTAACGGCCAGGTAGGCACCGCCCGTCCCTCCGGACGCACGCAGCCCCGGTTGACGCGCATCAACCCGGGCCGCGGCCCGGCCGCTACGCTTCGCGGCCTGAGAGGTTGAGAGGCTTTTCCATGCACCCGCCCCGGCCCCCGAACGGGCCCGAATCCAGCCGCCGGCCGCAGTCGGGCCGGCAGCCCGACGCAGCATTGCCACGACGAGTCAGGCTCACCCTCTGACCGCCATGTCGCCACGCCTGCACCAACGCAACCTTTCGAACTTCGACGCCCTCTCGGGGGACGACGTGCGCCTGCTGCTGGCGGGCGCGCGCACGCTCGAGCGGGCGGCGCAGCGCGGCGTCGCCAACCAGCCGCTGCGAGGCAAGAACCTGGCGCTGCTCGGCACGCCGGCCGACGCGCCGGGCCTGGCCGCCTTCCGCGAGGCCGCGACCGGGCTGGGCGCGCACGTCGCCTGCATTCCTGCCGGGGGCGCGGGCATGGGCGACGCCGTCGCCCTGCTGGGCCGGCTCTACGACGCGGTGGACTGCGAAGGGCTCGACGACGCCCTGGTCGAACGGCTGCAGCGCCAGGCCGGCGTGCCGGTCTACGCCGGCCTGGCCGCGCCGCAGCACCCCCTGCACGCGCTGGCCGTGCTGATGGCCGTCGAGCAGCGCAGCGGCAAGCCGCTCGCGGACACCCGGGCCTGCGTCGTCCACCCCGGGGCCGACGCGCCGGCGGTCGGCGCGCTGCTGCGGGCCGCCGCCCTCGCCGGGCTCGGCCTGTGCGTCGTCGCCCCGCCGGCGGCCTGGCCCGCGGCGGCGGCGACGCGGCGCTCGCGCGACGCGGCGCAGGCCAACGGCGCCGGGACGAGCCTCGTCCCGCCCGGCGGCGAGGACGCCGCCCGCGCCGCGGCGCAGGCCGACGTGGTGCTCGAGCTCGACGGCGCCCACGCGGCCGAGGCCGGGGAATCCTGGCGCTACGTGCTGCAATCCTTGCTGCTCGCGAGCCTGGCTTGATAGGGTCCGAGCGCGCCCTCGGCGAAGCCTCCTCCGCCCGGCGACCACCCACCTGGAGTGCAGCGATGCGGTCACGCCCGACTCTCGCCTTCAAGTTCGCCGTCACGGGGCTGGCGTTCCTGTTCACGGCGCTCGCCTCCATCGCGCTCACGCTGTGGGTCACCTGGCAGCTCGAAGGCGGCGCCGCGGCGGTCAACGAGGCCGGCCGCATGCGCATGACCAGCTACCGCCTCGCGCTCGACGGCGCCGCGACGGCGCCCGAGGCGGCCCGCGTGGCCGCCGTGCGGGCGCACATCCGCACGGTGGACGAGGCGCTCGAGCTGCTGCGCAGCGGCGACCCGTCGCGCCCGCTCTTCATTCCCTGGAACGACGAGGCGCGCGAGGACTTCATCAAGGTGCGGGCCCACTGGTCCAAGCTGCGCGAGCGCCTGGCGGGCGCGCAGGCCGCGGACGCCGCCGAGGTGGCCGGGTTCGTCGCGGTGATCGACCGGTTCGTCTCGGTGATCGAGCAGCGGCTGTCGCACTGGACCGCGGTGCTGCGCGCCTTCCAGTTCGCCATGCTGGCGCTGGCCATCGCCGCCGCCATCCTGATGTTCTACGTCGCCCACGTCATGGTGCTGGAGCCGCTGCGCCAGCTCGGCGCCGGGCTCGGGCGCGTGCGCTCGGGCGACTTCTCCGCCCGGGTGGCGGTGCCGTCGACCGACGAGTTCGGCCAGCTCTCGGCCGGCTTCAACACCATGGCCGAGCACCTGCAGACGGTCTACCGCGACCTCGAGGCCAAGGTCGAGGAGAAGACCGCCCACCTCGAAAGCGAGCGCGAGCGCCTCGCCGCGCTCTACGAGATCAGCGCCTTCGTGGCCCGCGCCGAGACGCTGGACGACCTGGCGCAGGGCTTCGCCGCCAAGCTGCGCCGCGTGGCCGGGGCCGACGCGGTGGCGATCCGCTGGTCGGACGAGTCGAACGAGCGCTACCTGATGCTCGCGGAGGACGGCCTGCCCGCCGCGCTGGTCGACGACGAGCAGTGCCTGCCCAGCGGCGGCTGCCACTGCGGCCGCCCGGCCGAGGCGCCCGGCGCGCGGGTGATCCCCATCCGGCCCGACCTGCGCACGGCCAGCCGCTGCCACGCCGCCGGCTTCGCCCACCTGATGGCGGTGCCGGTGATGCTGCACCAGCGCGTGCTCGGCGAGATCAACCTCTTCTACCGGGAGGACGTCGAGCGCGGCGGCGACGAGCGCGCGCTCGTCGAGGCGCTGGCGAGCCACCTCGCCGGCGGCATCGAGAGCCTGCGCGCCGCCGCGGCCGACAAGGAGGCGGCGGTGTCGGAGGAGCGCGCACTGATCGCCCGCGAGCTGCACGACTCCATCGCGCAGTCGCTGGCGTTCCTGAAGATCCAGGTCGAGCTGCTGCGCGATGCCGAGGGCAAGGGCCAGACGGGCGCCGTACGCCGCGCGATCGAGGAGATCGGCACCGGCGTGCGCGAGTGCTACGGCGACGTGCGCGAGCTGCTGCTGCACTTCCGCACCCGCGCCGACGCGGAGGACATCGAGACGGCGCTGCGCGTGACGCTGCAGAAGTTCGAGCAGCAGACCGGGCTGCGCACCCGGCTCGTGGTCGAGGGCCACGGCGTGGCGCTGCCCGCCGACGTGCGCGTGCAGGTGCTGCACGTGGTGCAGGAGGCGCTGTCGAACGTGCGCAAGCACGCGCAGGCCGCCGAGGTGCGCGTCACGGTCCAGGCGTCCCCGCAGTGGCGCTTCGAGGTGGCCGACGACGGCTGCGGCTTCGACACCCGCCACGATGCCGGCGAGAACCACGTCGGCCTGCGCATCATGCGCGAACGCGCGCAGCGCATCGGCGCGCACGCCGACGTGCTCTCGCGGCCCGGCCACGGCACGCGGGTGGTGCTCACGGTGCCGCGCGAGGCCGCCCGCGCCGCCGAGCCCGACCTGCAGGAAGCCCACGGATGAGCCCCCCGATCCGCCTGCTCGTCGTCGACGACCACACCCTGTTCCGCCGCGGGCTGATCGCGCTGCTGTCGCAGCACGCCGGCGTGGCGGTGGTCGGCGAGGCGGCCGACGCCGGCGAGGCGCAGCGCCGGGCGGCCGATCTGCAGCCCGACGTGGTGCTGCTCGACAACCACCTGCCCGGCGTGCGCGGCGTCGAGGCCCTGCCCGGCCTGCGCGAGGCCGCGCCCGGGGCGCGCGTGATGATGCTCACCGTCAGCGAGGACGAGCGCGACCTGGCCGAGGCCCTGCGCGCCGGCGCCCAGGGCTACGTGCTCAAAACCATCGACGGCGACGCGCTGCTGCAGGCCATCGCCGCCTGCATGCGCGGCGAATCGGTCGTGAGTCCCGAGCTGACGGGCAAGCTGGTGAACGCCTTGCGCACGGGGCCCGGCGACGCGGCGGCGGCCGAGGCGCCGCCCGACCTGCTGGCGAGCCTGTCGCCGCGCGAGCGTGAGATCGTGCGGCACATCGCGCGCGGGCGCAGCAACAAGGAGATCGCCCGCGCGCTCGAGATCGCCGAGACCACGGTGAAGATCCACGTGCAGCACATCCTGCGCAAGCTGGAGCTCTCCTCGCGCGTGCAGGCGGCGGTGTACGCGAGCGAGCGCGGGCTGAACTGAGCCAAGGCCGCCGCGCGCGGCGCATTGATCCCGCGCAAGCGGCGTGCCCGAAGGCCCCGGGTACTCCTTCGGAACGATGGCCGCATCGTTCTTCCGCCCGCGCCCGGGCGGCTGCCGGAAGGATGTTCGGCGCGCGCCGCCGGGCCGACAGTGGAGCCATCAACAAGGAGCGATCCATGGCCTCCCCCGTCGCCCAAGCCGGCGCGCAACCCTCCCCTCCGCCGGGCCGCCAGGCTCTCTCGGTGCTGATCGTCAGCACCTTCGCCTTCACCGTGTGCTTCATGGTGTGGATGATGTTCGGCGTCATCGGCATCCCCCTCAAGCAGGCGCTGAACCTCAACGCCACCGAGTTCGGCCTGCTCACCGCCACGCCGGTGCTCACCGGCTCGCTGGTGCGCGTGCCGCTGGGCATCTGGACCGACCGCTACGGCGGGCGCATCGTGATGACGCTGCTCATGGCCTGCACCGTGCCCGCGATCTGGCTGATGGCCTATGCGACGCAGTACTGGCACTTCATCGTCATCGGCCTGTTCGTGGGCCTGGCCGGCGGCTCGTTCTCGGTGGGCACGCCCTACGTGGCGCGCTGGTTCCCCAAGAACCGCCAGGGCTTCGCCATGGGCGTGTACGGCGCGGGCAACTCGGGCGCGGCGGTGAACAAGTTCGTCGCCCCGGCGATCGTGGTGGCCTTCGGCTGGACGATGGTGCCGCAGGTGTATGCGGCGGTGATGCTGGGCACGGTGATCCTGTTCTGGCTGTTCAGCGCCAGCGACCCGTCGCACCTGGTGCCCAGCAGCGTCAAGTTCACCGACCAGCTCAAGGCGCTGAAGGACCCCAAGGTGCTCAAGTACTGCCAGTACTACAGCATCGTCTTCGGCGGCTACGTGGCGCTGAGCCTGTGGATGGTGCAGTATTACGTGGGCGAGTACGGGCTGGACATCCGCGTGGCCGCCCTGCTGGCCGCCTGCTTCTCGCTGCCCGGCGGCGTGCTGCGCGCGGTGGGCGGCTGGCTGTCCGACAAGTACGGCGCCCACAGCGTGACGTGGTGGGTGATGTGGGTGAGCTGGATCTGCCTGTTCCTGCTGAGCTACCCGCAGACGAGCTTCACCGTCACCACCGTCGACGGCGTGCGCAGCTTCGACCTGGGCCTGAACGTCTACGCCTTCACGGGGCTGATGTTCATCCTCGGCATCGCCTGGGCCTTCGGCAAGGCGAGCGTCTTCAAGTACATCAGCGACGACTACCCGAAGAACATCGGCGCCATCAGCGGCATCGTCGGGCTGGCCGGCGGGCTGGGCGGCTTCGTGCTGCCGATCCTGTTCGGCGCGCTGCTCGACCTCACCGGCATCCGCTCCTCGGCCTTCATGCTGATGTACGGCGTGGTGTGGGTGTCGCTGATCTGGATGTACTTCACCGAGGTCCGCCGCACCGAGCTGCTCGGTGCCCATGCCGGCGAGGTTCGCCCGGCACAGCCTGCGCGCGCCTGAACCGGGCCGCGCACCAGGAATCGTCATGACTCACACTGCATCGAACGCAGTCAAGCCCGGCGGCGCACCCCGCCGCGGCGGCGTGCTGAAGATCTGGACGCCGGAAGACAAGGCGTTCTGGGAACGCGAGGGCGAGGCCGTCGCCAAGATCAACCTGTGGATCAGCGTGCCCGCGCTGTTCCTCGCCTTCGCCATCTGGCAGGTGTGGAGCGTGGTCGCGGTGGGCCTGCCCGCGCTCGGCTTCCGCTACTCGACCAACCAGTTGTTCTGGCTGGCGGCGGCGCCGGCGCTGTCGGGCGCGACGCTGCGCATCTTCTACTCCTTCATCGTGCCGGTGGTGGGCGGGCGGCGCTGGACGGCCATCTCCACCGCCTCGCTGCTGATCCCGGCGGTGGGCATCGGCATCGCGGTGCAGGACAACACCACGAGCTACCCCACCATGCTCACGCTCGCGCTGCTGTGCGGCCTGGGCGGCGGCAACTTCAGCTCCAGCATGGCCAACATCAGCTTCTTCTTCCCGAAGGAGCGCAAGGGCTCGGCGCTGGGCGTGAACGCGGGGCTCGGGAACCTGGGCGTCTCGGTGGTGCAGTTCCTGAGCCCGCTGGTGGTGACGGCGGGCATCTTCGGCATCTTCGGCGGCGACGCGCAGACCATCATCAAGGACGGCAACACCGTGCGCACCTGGACGCAGAACGCCGCCTTCATCTGGGTGCCGTGGATCGCCCTCACCTCGCTGGTGGCATGGTTCGGCATGAACGACATCGCCGACGCCAAGGCCTCGTTCGCCACGCAGGCGGTGATCTTCGGGCGCAAGCACAACTGGCTGATGTGCCTGCTGTACCTCGGCACCTTCGGCTCCTTCATCGGCTATGCGGCGGGCTTCCCGCTGCTCATCAAGGGCCTGTTCCCCGGCGTCAACCCGCTCGCCTTCGCCTGGCTCGGGCCGCTGGTGGGCGCCGTCGTGCGGCCCTTCGGCGGGTGGCTGGCCGACAAGGCGGGCGGCGCGCGCGTCACCTTCTGGAACTTCGTGGTGATGATGCTGGCGGTGGTGGGCGTGCTGTTCTTCCTGCCCAAGGGCGAGGCGGCCACGCTCGCGCTGCCGTTCGGGCCGGCGCAGGGCAGCTTCACCGGCTTCTTCCTGATGTTCCTGGTGCTGTTCCTCACCACGGGCATCGGCAACGGCTCCACCTTCCGCATGATCCCGGTGATCT
The DNA here is from genome assembly GCA_044508835.1 of Rubrivivax sp. Lineage (GTDB taxonomy): Bacteria > Pseudomonadota > Gammaproteobacteria > Burkholderiales > Burkholderiaceae_C > JAKFDI01. The sequence continues at coordinate 57,655 of JBIQHD010000029.1, forward strand.
TCCTGAACCAGGCGCTCAAGGGCGTGAACCCGGCCGACGCCGAGGCGGTGGCGCGCGCCACGCGCGAAGGCAACACCGAGGGCGCCGCCACGCTGGGCTTCACCGCCGCCATGGCGGCCTACGGCGGCTTCTTCATTCCCAAGAGCTACGGCTCGTCCATCGCCGCCACCGGCGGCCCCGAGGCCGCGTTCTACGTCTTCATCGCCTTCTACCTGCTGTGCATCGCCGTCACCTGGTGGCATTACGCGCGCAAGAATGCCCCCATGCCCTGCTGAACAAGGACAACCCATGAGCCATTTCCTGGATCGACTGACGTACTTCTCGCAACCGAAGGAAAGCTTCGCCGACGGCCACGGCGTCATCAACGGCGAAGACCGCACCTGGGAGGACGCCTACCGCAACCGCTGGGCGCACGACAGGATCGTGCGCTCCACCCACGGCGTGAACTGCACCGGCTCGTGCTCCTGGAAGATCTACGTCAAGGGCGGCATCGTGACGTGGGAGACCCAGCAGACCGACTACCCGCGCACCCGCTGGGACATGCCCAACCACGAGCCGCGCGGCTGTTCGCGCGGCGCGAGCTACAGCTGGTACCTCTACAGCGCCAACCGCGTGAAGTACCCGATGGTGCGCGGGCGGCTGCTCAAGCACTGGCGCCGCGCGCGCCAGACGCTGGCGCCGGTGGAAGCCTGGGCCAGCCTCGTGGCCGACGACGCCGTGCGCCGCGACTACCAGGGCGTGCGCGGCCTCGGCGGCTTCGTGCGCTCGAGCTGGGACGAGGTCAACGAGCTCATCGCCGCGGCCAACATCCACACCATCAAGAAGCACGGCGCCGACCGCATCATCGGCTTCTCGCCGATCCCGGCGATGTCGATGATCAGCTACGCCTCGGGCTCGCGCTACCTGAGCCTCATCGGCGGCGTGTGCATGAGCTTTTACGACTGGTACTGCGACCTGCCGCCGTCGAGCCCGCAGGTCTGGGGCGAGCAGACCGACGTGCCCGAGTCGGCCGACTGGTACAACTCGAACTTCATCATCGCCTGGGGCTCGAACGTGCCGCAGACGCGCACGCCGGACGCGCACTTCTTCACCGAGGTGCGCTACAAGGGCACGAAGACGGTGGCGATCACGCCCGACTACTCGGAAGTCGCCAAGCTCTCCGACCTGTGGCTGCACCCCAAGCAGGGCACCGACGCCGCGGTGGCGATGGCCATGGGCCACGTCATCCTGAAGGACTTCTACTTCGGCGGCGAAGGCCGCGAGCGCCCGGCCTACTTCGACGACTACGCGCGCCGCTTCACCGACCTGCCGATGCTGGTGCGGCTGAAGGAGCACACGCTGGCGAGCGGCGAGACGGTGCTGGTGCCCGACCGCTACGTGCGCGCCTCCGACTTCAACGGCGACCTGGGCGCGGCCAACAACCCCGACTGGAAGACCATCGCCTTCGACCAGGACGGCAAGGCGGTGATCCCCAACGGCGCCATCGGCTTCCGCTGGGGGCCGGACGGCCGCCCCGACGCGGGCCAGTGGAACCTCGAGGCCAAGGAGGCGCGCCACGGCCACGACGTGACGCTGAAGCTGTCGGTGCTCGAAGGCGCCGACCCGAGCCCGCACACCGCCAGGGTGGGCTTCCCCTACTTCGGCGGCGTGCGCCACGAGCACTTCCCGAACAACGAGCAGGACGACGTGCTGGTGCGCACCGTGCCCGTGCAGCGCCTCATGCTCGGCAAGGAGGGCGAGAAGCAGGAGGCGCTGGTCGCCACCGTGTTCGACCTGCAGGCGGCGCAGTACGGCATCGCCCGCGGCCTGCCCGGCGAGCTGGCGGCCAAGGACTTCGACGACAACACGCCCTACACGCCCGCCTGGCAGGAGCAGATCACCGGCGTGCCGCGCGACCAGATCATCACCGTGGCGCGCCAGTTCGCCGAGAACGCGGCCAAGACCGAGGGCCGCTCCATGGTCATCATCGGCGCGGGGATGAACCACTGGTACCACAGCGACATGAACTACCGCGGCGTCATCAACATGCTGATGATGTGCGGCTGCATCGGCAAGAGCGGCGGCGGCTGGTCGCACTACGTGGGCCAGGAGAAGCTGCGCCCGCAGACCGGCTGGACGGCGCTGGCCTTCGCGCTCGACTGGATCCGCCCGCCGCGGCAGATGAACTCCACCAGCTTCTTCTACGCCCACACCGACCAGTGGCGCTACGAGCGGCTGGGCGTGGACGAAGTGCTCTCGCCGCTGGCCGACAAGGCGGCGTTCGGCGGCAGCATGATCGACTACAACGTGCGCGCCGAGCGCATGGGCTGGCTGCCC
>JBIQHD010000061.1:0-8660 GCA_044508835.1 Rubrivivax sp.
TGCTCGCCGTAGCACGCGCTACGGCTGCGCTTTGCGCCTTGCAGGCGCCGTTTTGCCGAGTCACGCGAGCCCTCTCGTAGCGTTAACAGGCCCTAGGCCGGCCGACGAGCGGGGGCTGGACTACAATCGACCCTTTCATTCCAAACAAGGGCGAGAAAGGCATGTCGGTTATGACACCGCGAACTCCCGGCAGCCACACCTGCGTGTAGCTGGGCCGCGCCGCGTCACGACACTTCTTTTCCTTCTCGTTCATCCAAGAGGCGCGGCACGTTCCGCGCCTTTTTCGTTTCTGGAGCTCCTGCCATGGTCTCGATCCAACTTCCCGACGGTTCCAAGCGCGAGTACCCCGGCCCCGTCACCGTGGCCGAGGTGGCCGCGTCCATCGGCGCCGGGCTCGCCAAGGCGGCGATCGCCGGCCGGCTGGGGCAGGGCGACGCGGCCCGCGTGGTCGACACCAGCCACCGCATCGAGCACGACGCGGCGCTGGCCATCGTCACCGAGAAGGACGCCGACGGGCTGGAGGTGATCCGCCATTCCACGGCGCACCTGCTGGCCTATGCCGTGAAGGAACTGTTCCCCGACGCGCAGGTCACGATCGGCCCGGTCATCGAGAACGGCTTCTACTACGACTTCGCCTACAAGCGCCCCTTCACGCCCGAGGACCTGGCCGCCATCGAGGCCAAGATGGCCGAGCTGGCGAAGAAGAACGAGCCGGTCGAGCGCCGCGTGCTGCCGCGCGACGAGGCCGTGGCCTACTTCAAGGGCCTGGGCGAGGACTACAAGGCCGAGATCATCTCCAGCATCCCCGCGGGCGAGGACGTGTCGCTCTACCGCGAAGGCAGGTTCGAGGACCTGTGCCGCGGCCCGCACGTGCCGAGCACCGGGCGCCTGAAGCACTTCAAGCTCATGAAGGTGGCCGGCGCCTACTGGCGCGGCGACCACCGCAACGAGATGCTGCAGCGCATCTACGGCACGGCCTGGGCGACGAAGGACGAACTGCAGCAGTACCTGCACATGCTCGAGGAGGCCGAGAAGCGCGACCACCGCAAGCTCGGCCGCGAGCTCGACCTGTTCCACATCGACGAGCACGCGCCCGGCCTCGTGTTCTGGCACCCCAAGGGCTGGACGGTGTGGCAGCAGGTCGAGCAGTACATGCGGGCGGTGTACCGCGACAACGGCTACCAGGAGGTCAAGGCGCCGCAGATCCTCGACCAGGGCCTGTGGGAGAAGACCGGCCACTGGGGCAAGTACCGCGAGAACATGTTCACGACGGAGTCGGAGAAGCGCGACTACGCGCTCAAGCCGATGAACTGCCCGGGGCACATCCTCATCTTCAACCAGGGCATCAAGAGCTACCGCGACCTGCCGCTGCGCTACGGCGAGTTCGGCCAGTGCCACCGCAACGAGCCCACCGGCGGGCTGCACGGCATCATGCGCGTGCGCGGCTTCACCCAGGACGACGGCCACATCTTCTGCACCGAGGAGCAGATCCTCGACGAGTGCACGGCCTTCACCACGCTGCTGCAGAAGGTCTACCGCGACTTCGGCTTCACCGACATCATCTACAAGGTGGCGACGCGGCCCGAGGCGCGCATCGGCAGCGACGAGTACTGGGACCGCACCGAGAACGCGCTGATGGAGAGCCTGCGCCGCTCGGGCTGCGAGTTCGAGATCGCGGCCGGCGAGGGCGCCTTCTACGCCCCGAAGATCGAGTACACGCTCAAGGACGCGCTGGGCCGGCACTGGCAGTGCGGCACGATCCAGATCGACCCCAACATGCCCGAGCGCCTGGGCGCCGAGTACGTGGACGAAGCGGGCGTCCGGCGCACGCCGCTGATGCTCCACCGCGCCATCGTCGGCAGCCTGGAGCGCTTCATCGGCATCCTGATCGAGCAGCACGCCGGCGCGCTGCCCGCCTGGCTCGCCCCGGTGCAGGTACAGGTGCTCAATATCACCGGCGCGCAGTCGGAATACGCCCAGGACGTGGTGAAAACGCTTCTAAAACAAGGAGTTAGAGCGGAATGCGATTTGCGGAACGAAAAGATTACCTATAAAATCCGCGAGCATTCCATGCAAAAGGTTCCGTTCATCCTCGTCGTGGGCGACAAGGAGAAGGCAAACGGTGCCGTTGCGGTGCGCGCTCGCGGCAACCAGGACCTCGGCGTGATGCCCTTGGCCGACTTCAGCGCGAAGCTCGCCGACGACATCGCCCGCAGGGTCTGACGGCCGCGGCGCGCGTCAGATCGTTTTGGGCTCCGTTGCCTTGGGGTCCGCCAAGGGGTTTGAACTATCGCTACTTTTTTTGACCGCCGGACTCCCAACGCGGAGCGCAAGCACCGCCTGAACCGGGAGATCATGGCGCCCGAAGTCCGTCTGAATGGCGTCGACAACGAGCCGCTGGGGATCGTGAGCACCCAGGAAGCCCTGCGAATGGCGGGCGATCTCGATGTCGATCTGGTGGAGATCGCGGCCACGGCCGACCCCCCGGTGTGCCGCCTGATGGACTACGGCAAGTTCAAGTACCAGGAGCAGAAGCGCGCGGCCGAGGCCAAGGCCAAGCAGAAGGTCATTGAAGTCAAGGAAGTCAAGTTCCGCCCCGGTACCGACGAAGGCGACTACGCGATCAAGATGCGCAACCTGCGCCGCTTCATCGAGGAAGACGGCGACAAGGGCAAGGTGACCCTGCGCTACCGCGGCCGCGAGATCACCCACCAGGACATCGGCATGCGCCTGCTCGAGCGCATTCGCGACGAACTGGCGGACGTGGCGGTGGTCGAGAACATGCCCAAGCTCGAGGGGCGCCAGATGATCATGGTCCTCGCGCCCAAGCGGAAGTAGTCGAAGTTCGAAGCGTTCAGCGGTTCGGTCTGGTCACCGGGCCGCTGCCAGAAGCGACTGCAGGCCTACAAGACGGCGAAATCCTCGCCGGCGCCTGCAGGAGCAACCAAGAAGGAGCAGTCATGCCCAAGATGAAGACCAAGAAGAGCGCGGCCAAGCGGTTCCGCGTTCGCCCGGGTGGCACCGTCAAGCGTGGACACGCCTACAAGCGCCACATCCTCACGAAGAAGAGCACGAAGACCAAGCGCCAGCTCCGCGGCGCCACCAACGTGCACGAGACCAACATGGGCCACATCGCGCAGATGATGCCCTTCGCCGGTCTCTGAACCGCTTCTGAAGGAGAAACGATATGCCTCGCGTCAAACGTGGTGTCACCGCACGTGCACGTCACAAGAAGGTTCTGGCACTGGCCAAGGGTTACCGCGGCCGCCGCAAGAACGTCTATCGCATCGCCAAGCAGGCCGTCATGCGCGCCGGCCAGTATGCGTACCGTGACCGCCGCACCAAGAAGCGCGTCTTCCGCCAGCTCTGGATCGCCCGCATCAACGCGGCGGCCCGCGGCCTCGGGCTCACCTACAGCAAGTTCATGGCCGGCATGCGCCGCGCGTCGATCGACATCGACCGCAAGGTGCTCGCCGACATGGCCGTCAACGATCCCGCTGGCTTCAGCAGCATCGTCGACAAGGTGAAGGCCCAGCTCGCTTGATGTCGTAGGGTCGGGCGCGCGAGCGCCCGTCCGATGACCGCCCGAAGCGCCGCAAGGCGCCGACGGCCAGCTTCCAAGGCCGACCTCGCGTTGGCCTTTTTTCATTCCCGAACCGATGAACGACCTCGACCAACTGGTCAGCGACGCACGAGCCGATTTCGAGCGGGCCGCGACACCCGCCGACCTGGAGAACGCCAAGGCGCGCTTCCTCGGCAAGTCCGGGCGCCTGACCGACCTGCTCAAAGCCCTAGGCGCGCTCGCGCCCGAAGAGAAGAAGTCGCGCGGCGCGTCGATCAACGCCGCCAAGCAGCAGGTCGAGGCCGCGCTCGCCGCCCGCCGCCAGGCGCTGGCCGATGCCGAACTGCAGCAGCAGCTGCAGGCCGAGGCGCTCGACGTGACGCTGCCCGGCCGCCGCCGCGGCGCCGGCGCGGTGCACCCGATCGCACGCACCATGGCGCGCATCGAGGAGATCTTCGGCTCGATGGGCTTCGACGTGGCCGACGGCCCCGAGATCGAGACCGACTGGTACAGCTTCACCGCGCTCAACAACCCCGAGAACCATCCGGCGCGCTCGATGCAGGACACCTTCTACGTCGACATGAAGGACGCCGAAGGCCGCTGGCTCAACCTGCGCCCGCACACCTCGCCGATGCAGGTGCGCTACGCGCGTGCGCATGCGAAGAAGCACGCGGGCCAGGCGTCGATGCCCGACATCCGCGTGATCGTGCCGGGACGCACCTACCGCGTGGACAGCGACGCGACGCACTCGCCGATGTTCCACCAGGTCGAGGGGCTGTGGGTCGGCGAGAACGTGAGCTTCAAGGACCTGAAGGTCATGTACCTGAACTTCATCCAGGCGTTCTTCGAGACCACGGACCTCACGCTGCGCTTCCGCCCGAGCTACTTCCCGTTCACCGAGCCGAGCGCCGAGATCGACATCATGTTCGAGAGCGGCCCGCTGAAGGGCCGCTGGCTGGAGGTGTCGGGCTCCGGCCAGGTGCATCCGCAGGTCATCCGCAACATGGGGCTCGACCCCGAGCGCCACATCGGCTTCGCCTTCGGCTCGGGCATCGACCGGCTCGCCATGCTGCGCTACGGCATCAGCGACCTGCGGCTCTTCTTCGACGGCGACCTGCGCTTCCTGTCGCAATTCCAGTAACCGAGCCAGTAATCCGAGCGGACATACGCCATGCAATTCCCCGAGTCGTGGTTGCGCGAGTTCTGCAACCCGCCCATCGACACCGCCGCGCTGGCCGAGCTGCTGACCATGGCCGGCATGGAAGTCGAAGAGATGCGCCCGGTGGCGCCGCCGTTCACGCGGGTGGTGGTCGCCGAGGTGCTGTCGGTCGAGCGCCATCCCAACGCCGACCGCCTCAACGTGTGCCAGGTGAACGCCGGCACCGGCCAGACGCTGACCATCGTCTGCGGCGCGCCCAACGTGCGCGCAGGCATCAAGGTGCCGTGCGCGCTGGTGGGCGCCGAGCTGCCGCCGGCGGAAGAGGGTGCCGACGCCAAGCCCTTCGTCATCAAGCTCGGCAAGCTGCGCGGCGTGGAGAGCCAGGGCATGCTGTGCTCGGCGCGCGAGCTGAAGCTGTCGGACGACCACGGCGGGTTGCTGGTCCTCGACGAGCGGGCCAGGGTCGGCGCGAGCATCCGCGAGCACCTCTCGCTCGACGACACGCTGTTCACGCTCAAGCTCACGCCCAACCTCGGCCACTGCCTGAGCGTCTACGGCATCGCGCGCGAGGTCTCGGCGCTCACCGGCTCGCCGCTGCTGGTGCCGCAGATCCCGGCCGTCGAGCCGCGCCACGACGCGAAGCTGCCGGTGGCGATCGAGGCGCCCGACCTGTGCGGCCGCTTCTCCGGGCGCATCGTGCGCAACGTGAACACCCGGGCGCCCACGCCGGCGTGGATGGTCGACCGCCTCGCGCGCTGCGGCCAGCGCTCGGTCACGGCCCTGGTCGACATCTCCAACTACGTGATGTTCGAGCTCGGCCGGCCCTCGCACATCTTCGACCTCGACAAGATCCACCACGGCCTCACGGTGCGCTGGGGCCGGCCCGGCGAGACGCTGAAGCTGCTCAACGGCAACACCATCGAGGTGGACGCGCAGGTCGGCGTCATCGCCGACGCCGAAGCCGTGGAATCGCTGGCCGGCATCATGGGCGGCGACGCGACCGCCGTGTCCGACGACACGCGCAACGTCTACGTCGAGGCCGCCTTCTGGTGGCCGCAGGCCGTGGCCGGGCGCTCGCGCCGCTTCAACTTCTCGACTGATGCGGGGCACCGCTTCGAGCGCGGCGTCGATCCGGCGCAGACGGTCGAGCACATCGAGCGCATCACGCAGCTCATCCTCGACATCTGCGGCGGCGAGGCCGGCCCGATGGACGACCAGACGCTGGCGCTGCCCGAGCAGCGCCCCGTCACGCTGCGCTTCGAGCGCGCGTCCAAGGTCATCGGCATGCCGGTGACGCCCGCGCAGTGCCAGGAGGTGATGACCCGGCTCGGCCTGCCGTTCACCGCCACCGGCGAGTCGCTCACCGTCACGCCGCCGAGCTGGCGCTTCGACCTGCAGATCGAGGAAGACCTGATCGAGGAAGTGATCCGCGTGCTCGGCTACGGCCGGCTGCCGCTCACGCCGCCGCTGGCGCCGCTTGCGGCGCGCGTGCGCAGCGAGGCGCGCCGCGGGCCGCACGAGGTGCGGCGCACGCTCGCCTCGCTCGGCTACACCGAGACCATCAACTTCAGCTTCGTGGAAGAGCGCACCGAGCGCGAGCTCGCCGGCAACGCCGACCCGATCCGCGTGCTCAACCCGATCGCGAGCCCGCTCGCCGTCATGCGCTCCAGCCTGATCGGCAGCCTCGTCGGCGCGCTGCGGCACAACCTCTCGCGCCGGGCGACGCGGCTGCAGCTGTTCGAGATCGGCCGCGTGTTCCTGCGCGATGCCGCGGTGCCGGACGGCGCCTGGACCGTGGCCGGCGTGCACCAGCCGCTGCGCGTGGCCGGGCTCGCCTACGGCGACGCCCAGGCGCTGCAGTGGGGCGTGAAGGAGCGCGGCGTCGACTTCTTCGACGTGAAGGGCGACGTGGAAGCGCTGTTCGCTCCCGCCGCGCCCGTGTTCGAGCGCGCGGAGCATCCGGCGCTGCACCCCGGGCGCAGCGCCCGCATCGTCGTGGGCGGCCGGCCGGCGGGCTGGATCGGCGAGCTGCATCCGCGCTGGCGGCAGGGCTACGAACTGCCGGGTGCGCCGGTCGTCTTCGAGGTGGAGCTCGAGGCCCTGCTGGCGCGCGAGATCCCCCGCTTCGCGCCGATTCAGCGGCAGCAGTCGGCCTGGCGCGACATCGCCGTCATCGCCGACGAATCGGTCACGCACGAGGCGCTGATGCAGGCCATCCGCGCCACGCCGACCGAGCTGGTGCGCTCGGCCCGGCTCTTCGACATCTACACGCCCAAGGCGCCGGCCGCCGACATCGGCGCGCACGAGCGCAGCCTGGCGGTGCGGCTGGAACTGCTCGACAACGAGGCGACGCTCACCGACGAGCGCATCGACGCCGTGGTGGCGCAGGTGCTCGACACCCTGGGCACGAAGCTGGGCACAAGACTGCGAGGCAAGACGCAATGAGCGAACCCCGAGAGCCGGCCGGCCGCGTGACGCTGCCGACGCTGGAGACCCCGACGCTGACCAAGGCCGAGCTGGCCGAACTGCTGTTCGAGCGCCTGGGGCTGAACAAGCGCGAGTCCAAGGACATGGTCGAGGCCTTCTTCGACATCATTCACGGCACCCTGGTGACCGGCGCGGACGTGAAGCTGTCGGGCTTCGGCAACTTCAACATCCGGCGCAAGGCGCCGCGGCCCGGACGCAACCCGCGCACCGGCGAATCCATCCCGATCAAGGCCCGGAACGTTGTTACGTTTCATGCCAGCCACAAACTCAAAGGTGTCGTGCAAGGCGACATCCCCTCGGGAGAGGAGTTCGAGTAAAGTCTTAGCTTTCTCTGCCGATCTCATTGATTTCAATGGAGAAAGCGCTTCCCTCGATTCCCGCAAAACGCTACTTCACGATCGGTGAGGTGAGCGATTTGTGCGCGGTGAAGCCGTACGTGCTGCGTTATTGGGAGCAGGAATTCACGCAGCTCAAGCCCATGAAGCGGCGCGGCAACCGCCGCTACTACCAGCATCACGAGGTGCTGCTGATCCGCCGCATCCGCGAACTGCTGTACGAACAGGGCTTCACCATCAGCGGGGCACGCAACCGCTTGTCGGATGCGCAGGCGGCGAACCACCACGGCTTCGACGGCGAACCGCCGGCGCCGGAGATCGATGAAGCCGCCCCGCCCAATGAAGCCGACGCAGCGCGGGAGCGCGCGAGCCCGCCGTTCGTGCGCGCCGAGGCGGTGTCGATGGACGAAGTGCGCGACGAACTGATCTCGATCCGCGGCCTGTTGTCCGTCTGACGGCCCATCCGCTCGTATAATGCCAAGTTCGTCGGGGTGTAGCGCAGCCTGGTAGCGCACTTGCATGGGGTGCAAGGGGTCGCGAGTTCGAATCCCGCCACCCCGACCAATGAAATCAACGGGTTAGCTCTCACGAGGGGCTAACCCGTTTCTACTTCCGGAGTGCCAGGGGTAAACCGAGGGGTAAACCGCGAGCCGGACTTGCGTCGAGTGCAGGTGCTTCGTCAACGTTGTGTATCGGCCACACGGCGCGAGCGCATTCCGACGAAGACCCCGGTGGCCAAGGCCTGATCCGCCGGGGCGATCAGGGGCGGCGAGTTCCACCACCGTTGCCGCCGTCCTTTGCCTGAAGGGCGGCGAAGCGCTTCGCGAGCGGGTCGTACAGGTACGGCCGGTCCTCCGCGTTGCGAAGCATCTCGCGCCGCGCGGCGCTCGCGAGCCTGAAGGCCTTGTCGTATCCGTGCTTGAGCACCGAGAAGGTCTTCGTCCACCGGGTGCCATCGGCCAGCTTCAGCTTCGCCTGCCAGATTCCTTCAGGTTGCGCGGCGGGCGTCAGGTAGTGGACGCCGGGCACGCCGCTGCTGTTGTTGCTTCGCTTGTGCTGGCATGTTGGCGCCGATCTAAATCTGACCCACCCTGCCGATTGAACTTTGACCCAGGGC
>JBIQHD010000062.1:0-8426 GCA_044508835.1 Rubrivivax sp.
GCGGGCTTGAGCATGTTGCCGGCGTCCATCGCGCCCTCGGCCTTGCCGGCGCCCACCATGGTGTGCAGCTCGTCGATGAACAGGATGATGCGGCCCTCGTCGGCCGAGACTTCCTTCAGCACGGCCTTGAGCCGCTCCTCGAACTCGCCGCGGTACTTGGCGCCGGCCAGCAGCCCGGCCATGTCGAGCGCCAGCACGCGCTTGTCCTTCAGCGTCTCGGGCACCTCGCCGTTGACGATGCGCTGCGCCAGGCCTTCGACGATGGCCGTCTTGCCCACGCCCGGCTCGCCGATCAGCACCGGGTTGTTCTTGCTGCGCCGCTGCAGCACCTGGATCGTGCGGCGGATCTCGTCGTCGCGGCCGATCACCGGGTCGAGCTTGCCGGCGCGGGCGCGCTCGGTGAGGTCGAGGGTGTACTTCTTGAGGGCCTCGCGCTGGCCTTCGGCGTCGGCGCTGTCGACGGCCTGGCCGCCGCGCACCGCGTCGATGGCGGCTTCCAGCGACTTGCGCGTCAGCCCGTGCTCCTTGACGAGCGGGCCGATGGACGATTTCGCCTCGGCCGCGGCCAGCAGGAACATCTCGCTGGCGATGAACTGGTCGCCGCGCTTGCCGGCCTCCTTCTCGCTCGCCTGCAGCAGGCTGATGAGGTCGCGCCCGGGCTGCACCTGCTCGGCGCCCTGCACCTGCGGCAGCTTGGCGATCTCCGCCTCCAGCGCCTGCTGCAGCTTGGCCGTGTTCACGCCGGCGCGCTGCAGCAGCGACTTCGGGCCGTCGGTCTGCGCCAGCATCGCCGCCAGCAGGTGGGCCGGCTCGATGTAGGGGTTGTCGCGGGTCAGCGCCAGGCTTTGCGCGTCGGCCAGGGCTTCCTGGAACTTGGTGGTGAGTTTGTCGATTCGCATGGGGATGAAACCTCCGATTGCGATCAATCTGGGGCAATGCGCATGCCTTTTCAAGGCGCGGCGCGCCCCGCCCCTTGCGCCGCGTCAGAAGCCGGGAATGGACCGGCCGCGTCCGCGGCTTCTCAGCCCCAGAGCGCCCGGCCGAGCCGGAAGCCGAGGGCCGCGAAGGCGAGCGACCCCAGCACGTGCGCCAGCGTGTGCGCGACGGCCCAGCCCCATTCGCCGCGCTGGAGCAGCAGCAGCGACTCGCCCGAGAACGAAGAGAAGGTCGTCAGCCCGCCCAGGAAGCCGGTCACCGCCAGCAGCCGCAGCACCTCGTTGGGCGTGTGCTCGAACCACACCAGCGACAGGCCGATGAGCAGCCCGCCGACGCAGTTCACGGCCAGCGTGCCGAGCACGAGGTGCGAATGCAGGGTGTTCATCGCCACGCCGACCAGCCAGCGGACGACGCCGCCCGCGGCCGCGCCGGCGGCCACCGCGATCACCTGCGCGAGCGGGAACGCCTGCGTCATGGCGCGGCGTTGGTGCTGTCGACGCCCCAGCGCCGCAGCGCCTCGTCGTCGGTCGAGCGGGCGTCGACCCAGTGCGCGCCGCCGGGCGTGCTTTCCTTCTTCCAGAACGGCGCCTGGGTCTTGAGGTAGTCCATGAGGAATTCGCAGGCCCGGAAGGCCTCTGCCCGATGGGAGGAGGTGACGGCCACCATCACGATCTGGTCCTGCGGCTGCAGCAGGCCGACGCGGTGGATGACCCTCGCCGCGCGGATGTCGAAGCGCGCCTGCGCCGCGTCGATCATGCCCTCGATGGCGCGCTCGGTCATGCCGGGATAGTGCTCCAGTTCCATCGCCGAGACGCCCTGCCCGCCGCTGCGGTCGCGCACCGTGCCGACGAAGGCCGCCACCGCGCCCACGCCGGCGTCGCCGGCGCGCAGGGCCGCCACTTCGGCGGAGAGGTCGAAGTCGTCGGTCTGGACGGTGACGCGGGGCGGGCGCATGGGCGGAATTGTGGCACCCGCGCCCGGCGCGCTACCCGCCCGTGACCGGCGGGAAGAACGCCACCTCGGCGCCCTCGCCGATCACGGCGGACTCGTCGGCCACGGCCTGGTCGAGGGCGCAGCGCAGCGCCCGGCCGCGCGCGAGCGCCGCGGCGTGCGCCGGGCTGCGGGCGATCAGCAGGTCGCGCAGCGCGCCGAGGGTCGCGCCCTCGGGCAGGTCGACCGCCTCGCGCGGCCCGAGCGCCTCGCGGATGGAGGCGAAATAGCGAACGTCGACCTTCACGACAGCCACTCCGGAAACGACAGGTAGCGCACCGTATCACCCCGGGCGATCGCCTGCCCCGACGGGTTGTCGACCACCCCGTCGCCCCAGACCGTGGAGGTCAGCACGCCCGAGCTCTGGTTGTCGAAGAGGTCGAGCCCGCCGGCCTCGTTGCGGCGCACGCGCAGGAACTCGCGGCGGCGGTCGGGCTTCGGCCAGTCGAAATCGGCCCGCATCGGGATGGCGCGCGGCGCCGCGTCGCGCGCGCCCTGCAGGCGCAGCAGCACCGGGCGCGCCGCGAGCAGGAAGGTGATGAAGCTCGACACCGGGTTGCCCGGCAGGCCGAGGAACCAGGCGTGGCCGCCGCTCGCGCGCCGCACCTCGCCGAAGGCGAGCGGCTTGCCCGGCTTGATGGCGATCTGCCACAGGTCGAGCCGGCCTTCGGCCTGCACCGCGGGCTTCAGGTGGTCCTCCTCGCCGACCGAGACGCCGCCGCTCGTCACGATCAGGTCGTGGCCCTCGGCCGCCCGCCGCAGCGCCTCGCGCGTGGCGTCGAGGCGGTCGGGCACGATGCCGAGGTCGGTGCAGTCGCAGCCCAGCGCCCGCACCAGCCCGCGCAGGGTGTAGCGGTTGGAGTTGTAGATGGCGCCGGGCTTGAGCGGCTCGCCCGGCATCACCAGTTCGTCGCCGGTGGAGAACAGCGCCACGCGCGGGCGGCGCGCCACCTTCAGCGAGGCGGCGCCGACCGACGCGGCCAGCCCCAGCGCCTGCGGCGTGAGGCGCAGGCCGCGTTCGAGCACGACGGCGCCGTTTGCCACGTCCTCGCCGCGGCGGCGGATCCACTGGCCGGGCTGCGGCGCGGCGTCGATGCGCACCGCGCCGTCCAGCGCCTCGCACTGCTCCTGCATCACCACCGCGTCGGCACCGGGCGGCACCTGCGCGCCGGTGAAGATGCGCGCCGCCGTGCCCGGCTGCAGCGGCTGCGGCGGCGCGCCGGCCGGGATGCGCTGGCTGACGGGCAGCACCGTGCCGTCGGCGGGCACGTCGGCGCAGCGCAGTGCGTAGCCGTCCATCGAGGTGTTGTCGGCGGGCGGCACGTCGAGGAGGGAGCGCACGTCCTCGGCCAGCACGCGCCCGAGGGCATCGAAGGTCGACACGGACTCGGCGTCGTCCGCGGCGATCGGGCGGACCGCCTGCGCCAGCCGGGCCAGCACCTCGTCCAGGGTGAGCAAGGGCGGCCGCGGGGAGGAGCGTTCTGATGTCATGGCGCGCAGCGTGAAGGCGAGCGCCGGGGCGCTCAGGTGTGGTCGGCGATGTAGCGTTTTACCGCGTCGGCGTCGGGCTTCATGACGGTGAAACGCTTGGGCAGCTGCTCGATGCCCTGCATCGCGGCAGGCCGCCCGGGCTCGCGGCCGAGAGCCTCGACGATGGTCTCGGCGAACTTGGCCGGCAGAGCAGTCTCTAGCACGATCATCGGCGTGCCCGGCGTTGCATGCTCGCGCGCCACCTTCAGGCCGTCGGCCGTGTGGGTGTCGATCATCGTGCCGAAGCGCTGCCAGGTGTCGCGGATCGTGGCGAGGCGGTCGGCATGCGTGCTGCTGCCCGAGACGAAGCCGAACCGCGGAATGCGCGCGAACTCGTCGGGCGAGACGGAGAACGTGCCGTGGCGGGCGATCTCGTCGGCGAACAGCCTGCGCGTGCGCGCGGCGTCGCGGCCCGTGAGGTCGAAGACGAAGCGCTCGAAGTTCGACGCCTTGGAGATGTCCATCGACGGGCTGGAGGTCTCGTGCGTCTCGGCGCTGCCGCGCACGCGGTAGGTGCCGGTGCGGAAGAACTCGTCGAGCACGTCGTTCTCGTTCGTGGCCAGCACCAGCCGCTCGATCGGCAGGCCCATCATGCGCGCCACGTGGCCGGCGCAGATGTTGCCGAAGTTGCCCGAGGGCACGGCGAAGCTCACGCGCTCGCCGTTCGATGTCGTGGCCTGGAAATAGCCCGCGAAGTAGTACACCACCTGCGCCAGCAGCCGCGCCCAGTTGATCGAGTTGACGGTGCCGATGCGGTGGCGGCGCTTGAATTCGAGGTCGCCCGAAACCGCCTTGACGATGTCCTGGCAGTCGTCGAACACGCCTTCGACGGCGATGTTGTGGATGTTCGGGTCCTGCAGGCTGAACATCTGCGCCTGCTGGAACGGGCTCATGCGGCCGTGCGGGCTCAGCATGAACACGCGCACGCCGTGCTTACCGCGCATGGCGTATTCGGCGGCGCTGCCGGTGTCGCCCGAGGTGGCGCCGAGGATGTTGAGCGTCTCGCCGCGGCGTCCCAGCTCGTACTCGAACAGGTTGCCCAGCAGCTGCATCGCCATGTCCTTGAAGGCGAGCGTGGGGCCGTTGGACAGGGCTTCCAGATAGACCGTTCGGGCTGAGCCTGTCGAAGCCCCCGCGAATCCTGAGCTTGTCGAAGGAGCTGAGCCTGTCGAAGCCCCTTCCAAGCGCTTCAGCGGCACGATCTCCTGCGTGCCGAACACCTCGGCGGTGTAGGTCTTCGCGGCCAGCGCCTTCAGGTCATCGGCCGGGATGTCGTCGATGTAGAGCGACAGGATCTCGAAGGCCAATTCGTGATACGCCAGCCCGCGCCAGCGCGCCAGCGTGCCGGCGTCGACCTGCGGATAGTGGTCCGGCAGGTACAGCCCGCCGTCGGGCGCCAGGCCCTCGAGCAGGATCTCCGAGAAGCTGCGCGGCGTCTCGTCGCCGCGCGTGCTGAGGTACTTCAATTCAGCTCTTCCTTGCGGATGCGCACGATGGGCGCCAGCACCGTCGGCAGGCCCTGCATCTGCGCGAGGGCCTGGTTCATCTCGCCTTCGAGCGTGGTGTGCGTGAGGATGATGAGGTCGGTCTGCGCCTCGCCCTCGGCCGATTCGCGCTGCAGCACGGCGTCGATGGAGATGCCGCGCTCGGCCAGGATGCCGGTGATGCGCGCCAGCACGCCGGTCTGGTCGGCCACCTGCAGGCGCAGGTAGAACGAGGTCTGCACCTGCTCCATCGGCAGGATGGGCGTGGCGTGCATCGCGTCGGGCTGGAAGGCGAGGTACGGCACGCGGTGGTTCGGGTCGGCGGTGTGCAGCCGGGTGATGTCCACCAGGTCGGCCACCACGGCCGAGGCGGTGGGCTCGGCGCCGGCGCCCTTGCCGTAGTAGAGCGTGGTGCCGACCGCGTCGGCCTGCACCACCACGGCGTTCATCGCGCCTTCCACGTTGGCGATGAGGCGCTTGGCCGGCACCAGCGTCGGGTGCACCCGCAGCTCGATCCCCTGCTCGCGCCGGCGCGTGATGCCGAACAGCTTGATGCGGTAGCCGAGCTGCTCGGCGTAGGCAATGTCGGCCGCGTTCAAGCGCGAGATGCCCTCGACGTAGGCCTTGTCGAACTGCACCGGGATGCCGAAGGCGATCGCGCTCATGATCGTCACCTTGTGCGCCGCGTCCACGCCTTCGATGTCGAAGGTGGGGTCGGCCTCGGCGTAGCCGAGTTCCTGCGCCTGCTTCAGCACCGTGGCGAAGTCCAGGCCCTTGTCGCGCATCTCCGACAGGATGAAGTTGGTGGTGCCGTTGATGATCCCGGCGATCCACTCGATGCGGTTGGCGGTGAGCCCTTCGCGCAGCGCCTTGATGATGGGCACGCCGCCGGCCACCGCCGCCTCGAAGGCGACGACTACGCCCTTCTCGCGCGCGGCCTCGAAGATCTCGGTGCCGTGCACCGCCAGCAGCGCCTTGTTGGCCGTGACCACGTGCTTGCCGGCGGCGATGGCCTCCATCACCAGCGCGCGGGCGATGCCGTAGCCGCCGATCAGCTCGACCACGATGTCGATGTCGGGGTTGGCGATGACCTCGCGCGCATCGGCCACCACCTGGGCCGCGTCGCCCACCACCGCCTGGGCGCGGGCGGTGTCGAGGTCGGCCACCATGGTGATCTCGATGCCGCGGCCGGCGCGGCGGCGGATCTCTTCCTGGTTGCGGCGCAGCACGTTGAAGGTGCCGCTGCCGACGGTGCCGATGCCCAGCAGGCCGACTTGGATCGGTTTCATGTGTGTGGCGCGGTCAGCGCGAGTGGCGTTTGCGGTAGCCCTCGAGGAAGCGGGCGATGCGGCCGATGGCTTCGGTGAGGTCGTCGGAGTTGGGCAGGAACACGAGGCGGAAGTGGTCGGGCGTCGGCCAGTTGAAGCCGGTGCCCTGCACGATCAGTACCTTCTCCTCGGCCAGCAGCTCGTAGGCGAACTGCTGGTCGTCCTCGATCGGGTAGACCTCGGGGTCGAGCCGCGGGAACATGTAGAGCGCCGCGCGCGGCTTGACCACGCTGACGCCCGGGATCTCGCTCAGCAGCTTGTAGGCGAGGTCGCGCTGGCGGCACAGCCGGCCCGTGGGCGCGACCAGGTCCCTGATGCTCTGGTAGCCGCCCAGCGCCGTCTGGATCGCCAGCTGCCCCGGCGTGTTGGCGCACAGGCGCAGCGAGGACAGCATGTTCAGGCCCTCGATGTAGTCCTTGGCGTGGCGCTTCTCGCCCGAGACCACCATCCAGCCGGCGCGGTAGCCGCAGGAGCGGTAGTTCTTGGACAGGCCGTTGAAGGTGACGAAGAGCACGTCGTCGGCGAGCGAGGCGATGCTGGTGTGCGTGTTGCCGTCGTACAGCGTCTTGTCGTAGATCTCATCGGCGAAGACGATGAGCTGGTGGCGCCGCGCGATGTCGACGATGCCCTGCAGCACGCTCTCGGAGTAGAGCGCGCCGGTCGGGTTGTTCGGGTTGATGACGACGATGCCGCGCGTGTGGGGCGTGATCTGCGATTCGATGTGGTCGAGGTCGGGCATCCAGCCCGAGGCCTCGTCGCAGCGGTAGTGCACCGGGCGCCCGCCCGACAGGCCGACCACGGCCGTCCACAGCGGGTAGTCGGGCGCGGGGATCAGCACCTCGTCGCCGTTGTCGAGCAGCGCGTTCATGCTCAGCGCGATGAGCTCGGAGGCGCCGTTGCCGAGGTAGACGTCGTCGACCATGACGCCGGCGATGCGCTTTTCCTGCGTGTAGTGCACCACCGCCTTGCGCGGCGCGAACAGGCCCTTGGAATCGGTGTAGCCGGCCGCGTGCGGCAGGTTGCGGATCATGTCCTGCACGATCTCGTCGGGCGGCTCCAGCCCGAACGCGGCCACGTTGCCGATGTTCAGCTTGATGATGCGCTGCCCCTCCTCCTCCATCTCGCGGGCCTTGTCGAGCACCGGGCCGCGGATGTCATAGGCCACGTTGGCGAGCTTGGTCGACTTGACGATGGGCTTCAAGAAAGGCCTCCGACACGGCAGAAAGGGTGATTGCTGCAGTGCAAAAACTATAATTCTAGCCGTGCGAAACAAAGCTCGACAGGCGCCGCGATGAAGATGCAGGCCGAACGCATCGACGGCCGGAACGCCATCGCCCGCCATGGGCCGGACGGCGTGGTGGTCAACGGCGCCGAGCACCGCCGCAGCGTGCTGGTGCCGTGGGAAGGCGAGGTCGTCGGCTGGCCGGTGGATTCGTTCGACGCGCTGGCCGCCGGGCACTTCGAGCAGGTGGCCGCGCTGCGCCCCGAGATCGTGATCTTCGGCAGCGGCGCGCGCCTGCGCTTCCCCCCGGCCGCGGCCATGCGGGTGCTCATCGAGCGCCGCATCGGCTTCGAGACCATGGACGTGGCCGCCGCGGCGCGAACCTACAACGTGCTGCTGTCCGAGGGACGCCGCGTCGTCGCGGCCCTGCTGTTCGAGGACGCGCCGCGCGCCGGCTGAAGAGACGCCGCGCTGCATTCGGCTGCAGCCGTGCTGCAGGGCGAGCACCCACTCGCTGCCCTTATAATGACGGGCTACGCCTGCGACGGCGCAACCACGCAGAATACTTCATGACGCCAGCCCTCAACAAACCCCTCCCGGAATTTGAAGCGCTTGCAACCGGCGGCGTGAAGTTCACGCCGCAAGCCTTCGCGGGCCAGGTCGTGGTGCTGTACTTCTATCCGAAGGACAACACGCCGGGCTGCACCACCGAGGCGATGCAGTTCCGCGACCACCACAAGGATTTCGTGAAGGCCGGCGCCGTCGTGTTCGGCGTGTCGCGCGACAACATGGCCTCGCACGACAAGTTCAAGCAGAACCTGGAGCTGCCCTTCGAGCTGATCGCCGACACCGAGGAGAAGCTCTGCCACATGTTCGGCGTCGTCAAGAACAAGATCATGTACGGCAAGAAGGTCAAGGGCATCGAGCGCAGCACCT
>JBIQHD010000030.1:0-57837 GCA_044508835.1 Rubrivivax sp.
TCGTCGGCGGCTGCGACAAGAACATGCCCGGCGGCATGATGGGCATGCTGCGCGCGAACGTGCCCTCGATCTACGTCTACGGCGGCACCATCCTGCCCGGCCACTACAAGGGCCAGGACCTGAACATCGTGAGCGTGTTCGAGGCCGTGGGCGAGTTCTCCGCCGGGCGCATGAGCGAGACCGACTTCTGCGAGATCGAGCGCCGCGCCATCCCCGGCAGCGGCTCGTGCGGCGGCATGTACACCGCCAACACCATGAGCTCGGCCTTCGAGGCGCTGGGCATGAGTCTGCCCTACTCCTCGACGATGGCGAACCCGCACGACGAGAAGGCCAACTCCGCGAAGGAATCGGCGCGCGTGCTGGTCGAGGCGGTGAGGAACGACCTCAAGCCGCGCGACATCGTCACCAAGCAGGCGATCGAGAACGCCGTGGCGGTGATCATGGCCACCGGCGGCTCCACCAACGCGGTGCTGCACTTCCTCGCCATCGCGCATGCCGCGGGCGTGGACTGGACGATCGACGACTTCGAGCGCATGCGCAAGAAGGTGCCGGTGTTCTGCGACCTCAAGCCCTCGGGCAAGTACCTCGCGGTCGACCTGCACAAGGCCGGCGGCATTCCGCAGGTGATGAAGATGCTGCTGAAGGCCGGCCTGCTGCACGGCGACTGCATGACCATCACCGGCAAGACCGTGGCCGAGAACCTGGCCGACGTGCCCGACACGCCGCGCGCCGACCAGGACGTGATCCATCCCATCGACCAGCCGCTGTACGCCGAGGGCCACCTCGCCATCCTCAAGGGCAACCTCTCGCCCGAGGGCGCGGTCGCCAAGATCACGGGCCTGAAGAACCCGACCATCACCGGCCCGGCGCGCGTGTTCGACGACGAGCAGTCGGCGCTGGCGGCCATCATGGCGCAGAAGATCAAGGCCGGCGACGTGATGGTGCTGCGCTACCTCGGCCCCAAGGGCGGCCCGGGCATGCCCGAGATGCTGGCGCCCACGGGCGCGCTCATCGGCCAGGGGCTGGGCGAATCCGTCGGGCTCATCACCGACGGCCGCTTCTCCGGCGGCACCTGGGGCATGGTGGTGGGCCACGTCGCCCCCGAGGCCTATGCCGGCGGCAACATCGCGCTGGTGCACGAGGGCGACTCCATCACCATCGACGCCCACTCGCTGACGCTGCAGCTCAACGTGAGCGACGAGGAGCTCGCCAGGCGGCGCGCGGCATGGAAGCCGCCCGCGCAGCGCTACACCCGCGGCGTGCTGGCGAAGTTCGGCAAGCTGGTGTCCAGCGCGAGCTCGGGCGCGGTGCTCGACAAGGACTGATCCACCCGCCGAGCCGGCCGCATCGAACGAACGGGGCGCACGAGGCGCCCCGTCTTCATTGGCGCGCAGCGGATCAGGACGCGCGCCGGCTGTTGTTGCGCGCTTCCTTGGCCGAGGTGCTCTTGCCGCGCCGGCCCTTGTGGTCCATGCCGAGCGCGTCGAGCGCCTTCACCCGGCGATCGCGCTTCTTCGCCTCGATCTTGTCCATCTCGCGGCGCTTGGTGTAGCCCGAGGCGTCGGCCCAGGCCCACCAGACGACCGCGCCGGCGAAGGGCGCGAGCACCAGCCACCACGACCACTCGGCGACGGGGCCGAATTCGGCCCACTTCATCACGATCAGCAGCACGCCGAGCACGACAAGGTACATGATTTGCTCCGACTCTCGGTGTTTTGTTCAAGGATTTGACGGGACCCTCGAACCTACAATGCATTCTTTCATGCAGTCCGTTGGCCCAGCCTCCAGAATGAAAGGAAAATCATGAAGTTGTTCCCCGTCCTGATCCTTGCGCTTGCGGCCGGTCCGGCCCTGGCCAACGCCGATCTCGCCAAGAAGAAGAACTGCATGGCCTGCCATGCCATCGACAAGAAGCTGGTGGGCCCGTCCTACAAGGACGTCGCGGCCAAGTACGCGGGCCAGAAGGATGCCGTCGCCAAGCTGACGCAGAAGGTGCTCAAGGGCGGTTCGGGCGCATGGGGCCCGGTGCCCATGCCCGCCAACCCGCAGGTGAGCGAGGCCGAGGCCAAGCAGCTCGTCGAGTGGGTGCTGACGGTGAAGTGACTGCCCGTGCACCGCGCCCCGCGGTGCACGAGACGACGAGGGCCTGCAAGCGCAGGCCCTTTTTCATGGGCGGATGCCGCCGGCTCAGTTGCTCTCGGACAGCTGCTCCAGGATGGCCGGGTTCTCCAGCGTCGAGGTGTCCTGCGTCACCGCCTCGCCCTTGGCCACCGAGCGCAGCAGCCGGCGCATGATCTTGCCGCTGCGCGTCTTGGGCAGGTTCTCGCCGAAGCGGATGTCCTTGGGCTTGGCGATCGGGCCGATCTCCTTGCCCACCCAGTCGCGCAGTTCCTTGGCGATGCGCTTGGCCTCGTCGCCGGTGGGCCGCGGGCGCTTGAGCACGACGAAGGCGCAGATGGCCTCGCCCGTCGTGTCGTCGGGGCGGCCGACCACGGCAGCCTCGGCCACCAGCTCGGTGTGCGCCACCAGCGCCGACTCGATCTCCATCGTGCCCATGCGGTGCCCCGAGACGTTGAGCACGTCGTCGATGCGGCCGGTGATGGTGAAGTAGCCGCGCTCCTCGTCGCGGCTCGCGCCGTCGCCGGCGAGGTAGTAGCCCTTGAGCTCCGGCGGGTAGTAGCTCGCCTTGTAGCGCTCCGGGTCGCCCCAGATGGTGCGGATCATGCCGGGCCACGGCCGCTTGACGACGAGGATGCCGCCCTGCCCGTTCGGCACGTCGTTGCCGGCCTCGTCGACGATGGCGGCCGTGATGCCCGGCAGCGGCAGCGTGCACGAGCCCGGCACCATGGGCGTGGCGCCCGGCAGCGGCGTGATCATGTGGCCGCCGGTCTCGGTCTGCCACCAGGTGTCGACCACCGGGCAGCGGCCGCCGCCCACGTTGGCGTGGTACCACTCCCAGGCCGCCGGGTTGATGGGCTCGCCCACCGAACCGAGGATGCGCAGCGAGCCGAGGTCGTAGCGCTTCGGGTGCACGTCGGGATTCGATTCGGCCGCCTTGATGAGCGAGCGGATGGCGGTGGGCGCGGTGTAGAACACCGTGACCTTGTGGTCCTGGATCATCTTCCAGAAGCGGCCTGCGTCCGGATAGACCGGCACGCCCTCGAACACCACCTCGGTGCCGCCGAGCGCCAGCGGCCCGTAGGTGATGTAGGTGTGGCCCGTGACCCAGCCGATGTCGGCGGTGCACCAGAAGATGTCGTTCGGCTTCAGGTCGAAGGTCCACTTGGTGGTGATCGCCGCATGCAGCAGGTAGCCGCCGGTGGAATGCTGCACGCCCTTGGGCTTGCCGGTGGAGCCGGAGGTGTAGAGCAGGAAGAGCGGATGCTCGGCCTCCACCCATTCCGGCTCGCAGGTGTCGGCCTGCGCGGCCACCTCTTCGTGCAGCCAGCGGTCGCGCGCCGGGTGCCAGGCGATGTCGCCGCCGGTGCGCTTGTAGACGACCACGTCCTTCACGCTGTCGCAGCCCCCGAGCGCGATGGCCTCGTCGACGATGGCCTTCAGCGGCAGGCGCTTGCCGCCGCGCAGCTGCTCGTCGCAGGTGACGACCATCACCGCGCTCGCGTCGGCGATGCGGTCGCGCAGGCTCTGCGCCGAGAAGCCGCCGAACACCACCGAGTGCGTGGCGCCGATGCGCGCGCAGGCCTGCATCGCGACGATGCCCTCGATCGACATCGAGATGTAGATGACGACGCGGTCGCCCTTCTTCACGCCGCGCGCCTTCAGCGCGTTGGCCATGCGGCAGGTGCGCGCCAGCAGCTCGCTGTAGGTGACGCGCGTCACGGCGCCGTCGTCGGCCTCGAAGATCAGCGCGGTCTTGCCGCCCAGGCCTGCCTCCACCTGCCGGTCCAGGCAGTTGTAGGAGGCGTTCAGCGTGCCGTCCTCGAACCACTTGAAGAACGGCGCCTGGCTTTCGTTGAGCGCCCGCGTGAACGGCCGCTTCCACGACAGCAGCTCGCGCGCGAGGCGCGACCAGAAGCCCTCGTAGTCGCTGTCGGCCTCGGCACAGAGCTTCCTGTAGGCGTCCATGCCCGAGACGTAGGCGGACTTGACGAGGTCCTCGGGCGGAAAGTAGAGATGCGGGGCGGTCATTCGGGTCTCCTGGGTCGTTTCTGCGAACGGGCGGCAAGCGCCGGCCCCGCCCTGCACGGGCCCGTGGCGGTGGGGCTGGCGATGCGGCCTATCCTACGCACTGTCGTAGGCGCAAGCGCGAGAGAAAACCCCGCCGGCCGCCGCCCGCCAATGACCGCGGTCATGCCGCGAGGGCTGGCGCCGCCGTGTGGGCATCGGGCCAGTGGGTACACTTTTCGCTGTTTCTCCCAACCCCCCGCCGCCCCTCGCGCGCCCCGCCATGACCACCGTGATCCGCCACGACGACCTCGTCGAAAGCGTCGCCGCTGCCCTGCAGTACATCAGCTACTACCACCCGGCCGACTACATCCAGCACCTCGCGCGCGCCTATGCCGCCGAGCAGAGCCCGGCGGCGAAGGACGCCATCGCGCAGATACTCACCAACTCGAAGATGTGCGCCGAGGGCCGGCGCCCGATCTGCCAGGACACGGGCATCGTCAACGTGTTCATGAAGATCGGCATGGGCGTGCGCTTCGAGGGCTTCGCGGGCTCCATCGAGGACGCCGTCAACGAGGGCGTGCGCCGCGGCTACAACAACGTGGAGAACAAGCTGCGCGCGAGCATCGTGGCCGACCCGCATTTCGAGCGCAAGAACACCAGGGACAACACGCCGGCCGTCATCCACATGACCGTCGTGCCCGGCGACACGGTGGACGTGCAGGTCGCGGCCAAGGGCGGCGGCAGCGAGAACAAGAGCAAGTTCGTGATGCTCAACCCGAGCGACAGCCTGGTCGACTGGGTGATGAAGACGGTGCCCACCATGGGCGCCGGCTGGTGCCCGCCGGGCATGCTGGGCATCGGCATCGGCGGCACGGCCGAGAAGGCGGTGCTGATGGCGAAGGAGTCCCTGATGGACCCCATCGACATGTACGAGCTGAAGGCGCGCGGCCCGCGCAACAAGACCGAGGAACTGCGCATCGAGCTGTGCGACAAGATCAACGCGCTGGGCATCGGCGCGCAGGGCCTGGGCGGCCTGACGACCGTGCTCGACGTGAAGATCGCGATGTACCCGACGCACGCCGCCAGCAAGCCGGTGGCGATGATCCCGAACTGCGCGGCCACGCGCCATGCGCACTTCGTGCTCGACGGCTCAGGCCCCGCCTACATCGACCCGCCGAGCCTGGACCTCTGGCCCGACGTGCACTGGGCGCCCGACTACAACAAGAGCCGCAAGGTCGACCTGGACACGCTGACGAAGGAAGAGGTGGCGAGCTGGAAGCCCGGCGACACGCTGCTGCTGTCGGGCAAGATGCTCACCGGCCGCGACGCCGCGCACAAGCGCATCCAGGACATGCTGGCCAAGGGCGAGAAGCTGCCGGTGGACTTCACCAACCGCGTCATCTACTACGTCGGCCCGGTCGACCCGGTGCGCGACGAGGTCGTCGGCCCCGCCGGCCCGACCACGGCCACGCGCATGGACAAGTTCACCGACATGATGCTCGAGAAGACCGGGCTGATCGCCATGATCGGCAAGGCCGAGCGCGGGCCGGTGGCGATCGAGTCGATCCGGAACCACCGGTCGGCCTACCTGATGGCGGTGGGCGGCGCGGCCTACCTGGTGTCCAAGGCGATCAAGCAGGCCAAGGTGGTCGGCTTCGAGGACCTGGGCATGGAAGCCATCTACGAGTTCGACGTGAGCGACATGCCGGTCACGGTGGCGGTCGATTCGACCGGCACCTCGGTGCACGCCACCGGGCCGAAGGAGTGGCAGGCGAAGATCGGCAAGATTCCGGTGGCCGTTGCCTGAGCGGGACTCGGCGACTCGAACGACAAGGCGGCCATCGGGCCGCCTTTCTTCTTGCTGCCGAGCGTCAGTTCCGCTCGATGCGGGCGAACGCCGAATGCGCGTGGATGGACTCGAAGTTCTCCACGTCCACGCGGTAGCGCCCGATGCGCGCGTCGCCGTTGAGCTTGAGCGCGACGTCGCGCACCAGGTCTTCCACGAACTTCGGGTTCTCGTAGGCCCGCTCGGTGACCCACTTCTCGTCGGCGCGCTTGAGCATGGGCCAGAGCTCGCTGGAGGCGCTGTCCTCGGCGAAGCGCACCAGTTCCTGCCAGCCGATGTCCTCGCGCAGCTCGACGCGGATGGTCACGTGCGAGCGCTGGTTGTGCGCGCCGTAGTCGGAGATCTCCTTCGAGCACGGGCACAGCGACTTCACCGGCACCAGCACCTCGGCCCAGATGGACGTGGCGCCGCCGCGCGCCTCGGCGATGAGGCGGCCCTGGTACTCGAGCAGGCTTTCCACGCCGGTGACGGGCGCGCGCTTGCGCAGGAAGAACGGGAAGCGCGCCTCGATGCGGCCTTCGTCGGCCTGCAGCCGCTGGAGCATCGCCGCGAAGCCGCGGCGCAGCGAGGCGGCGTCCATCGGGCCGTCGATGTCGTTGAGCCAGGCAATGAAGCGCGACATGTGCGTGCCCTTCTGCTCGGCCGGCAGCGCCACGTCCAGGTCCCACTGCGCGACGGTCGGCAGCACGGCCTCGCCGATGCGCAGCTCCAGCGGGTAGCGCACGTCCTTGATGCCCACGCGCTGGATGGCGAGGTGCCGCTCGTCGCGCTCGCTCTGCGTATCGGGAATGTGCAGCGCGTCTTTCAGATTGCTCATGTCAACAGGTCGCCGGGGAAGGTTGCGCCCCGAAGCTTCTCACCATTCGCCCGGCCTTGAGGACCGCAGGGACTGAACGCGCCGTTCGGGCGCATTCAATGATTGACCGCGGAACGCAAGAGCGTCGGGCGGGCGCCGAAGCGCTTGAGGACGGACTGCTCGATGCCGGCGGCGTCGAGCCCGCACTGGGCCAGCAGCTTGGCCGGGTCGCCATGCTCGACGAAGACGTCGGGCAGGCCCAGCATCAGCACCGGCGTCTCGAGGCCGGCCGCGGCCAGGGCCTCGGCCACGGCGCTGCCGGCGCCGCCCGGGATGCAGCCTTCCTCCACCGTCACGAGGGCGTCGTGCGTGCGCGCCAGCTCGGCGACGAGCGCCGCGTCCAGCGGCTTGGCGAAGCGCATGTTCGCCACGGTGGCGTCGAGCCGCTCGGCCGCGGCCAGCGCCGGGTACAGCACGGTGCCGAAGGCGAGGATGGCGATGCGCCCGCCCGGCTGGCCGGCGCGGCGCGAGGACTCGCGGCGCACCTCGCCCTTGCCCCAGGGGATCTCGCTCATCTCGCGCTCGACGGCCACGCCCGCGCCGGCGCCGCGCGGGTAGCGCACCGCCACCGGGTGGTCCTGCACGAAGGCGGTGTAGAGCGACTGGCGGCACTCGTTCTCGTCGGCCGGCGTCATCACGCTCACGTTCGGCACGCAGCGCAGGTAGGCGATGTCGTAGGCGCCGGCATGCGTGGCGCCGTCGGCACCGACCAGCCCCGCGCGGTCGAGCGCGAAGACCACCGGCAGGTTCTGGATCGCCACGTCGTGGATGAGCTGGTCGTAGGCGCGCTGCAGGAAGGTGGAATAGATGGCCACCACCGGCTTCAGGCCCTCGCAGGCGAGGCCCCCGGCGAAGGTGACGGCATGCTGCTCGGCGATGCCCACGTCGAAGTAGCGTGAGGGGAAGCGCCGCTCGAACTCGACCATGCCCGAGCCCTCGCGCATGGCCGGGGTGATGCCCACCAGCCGCGGGTCCTTCTCGGCCATGTCGCACAGCCACTGGCCAAAGACCTGGGTGAAGGTGGGCTTGGGCGGCGTCGCCGGCTTGGTGATGCCCACCGCCGGGTCGAACTTGCCCGGGCCGTGGTAGTTCACCGGGTCGGCCTCGGCCAGCTTGTAGCCGTAGCCCTTCTTGGTGACGACGTGCAGGAACTGCGGGCCGCTCTTGGCGCGCAGGTTCTGCAGCGTGGGGATCAGCGCCTCGAGGTCGTGGCCGTCGATCGGGCCGACGTAGTTGAAGCCGAACTCCTCGAAGATGGTGCTCGGCGCGACCATGCCCTTGGCGTGCTCCTCGAAGCGGCGCGCCAGCTCGAACAGCGGCGGCGCGTTCTTCAGCACCTGCTTGGCGGTGTCGCGCGCGGCGGCGTAGAAGCGCCCGCTCATCAGCTTGGCGAGGTGGCGGTTGAGCGCGCCCACCGGCGGCGAGATCGACATGTCGTTGTCGTTGAGGACCACCAGCATGTCGGCCTGCGACACGCCGGCGTTGTTCAGCGCCTCGAAGGCCATGCCGGCGCTCATGGCGCCGTCGCCGATGATGGCCACCGACTTGCGCGCCTCGCCCTTGAGCTTGGCCGCCAGCGCCATGCCGAGCGCGGCCGAGATGGAGGTCGACGAATGCGCCGTGCCGAAGGTGTCGTACTCGCTCTCGTCGCGCCGCGGGAACCCGCTGATGCCGCCCAGCTGGCGCAGCGTGGGCATGCGGTCGCGCCGGCCGGTCAGGATCTTGTGCGGATAGGTCTGGTGGCCCACGTCCCACACCAGCCGGTCGTAGGGCGTGTCGAACACGTAGTGCAGCGCCACCGTCAGCTCGACGGTGCCGAGGTTCGACGACAGGTGACCGCCGGTCTGCGACACGCTCTGCAGCACGAAATCGCGCAGCTCGACGGCAAGCTGCTGGAGTTCGTGCCGCGAGAGGCGGCGCAGGTCGGCGGGGCTGTCGATGGTCTTCAGCAGGGAATGCTTCATGGCGCTGGGGGCTCCCTCGGTTGTCGCGCTAGTTGTCGCGTTCCACGACCTTGTCCGCCAGCAGGCTCAGCCACGCGGCGCGCGGCAGGCCGCTGCGCGCCAGCGCGGCCTGCGCCTCGTCGCGCAGCTCGGCGGCATGGCGGCGGGCGGCGTCGAGCCCCAGCACCGTCACGTAGGTCGGCTTGTTGTTGTCCAGGTCCTTGCCGGCGGTCTTGCCCAGCGTCTCGGACGCCTGGGTGACGTCGAGGATGTCGTCGACCACCTGGAAGGCGAGGCCGAGCGCATGGCCGTAGTCGGCCAGCGCGTCCCAGGCCAGCGGCGGGCAGGGGCCGCAGGCCGCGCCCATCAGCACGCTGGCCTGCAGCAGCGCGCCGGTCTTGCGCTGGTGCATGTCGCGCAGGGCCTGCTCGCCGAGCGGCAGGCCGATGCTCGCCAGGTCGATGGCCTGGCCGCCGGCCATGCCGGCGTGGCCGGCCGAGCGCGCCAGCAGCGAGCACAGCCGCGCCTGCAGCGCCGGCGGCACGCAGGCATCGGGCGGCGTGAGCACCTCGAAGGCCAGCGCCTGCATCGCGTCGCCGGCCAGCATGGCCTGGGCTTCGCCGTACTGCACGTGCACCGTCGGCTTGCCGCGGCGCAGCACGTCGTTGTCCATGCAGGGCATGTCGTCGTGGATCAGCGAATAGGCGTGGATCAGCTCCACCGCGCAGGCCGCGCGCAGGGCCGCTTCGCGCTGGCCGCCGACCGCCTCGGCGGCCGCCAGCACGAGCAGCGGGCGCACGCGCTTGCCGCCGTCGAGCACGCCGTAGCGCATGGCCAGGCCCAGGCCCGCCGGCGCGTTCTCGGGGACCCAGCGGGCCAGCGCGGACTCGACCGCCTGCAGCTCGCCGCGCATCCACACGTCGAAATCGGACAGATTCATTCAGACCAGGGTTTCAGTTGGCCGTCTTCCAGCACACGGACCTGCTGCTCGACGGCCTGCAGGCGGCTGCGGCAGAAATTCAACAATTCCGCGCCGCGGCGGTAGCTCTCGAGCAGCTTGTCCAGCGGGAGCTGGCCGGCCTCCATGGCGGCAACCAGCCGTTCGAGCTCGGCCAGCGCGTCTTCGTAGGAAGGGGCTGGCGACGTCGACTCGCCGGGCGATGAAGCAACTGTCATTTTTCGCTGCGTGAAACCGGCAATTGTAGTCAGCGCGCGACCCGCCGATTGCTCGGAACCACCTCTTGCGCGTGAGGTCTGCCTGGGTTGGCCGGGCTATCCGGGTCGCCGGGACCCGGTGGGTACAATGCGCGGCCCTGCCGGCGGCCAGCCCGGCAGTTCTTCCCCCGGAACCAGTGCAAGGGGGCGGTTTGACATGGGTTTGGAGATCCTGGGGATCATGTCGGACTTGAGCATCGGCCTCGAATCTCTCGAGCGCAGCCAGTCGCAACTTTCTGTGTCCACCTATTTCGACGCGGCCCTGTTCCGCAGCGAGATGGAGCTCATCTTCGATGGCGGGCCGCGCTACGTCGGCCACGCCCTGGCCGTGCCGGAGATCGGCGACTACCACGCCCTGGCCCACGAGGGCGAGGGCCGCGCGCTGGTGCGCACGCCGAACGGCGTGGAGCTGATCTCCAACGTGTGCCGCCACCGCCAGGCCGTGATGCTGCAGGGCCGCGGCAACACGCGCAGCAACATCGTGTGCCCGCTGCACCGCTGGACCTACGACCTGCAGGGCGAGCTGCTCGGCGCGCCGCATTTCGCCGAGGACCCCTGCCTGAACCTGCGCAACTACCCGACGCGCGAATGGAACGGCCTGGTGTTCGAGGACAACGGCCGCGACATCGCCGCCGACCTGGCCACGCTGAACGGCAAGGCCGACCTCGACTTCAGCGGCTACGTGCTCGACCGCGTGCAGATGCACGAGTGCGACTACAACTGGAAGACCTTCATCGAGGTCTACCTCGAGGACTACCACGTCGGCCCGTTCCACCCCGGCCTCGGCCAGTTCGTCACCTGCGACGACCTGCGCTGGGAGTTCGGCGCCCACCATTCGGTGCAGACGGTGGGCATCAACAACGCCCTCGCCAAGGCCGGCTCGCCCGTCTACCGCAAGTGGCACGACGCCGTGCTGGCGCTCGGCAACGGCGCGCCGCCGCGGCAGGGCGCGATCTGGCTCACCTACTACCCGAACCTGATGGTCGAGTGGTACCCGAACGTGCTGGTGGTCTCCACGCTGTACCCCAAGGGGCCGCAGAAGACGCTCAACGTGGTGGAGTACTTCTACCCCGAGGAGATCGCCGCCTTCGAGCGCGAGTTCGTCGAGGCGCAGCAGGCCGCGTACTGGGAGACCTGCGTCGAGGACGACGAGATCGCCCTGCGCATGGACGCCGGCCGCCGCGCGCTGATGGAGCGCGGCGACGACGAGGTCGGCCCCTACCAGAGCCCGATGGAAGACGGCATGCAGCACTTCCACGAGTGGTACCGCCGGGCGATGAAGCAGCGCGCCTGACGCCGCCGGCGGCGCACCGGGTCTTGGCCGGCCCGGGCGCCGCGAACCGGCCGCCGCGGGCAGAATCGGGCGATGTCCGCGCCCTGGCTGATGGTCTGTTCGTCGTTCCTCTTCGCCGTGATGGGCGTGTGCGTCAAGCTCGCCTCCGAGCAGTACGGCCTGGGCGAGATCGTGTTCTACCGCGGGCTCACCGGCTCGCTGATGCTGGCCGTGCTGTGCCGCCTGCGCGGCGGCTCGCTCGTCACCCGCGTGCCGGCAATGCACCTGTGGCGCGGCATCGTCGGCGTGACGGCGCTGAGCCTGTGGTTCTACGCCATCGGCGGGCTGCCGCTGGCCACCGCGGTGACGCTGAACTACATGTCGTCCATCTGGATGGCCATGTTCCTGATCGGCGGGGCCGTGATGCTGGGCCGCTCGCGGGTGGACTGGCGGCTCTTCGCCACCGTGCTGATCGGCTTCGCCGGCGTCGCGCTGGTGCTGCGCCCGACGGTGGAGCGCGAGCAGCTCTGGCACGGCCTCGTCGGCCTGCTGTCGGGAATGATCTCGGCCATGGCCTACCTGCAGCTCGCCGCCCTCGGGCGCGCCGGCGAGCCGGAGTACCGCACGGTGTTCTACTTCTCGCTCATGGGCGCGGCCGGCGGCATCGGCATCAGCCTGTGGAGCGGCTGGCATGCCCACACCTTCGGCGGGCTGCTGCTCCTGCTGTCCGTGGGCGTGTCGGCCACCGTCGCGCAGCTGATGATGACGCGCGCCTACGCCACCGGGCGCACGCTGGTCAACGCCTGCCTGAACTACCTCGGCATCGCCTGGGCCTTCGGCTTCGGCGTGCTGCTGTTCGACGACCCGGTCACCTGGATGGCGATCGGCGGCATGGTGCTCATCGTCGGCGCCGGCCTCGGCGCCACGCAGCTGCGCAGCCGCGGCGCGGGCGCCGACGTGCCGACCACGACCGAGTCCTGACTTCCCTGGATTCCCTGGAGCCGCGATGACGACACCCCGCTACACCACGCTCATCGACGCCGAGGCGCTGCAAGACCTGATGCGCGAGCGCGCGCCGCTCGTCGTGCTCGACGCCAGCTTCGACCTCGCCGACCCCGCGGCCGGCGAGCGCCAGTTCATCGAGGCTCACGTGCCCGGGGCGCAGTACGTGCACCTGGAGCGCGACCTCTCGGGCCCCAGGACCGGCCGCAACGGCCGGCATCCGCTGCCCTCGCGGGAGTCCTTCGCGCGCACGGCCGCGGCGCTGGGCATCACGCCGGGCACGCAGGTCGTCGTCTACGACCGCCAGGGCGCCACCTATGCCGGCCGCGCCTGGTGGATGCTGCGCTGGATCGGCCACGGCCCGGTGGCCGTGCTCGACGGCGGCTTCGCCGCCTGGCGGGCGGCGGGCGGCGAATCGGCGGGCGGCGCGCAGATCCGGTCGGGCGTCGCGGCGTACCCGCTGCCGCCGGCGACGATGCCCAGCGTCGACGCCGACGAGCTGCTGCGCAGGCTCGGCAGCGTCCGGCTCGTCGACGCACGCGCCGCCGAGCGCTACCGCGGCGAGGTCGAGCCGCTGGACGCGCGCGCCGGCCACATCCCCGGGGCGCTCAACCGCTTCTTCCAGGACAACCTGGCGGGCGACGGCCGCTTCAAGCCGGCCGGGGAACTGCGGCGCGAGTTCACCGCCCTGCTCGGCACGGAGGACGGCGCCGGCGTCGTCCACCAGTGCGGCTCCGGCGTGACCGCCTGCCACAACCTGCTGGCGATGGAGGTCGCCGGCCTGCCCGGCTCGGCGCTCTACCCCGGCTCGTGGAGCGAATGGTCGTCCGACCCGGCGCGGCCCATGGCCCAGGGCTGAGGATCGATCGGGCCCGAGGCTTGACGGCCCGCAAGCCCCCGGCCTACGCTGGCACGACACTCCCCCCGAGGGCGTGACCGATTTCCACCAGTGCAACTCCGGAGGTGACCATGTTCCAACGCATTCTTGTCCCGACCGACGGCTCCGACATCACCGCCAAGGCGGTGCAGACGGGCATCAGCCTCGCCAAGGCGGTGGGCGCGACGCTGCACACCATCAGCGTGAAGGAGCCCTTCCCCTACAGCGCCATCTCGGAGATGCAGCCCACGCCGCCGCAGGAGTTCTTCGACGCGCAGGAGCGCATCGCCAGCCAGCGCGTGAAGGACGTGCTCGCGGCCTGCGAGGCGGCGGCCGTGCCCTGCGAGGGCCACACGGTGGAGGCGCTGCACCCCTGGGAGGCCATCATCGACCACGCCAAGGAGAAGGGCTGCGACCTGCTGGTGATGGCCTCGCACGGGCGGCGCGGCGTGTCGGCCCTGCTGCTGGGCAGCGAGACGCAGAAGGTGCTGACGCACAGCGCGATTCCCGTGCTCGTGGTCCGCTGACCCGGCGAACGCCGCGGACCCGGCTCCGCCGGTCCGCTGGCGTGCCCCCTCGATGGGGCGCAGGCCGATCTAGTGCGTATGCGGCAGCGAATGCGACGCCAGCACCACGATCAGCAGCCCGCCGCCGAGCCACAGCAGCTGCGCCGCCGTGTCGCGCAGCGAGAGGCGGTGCTGCAGCTGGGGGATGAGGTCCGCCACGGCCACGTAGATGAAGCTGCTCGCCGCGATGACGAGCAGGTAGGGGAACAGCGCCTCCCACGGCCCGACGACGAAGTAGCCGAGCACCCCGCCGGCCACGGCCGACAGGCCGGAGGCCGCGTTGTAGAGCAGCGCCTTGCGCCGTGAGAAGCCGGCGTTGAGCAGCACGATGTAGTCGCCCACCTCCTGCGGGATCTCGTGGGCGATCACCGCCAGCGCGGTCACCACGCCGAGCTGCGTGTCGGCGAGGAAGGCGGCGGCGATGATCACGCCGTCGCAGAAGTTGTGGATGCTGTCGCCCATCAGCACCGACCAGCCGCCGCGCCCGGCCTGCTGGCGGTCGAAGCCGTGGTGATGGTGGTGGTCGTCGCCCTCGTGGTGGTGCTGGTGGCGGTACAGCTCGGCCTTCTCGAGCAGGAAGAACACCAGCAGCCCCACCAGCAGCGCCGCGAACAGGCTTTGCGGGCTCGCGCCGTGCGCCTCCTCGAAGGCCTCGGGCAGCACGTTGAGCAGCGCCGTGCCGAGCAGCACGCCCGCCGAGAGGCTGACCAGATGGCGTACCACGCGCGACAGCACGCCCACCGTGAGGCTGGCGGCCACCAGCACCGAGAGCAGGCCGCCGGCCAGGGTGGCGAGAACGATGTACGTGAGAGTCATGCAGGCATCCGGCAGCAACGAAACAGGCCGCATCAGCGGCCTGTCGGTGAAGGGGTCGTGAAGGGACTCAGGCGACGCCGTTCTGCCGGAACCACGCGACGCAGCGCTTCCAGCCGTCCTCGGCGGCTTCCTTGCGGTAGCTCGGCCGGTAGTCGGCGTGGAAGGCGTGCGGCGTATCCGGGTAGACGACGAACTCCGACTTCTTCGCGTTGGCGTTCCCCGAGGCCAACGCCGTTTTCATCTTATCGACCGTGTCAAGCGGGATGCCGGTGTCGGCGCCGCCGTACAGGCCCAGCACCGGCGCGTTCAGGCCGGCCGCGACGTCGACCGGGTGCCTGGGCTGCAGCGCCGAGGCGTTGCCCGCCAGGCGCCCGTACCACGCCACGCCGGCCTTCACGCCGGGGTTGTGCGCCGTGTAGAGCCAGGTGATGCGCCCGCCCCAGCAGAAGCCGGTGATGCCCAGCTTCGCGGTGTCGCCGCCGTTGGCCTTGGCCCAGGCCACGGCCGCGTCGAGGTCGCCCATGACCTGCGCGTCGGGCACCTGGCCGACGACCTCGCTCATCAGCTTGGGGATGTCGGTGTAGGCCTTCGCGTCGCCCTGGCGCACGAACAGCTCGGGCGCGATGGCGAGGTAGCCGAGCTTGGCGAAGCGCCGCGCCACGTCGGCGATGTGCTCGTGCACGCCGAAGATCTCCGACACCACCAGCACCACCGGCAGGCCGGTCTTGCCCGCCGGCATGGCGCGGTAGGCCGGCATGTCGAAGCTGCCGGACCGGATGCTGACCGGCCCGGCCGTCAGGCCGGTGCTGTCGGTCGACACGGCCTGCGCCGTCACCGGCAGCACGGCCGCGGCGAAGCCGCTGCCGACGGTGGTCTGGACGAAATCGCGGCGGGTGTAGTCGCGCGTGCGGGTCGGGCTTTGGATCTCATCGACAGGCATGGAGGCTCTCCTTCGCGGCAGGACGGAGGCGCATTCTAGGAATCCGGCGCCGCCCCTGCCGGACGCGCGTGGTTCACGGGACGGCCGCGGTTTCCCTCGACAATCGGCGCCATGACTTTCCCCGTCGCCGCGAGCCCCGCCGTCCCTTCCGAATCCGCTCCCTCCTGGCCCGCCGGCCGGTTCGCCGCGGTGGACATCGGCTCCAACAGCTTCCGCCTCGAGATCGGCCAGCTCGTGGCGGGCAAGTACCGCCGCGTCGACTACCTGAAGGAGACCGTGCGCCTGGGCGCGGGGCTCGACGCCGACGGCATGCTCGGCGAGGCCGCCGCCGAGCGCGGCCTCGCCTGCCTGGCGGGCTTCGCCGAGCGCCTGCGCGGCTGCCCGCCGCACCAGGCGCGCGCCGTGGCGACGCAGACGCTGCGCGAGGCGCGCAACCGCGACGCCTTCATCGAGCGCGCGCAGCGTGCGCTGGGCCTGCCCATCGAGGTGATCTCGGGCCGCGAGGAGGCGCGCCTCATCTTCGCCGGCGTGGCGCGGCTGCAGAGCTCGCGCCGCCAGCGGCTGGTGGTCGACATCGGCGGGCGCTCCACCGAGATGATCCTCGGGCGCGGCACCACGCCGCTGCGCGCCGAGTCCTTCGGCATCGGCAGCGTCAGCCTGTCGATGAAGTACTTCGGCGACGGCCGCTTCACCGAAGCCGCCTTCCGCGCCGCGCAGGTGGCCGCCGGCGCCGAGCTCGAGGAGGCGCTCGACGACTTCGCGCCGCGGCACTGGCGCGAGGCGCTGGGCTCCTCCGGCACGGCCGGCGCGGTGTCGCAGATGCTGGCCGCGGCCGGCGTCACCGACGGCCGCATCACGCCGGACAGCCTGCGCTGGCTGATCGAGCAATGCCTGCGCGCCGGCCACATCGACCGGCTCGACCTGCCGGGCCTGAAGGACGACCGCCGGCCGGTGATCGCCGGCGGCTTGGCCATCCTCTACACCCTGGCGGTGCACTTCGGCATCGACGAGCTCGTGCCCACGCGCGGCGCGCTGCGCCAGGGCGTGATCTTCGACCTGCACGAGCGGCTGCAGCCGGACGCCGAGCGCGGCCGCGCGCACGACATGCGCGACGGCTCGGTGCAGGCGCTGCAGCAGCGCTTCGGCGTCGACCTGCGCCAGGCCGAGCGCGTGAGCCGGCTGGCCGCCGCCCTGTACGAGCAGACCGGCCCCGAGGGCGGCGAGGCCGGCCGCGAGGCGCGGCGCGAGCTGCGCTGGGCGGCGCAGCTGCACGAGGTGGGCATGATGATCTCGCACCACGACCACCACCGCCACAGCGCCTACGTGCTGGCCAACGCCGACGCGGCGGGCTTCTCGCAATCGCAGCAGCGCCGCCTGGCCGACCTGGTGCTGGCGCAGCGCGGCGGCCTGCGCAAGATGGAGGCGAGCCTCGCCGAGCCGGCGTTCGCGTGGCAGGCGCTGTGCCTGCGGCTGGCGGTGATCCACTGCCACGCGCGCACGACGGTCGATGCCTCCGCGCTGGCGCTGCACCGCCGCGACGGCGAGGCCACGCTGCAGGTGCCGCCCGCCTGGGCCGAGGCGCGCCCGCGCACGCTGCACCTGCTGCGGGAGGAGGCCGCCGCCTGGGAGCGCGGGCCGCTGAAGCTCGCGATCCGTTGCTGACGGCCCGGCCGCCGGGCCGCCTACAGGCAGTCGGCCGCCTGCACCGCCTGCAGCAGC
Organism: Rubrivivax sp.; assembly: GCA_044508835.1. Classification (GTDB taxonomy): domain Bacteria; phylum Pseudomonadota; class Gammaproteobacteria; order Burkholderiales; family Burkholderiaceae_C; genus JAKFDI01. The sequence continues at coordinate 17,182 of JBIQHD010000030.1, forward strand.
ACCTGCGCGCCGCCCTCGCGGTCGCGCCGGCGCAGCCACCACACGGCGCCCTTCTTCAGCGTCCAGTACTGCGGCTCGCCGCACATCAGCAGCGCCGCCACCTGCCCGAGCGTGGGCTGGTGGCCGACGACGAGCACCGGCTCGCTTGCCCCGGGCCAGCGCGCCGCCTCCAGCACCGCCTCGGGCGATGCGCCGGAGACGACGGCCGGCACCGTCCTGAAGTCGCGCGCCAGCGCCCGCGCCGTCTGCTGGGTGCGCAGCGCCGGGCTCACCAGGATGCGGGTGGACTGCGCCAGGCGCTGGTTCAGCCATTCGGCCATGCGCTGCGCCTGGCGCTCGCCCTTGGAGGTGAGCGGACGTTCGAGGTCGCTCTCGCCCTCGCGGGCGTCGCGGGCTTCGGCATGGCGCCAGAGGATCAGATCCATGGTCGGCTCCTCATGCGGTTTCGCGGTCAGACGGCCGAACCGCCGCCGATGCCGCCCGGCAGGCGCGGCGCGAACGGTTCCCGTCGATAGATTGCGAATCGCCGCGGGGGTTCACGGCGCCGTGGCTGGCGGCGGCGGCGCGTAGCGGTGCATGAGCGCCTGCTGGGCGCTCGGGCCGTCGGTGCCGATGCGCTCGTAGCTGCCGTCGGGCCGCAGCGTCCAGGCGTCGCAGCGGTCGTGCAGGTAAGGCACCAGGCACTCGTCGATCAGCCGCTGGCGCAGCCCCGCATCGCGCACCGGCCACGCCACCTCGATGCGGCCGAACATGTTGCGCCCCATCCAGTCGGCGCTGGACAGGTACAGCACCTCGTCGGCCTCGTCCGGCCCCCAGCGGAAGTACAGCACCCGCGAATGCTCGAGGAAGCGCCCCACCACCGAGCGCACGCGGATGCGCTCGGTCGCGCCCTCGATGCCCGGCGGCAGCATGCAGGCGCCGCGCACGACGAGGTCGATGTCGGCGCCGGCCTGGCCGGCGCGGATCAGCGCCTCGATCAGCGGCAGGTCGGTGAGCGCGTTCATCTTCGCGACGATGCGTGCCGGCCGGCCCTCGCGCGCGGCCTGCGCCACGCGCTCGATGGCCTGCATCATCCCGCGGTGCAGCGTGAACGGCGCCTGCAGCAGCTGGCGCATCGACTTCATCCTGCCGAGGCTGGCGAGCTGCTGGAACACCGCGTCGGCATCGGCCGTGATGTCGGCGTCGGCCGTGAGGTAACCCACGTCGGTGTAGAGCCGCGCGGTCTTCGGGTTGTAGTTGCCGGTGGACAGGTGCACGTAGCGCTTGAGCCGCGGCCCCTTCGGCCCGGGCTCGCGCCGCGTGACCAGCAGCAGCTTGGCGTGCGTCTTCAGGCCCACCACGCCGTACACCACCTGCGCGCCCACGGCCTCCAGCTGCTCGGCCCAGTTGATGTTGGCCTCCTCGTCGAAGCGCGCGGTCAGCTCCACCACGGCCATCACTTCCTTGCCGCGCCGCGCCGCCTCGATCAGCAGGTCCATCAGCGGCGAGACGCTGCCGGTGCGGTAGATGGTCTGCTTGATCGCCAGCACGTCGGGGTCGAGCACCGCCTCGCGCAGGAACTGCAGCACCGGCTCGAAGGACTCGAACGGGTGGTGCAGCACCACGTCGCCCTCGGCGAGCTGGTCGAAGACCGAGGCGGTGCGCGGCAGCCGCTCCTGCGGCCACACCGGCTCGTGCGGCGGGAAGCGCAGCGCCGGCGCGTCGGCCAGGTCGATCAGCTCGTTGAGCCGCACCAGGTTCACCGGCCCCTTGGCCGCGTACAGCGCCCAGGGCGCGAGGCCGAACTGCTGCAGCAGGAAGTCCGACAGCTCGGGCGGGCAGCTGTCCACCACCTCCAGCCGGATGGCCTGGCCGAAGTGGCGCGTGGTGAGCCCGGTGCGCAGCGCCTGGCGCAGGTTGGTGATGTCGGCGTCGACCTCCAGGTCGGAGTCGCGGGTGACGCGGAACTGCGAGAACGCCTCCACCTCGCGGCCGGGAAAGAGCTCGCCCAGGTGCGAGCGGATCACGCTCGTGAGCAGCACGAAGGCCTGCCGGCCGGGCGTGAGCTCCTGCGGCAGCTTGATGACGCGCGGCAGCACCCGCGGCACCTTGACGATGGCGATGGTGTTCTCGCGCCCGAAGGCGTCCAGCCCCGTCAGCCGCGCGATGAAGTTGAGCGACTTGTTCGCCACCTGCGGGAACGGGTGCGCCGGGTCCAGCCCCACCGGCACGAGCAGCGGGCGCACCTGGCGCGCGAAGAACTGGTCGACCCAGCGGCGCTGGGCCTCGTCGCGGTCGGCGTGGTTGAGGATGACGATGCCCTCGCGCGTGAGCAGCGGCATCAGCTCGTCGTTGAACACGGCGTACTGCTCGTCCATGAGCGCGTGCGCCTCGGCGGCCACCGCCTGCGCGTCGGCCAGCGAGACCCGCCCGCCCGGCGCGCGCGTGGCCTCGAGGTAGTCGGCGAAGCGCACCTCGAAGAACTCGTCCATGTTCGACGACACGATGCACACGTAGCGCAGCCGCTCGAGCAGCGGCACGTCGGCGCGCCGCGCCTGCGCGAGTACGCGGCGGTTGAACTCGAGGATGGAGCGTTCGCGGTTGAGCAGCGCGGGTGCAGCGTTCGCCGCGGCGGGATCGGGACTCATCGAATCAGTTTATGAACCTTTTGCGACGGTGGCGTGACAGGCGGGACGCCCCGCGGCCGGCGCGGATCCGCCGTGCGCCGGCCGCGAAACCGGCACCAGGTGGCCGATGAACTGGTCGATCGCCGGCTGCCACGCGAACCCGGTGGCGCGGGCCCGCGCTTCGCTGCGCGGCACGTCCAGCGCCTGCAGCGCGGCGCGGCGCAGGTCGTGGTGCAGGCAGCCGCCCTCGCCGCGGGCGCCCAGCACGTCCAGCGGGCCGGGCACCGGATAGGCGGCCACGGGCGTGCCGCAGGCCATGGCTTCGAGCATCACCAGGCCGAAGGTGTCGCTGCGGCTCGGAAAGACGAAGACGTCCGCCGCGCTGTACACCGCGGCGAGCCGGTGGCGCGGCAGCACGCCGCGCCAGTGCACGTCGGCATGGCGCGCCTTCAGGCGCCCGGTCGGCACCATCACGCCGGACGAGGGCGCATGGAAGCGCTTGAACCAGGCATAGCCCCAGCGCTGCGGCAGGTGCAGCGCCTTGGCCAGGATGTCGGGAAAGCGCGTGTGGAAGGCCGTGGTGAAGGCCCAGCCGCGGCGCAGGCAGTGCGCGCGGGCGGCGCCGCCGAGCGGCCCTTCGGTGGCGATGTGCACGGCGTCGGGGCGGGCCTCGTCGAGCCACCGGGCCACGCGCCGCGCCGGCCGCCAGGCGAGCTCGATCTCGCGGTAGCCGGGGCACGCCCAGCGGCGAAAGCCCGAGGGCTCGATCAGCACCACCTCGTGGCCGCGGCGCGCGAGGCCCTGCGCCAGCTCCACCAGCGTCGTGACGACGCCGTTGACCTGCGGGAGCCAGGCGTCCGTGACCAGCGCGATCTTCATGCCGACGGGTTCGGTTCCGCCACCGCGGCGGCTTCGCGCGCCGCCGGCCGCGCCTGCAGCGCGCGGGCCGACCAGTCGACGATCTCCAGGCGGCCGTCGGCATGCTCGGCGAGCGCCGTGAGGCTTTCCACCCAGTCGCCGTCATTAGCGTAGAGGATGCCGTCGATCTCGCGCAGCCCGGCGTGGTGGATGTGCCCGCAGACCACGCCGTGCACGCCGCGCCGGCGCGCCTCGCGCGCCACCGCGGCCTCGAAGTCGCCGACGTAGCTCACCGCCCGCTTGACCTTGTGCTTGAGGTAGCGCGAGAGCGACCAGTACGGCAGCCCGAGCCGCGCGCGCAGCGAGTTCAGGTGCCGGTTCAGCCGCAGCGTGAACTCGTAGAGCGAGTCGCCCAGGTGCGCCAGCCAGCGGGCGCACTGGATCACGCCGTCGAACAGGTCGCCGTGCACCACCCACAGTCGGCGGCCGTCGGCCGTCTCGTGGATCCAGTCCCCGGCCACGTCCACACCGCCGAAGTTGTGCTGCACGTAGCGCCGCGCGAACTCGTCGTGGTTGCCGGGGATGAAGATCACGCGCGTGCCCTTGCGCGCCTTGCGCAGGAGCTTCTGCACCACGTCGTTGTGCGACTGCGGCCAGTACCACGAGCGGCGCAGCTGCCAGCCGTCGATGATGTCGCCGACGAGGAACAGCGTCTCGCAGTCGACGTGCCGGAGGAAGTCGAGCAGCGCCGCCGCCTGGCAGCCGGGCGTGCCCAGGTGCAGGTCGGAGATCCACACCGTGCGGTAGCGGCGCCGTTCGCCGCCGATGCCCTCGCCGGCCTCGCCGTTCGCGAGGACGGATCCGGGCGCCGCGGCCCAGGCGCGCAGGAAGGAGGCGTCGCTGTGCATGGCCCCGCATCGTCAGGCGCCTGCATGACGCCGCCGCGGCTCGCGGATGAAGCCTTGATGACAGCGGCGATGCCGCGCGGGTCTTTGCCCGGGCTCAGCCGCGCGGGTGGTGCTTCGCGTGCACCGCGCGCAGCCGCTCGCGCGCCACGTGGGTGTAGATGGTCGTCGTGGAGATGTCGGCGTGGCCCAGCAGCATCTGCACCGCGCGCAGGTCGGCGCCGTGGTTCAGCAGGTGCGTGGCGAAGGCGTGGCGCAGCGTGTGCGGCGAGATCGGCGCGTGGATGCCGGCGCGCAGCGCGTACTGCTTGACGAGCTTCCAGAACATCTGCCGCGACATGGCCGCGCCGCGCACGGTGACGAACAGCGCGTCGCTCGCGCGGCCGGCGAGCAGCTCGCGGCGCGACTCGGCCAGGTAGCGCCGCAGCCACGCATGGGCCTCGTCGCCGAAGGGCACGAGCCGCTCCTTGCCGCCCTTGCCGGTGACGCGCAGCGCGCCGTCGTCCAGGCCCAGGTGCACGGTCTTCATGCCCACGAGCTCGCTCACCCGCAGGCCGCTCGCGTACATCAGCTCGAGCATGGTGCGGTCGCGCAGGCCGAGCGGCGCATCGGCGTCGGGCGCGGCGAGCAGCGCCTCCACCTGCGCCTCGCTGAGCGTCCTGGGCACGCGCAGCGCCTGCTTCGCCGCGGCCAGGCGCAGCGTGGGATCGGCGAGCACCCGGCGCTCGCGCAGCGCCCAGCGGAAGTAGCGCTTGAACACCGTCAGGCGCCGGTTGCTGCTCGTGGCCTTGCTGCCGGCGTGGCGGGCCACGGCGTAGGCGCGCAGGTCGGCCTCGGTGGTGGCGTCGAGCGCGCGGCCCCGCGACTGCGCCAGCCAGCCGGCGTACAGGCTCAGGTCGCGGCGGTAGGCGGCGAGCGTGTTGGCCGACAGGCCGTCCTCGATCCACAGCGCGTCGATGAAGCGGTCGATCGCCTCGCGGCTGGTGTCGATGGACGTCATGGGGGAGGATTGTGGCCCGCGCGATTGTGGACATCACGCACCGGCGCCAAGGCACACTCTCGCGATGTCCAACGCCTGGCTCCTGCTGCCCGACCTGCTGCTCATCCTCGTCGGCTGGGCGGTGTGCCGCCACACCCCGCTGAACCGCGGCGTCTGGGACGCCGCCGAGCGGCTGGTGTACTACCTGCTCTTCCCGGTGCTGCTGTTCAACTCCATCGTGCGCAGCCCGCTGCGCCTGGACGAGACGCTGCCCCTGGGCCTGGCCGCGTTCGGGGTGGTGGCCGCCGGCGTGGTGCTGGCCTATGCGCTGCGGCTCTTCCCCGGCGTCGATGCGCGCATGCACGCCTCGGGCGCGCAGACGGCCTTCCGCTTCAATTCCTTCATCGCGCTGGCACTGGCCGAGCGGCTGGCCGGGCCGCAGGGCGTGGCCTGGGCGGCGCTGATGGTGGCGCTGTGCGTGCCGCTGTGCAACGTGGCGGCGGTGTGGCCGCTGGCGCGCCACGGCGGGCAGTCGTACCTGCGCGAGCTCGGGCGCAACCCGCTGATCCTGAGCACGGTGGCCGGCTTCGCGGCCAACCTCGCCGGGCTGCGCTTCCCCGAGGCGGTGGACACCACGCTGCACCGCATCGGCCTGGCCGCGCTGCCGCTCGGGCTGATGTCGGTCGGCGCCGGGCTCAAGCTCGGCGGCCTGCGCGAGGCGCCGCGCCTGGCCGCCGCGCTGCTGGCCATCCGCCACGCGCTGCTGCCGCTGGTGGCCATCGGCCTGGCCGCCCTGCTCTCGCTGCACGGCGAGCAGCGGCTGCTGGTGATCGGCTTCGCCGCGCTGCCCACGGCCTCCAGCGCCTACGTGCTGGCCGCGCGCATGGGCGGGCACGGGCCGTTCGTGGCGGGGCTGGTCACGGTGTCGACGCTGATCGGCATGCTGAGCGTGCCGCTCTGGCTGGCGCTCGCCGCGCCGTAGCGCGTCAGGGCAGGCGCTGCACCGGCACCAGCCGGTCGCTGCGGGCGATGGCGCCGGTGTCGTCGAACTCGCTGGCGATCTGGGTGCACACCGCGCGGCACAGCGAGGCGGCGCGCTCGCTCTGGATGCGGTAGAAGATCTGCGTGCCCTCGCGCCGGCGCGCCAGGATGCCGGCGCGGTACAGCGTGGCCAGGTGCTGCGAGAGGTTGGGCTGGGTGGCGTCGATCTCGGCCAGCAGCTGCGAGACGTTCTTCTCCTGCTGGCACAGCGCGCTGATCAGGCGCAGGCGCACCGGCGTGGAGAGCACGGAGAACAGCTCGGCGGCGGCGGAGAAAACGTCGTCGGACTCTTGCATGCTCACGGTCGGGGCGAGGCGCCGGCTGCAGGTGGGGAAAGCGCAGGCAGTTTATGCGCAAGCACGAATGTGGCCGATCAGGGTTTGCCGGCAACCGGCCGGGCCAGCTGCAGAAACTCCATCACGTCCTCCTCGAACATCTCGCCCGGCAGCGCCGCGACGAGCTGCGCGCCGCGCGCCACCGCGTAGGTGCGCGGGATGACGCGGCGCGTGTCGAACATGCGCCCGAGCGATTGCGCGTCGCGCGTCACGGCGAAGCCGTAGCCGTTGCTGCGCACGTACTCGCGCGTGGCCTCGGGCTCGCGGTCGATGGACACGCCCAGCACCAGCAGGTCGGTGCCGGCGGCAGCGCGGTGCAGCTTCTCGACGTGGCGGTTGTGGTTGCGGCAGAACGGGCAGGTGGACTCCCAGAACACCACCACGGCCGGCCGCGCGGCGAGGCTCGCGCCGGCCAGGCGCCGCCCGTCGATGAGCGCGATCTCGTCGGGCCAGGTCACCGGCCGCGGCAGCTTGGCCGGCTCGGCCCGCGCCGGCCGCGGCGCGGCGAACGGCGCCGCCAGCAGGCCCAGGGCGCCGGCCGCGCCCGCATGCAGCACATGGCGGCGTGCCTTGCTCATTTCTCGTGCTCCATCAGCAGGTAGGTGTTGTAGGCGTTCATGCGGTTGGCCGCCTCGAACAGCGGCAGGTCGCGGAAGCGCGACCAGTCGGTGCGCGCATAGGCCTCGTCGAACGGGTCCATGTTGCGCGCGGCCTCGCCCATGGTCTGGCGCAGGTAGGCGATGTAGTCGCGCGTGAGCGTGAGGTCGTCCTTCGGGTTCGTCGACAGCGCGCCGTGGCCCGGCACGAGCACCGTGGCGTCGAAGGCCAGCAGCCGGTCGAGCGCCGCGATCCAGCGGCGGCTGTCGGCCTGGCCGACGAAGGGCACGCGCCCGCGGAACACCAGGTCGCCGGCGAACAGCGTGCGCTCGCCGGGCAGGAAGACGACCAGGTCGTGCGGCGTGTGCGACGGGCCGACCGCCCGCACCTCGAAGCGCAGGCCGCCGATGGTGAGATCGGCGTCGCCGTCGAGCCAGCGGTCGGCGGGCACCAGGCGCGTGCGCGCATCGATCCAGGGCGCGAGGTCGCCGCGGCTGGCCTCCAGGCGCTGGGCGGCGGTCTCGGAGTACAGGTATTCCTGGCCGCTGCGGTGCGCCACGATCGTCGCGCCCGCCTCCTTGAACACCTGCAGGCCGTACACGTGGTCGGCGTGGTAGTGGGTGAGCAGCACGTGGCTCACCGGCCGGGGCGTGATGCGGCGGATCTGCGCGAGCAGCTCGCGCGCCAGCGCCGGCGAGCCGAGCGCGTCGATCACCACCACCGAATCGGCGGTGACCACGAAGCCGGCGTTGGAGATGAAGTTGGCGTTGGCCGGCGAGCCGAGCGCCGACTGGCCCTGCACGAAGTACGCGTTCGCGCTGACCTGCACCGGCGTGACGGGCGGCAGCGCCTGGGCGCCGGCGGCCGTGGCGCCGGACATCAGCACCGCCGCCGCGAGGCGGCGGGCCCGGCGATACACGTCATACATTCGCATGCACGGATATTAAGCCGGCGCCCCGTTCCCCACCCGCAGGCGCCGGTGATCGTTTGTACCGACGGCGCCCCGCCTGGGCAGGCTTCGTGCGGATGCGGTCCAATCGCCTTCTTTCCCCGCCTGCCCGATGCCCCTGGACACCCTCATCGAACACCTCGGCGAAACCGGCACGCTGGCGCTGGCCGGCGCGCTGCTGGGCCTGCTCTTCGGCGCCGCGGCGCAGCGCTCGCGGCTGTGCCTGCGGGCCGCCGTGGCGGACGCGGGCGGCCTCGCCGTCTGGCTGGTCGTCTGGGCCACGGCCCTCGTGGCGACGCAGGGCCTCGTGCTCGCCGGGGGGCTCGACACCGGCGCGGCGCGCTCGCTGGCCGCGCGCGGCAGCCTGTCGGGCGCGGTGGCGGGCGGCGCGCTGTTCGGCCTCGGCATGGTGCTGGCGCGCGGCTGCGCCAGCCGGCTGATGGTGCGAGCGGCGCAGGGCGAGTCGCGGGCGTGGCTGTCGGCGCTGGTGTTCGCCGCCGTCGCGGCGGCCTCGCTGTCGGGGCCGCTGGCGCCGCTGCGCCTGGCCGTCGCCGAGGGGTGGACGGTCGAGGGCGGCAGCGCGCGCGACCTGCTCGCCGTGCTGGGCCTCGGCCATGCGGGCGGCGCGCTCGTCGGCGCGGCGCTGCTCGCGGCCGGCATCGCGTGCCTGCGCCGTCAGCGCGTGGCGCCGTCGCGCGGGGCCGCCGCCGCCGTGGCCGGCCTGGCGGTGGCGCTCGGCTGGCTGGCGACCTGGCAGGTGGCGCGCCGCGCCTTCGACGTGCAGCCGGTGCAGAGCCTGAGCATCACCGGCCCGGCATCCGAGCTGGCGATGGCGCTGGCCGCGCCGCCGGCGCCGTGGTCGTTCAACCTCGCGCTGCTGCCGGGCATGCTGCTGGGCGCCTTCCTCGCCGCGATGGCATCGCGCGAATTCAGGCTGGAAGGCCCGGCTCCGGCGGCACGCCTGCCGCGCGAGCTGGGCGGCGCCGCGCTGATGGGCTTCGGCGGCATGCTGGCCGGCGGCTGCTCCATCGGCGCGGGCCTGTCGGGCACGGCGGCCTTCGCGCTGACGGCCTGGATCGCGCTGGCCGCGATGGCGGCGGCCGGTGCGCTGGCCGCCGCCGTGGAGCTCAGGGTTTGAGGTAGGCGTAGCCCTGGTGCTGCAGCTTGGTGATGCGCACCACGCCGGAAGGCGTGAAATCGACCTCTTGCAGGAACTGGTCCTGCTTCAGGTTGCGGTTCTTCAGCGTGATCTCGCACACCTCGAACTTCACGCCGCGCGAGGCGAGCGCCGACACCGGGCCGGCGTAGAGCCCGCCGTTGCGGTCCTTGGCGCCTTCCATCAGGAAGTCGATGCCCTGCGCATGCATCACGAAGATGATCTTCGCCTTGGGGTCGGTGTCGAGGTGGTTGCGCGCATTGCGCAGCGCGCCGAGCGCCTGCGAGTCCGAGTCGCTGATGTGGTAGACGACGCCGTCCTGCGCCAGCGCCGCGGCCGCGCCCATGGCCAGCACCACGGCCATCACGAACTTCCTGATCATGTGAATCTCCTTCGTCAGACGAGCCCCGGGTTGCCCGCCACGCCGATGAGCCGCGGCGTGTTGAGCTGCCGCGGCGCCACCCGGCGGTGGGCGGCCAGCCAGCGCTCGATCACGTCCCACACCGGCGGGTTGCCGGCGTCGCGCGCCGCCTCGGCCACCGGCGCCCAGCCGGCGACCTTGTAGGCCTTGTCGGCCTCGACGGGCTTGCCGGCGAGGCGCATGTCCTGGATGCGCCGCCCCATCTTCTCACCGGGCGCGCAGGCGTAGGTCAGGCCGCCCACGCGCACCATGTCGCCGCCCTGCTGGTAGTACGGGTCGGGGTTGAAGAGGTTGTCGCACACGTCCTCGAGCACGGTCTTGAGGGCGGCGCCGGTCATCTCGCTCACGGTGGCGTGCGAATAGGTCGTCGCCACCTGGTCCATCAGCAGCTCGCGCGTGATGGCGTCGCCCGGCAGCAGCGAGGTGCCCCAGCGGAAGCCCGGCGAGAAGGCGATCTCGGCGCCCTGCACCTCCATCAGCGCGTCGAGGATGAGCTGGTCCCAGCTGCCGTTGAAGTTGCCGCGGCGGTAGAGCAGGCCGTCGGTGACGGCGAGCGTCTCGGCCAGCCTGGCCTCGTAGGGCGCGCGGATCTTCTCGATCAGCGCCTGCATCGCCGGGTCGGCCGGCAGCTGGTTCGAGAACACCGGCAGCAGCCGGTAGCGGAAGTCGCGCACGCGGCCGTCGGCCACGTCGAAGTCGAGCACGCCGAGGAACTTGCCGTTGGAGCCGGCGTTGGTGACGATGGTCTTGCCGCCCGGGTTGTCCACGATCACCGGCACCGGCACGCCGTCATGCGTGTGGCCGCCGAGGATGGCGTCGACGCCGCGCACGCGGCTGGCCATCTTGAGGTCGACGTCCATGCCGTTGTGCGAGAGCACGACCACCACCTTGGCGCCCTTGCCGCGCGCCTCGTCCACCACGGCCTGCAAGTGGTCGTCCTGGATGCCGAAGCTCCAGTCGGGCACGAGATAGCGCGGGTTGGCGATGGGCGTGTACGGAAAGGCCTGGCCGACGATGGCGCAGGGCACGCCGTTGATCTCGCGCAGCACGTAGGGCTCGAACACCGGGTCGCCGAAGTCGGCGGTCTTCACGTTCTGCGCGACGAAGGCGACCTGGCCCTTCAGATCCTGGTCGACGATCTGCTGCACCCGCTCCTGGCCGTAGGTGAACTCCCAGTGGCCGGTCATCACGTCGACGCCGAGCAGCTTGGTCGCGTCCACCATGTCCTGCGCCTTCGTCCACAGCGCGGTGGCTGAGCCCTGCCAGGTGTCGCCGCCGTCCAGCAGCAGCGCGCCGGGGCGGCTCGCCTTCATCTGCCTGACCAGCGTGGCCAGGTGCGCGAAGCCGCCGACGCGGCCGTAGCGGCGCGCGGCGGTCTCGAAGTCGAGGCAGGTGTAGGCATGCGCAAGCGGCGTGCCGGGGCGGATGCCCGCGGCCTTCAGCAGGTGCTCGCCCACCAGGTGCGGCAGGCGGCCGCGCATGCCCTCGATGCCGAGGTTGACGCTCGGCTCGCGGAAGTGGATGGGCAGCAGCTGCGCATGGCAGTCGGTCATGTGCAGGAAGGAGACGTTGCCGAACTTCGGCAGGTCGTACAGGCCCTTCTGCGCGGTGGCCGCGTCGGCGTGCGCGTAGCGGCCGAGCCCCATGCCGGCCACCGAGGCGGCGCCGAGCACCTGGAGGAATTCACGCTTGCTGATCGTCAAGGGACGCTCTCCACCGGCGCCGCGCGGCGGCGCCCGGACTGCTGGCAGAGCCAGTGTTCAGAATTCGATGCGCTCGGCGATGGCCGCGAGGCCCGCCCGGGCGCAGGCTTCGTCGGCATCGCCGCCCGGCGCGCCCGACACGCCGATGCCGCCGAACAGGCTGCCGCCGCCTTCGACCATCAGCCCGCCGCCCGCCGCCATGAAGCGCGGGTGGTGGCGCAGGCCGCTCATCGGCTTGCCGGCCTGCGTCTCGCGGGCGAGCTCAGCGGTCGAGGTGCGGAAGCTCAGCGCCGACCAGGCCTTGTTCGCCGCCACCTCCACGGTGTGCGGCCCGGCGAAGCGGTCGCGCAGCAGCACCTGCGTGATGCCCGAGCGGTCGACCACCGCCACGCTCACCTGGTAGCCGCCCTGGCGGCAGTGCGCGAGCGCGGCCTGCGCGGCGGCGAGCGCCGTTTCCGGGGTGAGCGAGCGGGTGCTGAAGGCGGCGTCCGGCTCGGCCGCCGGCGCCGCGGCAGCGGCCGCGAGCGCCACGGCCGCGAACGCCACGGCCGCGAACGCCAGCCGGCTAGTGGGCATTGACCGGCGACTTCGGGTCCAGCAGCAGCGCCATCACGTGGCGCAGCTGCGTCTCGTCGAGGATGGCCTGGTGGCCGAAGCGCGGCATCTGCGAGCACGCGTTGCTCGCGCGCGCGTTCCACAGCTTGCCCCAGGTGTATTCGACGATGGGCCGGGCGGCGGCGCTGTCGGGGTCGGTCACGCCGCGCAGCTTGCCGTAGTGGTACAGGCTCGGGCCGATGGTGCCGAAGGAGATCTCCTCCTTCGAGATCTGGTGGCAGTTGTAGCAGTTGCCCCCGTTCTTGGCGTCCGCCTTGTCGTTCCAGGTCATGCCGCGGCCGCTCTGGGCGATCTTCTCACCTTCCTTCCAGTCGCCGAGGTACTTGCCGCCGGCGGGCGCGTGCACGGTCTTCAGGTTCGCCGCCTCGATGGCCTTGGCCTGCGCCTCGGGCAGGGCCTGGCCCATGGCCTGCGAGCAGGCGGCGTTGGCCGCGTCCTGGTCGAGCCGATCGAGCTTGGCGATGCCCTTGGGCTGGAAGCTCGACTTGATGATGCCGAGCGCCTGCTGGTCGACCTCGGCCGGCGAGCGATGGGCGCAGCCGGCGGCGACGAGAACGGCGGCGGCGGTGGCCGCCAGGGCGATGGCGTGCTTCTTGTTCATGCGGTTCGTCCTCAACGCTTGATCGCCGGTGCGATGGATTCGGCGCCCTTGGCATTGACGCCCATGTACACCGCCAACGCGGCCGTCAGGTCGGAACCGAACTCGGGAGAAGGAAAGCGCTGCTGGCGGAAGCAGTCGTTCAGGCGCTGCTGCATGCCCCACATCTGGCCGTTGCTCACGCGGTAGGCGGGCCAGGCGGCGAAGCCGATGCCGTCGCCGGGGTTGCCGGTGAGATCGGGCAGGTCCTGCATGCGGATGCGCTGGCCGGCCTGGCCGTGGCAGGTGGCGCAGGAGAAGTCGTGCGAGCCGCCGCGGTAGAAGAACGCGCGCTTGCCGACGGCGTACATCTCGCGCTCCTTCGCGTGCGACTGCGGCACGTTGAAGCGCATGCCGCGCGATTCCGACGCGACGAAGGTGGCCAGCGCCGTGAGGTTGGCCATCTCGCCCTTGCCGAAGGCCGTCTTGGCGATGGCGGCGGCGTCCAGGCCCTGCAGCGTCTGCATGCAGGTGAGCAGGCGCGATTCGAGGTCCTGCACGCGGCCGGTGTCGGCGAACCAGCGCGGCAGCTCGACGAACGCGCCCTTGACCACGCCCGGGCCCTTGCCCAGGTCGCACTGCTCGAGCGAGGCGTTCTTCGGCCCGCGCTTCTTCGTCCAGAGATCGGCGCCCTTGGCCTCGTAGAGTTCGGCCGGGTTGCCGTCGGCGAGCATCTCGCGGTATTCGGCGATGCCCTCGGCCGTGCTCTTGCCCTGGGCCTGCGCCAGGGCGGGGGCCGCGACGGCGGCGAATGCCGCCACCGTCGCCGCGATGGCGTGTGCTGTCCTCGTCTTCATCTTGTTCTCGCGCTCCTCGTGCTCGCGTGCGGGATGTTTCGCGCCCCTCAGGACACCGTGGCTTCGTCGGTGCGCGTGTCGCCGCGGTTGTCGACCCAGGTGATGGCGACCTTGTCGCCGGCCTTGCCGCCGCGGATGTCGAACTGCATGAACGGGTTCTTCGACACGGCTGGCCCCCACTGGGCCGTCATCACCACCTTGTCGTTGTGCTTGGCCGTCACTTCCTTGATGAACCAGGCGGGGATCACCTTGCCCGCGCTGTCCTTGCGCTGGCCGGTTTCCATCTCGTGGGCCATCAGCACGCGGACGACGGTCTTGCCGTCCTTGGCTTGTGCGCGGATGCGCATCGGGTCTGCCATGTCGATACTCCTTCGATTCGTGTGCAGGAAACGCTGAGGTCAGCCGCCGCAGCCGCCGAGCGTCACCTTGATTTCCTTCTGCGCGTAGAGCACGCGGCCGTCGTTCATCATCGCGACGGCATAGACGTTGGACGACTGCCCCATCTTCACGCGCGTGCCGACGGACGGGTCCACCGCGTCGGTGAACTCGAACATGGCGCTGAGGATGTTCGGGTTCTTCTCGACCAGCAGCAGCATGCGCTTCACGCCGGGCAGCGTGGTCGAGGCGCCGAGCGGCACGACGGCGCCGTTCTCGGCGATGTCGGGGCCCTTGAGCACGATGTCGCGGCTTTCGGCCGGCGCCGAGGCGCCGAGCGCCTTCATCAGGTCGGCGACCGACTTGGTCTCGAAGGCGGCGGTGTCGTAGGCGGCCTGGGCGACCGACGGCAGCAGGCCGGCGCCCATCAGCAGCGTGGCAAGTGAGGCGCTGGTCTTCAGCAGTTCGCGGCGTGTTTTCATGATGCGGGTCAACCTTTCAAACTTCAGTACATGCTAATGAACTACCAACACTTGCGCGTCGGTGTCATCCCGTATCCGGAGGAATTCACTGGGTCGCGCCGGCGGCGATCCAGCGCGTGATGGCGTCGAGGTCGGCATCGGGCAGCTGCTGCGGCGGCATCGGGACCGGGCCCCACACGCCGCTGCTGCCCGCGCGCACGCGGCCGGCGAGGTGGCTCGCGGCGTCGCCGCGGCCGGCGTACTTCTTCGCCACCGCGCGGAAGCTCGGCCCGACCAGCGGGCCGTCGACCGCATGGCAGGCCGTGCAGCTGTGCCGGCCGAGCAGCGCGAGCGGCGATTCTGCCTTGGCCGGCGCGGCGGCCGGCTTCTCGCCTCCCGTATCGACGCCGTGCTGCGCGCCCACCAGCCGGTTCTGCTCGGCCAGGTTGCCGTGCGCATCGCGCGCATGCTCGGGCAGGAAGGACGCGAGCTTGGGCTCGGGCGCGCAGTTCTTCATGCAGCTCGTGCCCTGCACGTCGGGCCTTACCGTGCCGCCGAACTCCTTGCCGGGCCACAGCGCATGGCGCGTCGTCATGCCGTCGCGGTTGGGCAGGCGCGCCTGCACGTCGGCGATGTTGCGGTCGGACAGCACGTAGTCGTCGGGCACCACGCCGCCCAGGTTGAGCAGGTAGGCGGTGACGGCGTAGACCTCCTCCACGCTCAGCGACTTGGGCTGCGACCACGGCATGGCGCGGTTGATGTAGTCCCACAGCGTCGAGACGGTGGACACCTTCATCAGCGTCGTGCGCCCGGGGTAGGCGCGGTCGGTCAGGCGCGCGACGCGGCCGGTCTTCACGTCCTCGGCCGTGGTGCCGCCCACCAGCGGGAAGAACACGTCGTTCGCGTCGCCGAAGATGCCGTGGCAGGAGGCGCACTTCGATTCCCACACGTCCTGCCCGGCGCTCACCGAGCCCGAGCCCGCCGGCAGGCCCTTGAAGTCGGGGCGCACGTCGATGTCCCAGGCGGCGATCTCCGCCGGCGTGGCGGCGCGGCCGATGCCGGGAAAGGCCGCGGGCTGCGCGAAGGCGGCCGAGGCGGCCAGCGCGCAGCCGGCGGCGAACGCCCGGCGCAGCCACCCGCGGCCGCGCTCACGACAGCTGGACATTCTTCACCTCGCCGCTTTCCTGCACGAGCCAGGTCTGGATCGCGTTGTTGTGGTAGATCGAGCGCGTGCCGCGCACCGCGCGCAGCGCCGAATAGGTGGCCTGCACCTGGCCCGTCTCGTCGGTGGCTCGGCTCTGCACGAGGGCCGGCTGGCCGTCCCACACCCAGTCGAGGGAGAAGCGCGTGAGGCACTTGCTCATCACCGGCGCCTGCAGCCGCGCCTCGCGCCAGTTGCGCCCGCCGTCCACCGACACGTCCACGCGCTTGACCTTGCCGCGGCCCGACCAGGCCAGGCCCGTGATGCCGTAGAAGCCGCGGTCCAGCAGCATCTGCCCGCCCGAGGGCGTGGTGACCACGCTCTTGACCTCCTGGATGGAGCTGTACTGGCGGTGGTCGCCGCCGGGCAGCAGGTCGACGTAGTGGATGGTCTCGTCCTTGGTGCCGTAGGCCTCGTCGCCGAGCTCGATGCGCCGCAGGTACTTCACCCAGCTCACGCCCTGCACGCCCGGCACCACGAGCCGCAGCGGGTAGCCCTGCTCGGGCCGCAGCATCTCGCCGTTCTGGCCGTAGGCCACCAGCACCTCGCCGTTCTCGATCAGCGAGACGGGGATGGTGCGCGTCATCGAGGAGCCGTCGGCGCCCTCGGCCAGCACGAACCGGCCGCGCTTCCAGTCGGCGCCGCAGAAGTCGAGCAGCGTGCGCAGCGGCACGCCGGTGAACTCGCTGCAGCTGAGCATGCCGTGGGTGTACTGGCAGGTCGGCACCGCGACGTTGCCCCACTCCATGCCGGTGTTGGCGCCGCATTCGATGAAGTGGAAGCGCGACACCGAGGGCAGGCGCATCAGCTCGTCCATGGTGAAGACCTTGGGCGTCTTGAGCATGCGCGCGTCGCTGCCGTGGACCATCAGCCGGTGCTTGGACGGGTCGATGTCCCACCAGCCCTGGTGGTGGCGCTCGAAGTGCAGGCCGCTGGGCGTGACGATGCCGAACAGCGACTGCAGCGGCGCGAACGACACCGAGGCCTGCCGCGTCTGCGTGAGGCCCGGGCTCTGGCGGCGCTGCACGTTGCCCTCGTACTTCGACGGCTTGCCGTAGCCCTCGCTCGCCACGCCCTGGCCGAGGCCGGTGGTGTGGGCCGGCAGCTGCAGGATGTTGGGGTCGCCCTCGCCCGCCGCGGCGGACGCGGCCAGCCCCGCGCCGGCCGCCGCCGCGAAGGCCTGGCGGATGAAGTCGCGCCGGCCCCGGCGGGCCTCGGCGTGCACCTGCCGGATGCCGTCGGCATCGATGAAGCTCTCGGGCGCCTTGCGCACCCGCCCGGTCATGACCGCCTCTCGCTTCGACATCACGAATCCATGCACATATAAGCAGCCGCGAATATAAGCGGCTGGCAGAATTGCTTGACTCAGGACAAACACGGACGCCGCCGCGTGCAGGCGCGCCGCACGGGACACACACGACATGGAAGACGGGTTGACACCGCAATCGGCCGAGCAGGCCGTGCTCTGGGGCGGGCTCGCCATCGGCCTGGTGCTGGGCGTGGCCGCGCAGGCCTCGCGCTTCTGCACCCGCGGCGCCATCGCCGACTGGTACGCCTTCCGCGGCCCGGCGCGCCTGCTGACCTGGCTGCTGGCCGCGGCCGTGGCGGCGCTGGGCTCTCAGGCGCTCGCCAGCCTCGGCGTGTTCGACGCCACCCAGTCGATTCCCTGGAGCCCGCGGCTGCTGTGGTTCGCCTATCCCGTGGCCGGCTTCATCTTCGGCTGGGGAATGATCCTCGCCGCCGGCTGCCCGCAGCGCAGCCTGGTCAAGGCCGGCAGCGGCGACCTGAAGGCCATCGTGACCCTGCTGGCCGCCGCCATCGGCGCGCAGATGACGTTGCGCGGCCTGCTCGCGCTGCCGCGCACGCAATGGTTCGAGCGCCTGTCGGTCACGCTCGACCGCCCGCAGGACCTGGGCTCGCTGTTCGCGCCGTGGCTGGGCGTCTCCGCCGGCGCGCTGCGCTGGCTGGTGCTCGCCGCCCTGCTCGCGCTGGTGGCCGCGCTGGCCTGGCGCTGGCGCCGCTCGATGGAGCGCGAGCACTGGATCGGCGCCCTGGTGGTGGGCGCCCTGGTGCCCGTCTCGTTCGCGCTGACGGGGCACTTCGGCTTCATCGCCGAGCATCCCGAGACGCTCGAGGCGACCTTCATGGGCACGCAGTCGCACCGCCCCGAGGCGCTCAGCTTCGCCTCGCCGCTGGCCCACACGCTGGACCTGCTCACGCTGTGGACCGACGCCTCCACCGGCCCGAGCTTCGGCGTCGTCCTCGTGGTCGGCGTGATCGCCGGCAGCCTGGTGTCGGCCTTCGCGCGGCGCGAGTTCCGGCTCGAGACCTTCCGCTCGCCGCGCGAGATGGGCGGCCACCTCGCCGGCGGCCTGATGATGGGCTTCGGCGGCGTGACGGCCATGGGCTGCTCCATCGGCCAGGGCGTGACCGGCGTGGCCATGCTGTCGACGGGCGCGGTGATGACGACGGCCGGCATCGTGGCCGGCGCGTGGTTCGCGCTGTCGCGGCAGGCGCGCCGGCTGGAGCGGGCGGAGGGGCTGGTCGCGGCGTAGCCGGCCGCGCCCTCACCCCGACCCTCTCCCGCCAGCGGAAGAGGGAGCCACGCGCACCGCTGGTATTGCCCCCTCTCCCGCTGGCGGGAGAGGGCTGGGGTGAGGGCTCCGTCCTACCCCAACGCCCAGTCGATGTGCTCGCGCACCAGTTCGTCGGCCTCGTCACGAGAGGCGGCGAGCAGCGCCCGCAGCGGCGCATCGTCGCGCACGCGCAGCGCGTTGCCGATGGCCACCGCCAGGTTGCGCCGCCAGCGCCGGTGCCCGATGCGCCGGATCGGGCTGCCTTCGGTGCGGCGCAGGAACTCCGCTTCGCTCCAGCCCCACAGCTCGGCCAGCGTGGCCTCGGGAAACGGCTCGCGCACGTCGAAGTCGGGCAGCGGGCTGCGCTGCGCGTACTTGTTCCACGGGCACGCGAGCTGGCAGTCGTCGCAGCCGTAGATGCGGTTGCCCATCAGCGGGCGCAGCTCGGGCGGGATCGGCCCGTCGTGCTCGATCGTCAGGTAGGAGATGCAGCGCCGCGCATCGAGCCGCCGCTCGCCGACGATGGCCTGCGTCGGACAGACGTCGATGCACGCGGTGCAGCTGCCGCAATGGGCCTCGCTCGGCGCCGTGGGCGGCAGCGCCACGTCGACGTAGATCTCGCCGAGGAAGAACATCGAGCCCGCGTCGCGCGACAGCGTCAGCGTGTGCTTGCCGCGCCAGCCGATGCCGCTGCGCGAGGCGAGCTCGACCTCCAGCACCGGCGCCGAATCGGTGAACACGCGGTGGCCGAAGGGGCCGATCTCGTCGGCCACGCGGTCGGCCAGCTTCTGCAGCCGGTGGCGCAGCACCTTGTGGTAGTCGCGTCCCCGCGCATACACCGACACGTTCGCCTTCGCGGGCGATCCGAGCCGCCGCCATTCGGCGGCCTGCCAGCCTTCGGGCGTCTCGCGCGGCAGGTAGTCCATGCGCGCGGTGATCACGCTCAGCGTGCCCGGCACCAGCTCGGCGGGCCGCGCGCGCTTGAGGCCGTGCGCGGCCATGTAGTCCATCGATCCGTGAAAACCGTTGCGCAGCCACTCCATCAGGCCCGCCTCGGCGCTCGAGAGGTCGACGCCCGCCACCCCGATCTGTGAAAATCCGAGCTCCGCGGCCCATGGTCGAAGGCGCTTCAGCAACGCATCCGCATCGAACTCTTGAGCAGCACCGGACATCCGCCGATTCTAGGAAGCCGGCTCGTCGCCTGGCCCGACGAAGCGGCCTGCGCGGCCAGTGCGGCGGCCCTCGCGGCCCGGCCCGCGCTGCGCGATGCGTTCGTCGAGCTGCACGGCACGCTCGGCGCCGGCAAGACCACCTTCGCGCGGCACCTGCTCCACGCGCTCGGCGTCGAGGGCCGCGTGAAGAGCCCGACCTACGCCGTGATGGAGCCCTATGCGCTGGGTGGCTTCGACGCCGCGCACTTCGACTTCTACCGCTTCAACGACCCGCAGGAGTGGGAGGACGCGGGCTTCCGAGACGTCTTCGCCGCGCCCGGCCTGAAGCTCGCCGAATGGCCCGAGAAGGCCGAGGGCCTGCTGCCGCCGGCCGACCTGCGCGTGGACATCGAGATCGGCGCCGGCGAGCAGCGCACCGCGCGCTTCTCGGCCCTGACGCCGCGCGGCGTGGAGCTGCTGCCGTGACCGGCCCGCGCCGGAGGGACGCGCTGCGCTCGATGGGCGCGCTCGTGCTGCTGCTGGGCGCGCGCGAGCTCGCGCACGGCGCCGGCATCGTGGCCGTGCGCGTGTGGCCGGCCGACGAGTACACGCGCGTCACGCTCGAATCCGACACCGCGCTGTCGGCCAAGCACTTCATGACCGCCGACCCGGCGCGCCTGGTGATCGACGTCGACGGCCTCGAGCTGAGCCCGCAGCTGCGCGAGATCGTCGGCAAGGTCAGGCCCGACGACCCCTACATCGCCGGCGTGCGCGTGGGCCAGAACACGCCGCGCGTGGTGCGCCTCGTGCTCGACCTCAAGCAGGCGACGGCGCCGCAGGTCTTCACGCTCGCGCCGGTGGCCGCCTACCAGCACCGCATGGTGTTCGACCTGTACCCGACGCAGGAGAAGGACCCGCTGCTCGAACTGATCCAGGAGAAGGAGACCGCGGAGCGCGAAGCGGCCCAGGCCGTGCGCGACGCGCTCGGCGAGTTCATCGCCCGCATGAACCGGCCGCCGGTGCCCGGCAAGCCGGAGCCCGCCGTGCCCCCGGTGGCCGCCGCGCCGGCGCCGGGCGGCCCCCATGCCACGCCCCGGCCGCCCGACGCCGGCAGCGTCGACCGGCTCATCGTCGTCGCCATCGACCCCGGCCACGGCGGCGAGGACCCGGGCGCCATCGGGCCCTCGGGCCTGCGCGAGAAGGACGTGGTGCTCGCCATCGCGCTCAAGCTGCGCGACGGGATCAACGCCATCTCCGGCATGCGCGCCATGCTCACGCGCGACGACGACTACTTCGTGCCGCTGCACGAGCGCGTGCGCAAGGCGCGGCGCGTGCAGGCCGACCTCTTCGTCTCGGTGCACGCCGACGCCTTCGTCCGCCCGACCGCGCGCGGCGCCTCGGTGTTCGCGCTGAGCGAGAACGGCGCCACCAGCAGCATGGCGCGCTGGATGGCGAGCAAGGAGAACGCCGCCGACCTGGTGGGCGGCGTGAACGTCAACGCGCGCGACAAGCACGTCATGCGCACCCTGCTCGACATGAGCACCACGGCGCAGATCAAGGACAGCATGAGCGTCGGCGGCGAGGTGCTGCGCCAGATCGGCAAGGTCGGCCGGCTGCACAAGCCGCGCGTCGAGCAGGCCGGCTTCGCCGTGCTGAAGGCGCCGGACATCCCGTCCATCCTGGTCGAGACGGCGTTCATCTCGAACCCCGAGGAAGAGAAGAAGCTGCGCGATCCGAAGTACCAGGCCGAACTGGTCGAGGCCCTGCTCGCGGGCATCAAGCGCTACTTCGCGAGGAACCCGCCGATCGCCCGGCAGCGGGCGCTGTGACGGGCGACCGGCGCCTCAGGCGCGCCGCGCGCCGTCGTCCACGACCTGCTCGCCGTCTTCCTTCGTGAAGGGCGCGACCCTGGCCACCGGCAGGATCTCGAGCACGGTTTCGACGGGCCGGCACAGCCGGGTGCCGAGCGGGGTCGAGACGACCGGGCGGTTCATCAGGATGGGGTGCTGCACGATGAAGTCGAGCAGCTGCTCGTCGCTCCATCTCGCATCGCCCAGGCCCAGCTCCGCGTAGGGCGTGCCGCGCTCGCGCAGCAGGCCGCGCACCGGCATGCCCATGGCGGCGAGCAGCGCCTTCAGCGTCTCCTTCGAGGGCGGCGTCTTCAGGTACTCGACGACCGTGGGCTCGATGCCGGCATGGCGGATCAGCGCCAGCGTGTTGCGCGAGGTGCCGCAGGCGGGGTTGTGGTAGATCGTGACGTCGGTGGTGTCGGGCATGGTGAATCTCGCCTGGAACGTGCCGCCGGCCGCGGCACAGGGCCAAGTAGCATTGTGCGCGCCCCGCATGACAGAGAAGGAGACCCCATGCTGCACCCCGCCGCCCAGGCCCTCTTGCAGACGATGAAGGACCGCGGCGTGCCGCCGATCCACACCGCCGCGCCGCCGCAGGCGCGCGAGGCCTACGTCATGCGGCGCCACCTCACGCAGCCCGCGCCGCCCGAGGTGGCGCTGGTGCGCGACCTGCACGCCGACGGCCCGCACGGCCCGGTGCCGCTGCGCCTGTACCGCCCGCTGGGCAGCGAGGCGGCGGCGGCGCTGCCCGTGCTCGTGTACTTCCACGGCGGCGGCTGGGTGATCGGCGACCTCGACTCGCACGACACGGCGTGCCGCGAGCTCGCCAACGGCGCCGGCTGCGCGGTGGTGGCCGTCGACTACCGGCTCGCGCCCGAGCACCGCTTCCCCGCGGCGGTGGACGACAGCATCGCCGCCGCCTGCTGGATCGCGCGCCATGCGGCGTCGCTCGGCCTCGACGCGACGCGCCTGGCCGTGGGCGGCGACAGCGCCGGCGGCAACCTCGCCGCCGTGGTGGCGATCGCCGCGCGCGACGGCGTGGCCGGCGCGGGCGACCTGAAGATCGCCTTCCAGCTGCTCGTCTACCCCGCCACCGACCAGCGCCGCGGCATGCCTTCGCACGCCGCCAACGGCGAGGGCTACCTGCTCACGCGCGACACGATGGCCTACTTCCACGACCACTACCTCGTGGACGATTCGCACGACGCCGACTGGCGCTGCTCGCCGCTGCTGCACGAGAGCCTGGCGGACCTGCCGCCGGCGCTGGTGCTCACCGCCGGCTACGACCCGCTGCGCGACGAAGGCCTGGCCTACGCGCAGCGGCTCACCGAATCGGGCAACCGCGTCACGCACATCTGCTTCGAGCGGCAGATCCACGGCTTCTTCCTGATGGGCGGCGTGATCGACGAGGCGAACACGGCGGTGGCGATCTGCGCGGCGGAGCTGAAGCGCGCGCTGCGCGCCTGAACCCTCAGGCGGCTTCGGCCGCCGCCTTCCGGCGGGCCTTCCACGCGCCGAAGATGGCGATCAGCCCGGGCACGAGGATCAGCGCCCAGATGATCTTGTCCAGGTTGTCCTTCACCCAAGGGATATTGCCGAACAGGTAGCCCGCGAGCGTGATGCCCACCACCCACAGCAGCGCGCCGATCACGTTGAAGGCGGTGAACCGGGCGCGGCTCATCTCGGCCACGCCGGCGACGAAGGGCGCGAAGGTGCGGATGAAGGGCATGAAGCGGGCGAGGATGATGGTGACGCCGCCGTACTTCTCGTAGAACGCATGCGCCTGCTCGAAGGCGCGGCGGTTGAACCAGCGCGACTGCTCCCACTGCCACACCTTCGGGCCGACGCGGCGGCCGATGCTGTAGTTCACCTGGTCGCCGAGCACCGCCGCGACGAGCAGCAGCGCCATCGCCAACGGCAGGCTCATCAGGCCCGCGCCGCACAGCGCGCCTACGACGAACAGCAGCGAATCGCCCGGCAGGAAGGGCATCACCACCACGCCAGTCTCGACGAAGACGATGGCGAACAGCAGCGCATAGACCCACGCGCCGTAGTGCTGCACGAAGGCGGCCAGGTGCACGTCCACGTGCAGGATGAAGTCGATGAGCGCGGCGATCAGGTCCATGGGCGCGGATTATCCGGGCCGGCCTTGCGGCGTCCGGGCCGCGGCGTAGGCTGTCGGGCCGCGCGCCAACCACGGGGCACACGACCATGAACGACGACGACCCCCACGACCTGCAGCGCTTCGTCGAGGCGCAGGCTCCTGTGTACGACCGGGTGCGCGCCGAGCTCGCCGCCGGCCACAAGACGAGCCACTGGATGTGGTTCGTGTTCCCGCAGCTGCGCGGCCTCGGCCGCAGCCCGACGGCGCAGCGCTTCGGCCTCGCCTCGGCCGCGGAGGCGCTCGCCTACTGGCGGCACCCGCTGCTCGGCCCGCGGCTCGCCGAATGCACGGCGCTGGCGCTGGCGGTGCGCGGCAGGACGCTGCACGAGATCTTCGGTTCGCCCGACGACCTGAAGTTCGCCTCGTCGGTGACGCTCTTCGCCCACGTGGCGCCGCAGGAGCCGCTGTTCGCGCACGCCATCGAGCGCTGCTGCGGCGGCCACCCCGACGCGGGCACGCTGGCGCTGCTGCGCGGCCATTGAGGAGCGGCTTCCTACAATCCGCCGATGAATGCCGTCCTGCGCCCCGCGCGCCGCCCGATCCGCGAACTGCCCGACGAGCTGGTGAGCCAGATCGCCGCCGGCGAGGTGGTGGAGCGGCCCGCCTCGGTGGTGCGCGAGCTGGTCGACAACGCGCTCGACGCCGGCGCCGGCGAGGTCGCCGTCAAGCTCACCGCCGGCGGCATCCGCGCGATCCTGGTGGAGGACGACGGCCACGGCATCCCGAGCGACGAGCTGCCGCTCGCGCTGCGGCGCCACGCCACCAGCAAGATCGGCTCGCTCGCGGAGCTGGAAGGCGTGTCGACCATGGGCTTTCGCGGCGAGGCGCTGGCCGCCATCGCCTCCATCGCCGAGGTGAGCATCGCCAGCCGTACGGCCGACGCGCCGCATGCGCTGCGCCTGGACGCCCGCTCGGGCGAGCTGGTGCCGGCGGCGCGTGGCGCGGGCACCAGCGTGGAGGTGCGCGAACTCTTCTTCGCCACGCCCGCGCGCCGCAAGTTCCTGAAGACCGAGGCCACCGAATGCGCGCACTGCGTGGAGGCGGTGCGCCGCCATGCGCTCACGCGGCCCGACGTCGGCTTCGCGGTGTGGCACGACGGCAAGCTGGTCCAGCAGTGGCGCCGCGCCGCGCCCGAGGCGCGGCTGCGCGACGTGCTGGGCGCCGAGTTCGCCGAACACAGCGTGCCGGTGTCGCTCGACCTCGGCGTGCTGCGCATCACCGGCCGCGCGGGCACGCCCGAGTCGGCGCGGGCGCGGGCCGATGCGCAGTACCTCTACGTCAACGGCCGCTACGTGCGCGACAAGCTGGTGTCGCACGCCGTGCGCACGGCCTACGAAGACGTGCTGCACGGCGGGCGGCAGCCGGCCTATGCGCTCTTCATCGACATCGCGCCCGACCGCGTGGACGTGAACGTGCACCCGACCAAGATCGAGGTGCGCTTCCGCGATTCGCGCGAGGTGCACCAGGCGGTGCGGCGCGCGGTGGAAGCGGCGCTCGCGGCGGTGCGGGCCGGCGCGGCGGCGCAGGCGCCCGCGGCCGCGCCCTGGCCCGACGCCGCCGCGCAGCCCCCGCAGGCATCGGGCGGCCCGCGGCCCGCCTTCAACCCCTTCGCGCCGCCGCCGGTGCAGGGCACGCTCGCCATGCAGCAAGGCGCGCTGCTGTATGCGCAGGAAGCGCCGCCCGCCTGGACGCCCCGGCCCGCCGAGGCGCCCGCCCCCGCCTTCGATGCCGGCGCCGACTGGCCGCTCGGCCGCGCCGTGGCGCAGATCGCCGGCGTCTACGTGCTGGCCGAGAACGCGCAGGGCCTCGTCATCGTCGACATGCACGCGGCGCACGAGCGCATCGTGTACGAACGCCTGAAGGCGAGCCTGGGCGCCGCGGCCATCGAGGCGCAGCCGCTGCTGATCCCCGTCACCTTCGCGGCCACGCCCGCCGAGGTCGCCACGGCCCAGGCGCAGGCGGCGAACCTGCACACGCTCGGGCTCGACATCGCGCCGCTCTCGCCCGGCGTGCTGGCCGTGCGCTCGCGGCCTGCCGCGCTCGACGGCGGCGACGTGGCCGAGCTCGCCCGCAGCGTGCTCGCCGAGCTCGGCCAGTACGAGGCCAGCAGCGTGATCCAGCGCGCGCAGCACGAGATCCTCTCGACCATGGCCTGCCACGGCGCGGTGCGCGCCAACCGCCAGCTCACGCTCGACGAGATGAACGCACTGCTGCGCGACATGGAGCGCACCGAGCGCGCCGACCAGTGCAACCACGGCCGGCCGACCTGGCGGCAGATCACCATGCGCGAGCTCGATGCGCTGTTCTGGCGGGGAAGGTAGGACCACCCCCTACGCGCTTCGCGCGCCCCCTCAAGGGGGCAACACCAGCGGACCGGCGGAGCCGGATCCGCGGCGTTCGCTTGATGGCGCACTTTTTCGGCAGTAGTTCTCGTCGGTCGGCGCCGGAGACGTAACGGTTCTGAACTTCCGCGCCGCCGCCCGGATCATTCGGCGCATGCCGAACCTGCAGTTCCGGGGTTTCCCGCGTCTTTCCCGTTTTCGTTTCCGCTGGCGCTGGGCCGCGCCCCTCCTGCTCGCCGGCAGCGTGATCGCCGGCTGCGGCACGCTCGACACGCAGCAGCGCAAGTGGATCTTCATGCCCTCGCCCACGCTCGCCGCGCTGGAGGCCGAGGCCGTGGCCCGGTCCGACGGCCTGGACGACGTGTGGATCGAGCACCGCTCGCGCGTGAGCGGCGACCGCATCAAGCTGCACGGCCTGTGGATGCCCGCCGACGACCCGGCCGCGCCGGTGGTGCTGTACCTGCACGGCTCGCGCCGCAACGTCGAGACCAACCTGTTCCGCATGCGGCAGATCCACGAGTACGGCTTCGCGGTGCTCGGCGTCGACTACCGCGGCTTCGGCCTGAGCACCAACCTGCTGCCCTCGGAACAGGGCGCCTACGAGGACGCGATGGCCGCCTGGGCGTGGCTGGCGCAGCACCAGCCCGGGCGGCCGCGCTTCATCTACGGCCACTCGCTGGGCGGCGCCATCGCCATCGACCTCGCCAGCCGCGTGCACGATGCGCAGGGCCTGGTGGTCGAGGGCACGTTCACCTCGATTCCCGCCGTGTTCGAGACGCTGCGCTGGGGCTGGCTGCCGATCACCGCGCTCATCACGCAGCGCTTCGATTCGGCCAGCAAGATCGCCAAGGTCAGCGCGCCGGTGCTGGTGGTGCACGGCACGGCCGACCGGCTGATCCTGCCGGCGCTGGCCAGGACGCTGTACGAGCACGCCACCTCGCCCAAGCGCTTCGTGCTGGTCGAGGGCGGCACGCACCACAGCGCCGGCATGCGCGGCTCGCAGCAGGTGCGCGCGGCGATGCAGGAGCTGTTCCACTTCAAGTCCTGAATCGCCCTGCCGGCTTGCTTCGCATGCTCCAATGGCGGGTTCGCGAGAAGAAGGCAGGAACCGATGGCCACCCTGAAGCTGAAGAAGAAGACCGGCGCCGCCGCGCCCGCGCCGCGCGCCGACCGGCCACCGGTGCGCGGCCACGGCTCGGGCGTGCGCCGCCGCCCCACGCTGGCCGAGGCGCAGGCCCAGCGCGAGGAGCGCGAGGCCCGCTACCAGGAGCAACTGCGCCTGCGCTTCGGCGACTCGCCGCCGCCGGCCTTCCAGCGCCGCGGCGAGGACGACCGGCGCGGCCGGGGCCCGCGCGGCGACGCACGGCCCGACCCGCGCCGCGACGTGCGCCGTGACGCGCGGCGCGACGCGGGCGGCCTCGACCAGCCCTGGGGGCGCGCGGCCGGGCGCGTCGCCCCCGACACGCGCGGCCGGCCGGTGCCGATCGCCGACCGGTCGGCCCAGCCCCTGCCGCGCGACCGCGACCTGCCGCCGCGCCCCGCGCGCCAGGCGCCGCGCAACACCGCTTTCGAGCGCCCCGCCGGCCGCGGGCTGCCGCCGCCGCGCGATCCGCCGCCACGGCAACGCCAGGCGCGCGTGGACGAAGACCGCGAGCCCGTGCCGCACGACGCCGACGGCAGCCTGCGCCTGTCCAAGCGCATGAGCGAACTGGGCATCGCCTCGCGCCGCGAGGCCGACGAATGGATCCCCAAGGGCTGGGTGCGCGTGGACGGCCGGGTGGTGAACGAGCTCGGCGCGCGCGTGCTGCCCGGCCAGCACATCACGGTGGATGCGAAGGCGCGGCACCAGCAGGCGCAGCGCGTGACGGTGCTGATCAACAAGCCCGTGGGCTACGTGAGCGGCCAGGCCGAAGACGGCTACGAGCCGGCCTCGGTGCTCGTCGCGCCGAAGAACCAGTGGCGCGAAGACCGCTCCGGCACGCGCTTCCTGCCGCAGCACCTGCGCGGGCTGGCGCCGGCCGGCCGGCTCGACATCGACTCGGTGGGCCTGCTGGTGCTGACGCAGGACGGCCGCATCGCCAGGCAGCTGATCGGCGAGGACAGCGAGATCGACAAGGAGTACCTCGTGCGCGTGGAGACGGTCGACGGCGGGCCGCTGGCCGACGGCGCGCTCGCGCTGCTCGGGCACGGGCTCGAGCTCGACGGCGAGCCGCTGAGGCCAGCGCAGGTGGAGTGGGTCAACGACGACCAGCTGCGCTTCGTGCTGCGCGAGGGCAAGAAGCGCCAGATCCGCCGCATGTGCGAAGCGGTGGGGCTGAAGGTGACCGGCCTCAAGCGCGTGCGCATCGGGCAGGTGATGCTGGGCGACCTGCCGGTGGGGCAGTGGCGGTATCTGCGGGGGGATGAGCGGTTCGGGTGAGGGGCGGGCCCTTCGATACCTCAGGGCGAGCGGGAGCGTGGAGGCGGTTCGGCAAGCTCGACGCGGCCCTTCGACAAGCTCAGGGCGAACGGTGAGGGTGAGGGTGAGGGCGAGGCAAGGGGCGCTCCCCAAAGAACCCCGTTCGGGCTGAGCCTGTCGAAGCCCCCGTCGCCCGCCCCGCCTCTTCCAGCACCGCCTCCACCTGCACCCGCCAGGCCGCGTCCCCCACCGCCTGCGCCCGCCGCGCCGCGTCCAGCGCGCCGCGCGCATCCCCCAGCGCCAGCAGGGTGCTCGACAGGTTGACCCACGCCGGCGCGCTGTCGTGCCTCTCGGCGGCGGCACGAAAGACCTGCGCCGCGCCCGCCTTGTCGCCCGCCGCATGCAGCGTGTTGCCCAGCCCCATCGTCAGGCTCAGGTCCTCCGGCCAGCGCTCCAATGCGCTGCGGTACACCCGCACCGCCGCATCCGGCGCCGCCGTGCGCTCGAAGCCGACGCTCGCCTCGATCGCCGCCTCGCGCTGCGTCGTCGCCGGCCATGCGCCCGGCGGCAGCGCGACGAAGGCCCAGTGGCCCGAGCGCTTCCAGGTGTGCTCGAAGGTGCGCAGCGCCATCGCCTCGCGCCGCGTGGTGCCCGAGCGCAGCAGCATCTCGCCCGCGTCGAGGTCGTAGCCGATCACCACCGCGTAGTGCCACAGCGGCGCGATGGCCAGGCCCAGGTTCTGCAGCACGACGACCGGATGGCCGGCCGCCACCTCGCGCAGCAGCCCTTCGAGCGACGGCGCGAGCCGCGTCGCGACCGCGCCCTCGCGGCGCGCGCCGGCGAGCATCTCCGTCTGCAGCGTGCCCTGCCGCGCGGGCAGGAACACGCGCTCCCCCAGGCGGTCCGGCGAGGCGGAGAACCCCGCGGCGCCCAGCGCCGTGGCGAGCGCGGCCGGGCCGCAGTGGTAGGCCGTCTGCGGGAAGAACGGCGTGGCCGCCAGCTCGGCGCGCGGCGGCAGACCGGCCGGGCGCCGGGCCTGCAGCGCCGCCGTCTGCACCGCGCAGCCGGCGAGCTGCAGCAGCGCGGCGAGCGCCAGCCACAGCGGCCAGCGCAGCCCCTTCACGCTCAGCGCACCGAGCGCGTGAACGGGAAGATCTTGGTGAAGCCGAGGATGTCGGTGATGAGCAGCAGCACGAAGATGAAGACGATGGTGCCCAGCACGTCGCTCGCGCCGGCCGGCGCGCTGTCGATCTGCTCGGCCACGTGCGCCGCCTCGGCGTCGGTGAGCGCGGCCACGCGCTCGCGGGCCTGGTCGAGGCTCACGCCGCGCTCGGCCAGCGCGGCGGCCACGTCGCTGCGCTCCAGCGTGGCCAGCAGGTGGGCGCGCGCCTGCGCGTCGCTGCGCACGCCTTCGGCGGCGGCCACCGCCTCGGTGCCGATCAGCGTGGCGTGAACCGGCTGCAGGAAGCCGGCGAAGCCGATGCTGGCGGCCAGCGTGGCGGCGAGAAGGCGGCGGGGTCGGGTCATGGCGATCTCCAGGAAAAGTGGTGTCGTGGGGTCCTCGGCGGCTTCGCCGCGGCGAAGCGAAGCCATGCTAGCCCCGCCGGCATGACCGCCGTCAGCAGTTGCAACGAAGCGCCCGCGGCGGCGCCCGGCCGCCCATGTCGAACCTGCTAGGCTCCCCGGATGTCGTCGTCCCCTGCCGATCGGGCGGGCATGAGCCCGACGGTGATCGTGCTGCTGCTCACGCTGCTGCTGGGCATCCAGCCCGTCACCACCGATCTCTACCTTCCCACCCTGCCCACCCTCAGCCGCGAGTTCGGCGCCGGCGCGGGCGCCGTGCAGCTCACGCTGTCGGTGCTCATCATCTGCTTCGGCCTGGCGCAGCTGGTGTGCGGCCCGCTGGCCGACCGCTTCGGCCGCCGGCCGGTGCTGCTGGTGGGCATGGTGGTCTACACCACGGCCAGCCTGCTCAGCGCCTTCGCGCCGTCCATCGAGTGGCTGGTCGTGTGGCGCGCGCTGCAGGGCGCGGCCATGGCGGCGGCGGTGACCTGCGGGCGCTCCATCGTGCGCGACCTGTTCCCGCCGCACGAGGGGGCGAAGGTGATGTCGCGTGCGCTCACGGGCCTGGGCATCATCGCCACGCTCAGCCCGGTCACCGGCGGCCTGCTGGTGCAGGGGATCAACTGGCACGCGGCGCTGCTGGTGCTGGCGCTGTTCGGCGCGGCCACGCTCGGCTTCATCGCCTGGCGCTTCGAGGAGACGGTGCCGCGGCGCAACCCGCAGGCGCTGCGGCCCGCCACGCTGTGGCGCAACTGGGCGGCGGTGCTGGCCGACCCGACGTTCCGCGCCTGGGCGTCGCTGTCGGCGCTCACGTACGCGGGGCTGTTCCTCTACCTCGCCGGCTCGTCCTTCGTGTTCGTGCAGGTGCTCGGCATCTCGCGCGCGAACTACGGCCTGCTGATGGCGACCAACTCCTTCGCCTACATCGGCGGCACGCTGCTGTGCCGGCGGCTGCTGGCCTCGCGTGGCCTGCGGCGCACGGTGCGCCTGGGCGGCGGGTTCAGCCTGGCCGGCGGGCTGCTGCTGGGGGCGCTGGCGCTCGCGGGCGTGCGCAGCGCCTGGGCCATCGTCGTGCCGATGTGGATCTTCGCCATCGGCCACGGCATCCACCAGCCCTGCGGGCAGGCCGGCGCCGTGGGCCCCTTCCCCGAGAAGGCCGGCGCGGCGGCGGCGATGTCGGGCTTCGCGATGTCGCTCGCCGCCTTCGTCGCCGGCCTGTGGCTGGGCCGCAGCAACGACGGCACGGTGTACCCGCTGACGCTGGGCATCGCGGCCATCGCCGTGGGCACGGCCGGCGTGGCGTGGACGCTGGTGCAGCGCCACGGCGAGCCGGTGCCGGCGGCGCGCACCCGCCCCGCCTGAGCCCGCGCGTGAGCGACGACGCGCCCTGCCTGTGCATCGCCGGCCCCACCGCCGCCGGCAAGACGGGCGCGGCGCTCGCCGTGGCCGAGGCGCTGGCCGCGCGGCGGCCGGTGGAGATCGTGAGCGTCGACTCGGCGCTGGTCTACCGCGGCATGGACATCGGCACCGCCAAGCCCACGGCCGACGAACGCGCCGCCGTGCCGCACCACCTGATCGACATCCTCGACCCCGCGCAGTCGTACTCGGCCGCGCAGTTCGTGGCCGATGCGCGGCGGCTCGCCGGCGAGATCCGCGCGCGCGGCCGCCTGCCGCTGCTGGTGGGCGGCACGATGCTGTACTTCAACGCGCTGTTCCACGGCATCGACGCCATGCCCGCCTCCGACCCGGCGGTGCGCGCCGCCCTCGATGCCGAGGCGGCGCAGCGCGGCTGGCCGGCGCTGCATGCCGAGCTGGCGGCGGTCGACCCGGCCACCGCCGCGCGGCTGCAGCCCGGCGATTCGCAGCGCATCCAGCGGGCGCTGGAGGTGTGGCGCCTCAGCGGCCGGCCGATCTCGGCCTTCCACAGCGGCCGCTCGCGCGAGGCGCCGCATGCGCCGCTCATCTCGCTGGAGCCGGACGACCGCGCCTGGCTGCACGAACGCATCGCCCGGCGCTTCCACGCCATGCTGGACGCCGGCTTCATGGACGAGGTGCACGCCCTGCGCGCGCGCGGCGACCTGCACCCCGGCCTGCCCTCGATGCGCTGCGTGGGCTACCGGCAGGCGTGGGAGGCGCTGGACCGCGGCGAGCCGCTGGCCGCCATGGCCGAGCGCGGCATCGCCGCCACGCGCCAGCTCGCCAAGCGCCAGATCACCTGGCTGCGCGGCATGCCGCGGCGCGAGGTGGTGGCCTGCGACGCGCCCGACGCCGTGGCCCGCGTGGTGCGGCGGGCGCTGGAGCTCGCGGGATGAGCCTGCTGGAGGTGTCGTCGCTCGCCAAGCGCTACGGCGACGCGCCGGTGTTCGCGCAGGTCGACCTGCGGCTGGCGGCGGGCGAGTTCGTCGCCATCGTGGGCGAATCGGGCGTGGGCAAGTCGACGCTGCTCAACTGCATCGCCGGGCTCGACACCGTGGACGGCGGCAGCGTGCGCATCGCCGGCACCGAGATCACCGCGCTCGGCGAGACGGCGCAGGCGCATTTCCGGCGCGCGCACCTCGGCTTCGTGTTCCAGGCCTTCCACGTGCTGCCGCACCTCACGGTGGCCGCCAACGTCGGCCTGCCGCTGCTGCTGCTGCGCCGGCCCGATGCGGCGCGGGTGCAGGCGGCGCTCGGCGCGGTGGGCCTGCATGGCCTGGGCGGGCGGCTGCCGCAGACGCTGTCGGGCGGGCAGCTGCAGCGCGTGGCCATCGCGCGGGCGCTGGTGCACCGGCCGAAGCTGCTGCTGGCCGACGAGCCGACGGGCAACCTCGATCCGGCCACGGCCGAGCGGGCGATGGACGTGCTCGCGCGGCAGGTGCGCGAGGAAGGCGCGGCCTGCGTGCTGGTGACGCACTCGCGCGCGGCGGCGGCACGGGCGGACCGGGTGCTGACGCTGACGGCGGCGGGGATGGTGGCGGGGTGAGGCGTCGTCGCGACCATGCGCAATGTCCGCCCCCTCCCACCGTTCGCCCTGAGCCTGTCGAAGGGTCGGCGCTGCCTCACGCATCCGTTCGCCCTGAGGTATCGAAGGGCCGGGCTGGGGGATCGAAGCCCTGAGTCGTCGCAACAGGCACTTCGATACCTCAGTGCGAACGGTTTTTCCGCTCGATACAGGCCTTTCGACAGGCTCACGGCGAACGGGGCTGCGGCGCCATGACCGCCCTCCTGCGCCACCTCTCCTGGCCCGAGCTGCGCCACCACCCCTGGCGCCACCTCGCCGCCCTGCTCGCCGTGGTGCTGGGCGTCGCGCTCGCGTTCTCGGTGCAGCTCATCAACCAGTCCGCGCTGAGCGAGTTCAGCGCCGCCGTGCGCTCGGTGAACGGCGCGCCCGACTTCGAATTGCGCGGCCAGCGCGGCGGCTTCGACGAGGCGCTGTATGCGCGCGTCGCGGCGCATCCGCAGGTGGCGCTCGCCAGCCCCGTGGTCGAAGTGGAGACGCTCGCCGGCGGCGGGCACGTCCCGCTGCGCGTCGTCGGCCTCGATGCGCTCGTCGCCACGCCCCTGTCGCCCGGCCTCGTGCCGCGGCCCGGTGAAGGCGAGGACCGGCTCGCCGTCGTCGACCCGGACGCGCTGTTCCTCAACCCCGCCGCGCGCGAGCGGCTCGGGACGCCGCCGCGCCTCGCGCTGCAGACCCCGCACGGCCCCCGCGAGCTCGCCGTGCGCGGCAGCGTCGGCGCCGGCGGCCCGCCGCTCGCCGTCATGGACATCGCCGGGGCGCAGGCGCACTTCGGCTTCCTCGGCCGGCTCAGCCGCATCGACGTGCGGCTCGCGCCCGGCGCCGACCGCGCGCAGGTGCTGCATGCGCTCGCCCTGCCGCCCGGCGTGCGCGCCGTCTCGCCCGACGAGGCGGCGCAGCGCGTGTCCAACGTCTCGCGCGCCTACCGCGTGAACCTCACTGTGCTGGCGCTGGTCGCCCTCTTCACCGGCGCGTTCCTCGTGTTCTCCATCCTCTCGCTCTCGGTCGCCAAGCGGCAGACGCAGTTCGCGCTGCTGGGCGTGCTGGGCCTGTCGGCGAACGAGCGGCTGCGGCTGGTGCTCGCCGAATCGGCGCTGCTCGGCGCCGTGGGCAGCGTGACCGGCCTGGCGCTCGGCGCGGCGCTGGCGGCGCTTGCCCTGCGGCTGCTGGCGGGCGACCTGGGCGGCGGCTACTTCCCCGGCGTCGCGCCCGCATTGCAGTTCAGCGCGCCGGCCGCGGCGGCGTACGGGCTGCTGGGCGTGGCCGCGGCCTGCGTCGGCGGCTGGCTGCCGGCGCGCGATGCGCAGCGGCTCGCGCCGGCGCAGGCGCTCAAGGGACTGGGCAGCCGCATGGCATCGAAGCGGTACGGCTGGCTCGGCCCGGCCCTGATCGCCGCCGGCGCGGCGCTCGCCTTCGCGCCGCCCGTGGCCGGCATTCCGCTGGCGGCCTACGTGTCGGTGGCCTGCCTGCTGGTGGGCGGCATCGCCTGCGTGCCGGCGGGCGTGGCGGCGCTGCTCGCGCTGGTGCCGCCCTCGCGCCACGCGCTCACGCTGCTCGCCGTGGAGCGCGCGCGCCACGAGCGCCACACCGCCACCATCGCGGTGGCCGGCGTGGTGGCGAGCCTGAGCCTCGCGGTGGCGCTCACGGTGATGGTGTCGAGCTTCCGCGAGTCGGTCACGCAGTGGCTCGACACCGTGCTGCCCGCCGACCTCTACGTGCGCGCCGACACCCGCGGCGCGCAGGGCGACGTGGTGAGCCTGCCGCCGGCGCTGGTCGACCGCGCCGCCCGGCTGCCCGGCGTCGAGCGCGCGCAGCCGCAGCGCGTGACCTCGGCGCTGCTCGACCCCGGCCGCCCGGCCGTGGCGCTGATCGCCCGGCCGCTGCCCGAACCGGCACGCAGCCTGCCGCTGGTCGGGCCCCTGGTCGACGCGCCGCCCGGCGAGACGGCGGCCTACGTGAGCGAAGCCATGGTGAGCCTGTACCGCGCCGCGCCCGGCACGCGCTTCGAGCTGCCGCTGCCCGACGGCCGGCGCGCCGCCGTGTTCGTGCGCGGCGTGTGGCGCGACTACGCCCGCCAGCACGGCGCCGTGCTGCTGGATGCGGCCGACTACCGGCGCCTGTCGGGCGACGAGCGCACGAACGAGCTCGCGCTGTGGCTCGCGCCGGGCGCGGACGCGGCCGGCGTGCAGGCGGCGCTGCGCGGCCTCGCCGCGCAGGCCCGCTTCGACGATGCCCTGCTCGACTTCGCCTCGCCGGGCGAGATCCGCGCGCAGTCGCTGCGCATCTTCGACCGCAGCTTCGCCGTCACCTACTGGCTGCAGGCGGTGGCCATCGCCATCGGCCTGTTCGGCATCGCGGCCAGCTTCTCGGCGCAGGTGCTGGCGCGGCGCAAGGAGTTCGGCCTGCTGTCGCACCTGGGCCTCACGCGCCGCGACGTGCTCGCCGTGGTGGCCGCCGAAGGCGCGGCGTGGACGGCCGCCGGCGCGCTGCTGGGCCTGGCGCTCGGCATCGCGGTGAGCGTGGTGCTGGTGAAGGTGGTGAACCCGCAGAGCTTCCACTGGACGATGGACCTGCTGCTGCCCGCCGGCCGCCTGGCCGCGCTGTGCGCCGCGGTGATGGCGGCGGGCACGCTCACCGCCTGGCTCTCGGCGCGCCGCGCGGCCGGGCGCGACATGGCGCTGGCGGTGAAGGAGGACTGGTGATGCGCCGGCGCGCGCTGCTCGCCTCGCTGCTGGCGCTGGCCGAGGGCGCGCGCGCGCAAGCTCCTGGCGTGACGCGCCGGCCGCTCGTCTTCCCGCGCGACTTCGGCGCGCACCCCGACACGCGCACCGAGTGGTGGTACGCGACCGGCTGGCTGCAGGCCGGCGATGCCGCCGGCGACACGCCGACCCACGGCTTCCAGGTCACCTTCTTCCGTTCGCGCACCGGGGTGGATGCCGCGCGCGAGAGCGCCTTCGCCGCGCGGCAGCTGGTGTTCGCGCACGCCGCCGTCACCGACGTGGCGGCGAAGACGCTGCGCCACGACCAGCGCATCGCCCGCGCCGGCTTCGGCATCGCCGAGGCCTCGACGGCCGACACGGCGGTGGTGCTGCGCGACTGGCGGCTGCGGCGCGGCGGCCCGGCCGGCGCGAGCCGCTACGAGGCGCACGTGCGCAGCGAATCGGCCGCCTTCGCGCTCGACCTCGAACTCGCCGCCACGCAGCCGGTGCTGCTGCAGGGCGAGGCCGGCTTCTCGCGCAAGGGGCCGCACGCCGGGCAGGCCAGCCACTACTACAGCCAGCCCCAGCTCGCCGTGCGCGGCACGCTGCGCCTGGACGGCCGCGCGCTGCCCGTGCGCGGCCGCGCCTGGCTCGACCACGAATGGAGCGAGACCGTGCTCGACCCCGAGGCCGTGGGCTGGGACTGGATCGGCATGAACCTCGCGGACGGCAGCGCCCTCACCGCCTTCCGCATCCGCCGCGCCGACGGCGGCACGCTGTGGGCCGGCGGCAGCTTCCGCCGCGCGGGCGAGGCGCAGGCGCGCGCCTTCGCGAGCGACGAGCTGCGGTTCACGCCCGGGCGCCGCTGGACGAGCCCGGCCACGCACGCCACCTACCCGGTCGAATGGACGGTGGACATGCCGGCCGGCCGCTTCCGCGTGCGGGCGCTGGCCGATGCGCAGGAACTCGACAGCCGCGGCAGCACGGGCACGGTGTACTGGGAGGGCTTGAGCGAGCTGCTCGATGCGCAGGGGCGCAGCGTCGGGCGCGGCTACCTGGAGATGACGGGATACGCCGCGCGCATGCGGCTTTGAGGCCCGCCTACCGGCCCGCCCCCGCGAAGCGGGCCACGTAGTAGGCGATCGTGTCCAGGTCTTCCGGCGCGATCCCGTTCACCGCCTCGGGCATGGCGCGCGTGTAGCCGGGGCGCGTGCCGTCGCGGAAGCCGCGCAGGGTCATGCGCAGGTAGTCCTCGTGCTGCCCCGCGATGCGCGGCACCTGCTGCCCGCCGCTCAGGTCGGCGCCGTGGCAGATCACGCACTTGTGCTGCTGCGCCAGCGCCCGGCCCCGTTCCATGCGTGCCGCATCGGGCGGCGCCGCGGGCGGCGGGGGCGGCAGCGCCGGCAGCGTGGCGATGAAGTCGGAGAAGCCGCGCAGGTCGGCGTCCGTCATCGGCTTGGCGACGGCGCTCATCGCCTCGTTGCGGCGCCGGCCCTCGCGGAACAGGAAGAGCTGCGTGATGGCATAGAACGAATGCTGGCCGGCGAGCGCCGGCGTGCCCGGCGCCTCGCCGCGCCCGTCGGCGCCGTGGCAGGTGGCGCACAGCGCGGCGAAGCGCTGCGCGTAGCCGCCGCCGGCCTTCGGCTGCGCACCGGCCGGCGGCGCCGGCATCAGCGATGCCAGCACCACCGCGCAGGCCGCGCCGGCCCGCAACCGCGTCACCGGCCCTTGCCGGCGTAGCTGATGCGGTAGATCGCGCCGGCGTGGTCGTCGCTCACCAGCATCGAGCCGTCGTTCAGCACGAGGAAGTCGACCGGGCGGCCGAGGTACTCGTTGTTCTCGACGAAGCCCGTCATGAAGGGCTCGACCCGGGCGCCGCCCTTGCCGTCGGGCCAGGCGACGGAGACGTCGGCGTACTTCAGCGTGCGGTTCCACGGGCCGTGGCGGGCGATGAACATCGCGCCGCGGTACTTGGCCGGGAACATCTTGCCGCGGTAGAACGTCAGGCCCAGCGAGCCGGCGTGCGGGCCGAGCAGCGCGGCGGGCTTGACGTAGTCCTTGCACGACTTGCCCCAGCCGAACTCCGCGTCGGGGATGTTGCCCTGGTGGCAGTACGGGTAGCCGAAGTGCTGGTTCGGCTGGCTGACGCGGTTGAGTTCGTCGTTGGGCAGCTCCTCGCTGAACCAGTCGCGGCCGTTGTCGGTGAACCAGAGCTGGCCCGTCTTCGGGTCGAAGTCGAAGCCCACCGTGTTGCGCACGCCCGCGGCCACCGTCTCGACGTTGGAGCCGTCCAGGTCCATGCGGTAGATCTTTCCGTACTCGCCCGGGTCGCAGATGTTGCAGGGCGCGCCGATCGGGAAGTAGAGCTTGTCCTGGTGGACGCGCAGGTACTTCCAGCTGTGGTCGGTGCCGCCGGGCAGCTTGTCGTACAGCACGGTCGGCGTGCCGGGGTCGTCGAGCTTCGACTCGATGTCGTCGAAGCGCATGATCTGCTTGTTCGTGGCGAGGTACAGGTGGCCCTTGTGGAACTCGATGCCCGTGGCCTGCTCCGTCTTGTCGACGATGACCTTGGGCTCGCGCGGCGGCTTCTCGGGAATGGCGTAGACCTTGTTGCCCACGAACAGGGTGCTCACGAAGACGTTGCCCTGCACGCCCTGGCGCAGCGCGCGCGCGTCGAGCACGCCCGAGGCCCAGGTCTCGACCTTGAAGCCCGGCGGCAGCTTGAACTTGGCCACGGGCAGCTGGTCGGCCGCCGTGGGGATGGGGAAGGCGGCGACGGGCGCCATGCGCAGGGCCGTCTCCGTCTTGGGCCGCCCCTTGGCCCAGCCGGGCTCGTCGGTGGGGGCTTGCTGGGCCGGTGCGGCTGCCGTGAGGCACAGCAGCGCCGCGAACACGAAGACCGGGCGAACGTGAAGCATGGTCGACCCCTTTCTGGTTGCGTGCGTGGCATTGGCGCCGCCGGAAATTCTGGGGTCGGCGCCGGCGGCGATCAACGACCGTTCGTCCATGTCGGGCCGACGGCGGGCGCTTCGCATCGCCCGGCACGCTGAGGGAAGATCGCACGCACCCCCGCCCCACGACGAACGCCCATGCAGCTCATCGGAATGCTCGATTCGCCCTACGTCCGCCGCGTCGCCGTCTCGCTGCAGCTGCTTGGGCTGCCGTTCCGGCACCGCTCGCTGTCGGTCTTCAGCACCTTCGACGAATTCCGCCGCGTGAGCCCGGTCGTCAAGGCGCCCTCGCTGGTGTGCGACGACGGCACGGTGCTGCTCGACTCGACGCTCATCCTGCAGTACGCCGAGGCCCTCGCGCGCCCGCGCCGCCTCACGCCCGCCGAGCCGCACGCGCTGCGGCACGACCTGGCCGTCACGGGCCTCGCGCTCGCCGCCTGCGAGAAGAGCGTGCAGATCGTCTACGAGCACCGCGTGCGCCCGCCCGAGAAGCTGCACCAGCCCTGGGTCGACCGGGTGACGGACCAGATGCTCACCGCGCTCGAGCTGCTCGAGGCCGACGTCGCGCGCCGCCCGCTGCCGGCGGCGAGCGCGGCGCTCACCCAGGCGGCGGTGACCACGGGCGTCGTCTGGCACTTCATCCATGCGATGCTGCCGCAGGCCCTGCCGGCCGGCCGCTTCCCCGCGCTGCGGGCCTTCTCCGCGCAGGCGGAAGCCCTTCCGGCGTTCATGGCCGCCCCTCATGGCGAGAGCACCTGCCGCGCCGGCGAGCGCTGAACGGGACGGACCGCATGCACACCACCACCCTGCTCGCCTTCTCCCTCGTCGCGCTCGTCGCCATCGCCACCCCCGGCCCGACGGTGCTGCTGGCGCTGGCCAACGGCTCGCGCTTCGGCCTGCGGCGCTCGGTCCCCGGCATGGTCGGCGCGGTCGTGTCCGACTTCGTGCTCGTCGGCGCCGTCGCCCTCGGCCTCGGCGCCGTGCTGGCCGCCTCGGAGTTCTGGTTCTCGGTCGTGAAGTGGGTCGGCGCCCTGTACCTCGCCTGGCTGGGCCTGCGGCTGCTGCGCTCGCAGGGCGGCCTCGACCTGCCCGGCGCGGGCGCCAGCGCCTCCCCCGGCCGCGACGGCACGCCGCGCGCCGTGTTCGCCAAGTCCTTCCTCGTCGCCGTCACCAACCCCAAGGGCTACCTGTTCTGCTCCGCGCTGCTGCCGCAGTTCATCGACCCGGGCGCGCCGCAGTGGCCGCAGTACGCGGCGATCGGCCTGGTGTTCGCCGGCCTCGACTTCGCGGTGATGGCCGGCTATGCCGCCGTCGGCGCGCGCGCCATCCGCCTGCTCAGGCGCCGCGCCGTGCTGTGGCTCGACCGCTGCTGCGGCGCGGCCCTGCTCGTGCTGTCGGGCTCGCTGCTGCTGTACCGGCGCGGCACCGCGTGACGACACACACCCCCATCACAGGAGAAGACCCATGACGACACTGCAAGGCAAGGTGGCCTGGATCACCGGCGCGGGCTCCGGCATCGGCCTGGCCGGCGCGCGGGCGCTGGCGCAGGCGGGCGCGACGGTGGTGCTGTCCGGCCGCCGCGAAGCGGCGCTGGCCGAGGCCGCCCGTCGGATCGCCGAGGCCGGCGGCCGGGCCGAGGTGGAGGTGCTCGACGTCTCCGACGCCGCCGCAGTGGCACAGGTGGCGGAGCGCGTGCTCGACCGCCACGGGCGCATCGACATCCTCGTCAACAGCGCCGGCATCAACTCCACCACGCGCTTCTGGAAGGACCAGACCCCCGAAGGCTGGCGCGAGGTCGTGGGCATCAACCTCGACGGCACCTTCCACGCCGTGCACGCCGTGCTGCCCGCCATGCGCGCGCAGCACGACGGGCTGATCATCAACATCTCGTCATGGGCCGGCGTGCACCATCCGCGCTTCACCGGCGCCGCCTACAACGGCACCAAGCACGCCGTCACCGCCCTGACCGAGACGATCAACATGGAGGAGTGCACCCACGGCATCCGCGCCTGCGCCCTCTGCCCGGCCGAGGTGGCCACCCCCATCCTCGACCGCCGGCCCGTGCCGCCGAGCGCGGAGGACCGGGCAAGGATGCTGCAGCCGGAAGACCTGGGCGCCACGATCCGCTTCGTGGCGGAGATGCCGGCGCATGCGTGCATCAACCAGCTGATCATCAGCCCGACCTGGAATCGGACGTATGCGGAGGGGTTGTAGGGCGAAGGGGGTGAAGGGGCACCGCTTTGACGGCTTGGACAATCGAGCGGTTGGACCGGTTACGGCCGAGGCTGTGTGAAAACCCCCTGCTGATACGGTCGCGATGCTCCTAGAGTT
>JBIQHD010000031.1:0-54808 GCA_044508835.1 Rubrivivax sp.
CGCGAGGGCGGGCGCACCGTCGGCGCCGGCGTCGTGGCCAAGGTGCTGGAATAAGGAGCGGACATGCAAAAGCAGAAGATTCGCATCCGCCTCAAGGCCTTCGACTACAAGCTCATCGACCAGTCGGCGCTCGAGATCGTCGACACCGCCAAGCGCACCGGCGCCATCGTCAAGGGCCCGGTGCCCCTGCCGACGCGCATGCAGCGCTTCGACATCCTGCGCTCGCCGCACGTCAACAAGACGAGCCGTGACCAGTTCGAGATCCGCACGCACCAGCGCCTGATGGACATCGTCGACCCGACCGACAAGACGGTCGACGCGCTGATGAAGCTCGACCTGCCGGCCGGCGTCGACGTCGAGATCAAGCTGCAGTAGCCGTCTCGACGGCCGGTGGGTATGCGCTGCGGGTGGGTCCGCAACTGCTATACTCATCGGCTTTTCCGCGGGAGGCGTTCGCGCTTTTCAGCGGGCCAGGCGGCGAATCGAGAGGTTCGCCGCGCAGTCAGTCCAACCAATCGATGTTGGGCGTTCGAAACAAAGGCTTCGCTCGTCGAGGCTGGAGAAAAACCATGAGTCTGAGCAACCGTCTCGGATTGCTGGGTCGCAAGGTGGGCATGATGCGCATCTTCACGGACGACGGCGACGCCGTTCCCGTGACGGTGCTCGACGTGTCGAACAACCGCGTCACCCAGGTCAAGACCGCAGAGACCGACGGCTACGCTGCCATCCAGGTGGCGTACGGCGCGCGCAAGGCGTCGCGCGTCACCAAGCCGGAGGCCGGCCACCTCGCCAAGGCGGGCGTCGAAGCCGGCGAGATCCTCAAGGAATTCCGCG
This sequence comes from Rubrivivax sp., assembly GCA_044508835.1. Taxonomy (GTDB): domain Bacteria; phylum Pseudomonadota; class Gammaproteobacteria; order Burkholderiales; family Burkholderiaceae_C; genus JAKFDI01. Next base: position 835 of record JBIQHD010000031.1, read on the forward strand.
TCGCCGCCGAAGTGGCCGCCGAGTACAAGCCCGGCGCGCAAGTCCCGGTGAGCCTGTTCGCCGCCGGCCAGAAGGTCGACGTGCAGGGCACCTCGATCGGCAAGGGCTTCACGGGCACCATCAAGCGCCACCATTTCGGCTCGCAGCGCGCCTCGCACGGCAACAGCCGTTCGCACAACGTGCCCGGCTCGATCTCGATGGCGCAGGACCCGGGCCGCGTGTTCCCGGGCAAGAAGATGTCCGGCCAGCTCGGCGACACGACGGTCACCACGCAGAACCTCGACATCGTGCGCATCGACGAGGCGCGCCAGCTGCTGCTGGTGCGCGGCGCGGTGCCGGGCTCGAAGAACGGCCACGTGGTCGTGCGCCCGGCCGTCAAGGTCAAGGTCAAGAAGGGAGCCCAGTGATGCAGCTCGAGCTCCTGAACGAACAGGGTCAGGCCACCTCGAAGGTCGACGCGCCCGACACCGTGTTCGCGCGCGACTACAACGAAGCGCTGGTCCATCAGATCGTCGTCGCCTTCCAGGCGAACGCACGCCAGGGCACCCGTGCCCAGCTCGACCGCACCATGGTCAAGCACAGCACGAAGAAGCCGTGGCGCCAGAAGGGCACCGGCCGCGCGCGCGCCGGCATGACCTCGTCGCCGCTGTGGCGCGGGGGCGGCCGTATCTTCCCGAACAGCCCGGACGAGAACTTCACCCAGAAGGTCAACAAGAAGATGTACCGCGCCGGCATGGCCGCCATCTTCTCGCAGCTGGCCCGCGAAGGCCGCCTGGCCGTGGTGGACTCGCTGACGGTGGATTCGCCCAAGACCAAGCAGCTCGCGCAGAAGTTCAAGGCCATGGGCCTCGATTCCGTGCTGGTGATCGCCGATGCCGTGGACGAGAACCTGCTGCTCGCCTCGCGCAACCTCGCGAACGTGCTGGTGGTCGAGCCGCGCTACGCCGATCCGCTGTCGCTGGTCTTCTACAAGAAGGTGCTGGTGACCAAGGGCGCGATCGAGCAACTCAAGGAGATGCTGGCATGAGCGCCGTGAAATTCGACGAGGGCCGCCTGGCCCAGGTGCTGGTGGCGCCCATCGTGTCCGAGAAGGCCACCGCGGCCGCCGAGAAGAACAACCAGGTGTTGTTCAAGGTGCTGCGCGATGCCACCAAGCCCGAGATCAAGGCGGCCGTCGAGCTGATGTTCAAGGTCGAGGTCGCTTCGGTGTCGACCGTGGTGCAAAAGGGCAAGGTCAAGCGCTTCGGCCGCTCCATCGGTCGCCGCGACCACGTCAAGAAGGCGTACGTGTCGCTGAAGGAAGGCCAGGAGCTCAACTTCTCCGGGGAGGCCGCGTAATGGCCGTCATCAAAGTCAAGCCCACGTCGCCCGGCCGCCGCGCCGTCGTGAAGGTGGTGCACAAGCACCTGCACAAGGGCAAGCCCGAGGCGTCGCTGCTCGAGCCGCAGATGCAGAACGCCGGCCGCAACAACAACGGCCACATCACGATCCGCCATCGCGGCGGTGGTCACAAGCACCACTACCGCGTGATCGACTTCGTGCGCAACAAGGACGGCATCCCGGCGAAGGTCGAGCGCATCGAGTACGACCCGAACCGCACCGCCCACATCGCGCTGGTGTGCTACGCCGACGGCGAGCGCCGCTACATCATCGCCCCGCGCGGCCTGGAGGTCGGCTCGACGGTGATCAGCGGCGCCGAGGCCCCCATCAAGGCCGGCAACACGCTGCCGATCCGCAACATTCCCGTCGGCTCGACCATCCATTGCGTCGAGATCCTGCCGGCCAAGGGTGCACAGATCGCGCGTTCCGCCGGCGCCGGCGTGACGCTGCTGGCGCGTGAAGGCATGTACGCCCAGGTCCGCCTGCGCTCGGGCGAGGTGCGCCGCGTCCACATCGACTGCCGCGCCACGATCGGCGAGGTGTCGAACGAAGAGCACAGCCTGCGCCAGTACGGCAAGGCCGGCGCGACGCGCTGGAAGGGCATCCGCCCGACGGTGCGCGGCGTGGCGATGAACCCAGTGGACCACCCGCACGGCGGCGGCGAAGGCCGCACCGGCGAAGGCCAGGTGCCGGTGTCGCCGTGGAACACGATGACCAAGGGCTACCGCACTCGCAACAACAAGCGCACGCAGACGTTCATCGTCTCGCGTCGCAAGAAGTAAGGAAGGGGTGGCACCATGACCCGTTCACTGAAAAAGGGCCCCTTCGTCGACCACCACCTGATGGCCAAGGTCGAGAAGGCCACGGCCGTCAAGGACAAGAAGCCGATCAAGACGTGGTCGCGCCGCTCGACGATCCTGCCCGACTTCATCGGCCTGACGATCGCCGTGCACAACGGCAAGCAGCACGTGCCGGTCTACGTCACCGACCAGATGGTCGGCCACAAGCTTGGTGAATTTGCGCTCACGCGCACGTTCAAGGGGCACCCGGCCGACAAGAAGGCCAACAAGAAGTAAGGATGACGACGATGGAAACACGTTCAATCGTTCGCGGCGTCCGTCTGTCGGTCGACAAGGGTCGGCTGGTGGCCGACATGGTCCGCGGCAAGAAGGTCGATCAGGCCCTCAACATCCTGACCTTCACCCCCAAGAAGGCGGCCGGCATCATCAAGAAGGCGCTCGAATCGGCCATCGCCAATGCCGAGCACAACGACGGCGCCGACATCGACGAACTGAAGGTCAAGACGATCCATGTGGAGCAGGGCGCCACGCTGAAGCGTTTCTCCGCGCGCGCCAAGGGCCGCGGCAACCGCATCAGCAAGCCGACCTGCCACATCTTCGTGACCGTCGGCGACTGAGGCCAAAGGAAGATCATGGGACAAAAGATTCATCCGACCGGCTTCCGTCTGCCCGTCACCCGCAACTGGGCCTCGCGCTGGTATGCGTCGAACCAGAACTTCGCCACGATGCTGGCCGAAGACCTGAAGGTTCGCGACTACCTCAAGACTCGCCTGAAGAGCGCGGCCGTCTCGCGCATCCTCATCGAGCGCCCCGCCAAGAACGCCCGCATCACCATCTACTCGGCGCGTCCGGGCGTGGTGATCGGCAAGAAGGGCGAGGACATCGAGAACCTGAAGGCCGAGCTGACGCGCCGCCTGGGCGTGCCGGTGGCGGTGAACATCGAGGAGGTGCGCAAGCCCGAGATCGATGCGCAGCTGATCGCCGACAGCATCACCCAGCAGCTCGAGAAGCGCATCATGTTCCGCCGCGCCATGAAGCGCGCGATGCAGAACGCGATGCGCCTGGGCGCGCAGGGCATCAAGCTGATGTCCTCGGGCCGCCTGAACGGCATCGAGATCGCACGCTGCGAGTGGTACCGCGAAGGCCGCGTGCCGCTGCACACCCTGAAGGCCGACATCGACTACGGCTTCTCGGAAGCCCGCACCACCTACGGCATCATCGGCGTGAAGTGCTGGGTCTACCGCGGCGACCGCCTGCCCAACGGCGAAGCGCCGGGCATCGTGACGCCGGCGGGTGCCGAGGACGACCGCCGTCCGCGCCGCAACGCCCGCCCGGGTGCGCCGGGTGGCCGCGGCCGTCCGGCAGGCGGCGCCGGCTTCGACCGTGGCGCGCCGCGCCAGGCCGCCCCGGGCGACCGGCCGGCCGACGCGGCTGCCGATGCCGCGAAGCCCGCCGCCAAGCGTGTCCGCAAGGCCGCAGCGCCTGGCGCCGCCGAGCCCGCCAAGGGCGAGGCCAAAGGAGAATAAGCATGCTGCAACCCTCACGCAGGAAGTTCCGCAAGGAGCAGAAGGGCCGCAACACCGGCGTCGCCACGCGCGGCGCGGCAGTGTCCTTCGGCGACTTCGGCCTCAAGGCCACCGAGCGCGGCCGCATCACCGCGCGGCAGATCGAGGCGGCTCGCCGCGCGATCTCGCGCCACATCAAGCGCGGTGGCCGCATCTTCATCCGCATCTTCCCCGACAAGCCGATCTCGCAGAAGCCGGCCGAAGTCCGCATGGGCAACGGCAAGGGCAACCCCGAGTACTACGTGGCCGAGATCCAGCCGGGCAAGGTGCTGTACGAAATCAACGGCGTGCCCGAAGAGCTGGCCCGCGAGGCGTTCCGCCTGGCCTCGGCCAAGCTGCCGCTGAGCACCACCTTCGTGTCCCGTCAGGTGGGCGCTTGACGCCCGCACGGAGAACATCATGAAAGCATCCGAACTCCGTTCGAAGGACGTGGCCGGGCTCCAGAAGGAAGTCGCCGACCTGCTCAAGGCCCATTTCGGCCTGCGCATGCAGAAGGCGACCCAGCAGCTGACGAACCATTCGCAGCTGGGCAAGACCCGTCGTGACATCGCGCGGGCGAAGACCGTCCTTGCGCAGAAGAAGAAGGAAGGGGCCGCCAAATGAGCGAGACCGCAAGCGCCACCGAAGCCGCACCGAAGGCCAAGAACACCCGCACGCTGGTGGGCAAGGTCGTGAGCGACAAGCGCTCGAAGACCATCACGGTGCTGGTCGAGCGCCGCACCAAGCACGAGCTCTACGGCAAGATCGTGGCGAAGTCGAGCAAGTACCACGCCCACGACGAGAACGGCGAGTACAAGCTGGGCGACGTGGTCGAGATCGCCGAGGCGCGGCCGATCTCCAAGACGAAGTCGTGGGTCGTGACGCGCCTGGTCCAGAAGGCCGTGATCGTCTGACCCGTTCGACGCCACAGGCACGACGGCCGGCACGCTGGGGAACCAGCGGCCGGCCGTCGTCGTTTTCCCCGTGGCCGCTCGGCGCCCAGGGGCATCGCCGGGCGCGCTGCCCGGCGGGGCGCAACGAAGGGATACTGCTCGCCCGGCGCGCGTGACCGGCACGGCGCGGCCGCACAACCAAGGAGACGACCATGATCAAGATCGGCGACAAGCTGCCCGCGGCTTCCCTGCAGGAATTCATCGAGGTGGAAGGCAACGGGTGCTCGCTCGGGCCCAACACCTTCGACGTCCAGAAGGCGGCGGCGGGGCGCACGATCGCCATCTTCGGCCTGCCCGGGGCGTTCACCCCGACCTGCTCGGCCCAGCACGTGCCGGGCTACGTGCAGCAGGCCGACGCGCTGAAAGCCGCGGGCGTCGACGAGATCTGGTGCGTCTCGGTCAACGATTCCTTCGTCATGGGGGCGTGGGGCCGCGAGCAGAAGACGTCCGGCAAGGTCCGCATGATGGCCGACGGCAGCGCCGACTTCGCCCGTGCGCTCGGCCTGACCCTGGACCTCACGTCCCGCGGGATGGGCGTGCGCTCGCAGCGTTACTCGATGCTGGTGGTGGACGGCACCGTCAAGACCCTCAATGTCGAGGCGCCCGGCAAGTTCGAGGTCAGCGATGCGCAGACCCTGCTCGGCCAGGCCCGGCAGGCGCCGCAAGGCTGACCCCGCCCCTTGGCGCCCTGTGAAGCCCACGCTTGACAGGTGCGCCAGGCAAAGCCGATAATCGCCGACTTCGCCGGAAATCCGGCCGCGTCATTCGGCGCGGTGACGCTTTCCGGTTCCGCCCAAACGCCCCGCGGCGCGCCTTTCGGCCACGACACGGGGTGACGGGCCCAAGACTGGCTGTGCGCTGGCTTCATGGTGGGCATGGGGCGGCAAACGGTTCAAGTTGGGGACAGAGAACATGATTCAAATGCAGTCGCGGCTCGACGTCGCGGACAACACGGGCGCGAAATCCGTCATGTGCATCAAGGTGCTGGGCGGCTCGAAGCGCCGTTACGCCGGCATCGGTGACGTGATCAAGGTCAGCGTCAAGGAAGCCGCGCCCCGCGGCCGCGTGAAGAAGGGCGAGATCTACAGCGCCGTCGTCGTGCGCACCGCCAAGGGCGTGCGCCGCCAGGACGGCTCGCTCGTCAAGTTCGACGGCAATGCCGCCGTGCTGTTGAACGCCAAGCTCGAGCCGATCGGCACGCGCATCTTCGGCCCGGTGACGCGCGAGCTGCGCACCGAACGCTTCATGAAGATCGTGTCGCTCGCACCCGAAGTGCTCTGAGCGGCCGGCGGCTTCAAGGAACTGTCATGAACAAGATTCGCAAGGGCGACCAGGTCATCGTGCTGACCGGCCGCGACAAGGGCAAGCGCGGTACCGTCGCGCAGCGCGTGGACGCCGACCGTCTGGTGATCGAGGGCGTCAACCTCGTGAAGAAGCACGTCAAGCCGAACCCGATGAAGGGCGCGACCGGCGGCATCGTCGACAAGGCCATGCCGATCCACCAGTCGAACGTGGCGATCTTCAATGCCGCGACCGGCAAGGCCGATCGCGTGGGCATCAAGTTCCTGCAAGACGGCAAGAAGGTTCGCGTCTTCAAGTCCAGCGGCGAAGAAATCAAGGCATAAGAGGCGCGACCATGGCTCGTCTGCAAAAGTTTTATCGCGAAGAAGTGGTGCCGGACCTCGTGAAGAAGTTCGGCTACAAGTCCTCGATGGAGGTGCCGCGCATCACCAAGATCACGCTCAACATGGGCGTGAGCGAGGCCGTCTCGGACAAGAAGGTGATGGAGCACGCCGTGGGCGACCTCACCAAGATCGCCGGCCAGAAGCCCGTGGTCACCAAGTCGAAGAAGGCCATCGCCGGCTTCAAGATCCGCGAGAACGTGCCCATCGGCTGCATGGTCACGCTGCGCGGCGTGCGCATGTACGAATTCCTCGACCGCTTCGTGACCATCGCGCTGCCGCGCGTGCGCGACTTCCGGGGCATCTCGGGCCGCGCGTTCGACGGCCGCGGCAACTACAACGTCGGCGTGAAAGAGCAGATCATCTTTCCGGAAGTCGACTACGACAAGATCGACGTGTTGCGTGGCCTGAACATCAGCATCACCACGACCGCGAAGAATGACGACGAGGCCAAGGCGCTGCTGTCGGCATTCAAATTCCCGTTCAAGAACTGAGGTGGCACGTGGCTAAACTTTCCCTCATTCAGCGCGAGCTCAAGCGCGAGCAACTGGCCGCCAAGTACGCCAAGAAGTACAGCGAGCTGAAGGCCGCCGCCAACGACGCCAAGCTGTCGGACGAGGAGCGCTACGCCGCCCGCCTCGAGCTGCAGAAGCTGCCGCGCAACGCCTACCCGACGCGCCAGCGCAACCGCTGCGAGCTGACCGGCCGCCCGCGCGGGACCTTCCGCAAGTTCGGCCTGGGCCGCAACAAGATCCGCGAGCTCGCCTTCAAGGGCGACATCCCGGGTGTTGTCAAGGCCAGCTGGTAATCGGCGCCGCGATCAGGAGATTTTCGTATGAGCATGAGTGATCCCGTCGCCGATATGCTGACCCGCATCCGCAACGCGCAGATGGTCCAGAAGACCAGCGTCGTGATGCCGTCGTCCAAGCTGAAGGTGGCTATCGCCCAGGTCCTGAAGGACGAGGGCTATGTCGAGAGCTTCTCGGTGGTCGGCGAGGCGACGAAGCCGCAGCTCGAGGTGGTGCTGAAGTACTACGCCGGCCGTCCGGTGATCGAGCACATCGAGCGCGTGAGCCGTCCGGGCCTGCGCATCTACAAGGGCCGCCATGACATCCCGAACGTCATGAACGGTCTGGGCGTGGCGATCGTGACCACGCCCAAGGGTGTGATGACCGACCGCAAGGCGCGCCAGGCCGGCATCGGTGGCGAAGTGCTCTGCTACGTCGCCTAAAGGGGAAGAAAGAAATGTCCCGCGTAGGAAAAATGCCGATCGCCGTCCCGAAGGGCGTGGACGTGGCGATCAATGCTGAGCAGATCAGCGTCAAGGGTTCGCAGGGGACGCTCGCGCGGCCGCTGCATCCGCTCGTCAGCATCAAGAACGAAGGCGGCAGCCTGCTGTTCGCGCCGGTCGACGAGTCGGCGGCGGCGAACGCGATGTCCGGCACCATGCGTGCGCTGGTGGCGAACATGGTCAACGGCGTGACCCAGGGCTTCGAGAAGAAGCTGACGCTCGTGGGCGTGGGCTTTCGCGCCCAGGCCGCCGGCCAGAAGCTGAACCTGCAGATCGGCTTCTCGCATCCGGTCGCCAAGGACATGCCGGCCGGCATCAAGGTCGAGTGCCCGACGCAGACCGAGATCGTGATCAAGGGCTCGGACCGCCAGGTGGTCGGGCAGATCGCCGCCGAGGTGCGCGCGATCCGTCCGCCCGAGCCGTACAAGGGCAAGGGCATCCGGTACACGGGCGAGAAGATCACGCTCAAAGAGACCAAGAAGAAGTAAGGAGCGACGAACATGTTGAACAAGAAAGATCAGCGCATTCGTCGCTCGCGCCAGACCCGTGCGCGCATCGCGATCCAGCGGGTGGCCCGCCTGACGGTCTTCCGCACCAACCTGCACATCTACGCCAGCGTCATCTCCGACGACGGCGCCCGGGTGCTCGCCACCGCGTCCACCGCCGAAGCCGACGTCCGCAAGGAACTCGGCGCGGCCGGCAAGGGCGGCAACGTGGCCGCCGCCACGCTGATCGGCAAGCGCATCGCCGAGAAGGCCAAGGCCGCGGGCATCGAGAAGGTCGCTTTCGACCGTGCCGGCTTCGCCTACCACGGCCGCGTCAAGGCGCTGGCCGAGGCCGCCCGCGAGGCGGGCCTGCAGTTCTGACATCGGTACTGGCGACGTTCAAGGAATTCGACAATGGCAAAGTTTCAACCCCGCGCCCAGACCGACGGCAGCGACGACGGCCTGAAGGAAAAGATGATCGCGGTGAACCGCGTGACCAAGGTGGTCAAGGGCGGCCGCACGCTCAGCTTCGCGGCGCTGACCGTCGTCGGCGACGGTGACGGCCGCATCGGCATGGGCAAGGGCAAGGCCAAGGAAGTGCCCGTCGCCGTGCAGAAGGCGATGGAATCGGCGCGCCGCAACATGCTCAAGGTGTCGCTGAAGAACGGCACGATCCACCACCGGGTGGTCGGCGAGCATGGCGCCTCGCGCGTGCTGATGGCGCCGGCCAAGCCGGGCGACGGCATCATCGCCGGCGGCCCGATGCGCGCCGTGTTCGAGGTCATGGGCGTGACCGACATCGTGGCCAAGAGCCTCGGCTCGTCCAACCCGTACAACCTGGTCCGCGCCACGCTCGACGCGCTGAAGAACATCAGCACGCCTGCCGAAGTGGCGGCCAAGCGCGGCCTGACCGTCGAAGAGATCCTCGGCTGACCGCCAGGGCCGGAGAAAAGACATGGCTGAACAAAGCTCTGACAAGAAGACCGTCACGGTCAAGCTGGTGCGCAGCATCGCCGGCACCCGCGAGTCGCATCGCGCGACGGTGCGCGGCCTCGGCCTGCGCAAGCTCAACAGCGAATCGACGCTGGAAGACACGCCTGCCGTGCGCGGCATGATCACCAAGGTCCAGTACCTGGTGAAGGTGCTCTGACGCGTCGCGCTCTGGACGAGAGACATCATGGAACTGAACAACATCAAGCCGGGCGCCGGCGCCAAGCACGCCAAGCGCCGCGTCGGCCGCGGCATCGGTTCGGGCCTGGGCAAGACCGCGGGCCGCGGGCACAAGGGCCAGAAGTCGCGTGCCGGCGGCTACCACAAGGTCGGCTTCGAAGGCGGCCAGATGCCGCTGCAGCGCCGCCTGCCCAAGCGGGGCTTCAAGTCGGCCCAGCTGAAGTACAACGCCGAGATCACGCTCGCCGACCTGCAGAAGCTGGGGCAGCCCGACGTCGACATGCTCGCCCTCAAGCAGGCCGGCCTGGTCGGTGAACTGGTGAAGGTCGTGAAGGTCATCAAGACCGGCGAACTGAGCACGAAGGTCGCGCTCAAGGGCATCGGCGCGACCGCCGGCGCCAAGGCGGCCATCGAGGCGGCCGGCGGCTCGGTCGCCTGAGCCGGATCGACGACGCATCCGGCGCATCGCAGTGGCAACCAACGCGAATCAACTGGCCAAGAGCGGGAAGTTCGGCGACCTGCGTCGCCGGCTCGTCTTCCTGCTGCTGGCGCTCGTGGTCTATCGCATCGGCTCGCACATTCCGGTGCCGGGGATCGACCCGGAGCAGATGCGCCAGCTGTTCAACAGCCAGTCCGGCGGCATCCTGAGCCTGTTCAACATGTTCTCGGGCGGCTCGCTGCAGCGCTTCGCGATCTTCGCGCTGGGGATCATGCCGTACATCTCGGCATCGATCATCATGCAGCTGATGACGCACGTGGTGCCGAGCCTCGAGTCGCTGAAGAAGGAAGGCGAGGCCGGGCGTCGCAAGATCACGCAGTACACGCGCTACGGCACGCTCGGCCTGGCGATCTTCCAGTCGCTGGGCATCGCGCTGGCGCTCGAGGGCTCGGCCGGCCTGGTGATCACCCCCGGCTTCGGCTTTCGCGTGACGGCCGTCATCACGCTGGTGGCCGGCACGATGTTCCTGATGTGGCTGGGCGAGCAGATCACCGAGCGCGGCCTCGGCAACGGCATCTCGATCCTGATCTTCGCGGGCATCGTCGCGGGGCTTCCCAGCGCGCTGGGCGGCATGTTCGAGCTGATCCGCACCGGCGGCATGAGCGTCATCGTCGCGATGCTGATCCTCGCCGTCGTCGCGGCGGTCACCTTCTTCGTCGTCTTCGTCGAGCGGGGGCAGCGCAAGATCCTCGTGAACTACGCGAAGCGCCAGGTGGGCAACAAGGTGTATGGCGGGCAGTCCTCGCACCTGCCGCTGAAGCTGAACATGTCGGGCGTGATCCCGCCGATCTTCGCGTCGTCGATCATCCTGCTGCCGGCCACCGTGGTGGGCTGGTTCGCGACGGGCGACGGCCTGCGCTGGCTGAAGGACATCGCGGCGGCGCTGTCGCCGGGCCAGCCGATCTACGTGATCCTGTACGCCGCGGCGATCGTGTTCTTCTGCTTCTTCTATACCGCGCTGGTGTTCAACAGCCGCGAGACGGCCGACAACCTGAAGAAGAGCGGCGCCTTCGTCCCCGGGATCCGTCCGGGGGACCAGACGGCGCGCTACATCGACAAGATCCTGTCGCGGCTCACCTTCGCCGGGGCGATCTACATCACGCTGGTCTGCCTGCTGCCGGAATTCCTGGTCCTGAAGTACAACGTGCCGTTCTACTTCGGCGGCACGTCGCTGTTGATCATCGTGGTGGTCACGATGGACTTCTGGGCGCAGGTGCAGAGCTATGTGATGAGTCAGCAGTACGAGTCGTTGTTGAAGAAGGCGAGCTTCAAGGCCAGCTGAAGGCAGGCAGATTGCGCAAGCGTATCGACGAGCGGCATGTATGTCCAAGGACGACGTCATTCAGATGCAGGGAGAGATTCTCGAAAATCTCCCGAATGCGACGTTTCGCGTGAAGCTGGAGAACGGCCACAGCGTGCTGGGCCACATCTCCGGGAAGATGCGCATGCACTACATCCGCATCCTTCCCGGCGACAAGGTGACGGTCGAGCTCACGCCCTATGACCTGACCCGGGCCCGCATCGTGTTCCGGGCGAAATGAGCCCGAAGAGCCGGCAGGCTCGGTTTTGACGTATTGAAAGAGCCGGACCGGCTCAGGAGAAGAGTATGAAAGTTGCTGCATCGGTCAAGAAGATGTGCCGCCATTGCAAGATCGTGCGCCGCCATGGGGTGGTGCGCGTGATCTGCACTGACCCGCGCCACAAGCAGCGCCAGGGCTGATCGGCCCGCAAGATTCGTAGAGGACGCACATGGCACGCATTGCTGGTATCAACATCCCGCCGCACAAGCACGCCGAGATCGGCTTGACGGCCATCTACGGCGTCGGCCGCACGACCGCGCAGAAGCTCTGCACGGCCGCCGGCGTGCCCTTCGATCGCAAGATCAAGGACCTGACCGACGCCGACCTGGAGAAGCTGCGCGAGGAACTCGGCCGCATGACGATCGAGGGCGACCTGCGCCGCGAGATGTCCATCAACATCAAGCGCCTGATGGACCTCGGCTGCTACCGCGGCTTCCGCCATCGCCGCGGCCTGCCCGTCCGCGGCCAGCGCACGCGCACCAACGCGCGCACCCGCAAGGGCCCGCGCAAGTCCGGCGCCGTGAAGAAGTGATTCAGCGCGATCCACTGATTCACTCCGGCACAGTTTGAGAGAAGGTCCACATGGCTAAGTCACCCGTCAACACCGCGGCGCGCCGCGTGAGCAAGAAGATCCGCAAGAACATCGCGGACGGCATCGCGCACGTGCACGCGTCGTTCAACAACACGATCATCACGATCACCGATCGCCAGGGCGGCGCGCTCGCCTGGGCGTCGAGCGGCGGGCAGGGCTTCAAGGGCTCGCGCAAGAGCACGCCCTTCGCCGCGCAGGTCGCCGCCGAGGTGGCGGGCCGCGCCGCCCAGGAGCAGGGCATCAAGAACCTGGACGTGAAGATCAAGGGCCCGGGCCCGGGCCGTGAATCGTCGGTGCGCGCGCTGGCCTCGCTCGGCATCCGCATCAACTCGATCTCGGACGTGACGCCGGTTCCGCACAACGGCTGCCGTCCGCAGAAGCGCCGCCGCATCTGAGCGCTTTTCCCCGCGTCGGCGGTGCCGGAAAACGGCATCGCCGACTTTGCACTTCTAAGACCACCGTCTGAGCGCCCACAACAACACTCGCCAGACTCGCGCGATATCACCGTTCGCGTCAGATCGACAAAGGAAGCAACGTGGCACGTTACCTCGGCCCCAAGGCCAAGCTCTCCCGCCGTGAAGGCACCGACCTGTTCCTGAAGAGCGCCCGCCGCGCCATCAGCGACAAGGCCAAGTTCGACAGCAAGCCCGGCCAGCACGGCCGCACCTCCGGCTCGCGCACCAGCGACTACGGCCTGCAGCTTCGCGAGAAGCAGAAGGTCAAGCGCATGTACGGCGTGCTGGAGCGCCAGTTCCGCCGCTACTTCGCCGAGGCCGAGCGCCGCAAGGGCAACACCGGCGAGACGCTGCTCGCGCTGCTCGAGTCGCGCCTGGACAACGTCGTCTACCGCATGGGCTTCGGCTCGACCCGCGCCGAGGCGCGCCAGCTGGTCTCGCACAAGAGCATCACGGTCAACGGCGAGGTGGTGAACATCGCGTCCTACTCCGTGAAGGCCGGCGACGTGGTGGCCGTGCGCGAGAAGGCGAAGAAGCAGCTGCGCGTGACCGACTCGGTCAAGCTCGCCGAGTCGATCGGCCTGCCGGAGTGGGTGCAGGTCGACGTGTCCAAGCTCGAGGGCGTGTTCAAGAAGGCCCCGGACCGCGACGAGCACGGCAGCGACATCAAGGAAGCCCTGATCGTCGAGCTGTACTCGCGGTAAGGCCTGAGAGATAGTGGGGCGCCGGTCGTTGCCGGCGTCTCTTCTTGGTGATGCCCTGCGTGCCGGCGCGGGGCGTTCGGTCACCAGCCCGGCGCAGTCCATCAGCCTTATCGGTGTAACGAGCCGAGGGTATTGAGAGGAACAGGACTCAATGCAAACCAATCTGCTGAAACCCAAAGCGATCAATGTCGAGCCGCTCGGCCAGAACCGCGCGAAAGTCACGCTGGAGCCCTTCGAGCGCGGCTACGGCCACACGCTCGGCAATGCGCTGCGCCGCGTGCTGCTGTCGTCGATGGTGGGTTACGCGCCGACGGAAGTCACGATCGCCGGCGTGCTGCACGAGTACTCCACGGTCGACGGCGTGCAGGAAGACGTGGTTCACATCATGCTGAACCTCAAGGGCGTGGTGTTCCGCCTGCACAACCGCGACGAAGTCACGCTGGTCCTGCGCAAGGAAGGCGAAGGCCCGGTCACGGCCGGCGACATCCAGACGCCGCACGACGTCGAGATCATCAACCCCGACCACGTGATCGCGCACCTGTCGCAGGGCGGCAAGCTCGACATGCAGATCAAGGTCGAGAAGGGCCGCGGCTACGTGCCGGGCAACCTGCGCCGCTACGGCGACGAGCCGACCAAGTCGATCGGCCGCATCGTGCTCGACGCCTCGTTCTCGCCGGTCGCACGCGTGAGCTACACGGTCGAGAGCGCCCGCGTCGAGCAGCGCACCGACCTCGACAAGCTGGTGATGGAGATCGTGACCAACGGTGCCATCTCGCCCGAGGAAGCGATCCGCGCCTCGGCCAAGATCCTCGTCGAGCAGCTCGCCGTGTTCGCGCAGCTCGAGGGTAGCGACCTGGCCGCCTTCGACCAGCCGGCCGCCGCGCGCAGCACGCAGTTCGACCCGATCCTGCTGCGCCCCGTCGACGAGCTCGAGCTCACCGTGCGCTCGGCCAACTGCCTGAAGGCCGAGAACATCTACTACATCGGCGACCTGATCCAGCGCACCGAGACCGAGCTGCTGAAGACGCCGAACCTCGGGCGCAAGTCGCTCAACGAGATCAAGGAAGTGCTGGCGTCGCGCGGGCTCACGCTGGGCGCGCGCCTCGAGAACTGGCCGCCCCAGGGTCTCGACAAACGTTAAGAAGGAAAGGGCCGCGTGAGCGGCCCGGTGCACCCGGCAGTACCTGACACGGCTGCCGGCATTCATACAGAGAAAGGAACCGCACCATGCGTCACCGCCACGGACTTCGCAAACTGAACCGTACTTCCGAGCACCGCAAGGCGATGCTGCGGAACATGACCAATTCGCTGCTGCAGCACGAGGCCATCAAGACCACGCTGCCCAAGGCCAAGGAACTGCGCCGCGTCGTCGAGCCGCTGATCACGCTGGCCAAGGAGCCGACGGTGGCGAACCGCCGCCTGGCGTTCGACCGCACGCGCGACCGCGACGTCGTCGGCAAGCTGTTCGACGAGCTGGGCCCGCGCTACAAGGCGCGCCCGGGCGGCTACACGCGCATCCTGAAGATGGGCTTCCGCGTCGGCGACAACGCGCCGATGGCGTTCGTCGAGCTGGTGGACCGCCCGGAGCCCGCTGCCGAAGAGGCCGAAGCCGCGGAGTGAGGATCCGCGCTTCGATGAAGCAGGGCCAGCGCGTGCGCTGGCCTTTTTCATTGCCGCGTCGTGCACCGCTTCCGGCGCGCTGAACCGCCCATGCCCGAGCCGCTCTTTCGCATCGCCCATCTCCGCAAGCAGTTCGGCGGCACCACCGTGGTCGACGACCTGTCGCTCGCCATCGCGCCCGGCGAGTGCCTCGGCGTGATCGGCCCCAACGGCGCCGGCAAGACGACGACCCTGCGCATGTGCCTGGGCCTCGTGTCGCCGGACAGCGGGCGCATCGAGGCCTTCGGCCTGCCCATCCCGCAGCAGGTGCGCGAGGCGAAGAAGCGCATCGGCGTGGTCACCCAGTTCGACAGCCTCGACCCGGACTTCAGCTGCGCGGAGAACCTGAGCGTCTACGGCCGCTACTTCGGCATTCCGCGCGAGACCATCGAGGCGCGGATCCCGAGGCTGCTGGCGTTCGCGGCGCTGCAGGCCAAGGCGCAGGCGCGCCCGGGCGAGCTGTCCGGCGGCATGCGCCGGCGCCTGAGCCTCGGCCGGGCGCTGATCAACGACCCCGACCTGCTGCTGCTGGACGAGCCCACCACCGGGCTGGATCCGCAGGCGCGCCACCTGATGTGGGAGCGGCTGCAGACCCTGCTGCAGCAGGGCAAGTCGATCCTGCTCACCACCCATTTCATGGACGAGGCCGAGCGCCTGTGCCACCGCCTGCTGGTGCTCGACCACGGCCGCAAGATCGCCGAAGGCACGCCGCGGGGGCTGATCGCCGAGCACCTCGAAAGCGACGTGGTCGAGGTCTACGGCGAAGGCGCGCGCATCGCCGCCGCGCGGCATGCCGGGCTGGCCGAGCGCGTGGAGACGAGCGGCGAGACGGTCTTCTTCTACCTGCGCTCGCCGCAGCCGCTGCTGCAGGCGCTGTCGGAGAATCACGGCGTGCGCTACCTGCACCGCCCGGCCAACCTGGAAGACCTGTTCCTCAAGCTCACCGGCCGGCAGATCCGCGACGAGGCCTGAGAGTCCCGCCATGACCACCGCCTTCTTCGCCGCCCCGCGCATCACCCCGAGCTTCTGGCCCGTGGTGCTGCGCAACCTGCTCGTGTGGAAGAAGCTCGCCGTGCCCAGCGTGCTCGGCAACATCGCCGAGCCGCTGATCACGCTGGTGGCCTTCGGCTACGGCCTGGGCGCGATGATCGGGCAGGTCGAGGGCCTGCCCTACATCACCTACCTCGCCTCGGGCAGCATCGCCGTGAGCTGCGCGCTCGCGGCGAGCTTCGAGGCGCTGTACTCGGCCTTCTCGCGCATGCACGTGCAGAAGACGTGGGACAGCATCATGAACGCGCCCATCGCGCTGGACGACATCGTCTTCGCCGAGATGCTGTGGGCCGCGGTCAAGAGCATGTTCTCCGTCGCGGCCATCCTCGCCGTGATCTTCGTGCTCGACATCAGCCGCGCGCCGGCCATGCTGCTCGCGGTCCCGGTGCTCGGCCTCGTCGGCATCACCTTCGCGTCGGTCGCGCTGGTGTTCAACGCCCTGGCGCGCAACTACGACTTCTTCACCTACTACTTCACCCTCGTGCTCACGCCCATGACCTTCGTCTCGGGCGTGTACTTCCCGGTCGAGCAGATGCCCGGGTGGCTGCAGGCCGTGGCGGCGGTGATGCCGCTCACGGCGGCGGTCGAGCTGGTGCGCCCGCTCGTCATCGGGCAGTGGCCGCCCCAGGTGCTCGCGCCGATGGCGGTGCTCGCCGCGTACGCCGTCAGCGGCTACTATGTCGCGCTGGTGCTCACGCGCCGGCGCTTCTTCTCGTAGCCGGCCGGAACCAGCGGCACGCCGCCCGGGTCCATTCCTTCCATGACCACTGCCTTGGCGTCGCTCCTTCGCCCGACCGCGGCACCGCGCCGCCGGATGCTGGCCATGCTGTTCGCCATCATGGCGGCGCTGTGGGCCGCGCCGGCCGCTGCCGCCGACGAGTTCCTCGATCCGCTCGACGCCTTCAAGGCCAGCGTGCGCGCGGCCGATGCGCGCACCGTCGAGGTCACCTTCGAGGTCGCGCCCGGCTACTACCTCTATGACGAGCAGTTCGCCTTCACTGCCGACGGCGCGACGATCGGCACGCCGCAGCTGCCCGAGGGCAAGGTCAAGTACGACGAGACCTTCCAGAAGGACGTCGAGACCCACCGTGACGTGCTGCGCATCGCCGTGCCGGTGGAGCAGGCGCCGCCGCGCTTCACCCTGGCCGTCAACTACCAGGGCTGCGCCGACAAGGGCCTGTGCTACCCGCCGATGCAGCTGCGCGCACAGGTCAGCCTGGCCGGCTTCGGCGGCGACGGCCGTGTGCGCATCCTGCCGGGCCGCGACGTGATGCCGTCGTTCGCGGCCGCCGCCGACGCGGCCGGCGCGACGCCCGCCGTCGCCATCAACACCGCGTCCAGCGTCGACGGGGCGCCGCTGGACGCCGCGCTGCGCTCGGGCCGCTTCTGGAGCGTCGTCGGCATCTTCCTCGCCGCCGGCGTGCTGCTCTCGCTCACGCCTTGCGTGCTGCCGATGCTGCCCATCCTGTCGTCGATCATCGTCGGCCAGGGCCGTCCCGCGACGCGGGGGCGCGGCCTCGCGCTGGCGGCCGGCTACTCGCTCGGCATGGCGCTCGTCTACACGGCGCTCGGCATCGGCGCCGGCCTGGCGGGCGAGGGGCTCGCCGCGGCGCTGCAGAACGCCTGGGTGCTGGGCGCCTTCGCGGCGGCGCTCGTCCTGCTCTCGCTCTCGATGTTCGGCCTGTACGAGCTGAGGCTGCCGCACGCGCTGCACAACCTCCTCGGCGCGGCCGCGGCGCGGCTGCCCGGCGGCCGTTTCGCCGGGGTGTTCGCCATGGGCGGCCTGTCGGCGCTGATCGTCAGCCCCTGCGTCGCCGCGCCGCTGGCCGGCGCGCTGCTGTACCTCAGTCAGACGCGCGACGTGCTGCTCGGCGGCGCGGCGCTCTTCGCGCTCGCCTGCGGCATGAGCGTGCCGCTGCTGCTGCTGGGCGCGTCGGCCGGCGCGCTGCTGCCGAAGGCTGGCGCCTGGATGGAGGGCGTCAAGCATTTCTTCGGCGTGCTGCTGCTCGGCGTCGCGCTCTGGATCGTGCAGCCCGTGCTGCCTGCGCCGCTGGCGCTCGCGCTGTGGAGCGTGCTGTCGATCGGCTGCGCCGTGGCCCTCTTCCGTACGTCTCACGCGGCGGGCCGCGCGGCGGCCCTGCGCCGCATGCTGCGCCAGGGCGCCGCGGCGGCGCTCGGCGTCTTCGGCCTGCTCCAGATGATCGGCGCGGCCTCCGGCGGCGCCGACCCGCTGCAGCCGCTCGTGCACCTGGCCGGCTCGCGCCCGGACAGCCAGGCCCTGCCGTTCCGCCTCGTGCGCAACACCGCCGAGCTCGACGCCGCCGTGGGCGCCGCCGGGCGCCCCGTGATGCTCGACTTCTATGCCGACTGGTGCGTCTCGTGCAAGGAGATGGAGCGCTTCACCTTCAGCGATCCTGCCGTGCGCGCGCGCCTGGCCGGCGCCGTCCTGCTCAAGGCCGACGTGACCCAGAACAACGCAGACGACCGCGCGCTGCTCAAGCGCTTCGCGCTCTTCGGTCCGCCCGGCACGATCTTCTTCGACCCTCAGGGCCGCGAGATCGCCGGCACCCGCGTGATCGGCTACCAGGACACCCGGCGCTTCGCCGAAACCCTGACCGCCGCCGGCCTTTGATTCGCATCGAGGGCCGCCTGCGTGCTATACTTGCAGGCTCAGTCGCGGGGTGGAGCAGTCTGGTAGCTCGTTGGGCTCATAACCCAAAGGTCGTTGGTTCAAATCCAGCCCCCGCAACCACGGATAGAGACGCCCCGCCAACGGCTAGTAGCTGTTCGGCGGGGTTGTTCATTTCGGCCCAGGTGTAAGACGCAACGTAAAAGTGCAATTGACGCAACGCAAGAGCGCAATCCGTCGGCCCTAAGCGCCGCCTGTGGATAGCCGGCGGCAGCGTGCCCATTCGTTCGCGCCAGTTGCGGCCACTGCATCGACCCCGGCATTGGGCAAGGGCAGGCGGTGCTTGTCACGAGCGGGGCTGCGCGGGAAGGCTCGAAATCGCTACATCTCGAACCAGCCGCTGCTGAGTTTCTTGTAGCGCCGTGCCCACGCATTGCCGGCCGGCGTATCGTCGCGCCAGCGACTTGTTCACCAGCCGTCCCGGTGCGCTCACGCGGCCGCCGCCGATTTGAACAGCACAGATGAGCCGACTGCGGTGCCGAGGAACTCAATGATGTCGCCGGGCTGACCGCCGATGATCCGGGTGACTGCCTGCGCAGCCGCATCGCCGCCCTTGATCTCGCCCCCAGTCGCGCCGCCGAGAATTCCGCCCCTCGCTCAAGCGGCCCGACAGCCGACCCCGCCGCCGGAATGCTGGCCGACGTGCTCGGCCGGTGCCTCGCGCGACTTCGAGTCGTGGACCCGTATGCTGACGCCGCCCGCATCGCCGGCTGGCGCTGCGAATCCGACTACTACGCGCTGACGCCGCCTTAGACGGCGCTCAGTTCGAGCCGCTGCCCCAGCGCGGAGAGCGCTGCAGACAGCGTGTCGATCTTGGTCGGATGGCGCAGGTTCATGATTCGGCTCGCCTCCTGCGGCGTGGTGCCGAGCCGGCGCGCCAGGTCGGCCGGCCGCACCTGCTGCTCGACCATCCGATTGAGCAGCAGCACCTTGGCCCACACGGACGCTGGCAACTCGACGATCTGTTCGCCCCTGCGAGCCTTCGACGGTGCCGGTACGGCACGGCGATCTTCGAAGTAGAAATCCATGGCAGTGAGCAACGCGTCGGCGGCCATGGCGGTGGCTTCCTCCATGGTGTCGCCTTGCGTGATGGCCTC
Organism: Rubrivivax sp.; assembly: GCA_044508835.1. Classification (GTDB taxonomy): domain Bacteria; phylum Pseudomonadota; class Gammaproteobacteria; order Burkholderiales; family Burkholderiaceae_C; genus JAKFDI01. The sequence goes on from JBIQHD010000031.1 coordinate 20,465, forward strand.
GGGGATGTCGCGGAACGTGACGGTGAAACCGCCATCGGGTTCCGGTTGGAACTTCGCTGGATAGCGCATGAGAATTCCTTAGTTGATGCAGTGACGTGGCCGCCGAGCTGAAGGGAGCGCGGCTGTCGCCGCGCCCCGGATTACTTCATCGCTAGTTGCTTGAGGATCGCCTTGCGGGTCCCCTCTTTCAGCTCCTTGCTTGGGTGGCGAGGGAGGACGCTTTGCTTGCCGTTCAGGTAGAGCTTTCAGTGACTGCCGCCCTCCTTGATCGTGACGCCCTGCGTCTCCAGCCACCTCTTGAATTCGCTGATCTTCACTCACCGCCTTTCTGTGTTGTCGATGGAGTAATCATAAACATAAATGCTTATGTGTGCAAGCATTTTTGTTGATTCTCTGTGTGCCCCGCGGCGCTCAAGACCTGGCCGAAGCCTCGATGCGGGCTTCGGCCTCTCTGTCGCTACGCCGTCCGCCAGATGCGGGTGTGCGTGTCGCTGATCTTGCGGATGGCGAACGTCACGTTCGTGGCCGTCTTCCGATACTTGGCTTGAGCATGAGCGAGTGCCATGCGCGCTTCGTTCGGGACCTTCACGCTATCGCCCGGAATCATCTGAGAGAACAAGTTGTTCCACTGGTTCTCTCGGCGCAGCGGCTCGACAAGCGGGATGTCCTTTTCGATCACGAAGCTCGAGATGTCGATCAGGGCGTTTCGTCGCGCGCGGGCGGCTCTCTTGGCGGCCATCAGTGAGGAAGTGAAGGGCTGGGGGAATTTCGCCTTCGGCTGTACCAGGCGCCACACGACGCCGTCAGCGCCACCTACATCGCGCACCAACTGGCCTGCGTCCACCGCCGGCGCCAGCAGCGTATCTACGACGGCATGATCTATGTCGAACTTGGTGGCCACATCGCTCCGCGTGAGCGATTCGCCAGGGTTCGCCCCCAGGAAGTCGATCACTCGCCACGCAAGCGAGTCACGTGGAGCAGGCATGAGAGGGTTCCTTCTTTCTCGCATTCTTGGTCCTATGTGATGGCCTCGGTACAGCCTGCATGCGAGGCCGCGCGCCGCCGGAGCCGTTTCGATGTCGTTGGCGCGGGCGCTTGTATAGCGGGCCAAGAGTCGGCAGGACGTTATCGAGCGTGCACTCGGGTAACGAAACAGGGGGTCGCGAAACAAGGAGCTTGGCTGCCCCTGGCGAAGGGTCGGTGCTGGTCGCAAAAAGGGAGTAACCCTCGTGGACGCCTGCACCACCCTGAATGACGCGCTATCCCCGCTCTTGGCCCCGCCGCTCCCCCGCATCGCGAGGAAGCTGATCGACCGCGTCTTCTCGCCCCCCGGGAACGTCGCCTGCTACCTGCTTCATGCCCACCCCGCGATGAGGGGTGAGCGCCAAGGAATACACGCTCCGCGGTGAAGTTATCCACACTATCCACAGGCCGTCATGGCTACAGTCATCCACCGGGCGAAGGCCGAAGAGCCTCGGAGACAGAAAAGGAGCGGGAACATGTCAGTCGCTGAGACTGGAAAATTGTTGATCGACTCTCAGGCGGTCAACCCGCGTACCGGAAAACTCTGGCGTCTCAATGATCCGGAGGTCCAGCCCCGAGTCGACAAGCTGCTCGGTACGGTGAAGAACCAAGCGGATGCTCTTGAGTACCTCAAGCAAAACGGCTTCTTGACCCCAACCGGTAGGCTTCAAAAGAAGTATGGCGGGTGATCCGCCAGCCGTAGTACCGCATCCTGACTGGGTCATCTATAAGCAGAGTCCAGCTCTTGTGCTGGGCTTTCACGGTTGCGACCGATCGACGGCCGAAGACATTCTCTGCGGCCGAAAGCGTCATCTTCAACACAGTAGCAACGAATACGACTGGCTCGGTTCGGGCATCTACTTCTGGGAAGCTGACCCTTGGCGCGCATGGGCGTTCGCGAAGGAAGTTCGAGATAACCCGAAGCTAAGTCGCGGGAAGATTGATGATCCATGCGTCATTGGCGCAGTCCTTGATCTTGGGCACTGCTGCAATTTGCTCGACTACGAAGTGGTTGGCGAGCTTCAGGCGGCCTACTCCTTCATTAAGGAGATTTTCGATCTCGCAGGTCGCCAGTTGCCGGAGAATCTAGGTGGAGCTGACCGCCTGAAACGAAACCGCGATAAGGTGGTAATTCACCACCTCCATCAACTGCGTCATTCGGCGAATTTGCCGGCTTACGATAGCGTGCGCGCAGCGTTTATCGAGGGCGACGAGGTGTACCCAGGAGCGACGTTCCGTCGCAAGAACCACATCCAAATCGCGGTTCGTCAGGAGCGCTGTATTAAGGGCTATTTTCGATTGCCCGGTTTTTAATGCGAGCTGATGCGATAGCGTCTCTTACTCTCGTTGCGAGCCCCCGCAACAAAATACGAGGCTTCGGCCGATAGCAAGACGCCCACTTCACGGTGGGCGTTTTGCTTTGTGCTCGTCTTTCTAGCGGATCGAGGCTGGCTGCCGGTGTTCAGGCTCGGGCATCGAGTGCCGGCCGGTCGCCAGCTGGCGCTCCGCCCCCGAAGAGCGGCGCCTTCTTCGCGACGAAGCGGCGCACCGCCTCGCGGTGGTAGTCGCTGGTCATCGCCAGCGCCTGGCCTGCCGCCTCGAGGTCCAGCAGCGTGGAGAGGTCGCTCTCCGAGGCGCGGTTCAGCGCGTTCTTCGCGAGGGAGACCGCCAGCGGCGAGGCGCCGCGCCAGGAGGCGGCGAGGGCGAGCGCGCGGGGCAGCAGCTCGTCGCTCGGCCGCACCTCGAGCGCGAGGCCGAGCCGCAGCGCCTCGGCGGCGCCGATCTCGCGTGCGGAGAAGACCAGCTCCTTCGCGCGCTGCGGGCCGACGAGGCGGGGCAGCGTGTACAGCGCGCCGCAGTCCGGGATCAGGCCCACCCGGCCGAACACCATCGACAGCCGCGCGCGCTCGGCGAGCAGCACGACGTCGGCCAGCAGCGCCAGGCTGAAGCCCGCGCCGAAGGCGACGCCGTCCACGGCGGCGATCACGGGGCGCTCGACCTGGTGCAGCGCCTGCGTCAGCCGCCGGTAGCGGCCCATTGCCGCGCGGGCCGATGCCGGGGTGCGGGGTCCGGCCTCGCTCATGCCGCGCACGTCGCCGCCGGCGCAGAAGTTGCCGCCGGCGCCGTGCAGCACGAGCGCGCGCACGTCGGCGTCGCCGTCGATCGCCTGCAGCGCGTCGACCAACTCGTCGGCCATGCGCGCATCGATCGCGTTGAGCGCTTCGGGCCGGTTCAGGGTCACGCGGGCGACGCCGTCGTCGACCGCGAGCTGCAGCGTCCGGTAGTTCGCCATCACGTTCTCCTGCGCGGGTCGGGCGTGCCGCGGCGCGTCAGACGACGGCTCTCTCGCGCAGCCCGGCGATCGCGGCGGCGTCGAGGCCCAGCAGCTCGCGCAGCACCTCGTCGGTGTGCTGGCCCAGCACCGGCGGGGCCATCGGCGGGCGGTCGGCCACGCCGGCGAAGCGGATCGGGCTGCCGAAGAACTTCACCGGCCCGGCCTGCGCATGCTCGGCGGTGATCGTGAGGCCGCGGTGCCGCACCTGCGGGTCGGCGAAGACCTCGGGGTAGGTGTTCACCGGGCCGCTGGGGATGCCCGCCGCGCCCAGCGCCGCCAGCAGGTCGTTGGAGGGCCACTGCGCCGTCAGCGCGCCGAAGGTGGCGGCGAGCTCGCGGCGGTGCTGCAGGCGCCGCGCGTTGCTGGAGAAGCGCTCGTCGTCGGCCAGTTCGGGGTGCTTCAGCACCCGGCAGAACGTGCGGTACTGGTCCTCGCTGCCGCAGATCACGATGATGCTGCGGTCGGCGCAGGCGAAGGCCTGCGAGGGCAGCCCGCCGTTGCCTTCGGTGCCGCGGCGCGGCGGCACGGTGTGGGTGGCGAGGTAGGTGGCGAGCGAATGCGTCTGCGCGGCGATGGTGCTGTCCAGCAGCGCGATGTCGATGTGCGCGCCTTCGCCGGAATGCGTGTCGCGCTCGTACAGCGCCGCCAGGATGCCGGCGGTGGCGAACTGGCCGGCCATGAAGTCCGCGAGGCTCGGCCCCGTCTTCATCGGTCCGCCGCCGGGCACGCCGTCGGGCAGGCCGGTCACGCTCATCAGCCCGCTCATCGCCTGGAACACGGTGTCGTAGCCGGGCAGGCTGCTTGCGGGGCCGGTCTGGCCGAAGCCCGTCACCGAGCAGTAGACGAGGCGCGGGTTGACGCGGCGCATCGCCTCGTAGTCGAGCCCGTAGCGCTTGAGGTCGCCGACCTTGTAGTTCTCGATCAGCACGTCGCTGCGCTCGGCCAGGCGCCGCACCAGGTCCTGGCCCTCGGGGCGCGACAGGTCGATGGTCACCGAGCGCTTGTTGCGGTTGGCGCTGAGGTACATCGGCGACTCGCGCGTGTCCCGCCCTTCGCGGTCCTTGAGGAAGGGCGGGCCCCAGCGGCGGGCCTCGTCGCCGCGGCCGGGGCGCTCGACCTTGATCACCTCGGCGCCGAGGTCGCCCAGCGACTGCGCCGCCAGCGGCGCGGCGAGGATGCGGCTCAGGTCCAGCACCCGGATGCCGGTGAGCGGCAGGCGTTTCATGGATGTCCTTCGTGGGGGCCGGCCGGCCAGGCGGCCTCGGCGGCGGCGATGAAGTGGCGGTTGGCGCCGCCGAGCTCCGCGCGCAGGTGCTTGGCGCGGTAGGTCCAGCGGTGCAGCGGGTGTTCCAGCGTCAGGCCCATCGCGCCCATGAACTGGTGCAGGTCGTAGCTCACGCGCGTGGCGATGCGCTGCGCCTGCGCGACGGCCAGGCGCGCGTCGAGCGCCGTGCCGGTGCCGGCCGCCTTCAGCGCCAGCCAGCGCGCGCCCTCGATCAGCACGGCGCATTCGGCCAGCCGGTGCTGCACCGCCTGGAAGCTGCCCAGCGGGCGGCCGAACTGGCGGCGCTCCTTCACGTGTTCCAGCACCGCGGCGTGGCCGGCGGCCAGGCAGCCGGCGATCTCCGCGGCGATGGTCACGCGCCAGCGTTCGCGCACGGCGGCGGGGTCGGCGTCATGCCGCGTCCAGGTCAGCGACGCCGGCTCGCGCAAGACGCCCATCGGGTAGGCGAACAGCGTGTCGGTGGCCTGCACCGCCTCCGGCGCCAGCGGCGCGGTGTGCACCGCGTCGTCGCCGAGGCGCACGAGCGTGCGCGCCACCGGCAGGAAGCGCGTGGGCGCCGCTTCCGCGCCCGCCTGCACCACGGCGAACGGCCCCGGCAGGGCCGCGCCCAGCATCGGCGCGAGCAGGGCCGACGCGGCGGCCTCGGCCGCGAGCGGCAGCCGCGCCAGCGCCATCACCACGGCGGCCGCGGCCACCGGGCCGAGCTCGTCGATGGCTGCGGCCTCGAAGAAGCCGCCGTCGATCAGGTCGCGTTCGAGTGCCGCCGAGTACTCGCAGCGCTCGGGCCGCGCCGGCGCCTGGCGGTGGCGCGCCGCCACCTTCTCCACGGCATCGAGCAGCGCCTGCTGGTCGGCGTTGAAGTCGAGGTTCATGCGCGTGCCTCCCGCGGCAGCTGCAGTGCTTCGGAGGCGACGAGGTTGAGCTGGATCTCGGCCGCGCCCGAGGCGATGCCGGCGGTGATCGCGCGCTCGTGGTGCTGCATGAAGAGCGGGTGCGTGGCGCCGGCGAAGGCGTCGCCGAGCTCGTCCAGGCCGAAGTCGGCCACCGCGTTCTCGGCCGCCACCACGGCCACGCGCGCGAGGTTGGCGTCGGCGCTCGGCGGCAGGCCGCGCGCGCGCTGGTCGACCACGCGGTAGACGAGCTGGCGCGCCGCCTCGCAGGCCGCCAGCGCCTGGCCGGCGCGCGCCTTCACGAGTGGATCGTCGAAGTGGCCGCGCGATCGCAGCTCGGCCACCATGCGGTCGAGCACGCGCCGCGCGAAGGCATAGCGCGCGATGCCCACGCGTTCCAGCGACAGCGCATAGCGGATGATGGGCCAGGCCTGCACGTCGGCGCCCAGGCGCGCCGAGGCGGGCACCACCACGTCGGTGAAGAACACCTCGTGGATGTCGCCCTCGCCGACGAGCGACGGGATGGCACGCACCACGATGCCCGGCGTGTCCATCGGCACGAGGAAGATGCCGATGCCGCTCTTGCCCGGCCCGCCGGTGCGGGCGAGCAGGAAGCAGTGCCGCGCCAGCCCCGCGTACGAGGTCCACACCTTGCTGCCGTTGATGACGTACGCGTCGCCGCGCGGCTCGGCCTGCGTGCGCAGCGCCGCCAGGTCCGAGCCGGCCGAGGGTTCGGAGAAGCCCTGGCACCAGATCGCGCGGCCGGCCGCCATGTCGGGCAGGAAGCGATCCTTCTGCGCGGGCGTGCCGAAGCGCATGATCGTCGGCCCGATGTAGTTGACGTTCATGTACTGCGCGCCGCGCGGCTCGCCCGCGGCCCACAGCTCCTCGCCGAGGATGAAGTGCTCCCAGGGCGGCGCGTCGCGGCCGCCCCATTCGCGCGGCCAGTGCGGCACCAGCAGGCCCGCGGCGGCGAGCTTGGGGCAGAACTCGAGCGAGAAGGCCGTCTGCTCCGGCGAGGCCGGGCCGTGGCGGGTGACCGCCTCCCAGTCGCTCGGCAGCTCGCGGCGCAGCAGGGCGCGCAGCCGCTCGCGCAGCGCGGCCTCCTGCGCCGACCAGGCGAAGTCCATGCGCGTGCCTGCCTACTTGGGCGTGTAGCCGATCTTCCTGGCGGCCTTGGCCCACCACGCCTGCTCGCCGGCGATCTGGTCGTGGTGGCCCTTCGGCGGCCCGCCGGTGGGCGACATCGCGGCGTCGACCAGGCGCTGGCGCACGTCGGGCTGCTTGAGCACCTCGTTGAAGGCGGCGTTGAGCCGGTCCACGGCGGCGGCCGGCGTGCCCTTGGGCACCCAGGCGCCGAAGGAGACGGCGAACTGCAGGTCGCCGTAGCCCAGCTCGGCGAGCGTGGGCACGTCGGGCAGCACCGGCGTGCGCTCCTGGCCGCCGTGCGCCAGGGCGCGCAGCCGGCCGTCCTTGATCATCGGCAGGTACTGCAGCGGCGTGTCGAGCGCGAGGTGGATGTCGCCCGAGAGCATCGCCGTGATGGCCTCGCCCGAGCCCTTGTAGGGCACGCCCACGGCCGAGAAGCCGGTGCGCTCGCGCAGCATCTCGGTGGCGAGCACCACGCTGCCCGCGGTGTACGAGTAGTTGACCTGGCCCTTCTGCGCCTTGGCCCACTCGATGAATTCCGGCAGCGTCCTGGCCGGCACCTTCGAGCTCACCATGAGGGTCATGCCGCCGCGGGCGATTGGCATCAGCGGGTCGAGGCGGCCGAGCAGGTCGAACTTCAGGTCCTTGATGAGCACCGGCGTCATGCTGCCGCCGCCGACGAAGAGCACGGTGTGGCCGTCGGCCGCGCTGTTGGCCACCATCTCGGCGCCGATCACGCCGGCCGCGCCGGGCTTGTTCTCGACGTAGACCTGCTGCTTGAGGATGCCGCTCAGCCGCTCGGCGAAGACGCGCGCCATCAGGTCGTTCGAGCCGCCGGCGCCGTAGGGCACGACGACGCGCACCGGCTTGCTCGGGAAGGCGTCCTGCGCCAGCGCCGGCGCCCCCGCCAGCGCGCCGCACGCCAGCAGCCAGCCGCCGGCCTGCGTCATCCAGTGGCGGCGCGTGAGCGCCCGGGTCTCGTGTGTTGCCTGCATGCGTGTGTCTCCAGATGTCCATCTGATGGAACAAACCCGCCGCTGCCGGCGGAGCCGCCGGGTGCGTGACTGCCCCGACGGGAAGCCCACAGTCTCGGGTGAACGGCGCTGCCGCCCAAGCGGGGAAATCAGCCCCGCCGCGTTCCGTAACATGGACGGCATGGCTCAGAAGAAACCCGAAGGGGCATCCGACGAAAGGCCCGACGGCACGCAGGCGCTGCGCCGCGCCGCCGGCCTGCTGCGCGCCATCGCCCAGGCCGGCGCGGGCGGCGCCTCGCTCGCCGGCATCGCGCAGCGCGTCGGCCTGCCGCGGTCCACGGCGCACCGCATCCTCAAGTGCCTGCAGGACGAAGGCCTGGTCGACCGCGCGCCCGACGGCCGGCACTACTGCATGGGGCCGCTCATCCACGAGCTGAGCCTCACGCCGATCTCCAGCGCGACCGACGTGCTGCACTGGCGCCCGGCCGTCGAGGCGGTGGCGCGGCGCACCGGCGTCACCGCCTACCTGATGCGCCGCAGCGGCGTGGAGGCGGTGTGCCTGCTGAAGGTCGACGGCAGCGGCGTCGTGCGCTTCGTGCCGGTGGACGTGGGCCAGCGGCGGCTGCTCGGCGTGGGCGCCGGGGCGACGGCGCTGCTCGCGGCGCTGGCGCCGGCGCGCACCGAAGAGGTCATCCGCACCATCGCGCCGGGCCTGGCGCGCTACCCGCGCATCGACGAGGGCAGCCTGCGCGCCGCGGTGGCGCTGACGCGGCGCACCGGCTTCGCCATCAGCCAGGGCACGGTGGTTGACGACGGCTTCGGCATGGGCGCCATCGTGCCCGAGCCCGGCGGCACGCCGCGGCTGTCGGTGAGCATCGCGGCGCATGCGACCACGGTCACGGAGTCGCGCATCGCGGCGTGGAAGAAGGTGATGGTCGAGGAGATCGCAGCGGGCGGCTCGCCCGACGCCGCCGAGGAGCGCTGAGCCCCCGCCGCCGGCCGACAATCGCCGCATGCCGCTGACCCGATTCACCCTGCGCCAGATCGAGGCCTTCGTGACGGTCGCGGACCAGTGCAGCTTCAGCGCGGCGGCCGGCCGGCTCGGGCTCACGGCCCAGGCGGTGAGCCAGCTCGTCGCGGAGCTGGAGAACGTGCTGGGCTTCCGCCTGTTCGACCGCACGACCCGCCGGGTCACGCTGTCCAGCGCCGGGCGCGACTTCCTCGCCTCGGCGCAGAGCGTGATCCGCTACGTGCGCGCGGCCGAGAGCGCGGCCGACGACGTGCGCAACCGGGCGGCCGGCGTCGTGCGCGTCGGCGCGCCGCTGGTGCTGGCCGCCACGGCCATCCCGGCGGCGATCCGGGCCTACCAGCAGGCGCGCCCGCGCGTCGTGGTGCGGGTGCGCGACGTCGCGGTCGACGGGCTGGTCGACGCGGTGGCCGCCGGCGACGTCGACCTGGCCGTGGGCCCGGACCGGGCCACGTCGCCCGACGTGCTGCGCCACGACCTGTTCGACAGCCCCTGGGTGCTCTGGTGCGCCGGGACGCACCCGCTGGCCGGCAGGCGCACGGTGCGCTGGTCCGACCTGCGGCAGGTGCCGCTCGTCGCCGCGGGGCGCGACCATGAGCTCAGCGTCGACCAGATGCGCCTGAGCGCGCCGGACGATTCGCGCATCGCGCCGGTCGACGTGGTCGACAACATCACCAGCGCGCTCGGCCTCGCGGCCCAGGGGCTCGTCGCCACGCTCGCGCCGGGCTACATCGGCGTGCTCGCCGAGCCGTTCGGCCTGCGGATGAAGCGCGTGGTCGGCCCCGAGACGCTGCGCAAGGTGTGCCTCTACACGCCGCGGTTGCGGGCGCTGTCGCCCGCCGGCGAGAGCTTCGCCGAGAGCCTGCGCACCTGGCTGCCGTCGTGGGCCGGCGCCCGCCAGGACGCGCCTAGGACGACACGGGCCGCGCCGCGCAGGCGGCGAGATGCGCCGCCAGGCGTGCCGCCGCCGGCGTGAGCGCCTGCGGGTCGCGGCAGCAGATGGCGAAGCGGCGCCGGGCCCAGGGCTCGGCCAGCGCGATGCCGGCGATGCCGGGATCCGCGGCCCGCTCCACCACGAGCCGCGGGATCACCGCGACGGCCAGGCCCGCCGCCACCACGCGCAGCGAGGCGTCGAAGTTGGACACGATGACGCGGTAGTTCAGGCGCCCGCCCGCCCGCGCCGCGGCGCGCCCGAGCATGGTGTGCACCGCGGTGGCCGGCGGCAGCCCGACGTGGTCGAACGCGAGCGTGTGCACCAGGCGCACGCGCCGGCGCCGCGCGAGCGGGTGGCCGCGCGGCACGGCCAGCACCAGCTCGTCCTCGCGGTAGGGCTGGTGGGCGAGGCCGGCGAAGTCGACCATGTCCCAGCACACGCCGATGGAGGCCGAGCCCTCGCGCACGCTGCGCACGATGTCGCGCGAGATGCGCTCCTCGATGTCGATGCGGATCTCGCCGTGGCCGGGCCGGGCCATGAAGGCGGCCAGGTCGTCGAGCAGCGTCTCGGCGATCGCCGACGCGCTGGCCACCAGCCGCACCTGCCCCTTGATGCCGCCGGCGAAGGCGGCCACGTCCGACTGCAGGCGGTCGAGCGTGAACAGCAGCGTGCGCGTGTGCTCCAGCAGGGCCTGGCCGGCCGGCGTGACCTGCACGCCGCGGCGCCCGCGCACCAGCAGCGGCACGCCGAGGCGGGCCTCGAGCTGCGCGATGCGCTTGCTGATCGCCGAGGGCTCGATGTGCTCCTGCGCCGCCGCCTGCTTGATGTTGCCGGCATCGCAGACGGCGGCGAAGAGCCGCAGCGACTTGGGGTCGACGTCGAGCATCCGAGGGATTCCGATCCGGAACTTTGATGCTGCCAATTTACCGCTTTGCCGACGATCAAGGAATCTCTAGATTTCTCCCGGCCGGCGGCTCGCCCGCGCCGCCCCACGACGGAGACGAAAGACCCATGACGCCCCTGCCACGCCGCGCAGTGATCCGCGAGGTCGGCCTGCGCGATGGCCTGCAGAGCATCGGCACCCGGGTGCCGACCGAGCGCAAGCGCGAATGGATCCGCGCGGCCTTCGCCGCCGGCCAGCGCGAGATCGAGGTCGGCTCGTTCGTGCCGGCCCGCCTGCTGCCCCAGCTGGCCGACACCAGCGAGCTGCTCGCCCATGCCAAGACGATTCCCGGGCTGTTCGCCTCGGTGCTGGTGCCCAACCTGCGCGGCGCCGAGGCGGCGCTCGCCGGCGACGCGGACCTGCTGATCGTGCCGCTGTCCGCCAGCCATGCCCACAGCCTCGCCAACCTGCGCAAGACGCCGGACGAGGTGGTCGCCGAGGTGCGGCGCATCCGCGCCGCGCGGGACGCCTCGGGGCGGCGCACGCTCATCGAGGGCGGCGTCGGCACGGCCTTCGGCTGCACGCTGCAGGGCGAGGTGGCGCCGGGCGAGGTGCTGCGCCTCCTGCAGGCACTGCTGGACGCCGGCGCCGACCGCGTGAGCCTGGCCGACACGGTGGGCTATGCCGACCCGGCGTCCGTCGGCCGGCTGTTCGAGCGTGCGCTGCGGATCGCCGGCGACCGGTTCTGGTGCGGCCACTTCCACGACACGCGCGGCCTGGCGCTGGCCAACGTGCTCGCGGCGCTGCAGCTGGGCGTGGCGCGCTTCGACGCGTCGCTCGCCGGCATCGGCGGCTGTCCGCATGCGCCGGGCGCAAGCGGCAACGCCAGCACCGAGGACCTCGCCTTCATGCTGGAGGCGATGGGTGTGTCCACCGGGCTGGACCTGCCCGCGCTGCTCGCGCTGCGCGCGCGCGTGGCCGGCTGGATCGCCGGCGAGCCGACGCACGGCACGCTCTGGCGCGCGGGCCTGCCGCGCACCTTCCGCGCCGCGGCGCCCGCCGCCTGCGGGACCGGGAGCCCGCGATGACGACGCAAGAGGATGCGCTGCCGCTGTCGGGCCTGCGGGTGGTCGAGTTCACCCACATGGTGATGGGGCCGACCTGCGGGATGATCCTCGCCGACCTCGGCGCCGAGGTGATCAAGGTCGAGCCGCCCGGCGGCGACAAGACGCGGCAGCTGCCGGGCCTGGGCATCGGCTTCTTCCGCAGCTTCAACCGCAACAAGAAGAGCGTCGTGATCGACGTCCACGCGCCGCAGGGGCTGGCCACCGCCAAAGAGCTGATCGCGCAGTGCGACGTGCTGCTCGAGAACTTCCGCCCCGGGCTGATGAACCGCCTGGGCCTGGGCTACGAGGCGCTGAAGGCGCTCAATCCGCGGCTCGTCTACGCCTCGCACAAGGGCTTCCTGCCCGGCCCCTACGAGCACCGGCTCGCGCTCGACGAGGTGGTGCAGAACATGGCCGGCCTCACCTACATGACCGGCCCGCGCGGCAAGCCGCTGCGCGCCGGCGCGTCGGTCAACGACATCATGGGCGGCATGTTCGCCGCCATCGGCGTGCTGGCGGCGCTGCGCGAGCGCGAGCGCACGGGCCGCGGCCAGGAGGTCCAGAGCGCGCTGTTCGAGAACTGCTGCCTGCTGGCCGCGCAGCACATGATGCAGTTCCAGATGACGGGCGAATCGCCCCCGCCGATGCCGGAGCGCGTCTCGGCATGGAGCGTGTACGACACCTTCACGCTGGCGGACGGCGAGCAGCTGTTCATCGGTGCGGTGAGCGACAAGCAGTTCCGCACGCTGTGCGAGGTCATCGACCGGGCCGACCTCGCCGCCGACCCCCAGCTGGCCACCAACGCACAGCGCGTGGCGGCGCGGCCGCGGCTGCTGGCCGACCTGGCGCAGACGCTGGCGCGCCATCGCGCGGCCGACCTGGCGCCGAGGCTCGAAGCGGCCGGCCTGCCCTATGCGCCCGTGGTGCGGCCGGACCAGCTCGTCGCGGACCGCCACCTCCTCGACAGCGGCGGCCTGGCCGACATGGCCACCGGCGACGGCGGCTCGGCCCGGGTCGTGCTGCTGCCCCTGCTGATGGGCGGCCGGCGGCCGGGCGTGCGCATGCCGCTGGCGCAGGTCGGCGAGCACACGCAGGAGGTGCTCGCCGCCCTGAAGACCCCCGGCCCCGCCGGGGCCTGACCCGCTCCCCATCCCACATCACAAGGAGACAAGCATGTCCACGTTCAGGTGTTCCCGCCGCGCACTCATCGCCCTTGCCGCCGCGGCTGCCGCGGGCCGGGCCGTCGCCCAGCCGCCGTCGCCGCTGCGCGTGATCCTGCCGGTGGGGGCCGGCTCCGGCGTCGACGTCATCGTGCGCTCTGCGCAGGCCGCGCTCGGCAGGGCGCTGGGGGGCCAGCCGGTGGTGATCGAGAACCTGCCGGGCGCGGGCGGCATCACCGGCACGCAGGCGCTGGTCAAGGCCGCGCCCGACGGCCACACCATCGCCTTCGTCTCCAACAACCATGCCGTCAACCCGAGCGTCTTCAGGAAGATGCCGTACGACGGCCTCGCCGACATCACGCCGATCTCGGTGGTCGGCGGCTCGCCCTTCGTGCTGGTGGCCAACCCCGCCAAGGTCCCGGTCCGCGACGCGAAGGAACTTCAGGCCTTCCTCAAGGCGCGGCCGAACGCCTGCAACTACGCCTCCTCGGGCAACGGCACCATCATCCACCTGGCGGGCGCGATGTTCGTCGAGGCCGCGGACGTGGAGATCCGGCACATCCCGTACAAGGGCATGGGGCCGATGATCACCGACATCATTTCCGGCCAGGTCGAGATGGGCGTGGGCGCGCTGGCGGCGGTGCAGGGCCACGTGAAGAGCGGCGCCCTGCGCGCCATCGGCGTGATGGGCCGGCAGCGCGTCGCCTCGCTGCCCGACCTGCCGACGATCGCCGAACAGGGCTTCCCGGAGGTCGACGTGGCCGGCTGGTTCGCGGTGATCGGCCCCAAGGGCCTGCCCGCGGCGCAGGTCGCGCGGCTCAACGACGCCATCCGGGCCGCCTTCAACGACGAAGAGGTGAAGGCCGGCTTCGCCCGGCGCGACGACTTCCTGACGCTGGGCACGCCCGAGGCGGCTGCCGAGTTCTTCGCCGCCGAGCAGGCCCGCTATGCGCGGCTGGTGAAGAAGGCGGGCATCCGCCTGGAATGAGCGCAGGGTCGGACATCCTCCCGTTCGCCCTGAGGCATCGAAGGGCGCGCGCGAAGGGAGCCCCGTGTGCGCCAGGAGGCCCTTCGAGACCTCAGCCCCTTCGACAAGCTCGGTGCGAACGGGCTTTCGTGGGGTTCTTGTGCCCTGAACGCGAACCCGCCTCAGCCCTGCGGATACAGGCCGTGCACGCGGCCGAACAGCCGGGTGAGGCCGAACAGCGCGTCGACGTGCGGCACCGGCTCGCCCACGCGCCGGCCGATCTCGGCCACCGCGCCGACGATGGCGTCGAGCTCGAGCGTGCGGTGCGCCTCCACGTCCTGGAGCATCGAGGTCTTGAAGGCGCCCAGCCGGGCGGTGACCGCGTGGCGGTCTTCCGGCGTCTGCGCGATGGCGCAGCCGATGCGCGCGCCGACGGCCGCCGCCTCGCGCATCGCGCCCGAGCAGAAGGCGCGCACCAGCGGGTCGGCGAGCACGCGGTCGATGGTGGCGCCGGTGAGGGCGCTCACCGGGTTCATCGTCAGGTTGCCCCAGAGCTTGTACCAGATGTCGTAGCGCACGTCCTCGCTGTGCGTGACGTCGAAGCCGGCGTGCGCGAGCAGGTCGCACACCGCCTGCGCGCGCGCGCTGCGGCCGCCGCGCGGCTCGCCGACGATGAGGCCCTGTCCCATCCTGTGCTGCACCACGCCCGGCTGCGCCACGGCGGTGCTCGCATGCACGACGCAGCCGAGCACCTGGCCGAGGGGCACCGCGTTCGCGACCACGCCGCCGGGGTCCACGCTCTCCAGCGGCGCGGCGTCGAAGCCCGGCAGGCCGGCGCAGAACCACCACGGCACGCCGTTCATGGCCGGCAGCACCACGGTGCGCGGGCCCAGCAGCGGCGCGATGCCGCGCGCGACCTCGGTCAGTGCCGGCCCCTTCACGGCGATCACCACCAGGTCCTGCACGCCCAGGTCGGCGGCATGGGCCGAGGCCTGCACCGGCGCCTGCAGTTCGCCGTCGGCGCCGCGCAGGCGCCAGCCGTGCGCCTGCAGCGCGGCCAGCGTCGCGCCGCGCGCGAGCGCGCTGACCTGCGCCCGGCCGGCCGCCGCCAGCCGCGTGCCGATGAAGCCGCCGATCGCGCCGGCGCCGACGATGCACACCTTCGTCATCGCGCGTGCTCCTTTGCGCGGCGCAGGTTCTCCTTCAGGTGCGCGGGCACGCGCTCGTCGACGCCGAGCGCGACGCGGCGCACCTCGGGCGAATCGGCGGGCGCATGCCCCACGCCGAGCGCGGCGGCGCGCGGCGGGTCGACCGCGGCGACGGTGCCGCTCAGCCGGCCGAGGCCGGTGATCTCGCACTCGACCACGTCCCCCGCGTCGACGCTGCGCGAATGGCAGGGCGTGCCGGTGAGGATCACGTCGCCCGGCAGCAGGGTGATGTGGCGCGCGATGTCGGCGATGAGGTAGTGCGGGCCCCAGATCGTCTCGTCGCCGATGTGCGCCTCCTGCACGACCCGGCCGTTGACGTAGGTGCGCAGCGTCTGCTCGAAGAGGTTGACGCCGCGCACGAGGCCCGGGCCGATGGGCAGCAGCGTGTCGGCGCCCTTCACGCGCAGCATGCTGCCCTGGTCGGTGTCGCGGAAGTCCTGCAGCCCCATGTCGAGCGCGGGGCAGAAGCCTTCGATGAAGTCCCAGGCCTCGTCGGGCGTGACGTTGCGGCAGGTGCGCGAGATGACCACCGCGACCTCGCCCTCGTAGTTGAGGTAGCGGCAGTCGGCGGGCTTGAGGATCTGCCCGCGGTGGCCGTTGAGCGCCGTGGCCGGCTTCGTGAAGTAGGTGGGCGTGTCGGCGGGCCGCGGCTTGTTGCGCGTCTCCAGGCTGCGCGAGCTGTACGAGATGTGCACCGCGATGATCTTGCCCGGGCTCACCGGCGGCAGGCAGCTGGCGGCGTCGGCGTCGATGCGCCGGCCGTCGTCGAGTCGCAGGTGCCGGCCGTCGTCGTCCATCGTGCCCCAGAAGGCGCTGCCGCCGACGAGCACGCGCCGCCGCTCGATGCGCGGGCCGCGCAGCACCGCCGGCAGCTCGCGGAACGGGAATTCGAAATTCATGGCCTCCTCACTGCTCGAACCAGACGTGGATGTTGCCGGTTCCGCGCGCGTTCTCGTAGGCCGACAGCGGCTCGCCCCGCGCGCGGCAGCCGGCGCCGCCCAGCGCGCCCAGCATCTGCAGGTAGTGCGCGCCGAAGGCTTCCCAGGGCAGCTTGCGGTACTCGTCGTCCCAGCGCTCGACGATGGTGTCGTGCCGGCCCTGTGCCATCCACTCGATCGCGCCCTTGTCGCTGGCGATGTTCTCGGGCCGCGAGACGTTGCTCTCGTGGAAGATGCGCGGGTGCCGGGGCTTCCACTCGATGTCGTTGAAGCGGTGGCTGAGCGCGCCGGAGGCGAGCAGCACGGCCCTGAAGCCGCTGCGGCGGATGGCCTCGCCGACCGCCTCGCCCGACTTCAGGAAGTGCGGCCAGGCGCAGTTCTGGCACGAGCTGACGGTGACGACCGGCGTGTCGCTCAGCTCCAGGCGCAGGTGCTTGACCAGGTTGATGGTGGCGTACTGGCGCCCCAGTTCCGGGTGCGCGATGGCGCGGTTGTAGCCGCCGCGCTCGCGCGAGACGGCCTCGATCGCGTGCGCCAGCGCCGGCAGGCCGCGGTAGTCGTAGGGCACGCCGTGCAGGTACCACGGCATCTCGTCCGAGACGTAGCTGCCCCGGTAGTGCCTGCCGGCATCCACCAGGTGGTAGCCGGTGGTGAACCAGTGCGAATCGAAGACCACCACCACGTCGGGCCGCGCGGCGTCGATGCGCTCGCGCAGCCGCGCGTAGCCGGCGATGAGATCGGAGTCCTCGCCCGCGCCCATCGCGCGGCGGAACTCCTCGCACTGCATCAGGCCGGGGTGGTGCGACACGAGGGCGGCGCCGACGATCTGTCCCATGGTGTGTGTCCTAGCGGTGGCTGAAGCTGGCGCGGAAGGCCTGCTTCGGCAGCACGACGTCCTTCACGTCGCAGAAGAACTCGAAGCTCCAGTCGCCGCCCTCGCGGCCGATGCCGGAGCGCTTGATGCCGCCGAAGGGCGCGGCCAGGTCGCGGATGCCGAAGCTGTTGACCCAGATGAAGCCGGTGCGCACGCGCTCGGCCACCGCGGCGGCGTGCGCGGTCTCGCCGTAGCAGACGCCGCCCAGGCCGTAGTCGGTGCCGTTGGCGAGCTGCACGGCCTCGTCGTCGTCCGCGAAGGTCTGCAGCGTGAGCACCGGGCCGAAGACCTCGTTCTGCACGATCTCGTCGCTTTGCCGCACGCCGGTGAGCAGCGTGGGCTGGACGTACTGCGCACCGTACGCGTGGCGCGCGCCGCCCCACGCCAGCGTGGCGCCGGCGGCCACCGCGCGGTCGACGAAGCCCAGCACGCGCTCGACCTGGCGCGGGTGGATGATGGGGCCGACCTCGGTGGCCTCGTCGCGCGGGTCGCCGACGGCCAGCTTCTCCACGTGGCCGCGCAGCGCGGCGGTGAAGGCCCCGGCGATGCGCTCGTGCACCAGCAGCCGCGTGCCCGCCAGGCACACCTGGCCGGCGTTGCGGTACATCAGCGCGGCCGTGGCGGCGGCGTTGTCGAGGTCGGCGTCTTCCAGCATGATGAACGGGCTCTTGCCGCCGAGCTCCAGGCTGCAGGGCACGAGGTTGGCGCCGGCCGCCTGCGCGATGCGGCGCGCCGTGGGCACCGAGCCGGTGAACGAGATGCGGGCGATGCGCGCATCGGCCACCAGCCGCGCGCCGGTCGTCGCGCCGCTGCCCTGCACCACGTTGAACACCCCCGGCGGCAGGCCGGCCGCCTGCGCCGCGTCGGCCAGCAGCGAGCAGGTCAGCGGCGCCCACTCGGGCGGCTTGAGGATGCAGGTGTCGCCTGCCGCCAGCGCCGGCCCGAGCTTCCAGGTGGACAGCATCAGCGGCGCGTTCCACGGCGTGACGATCGCGGCCACGCCGGCCGGGTCGTGGCGCACGCGGTGGTGCGCCTGCGCCGTCTCGATCGGCCGGTCCTGCAGCGTCAGCGCCTGCTCGGCGAACCACGTGAGGTTGAGCATCGCGCGCGGCACCACGCCGTGGCGCATGCGCGAGAGCAGCACGCCGGCGTCGTGGCTCTCCAGCCGGCAGAAGTCGTCGGCGCGCCGGCCGATCTCGGCGGCGAAGCGGTCGAGGAACGGCTTGCGCCCGGCCGCGCCGAGGGCGCTCCACGCCGGGAAGGCGCGCTGCGCCGCGGCGATGGCGGCCTCGACGTGCACGTCGAGGCCCTCGGCGACGCGGCCGAGCACCTGCTGGTCGATGGGGCAGTGGACCTCGAAGGTTTCGGGCGACGCCACGCGCGTGCCGTCGATGTAGTGGTCGGGCGAGACGGCGATGCCGGCCACGTCCAGCGCAGGGGAGGCCATGGTCCGTGCTCCGGGGTCAGGCGAAGTGAACCGAGATCGAGCCGAGCGGCCCGTAGTCGGCATGGAAGGTGTCGCCCGCGGCGCAGGGCACCGGCCGGGTGAACGAGCCGCCGAGGACGATCTCGCCGGCCTCCAGCCGCTCGCCGTGGGCGGCGAGCTTGCCGGCCAGCCAGGCCACGCCGTTGGCCGGATGGTTGAGCACCGCTGCGCCCAGGCCCGACTCCTCGATCACGCCGTTCTTGAACAGCAGCGCGCCGGCCCAGCGCCAGTCCACCGCGTCGGGCTTCATCGGCCGGCCGCCGAGCACGATGCCGGCGTTCGCGGCGTTGTCGGCGATGGTGTCCACCACCGTGCGCGGCGCCCGGGTGTCGCGGTCGAACTGCTCGATGCGCGCGTCGATCAGCTCCAGCGCGGGCATCACGTAGCCGGTGGCGTCGAGCACGTCGCACAGCGTGACGCCGGAGCCTTCGAGCGGGCGCGCCAGGATGAACGCGAACTCGGCCTCGAAGCGCGGCACGATGAAGCGCGCGGCCTCGATCTCGCCGCCGTCGCGCAGCCGCATGCTGTCCAGCAGCGTGCCGTGGTCGGGCTCGGTGATCTGCGAGGCGAGCTGCATCGCCCGCGAGGTGAGCCCGATCTTGTGGCCGATGACGCGGCGTCCGTCCGCGCGCTCCAGCGCCATCCAGGCGCGCTGGACCGCGTAGCTGTCCTCGACCGTCATGCCGGGATGGCGCTTCGAGAACTGCGCCAGCTGCGTGCGGCTGCGCTCCGCCTGCCGCAGCTCGATCGCAAGCGCTTCGACGATGTCAGGTGCCAGCATGGGCCCGGTCTCCGATAGGCCGGCGGTGGCCGGTTCGCTTTGACACGGCACAAAGTGTCGCGAACCGGCGCCCCCGGAACAATCAAGGAATCGGACGCAATAAACAACCGGCGGTTGTGAATCGGCCGCTCGCGGCCGGGCGGCCCAGGTTTTCCCGCAGGTGTCCGCGACGGATCCGATTTGTCCGCTGTGGACCTTACGGCCGCGGCCCGGCGACTGAATGATGGGCCGGCCCCCGCGTGCGGCCTCGCGCCGCGGGCGGTCCATCGGCCCCACGACCAGATTGGAGACAACGCCATCATGCTGAATCGAGCAGTCGCTGCTGCATTCCCACTCGCCTTGATCCTCGCCACCGCGGCCTGCGGGGGATCCGACGATCCGCCCGAGCCGCAGGCCCAGGCGGCGCCGCTGTCCTGCGCGGAGATGGCAGGCCTCACGGTGCCGGCCGACCGGATCGGCCTGCCCACCACGGGCGCCCGGGTCACCGCCGCGCAGGTCGTGGCCGCCTCGGGAACGGGCGCGGCGGCCCGGCCGGAGCATTGCCTGGTCTCCGGCGAGATCGCGCCGGTGGACCCGGCGGCGCCGGGCATCCGGTTCAACCTCGCGCTGCCCACGGCATGGAACACCAAGGTCCTGATGCTGGGCGGCGGCGGGCTCGACGGCACCGTGCCGAACGTCGTGGGCAACGTGTCGGCGGGCCCGACCGATCAGCCGCTGCCCATCGCGCGGGGCTACGCCGTCTTCGGCAGCGACTCCGGCCACCAGGCCGGCCCGCTTGCGAGCCTCGACGCCTCCTTCGGGCTGAACGACGAGGCCCTGCACAACTACAACGCCGGCGACGCGCTGAAGAAGACGCGCGACGTGGCGATGGCCCTCGTCCAGGCGCGGTACGCCGCGACGGCCACCCGGTCCTACTTCTCCGGCGGCTCGACCGGCGGACGCGAGGCCCTGACGGCCATCCAGCGCTGGCCGGCGGACTGGGACGGCGCCATCGCGTGGTACCCCGCGCGGGCCGGCATGGTTAGCATCCTCGGCGGCCACCGCATGAGCCGGGCGCTGGCCCAGCCGGGGGCCTACCCCAACGCGGCCAAGCGCGAGGCGCTGTTCAAGGCGGCCGTGCAGGCCTGCGACGGCTTCGACGGCGCCATGGACGGCATCATCAGCCACCAGGACCGCTGCAACGCGGTCTTCGACCCGTCGACGGCGCAGGTGGACGGCGCGCCCCTGCGATGCGCGGGAGGCGCGGACACGGGCGACGACTGCCTGTCGGACGCCCAGATCGCCGCGATGAACGTGATCAACACGCCCACGAACCTGAACTACCTCGCCAGCGGCGAGACGCAGCACCCGGGGTACAACGTCTGGGGCGCCGACACGGGCATCTACACGTGGACGTCGCCGGTACAGGCCACGGTCGACTTCCTCGCCTTCAACCGCTCGGCGCCGACGCTGCCGATGCCGGCCGACGCGCCCTACATCAGCATCTACACCGACCAGTGGATCAAGTACCACGTGACCCGCGATCCGGGCTACGACTCCCTGTCGCTGGACCCCGAGAACCCGGGCGCGTGGGCCTCCCGCATCAGCCTGCTGAGCACCGCCCTCGACGCCAAGACCGACCTGTCGGCGTTCGCGGCCAGGGGCGGCAAGCTGCTCATGGCGCACGGCGTGAACGACGTGCTCGTCAGCAGCCGCTCGACGCGCGCCTACTACAACACGCTGGTGGCGCAGGCGGATGCGCAGGCCGTGCGCAGCTTCGTGCGCTACTACGAGGTGCCCGGCTACAACCATGCGGCCAGCAGCGTGTTCAACGCCACCTGGGACTCGCTGACCGCGCTGGAGAACTGGGTGGAGAAGGCCACGGCGCCCGTCGACCAGGTGACGAAGGACACCGTGGGCGTGCCCGGCCGCACGCGGCCGATGTGCGAGTACCCGAAGTGGCCGCAGTACAAGGGCAGCGGCGACGTGAACGCGGCGTCCTCCTTCGCCTGCGTGGGCTGAGGCGGGCGGCCGGGCCCTCAGCGCTTGAAGTCCCGGGGGGCCTTGCCCGTCCAGCGCTTGAAGGCGCGGCGGAAGTTGGCCGCATCGCTGAACCCGACCAGGGCGGCGATGTCGTCGGTCTTCATGTTCGTCGTGCGTAGGTACTCGATGGCCAGCGAGGAGCGGACGTCGTCGACGATCTCCCCGAACGAGGTGCCTTCGCCCTCGAGCTTGCGCCGCAGCGTGCGCTCGTGCATGTGCACCATGTCCGCCACCTCGTCGAGCGTCGGCAGCCGCCCCGGCGAGGTCATCAGGATCTGGTAGACCTGCCCGGAGGCGCCCGCGGAGATCTTCGCCTGGCCGATCAGCCGCTCGCACGTAGCCTGCATCAGGGTCGACGTGAGCTTGTGGGCGAGCTGCGTCGGCTGGTCGAGGATGCCGGCGTCGAAGTGCAGCTCGCACGCCGGCGCGCTGAAGCTCACCGGGCACTCGAGGAAGCGGGCGTAGTGGTCCGCGTGCGCGGGCGCCCGGTACGACAGGGTCGCCTTGACCGGCCGGCACGACGGCCCGGCGACGTCCTTGAGGTGCACGGCGTGCTGCACCAGCTGCTGCTCGAAGAGGAAGCGATGCAGGTCGGCGCTCAGCTCCGGGCAGGCGAGGCGGGGAAAGCTCCAGATGGCGGCGCCGGCCTCCTCGCGCCACTCGATGACCACGGTCGGCGTGGCCAGGCGGTGGTACTTCACCCCCTCGTCGAAGAAGTGCCTGAGCGTCAGGCTGCACATCAGCGCGTACCCGTACATGCCGTAGGCCGACAGGTGCATCTTGCGGCCGACGAGGAAGGGCGTGATCGGGTCCGGCACGAGGCGGACGGCGTTGCGGCAGGCCGCGAGGTACTGCCCGACGGAGGTGAGCGTCTGCGCGTCGTCGAGCGCCTCGACCGGCAGGCCGGTGCCCTTCAGCGTCTCGGCCGCGGGGACGCCGAGGCCGGCCAGGGTCTCGACGAGCGCGCTCAGCTTGTAGGGCGCATAGATCTTGTCGTTGAGCCAAGGATTGAGCGCCATGGGTTCGCTGCTCCCGTGTGTCCGCTTCGGACCCCTCTTGCCCGGCGCCGCCCGCCCGGCCCGCGGCGGGCCTGGAGTTTCGAGAAGAGGCCGTTGATCGGCGCGATCGTCGGCGAATCGACGGCCTCGAGGACTCAGGGTTAACGAGGGTCGGCTTTGTCCGTTTGCGACTCTCGATAAGCCGGGAAAGACCTGTGACGGCGAGGACCCGCTTCCTAACATTTCGCCCGTCGCCGGCCATGCGCATGCGCCGGCGGCGCCCGGCGCCGGCTGCCATGAACAGCCCGCACGCGCGGCCTTCCGCGGCCGTCCATCGAAATCCAGGAGACATGTCATGAACCCACTTCGCCTGCTGGGCCCGGTCCCGGCGCTGTGCCTCGCGTCCGGCATCGCCGCCGCCGCTCCGGTCAAGATCGGCCTGGTCGACACCCTGTCGGGTCCCCAGGCGTCGACCGGGCTCGCGTACCGCGCCGCGGTGCGCTACACCGTCGACCGGCTCAACGGCGCCGGCGGCTGGAACGGCGAGCCGGTGCAGCTGATCGAGTACGACAACCAGGGCGGCCCGGCGGGCGCGTCCGACAAGCTGAAGGCGGCGATCGCCGACGGCGTGCAGATCGTCGTGCAGGGCGCGTCGTCGGCGATCGGCGGCCAGATCACCGAGGACGTGCGCAAGCACAACCTGCGCAACCCGGGCCGCGAGCTGGTCTACATCAACGTCGGCGCCGAGGCCCTGGAGCTCACCGGCGAGAAGTGCAACTTCCATCACTTCCGCTTCGCCGGCAACGCGCAGATGCGCATCAAGGTGCTGGTGCAGGCGATGAAGCAGGCCGGGGCGCTGGGCACCCGGGTCTACGCGATCAACCAGAACTACTCCTGGGGCCAGGACGTGGAGCAGGCGGTCGTCGACAACGCCGCCGCCGGCGGCTACGAGGTGGTCGACAAGACGCTGCACGACGTCAACAAGATCCAGGACTTCGCGCCCTACGTCGCCAAGATCGGCGGCAGCCGCGCCGACACGGTGATGACGGGCAACTGGTCCAACGACCTGCTGCTGATGATGAAGTCGGCCCGCGCCGCCGGCCTCAAGGCCCGCTTCGGCACGGTGTTCCTCGACCAGCCCGGCAACCTGTCGAACGCCGGCGAGACGGCGATCGGCCACTTCGTCGCGCACACCTTCAACCCCGAGGCCGCGGGGGCCGAGGGCGAGCGCTTCGTGCGCGACTACACCGCCCGGAGCGGGCACGCGCCGGTGTTCATCGAGGCGCAGACGGTGTTCGGCATGCAGATGGTGGGCGAAGCGCTCAAGCGCACGAAGCCGGCGGGCAGCGGCATGCTGGACGTCAACGCCTTCGCCAGGAACCTGGAGGCCGCGCGGCTGCAAACGCCCATGGGCGAGATGAGCATGCGCGCGGCCGACCACCAGGTGCAGATGCCGATGGTGGTGTCCATGGTGAGCCGGGACGCGGCCTACAAGGCCGACGGCACCGACATGGGCTTCAAGCCGGTGAAGGTGTTCTCGGCCGAGGAGTCGGCGGTGCCGGCGCAGCCCAGCTGCAAGATGCGGCGGCCGGACTGACGGCGATGGACGCCAACGCCTTGGTCTTCGCGCTGCTCAACGGCGTCATCTACGGCCTGCTGCTGTTCATGGTGTCGGCCGGGCTGACGCTGATCTTCGGGATGATGGGCATCCTGAACTTCGCGCATGCGTCGTTCTACATGCTGGGGGCGTACTTCGCGTACGCGCTGCAGGGGCTGCTCGGCTTCGCCGGCGCCCTGGTCGCGGCCACGCTGCTGGCCGGCCTGGTCGGGGTGGCGGTGGAGCGCTGGTTCCTGCGGCGGGTGCACCGCCACGGCCATGCGCACGAGCTGCTGCTCACCTTCGGCCTCGCCTTCATCATCGCGGAGACGATCAAGCTCTTCTTCGGCAACTTCCCGGTCGACTACCGCATTCCCCCGTCGCTCGACGTGGCGGCCTTCGCCATCGGCGAGCAGCAGTACCCCGCCTACCGGCTGCTGATGGGGGCGGTGGCCGTGGCGATGTTCGGCGCCGTCTGGCTGCTGCTCACGCGCACGCGGGTGGGCATCGTCGTGCGCTCGGCGATCTACCGGCCGCGCATGGCCGAGGCCCTCGGGCACGACGTGCAGCGGGTGTTCATGGGCGTGTTCGGCGTCGGCGCCGCGCTGGCCGGGCTGGCCGGCGCCGTCGCGGGCGCCTTCTACACCACCAGCCCGGACATGGCGCTGTCGATCGGCGTGATGGTGTTCGTGATCGTCGTCGTCGGCGGCCTCGGCTCGCTGGGCGGCGCGATGCTGGCCTCGCTGCTGATCGGCATCCTCACCTCGCTGGCGGTCGGCATCGACCACAGCGCCGCCGACCTGCTCGCGCTGGCCGGCGCCCGCGGCTGGGCAGAGTCGGTGGGCGGGCTGCTCACGCTGAAGGTGTCCAGCCTGGCGGCGACCCTCCCGTTCGCGCTGATGCTGCTGGTGCTGATGGTGCGTCCCTCCGGCCTGATGGGCGAGAAGGCATGACGCAGATGGCACGCACCCTTCCCCTCGTGCTGGCCGGCGTCGCGCTGCTGGCGGCGCTGCCGGCGCTGCTGCCCTCCGGGCTGCTCAACGCCTCGATCCAGATGCTGATCGCGGCGCTCTTCGCCTGCGCCTACAGCTTGTTGAGCGGCCGCGCCGGCATGCTGTCGTTCGGCCACGCCGCCTACTTCGGCGTGGGCGCCTTCGCCACCGTGCATGCCATGCAGGCGATCGGCGGCCAGGGCCTGCTGCCGACGCCGCTGATGCCGCTGGCGGGCGCGGCGGTCGGCCTGGCCGTGGGCGTCGCCGCCGGCTGGTTCGCGACGAAGCGCAGCGGCACCGCCTTCGCGATGATCACGCTGGCCATCGCCGAGCTGCTGCATGCGCTCGCGCCGCAGCTGAAGGGCTGGTTCGGCGGCGAGTCCGGCCTCTCGACGATGCGCATGCCGGCCTGGGGCTTCGACTTCGGCTCCACCACGCAGGTCTACTACCTCACGCTGGCCTGGGTGCTGCTGTCGCTGGCGGCGCTGTACGCCCACACCCGCACGCCGATGGGGCGGCTCACCCTCGCGCTGCGCGAGAACGCGCAGCGGCTGCGCTTCCTCGGCTACGACGTGCACGGCCTGGGCGTCTCGCTCTTCGCCATCTCGTCGATGTTCTCCGGCATCGCGGGCGGCCTGCAGGCGCTGAACAACGAGGCGGTGAACTACGTGGTGTTCGACGCCGCGGTCTCGGCCGGCGTGGTGCTGAACAGCTACATCGGCGGCGTCGGCAGCTTTCTCGGCCCGGCGCTGGGGGCCGCGCTGATGACCTTCTTCGGCTACGCCGTGTCCGACGCCACGCAGTCGTGGCTGCTCTACCAGGGTGTGCTGTTCGTGCTGGTGATGCTGTTCATGCCCGAGGGCCTGGTCGGCCTGGTGTCGTCGGCCGGCCGCCTCGTCGCCCGCCACGGCGCGCTGCCCGTGCTGCCGGCCGTGGGGCTCGCGGCGGCGGCCACGCTGCTGCTGTGCGCCGGCGGCGTGTTCATGGTCGAGCTGCTGCAGCGCCTGTTCTCGCAGGATTACCGCGCGCTGGCGCGCATGGGCGGGTCGATGCCGGCGGTGTGGCTGTTCGGCCGCGGCTGGCTGCCGGCGGCGCCGGCGACCTGGCTGGCGCCCGCCGCCCTGGCGGCCGCGGGGCTGGGG
The DNA here is from genome assembly GCA_044508835.1 of Rubrivivax sp. Lineage (GTDB taxonomy): Bacteria > Pseudomonadota > Gammaproteobacteria > Burkholderiales > Burkholderiaceae_C > JAKFDI01. Next base: position 46,236 of record JBIQHD010000031.1, read on the forward strand.
GCGGCATGGCTCGCCCGCGCCCGTTTCGCCGCCCTGGCCTACCGGGCCGAGCGCCAGGCGCCTGCCGGACGCGCCGCCGGGCCCGCGGGCGCCGTGGAGCAGGCGCCATGAGCCCGTCCATCCTCTCGCTGCGCGGCGTGCGCAAGTCCTTCGGCGACACCGAGATCATCCGCGGCGTCGACCTCGCGGTCGCGCCCGGCGAGCGCCGTGCGCTGATCGGCCCGAACGGCGCCGGCAAGTCGACCCTGTTCCACCTGATCTCGGGCCACCTGGCGCCGTCGGCCGGCGAGATCGCCTTCGACGGCCGGCGCATCGACGGATCGCCGCCGCAGCGCATCAACCGGCGCGGGCTGGCGCGCTCGTTCCAGATCACCAACATCTTCCCGAGGCTGAGCGTGTTCGAGAACATCCGGATGGCGGTGATGCAGCGCCACGGGCTGCAGTACGCCTTCTGGCGCCCGGTCGACGGCATCGCGGCGGTGCGCCAAGCCACCGAACGGCTGCTGGAGAGCGTGCGGCTGCAGCGCCAGGCCCACGCCCTCGCCGGCGAGATGAGCTATTCGGAGCAGCGCTCGCTGGAGCTGGCGATGACGCTGGCCTCGCAGCCGAAGCTGATCCTGCTCGACGAGCCGATGGCGGGCATGTCGACCGAGGAGACGCAGTACACGCTGGCGCTGATCCGCGAGGTCACCGCCGGCCGCGCGCTGCTGATCGTCGAGCACGACATGGACGTGGTGTTCGCGCTGGCCGACCGCATCAGCGTCCTGGTGTACGGCGAGGTGATCGCCACCGGCACGCCGGCCGAGATCCGCGCCGACGCCGGCGTGCGCGAGGCCTACCTCGGCGAGGAGGTGGCGGGATGAGCGCCCCGACGCCCTTGCTGCAGGTCGAGGACCTGCACGCGCACTACGGCAAGAGCCACATCCTGCGCGGCGTCGGCTTCGAGGTCGGCCGCGCCGAGGTGCTGAGCCTGCTGGGGCGCAACGGCTCCGGCCGCTCCACGACGCTGAAGGCGCTGATGGGCCTGGTGCGGCCGACCGCCGGCCGCGTGCGCCTCGCCGCGCGCGACCTCGCCGGCGCCACGCCGCACGCCATCTGCCGCAGCGGCCTGTCCTACGTGCCCGAGGAGCGCGAGGTGTTCGCCAACCTCACCGTCGACGAGAACCTGCGCATGGGCGAGCAGCGGCCCGTGCCGGGCGCGCCGCGCTGGAGCGTCGAGCAGATGTTCGACTACTTCCCGCGGTTGAAGGAGCGGCGCCGCACCAAGGCCGGCAGCCTGTCCGGCGGCGAGCAGCAGATGCTCACCATCTGCCGCTCGCTGCTCGGCAACCCGCTCGTGATCCTGATCGACGAGCCCACCGAGGGCCTGGCGCCGAAGATCGTCTCGCAGGTGGGCGAGTGCATCGCCGACCTGCGGCGGCGCGGCGTGTCGGTGGTGCTGGTCGAGCAGAAGCTGGCGATCGCGCTGAAGGTGTCCACGCGCGTGTGCCTGATGGGACACGGCCGCATCGTCTTCGAAGGCTCCCCGCAGGCGCTCGAATCCGATTCCCGGCTGCTGGCCCAGTGGCTCGCCGTGTGAGCCCGAGAAGAACCCACCATGGCAAGAACCCCCTCATCGAAAGTCATCATCAGCTGCGCCGTCACCGGCGCGATGCACACGCCGACGATGTCGCCGCACCTGCCGCTGACGCCGGACCAGATCGCCGAGCAGGCCATCGAGGCGGCCGAGGCCGGCGCCGCCATCCTGCACCTGCACGCGCGCGACCCGCAGGACGGGCGCCCCACGCCCGATCCGGCGGTCTTCGACCGGTTCGTGCCGAGGATCGCGGCCGCCACCGACGCGGTGATCAACATCACGACCGGCGGCAGCACCCGCATGACCCTGGACGAGCGGCTCGCGTATCCGCTGCAGGCGAAGCCCGAGATGTGCTCGCTGAACATGGGGTCGATGAACTTCTCGATCCATCCCGTCGCGAGCCGGATCGCCGAGTGGCGCCACGCCTGGGAGAAGCCGTACGTCGAAGGCATGGAGGACCTGATCTTCCGCAACACCTTCCGCGACATCCGCCATGTCGTCGAGGTGCTGGGCCGCGGCTGCGGCACGCGCTTCGAGTTCGAGTGCTACGACGTCGGCCACCTCTACACCCTGGCCCACTTCGTCGACGAGGGGCTGATTTCCGGGCCGCTGTTCATCCAGGCCGTCTTCGGCATCCTCGGCGGCATCGGGCCGGACCCGGAGAACCTGGTGACGATGCGCAGCACCGCCGACCGGCTGTTCGGCCGCGACGGCTACCGCTTCTCCGTGCTGGGCGCCGGCCGCCACCAGATGCGCCTGCTGACGATGGCCGCCGTGATGGGCGGCCATGTGCGGGTGGGCCTGGAAGACAGCCTGTACCTCGCCCGGGGCCGGCTGGCGCGCTCGTCGGCCGAGCAGGTCCGCAAGATCAGGCGCATCGTCGAGGTGCTGTCGCTCGACGTGGCCACGCCGGACGAGGCCCGCGCGATGCTCGGGCTCAAGGGCCGCGGCGCCGTCGGCTTCGCCGCCGCGTCATGAGGCGGCAGGCATGACGAAGGCCATCACGGTGGCCGTCATCGGCGCGGGGCTGATGGGGCACGGCATCGGGCAGGTGTTCGCGCGCGCCGGACATGCCGTCGTGATCACCGACCCCGATCCCGGCGTGCTCGCCGCCGCGCCGGGCCGCATCGAGCGCAACCTGCGGGCCGAGGGGGCCGACCCGGCGCGCGTCCTGTGCAACCTGTCCGTGGAGCCGCGCCTGGACGCGGCGCTGTCCGGGGCCGACCTCGTCGTCGAGGCGGCGCCGGAGAAGCTGGCGCTCAAGCAGCGGCTGTTCGGCCAGATCGCCGCCGCGGCGCCCCGGCACGCGGTGCTCGCCAGCAACACCTCGGTGATCCCCATCACCCGCATCGGCGAGGCGCTGCCGGCGGACGTGCGCGCGCGCATGGTCGGCACGCACTGGTGGAACCCGCCGCACCTGGTGCCGCTCGTGGAGGTCGTCCGCACGGCGCACACCCGGGCCGACGTCTTCGAGCAGGCGTTCGCCTGGCTGGAGGCCGCGGGCAAGCGTCCCGTCAGGGTCCACCGGGACGTGACGGGGTTCATCGGCAACCGGCTGCAGCACGCGCTCTGGCGGGAGGCGATCGGCCTGATCGAGGACGGCGTGTGCGACGCGGAGGCCATCGACCTCGTCGTGAAGAACAGCTTCGGCCTGCGCCTGCCGGTGCTCGGCCCCATGGAGAACGCCGACCTGGTCGGCCTGGAGCTCACGCGGGACGTGCACCGCGTGATGTTCCCGGACCTGCGCTGCGACAAGGCGCCCTCGCCGCTGCTGGACCGGCTGATCGACGCGGGCCACGCGGGGATGAAGGCCGGCCGGGGGCTGCGCGCCTGGACGCCGGGGCAGGCGGCGGCCGTCCAGGAGGGGCTGGACCGGCACCTGATCGGGATGCGCCGCGGCGCTGGGCGAGAATGCGCCCCGGTCCAAGAATCATCGAACGAGTAGCGGGCAGCCCGGGCCTCGGAGCCGGCGGGCGCCCGCGCGGGAAGGGGCGCGCCCATGCGGATAGCCGCGCTAGACGACGATCCATCGTAGCTGGATCTCGTGCAGCGCTCAGTGCAGGCCATCGGTCACCAGTGCAGCGGCTTCGAGCGGGGCGAGGCGCTGCTTCGCGAACTGCGCCGCGAGAGTTTCGACCTGCTGATCGTCGACTGGCAGCTGCCCGACGTGCCGGGCATCGAGGTGATCCGGCAGGTGCGGGCGAAGATCCCGCACCGCATGCCCATCCTGCTGCTCACCAACCGCGGCGAGGAGCGCGACGTCGTCCTCGGCCTGTCCTGCGGGGCGGACGACTACATGGTCAAGCCGACCCGCGTGCGCGAGCTGATGGCGCGGGTGCAGGCGCTGCTGCGCCGCAGCTATCCGGCGCATGAGAGCGCCGAGCTGCGCTACGGCGGCTATCGCTTCGACACCGCGGCGCGCACGCTGGCCTTCGACGGCCGGCCGATCGAGCTGACGCAGAAGGAGTTCGACCTGGCGCGCTGCCTGTTCGCCAACCAGGGGCGGCTGCTGTCGCGCGCCTACCTGCTCGACGCGGTGTGGGGCGGGCTCGCGGCCGGCATCCCCTCGCGCAGCCTGGACACGCACATGTCGTCGCTGCGCGCCAAGCTGAACCTGCGGCCGGCGCGCGGCTACCGCCTGAGCGCGGTGTACGGCCACGGCTACCGGCTGGAGGCGCTGGGCCCGCCCGAGGCTGCGCAGCCCGCCGAGCCCGCCCCGCCGGCGGCGGTGCCGCGATGAGCCGGCGCGCGCTCGTCCGCCGCGGCCTGGCCGCGGCGCTCGCCGCCTCGCTCGCCGCCTCGCTCGCCGCCGCCGCGGCCGCGCAGGAGCTGGTGCCCTACCGCGTGCAGCCGGGCGACACGCTGTACGCGCTCGCCGAACGCCACCTGGCGGACGCGGCCGACTGGCGGCTGCTCGCGCGCATCAACCGGGTGCACGATCCGAAGCGGCTGGCGCCGGGGCGGGTGCTGATGCTTCCCGCCTCGCGGCTGCGCGGCACGGCGCAGGCGGCTCTCGTGGCCTACGTGCGCGGCGCCGTCGACCGCCTCGGCCCCGACGGCCGGCCGGCCGGCCCCCTGGCGGCGGGCGACGCGCTCGGCGAAGGCGCGGTGGTGCAGGTCGGCCGCGGCGCCTTCGCCACGCTGCGGCTGCCCGACGGCAGCCTGCTGCACCTGGAGGCGGGCTCGCGCTTCGTCCTCGAGCGGCTGCGCGAGGTGGAGGCCTTGCGGCGCCGCGCCACGGTGATCCGGCTCGACGACGGGCGCGTCGACGCCACCGTGAGCCCGCAGCCGCCCGGCTCGCGCTTCGACGTGCGCACGCCGCTGGCGGTGGCGGGCGTGCGCGGCACCCGCTTCGGCGTCTCGTTCTCGGCGCGGGACATCAGGATGCTGTCCGACGTGGTGGAAGGCCGCGTGGCCATGACGGCGCCGGCGCTCGCCGGCGAGCTGGCGATGGCGGCGGGCGAGGGGGCCGTCGTGGCGCGGGCTGGCGCGCCGCCGCGGCTGCGGCCGCTGCTGCCGGCCGCCGCGCTGTCCGTGCCCGAGGCGGCCCGGGAGCGCTTTCCCTTCACGCTGCCGATCACGCCGGTCGCCGGCGCGGTGGCCTACCGCGTGCGCATCGGCAGTGACGACGCCTTCACGCAGGTGGTGTTCAGTGAGCCGGCCGCGACGCTGCCGGTCGTGCTGCCGTCCCTGCCCGACGGGCGCTACCTGCTGAAGGTGCGCGGCGTCGACGCCGACGGGCTGCCCGGCGCCGAGGCGGTGGCGGCCCTGCGGGTGAAGGCCACGCCGGTGCCGCCGCTCGCGCAGCTGCCGGCGCCGGGCCAGGTGTTCGGCCCCGGCACGGTGGCGCTGCGCTGCACCGAGGTGCCGGGCGCCGTCGGCTACGTGCTGCAGGTGTCGCGCGGCGCCGGCTTCGACGCGCCGGACGTGGCGCAGCACCGCAGCAGCGGCGACTGCCGCTTCGAGATCGTGCTGCGGGAGCCCGGCGACTACCACTGGCGCGTGGCCACCGTCGCGCGCGACGCGCGCGGCGAGGAGGACCGCGGGCCCTTCGGCGACGCGGGCCGGTTCGTGGTGCGGGCCCTGCCGCCGGCGCCGTCGCCGCGCAGCGAGGGCAGCGACCCGCGGCAGATCCACTGGGCCGGCGAACCGGGCGCGCGCTGGCAGGTGCAGGTCGCGAGCGACCTCGGCTTCGCCGCGATCGTGCGCGACTTCGAGACGCACGAGCCGCGGGCGCGGCTGGACGTGCCGGCCGGTTGCGAGCCGTACTACGTGCGGCTGCGCACCCTCGACGCGCAGGGCCTGCGCTCGCCGTTCTCGGCGCCGCGCCGGCTCGGCGCCGCGGCCGGGCTGTGCACCGCCGACGGCCGGCCGGCCACCGCGGGCGACGGCAGCGGGATCGGGCGAAGCCCGCCTTGACGCCCGCCACGCCAGCGCCGCCGGCGGCGGCGCCCCTCGCGCGCTGGGGCTGGTTCTGGCTCGTGGCCCTGGGCATCGCCGCGCTGTGGGGCCATGCGAACGGGCCCGGCCGCGTCGAGCACGCCTTCATCGACCACCTCAGCACCTTCCACGGCCGGCCGGCGCCGCCGGACGTCGTCATCGTCGCCATCGACGAGCGCAGCCTCGACGCGCTCGGCCGCTGGCCGTGGCGGCGCGGCGTGCATGCCGCGCTGCTCGATCGCCTGCAGGCCGCCGCGCCGCGCGCCATCGGGCTCGACCTCATCCTGGCCGAGCCCGACCCGGCGCATCCGCAGGACGACCGCCGGCTCGCCGAGGCCATCGCCCGCGCCGGCAACGTCGTGCTGCCGCTGCACATGCACCGCTTCCCCGGCGAGGCCGCGCCGCGTGCCGCGCTGCCGCCGCCGGCCCTGGCCTCCGCCGCGCACGGCCTCGGCCACATCCACGTGGAGCTGGGCGGCGACGGCGTGGCGCGCAGCGTGTTCCTGCGCGAAGGCCTGGGCGGCGCCGGCTGGGACCACTGGTCGCTCGCGCTGCTGCGCGCCGGCGGCGAGCCGGTGCCCGGCGGCCGCCTGCCGGGCGAGCGCCGCCCCGCGCCGGCGGCGCGGCCCGCGGCGGATGCGCCGGCCGCCTGGTGGCGCGACCACTGGTTGCAGGTGCCCTTCGCCGGGCCGCCGGGGCATTTCCGCCGCGTCTCCTACGTGGACGTGCTCGACGGCCGGGTCGACCCGCAGGTGCTGCGCGGCGCCTACGTGCTGGTGGGCGCCACCGCGGTCGGCATGGGCGACACCTACCTCACGCCCATGGCCAGCCGCGACGCCCTGATGCCCGGCGTCGAGCTCTCGGCCAACGTGCTGGACGCGCTGCGCCAGGGCATCGGCCTGCGCCGCGCGGCGGCCTGGGAGAACGCGCTGTTCTCGCTCGTGCCGATGGCGCTGGCGCTGGCCGCGCTGTACCGGCTGCGCCCGCGCTGGGCGTTCGCCGCGGTCGTCGCGCTGATGGCCCTCGTCTACCTGGCCGCGCTGCTCGCGCACGGCGCCGGCGTGCAGTTCGCGCCGCTCGCCGCGCTGCTGTGCCTGGGGCTGGTGTACCCGCTGTGGAGCTGGTTCCGGCTGGAGGCGGCCATCGACTACCTCGCGCGGGAGTTCCGGCAGATCCAGCGCGAGGACCGGCTGCTGACGGCGCTGCCGGTGAAGGCCGCCGGCGACGAGCTCGACCGCCGCATGCGCGCGATGGCCGCGGCCGTCGAGCAGCTGCGCGGCCTGCAGCGCTTCGTGCGCGAGGGCATGGACAGCCTGTCCGACGCCGTGCTGGTGACCGACCGCGCCGGCGTCGTGCTGCTCGCCAACCGCGCCGCGGCGCGTTACTTCGGCACGGATCCCGGCGCGCTGGAGGACCGGCACGTGGACGAGCTGCTGCGCCCGCGCGTCTTCGCGCTGGACGGCGGCGCGCTGCCGGCGGTGGCCGGCGGCGACGGGCGCCGCGCCGTCGAGGTGGCCGCGCGCGACGACGGCCGGCGCGACCTGCTGCTCAAGATCGTGCCGCGCCGCGACCCGCACGGCGCGCTGGCCGGCTGGCTGGTGAGCCTCGTCGACATCTCGGCGGTGCAGCAGGCGCACCGGCAGCGCGAGGAGGCGCTGCACTTCATCTCGCACGACATGCGGGCGCCGCAGTCGTCGATCCTGACGCTGATCGAGCTCCACCGGCTGCACGGCCGCCTGCCTGACGCGCAGCTCTTCGAGCGCATCGAGGGCCATGCGCGGCGCACGCTCGCGCTGACCGACGACTTCGTGCAGCTGGCGCGCGCGCAGGCCGGCACGCTGGAGTTCCAGCCGGTCGACCTGGCCGACGTGGTCGCCGATGCCGCCGACCGGCTGTGGGACCAGGCGCGGGCGCGCGGCATCGAGATCGTCACCGAGGCCGAGCCGGGGGCCTGCTTCTGCGAGGCCGAGCGCGAACTGCTCACCCGCGCGGTGGCCAACCTGATCGACAACGCCGTCAAGTACGGCCCGCCGCAGGGCGCGGTGCACTGCGGGCTGGCGCGCGAAGGCGAGCGCTGCGTCATCCGCGTGCGCGACGCGGGGCCGGGCATCGCCGAGGCGGAGCAGGCGACGCTGTTCGAGCCGTTCAAGCGCGTGGGCACCGACGCGCCCAGCGCCGGCGCGGGCCTCGGCCTGTCCTTCGTGCAGGCCACCATCGCGCGCCACCGCGGCCGCGTGAGCGTGCACAGCCGCCCGGGCGAGGGCGCCGAGTTCCGGATCGAGCTTCCGGCGCTCGCGCCGCCGCGGGATTGATGTCGCTTCACCGCTGCGCGCGGAAGCGCGAGGCCGCCGTGGTATCCGTTCGCGCTGAGCCTGCCGAAGCGTTCGCCCCACGTGATCCGTCGACCCGTTCGCGCTGAGGTATCGAAGCGCTCGCCGCGTGAAACCCCGTTCGCGCTGAGCTTGTCGAAGCGTGCGCGCAGTACGGTTTGGCTGGTTGAAGTGCGGTCGCAGTTGAGAGGAGCCGGGACTCGCCCCGGCGGGCGAGTCACCTTTCT
>JBIQHD010000063.1:0-7468 GCA_044508835.1 Rubrivivax sp.
ATGTCGTGGATGAAGCCCATGTCGAGCATGCGGTCGGCTTCGTCGAGCACGAAGATCTCCACGTGCTTGAGGTCGAGGTTGCCCTGCTGGTGGTGGTCGAGCAGGCGGCCCGGCGTGGCGACGAGGATGTCGACGCCCTTGCGCAGCCTGTCGATCTGCGGCTGCATGCCCACGCCGCCGAACATCACCATCGACGTCAGCTTGGTGTACTTGCCGTAGTTGCGCACGCTTTCCTCCACCTGCGCGGCGAGCTCGCGCGTGGGCGTGAGCACGAGGGCGCGGATGGCCACGCGGCCGCGGGCGTCGCGCTTGGCGGGCGCGGCCATCAGCCGCTGCAGCATGGGCAGGGTGAAGCCGGCGGTCTTGCCGGTGCCCGTCTGGGCGCCGGCCATGAGGTCGCCGCCCGAGAGCACGGCGGGGATGGCCTGGGCCTGGATGGGCGTCGGCGTGGTGTAGCCCTGCTCGTGCACGGCACGAAGCAGCGTCTCGGCGAGGCCGAGGGTGTCGAAGGACATGGGGATTCCGGAAAGGATCGGCCTGTCGCTCGCACATCGAGCGCCAGTCGCAGGCAGAAGAGGCAGAGCGGGCGGGGAGCGCGAAGGCTCGCGTCGGAACTGACGGCAGCGCGCCGACTGGTAGGGGCGCTGGTGCCGCGGATTCTACCGGCGCGCCGCGGGCCTTGCGCTGCCTGCGGGACTTTGCCCGCGGGAAGCGGCGACAATACGCGGATTCCCCCGAAGCACCACGCACCGCCGGCCGCCCGAGTGCCGGCGGTCCGCTTCCCCTTTACCTGGTAGACCAATGGCTCAGTACGTTTTTACGATGAACCGCGTGGGCAAGATCGTCCCGCCCAAGCGCCAGATCCTCAAGGACATCTCGCTCAGCTTCTTCCCCGGCGCCAAGATCGGCGTGCTGGGCCTGAACGGCTCGGGCAAGTCGACGCTCCTGAAGATCATGGCCGGCATCGACCATGACATCGAGGGCGAGGCCGTGCCGATGCCGGGCCTGAAGATCGGCTACCTGCCGCAGGAGCCGCAGCTCGACCCCGAGCAGACCGTGCGCCAGGCGGTGGAAGAGGGCATCGGCGGCGTGCTGGCCGCCAAGGCGCGGCTGGACCAGGTGTATGCCGAGTACGCCGAGCCCGACGCCGACTTCGACAAGCTCGCCGCCGAGCAGGCCGAGCTGGAAGCCATCATCACCGCCGCCGGCTCCGAGAACACCGACGTGCAGCTCGAGCTCGCCGCCGACGCGCTGCGCCTGCCGCCGTGGGACGCCGTCATCGGCAACCTCTCCGGCGGCGAGAAGCGCCGCGTGGCGCTGTGCCGGCTGCTGCTGTCCAAGCCCGACATGCTGCTGCTCGACGAGCCCACCAACCACCTGGACGCCGAATCGGTGGACTGGCTGGAGCAGTTCCTGTCGCGCTTCCCCGGCACCGTGGTGGCCATCACCCACGACCGCTACTTCCTGGACAACGCCGCCGAGTGGATCCTCGAGCTCGACCGCGGCCGCGGCATCCCGTACCAGGGCAACTACTCCACCTGGCTCGACCAGAAGGAGAAGCGCCTGGAACTGGAGCAGCGCACCGAGGACGCGCGCACCAAGGCGATGAAGCAGGAGCTGGAGTGGGTGCGCAAGAACGCCAAGGGCCGCCAGGCCAAGAGCAAGGCGCGCCTGGCCCGCTTCGAGGAATTGAGCGACGTCGAATACCAGAAGCGCAACGAGACCAACGAGATCTTCATCCCCGTGGCCGACCGCCTGGGGCACGAGGTCATCGAGTTCGAGAACGTCACCAAGAGCTACGGCGACCGGGTGCTGATCGACGACCTGAGCTTCAAGGTGCCGGCGGGCGCCATCGTCGGCATCATCGGCCCGAACGGCGCCGGCAAGTCCACGCTGTTCCGCATGATCGCCGGCAAGGAGCAGCCCGATTCCGGCACGGTGAAGACCGGCCCGACGGTGAAGATGGCCTTCGTCGACCAGAGCCGCGATTCGCTGGAATCCGACAAGACGGTGTGGCAGGACGTCTCCGGCGGGCTGGACAACATCGTCGTCGGCAAGTTCGTGATGCCCTCGCGCGCCTACATCGGCCGCTTCAACTTCAAGGGCAACGACCAGCAGAAGCTGGTGGGCAACCTCTCCGGCGGCGAGCGCGGGCGGCTGCACCTGGCCAAGACGCTGGCGCAGGGCGGCAACGTGCTGATGCTCGACGAGCCCTCGAACGACCTCGACGTGGAAACCCTGCGGGCGCTGGAAGACGCGCTGCTCGAGTTCGCCGGCAGCGTGATGGTCATCAGCCACGACCGCTGGTTCCTCGACCGCATCGCCACGCACATCCTCGCGGCCGAGGGCGACTCGAAGTGGGTGTTCTTCGACGGCAACTACCAGGAGTACGAGGCCGACAAGAAGAAGCGCCTGGGCGAGGAAGGCGCGCGGCCCAAGCGGGTGCGCTTCAAGGCGCTGAAGTAGGGTCGCCGTCCGCTGCGGGACCGAACGACGCCGGCTCGTGCCGGCGTCGTGCTTTCTGGCGGGCGGCTTGCCGCGGCGGCCCCCCCTCACCCCGGCCCTCTCCCCCTGCGGGGGCGAGGGAGCAGGGCGGCCGGTCTGGCTCCCTCTCCTGCCGGCGGGAGAGGGTCGGGGTGAGGGCCGCCCGCCGCCAGTTCCGCACGCTTTTCCCCCTTGCGTGTCCCTGGCCCGGAACCCGGCCGCGCACGATGCGTCAGAAGTCGCGGCCGAGCGGGGCAGACCCGATGTGCAGGGGTGGCGCCGCGCCGCAGAATCGCGTCACCAGGCGGTGCGGTCGGGCACTGCCGCGGGCCGCACGACGATGCGCGCCCGGCCTCGTTTCTTCTCACAGCAGTTCGAGACCATGAAACAGAGTCTTCTCGCCCGCGGGATGCGGCTGGCAGCGCCGCTCGGGCTCGCCGCCCTCGCCGGCTGCGCCACGCTCGCCGGCCCCGAAGGCGGCGCCGATGCGGCCCCTGCCGCGCCGGACGCCAAGGCCGCGGCGCCGGCCCCCGAGTCCCGCGCCCCGGCGAGCAGCCTGCGCCCCTTCGCCGAGGTGGTGCGCGGCGCCAGGCGCCAGGAGGGCCTGTTCGCCACCTGGCAGCGCGACGACAAGGTGTGGATCGAGCTCCCGCCCGCCGCGCTGAACCAGCCCTTCTTCCTCTCGCCCAAGCTCAAGAGCGGCATCGGCGAGGGGCGCCTGTTCGGCGGCCTGATGCGCGACGAGGTCGTGATCGAGTTCCGCCGCGTGCACAACCAGGTGCAGATGATCGCGCGCAACACCGCCTACGTGGCGGGCGCCGGCACGCCCACCGGCCGCGCGGTGTCGGCCGCGTTCTCGCCCAGCCTGCTGGCCAGCGCGGCGGTGGCCAGCCGCCCGCACCCCGACAGCGCGGCGGTGCTGGTCGAGGCCAACGCGCTCTTCGTCACCGACCTGCTGGGCACCGGCGCGCAGCTGCAGCGCCAGTACAAGCAGGGCTATTCGTTCGACGCGCGCAACTCGGCCATCACCGCCGTGCGCTCCACGCCGGAGCTCACCGTGCTGGAGGTGATGAGCCATTTCGCCGCCGCCTCCATCGCGCCGTCCAAGGCCGGCGGCCCGAACGTGCCGCGCGCGCTGCCCGACCCGCGCAGCCTGTTCGTGACCTACCACTACTCGATCGCGAAGCTGCCCGCCGAGCCGATGGCGCCGCGCCGCGCCGACGCGCGCATCGGCCATTTCGCGACGGTGGTGAACGACTTCAGCGACGACCTCGCGCGCTCGCCGCGCCAGCGCTTCGTCAACCGCTGGCGGCTTGCGAAGAAGGACCCGGCCGCCGCGGTCTCCGAACCGGTGGCGCCGGTCACCTTCTGGCTCGACCGCACGATTCCCGAGAAATACCGCGCCGCCATCACCGCCGGCGTGCTGGAGTGGAACAAGGCGTTCGAGCGGATCGGCTTTCGCGACGCCATCCGCGTGGCGCTGCAGCCCGACGACGCGCCCTGGGACACGCTCGACTTCGGCCGCGCCTCCATCCGCTGGATGACGAACGCGAGCCCGGCCTTCGGCGCCATCGGGCCGAGCCACGTCGACCCGCGCACGGGCGAGATCCTCGACGCCGACATCGGCGTGGAAAGCCTGTCCTCGCGCAGCCTGCGCGCGCTGCGCTCGCAGGTCATCGCCAGGCCGGCGGAATCGGCGCACGCGCACGAGGGCGGGCCCGACGTCACGCTGTGCGAGTACGCCGACCACGCCGCCGAGCAGCTGGGCTACGCGCTCGACGTGCTGCAGGCGCGCGGCGACCTCGACCCGGCGAGCCCCGAGGCCGAGCAGTTCGTCTTCGACTACCTCAAGGACACGACGATGCACGAGGTTGGGCACGCGCTCGGCCTGCGCCACAACTTCCGGTCGTCGCGCCTGTACACCGACGCGCAGCTCGCCGACCGGGCCTTCACCGAGGCGCACGGCCTCACCGGCTCGGTGATGGAGTACGCACCGATCAACCTGCCGCCGCCGGGCAGGCCGCAGGCGGCGCACGGCACGCCGTTCAACACCACGCTCGGCCCCTACGACTACTGGGCCATCGAGTACGCCTACAAGCCCATCGCGCCCGAGCGCGAGGCGGCGGAGCTCGCGCGCATCGCCGCGCGCAGCGTGGAGCCGCAGCTCGCCTACGGCACCGACGAGGACAACTTCCTCGGCATCGACCCCGAGTCGCTGCAGTTCGACCTGGGCGACGACGTGGTGGCCTTCGCCAGGCGGCGCGTGGCCATCGGCCGCGACCTGCTGGCGCGGCAGGAGAAGCGCCTGCTCGGCCCCGACGAGGACTACTCGGTGCTGCGCCGCTCGGTGTCGTACGCGCTGCGCGACATGAGCCGCGCGGCCGGGGCGCTCACGCGCCAGATCGGCGGCGTGCGCACCCTGCGCCACCACGCCGGCAGCGGGCGCGACCCGCTGCAGCCGGTGCCGGCCGCCGAGCAGCGGGCGGCGCTGGACGTGCTGGCGGCCAACTTCCTCTCGTCCGACAGCTTCGCCCTCTCGCCGGCGCTGCAGCGCAAGCTCGTCATCGACTTCCAGGAGCGCACCGACGCGGTGTTCCGCGGCGACCCGATCGCCTCCACCGACTTCTCGCTCGCCACGCAGGTGATCGACATGCAGCGCAACGTGCTGGAGGCGCTGATGAGCGACGGCGTCGCCGCGCGGCTGCTCGACAGCCAGGCCAAGGCGCCGGCGCAGGCGCTGCGGCTGTCGGAGCTGTACGGCCGGCTCGACCGGGCCGTGTGGTCCGAGCTCGACAGCGGCGCCGACATCTCGGCCCCGCGGCGCGAGCTGCAGCGCGACCACGTGAACCGCGTCGCCTCGCTGCTGCTGCGCCCGGGCGCGCTCAGCCGCTCCGATGCGCGCAGCCTGCTGCGGGCGCAGGCGCAGGGGCTGCTGGCGCGCATCGAGACGGCCGCGAAGGGGCGGCGGCTCAGCGCCGACGCGCGGGCGCATCTACGCGACAGCGCGGATACCTTGTCGCAGGCGCTGACGGCGAAGATGCAGCGGGCGGGGCTGTGAGTCCTGCTCCCTCTCCCCAGCGGGGGAGAGGGAGTCACTCCCGCCACAGCCAGGCGGCGCCGCGCACGCCCGAGGCGTCGCCGTGCCGGCTGGGCACGAGCCGCGTGCGCACGGGGTCGTCGGCGCCGGCGGTGAAGACGTGGCCGGGCCACAGGGCCGGCACCTCGGCGTAGAGCGCGTCGATCTGCGACAGCCCGCCGCCGAGCACGATCACGTCGGGGTCCAGCAGGTTGATGACCGATGCGAGCGCCCGCGCGAGGCGTCGCATGTAGCGGCCAAGGCTTTGCGCACAAGCTGCATCGCCTCGCGCCGCGCCCTCGCCGATCTCGCGCGCGCCGAGCGCCTGCCCCGTGTGCGCCGCGTGATCGCGCGCCAAGGCCGGCCCGCTCAGCCACGCCTCCACGCAGCCGCGGCGGCCGCAATAGCAGGGCATCGCCGCTTCTTCCGCATCGGCCCAGGGCAGCGGGTTGTGGCCCCATTCGCCGGCGAGGCCGTTGGGACCGGTGAGCAGGCGCCCATGCGCGACGATGCCGCCGCCGACGCCCGTGCCCAGGATGGCGGCGAACACCACGCCGGCGCCGGCCCCCGCGCCGTCCACCGCTTCCGACACGGCCAGGCAGTTCGCGTCGTTGGCGATGCGCACCGGCCGGCCGAGCGCGGCGGCGAGGTCACGCGGCAGCGGCCGGCCGTTGAGGCATTGCGAGTTGGCGTTCTTGACGAGCCCGGCGGCCGTCAGGCTGCCCGGCGTGCCGACGCCGACGGTGCCGCCCTGCACGCCGAGCTCGCGCTCCGCCTGCATCACCAGCGAGGCGATGGCCGCGAGCGTGCCGTGGTAGTCGCCGGCGGGCGTGGGCACGCGCCGGCGCCACAGCGCCGCGCCCGCCGCGTCGAGCGCCACGGCTTCGATCTTGGTGCCGCCGAGGTCGATGCCGAGGGCCGGCGCGGACATGGGCGGCGGTGCGGGCAGTCAGCCGAAGTGGCAGACGTAATGCAGGTCCTTCGTCACCTCGATGTCGAAGGAGGAGTTGCCCGGCACCTGGAACGACTGGCCGCCGCGGTACGGCGTCCAGTCGCTGCTGCCGGCGAGCCTGACGCGGCATTCGCCGTCGACGAGCTCCATCACCTCGGGCGCGCCGGTGTTGAAGGTGAGGGTGGCGGGCAGGATGACGCCCACGCTCTTCTTCGTGCCGTCGGCCAGCTCGATGCCGTGCGAGACGCACTTGCCGCCGAAGTAGACGTTGGCGCGGGTGCTGACGGCGGCCTGGATCTTGTCGGTCATGGTGTGGTGGGTTCGGATTCGTGGTCGAGAAAAAGAGAACCAGCCGCCGCGGCCTACCGTCCGTTCGCCCTGAGGTATCGAAGGGTGAACGCGAGGGGCTTCGATACCTCAGCCCGAACGGAAGGGGGCGAAGGTCCGCGGCCGCTGGTCTCGTCAGTCTTCCGTCAGCCGCGGCAGCCCGCCGCCCGACGGCAGCAGCCCGGTCTTGCTGTAGGTGGCCAGCTTCTCGCGCGTGTCCTCGATGTCGAGGTTGCGCATGGTGAGCTGGCCGATGCGGTCCTGCGGCGAGAAGCTGGACTCGCCCTTCTCCATGGTCAGCCGCTCGGGCTTGTAGCTGAGGTTGGGCGACTCGGTGTTGAGGATCGAGTAGTCGTTGCCGCGGCGCAGCTCCAGCGTCACCTCGCCGGTGACGGCGCGGGCCACCCAGCGCTGCGCCGTCTCGCGCAGCATCAGCGCCTGCGGGTCGAACCAGCGGCCCTGGTAGAGCAGGCGGCCCAGGCGCCGGCCGCTGTCGCGGTACTGCTCGATGGTGTCCTCGTTGTGGATGCCGGTCACCAGCCGCTCGTAGGCGATGAACAGCAGCGCCAGCCCCGGGGCCTCGTAGATGCCGCGGCTCTTGGCCTCGATGATGCGGTTCTCGATCTGGT
>JBIQHD010000032.1:0-54499 GCA_044508835.1 Rubrivivax sp.
GCGCAGACCTTCTCCACCGCCGACGACAACCAGCCGGCCGTGACCATCAAGGTCTACCAAGGCGAGCGCGAGATGGCCTCGGGCAACAAGAGCCTGGGCGAGTTCAACCTGGAGGGCATCGCGCCCGCGCCGCGCGGCATGCCGCAGATCGAGGTGACCTTCGACATCGACGCCAACGGCATCCTGCACGTGAGCGCCAAGGACAAGGCCACGGGCAAGGAGAACAAGATCACCATCAAGGCGAACTCTGGCCTGTCCGAGGACGAGATCCAGAAGATGGTGAAGGATGCCGAGCTCAACGCCGCCGAGGACAAGAAGAAGCTCGAGCTGATCCAGGCCCGCAACGCCGCCGATGCCATGGTGCACAGCGTGAGGAAGAGCCTCGCCGAGCACGGCGACAAGCTCGACGCCGGCGAGAAGGAGAAGATCGAGGCCGCGCTGAAGGACGCCGAGGAATCGCTCAAGGGCGAGGACAAGGCTGCCATCGAGGCCAAGACCGAGGCGCTGATGACCGCCAGCCAGAAGCTGGGCGAGAAGGTCTACGCCGACGCGCAGGCGGCCGCCGCGGCGGCGCCGGGCGGCGCGCCGGGTGCGGCGCCCCAGAGCGAGGCCCAGCAGCCGGCCGGCGGCCCCGCGAACGCGGGCGACGACGTGGTCGACGCCGAGTTCAAGGAAGTGAAGGACCAGAAGTAGCAAGGCACGCAGGAGCGCACGGGGGCTTGGGCCCCCGTGTCGATACGCCGCGCCGGGAAGTGCCAGACGCCGTCTGCACGCCCGCGCGGCGTTCTCGTTGGCACGCGGTGGCGTGCGCATGACGGACGGAACCGATGGCAAAGCGCGATTACTACGACATCCTGGGAGTGGCGAAGAACGCCAGCGAGGATGAGATCAAGAAGGCCTATCGCAAGCTCGCGATGAAGCACCACCCCGACCGCAACCAGGGTGACGGGGCGAAGAAGGCCGAGGAGGCCTTCAAGGAGGCCAAGGAAGCCTACGAGATGCTCACCGACCCGCAGAAGCGCGCGGCCTACGACCAGTACGGACACGCCGGCGTCGACCCGAACATGGGCGGCTTCCGCGGCGCGCCGGGCCAGGAGGGCTTCGGCGGCTTCGCCGAGGCCTTCGGCGACATCTTCGGCGACATCTTCGGCCAGGGTGGCGCGGGCGGCCAGCGCCGCGCCGGCGGCCAGCAGATGTACCGCGGCAGCGACCTCAGCTATGCCATGGAGATCACGCTGGAGGAAGCCGCGCACGGCAAGGAGACGCAGATCCGCGTGCCGAGCTGGGACACCTGCGAGACCTGCCACGGCAGCGGCGCCAAGCCCGGCACCCAGCCCAAGGTGTGCTCCACCTGCAACGGCTCGGGCACGGTGCATCTGCGCCAGGGCTTCTTCAGCATTCAGCAGACCTGCCCGCACTGCCACGGCTCGGGCAAGGTGATCCCCGAGCCCTGCACCACCTGCCACGGCCAGGGCAAGATCAAGAAGAACAAGACGCTCGAGGTGAAGATTCCCGCGGGCATCAACGAAGGCATGCGCATCCGCTCGGCCGGCAACGGCGAGCCGGGCACCAACGGCGGGCCGCCGGGCGATCTCTACATCGAGATCCGCATCAAGCAGCACGACATCTTCGAGCGCGACGGCGACGACCTGCACTGCACCGTGCCCGTGGGCCTGACCACTGCGGCGCTCGGCGGCGGCATCGAGGTGCCCACGCTCGGCGGCAAGGCCGAGATCGACCTGCCCGAAGGCACCCAGCACGGCAAGACCTTCCGCCTGCGCGGCAAGGGCATCAAGGGCGTGCGCGCAAGCTACCCGGGCGACCTGTACTGCCACGTCAGCGTGGAGACGCCGGTGAAGATGACCGAGCACCAGCGCAAGCTGATGAAGGAGCTCGACGAGTCGTTCCGCAAGGGCGGCGGCAAGCACTCGCCGGGGTCGACGACCTGGACGGATCGGGTGAAGGATCTGTTCAAGTAGCGGGGCGTGGGGGTGGGGCGCTTGGCGTGAGCCGGGCGCGCCTCGACGGCCCCCTCACCCCGGCCCTCTCCCCTTGGGGGGCGAGGGAGCAGGCCAAGTCGTCGCCGCAGCGGAGCGTTCTCCCTCTCCCGCTCGCGGGAGAGGGCCGGGGTGAGGGTCCGCGGTCAGAACAGCTCGCCCTGCGCCGCATCCCGGCGCAGCGCCGGCTTGCGAAAGCGCGTGAGGTCCAGCTCGATGCGCGTGCGGTTCAAGCCCAGCCGCTGCGCCGCCTTGGCGAAGCGCTGCGCCAGCAGCTCGGCCCACACGCCCTCCCCGCGCATGCGCTTGCCGAAGGTCGCGTCGTAGTCGCGCCCGCCGCGCATCTCGCGCACCCGCGCCATCACCCGCGCCGCGCGGTCGGGGAAATGCGCGGCCAGCCACTGCTGGAAGATCGGGTTCACCTCCCACGGCAGGCGCAGCACGATGGCGAACGCCCGGCACGCGCCGGCCGCGGCCGCGGCCTCGAGCACGCGCTCGATCTCGGGCTCGTTGATGAACGGGATGACGGGCGACACGCTCACGCCCACCGGCACGCCGGCCTTCGCCAGTGCCTCGATGGTGCGCAGCCGCCGCTGCGGCGAGGCGGCGCGCGGCTCCATGACGCGGGCTAGCGCCGGATCGAGCGAGGTGACCGACACGTACACCGCTGCCAGCCCCTGCGCCGCCATCGGCGCCACGAGGTCGAGGTCGCGCTCGATGCCCGACGACTTGGTGACGAGCGAGAACGGATGGCCGCATTCGGCCAGCAGCTCGATCACGCCGCGCGTGATGCGCAGCGTGCGCTCGACGGGCTGGTAGGCGTCGGTGGCCGAGCCGATGTTGAGCATCTTCGGCACGTAGCTGCGCGCCGCCAGCGCCTCGCGCAGGCGCTCGGCGGCGTTCACCTTGGCGATGATGCGCGTCTCGAAATCGAGCCCCGGCGAGAGGTTGAGGTAGCTGTGCGTCGGCCGTGCGAAGCAGTAGACGCAGCCGTGTTCGCAGCCGCGGTAAGGGTTGACCGAGAGGTCGAAGGCGATGTCGGGCGAGTCGTTGGCCGAGAGGATCGACTTCACGCGCTCCTCGATGACCTGCGTGTGCGGCGGCAGGTGCTCCTCGGCGGCGATCTGCGCCAGCGTGCCCCAGCCATCGTCGAAGGCATCGGCCGACTGCGCGCTGAAGCGGTGCTCGATGGCCCACGGCGTGCCGCGGCCCTTGATCGGGGCCGACGTGCTGGAGACCAGGGGAATGCTTCGTTTGCCGTGCATACTGTGAATATACACAGTATGCACGGCGCCCTTTCAGGGCGCGGCGCTCACCCCTTCTTCGCCACCAGCGTGAGGATGTCGTAGCTCGCCACCAGCTCGCCGCGCTGGTTGCTCACCTCCACGTCCCAGGCCACCACGCCCTGGCCCGGGCGCTTGCGGTCGATCTTGCGCTTGCAGGTCAGGCGCGCCTGGATGGTGTCGCCGATGCCTACGGGCTTGACGAAGCGCAGCGTGTCGAGCCCGTAGTTGGCGAGCACCGGCCCCGGCGCCGGCGAGACGAACAGCCCCGCCGCCGCCGACAGCACGAAGTAGCCGTGCGCGATGCGCTGGCCGAACGGGCTTTCCTTGGCCGCCACCTCGTCGAAGTGCATGTAGAAGTAGTCGCCGGAGATGCCGCCGAACGCGACGATGTCGGCCTCGGTCACGGTACGCCGGTGCGTGAGCAGCGAGTCGCCGACCCGCAGCTCCTCGAAGTGCTTGCGGAACGGATGCACGCCCGACTCGCGCCGCGCCGCGCCGCGCACGTGCTCGCCCGTCACGGCGGCCAGCATGGTCGGCGAGCCCTGCACCGCCGCGCGCTGCAGGTAGTGCTTGACGGCGCGCAGGCCGCCCAGCTCCTCGCCGCCACCGGCGCGCCCCGGGCCGCCGTGCTTGAGCTGCGGCAGCGGCGAGCCGTGGCCGGTGGACTCAAGCGCGGCCTCGCGCTCCAGCACCAGCAGCCGGCCGTGCGTGGCCGCGGCGACCGGCACGGCCTTCGCCGCCGTGGCCGGGTCGCGCGTGACCAGCGTCGCGACCAGGCTGCCGCGCCCGCGCGCGGCCAGTGCCAGCGCCTCGTCGATGCCGTCATAGGGCATGAGCGTGCTCACCGGGCCGAAGGCCTCGACGTCGTGCGCCGCGTCGTGCGTCATCGGGTCGCGGCTGAGCAGCAGCGTCGGCGCGAAGAAGGCGCCGTCGGCCACGCCCTCGCCCTGCAGCGCGAAGCCGTCGCGCTCGCCGTGGACCAGCTCGGCGCCCTGCAGCAGCTGCGCCACGCGCGCGGCCACGTCGCTGCGCTGGGCATGCGAGGCGAGCGCGCCCATGCGCACGCCTTCGTGCGCCGGGTCGCCCACCACCGTCTTCGCGAGCCGCGCACGCAGCTTCTCGGCCACGGCATCGAGGTGCCGGCGCGGCACGATGGCGCGGCGGATGGCGGTGCACTTCTGCCCTGCCTTCACCGTCATCTCGCGCGCCACTTCCTTGACGAAAAGCTCGAACTCCTCGTCATCGGGGCTCACGTCCTCGCCGAGGATGGCGCAGTTGAGCGAATCGGCCTCGGCGTTGAACGGGATCGAATGTCGCACCAGGTTCGGATGCACGCGCAGCGCGGCGGCGGTGTCGGCCGAGCCGGTGAAGCTCACCACGTCCTGCCCGTCCAGCCGGTCGAGCAGGTCGCCGGTGCCGCCGATGACGAGCTGCAGGCTGCCCTCGGGCAGCAGGCCCGACTGCACGATCAGGCGCATCAGCGCCTCGGTGAGGTAGCTGGTCGCGGTGGCCGGCTTGCCGATGCAGGGCATGCCGGCGAGGAAGCTGGGCGCGAACTTCTCCAGCAGCCCCCACACCGGGAAGTTGAAGGCGTTGATGTGCACCGCCAGGCCCCGGCGCGGCACCAGCACGTGCGTGCCCGCGAAGCCGCCCTGCTTGCCCAGCGGCACGACCGGGCCTTCGTGGACGAGGTTGCCCGAGGGCAGCTCGCTGCTGCCGACGCCGGCGTACGCGAACAGCGTGCCGGTGCCGCCCTCGATGTCGATCCAGCCGTCGGCGCGCGTGGCGCCGGTGTGGGCGGAGACGGCGTACAGCGCCTCCTTGTGCTCGGCCAGGTACTTGGCCAGCGCCTTCAGCCGCTCGGCGCGCTGCTGGAAGTCGAGCGCCAGCAGCGCCGGCAGGCCCACGCGCCGGGCATGGTCGACGGCCTCGCCGAAGTCGATGGCCTCGGCATGGGTGCGCGCGACCGGGCGCCCGTTGACGGCGCTGCGCAGCGCCTGCGCGCCTTCGCTGCCGTGCCAGCGGCCGGCGATGTAGCTCTGGAGGGTGGAGGTCATGGGGTCCTCGACGACGGTGGTGGCTTGGCGGCCCGGCCCTCACCCCAACCCCTCTCCCGCAAGCGGGAGAGGGGCAAGAGCGCCCGGCCAGCCCCCGCGCCCGCGCAGCGAGGCGTGGACATCAAGCAAACGCCGCGGATCCGGCTCCGCCGGTCCGCCGGCGTTGCCCCCTGGGGGGCGGCCGAAGGCCGTAGGGGGGGTCCTACTTCACGTATTTCCAGGTGCCGTTCTCGATCTTCACCATCACGCGCGCGCGCTGGTCGAGGCCGAGGTGGTCGGTCTTGGACATGTTGAAGATGCCGTGCGCGCCGGGCAGCTCCTTCACGTTCTCCAGCGCGTCGCGCAGCGCGGCGCGGAACTCCGGCGTGCCGGGCTTGGCGCTCTTGAGCGCCACGGGCACGGCGGCGGCCATCAGCAGCCCGGTGTCCCAGGCATGCGCGCCGAAGGTCGAGACCGTGTCCTTGCCGTACATCTTCTCGTAGGCCGCGACATAGGCCGAGGCCGACTTCTTCACCGGGTTGCTGGCGGGCAGCTGGTCGGCCACGAGCACCGGGCCGGACGGCAGGAAGGTGCCTTCCACGTCCTTGCCGCCCACGCGCAGGAAGTCGGCGTTCGCCACGCCGTGCGTCTGGTAGATCTTGCCCGCGTAGCCGCGCTCCTTGAGCGTCTTCTGCGGCAGCGCGGCCGGCGTGCCCGAGCCGGCGATCAGCACCGCGTCGGGCTTCGGGGCGATCAGCTTGAGCGTCTGCGCCATCACCGAGGTGTCGGTGCGCGCATAGCGCTCGCTCGCCACGATCTGCAGGCCCTTCAGTTCCGCCGCCTTGGTGAACTCGCCGAACCAGCCCTCGCCGTAGGCGTCGGCGAAGCCGATGAAGGCCACCGTCTTCACGCCGTTGGCCGCCATGTGCTCGGCGATGGCGAGCGACATCATGATGTCGTTCTGCGGCGTCTTGAACACCCAGCGCTTCTTGTCGTCCACCGGCTCGACGATGCGCGCCGAGGCCGCCATCGAGATCATCGGCACCTTGGCCTCGGCCACCACGTCGATCATCGCCAGCGAGTTCGGCGTGACGGTGGAGCCGAGGATGACGTCGACCTTGTCCTCGGTGATGAGCTTGCGGGTGTTGGCCACTGCCTTGGTCGTGTCCGAGCCGTCGTCGAGCACGATGTAGTTGATCTTCTGCCCGGCGATCGTCTTGGGCATCAGCGCGATGGTGTTCTTCTCGGGAATGCCGAGCGAGGCGGCCGGCCCGGTGGCCGAGACCGTCACGCCGACGTTGATGTCGGCCAGCGTCGCGGTGCTGGCGAAAGCCGCACCCAGTAGCAGCAAGAGGTTCTTGATCTTCATCGCGTGTCTCCGTCGTGGAAAAAGGAAGGCGCAAGGGCAGCGCCAGGAAGGTCCGCCCTGGAACCGGGCGTTTTCGATCCGGCGGCCCGCACGTTGTGCACGCCCCCGAAGAACAGGTCGGCGACGATGGGGGCCATCGCCTCGTAGTCGAGCTCGCCGTCGGGCTCGAGCCAGGTGAACATCCAGTTGATCATCCCGAACAGCAGCATGGTCAGTGGCTTGTCGAGCCGCGCCTGCCGCATGGCGGGGCGCATCTCGCCGATGGCGCGCGCGAAGCCCGCCACCACCTCGCGCTCGTGGCCGAGCACGCGGTCCTGGTCCTGCGGCTTCAGGAAGCGCACGTCCTCGGTGAGCACGCGGTGGGCGTTCTGCGCGCCGGCGTATTCGGCGACGAAGCGCAGGATGAACTGCCGCAGCCGCACCTCGGCGGGCAGGCCCTGCGCCTCGACCTCGTGCACCACCTCGGCCAGGCGCGTCACGTGCTCCTCGGCGATGTTGACGAGCAGGTCGTACTTGTCGCGGTAGTAGTGGTAGAGCGTGGGCTTGGAGACGCCGCAGGCCTCGGCCACGTTGTTCATCGAGGTGGCCGCGTAGCCGTGCTGCGCGAACAGCGCGGCGGCGCGCGCGAGGATGGCCTCGCGCTGGTCGTCGTAGCCGGCCGAACGGGTGCGCGCCATCGGCGGTCAGCGCTCGTCGTACGAGATCACCACCCGCTCGGTGAGCGGGTGCGACTGGCAGGTGAGCACGAAGCCGGCCGCCACCTCCGCCGGGCTGAGCGCGAAGTTGCGGTCCATGCGCACCTCGCCCTCGATCACCTTGGCGCGGCAGGTGCAGCACACGCCCGACTTGCACGAGAACGGCACGTCCAGGCCGGCGGCGGCCGCGGCGTCGAGCAGGCTCGGGTCGGTCTTGCGGAACTCGATCTCGCGGGTCAGGCCGTCGCGGATGACCACCACCTTCGCCAGCTCCGCATCCTCCGGGCGCACCTCGTGCACCGGCTTCGCGCCGGGCGCCGCGTCGGGGACGCCGAAGCGCTCGACGTGGATGCGCCCGGGCGGCACGCCGGCCTCGAGCAGCGCGGCCTCGGCCTCGTCGTTGGCGCCGTGCGGGCCGCAGACGAAGGCATGGTCGATGCTGCCTGCCGGCACCAGCGTGCGCAGGAACTCGCCGAGCTTCGCGCGGTCGAGCCGGCCGCTGTGCAGCGGCGACTCGGTGTGCTCGCGCGAGAACACGTGATGCAGCGCGAGGCGCGTCATGTAGCGGTTCTTCAGGTCCTCGAGCTCCTCCTTGAACATCGTCGACTGCTGGCTGCGGTTGCCGTAGACGAGCGTGAAGCGGCTGCCCGGCTCGCGCGCCAGCACCGTCTTCATGATGGAGAGGATGGGCGTGATGCCGCTGCCGCCGGCGATGCCGAGGTAGTGGCGCTGCGCGCTCGCATCCAGCGGCAGGGTGAAGTGGCCCTGCGGCGGGATCACCTGCAGCGTGTCGCCGGGCTGCAGCCGCTCGTGCACCCAGGCCGAGAACACGCCGCCGGGCACGCGGCGCACGCCCACGCGCAGTTCGCCGTCGTCCACGCCGGCGCAGATGGAGTAGGAGCGGCGCAGGTCCTGGCCGTCGACGTCGCAGCGCAGCGTCAGGTACTGGCCGTGGTCGAAGCGGAAGGTCTCGGCCAGCTCGTGCGGCGTGTCGAAGGAGACGATGACCGCGTCGTCGGTGTCGCGCTGCAGGGCGCGCACGCGCAGCGGGTGGAAGTGCAGGCCCAGGCTCATAGCGGCTTGAAGTGCTCGAAGGGTTCGCGGCAGGCGAGGCAGCGGTACAGCGCCTTGCAGGCGGTGGCGCCGAAGGCGGACAGGCGCTCGGTCTCCAGGCTGGCGCAGCGCGGGCAGGCGACGGGCCGCACCGGCGCACGGCGCACGAGGCGGATGGGGACGGCCTCGCCGGCCTGCACCGGGCCGGGCGGCGCGATGCCGTAGTCGCGCAGCTTGCGGCGGCCTTCGTCGCTGATCCAGTCGGTGGTCCAGGCGGGGGCGCGCTGGAGCGTGATCCGCACGGGGCCGAGGCCGGCTTGTGTCAGCGCGGCGACGACGTCCTGCTCGATCTGCTCGGTGGCGGGGCAGCCGGAGTAGGTGGGCGTGAGCACCACCTCGATGCCGCCGCCCTCGCCCGCACGGACGGCGCGCACGATGCCGAGGTCGCACAGCGAGAGCGCGGGCACTTCGGGGTCGAGGACGGTGTGCAGGACTTGCCAGGCTTGTTCGATGTGAGCTTGCGTTTGCTCGGCGGTCCCCTCACCCCAGCCCTCTCCCCCAGAGGGGGAGAGGGGGCAGGAATCCTCCCTCTCCCGCTTGCGGGAGAGGGTTGGGGTGAGGGTCTGCAGCGTCACCACACGCCCCCCGGATACGCCCGCTGCAAAGACTGCATCTCCGCCAGGATGTAGCCCATGTGCTCGCTGTGCACGCCGCGCTTGCCGGTGCTGCGGAAGGCCGACGCCGCCGGCACCGCGAGCCCGCAGTCGGCGAACAGCTCGCCCATCTCGGCCGACCAGTCCGCTTCCAATTCCGACCAGCGCGGCCCGAGCCCCGTCGCGGCCGCCTGCTCGTCCACCGCGTCGGCATCGAACAGCTCGGCCGCATGGCGCCACAGCGTGGGCAGCGCCTCGTCCACGCGCCGGCGCGATTCGCCGGTGCCGTCGGCCAGCCGCAGCAGCCAGTCGGCGGCATGCTGCTGGTGGTAGTGCGCCTCCTTCACCGCCTTGCCGGCGATCGCCGCCAGTTCCGCGTCCCTGGACGCGGCCAGCCGCTCCCACATCAGCCGCAGGAAGGTGGCTGCCATCGCGTTGCGCAGCACGGTGAAGGCGAAGTCGCCGCGCGGCAGCTCCACCAGCGTCGGGTTGAGGTAGTCGCGCTCCTCGCGCAGGAAGGCGAGCTGGTCCTCGTCCAGCGCCTCGCCGCCGGCGGCCGCGTTCATCTGCCCCGCGCGGGTGAGCAGCGCGCGCGACTGGCCGATGAGGTCAAGCGCCATGTTGGCCAGCGCGATGTCTTCTTCGAGCACCGGCGCGTGGCCGCACCATTCGCCCAGGCGCTGGCCGAGGATGAGGCACAGGTCCGCCAGGCGCAGCACGTACTGCACCGACGGGTCGCGAATGGGTTGGATCGACGGCGCGCCCATCACATGTGGTCCACCGACTTGGGCAGCTCGTAGAAGCTCGGGTGGCGGTACACCTTGTCTTCCATCGGGTCGAAGTACATGCCCTTGTCGCCGGGGTCGCTGGCGACGATCTGGTCGGCGCGCACCACCCACACGCTGGTGCCCTCCTGGCGGCGGGTGTAGACGTCGCGCGCGAGCTGGATGGCCATCTTCGGGTCGGCCGCGTGCAGGCTGCCGCAGTGCTTGTGGTCGAGGCCCGCCTTGCTGCGCACGAACACCTCCCACAAAGGCCACTCCGTGCGTTCGGTTTCGGTCGTCATCACGCCGCCTCCTTCATCTCGCGCTTGCGCGCATGCGCCAGCGCCGCCTCGCGCACCCAGGCGCCGTCGTCCCAGGCCTTCACGCGCGCGGCGAGCCGTTCGCGGTTGCACGGCCCGTCGCCGGCGATCACGCGCCAGAACTCGGCCCAGTCGATGGCGCCGAAGTCGTGGTGGCCGCGCGCCTCGTTCCACTTCAGGTCCGGGTCGGGCAGGGTCACGCCCAGCACCTCGGCCTGCGGCACGGTGGCGTCGACGAACTTCTGGCGCAGCTCGTCGTTGGAGACGCGCTTGATGCCCCAGCGCATCGACTGCGCGCTGTTGGGCGACTGGTCGTCGGGCGGGCCGAACATCATCACGCTCGGCCACCACCAGCGGTTCACCGCGTCCTGCACCATGGCGCGCTGCGCGTCGGTGCCCTGCTTCATCATCGTCAGCAGCGCGTCGAAGCCCTGGCGCTGGTGGAAGCTCTCCTCGCGGCAGATGCGCACCATCGCGCGCGCGTACGGCGCGTACGAGCAGCGGCAGATCGGCACCTGGTTCATGATGGCCGCGCCGTCGACCAGCCAGCCGATGGCGCCCACGTCGGCCCAGGTGAGCGTGGGGTAGTTGAAGATCGAGCTGTACTTGGCGCGGCCCGTGTGCAGCGCGTCGAGCAGCTGGTCGCGGCTGGTGCCCAGCGTCTCGGCCGCGGCGTAGAGGTAGAGGCCGTGGCCGCCCTCGTCC
Organism: Rubrivivax sp.; assembly: GCA_044508835.1. Classification (GTDB taxonomy): domain Bacteria; phylum Pseudomonadota; class Gammaproteobacteria; order Burkholderiales; family Burkholderiaceae_C; genus JAKFDI01. The sequence continues at coordinate 10,879 of JBIQHD010000032.1, forward strand.
TGCACCTTGGCCAGCAGGATGGCCTTGCGCTTGAGCGTGGGCGCGCGCGTGATCCAGTTGCCCTCGGGCAGCATGCCGACGATCTCGGAATGCGCATGCTGGCTGATCTGGCGCACCAGCGTCTTGCGGTAGTGCTCGGGCATCCAGTCCTTGGCCTCGATGAACTCGCCGGCGTCGATGCGCTCGTCGAAGCGCTGCTGGCGCTGCGCGTCCTCCACCGACTGCACGGCCTTCGGCGCCTCGGCGCCTTCGCGGCCCATCGTGTCCATGGCTTGGGTGTACATGGCGAACTCCTTGTCTAACGGGGGCGCTTGTCGATGACGCGGCGCGCCTTGCCCACCAGCGTGCGCTCGATCGACTCGGGCAGGCCCACCTCCACGGTGGCGCTGATGCCCACCAGCGTCTTGATGCGGTGGCGAAGCTGCGCGGCCACCGCGTCGCGGTCGGTGCCGTCGGCGTGCTGCGGCAGCAGCTCGCAGCGCACCTGCACCGCATCCAGCGCGCCCTCGCGCGTGACCACGAGCTGGTACTGCCCGGCCAGCGCCCCGTGCTGCAGCACCAGCTCCTCGATCTGCGTGGGGAACACGTTGACGCCGCGGATGATGAGCATGTCGTCGCTGCGGCCGACGATCTTGCCCATGCGGCGGAACGAGCGCGCGGTGGGCGGCAGGAGCCGCGTGAGGTCGCGCGTGCGGTAGCGGACCACCGGCAGCGCCTCCTTCGTGAGCGTGGTGAAGACGAGCTCGCCCTCCTCGCCCTCGGGCAGCACCTCGCCGGTGTCGGGGTCGATGATCTCCGGGTAGAAGTGGTCTTCCCAGATCACCGGGCCATCCTTGCTCTCGATGCACTCGTTGGCCACGCCCGGGCCCATCACTTCCGAGAGGCCGTAGATGTCCACCGCGTCGAGCCCGGCGCTGGCCTCGATCTCGCGGCGCATGGCCTCGGTCCACGGCTCGGCGCCGAAGATGCCGACCTTGATCGACGACGCCGCCGGGTCCAGCCCCTGGCGCCGGAACTCCTCCACGATCACCTGCATGTACGACGGCGTGACCATGATGATGTCGGGCCGGAAGTCGTTGATGAGCTGCACCTGCTTCTCGGTCTGCCCGCCCGACATCGGGATCACGGTGCAGCCGGCACGCTCGGCGCCGTAGTGCGCGCCGAGGCCGCCGGTGAACAGGCCGTAGCCGTAGGCCACGTGCACGATGTCGCCGGCGCGCCCGCCCGAGGCGCGGATGGAGCGCGCCACCAGGTCGGCCCAGGTGTCGATGTCCTTCTGCGTGTAGCCCACCACCGTGGGCTTGCCCGTGGTGCCCGACGACGCATGGATGCGCACCACCCGCTCGCGCGGCACGGCGAACATGCCGAAGGGGTAGTTGGCGCGCAGGTCGTGCTTGGTGGTGAACGGGAACTTCGCCAGGTCGGCGAGCGACTTCAGGTCCGACGGATGCACGCCCCGCGCCTCGAAGGCCTGGCGGTAGTGCGGCACGTGGTCGTAGGCGTGCTGCAGCGTCCGGCGCAGGCGCTGCAGCTGCAGGCCCTGGATCTCGTCGCGGCTGGCGGTCTCGATGGGCTCGAGCTCGCCGGGTTGCGGTGTCTTCACGGTCACGGCGGGTCGCCTCCTGCTCAGATGTCGTTGCCCGGGCCGGGCACGCTCGGCCGGCCCTTCGCGCGGTACGAGCGGCCGCGGAACACGGCCACGCGCTCGCCGCGCTGGTTCGTCACGTTCACGTCGTACACGCCGGTGCGCCCGGCGAGCGACACCTCCTCGGCCACGGCGGTGAGCACGTCGCCCTCGCGCGCCGGCGCCACCAGGTCGACGCTGAAGCCCGAGGCCACGGTCAGCTCGTTGTAGCTGTTGCAGGCGAAGGCGAAGGCCGAGTCGGCCAGCGTGGTGACCAGCCCGCCGTGGCAGATGTCCAGGCCGTTGAGCATGTCGGCGCGCACGGTCATCGTGAGCGTCGCGCGGCCGGGGCCGATCGCGGTGACCTGCATGCCGAGCGCCTTGGACGCGCGGTCGTTGGCGAACATGCCGTCGCGCACCTGCTCGGCGGTGCGCTGGGCGGGATCCGGGGTCGACATCCGCAAGCCTCCTGCACTCAACGGTCGGTGAAGCGCGGGCTGCGCTTGTCGAAGAAGGCCTGCACGCCTTCGCCGTAGTCGTGGGCGAAGCCGAGCTCGCGCTGAGTGCGCGCCTCGGCCGCGAGCGCGGCGGCGTAGTCCATCTGCGCCGCGGCGTCGATCGCCTCGCGCGTGGCGACGAGCGCGCGCGTGGGCATGCCGGCGAGGCGCTGCGCGAGCGCGGCCGCCTCCGGCATCAGCGCCTCGTCGTCCACGCATTTCCAGATGAGGCCCAGGCGCTCGGCCTCGGCGGCGGGCAGCTTGTCGCCGAGCATCGCCAGCCCCATCGCCCGCGCACGCCCGGCCAGGCGCGGCAGCAGCCAGGTGCCGCCGGTGTCGGGCACCAGGCCGATCCTGGCGAAGGCCTGCACGAAGCTCGCCGAGCGCGCGGCCATCACCAGGTCGCAGCCCAGCGCCAGGTTGGCGCCGGCGCCGGCGGCCACGCCGTTCACCGCCGCGACCACCGGCACCGGCATCGACCGCAGGCGCAGCGCAAGCGGCGTGTAGTGGCGCTCGATGAGCACGGCCAGGTCCTTGGGCGGCTCGCCCTTCGCCGGCGGCGCGGCCAGCGGGTCCGACAGGTCCTGCCCGGCGCAGAAGCCGCGGCCGCTGCCGGTGAGCACCAGGCAGCGCACCTCGGCATCGGCCGCCGCCGCCTCCAGCGCCGCCAGCAGCGCCACGTGCATCTCGCCGGTGAAGCTGTTCAGCGCCTGGGGGCGGTTCAGCGCCAGGGTGCGCACGGCACCCTGCTGCGTGATGAGGACGGGGGATTCGGCCATGCATGCTCCTGCGCTTCGCCTGCGGGGCCGGTCGCGGCGCGCCATGTTGAGGCGGCGCAAACGTTGATTTACCGACCGGTCGGTAAACTATAGTTTCCGCAGCTTGGCTGATGCAAGTCAAAGCCGATCAGGACAAACACGGGGTCGCACCGGGCGGGTGCGCATCCCGGCACTTCACGCTTGCCACACGCGGGCGGCCGCCGGGCGTGAACTAAAGTCTCGGCCTCGATGCCCCACCTCCACCTTCCCGCGCGCCCGCCGGGCTGCCCCGCCGGCCTCCCCGACGACTGTCGCCCGCCCCGTGAGCCAGGCGCCCTGCACGAACCGCCCGCCGGCGCCGCGGGGACACGGCCTTGACGGCGCGCCTTCTCAGGTTCTGGCCCTGGCTGCCGCTGGTCTCGAAGACCGGGCTGCGCGCCGACGCGCTGGCCGGCCTGCTCGGCGCCGTCCTCGTGCTGCCCCAGGGCATCGCCTTCGCCACGCTGGCCGGGCTGCCGCCGCAGTACGGGCTGTATTCGGCCATCGTGCCCTGCGTCGTGGCCGCACTCTTCGGTTCGAGCTGGCACGTGGTCTCGGGGCCGACGAACGCCAACTCGCTGGCGCTGTTCGCGATGCTCGCGCCGCTGGCCGTCGCGGGCACGCCGCGCTACATCGAACTGGCGCTGGCCGTCACGGTGCTGGTCGGCGTGCTGCAGTGGCTGGTGGGCATCACGAGGCTCGGCTCGCTGGCGAGCTTCATCTCGCCGGCGGCGCTGCTCGGCTTCACCGGCGGCGCGGCGCTGCTGATCGTGCTGCACGCCGGCGGCAGCCTGCTGGAGCTGCCGGCGAGCGAGGCGCACGGCAGTGCGGCCGCGGTCGCGCGCATCGTGAACGGCCTGCCGGCCACGAGCCCCGGCGCGCTCGCCGTGGGCCTGCTCACCATCGGCGCCGTGCTCGTCACGCGGCGCGTGAACCGGCGCCTGCCGTCCCTGCTGGTCGGGCTGGCGGTGGGCACGGCGGCCGCCACGGGGCTGAATGCGTCGGCCGCCCGCCTGGGGGTGCGCACGGTGGAGACGGTCGGCGCCTTCCCCTCCGCCTGGCCGCCGTTCGGCGTGCCGCGCATGGAATGGACCGCCCTGCCCGACCTGCTCGCCATCGCGGTGGCGCTCACCATCGTGGCGCTGGCGCAGTCGATCTCGATCGCGAAGGTGGTGGCCGCGCGCTCGGGCCAGCGGCTGGAGGCCAACCGCGAGTTCATCGGCCAGGGCCTGTCGAACATCGTCGGCGGCTTCTTCTCGTGCTACGTGTCCTGCGGCTCGCTGAACCGCTCGATGCCCAACCTGGAGTCCGGCGCGCGCACGCCGCTGGCCGCGGTGTTCTCCGCCGCCTGGCTGCTGATGCTGACCGCCGCGGCGGCGCCGGTGCTGGCGCTGATCCCGATGGCTGCCATCGCCGGGCTGCTGCTGGTGGTGGCGTGGTCGCTCATCGATGTGAGCCACTGGCGCCACCTGTGGCGCGTCGCCCGCACCGACTTCACCGTGGCCGCCGCCACGGCCGCGGCCACGGTGAGCATCCGCATGGAGGTCGCCATCCTGATCGGCACCATCGCCTCGCTCGGCTCGTACCTCTACCGCACCTCGCGCCCGGCGATGCGCAGCATGGGCTTCGACACCATGGCGCCGGAGCGGCCCTTCGTGGTGGTGGACGACAACCCGGCCGCGCTTCCGCAGTGCCGCAAGCTGAAGCTGCTGCGCATGGAGGGCTCGGTGTACTTCGGCGCCACGCAGCACGTGGCCGACCGGCTGCATGCGCTGCGCCTGGAGCCCGGCGCGCCGCGGCACTTGCTGGTGATGGCCAAGAGCATGAACTTCATCGACCTGGCGGGCGCCGACCTGTGGCACGGCGAGATGCTGGCGCGCCGGGCGATGGGCGGCGACCTGTACTTCCACCGCCCGCGCCCGCCGGTGCTCGAGCTGTGGGAGCGCACCGGCTTCCTCGACGCGCTCGGGCGCGACCACGTCTTCACCGACAAGCGCAGCGCGATCCGCAGCATCCTCGCGCGCGCCAGCGGCGGCGGCGGCGACCCCTGCGCAGGCTGCGGGCAGCGGGTGTTCTGGGAGTGCGCGGCGGCGCGGCCGCAGGCGGACGGCGCCGCCCCGGCGGGCGCTCAGTAGGCGTCGTCGCCGAAGCTGCCGGGCGCGAGGTTGTCGAACTTCGTCAGCGGCTTGTTGAAGAACAGCTTCACCGTGCCGGTCGGCCCGTTGCGCTGCTTGCCGATGATGATCTCGGAGATGTTCGGCTCCTTGCTCGCTTCCTTGGTGTAGTAGTCGTCGCGGTAGATGAACATGATCACGTCCGCGTCCTGCTCGATGGCGCCCGACTCGCGCAGGTCGCTCATCATCGGGCGCTTGTCGGTGCGCGTCTCCACGCTGCGGTTCAGCTGCGACAGCGCGATCACCGGGCACTGCAGCTCCTTGGCCAGCGCCTTCAGCCCGCGCGAGATCTCGCCGATGACGGTGGCACGGTTCTCCTCGCTGCCGCCGCCGCTGCCGCTCATCAGCTGCAGGTAGTCGACGACGATCAGGCCGAGCTGGCCGCACTGCCGCGCCTGCCGGCGCGCGCGCGCACGCACCTCGCTGGGCGACAGCGCCGGGCTCTCGTCGATGAACATGGTGACCGTGCCGAGCTTCTCCACCGCCTCGGACAGGCGGCCCCATTCGTCGTCCTTCAGCGCGCCGGTGCGCAGCCGCTGCTGGTCGATGCGCCCGAGCGAGCCCACCAGCCGCAGCGCCAGCTGCGCGGCGCCCATTTCCATCGAGAAGATCACCACCGGCAGGCCCTCGGTGACGGCGACGTGCTCGGCGATGTTGAGCGCGAAGGCGGTCTTGCCCATCGAGGGGCGCGCCGCCAGCACGATCAGGTCGCCCTTCTGGAAGCCCGCGGTCATGCGGTCGAGGTCGAAGTAGCCGGTGCGCACGCCGGTCACCTCCTCGGCGCCGTTCTCGTGCAGCTCGGTCACGCGGTCGAGCAGCTGCACGACCAGCGAATCCATGCTCTGGAACCCCTGGCGCGAGCGCGAGCCTTCCTCGCCGATCTTGAAGATCATGCCCTCGGCCTCGTCGAGGATCTGCGAGACCGCCCGGCCCTGCGGGTTGAAGGCGCTGGTGGCGATCTCGTCGCTCGCCGCGACCAGCTTTCGCAGCACCGCGCGCTCGCGCACGATCTCGGCGTAGCGGCGCAGGTTCGCCGCGCTCGGCACGCTCTGCGCCAGCGCGTTGAGGTACACCAGGCCGCCGCAGTCGTCGGCCTTGCCCAGGCTCTGCAGCTGCTCGAACACCGTGATCACGTCGGCCGGCTTGGTCTGGTTGACCAGGGCGCCGATGGCCGAATAGATGAGCCGGTGCTCGAAGCGGTAGAAGTCGGTGTCGGTCAGCAGGTCGCCCGCGCGGTCCCAGGCGCTGTTGTCGAGCAGCAGGCCGCCGAGCACGCTCTGCTCGGCCTCGATGGAGTGCGGCGGCACGCGCAGCCGCGCCACGTCGTCGTCGGGCCGCGGCGCGTCGGGAAAGTCGGGGGCGAATACGGCGGACATCGCTCGATCTTAAGAGTGCCGTCGCGCGGAGCCTGTGCGCAACGCTGTGGAAATCCGGTGCAGCGCCCGTGGACAGCCGCGCCGCGGAAACGAAAAAGGCCGGCATCGCTGCCGGCCCATGGCGTCAGGAGCGTGCGCGGCCTCAGGTTGCTTCGGCCACCACCACGACCTTGACCTCGACCACCACGTCGGTGTGCGGCGCCACCGTGACGGTGTGCTCGCCGACGGTCTTGAGCGGACCGTCGGGCATGCGCACCTGCACCTTCTGCACCTTGAAGTCGATGCGGTTCAGCGCGGCGGCGACGTCGGCGTTGGTCACCGAGCCGAACAGGCGGCCGTCGACGCCGGCCTTCTGCGTGATGTGGACGGTGCGGCCGTTCATCTTCTCGCCGAGCGCCTGCGCCTCGGACAGCTTCTCGGCCGCGGCCTTCTCGAGCTCGGCGCGGCGGGCCTCGAATTCCTTGATCGCCGATTCGGTCGCGCGGCGCGCGGCGCGGGTCGGGATCAGGAAGTTGCGGGCATAGCCGTCCTTGACCTTGACGACGTCGCCGAGGTTGCCGAGGTTGGCCACTTTTTCGAGCAGGATCACTTGCATGTCGTGGCTCCTCAGACCTTGTGCTGGTCGCTGTACGGCAGCAGCGCCAGGAAGCGGGCGCGCTTGATGCATGTCGTCAGCTGGCGCTGGAAGAACGCGCGGGTGCCGGTCAGGCGTGCCGGCGTGATCTTGCCGTTCTCGCCGATGAAGTCGCGCAGCGTGTCGATGTCCTTGTAGTCGATCTCGGTCACGCCGGTGACCGTGAAGCGGCAGAAGCGCTTGCGGCGGAACAGCAGCGACTGCTGGTTGCGACGGGGCTTGCGATCCTTGGAAAACTTACCTTTACCACGTGGCGGGGGCATATCTCACCTCTGTTGAATCTGTATCCGGATTGCGGAAATGCCGAGTGCGAATGAAGTGTTCAGTCGAGCTCGGTGACATGGAAGACGACGCCGCGGCCGTTGCGCTGGGAACCGAGGAAGCCGGCGAAGCCGTGGGTGCTTCCGATCTCCAGCTGCGCCAGGCGCCGCGTGATCTCTTCCCCGATGGCGCGCGCCCGGATCTCCATGGAGACCTTGCGCGGCGTGCCGTCCTGGGAGACCTCCGATTCGTGCTTCAGGCTCAAATCGAGGGCCGGCAGGCCGGCGGGGGTGTATCGCACGGCGGCTCGCTCCACCAGTTGCGCCGTCAGAACCAGCCGGTTCATGTCAGCGCCCGGCAGCGCGGGCTGCGGCGGCCATCGTCAGGCCGAGGCCTCCTGGCGGTCCGAGCGCTCCGAACGCTGCGCCGGGGGGGCCGACTTGCGGGCTTCTTCCTTCTCGACCGACTTCATCATGACCGACGGCGTGGTCTCGGCCTTGCTCTTGACCACCGTGAGGTGGCGCAGCACGGCGTCGTTGAAGCGGAAGCCGGTCTCGAGCTCGGTCAGCACTTCCTTGCCGCACTCGATGTTGATGCACAGGTAGTGCGCCTTGGCGAGCTTCTGGATCATGTAGGCCAGCTGGCGCCGCCCCCAGTCCTCGACCCGGTGAACCTTGCCGCCGCCGGCGGTGATCAGGTTCTTGTAGCGCTCCAGCATGGCCGGAACCTGTTCGCTTTGATCCGGATGGATCAGCAGAACGATCTCATAGTGACGCATTGAAACTCCTTCTGGTTTCCTTCTGGTTGCCCAGAAAGGCCCGCCGGACCGGCTGATGCCGGCCCCTGGGCCGGAAGCCACCTCGAAGCGTCGTCCCGAGTGTGGCAAGGCGAAAAGCCGAACATTATAGCGCGCGCCGCAGCAGCGGCAGCGGCGCGCTCAGGCCGGGGCGTGGGAGCCGTCGGCGGCGCCATGCAGCGCCGGGACGTCGTCCGCCGGCGTGTTGTCGGCGCCGGGCACCTTGCGGCGCGCCAGCAGGGTGTACATCGTCGGCACGACGAAGACCGTGAGCAGGGTGCCGATCGACATCCCGCCCACGATCACCCAGCCGATCTGGCGCCGGCTCTCGGCGCCCGCGCCGTGCGCCAGCGCGAGCGGCATGGCGCCGAGCACCATGGCGCCGGTGGTCATCAGGATGGGGCGCAGGCGCAGCGACGCGCCCTCGATCACGGCGTCCAGCGTGCCGCGGCCCTGCTGGCGCAGCTGGTTGGCGAACTCGACGATCAGGATGCCGTGCTTGGTGATCAGGCCGACCAGGGTGATGAGCCCGATCTGCGAATACACGTTCAGCGTGCCGCCCGACAGCCGCAGCGCGGCCAGGGCGCCCAGCATCGACAGCGGCACGCTGAGCAGGATGACCAGCGGGTCGACGAAGCTCTCGAACTGCCCGGACAGCACGAGGAAGATGAACAGCAGCGCCAGCACGAACACCAGCCCGAGCGCGCCGCTGGACGAGCGGAACTCGCGCGTGGAGCCGTTCAGCTCGGTCGCGTAGCCGGGCGGCAGCAGCCTGGCGGCGGTCTCATCCATGAACTCCAGCGCCTCGCCGAGCGCGTAGCCGGGCGCGAGGTTGGCGGTGAGGGTGGCGGAGCGGCGCTGGTTGAAGTGGTTGAGCTCGCGCGGGCTCACCGACTCGGTCACGGTGATCAGCGAGGACAGCGGGACCATCGGCGCGACGCCGTTCGCGTCGGGCCGCGCGCGCACGAAGATGCGGTCGATGTCCTCCGGCGTGGTGCGGCCGCGGCTCTCGGTCTGCACGATCACGTCGTACTGCTCGGCGTCGAGCTGGTAGCGGGTGACGTTGCGCCCGCCGAGCATGGTCTCGATGGTGCGCGCGACCTGGTCGACGGCCACGCCGGCGTCGGCCGCGCGCTCGCGGTCGACCTGGATCAGGATCTCGGGCTTGTTGAGCTGCAGGTCGCTGTCGGGCTGCACGATGCCCGGATTGGCGGCCATCGCCGCCATCATCTTGTTCGACACGTCGGCGAGGTTCTCGTAGGTGTCGGAGGTGACGATGACGAAGTTGATCGCCCGCTCGCGGAAGCCGCCGCCCAGCGACGGCGGCGTCATCGGGAAGGCGCTGACGCCCGGCAGCACGGCGAGCCGCGGCAGCACGTCGCGCGCGAGCTCCTGCGAGGTGCGCGTGCGCTCGGACCAGTCGACGGTGCGCATCGACGCCAGGCCCTGCGAGACCGTCGGGTTGCCGTTGATGATGAACACCCGGTCGAACTCGGGGTAGCTCAGGCCGATCTTCTCGATCTCGCGCATGTAGCGCTCGGTGTACTCGAGCGTGGCGCCGTCGGGCGCATTGGCGGTGATGCGCACCACGCCCTGGTCTTCCATCGGCGCGAGCTCGCTCTTCATGCCGGTGAACAGCCACCAGCTGGCGCCGCCCGAGAGCAGCATCACGGCGACGACGATCCAGCGCCGCCCGAGCACCCAGCGCAGCAGCATGGCGTAGCGCGCGCTCAGCCACACCAGCACGCTTTCCATCATGCGGTCGAAGCGGTTGGGGCTCGGGTTGTGGCGCAGCAGCCGGCCGCACATCATCGGCGTGAGCGTGAGCGCGGTGAAGCCCGACACCACCACCGCGCCGGCCAGCGTCAGCGCGAACTCGACGAAGAGCCGCCCGGTGCGCCCCGGCGTGAAGGCGAGCGGCGCGTACACGGCCGCCAGCGTCAGCGTCATCGCCACGATCGCGAAGCCCACCTCCCGCGAGCCGCGCAGCGCCGCCTGGAACGGCGCCATGCCTTCCTCGATGTGGCGGTAGATGTTCTCGAGCATCACGATCGCGTCGTCGACCACCAGGCCGATGGCGAGCACCAGCGCGAGCAGCGTCAGCGTGTTGATCGAGAAGCCGAACAGGGACATCAGCCCGAAGGTGCCGATCAGGCTCACGGGGATGGTGACCAGCGGGATGATCGAGGCGCGGAAGGTGCGGAGGAACACGAACACCACCAGCGCCACCAGCACCACCGCCTCGGCCACCGTGGTGTACACCGCGCGGATCGAGTGCTGGATGAACACCGAGCTGTCGTTGGCCTGCTGCACCACCACGCCGGCGGGCAGTTCCTCCTGGATCTTCGGCATGACCTCGCGCACGCCGGCGGACACGTCCAGCGGGTTGGCCGTGGCCTGGCGGATGACGCCGGTGGACACCGCCGGCACGCCGTTCAGCCGCACGCTCGAGCGCTCGCTGGCCGCGGCCTGCTCGATGCGGGCCACGTCGCGCAGCCGCACGGTGTAGCCGCTCGTCGTCTTGAGCGCCACCTGCCCGAACTGCGCCGGCGTGCGCAGGTCGGTGCGCGCGGTCACGCTGAACTCGCGCTGGTGGCTTTCGATGCGCCCCGCCGGCACCTCGAGGTTCTGCCGCCGCAGCGCGTCCTCGACGTCCTGCACCGTGAGGCGGTAGGAGGCGAGCTTGTCGGGGTCGAGCCAGACGCGCATCGCGTAGGCCCGGTCGCCGCTCACGCGCACCTCGGCCACGCCCGGCACCGTCTGCAGGCGCGGCTTGACCACGCGGTTGATGATGTCCGTCACCTCGAGCGGAGAGAGCGTGTCGCTCATGAACGCCAGCCAGATGGTGGGCGAGGCGTCGGCCTCGACCTTGGCGATCACGGGCTCGTCGATGGCGTCTGGCAGCTTGCCGCGCACCCGCGAGACGCGGTCGCGCACGTCGGCGGCGGCGTCCTCGGGGCTCTTGGTGAGCTTGAAGCGCACCGTGATCTGGCTGCGCTCGGAGCGCGAGACCGAGGTGATGATGTCCACGCCCTCGATGCCGGCGATGGAATCCTCCAGCGGCTTGGTCACCTGCGACTCGATCACCTCGGAGGAGGCGCCGGTCAGCACCGTGGTCACGTTGACCACCGGCTCCTCGATGCGCGGGTACTCGCGCACCTGCAGCTGCAGGTAGGACACCGCGCCCACCAGCACGATGATCAGCGCCATCACGCAGGCGAAGACCGGGCGGCGGATCGACGTTTCGGACAGCTTCATGGCGGTCGGCTCCGGCGGGGCGCGCTCAGGCCGCCACGGCGCGGCGCCTGGCGAAGGACGAGGTGGAGGCCGACGACGGCCCGCCCGCCCCCGCCCCGGAGGCGGCGCCGGCCGGCGCCTGCGCGCCGCCGACCTCGACCACGCGCACCGGCACGCCGTCGGCGCCCATCAGGCGCGCCTGCCCGGCGGTCACGACCTGGTCGCCCGCGGCCAGCCCCTCGAGGATCTCCACCTTGCCCGGGATGCGCAGGCCGAGCCTGGCCTCCACGCGCTGCGTCGTCTTGCCGTCGGGCCCGGTGACCAGCTTGACGAGGTACTGCTTGCCGCCCTGCGGCACCAGCGCCTCCTCGGGCACCACGAGCGCCCGCTCGCGCACCGCGAACACGAGGCGCGCCCGCGCGAACATGCCCGAGCGCAGCCGGCCCTCGCGGTTGTCGAGCCGGGCGCGCACCAGCAGCGAGCGGCCGTTGGCGTCGATCTGGGCGTCGAGCGCCTCGACCTTGCCCGTGAAGCTGCGCCCCGGCATGCCGTCGAGGCTGACTTCCACCGCCTGGCCGGTGCGCAGCCGGTCGAGCGCGCGCTCGGGCAGCCGGAAGTCGACGAACATGGCCGACACGTCCTCGATGCCGACGATGTCGCCGCCGTCCTTCACGTAGTCGCCCACGTCCACTGAGGCGATGCCGACGATGCCGTCGAAGGGCGACAGGATGCGCATGCGCGAGACCTGCGCCTGGGCGAGCGCCACCTGCGCCTGCGCCACCTCGAGCGCCGCGGCCGACTGGTCGACCGCGCTCTGGCTCACGAACTTCTCGCCGATCAGCTCCTTGTTGCGCTGCAGGTTGGTGCGGGCGATGCTGGCCTGCGCCTGGGCCTGCATGAGCTGGGCCTGCTGCAGGGTGTCGTCGAGCTGCACCAGCAGTTGGCCCTTGCGCACGCGCTGGCCGTCGCTGAACCCGAGGCGGGCGATGCGCCCGCTCACCTCGGGACGCAGCATCACGCTCTGCAGCGAGCGCACCGAGCCCACGGTGCTCACGTCGTCCTGCAAGGCGCGCACCTCCACGGTGGCCGCCTCCACGGCCACCGGCCCGCGCGCGCCGGCCGGGGCGGCCGCGGGCGCGGCCTCCGGCGCTCGCGACGCCAGGGCGGGTCCGGCCGCGGGACGCAGGTTCTGATACCAGTAGGCAAGACCGGCCGCCGCAGCGAGGCCGACGACGGCAACCAGGGTGTGAAGCTTCTTCATGGACTGAATCGGTGGCAGCCTGCCAATGTAGCGTTCGCTTGCAGATTCCGCAGCCGGCTTTACCCGTTGCCGCCCGCCGCCCGCGCCAAATCAGACCGATTCGCAGCCGCGGTTGGCGAGCGCGTCCGCGCGCTCGTTGCCCACGTCGCCGGAATGGCCCTTCACCCAGCGCCAGTCCACGTGGTGCAGCGCCCGCAGCGCGTCGAGCCGCTGCCACAGTTCGGCGTTCTTCACCGGCTTGCGCTCGGCCGTCTTCCAGCCGCGCTGCTTCCAGCCGTGGATCCACTCGGTGATGCCCTTGCGCACGTACTCGCTGTCGGTGTGGATCGTCACGTCGCAGGTGCGCTTGAGCGAGGCCAGCGCCTCGATCACCGCCGTGAGCTCCATGCGGTTGTTGGTGGTGAGCCGCTCGCCGCCGAACAGTTCCTTCTCGTGGCCGTTGGACGACAGCCAGGCGCCCCAGCCGCCGCGGCCCGGGTTGCCCTTGCAGGCGCCGTCGGTGTAGATCGTGACCCGCGGCCGGGCGGCCACGGGCGAAGCGGAAGAGGCGGAGGTCGTCATTCGGATTCGCGCGAGCGTGCGCGGCAAGGGGGATGCGCGGCGCGGTGGCGGTGCGCCACCACCGCCGGCGCCTTCTGGGACTTGGCGCGCGCGTCGCGCGCCAGGCCGACCAGGCGCATGCCGCGCACGCGCTTGACGGCCGTGAGCGCGTAGACCGCACCGAACACCGGCCACCAGCGGTCGCCGGCGCGCTCGGCCCACTCGAAGCGCGACAGCCACTTCTGCGAGCCGGCCGGCGGCGCATAGCAGCCGAACCGGCCCGCCTCCACCTCGAAGCTCAGCAGCCGCAGCCAGTCGCGCAGGCGCCGGTAGCCGATGAAGTCGCCGGTGCGGGGAAGGAACAGGCTGCGCCGCCGGCCCAGGCCGAGGCCGCGCTTCAGGTGGCCCATGCGCTGGCGAAGCCCCCACAGGCTGGCGGGGTTGAAGCCGAGGATCACGACCCGGCCTTCCGGGCGCAGGACGCGCTCCACCTCGTGCAGGGCGTGGTGGGCGTCGCGGGCCAGCTCGAGCGTGTGCGGCAGCACGACCAGGTCGAGGCTCTGGCCGTCGAACGGCAAGGCATCGAAGTTGCTGTACAGCGCCACGGCCGCCGGCGCATCGGCCGGCCGGGGGCCCGGCGGCGCGTTGTCCAGCACCCACCGGTGCGGCATGCGGTTGGCCCGCAGCGCGTCGAGCTCGGGCAGGCCGACCTGCAGGGCGTGGAACCCGAAGACGTCGGCCACCGCCTCGTCGAGATGCTGCTGTTCCCATGCCAGCAGGTAGCGGCCCGGCGGGGTCTTCAGCCAGTCGCTCAAATCTATAATCGCCGGGCTTTCCGCCATGAACCTCGCTGCGCTTCCTGCCTTCACCGACAACTACATCTGGATGCTCCACGATGGCGTGCAGGCCATCGTCGTGGATCCGGGAGACGCGGCACCCGTGCTCGCCGCCCTCGAGTCGCAGCACCTGAGGCTGGCGGGAATTCTAGTGACCCACCACCACGGCGATCACGTCGGCGGCCTCGGCGGGCTGCGCCCCGTCCTGCACGGCCCGGTCTACGGCCCGGCGCGCGAGAGCATCCCGCCGCCGTACACCGCCGTCCGCCACGGCGAGTCGGTCGAGTTGCTCGGCCTGCGCTTCGAGGTCATCGACGTGCCCGGCCACACGGCCGGCCACGTCGCCTACTTCCACGCCGATGGCGAACGGCCCCTCCTCTTCTGCGGCGACACCCTCTTCTCCGGCGGCTGCGGCCGCCTGTTCGAGGGCACGCCGGCGCAGATGCACGCCTCACTGCAGCGCCTCGCCGCGCTGCCGGGCGACACCCGGGTGTGCTGCGCCCACGAGTACACCCTGTCCAACCTGAAGTTCGCGAACGCCGTCGAGCCCGGCAACGCCGCGCTGCGCGACTACACCGCGCGCTGCGAGGCGCTGCGCGCCGACGGCCGGCCCACCCTGCCGAGCTCCATCGACACCGAGCGCCGGATCAATCCCTTCCTGCGCTGCGAGGCGGCCGAGGTCGTGCAGTCTGCACGCCGGCACGGGGCGGCGAGCGACACGGCCGTCGACGTGTTCGCGACACTTCGCCAATGGAAGAACGAATTCCGATGAATCGCCCCAGCCTGCGCGCCGCGCTGCTGTCCGGCCTGGCGACGCTGCTGGTACTGGCGGGCTGCGCCACGCCCGCGCCGCCCCCGCCCGACGCCACCCCCGAACCCCTCGCCGCCGCACCCGTTGCGGCGGCTGCGTCTGAGCCCCTGCCTCCCGCCGCGCCCGCCAGCGCCGTGGCGCAGGCCGCGCAGACGGGCACGGCCGTCGACCCGGTGCGCCCCGAGGAGACCGTCGACCTCGACAAGGACGACGCCCGCACCGACCTCTGGGAACGCGTGCGCCGCGGCTTCGCGATGCCCGACCTCGACACGCCGGACGTGCGCCAGCACGAGCAGTGGTACGCCACCCGGCCCGACTACGTCGAGCGCATGACCGAACGCGGCGGGCGCTACCTGTTCCACATCGTCGAAGAGGTCGAGCGCCGCGGCCTGCCGACCGAGCTGGCGCTGCTGCCCTTCATCGAGAGCGCCTTCAACCCGCAGGCGGTGTCGTCGGCCAAGGCCTCGGGCATGTGGCAGTTCATGCCCGCCACCGGGCGGCATTTCTCGCTCACGCAGAACGTCTTCCGCGACGACCGGCGCGACGTGCTGGCATCGACCCGCGCCGCGCTCGACTACCTCGAGCGGCTGCACGGCATGTTCGGCGACTGGCACCTGGCGCTGGCCGCCTACAACTGGGGCGAGGGCAACGTCCAGCGCGCCATCGCACGCAACACGCGGGCGGGCAAGCCCGCCGGCTACCTCGACCTGCGCATGCCGCGCGAGACGCGCCACTACGTGCCCAAGCTGCAGGCGGTGAAGAACCTCATCGCGCAGCCTGCCAGCTTCTCGCTCGCGCTGCCGGAACTCCAGAACCACCCGTACTTCCTGAGCGTGCCCATCACCCGCGACATCGACGTCGAGACGGCGATCGCGCTGTCGGGCATGCGCGCCGACGAGTTCCGCAGCCTGAACCCGCAGCACAAGAGCCCGGTCATCCTGGCCGCGGGCACGCCGCAGCTGCTGATGCCCTACGACAACGCGAACCTGTTCCTGCGCCGGCTGGCCCGGCACGACGGCCAGCTCGCCACCTGGACGGTGTGGGTCGCGCCGCGCACGCTGCACCCCTCGGACGCGGCGCGCCAGGTCGGCATGACCGAGAGCGAGCTGCGCGAGGCGAACGACATCCCGCCGCGCATGCTCGTGAAGGCCGGCTCCACGCTGCTGGTGCCGCGGGCGGCCCGCCACCACGACGTGAGCGAAGAGGTCCTCGAGAACGCGCGGCTCTCGTTCGCCCCGGAAGTGGCGACGCGCCGCGTCGTCCTGCATGCGCGCAAGCGCGACACCGTGGCCAGCGTGGCGCGCCGCTACCGCGTCAGCGCCGAGTCCGTGGCCGCGTGGAACGACGTGTCGACCGGCGCGCGCTTCAAGCCCGGCCAGCGCATCGTGCTGCACCTGGCGGACAAGCCGCGCGCCACGCAGGCCAAGCGCGCGAGCGGATCGAAGGTTCGCGCGGCGAGCGCCGCCCACAAGCCGGCCGCCCGGAAGACCGCCTCGCGCGGCGCGAAGACGCCGGTCGCCGCCAAGAAGAGCGCCGGCACGCGGGTCGCCAAGCGCGGCGGTGACGCCGGGCGCGAACCCGGCGAATAGCCCCGCGGCGCGGGCGCGTCAGCGCCGGTCGACCAGCGCGTGGGCGATCGTGCCCAGGTCGACGTACTCCAGCTCGCTGCCGATCGGCACGCCGCGGGCCAGCCGCGTGACGCGCAGGCCGCGCGACTTCATCGCCTGCTCCACCACGTGGGCCGTGGCCTCGCCTTCGGCCGTGAAGTTGGTGGCCAGGATGAGCTCCTCCACCACCCCGTCGCCCGCGCGCTCGACGAGCTGCTTCAGGCCGATGTCGCGCACGCTCACGCCGTCGAGCGGGCTCAGGCGCCCCATCAGCACGAAGTACAGGCCGCGGTAGCTGCCGGTGCGCTCGAGCGCGGCCAGGTCGGCCGGCGTCTCCACCACGCACAGCAGCCGCGGGTCGCGCGCCGGATCGAGGCAGATGCTGCACACCGCGGCCTCGGTGAAGGTGTGGCAGCGCTCGCAGTGCCGCACGTTCGCGACCGCGGCCTGCAGCGCGGCGGCGATGCGGTGCGCGCCGTCGCGGTCGTGCTGCAGCAGGTGGAAGGCCATGCGCTGCGCCGACTTCACGCCGACGCCCGGCAGGCGCCGCAGCGCCTCGATCAGCGCATCGAGCGCGGGTTCGGACACGGCGGAGACGCGGCGCTCAGAACGGGAACTTCATGCCCGGCGGCAGCGGCATGCCGGCGGTGAGCTTGCCCATCTTCTCCTGCGACACCTCCTCGGCGCGGCGCACGCCGTCGTTGAAGGCGGCGGCGACCAGGTCCTCGAGCATGTCCTTGTCGTCGACGAGCAGGCTCGGGTCGATCTGGATGCGCTTGACGTCGTGCTTGCAGGTCATCGTCACCTTCACGAGCCCGGCGCCGGACTGGCCCTCGACCTCGATGGTGGCGAGCTCTTCCTGCGCCTTCTTCAGGTTGTCCTGCATCGCCTGGGCCTGCTTCATCAGACCCGCGAGTTGACCCTTCATCATGGCTGTGTGCTCCGGAGTTCAGTGGGCTTTGATCGACCCCGGCACGATGCGTGCCGTCGCGTACTGCGCCATCAGCGCCTTCACGATCGGGTCGTTGTGGATGATCTGCTCAGCCTCGTGCTGGCGGCGCTCGCGCTCGGCGGCGGCGCGCAGCGCGGGCGAGTCCTCGGCCGCGCCGCCGGCGACGTCCAGGCGCACCGGCTCGCCGAGCGCCTGCGCCAGCGCCGCCTGCAGCTTCTCGACCTGCGCCGGCGCGCGCAGCGTCTCGCGCTCCACGCGCAGGCGCCACACGCTCACGCCGGCCTCGCGGCCGATCTCGACGCACTGCGCCTGCATCGCCAGCTCGCGCACCAGCGCGCCGATGGCGCCTTCGCCGGCCAGCCGCTCGACGAGCGCCTGCCAGCGGTCGCCGGTTTCGGTACGCACGAGGACGGGACGCCGCGGCGCGGGGGCGGCGCCGGCCGGCGCCGGCGCGGAGGCGGTCGGCGCCGGCTCTTCGGGTTCGAGGTCGTCATCGACCCAGGGCGGCGGCTCTTCATGGGCCGCCGCGGCCCGGGGCGCGGCAGCCGGCGCCGGCTCGCGGCGGACTGGCGGCGCGACCGGCACCGAGCGAACGGCCGGCGCCGCCGCGACCGCGGCCACGGCGCACGCCGCCGGCGCAGGCTCGGCACGGGCCGCTGCCGCCGCGCCCGAACCGGCGCCGGCCGCGCCGGCGCGCTCGCCCACGGCCCCCGGGCGGAACGCCAGCATGCGCAGCAGCACCATCACGAGGCCGCTGTATTCGTCGGGCGCGAGGCCCAGCTCGGCGCGGCCGTGCAGCGCCATGCTGTAGAACAGCTGCGTCTCGTCGGCCTCGATCGCGCCCGCCAAGCCCGCGGCGGCCTGCGCCTGCGGATCGTCGGCATCGAGCGCGCCCGGCACCGCCTGCGCCACCGCCATCTGCTGCAGCAGCTCGGCCAATTCCTCCAGCGTGCCCGCCGCGCTCAGCCCGAGGCCGCGCAGCGCATCCGCCGCCTCGAGCAGCGCGGCGCCGTCGCGGGCGGCCAGCGCCTGCACGATGCGCACCGCGTGCCCGCGGTCCACCGCGCCGAGCATGCGGCGCACGCTCTCGTCGCCGAGCGTGCCGGCGCCGTAGGCGATGGCCTGGTCGGTGAGCGAGAGCGCATCGCGCATCGAGCCGCGCGCCGCGCGCGCCAGCAGCCGCAGCGCGGCCGGCTCGGCGGCCAGGCCTTCCTCGGCCAGCACGCGCGCCAGGTGCTCCTGCACCGTCTGCGGCGCCATCGGCCGCAGGTTGAACTGCAGGCAGCGCGACAGCACCGTGGGCGGCACCTTCTGCGGGTCGGTCGTGGCGAGCACGAATTTCAGGTAGTCGGGCGGCTCCTCCAGTGTCTTCAGCATGGCGTTGAAGGCGGTGGTGGAGAGCATGTGCACTTCGTCGATCATGTAGACCTTGAAGCGGCCCATCACCGGCTTGTAGACGGCCTGGTCGAGCAGCAGCGAGATCTCGTCGACGCCGCGGTTGGACGCCGCGTCGAGCTCCACGTAGTCGACGAAGCGGCCGCTGTCGATGTCGCGGCAGGCGTCGCACGCGCCGCAGGGGTGCGCGGTGATGCCGCCCTGCCCGTCGGCGCCGGTGCAGTTGAGCGACTTGGCGAGGATGCGCGACACCGTCGTCTTGCCCACGCCGCGGGTGCCGGTGAACAGGTACGCGTGGTGCAGGCGGCCCTGCGTCAGCGCGTTCGACAGAGCCTGCACCACGTGCTCCTGGCCCACCATCGCCTCGAAGTTCGCGGGGCGGTATTTGCGGGCCAGAACGGTGTTGCTCATGGCGGCGGATTCTACGGTCCGGCCCTGCCGCGGCCCGGGCCGCGCGGCCCGCCGCCCGGGGCGGCGCGCAGCCGGTCGCCGATAATTCGCGCTTCCCTCGATCCCCCGCCGCGCATGAACCCGACGCCCGCCTCCGTGACCGCTTCCGCCTCGCTCAGCTACGAGCAGTCGGGCGTCAACTACGACCTGATCGACCCGCTGAAGGTGGCCGCGCAGCGCGCCGCCGCGGCGACGGGCTCGCACCTGGCCGCGCACGGCTTCGGCGAGGTGGCCGCCTCGCGCGGCGAATCGGCCTACGTGGTCGACGTCGGCCCGTTCTACCTCGCGAGCATCGTCGAATGCCTGGGTTCCAAGGCGCTGGTGGCCGACGAGATGCACCGGCTCACCGGCAAGAGCTACTACGACGCCATCGCGCAGGACACCATCGCCATGGCGATCAACGACCTCATCACCGTCGGCGCCACGCCGCTGGTGGTGCAGGCCTACTGGGCCGCCGGCGGCTCGGAATGGTTCACCGACGCGCAGCGCGCGCAGGCGCTGGTCGAAGGCTGGAAGCGCGCCTGCGACACCTGCGCCGTCGCCTGGGGCGGCGGCGAGACGCCGGCGCTGGCGGGCATCGTGGCCGAGGGCCGCATCGACCTCGCCGCCTCGTGCACCGGGCTCGTCAACCCGAAGGAGCGGCTGTCGGTCGGCGACAGGCTGGCGCCCGGCGACGCGATCGTGCTGCTCGCCTCCAGCGGCATCCACGCCAACGGCCTGAGCCTCGCGCGCAAGCTGGCCGAGCGCCTGCCGCAGGGCTACCTCACGCCGGTGCTGCCGGGCCTGAGCTACGGCGACGCGCTGCTCGCGCCGACCGTGCTGTATTCGCCGGTCACCGAGGCGCTCTACCGGGCCGGCATCACGCCGCACTACTGCGCCAACATCACCGGCCACGGCTGGCGCAAGCTGCTGCGCCACCCGGCCGCTCACACCTACCGCATCCATTCGGTCCCCGCCGTCACGCCGGTGCTGAAGTTCATCCAGCAGCATGCGCACCACGACGACCGCGAGGCCTACGGCACCATGAACATGGGCGCGGGCTTCGCGCTCTTCGTGAAGGCCGGCGACGCGGCGCGCACCGTCGAGGTGGCGCGCGCGCAAGGCGTCGAGGCCCTGGTGGCCGGCACCGTGGAAGCCGGCCCGAAGCGGCTCGTCATCGAGCCGCTGGGCATCGAGTTCGGCGACGACGCGCTGCAGCTGCGATAGGCCGCGGGCCCGCCCCTGCACGGGCAGGGGCCGCCGGCCGCTCGCCTACAATCGCCGGCGACGGGCCTCCTCGCATGGAAGCGCGGCCAACCGGGTCAGGTCGGGAACGAAGCAGCCCCAACCGTTGTGACCAGTGCCGAGGCAAGGCTCGTCACCCCTCCCCCACACGACGATTCAACGCACCGGCGCCTGCATCGCCTCGCGGTAGCGGTCCTGCGCCTCCCGCAGGCACTGGTTGCGCGTGTCGCGGTCGCGCTCGCGGCGGCACTGCGTGCGGGCCTCGGCCAGGGCCGCGCCGGCTTCCTCGCGCGCGGCCTGCGGATCCTGCGGCCCGGGCTCGTGGCTGCCGACGTATTCCTTCGAATGGATGATGATGGGCTGCGGTGCCGGCTGCTCCGGCGCGGGCAGGGTGGCGGGCGCCGGCTGGGCGAACGCCCCAGCGGACGCCAGCAGCCAAGCGGCGCACCCGGCCAATCGGTCGAGTTTCATGGGTCTTCCTTTCGAGACGAAACCCCGTGGGGCTCCGTCCGGAACGGGCAAGCCGTGTGCCGCCCGATGCGGCGGCCCGGTCAGGAAGCGTCCGGCCGCCTCGGCGGTTCGGCCGCCGGCCCGGCGTGGGCCGGTGCGTCGCGCGCCACCTCGGCCACGGCGCGGCCAGCGTCGAGCGCGCGGCGCCCGGCGCGCAGCGCTTCCTGCAGGTCGCGCACGTCGACCCCCAGCGCGCGGGCGTAGCGTTGCGCCACCGCGCCGAGCGCCTGCGTCACGCGCTCGGGAGGCAGCAGGCTGACCGCGTCCACCGCCTCGTTGGCGGCGCTGGCCGTGGTGCGCAGCACGTCGGCGTCGCCGACCGGCGGGCGCACCGCGCCACGGTCGCGCGGCAGGCGGTGCACGATGTGCTGCACCTCGTCGCCCAGGCCCCAGTGGCGCGCGACGGCGCTGCCGAGCGATTCGACGTCGACGCCGAGCACGGCGAACGCCGCACCCTCTTCGCTCATGCCCGGATGGTCCGGCGTTCCGGGCGCCGAATCCGACGGCGGCGGCGCGGGCCGCATGAGCAGCCAGATCTGCTCGGCCTCGTCGGGGAAGTGGTACTGCACCAGCAGGCGCCCCAGGTTCTGCAGCAGGGTCAGCAGGAAGATCACTTCCGGGTCGTAGCCGGGCGGACGCAGCACCTGCGCGACGTGCCCCGCGAGGCGGCAGCGGTCGATGAGCCGGCGCATGGCGTCGGCGCCGCGCTCGTTGAGCGGCCCCGGCCAGCTGCGCAGGCCCGTGGCCGCGTGCCGCACGCCGCCCAGCCCCACCAGCGCCGTGGCGCGGCGCACGGTCAGCACGGGACCGCTGCCCGAGATCTGCGTGCCTTGCACCTGGGCCGAGTTGACCTGCCGCAGCAGCTCGAAGCTGAGCGCGATGTCCTGCAGGATCTGTTCGCCGATCTCGTCGGTGTGCTGGCCTTCCATGGTCGCCAGCCGCGCGACGCGCGCGCTGACGCCGGGCATGGCGGGCAGGTGGCCGACGGTGCGCATGCGGTCGAGCAGCAGCGCCAGCGGGCTGCCCTTGCCCTGCGCCTCGGCGTCGCGCCACCCTTCGAGCGCCCGCAGCAGGGTGCGCGCATTGAGATAGCGCTGGCGCTCCTGCGCCGCCGTGCCGCGGTTGGCGATGGCGCGCAGCGCCTCGGGAATGGGATGCGGGCCGGACCACGGCAGGCGCACGATCTCGCGGCCGGACGGCGGCATGCGCGCGATCACCAGCGCGGTGTCGGGCTCGTCGAGCGCGGGCTGGCCCACCAGCAGCTGCTGCAGCAGCACCGCGGCGGCGAGCACGTCGCGCTGGCTCGCCTCGCGGTGCTGCTGCAGCCGCGCGGTGTCGGTCGTCGCGCCGTCGCCTGCCTGCGCCGGATGCCCGGGCGCCTGCGGCTCGCTCGCCGCGGCGAGCGCCATGACCCGCACCGTTCCCTGCTCGCCGATGATCAGGTGGTGCAGCTGGAGATCGCGGTGCGCCACGCCCGCCTCGTGGGCGAACGCCAGGCCGCGCAAGGCGTCGCACAGCCAGCCGACCGCCTCGATCGGCGGGCCGAGCGGGTGGGCATCCAGCCACTCCGCCAGCGTGACGCCGAGCGCGCGGTCGACGGCCACGAAGGGCCAGTGGTCCTGCACGCCGATCTCGGACACGGGCGCGAGCTGCGGGTGATCCAGCCGCGCCGCGAGGCGCGCGTCGCGCAGCCAGCGCGCCTGCGCCGCCTCGTCGCCGGGCTGGGTGCGCGGGAGCGTGAGCATCAGTTCCTGCCCGGCGCGCGGATCGGAGGCGAGCCACACCATCGTGCCCAGGCTGCGGCCGAGCAGTTGCTTCAGCTCGAAGCGACCGAAGGTGCGCAGGGTGGGCAAGGCGGGAGTCTGGGACGCGGTGGAAGTGGCGGGCGCGGAAGCGGCCATCGTGAACGTGAACGAAGTTGGGGCAATTGGACGCCATCGGGCGCCCCGTCGATGCGTCGATGTGGCGGCACAAACGGCCGCATCTCCGCGGCAATTCTCAGCCATGGCGCGCGGCCGTCCGCGACGCGCTATCGCGGCCATTGAAAGGATGGCGGCCCGTGCACGCCTGCACCGCCCATGCGGTCTCGGGGCCTATGTCAGAATTCATCGTGCCCCGCCTTCCTCCCGGCGGCCGCCCCTGACCGAGGAACCCTCATGAGCAGCGAACTGATCAAGCACACCACCGACTCCGCGTTCGACAGCGACGTGCTCAAGTCCGACAAGCCGGTGCTGGTCGACTACTGGGCCGAGTGGTGCGGCCCCTGCAAGATGATCGCCCCCATCCTCGACGAAGTGTCGAAGGACTACGACGGCCGGCTGCAGATCGCCAAGCTCAACGTCGACGAGAACCGCGACATCCCCGCCAAGTTCGGCATCCGCGGCATCCCGACGCTGATGCTCTTCAAGGACGGCCAGCTCGCCGCCACCAAGGTCGGCGCGCTGTCCAAGGCTCAGTTGACGGCGTTCCTCGACGGTCACCTATAATTCCGCCAGTCGCTTCGAGCGGCTGCCGGTGCCCACGAGGCGCACCCCGCTCGAAGCCCAGTTTCCCGCCACCGCGCCCTGAAGCCGTACCGGCTTCGAAGCCCGCGGATTCGGCTGCCCACCCAAGCGTTCCCCTTCCCTCTTCGACGCGAGTTCTTCCGCAGCGGCGGTCGAGCGGGTCCGGGTGAAGCCGAAGTACCGGGCCGTGGCCTTGGCAGGCCGCGCCCTTCCCATCCCCAGGGTTTTCGCCCATGCATCTGTCAGAACTCAAAGCGATCCACGTGTCGGAGCTCATCACGATGGGCGAGGCGCTGGAGATCGAGAACGTCGCCCGCATGCGCAAGCAGGAGCTGATGTTCGCGATCATGAAGAAGCGCGCCAAGGCCGGCGAGCAGGTGTTCGGCGACGGCGTGCTCGAGGTGCTGCCCGACGGCTTCGGCTTCCTGCGCTCGCCCGACGCCAGCTACATGGCCTCGACCGACGACATCTACCTCAGCCCGAGCCAGATCCGCCGCTTCAACCTGCACACCGGCGACGCCATCGAGGGCGAGGTGCGCGTGCCCAAGGACGGCGAACGCTACTTCGCGCTGGTCAAGGTCGACCGCGTCAACGGCGTCACGCCCGAGGAGAGCAAGCACAAGATCATGTTCGAGAACTTGACGCCGCTCTTCCCGAAGGAGCAGTTCAAGCTCGAGCGCGACATCAAGAGCGACGAGAACATCACCTCGCGCATCATCGACCTCATCGCCCCCATCGGCAAAGGCCAGCGCGCGCTGCTGGTGGCCCAGCCCAAGACCGGCAAGACGGTGATGATGCAGCAGCTCGCGCATGCGCTGGTCGCCAACTATCCCGAGGTCTACCTGATCGTGCTGCTCGTCGACGAGCGGCCGGAAGAAGTGACCGAGATGCTGCGCACCGTGCGCGGCGAGGTCATCAGCTCCACCTTCGACGAGCCCGCCGCCCGCCACGTGCAGGTGGCCGAGATGGTGATCGAGCGCGCCAAGCGCCTGGTCGAGCTCAAGAAGGACGTGGTGATCCTGCTCGACTCCATCACTCGCCTGGCGCGCGCCTACAACAACGTGCTGCCGTCGTCGGGCAAGGTGCTCACCGGCGGCGTGGACGCCAACGCGCTGCAGCGCCCGAAGCGCTTCTTCGGCGCGGCGCGCAACGTCGAGGAAGGCGGCTCGCTGACCATCATCGGCACGGCGCTCATCGACACCGGCAGCCGCATGGACGAGGTCATCTACGAGGAGTTCAAGGGCACCGGCAACTGCGAGATCCACCTCGACCGCCGCATGGCCGAGAAGCGCGTGTACCCGTCCATCCTCATCAACAAGAGCGGCACGCGGCGCGAGGAGCTGCTGCTCAAGCCCGAGATCCTGCAGAAGACCTGGATCCTGCGGAAGCTGCTCTACCCGATGGACGAGATCGAGGCGATGGAATTCATCCTCGACAAGATGAAGTCGACGAAGAACAACCTCGACTTCTTCGACATGATGCGCCGGGGCGGCTGACCCCGGACGCTATAATTCGCGGTTTTCCGCTTCCGGCAAGTGCGTCGAATGGTTCGACGTGGCTCCCGAACATCCAGCGCAGAGGTTTCGCATGAAAGAAGGCATCCACCCCACGTACCGCGACGTCTGTTTCGTCGACCTGTCCAACGGCTTCAAGTTCGTCACGCGCTCGTGCGCGCAGACCAAGGAAACCGTGAAGATGGACGACGGCCGTGAGCTGCCGCTCTTCAAGCTCGAGACCTCCAGCGAATCGCACCCGTTCTACACCGGCACCCAGAAGAGCGTCGACTCGCTGGGCGGCCGCGTCGAGAAGTTCCGCAACAAGTTCGCGCGCGTCGGCCTCAAGAAGTAAGCCGGCCGGCCGGGCCCGGAAGAAGGCAGCTGCGGCTGCCTTTTTTGTTGCCCGCCCTTCGCCGCGAGGCGCGCGGGCGGATCCTCCCCCGCCCTGCAACAGGCGCGTCCCGTGCGGCATCATTGCCGCTGCTTCGCGCCCTTTGCCGTCTTGAACTCGCCCAATCCCGCCCTCGTCACCCAGCGTGCCGCGCAGCGCCTGCCGCGCATGGCGCTGCTGCTCTTCTGCGCGGCCTACGTGCTGCCCGGGCTGTTCGGCCGCGACCCGTGGCGCAATGCCGACGTCACCGCCTTCGGCTTCATGGCGAGCATCGCCGAGGGCCGCTCGGGCTGGCTGAGCCCCGCGGTGGCGGGCCTGCCGGCCGAGCCGGCACTGCTGCCGTACTGGCTGGGGGCGGCCTCGATCCAGGGGCTGGGGCCGTGGCTCGGCGCGCCGTTCGCCGCCCGCGTGCCGTTCGCGCTGCTGCTCGTGCTGGTGCTGGCGCTCACCTGGTACAGCACCTACCACCTCGCCCGCACCGAGGCGGCCCGGCCGCTGCCCTTCGCCTTCGGCGGCGAGGCGGACCCGGTCGACTACGCCCGCGCCATCGCCGACGGCGCGCTGCTCGCGGTGATCGCCAGCCTGGGCCTTCTGCTGCTCGGCCACGAGACGACGCCGGAGCTCGCGCAGCTGGCGGGCGTGTCCCTGTTCCTGTATGCCATGGCGGCGAGCCACCACCGGCGCTGGCAGGCGCGCACGGCGCTCCTGCTGTCGCTGCCCGCGCTGGCGGCCAGCGGCGCGCCCAACGTCGCCGTGGCGCTCGGCGTGACGGGTATCGTCGTCACCCTGTGGTCGCGCCCCTCGGGGGCCGGCCGCCTCTGGGCGTGGATCGCCGGCGCGACGGCGGCGGGCGCAGCGGTGGCCACAGCCCTGGGCGCATGGAGCTGGCGGGTGGAGTTCGCCACCGCGTCGGAGCAGTGGCTGAGCATCGGCAAGCAGGTGATCTGGTTCACTTGGCCGTCGTGGCCCCTCGCCTGCTGGACGCTGTGGCGCTGGCGCCGCCAGCTCAAGCAGCCGCACATCGCCCTGCCCCTCGGCTGCGTGGCGGTGGCGCTGGCGGCGTGGCTGCTGCTCGGCGGCAACGACCGCGCCCTGATGCTGGCGCTGCCGCCGCTGGCCGTGCTGGCCGCGTTCGCGCTGCCCACGCTGCAGCGAAGCACGGCGGCGGCGATCGACTGGTTCTCGGTGTTCTTCTTCTCGATCTGCGCATTGGCGATCTGGGTGATCTACGTCGCCATGCACACCGGCGTGCCGGCCAAGCCGGCGGCCAACGTGGCGCGGCTGGTGCCCGGCTTCATCCCGGTGTTCCAGCCGGTCGAGCTGGCGTTCGCGCTGCTGGCCACGCTGGCGTGGATCGGCCTCGTCCATTGGCGCACCGGCCGCAACCGGCACCCGCTATGGAAGAGCCTGGTGCTGCCGGCCAGCGGCGTGGCCCTGTCGTGGCTGCTGCTGATGACGCTGTGGCTGCCGCTGTTCGACTATGCCCGCAGCTACGGCCCGCTGATGGCGCGGCTGTCGCGCCACCTGCCGGCGAACGCCTGCGTGGCCGCGGTGGACGTGTCGCGCTCGCAGCTCGCGGCCATGGCGCACACGGCTTCCTTCCACGTCGATGCCGCCACGCCGCTGGCCGCCACGCGCTGCGACTGGCTCGTGCGGGTCGATCCGCCGCGGCAGGCGCGGCCCGCGCCGCCGGGCTGGCGCGAGGTGGCCCGCGAGCCGCGCCTGACCCGCCGCGACGAGGAAACCGTGGTCTTCCGCCGCGCAGGCGGCACGCCGGCGCGCTGACCGGTCAGGCGGCGTCCGCGTGGTCGGCCGGCGCGTCGGCCGCGCCGGGCTCGCGCGGCTCGCCCGCGCGGCGCACGCGCGACGCGGGAAGCACGAGGCGGAACCGCGAGCCCTTGCCCGGCTCGCTGGCCACCTCGAACTCGCCGCCGTGGCGCTGGACCACGTGCTTGACGATCGACAGCCCCAACCCCGTGCCGCCGGTGTCGCGCGAGCGGCTGCCGTCGACGCGGTAGAAGCGCTCGCTCAGGCGGGGCAGGTGCTCGCGGGCGATGCCGATGCCCGAGTCGCGCACCTCCAGCTCGCCCGCGCCGTCGGCGCGCACCCGCCAGGCCAGGTCGATGCTGCCGCCGGCCGGGGTGTAGCGCACGGCGTTGTTGGCGAGGTTGCCGAGCGCGCTGATCAGCTCCTGGTCGTCGCCCGCGACCTGCGCATCGCCCGCGTCGCCCACGCCGATGCGGTGCCGCCCGGCGGACAGGGCCTCGGCGTCGGCGCGCACCTGCGCCAGCAGGCGCGCCACCGGCACCCAGCGTTCCGCGGTGGGCGGCGGGCTTCCCTCGAGCTGCGCCAGGGTCAGCAGGTCGCCCACGAGCGTCTGCATGCGCTGCGCCTGCTGCGACATCAGCTCGAGCACGCGCTTGCGCTCCACCTCGGTCAGCGAGAGCGTCGTCAAGGTCTCGATGAACCCGTTCAGCACGGTAAGCGGCGTGCGGATCTCGTGCGACACGTTGGCGACGAAGTCGCGCCGCATGCCGTCGTTGCGCTCGCGTTCGGTGATGTCCTGCGACAGCAGGAGCATCTGGCCCTCGCCGTAGGGGCGCAGCAGCACGGACACGGTGGTGAACGCGCCGGCGCCGGGAATGTGCACCGCCTCGTCGAAGGCGCTGCCCTGCAGGTAGGCCACGAAGGCCGGCGCGCGCACGAGGTTGGTCACGCGCTGGCGCCGGTCGCGCTGCGGGTCGATGCCGAAGTGGCCGGCGGCCACCGAATTGCACCACTCGATCTGCTCGTTCGCGTCGAGCAGCATCACGCCGTTGGGCGACGCCTCGATGGCCGACAGGAAGTGGTCGAGCCGGGCGTGCTCGACGTCCACCTGGCGCTCGAGCAGCCGCACCGAGCGCTCGATGCGGTAGCCCAGCTCGCCCCAGAAGCCCGCGTCGCGCGGCGCGGCACCCTCGTGCTGGCGGCGCAGCCACTGCATGAGGCGGTGCCCGCGCAAGGCGTCGCGCAGCGCATGCAGCAGCGCGCCGGCCGCGGCGCCGACGACGGCCCCTGCCAGCGGCGAGCGGGCCCACGCACCGATACCGGCGCCGACGGCGCTTCCCAGCGCCGCGGCCAGCACCGCGCCGAACAACCGTGAGAACAAGCCATCCATGCGCGGCGGCCGCTCAGCCCGAAAGCGCCTGCACCTGCTGCGTGAAACGGTAGCCCGCGCCGCGCACCGTCTCGATCATGCGCGACGCGCCGGCGGGCTCGAGCGCCTCGCGCAGGCGCTTGACGTGCACGTCGACCGTGCGCTCCTCGATGAACACGTGGTCGCCCCACACCCGGTCGAGCAGCTGCGCGCGGCTGTGCACGCGCTCCGGGTGCGTCATGAAGAAGTGCAGCAGCCGGAACTCGGTGGGGCCCACGCGCAACTCGCGCTCGCCGCGCGTCACGCGGCGCGTGCCGGGATCGAGCACGAGGCCGCCGATCTCCACCGCGGTGTCGAGCGCCTCGGGCGCCTTGCGGCGCAGCACCGCGCGGATGCGCGCGAGCAGCTCCTGCGTGGAGAACGGCTTGGTGAGGTAGTCGTCGGCGCCGGCATCCAGGCCGGACACCTTGTCGGCCTCTTCCGCGCGCGCGGTGAGCATGATGATGGGCAGCTCGCGCGTGCGCGCCTGCGAGCGCCAGCGCCGCGCCAGCGCGAGGCCCGACTGGCCGGGCAGCATCCAGTCGAGCACGACCAGGTCCGGCAGCACCTGGTCGACCTCGCTCTGCGCCTGGTCGGCGGCGGTGGCGATGGTGACCTCGTAGCCTGCGTGGCGCAGGTTGATGGCGATCAGCTCGGCGATGGCCGATTCGTCTTCGACGACCAGGACGCGGCTCAACTTCGACTCCTCCGCTTCAGCGCACGATCGACTCGACCGCCGCCACCGAGTTGTGGCGCACGTCGGTGCCCTTGACCACGTAGATGATGACCTCGGCGAGGTTCTTCGCATGGTCGCCCACCCGCTCGATGGCCTTGGCGACGAACACCAGGTCGATGCTGGCCGAGATGGTGCGCGGGTCTTCCATCATGAAGGTGATGAGCTTGCGCATCAGGCCCTCGAACTCCTGGTCGATCTGGTCGTCCTGCTTGAGCACGTCGAGCGCCTGCTCCACGTCGAGCCGGGCGAAGGCGTCGAGCGAGCGGCGCAGCTGCTTGATGGCGAGCTCGCACTCGAACGCCAGGTCGGACACCGGCAGCCGCAGCCGGCTCGACACGCCGGTGTTGATGAGCCGCTGCACCGTGCGGGCGATGCGCGCCGCCTCGTCGCCCACCCGCTCGAGGTTGGCGATGGTCTTGCTGATGGCGATCAGGAGCCGCAGGTCGCGCGCCGTGGGCTGGCGGCGCGCGATGATGGTGGAGAGGTCGCGGTCGATCTCGACTTCCATCACGTTCACGCGCTCCTCGTGCACCAGCACCTGCGAGGCGAGTTCGCCGCTGAAGTGCGTCAGCGCCTCGACCGCATGCGCCACCTGGGACTCGACGAGTCCGCCCATCTCGAGCACGCGGGTGGAGATGCCGCTGAGCTCGGCATCGAACTGGGTCGACAGATGCTTGTCCATGGTCACGTCTCCTGCACTCAGCCGAAGCGGCCGGTGATGTAGTCCTCGGTGTCCTTCTTCTTCGGCTTCATGAAGAGCTCCGAGGTCGGGCCGAACTCGATCAGGTCGCCGAGGTACATGTAGGCGGTGTAGTCGGAGGTGCGCGCCGCCTGCTGCATGTTGTGCGTGACGATCACCACCGTGTACTCGTTCTTCAACTCGTGGATCAGCTCCTCGATCTTGCCGGTGGAGATCGGGTCGAGCGCCGAGCACGGCTCGTCGAGCAGCAGCACCTGCGGCTTGATGGCGATGCCGCGCGCGATGCACAGCCGCTGCTGCTGCCCGCCGGAGAGGCCGGCGCCGCTCTGGTTGAGCTTGTCCTTCACCTCGGTCCACAGCGCCGCCTTCTTCAGCGCCCACTCGACGCGCTCGTCCATCTCGATGCGCGGCAGCGTCTCGAACAGCCGCACGCCGAAGGCGATGTTGTCGTAGATCGACATCGGGAACGGCGTGGGCTTCTGGAAGACCATGCCGATCCTGGCGCGAATCAGCGAGACGTCCTGGCGCGAATGCAGCACGTTCTCGCCGTCGAGCAGGATCTCGCCCTCGGCGCGCTGCTCGGGATAGAGCTCGTACATGCGGTTGAAGGTGCGCAGCAGCGTCGATTTGCCGCAGCCCGACGGGCCGATGAAGGCGGTGACCTTCTTCTCCGGGATGTCGAGGTTGATGCGCTTGAGCGCCTGAAAACTGCCGTAGTAGAAGTTCAGGTTGCGCACCGAGAGCTTGGGCTTCTCGGTGGCGGGCAGCTTGACCATGGTGTCCATCGACGACTTCGCCTCTCGATTGTTCAATGCTTGTTGCGGAACAGCAGCCGCGCGAGGATGTTGAGCGCCAGCACGCCCAGCGTGATCAGCAGCACGCCGGCCCAGGCGAGCTTCTGCCAGTTCTCGTACGGGCTCATCGCGAACTTGAAGATGGTGACCGGCAGGCTGGCCATGGGCGCCGTCACGTCGGAGGTCCAGAACTGGTTGGACAGCGCCGTGAACAGCAGCGGCGCCGTCTCGCCGGCGATGCGCGCGAAGGCGAGCAGCACGCCCGTCATCACGCCGGCCCGGGCGGACTTGAGCGTCACGCTCGAGATCACCCGCCACTTCGGCGTGCCGAGCGCATAGGCCGCCTCGCGCAGCGAGTTGGGGATGAGCGAGAGCATGTTCTCGGTGGTGCGGATCACCACGGGAATGACGATCAGCGTCAGCGCCAGCACGCCGGCGAGCGCCGAGAAGCCGCGCATCGGCGCCACGACCACCGCGTAGATGAACAGGCCGATGACGATGGACGGCGCCGACAGCAGGATGTCGTTGATGAAGCGGGTGAGGCTGCCGAGCCAGCCCTTCTGGCCGTACTCCGCGAGGTAGATGCCGGCCATCACGCCGACCGGCGTGCCCAGCAGCGTGGCCAGCGTCACCATCACCAGCGAGCCGAAGATGGCGTTGGCCAGGCCGCCCGTCTCCGCCATGGGCGGCGGCGTCATCTCGGTGAAGGTGGCGAGCGCGAGGCCGCCGAAGCCGAGCCGGAAGGTCTCGATCAGGATCCACACCAGCCAGAACACGCCGAAGGCCATGGCCGCGAGCGCCAGCGTGAGCGCGACGCGGTTGACGAGCTTGCGCCGGCGGTGCTTGGCGATGCGCGGGTCGGCCGCGGTGGCGGCGTTCATGCGCGCGCTCCCTCGCCGCGCCGCAGGCGCAGCAGCAGCAGCTTGGACAGCGCGAGCACCACGAAGGTGATGAAGAACAGGATCAGCCCGAGGTAGATGAGCGAGGCCTGGTGCAGCCCCTCGCCGGCCTCGGCGAATTCGTTCGCCAGCGCCGAGGTGATGCTGTTGGCGGCCTCGAACAGCGACAGCGAGTCGAGCTGGTTCATGTTGCCGATGACGAAGGTGACGGCCATGGTCTCGCCCAGCGCCCGCCCGAGGCCGAGCATGACGCCGCCGAGCACGCCGGTCTTGGTGTAGGGCAGCACCACGCGCCAGACCACCTCCCAGGTGGTGGCGCCCAGGCCGTAGGCCGATTCCTTGAGCATGGGCGGCGTGACGTCGAACACGTCGCGCATTACCGACGCGATGAACGGGATGACCATGATCGCGAGGATGATCCCCGCCGAGAGGATGCCGATGCCCACGGGCGGGCCGGTGAAGAGCGCGCCGAGCACCGGCACGTCGCCGAACGCGCCCTGCAGCGGCTGCTGCACGAAGCGCGCGAGGATGGGGCCGAACACCAGCAAGCCCCACATGCCGTAGACGATGGACGGCACGGCCGCGAGCAGCTCGATCGCGATGCCCAGCGGCCGCTTGAGCCAGCCGGGCGAGAGCTCGGTGAGGAACAGCGCGATGCCGAAGCTCACGGGCACGGCGATCAGCAGCGCGATGAACGAGGTCATCAGCGTGCCGTAGATCATCACCAGGCCGCCGTAGTCGTTGGCGACCGGATCCCACTGGCTGCGCCACAGGAAGCTGATGCCGTACTTCTCGATCGCCGGGCCGGCGCCGATGAAGAGGGAGACGATGATCCCGGCCAGCAGCGCCAGCGTCAGCACCGCGGCGGCGTGGGCCAGCAGGGAGAAGACCGCGTCTGCCCACGAGGAAGCGGATCGTCGGCGCGGCGGCGACCCGGCCGGATCTGCACGGTCCATGGGTTTGTCTTCGAAGGAAGGGGTCGCGGTCAGTGTAGCGGTCACGGCTTCTCCGGCGGTCGTGCGAAAGGGGCGACGCGTCGCCCCCTTCGCGGCCTGCGATCGGGCCCTGCAGCCCGGCGGGGTTCGCGGCTTACTGGGCAGCGACGGCCTTGCCCGAGCCGTCCTTGATGCCGGCCCACTGCTTGCGCACCATGTCCTTCACGGAGGCGGGAAGCGGCACGTAGTCGAGCTCCGACGACATGGCGTCGCCGTTGGCATAGGCCCACTCGAAGAACTTGAGCGCGGCCGCACCCTGCGCCGGCTTGTCCTGCACCGCGTGCATCATGATGAAGGTCGCGCCCGTGATCGGCCACGAGTCCTTGCCCGGCTGGTCGGTCAACACCTGGTAGAAGCTCCTCGCCCAGTCCGCGCCTGCGGCCGCGGCCTTGAACGCCGCCTCTTCCGGCGCCACGAAGTTGCCGGCCTGGTTGCGCATCAGCGCATGCGACATCCTGTTCTGCTTGGCGTAGGCGTACTCGACGTAGCCGATGGCGTTCGGCAGGCGCGTCACGTAGGCCGACACGCCCTCGTTGCCCTTGCCGCCGGCGCCCGTGGGCCAGTTCACGGCCGTGCCTTCGCCGACCTTCGCCTTCCACTCGGCGTTCACCTTCGACAGGTAGTTGGTGAAGATGAAGCTGGTGCCCGAGCCGTCGGCGCGGCGCACCACGGTGATGGCGGCGTCCGGCAGCGGCACGCCGGGGTTCAGCGCGGCGAGGGCCGCGTCGTTCCACTTGGTGATCTTGCCGAGGTAGATGTCGCCGAGCAGTTCGCCCGTCAGCTTCAGCTGGCCGGGCGCGACGCCCTTGATGTTGACCACCGGCACCACGCCGCCGATGACAGTCGGGAACTGCAGCAGGCCGTCCTTGGCGAGGTCTTCGTCCTTGAGCGGCGCGTCGGAGGCGCCGAAGTCGACGGTCTTGGCCTTGATCTGGCGGATGCCCGCGCCCGAGCCCACCGACTGGTAGTTGATCCGGGCGCCGGTCGCCTTGTGGTAGGCATCGGCCCACTTGGCGTAGACCGGCGCCGGGAACGAGGCGCCCGCACCGGTCACGTCCTGCGCGAACGAAGCGGCGGCGAAGGCCGCGAGCCCGAGGGCCACCGCACCGGATTTCCAATGAATCGACATGTTCACCCTTTCGTGTTGCACGCCCTCTGGGGCCGTGGGTGAACTGTAGGAAGCGGGTATGACACCCGCATGACAGCGCATGTCCCGCAGGCGAGCCGATGCGATGCGCCCGGCTTCGTCATGAAGCGCCCATGCAACCGTCACATGACGGTCACATGGCGCCAGGCCGTCAGCCCTGCAGGGTGGCGGCCAGCCGCTCGGCGCAGCTGCGGGCCAGCGTGGCGTCCTGCGCTTCCACCATCACGCGCACCAGCGGCTCGGTGCCGGAGGGACGGATGAGCAACCGGCCGGTGTCCGCCAGCTCGCGCGCCACCACGGCCTGCATGTCCGCCAGGCGCGGGTTGGCCCTCCAGTCCTGGCCCGGCTGAAGCCGCACGTTGACGAGCACCTGCGGATACAGCGTCACGCCGGCCAGCAGCTCGGGCAGCGACTTCCCGCTGCGCATCACCGCCTGCAGCACCTGCAGCGCGCTGACGATGCCGTCGCCGGTGGTGTGGCGGTCGAGCGCCAGCAGGTGGCCGGAGCCTTCGCCGCCGAGCAGCCAGCCGCGCGCCGACAGCTCCTCCAGCACGTAGCGGTCGCCGACCTTGGCGCGCACGAACTCGACGCCGCGCTGCTTCAGCGCCACCTCGACGGCAAGGTTGGTCATCAGCGTGCCGACCGCCCCCGGCACCGCCTGCCCCTGCGCCAACCGGTCGCACACCATCACGTACAGCAGCTCGTCGCCGTTGTAGAGCCGCCCGGCGGCGTCGACGATCTGCAGCCGGTCGGCATCGCCGTCCAGTGCCACGCCGTAGTCGGCGCCGTGCTCGGCCACGGCACGGATGAGGGCCGCCGGCTGGGTGGCGCCGAAGCCGGCGTTGATGTTCAGCCCGTCGGGCGAGCAGCCGATGGGCACCACGTCGGCGCCGAGCTCGTGGAACACGTGCGGCGCCACGTTGTAGGCCGCGCCATGGGCCGCGTCGACCACGATCTTCAGCCCCTTGAGCGAGAGGTCGTTGCCGAAGGTGCTCTTGCAGAACTCGGTGTAGCGGCCGTCGGCGTCCTCGAGCCGGCGCGCCTTGCCGAGCTTGGCCGAATCGACCCACTGCGGCTCGCGCGCGAGCGCCTGCTCGACGGCGGCTTCCCAGGCGTCGGGCAGCTTCTCGCCCTGCGCGGAGAAGAACTTGATGCCGTTGTCGCCGAACGGGTTGTGCGAGGCGCTGATCACCACGCCGAGCGCGAGGCGCAGCGCGCGCGTGAGGTAGGCCACGCCCGGCGTGGGCAGCGGGCCGGTGAGCAGCACGTCGACGCCCGCCGAGGCGAAGCCCGCCTCGAGCGCGGATTCGAGCATGTAGCCCGAGATGCGGGTGTCCTTGCCGATGAGCACCGTGGGCCGCGGCTCGCCGGCCATCAGCACCTGGCCGACGGCGTGGCCCAGGCGCAGCATGAAGTCGGGCGTGATCGGGGCCTGGCCGACCGTGCCGCGGATGCCGTCGGTGCCGAAATAGGTTCTGCTCATCGTGTCATGGGAGGTGAATGGCCGGCTCGTGCCGGAAAGCCTGCGCGATTGTCGGCAGCCGCGGGTGGCTACATCAGGCCGGCGGCGCGCCAGACCTTGATCGCGTCGACTGTTTCCGCCACATCGTGCACACGCACGACGTGCGCGCCGCGTTGCAGGGCGGCGAGCGCGGCAGCCACGCTGGCCGACACCCGCTGCGCGGGCGGGCGGCCGGTGATGCTACCGAGCGTGGACTTGCGCGACCAGCCGGCGAGCAGGGGGTAGCCGAGCGCGGCGAGCTCGCCCTGGCGCCTCAGCAGTTCGAGGTTGTGCGCGGGCGTCTTGCCGAAGCCGATGCCGGGGTCGAGCACGATGCGCTCGGCCGCGATGCCCCGCTGCCGCAGGGCTTCGGCACGCGCACCGAGAAACGCGGCGACCTCCCCCAGCACGTCGTCGTAGTGGGGCTCCTTCTGCATCGACGCCGGCTCGCCCTGCATGTGCATCAGGCACACGCCGCAGGCCGCATGGGCGGCCACCGCGTCGAGCGCGCCCGGCGCCCGAAGCGCACCGATGTCGTTGACGATGTCCGCCCCGCGGTCGAGGCAGGCCTGCATCACCTGCGGCTTGACCGTGTCGATGGACACCGGCACCCCGAGCCGCAGCGCCCCGTCCAGCACCGGCAGCACGCGCCGCAGCTCCTCCTCCACGCTGACCGCGGCGGCGCCGGGGCGGCTCGACTCGCCGCCGATGTCGAGGATGTCGGCGCCCTCGGCCAGCAGGCGCTCGGCGTGCGCCAGCGCCGCCGCGGCCGTGCCGTGGCGCCCGCCGTCGGAGAACGAATCCGGCGTGACGTTGACGATGCCCATCACGCGCGGGCGCGAGAGGTCGATTCGGAAGCGGGTGGTCTGCCAGAACATGCGTCGTCCGGTGCGGAGCCAATGAAAACGGGGCCGAAGCCCCGTGAAAGAACAGCCTGGCGCAGCCTCAGGCGGCAGCCGGCGCTTCGTCGGTGGACACCGGCGCCGTCGGGCCGCTGGGCTTGTTGCCACTGGGCGTCCAGTCCTTGGGCGGGCGCGGCGGCTTGCCGTTCATGATGTCGTCGATCTGGTCCGAGTCGATGGTTTCCCACTCGAGCAGGGCCTGCGCCATCGCGTGCATCTTGTCCTTGTTGTCCTCGATGAGCTTGCGGGCGATGTGGTACTGCTCGTCGATGATGCGGCGGATCACGGCGTCGACCTTCTGCATCGTCTGCTCGGAGACGTTCACGTGCTTGGTGACCGAGCGGCCGAGGAAGACCTCGCCCTCGTTCTCGGCGTAGACCATCGGGCCCAGCTCGTCGGTCATGCCGTAGCGCATGACCATGTCGCGGGCGATCTGCGTGGCACGCTCGAAGTCGTTGCTGGCGCCGGTGGTCATCTGGTTCATGAACACCTCTTCCGCGATGCGCCCGCCGAACAGCACCGAGATCGTGCTGAGCATGCGCTCCTTGTCGAGGCTGTAGCGGTCGTGCTCGGGCAGCTGCATGGTCACGCCCAGCGCCCGCCCGCGCGGGATCACCGTGACCTTGTGCACCGGATCGGTCTTGGGCAGCAGCCGCGCGACCAGCGCATGGCCCGACTCGTGGTAGGCCGTGTTCTTGCGCTCCTCCTCGGGCATGACCATGGACTTGCGCTCGGGGCCCATCATGATCTTGTCCTTGGCGCGCTCGAAGTCGATCATCTCGACCACGCGGCCGCTGCGGCGCGCGGCGAAGAGCGCCGCCTCGTTCACGAGGTTGGCCAGGTCGGCGCCCGAGAAGCCCGGCGTGCCGCGCGCCAGGATGTCGGCGCGGATGTCGCTGCCCACCGGCACCTTGCGCATGTGCACGTTGAGGATCTGCTCGCGGCCGCGCACGTCGGGCAGCGTGACGTAGACCTGGCGGTCGAAGCGGCCGGGGCGCAGCAGCGCCGGGTCGAGGATGTCGGGCCGGTTGGTGGCCGCCATCACGATGACGCCGGTGTTGGTCTCGAAGCCGTCCATCTCGACCAGCATCTGGTTGAGCGTCTGCTCGCGCTCGTCGTTGCCGCCGCCCAGGCCCGCGCCGCGGTGGCGGCCGACGGCGTCGATCTCGTCGACGAAGATGATGCAGGGCGCGCTCTTCTTGGCCTGCTCGAACATGTCGCGCACGCGGGCCGCGCCCACGCCGACGAACATCTCGACGAAGTCGGAGCCGGAGATGCTGAAGAACGGCACCTTCGCCTCGCCGGCGATGGCCTTGGCCAGCAGCGTCTTGCCGGTGCCCGGGGGGCCAACCAGCAGCACGCCGCGCGGGATGCGCCCGCCCAGCTTCTGGAACTTCTGCGGGTCCTTCAGGAAGTCGACGAGCTCCTTGACCTCTTCCTTGGCCTCGTCGCAGCCGGCCACGTCGGCGAAGGTGGTGGAGTTGTTGGCCTCGTCGAGCATGCGCGCCTTCGACTTGCCGAAGCTGAAGGCGCCGCCCTTGCCGCCGCCCTGCATCTGCCGCATGAAGTAGATCCACACGCCGATCAGCAGCAGCATCGGGCCCCAGGAGACCAGGATGCTCATCAGGATGGACGGCTCCTCGCGCGGCTTGACGTCGAAGGTGACGTTGTTGTCGATGAGGTCGCCGATCAGGCCGCGGTCCAGCGTGGTGGCGGTGGTGCGCAGTTCCTTGCCGTCGCTCGTGCGCGCCCGGATCTCGGTGCCGCCGGGGCCTTCCTGGAGCTGCACGCTCTTGATGCGGTCGCGCCGCACTTCCTCGAGGAAGTCGGAGTAGCCGATCTCGTTGGTCCGCACGCCGCCGCGCTCGAACTGCTTGAAGACGGTGAACAGCACCACTGCGATCACCATCCAGACGGCGATCTTCGAGAACCATTGATTGTTCACCGCGGCTCCTTTTCCGGGGTCAAAACACATGGGCCGGCCAGACAGCCCGACCATCCGCCGCATATGGGCCCGATTTTATGCGACGCAAGCCCGGCAATCCCTTGGATTGGCCCGGCTTTTGCGGGGAATCAGGCCGTCTGGAGCGGCCGCGCCGACGCCGGGTTCTTCGGACCGATGCCGACCAGAAAGGTTTCGGCCGATTTGTCGCGCGAAGCCTTCGGCTTGATCGGCTTCACGATCCGGAAGTGCTCCTTGAACAGTTTCACGAGCTGGCTGTGGCCGCTTCCGTGGAAAACCTTGCACACCAGCGCTCCCTCCCCCCCCAGGTGGCGGCCGGCGAATTCCACGGCCAGCTCCACGAGATGGGCGATGCGCGCCGCATCGGAGCTCGCCACGCCCGACAGGTTGGGCGCCATGTCGGAGACCACCACATCCACCGCCCGCCCCGCGACGAGCGCCTCGAGCTCGGCCAGCACGGCCTCCTCGCGGAAGTCGCCCTGGATGAAGGTGACGCCCTCGATGGGCTCGAAGTCGAGGATGTCGAGCGCGATGATGGTGCCGTCGAGCGCCCCGGCGCCGGCGCCCTTCGGCGCGAACTTGCGCCGCACGTACTGGCTCCAGGCGCCGGGCGCGGCGCCGAGGTCGACCACCAGCTGGCCGGGCCGCAGCAGCTTCAGCTCCTCGTCGATCTCCTTGAGCTTGTAGGCCGCCCGGGCGCGGTAGCCCTCGCGCTGCGCCAGCTTCACGTACGGGTCATTGATGTGGTCGTGCAGCCACGCCTTGTTGACCTTCTTGCTCTTCGTGCGCGTCTTCATGCCAAGGGATAATACGGGGATGCCTGCCATCCAACTCACGCCTGCCGAGCGCAAGGAAAAACGCGCCGACGCCCATCACCTCGACCCGGTGGTGCTCATCGGCGGCGAGGGCCTGACGCCCGCCGTGGCGAAGGAAATCGACGCCGCGCTCGACGCCCACGGCCTCATCAAGGTGCGCGTGTTCTCGGACGAGCGGGCGACCCGCGAGGCGATCCTCGCCACGCTCGCGGATCAGCTGAACGCCGCGCCGATCCAGCACATCGGCAAGCTGCTGGTGCTGTGGCGCCCGGTGCCCGAGAAGGCGCGGGCCGAACGCGACGACCGCATGCCCGGGCCGCGGATCGTGAAGATCCTCAAGTTCTCCAAGAGCGGCAACCATCGTCCGCAGGTGAAGAAGGTGAAGGTGCTGGGCAACCAGCGGCTCGCCGCCGGCGGCGAGCTCAAGCGCGCCAGGCGCCGCGCCACGAGCGTGAAGAAGCGCGCCGCCGATTGAGTCAGCGGCGCGTCAGCCGCCAGGCGAGCGCCAGCACCACCAGGCCCTTGATGCCGAAGAGCACGCTCGACGCGGCATGCAGCGCGCCGAACGACCAGCCGCCCTGCCCCGCGCGCGCCGCCGCCATCATCGGCTGGATGCCGAAGTAGCCGGCCACGGTGCAGAACAGCGCGGCGAACACCAGCGCCAGCTCGGCGCTGAACAGCGAGCCGGTGCCGGCGTGCGCGCGGCGCTCGGCCTCGTGCCGCAGGGGCAGGAAGAGCAGCGCGCACATCGCCAGGCTCAGGTAGGCCTCGCTGGCGAACAGCCGCCCGGCGATGCGCCCCGCGATCTCGGGCACGGTCAGGGCGAAGCCGGCGGGTGCGGCGAGCAGCCCGATGCACAGCATCACGCCGGCCCAGAGGCCCGCGAGCAGCGCCGCGAAGCGCGCCGCGCGCAGGGGCGGCGCCTCAGACGTAGCGCACCTCGACGATCTCGTAGCTCTTCACGCCGCCGGGCGCCTGCACGTCGGCCACGTCCCCGGCCTCCTTGCCGATGAGCGCGCGCGCGATGGGCGAGCTGATCGAGATCAGCCCGTGCTTCAGGTCGGCCTCGTCGTCGCCGACGATCTGGTAGGTGACCTGCGCCCCGCTCGACTCCTCTTCGAGGTCGACGGTCGAGCCGAACACGACCTTGCCGCCGGCATCCAGCTCCGCTGGGTCGATCACCTGGGCGGCGGCGAGCTTGCCTTCGATCTCGAGGATGCGGCCTTCGATGAAGCCCTGCTTGTCCTTGGCGGCCTCGTACTCGGCGTTCTCCGACAGGTCGCCCTGCGCACGCGCCTCGGCGATCGCCTGGATCACCGCATGGCGTTCGACCGATTTCAGGCGCTGCAGCTCGTCCTTGAGCTTCTCCGCGCCCTTCTTGGTGAGAGGAATCGTGGCCATATCAAAAACCCTGGGGCAAAAATGACGCCGCCGCCAGATGACCGGCGGCGGCGGTGGATGAAAAGGTCCGGCAGTTTAGATCAACTGACGGCGAGCTGGCGATGAAGTTCCTGCAGCGAGGCGACCACCAGGCCGTCCTTGTGCTTCATGCCTTCGACCGCCGCCTCGCAGCCCGCCATGCTGGTGTAGTAGGTCACCCGGTTGGCGAGCGCCGCCTGGCGGATGTGGCGCGAGTCGGCGATGGCCGCGCGGGTCTCGTCCACGGTGGTGAAGACGAGCTGGATCTCGCCGGCCTTCACCATGTCGACGATGTGCGGCCGGCCGTCCTTGACCTTGTTCACCGCCTTCACCGGCACGCCGCCCTCGGCGATGGCCGCGGCCGTGCCCTTGGTGGCGATGATGGCGAAGCCGAGCGCGTGCAGCTCGCGCGCCACGTCGACGGCGCGCGCCTTGTCGGCGTTCTTCACCGTGATGCACACCGTGCCGCGGGTGGGCAGGCGCGAGCCGGCGCCGAGCTGGCTCTTGACCATCGCCTCGCCGAAGCTTCGGCCGGCGCCCATGACCTCGCCGGTGGAGCGCATCTCCGGGCCGAGGATGGGGTCGACGCCCGGGAACTTGTTGAACGGGAACACCGCTTCCTTGACGCTGAAGTACGGCGGGATCACCTCCCGTGGCGCCAGGCCGTCCACGCCCTTCTGCCGGGCGAGCGGCTGGCCGACCATGCAGCGCGCGGCGACCTTGGCCAGCGCCTGGCCGGTGGCCTTCGACACGAAGGGCACGGTGCGCGAGGCGCGCGGGTTCACTTCGAGCACGTAGACCACGGCGTCGGCGCCTTCGCCCTGGATGGCGAACTGCACGTTCATCAGGCCCTTGACCTTCAGCGCCTTGGCCATCAGCGTGGTCTGCCGCCGCAGCTCGTCCTGCAGCGCCGCGGGCAGCGAGTACGGCGGCAGCGAGCAGGCCGAGTCGCCGGAGTGGATGCCCGCCTGCTCGACGTGCTCCATGATGCCGCCGATGATCACCGCCTCGCCGTCGCTGATGCAGTCGACGTCGACCTCCACCGCGTCGTCGAGGAAGCGGTCGAGCAGCACCGGCGACTTCTCGCTCACCTTCACGGCCTCGCGCATGTAGCGCTCGAGGTCCTTGTCGCCGTGCACGATCTCCATGGCGCGCCCGCCCAGCACGTAGCTCGGGCGCACGACCAGCGGGTAGCCGATCTCCTGCGCCAGTTGCAGCGCGGCCTCTTCGGTGCGCGCCGTGCGGTTGGGCGGCTGCTTCAGGCCCAGGTCGTTGAGCAGCTTCTGGAAGCGCTCGCGGTCCTCGGCCACGTCGATGCTGTCGGGCGTGGTGCCGACGATGGGCACGCCGGCACGCTCCAGGTCGAGCGCGAGCTTCAGCGGCGTCTGGCCGCCGTACTGCACGATCACGCCGGCCGGCTTCTCCTTCTCGACGATCTCGAGCACGTCCTCCAGCGTCACCGGCTCGAAGTAGAGGCGGTCGGAGGTGTCGTAGTCGGTGGACACCGTCTCCGGGTTGCAGTTGACCATGATGGTCTCGTAGCCGTCCTCGCGCATGGCGAGCGCGGCATGGACGCAGCAGTAGTCGAACTCGATGCCCTGGCCGATGCGGTTCGGCCCGCCGCCCAGCACCATGATCTTCCTGCGGTCGGTCGGCTCGGCCTCGCATTCCTCGTCGTAGGTCGAGTACATGTAGGCCGTCTGCGTGGCGAACTCGGCGGCGCAGGTGTCCACCCGCTTGTAGACGGGGCGGATGTCCAGTTCGTGCCGGCGCACGCGCACGTCGTGCTGGTTCGTGCCGAGCAGCCCGGCGAGGCGCTTGTCCGAGAAGCCCTTCTTCTTCAGGAAGCGCAGTTCGTCGGCCGACAGGCTCGCCAGCGTGCGGCCGGCCAGCGACTTCTCGGTCTGCACGATCTGCTCGATCTGGGCGAGGAACCAGGGGTCGATCGCCGTTTCCTCGAACACCTCGGCCAGCGTCATGCCGATGCGGAAGGCGTCGGCCACGAACAGGATGCGCTCGGGGCCGGGCTCGCCGATCTCCTGCACGATCTCCTCGTGGTCGGTGCTGCGCTCGGTCAGGCCGTCGATGCCGGTCTCCAGGCCCCGCAGCGCCTTCTGGAAGCTTTCCTGGAAAGTGCGGCCCATGGCCATCACCTCGCCCACCGACTTCATCTGCGTGGTCAGGCGCGAATCGGCGGCCGGGAACTTCTCGAAGGCGAAGCGCGGGATCTTGGTGACGACGTAGTCGATGCTCGGCTCGAAGCTCGCGGGCGTCGCGCCGCCGGTGATGTCGTTGCGCAGCTCGTCGAGCGTGTAGCCCACCGCCAGCTTGGCCGCCACCTTGGCGATCGGGAAGCCCGTCGCCTTCGACGCCAGCGCCGAGGAGCGCGACACGCGCGGGTTCATCTCGATCACGACCATGCGGCCGTTGTCCGGGTTGATCGAGAACTGCACGTTCGAGCCGCCCGTCTCCACGCCGATCTCGCGCAGGATGGCGATGCTCGCGTTGCGCATCAGCTGGTATTCCTTGTCGGTCAGCGTCTGCGCCGGCGCCACGGTGATCGAGTCGCCGGTGTGCACGCCCATCGGGTCGAGGTTCTCGATGGAGCACACGATGATGCAGTTGTCCGCCTTGTCGCGGACGACCTCCATCTCGTACTCCTTCCAGCCGATCAGGCTCTCCTCGATCAGCAGTTCGTTGGTCGGCGACAGGTCGAGGCCGCGC
Organism: Rubrivivax sp.; assembly: GCA_044508835.1. GTDB lineage: Bacteria > Pseudomonadota > Gammaproteobacteria > Burkholderiales > Burkholderiaceae_C > JAKFDI01. The sequence goes on from JBIQHD010000032.1 coordinate 54,022, forward strand.
TTGCAGATCTCCTCGAACTCCTCCGGGTTGTAGGCGATGCCGCCGCCCGTGCCGCCGAGGGTGAAGCTCGGGCGGATCACCATCGGGAAGCCCGTGCCGCCGATCTCCTGCGTGATGCGCTTCTGCACGCCCCACGCCTCTTCCAGCGAGTGCGCGATGCCGCTCTTGGCCGAATGCAGGCCGATGCCGGTCATCGCGTCCTTGAACTTGAGGCGGTCCTCGGCCTTCTCGATCGCGTGCTCGTTGGCGCCGATCATCTCGACCTTGTACTTGTCGAGCACGCCGTGCTTGTGCAGGTCGAGCGCGCAGTTCAGCGCGGTCTGGCCGCCCATGGTGGGCAGCACGGCGTCGGGCCGCTCCTTGGCGATGATCTTCTCGACCACCTGCCAGGTGATGGGCTCGATGTAGGTCGCGTCGGCCATGTCCGGGTCGGTCATGATCGTCGCCGGGTTGCTGTTGACGAGGATGACGCGGTAGC
>JBIQHD010000033.1:0-53618 GCA_044508835.1 Rubrivivax sp.
TACTTCTCTTGGCGAGACAAGAGAAGTAACTCGCCCGCCGGGGCGAGACCCGGCTTCTCACAACTGCGACCGCACTTCAACCAGCCAAACCGGACTGCGCGCACCCTTCGACAAGCTCAGCGCGAACGGGTGGGTGGGACGAGCGCTTCGATACCTCAGCGCGAACGGGTGAGGGCACGAGCGGATCAACGGGTCGAGCGGGACGAACGCTTCGACGAGCCCAGCGCAAGCCCACCCCAACCCGCCCCTGCCGCAAAGGCCTTGCCCCGGCTGCTAAGCTGTCCCGCGTTCCCCCCGTACCCGAAACCACGGAGCACCCATGCCTGCCCTGCTGCCCGACGTCGACCCCGATGGCCTGCTCGAATACTCGGTCGTCTACACCGACCGCGCGCTCAACCACATGTCGCAGAAGTTCCAGGGCGTCATGCGCGACATCTCGGCCATCCTGAAGGAGGTCTACGCCGCGAAGTCGGCGATCGTCGTGCCCGGCAGCGGCACCTTCGGCATGGAGGCGGTGGCGCGCCAGTTCGCGACGGGCAAGAAGACGCTGGTGATCCGCAACGGCTGGTTCAGCTACCGCTGGACGCAGATCTTCGAGATGGGCGGCATCCCCGCCTCGTCCACCGTGCTCAAGGCGCGGCGCACCGGCAGCGGCGCGCAGGCGCCGTTCGCGCCGGCGCCGGTCGAGGAGGTGGTCGCCACCATCGCGCGCGAGAAGCCCGACGTGGTGTTCGCCCCGCACGTGGAGACCGCCAGCGGCATGATCCTGCCCGACGCCTACCTGCGCGCCGTAGCCGATGCGGTGCATGCCGCGGGCGGCCTGTTCGTGCTCGACTGCATCGCCTCGGGCACGATCTGGGTCGACATGAAGGCCCTCGGCGTCGACGTGCTGGTGAGCGCGCCGCAGAAGGGCTGGAGCGGCCCGCCCTGCTGCGCCTTCGTGATGCTCGGCGAGGCCGCGCGCGAGCGCATCGAATCGACCACCGGCACCAGCTTCGCCTGCGACCTGCGCAAGTGGCTGCAGATCATGGAAGCCTACGAAGGCGGCGGCCACGCCTACCACGCCACCATGCCCACCGACGCCCTCACCCGCGTGCGCGACGTGATGCAGGAGACGAGGGCCTACGGCTTCGGCAAGGTGCGCGCCGAGCAGCAGGAACTCGGCGACAAGGTGCGCGCGCTGCTCGTGCGCCACGGCTTCCCGAGCGTCGCGGCCGAGGGCTTCCAGGCGCCGGGCGTGGTGGTGAGCTACACCGGCGACGCCGGCGTGCACTCGGGCAAGGCCTTCGCGGCCGCCGGCCTGCAGACGGCCGCCGGCGTGCCGCTGCAGTGCGACGAGGGCGCCGACTTCAAGACCTTCCGCCTCGGCCTGTTCGGGCTGGACAAGCTGCACCACGTCGACCGCACGGTGCAGCACCTCGAGCGCGCGCTGCAGGCCGTCGCGGCGACTTAGGGCACGCCGGCAGTAGTGGCTTCGAACCGCGGCTAACGTGCACCGCCCGGCGCCCCGCCGGTGAGGAGAAGAAGCCATGCGTTCCTTCATGCGCGTTTCCCTCGCAGCCTCGGCCGCCGCCCTGCTCGCCACGGCCTGCGGCACCACGGCGGACGACAACCCGATGAGCTTCTTCGTCACCAGCCGCGGGGTCGGCAACGGCGCCGACCTGGGCGGGCTGGCCGGCGCCGACCGGCATTGCCAGTCGCTCGCCGCGGCCGCGGGCGCCGGCGGGCGCACCTGGCGGGCCTACCTCAGCACCCAGCCCGAGGGCGGCACGCCGGCGGTGAACGCGCGCGAGCGCATCGGCAGCGGCCCGTGGCGCAACGCCAAGGGCGTGGTGATCGCCAGCAGCGTGGAGATGCTCCACGGCAGCAACAACATCACCAAGGAAACCGCGCTCACCGAGAACGGCGAGCAGGTGCTCGGCCGCGGCGACACGCCGAACCAGCACGACATCCTCACCGGCTCGTCGCCCGAGGGCCGCGCCACCGACGCCACCTGCGGCAACTGGACGCAGAGCGGCGACGGCGCGGCCATGGTGGGCCACCACGACCGCCGCGGCCTCGACGAGTCGCCGCCGGCCAAGTCGTGGAACTCCTCGCACCGCACGCGCGGCTGCAGCCAGCAGGCGCTGCAGTCGACCGGCGGCGCGGGGCTGCTCTACTGCTTCGCCGTCGCGCGCTGACCTCGGAAGCTGTGAATGGATCGGCCGCGCCCGAGCGGCGCGTCGGATGGTGTCCGATCCAAGCGCAAAGCGCAGCCATGGCTCGGGCTATGGCGAGCATTTGCAACGACGAGCGGGCGCCTCCTGACGTGACGAGCGGGCGTGGATGATCCGTTCACAGCTTCTCAGGCCGGCGATGCCCGGTGCGCGGGCGCGCGCGTCGCCGTGAGCGTGAACAGCGCGGCCGCCACGGCGGCCACCGCCGCCAGCGTCAGCACCAGCGCGCTGCCGATGCCCACGCCGGCGAAGGCGAGCGACGCCGCGATCGGCCCGGCCGCCTTGGCCAGCAGCACGGGCGTGGCCATGGCGCCGTTCACCGCGCCGTAGTGGGCGGCGCCGTACAGCTCCACGGGGATCGCGCCGCGCACGATGGTGATCACGCCGTTGCCCGTGCCGTACAGCAGGGCGAAGACGCCGAGCAGCACGTGGCCGTGGCCGAGCGCGAGCAGGCCGAGCGACGCGGGCAGCAGCCACATCGCGAGCACGCCCACGCGCGAGGGCTTGGCCTTGGACAGGAAGGTGAACTCGAAGACCCGCCCGAGCACCTGCATCGGCCCGACCAGCGCGCCCACCCATGCCGCCTCGGCCGTGCTCAGGCCCTTGCCTTCCAGCACGCCGATCAGGTGCAGCGACATGGCCGAGAACACCAGCGCATTGCCGGTGAACGCCGCGCACAGCCAGTAGAACGAGGGGTCGCGCAGCACGTCGTGCAGCGCGCCGCGGTCCACCGTCCGCGGGCCGGGCGCGGCCTCGCGCGACACGCCGGCGGGCAGCGCCCACGCGTGCAGCGGCACGCACAGCAGCAGGTTGATCGCGGCCAGCACCAGCACCGCGTCCTGCCAGCCCAGGCGCGCGACGAGCGCCTGCGTGAGCGGCCAGTACACCGTGCTGGCGAAGCCGCCGAACAGCGTGAGCAAGGTGATGGCCTTGCGCTGGCGCTCGCGGAACACCTGGCCGAGCACGGCGAAGGCCGGGTCGTACAGCGTGGCCGCCATCGCCACCCCGAGGCCGGCCCACAGCAGGTAGAGCTCGGCCACGCTGCCGACGTAGGGCAGCCGCCACAGCAGCAGCGCGCACAGCGCGGAGCCGAGCGTCATCACCGCGCGGCCGCCGTGGCGGTCGATCAGCGCGCCGACCGGCGAGGACAGCAGTCCCGCCACCAGCAACGCCACCGAGAAGGCCCCCACCACGGTGGCCGGCGTCGCCTGCACGGCGCGCGACAGCGGGTCGATGAGCAGCGCGATCGCGTAGTACAGCGTGCCCCACGAGACGATCTGCGTGATGCCGAGCGCGACGACGATGCGCCAGGAGAAAGCATCGACGCGGGCGTGTGGCATGGAGGCCGATCTTAGGGCGGCGGCGCGGCGGCCGCCGGGCGCGGGCGCGTCAGCCGGCCGCGCCGTCCTTCGCGCGCCGGCGCAGGCCGTACCACAGGCTCACCGCCGCCGGCAGGCCGAGCCCGATCCACGAGACGGCGTCGTACAGGCCGTCGCCCAGCAGCGCCGACAGCAGCCCGATGGCGCTGACGACGGCCAGGGCGATGGGCGCGCCCCACAGGCGCCACTGGAACCCCTTGCGGTGCGTCATCGCGTGCGCTCCCGCGCCATCGCCGGCAGCGGCGCCCGCGGCGCCGGCGCCTCGGCCGTGGCGCGCCGGCGCTTGGCGAGCCAGAGGTACAGGCCGCTGCCCAGCACGACGATGGTGATGATGTCGAGCACCGCCCACAGGATCTGCATCGGCAGGCCGCCGTAGTCGCCGAAGTGCAGCGGCTGCGAGATCAGCAGGCCGGTCAGGTACCACGGCAGCGCGGGTGCGGCGGTGACCTCGGCCGTCTTCGCGTCCACCAGCACCGGCACCAGCAGCTTCGAGGTGATCGGCGTCTTGCCGCGCAGGAAGAAGGTGTAGTGGTGCGGGCTGGAGAACGCCGTGCCGGGGAAGGCGATGAACGACAGCCTGTTGTCCGGCGCATGCGCCAGCGCCGCGTCGAGCGAGCGCTGCACCGAGGCCCGCTCGGCCTCCGGCACCATGGGCTGGCCCTGGTAGGGCGCGAGCAGCGCGCTGAGCTGGTCGTACTGCCAGTACTTGATGAGCAGGTCGGCCCAGGTGTTGATCATGCCGGTGGCGCCCACCACGAAGACCCAGGTCAGCGTGACGATGCCCAGCAGGTTGTGCAGGTCCAGCCACTTCACGCGGGTGGAGCGGTCGCGCCGCACCTCGCCGAAGCCGAGCTTGCGCATGAACGGCGCGTACAGCACCACGCCGGAGACGATGGCGACGAGCAGCAGCAGGCCCATGAAGCCGAGGAAGAGCTTGCCGGCCAGCCCCGCGAACAGGTCGACGTGCAGCTTGAACATGACCCACATGAAGCCTTCGTCGAAGCGCGGCTCGGCCAGCACGTCGCCGGTGCGCGCATCGACGGCGACGGAGCGGAAGTCGTCCGTGGGCGCCGGCGTGGGCGTCATCGTCGCGAACCAGACGTTGTCGTCGTCCTCGTCGGGCGAGGCGAACTGCACCACGCGGTCGGGGTGCTTGGCGCGGGCGGTCTCCAGCACGCGGTCGAGGCTGACGCGGGTGGTCACCCCGGGGCGCTCCGGCGCCTCGACCTCGGTGCCGAGCAGGTGCCCGATCTCGTGGTGGAAGATCAGCGGCAGGCCGGTCAGGCACAGCAGCAGCATGAAGACGGTGCAGACCAGGCTGCTCCACTTGTGCAGCCAGGTCCAGGTGCGGATGGCGCGGGTACTGATCATGGGGCGGTTCCGGTTCGCGCGGCGGGAAGCGGCCCGGCGTCACGGAACCCGCGCATCGGCTGCGGCATGGCGACGGCACCACTGAATGAGAATGGTTTGCATTATTCCTGCGAAACCATTCCCTTCAAAGCGCCGTGGCACCGGCCGCGGGCGGGCCGGCCCGCGCCGGTCAGGGCCGGCTCATCGCGCAGGCATGCGCCGGCTGCCCCGGCTCGACGCGGCGCACGGTGCGGAACCCGTAGCCCGAGCCTTCGGTGTCGAAGCGCGTACCGGGCGCGCCCGCCTTGTCCATCACGCTGACGACCAGCGGCTGCAGGAACTGGTGGTCCGCCGCGCGCATCGTGCCGCCGTGGAAGCCGCTCAGCGTGCCGCCGTCGTAGCGCATGCCTTCGAGCGCGCGCGCCACCGCCGTCGGGTCGTCGGTGCCGGCGCGCTCGATGGCGGCGGCCAGCATCTCCACCATCACCTGCATGCGCGCATGCACGTAGTCGTCGGCCGGCCGCGGGAAGCGCTCGCGGAAGGCGGCGTAGAACGCATCCGACGCCGCGCCGCCGACGTTGGGGTGCCACTCGGCCACCGCCAGCACGCGGCCCACGCCGGCGTCGCCCACGGTGGCGGGCACGCCCAGCGCGTTGCCGTAGAAGGTGTAGAACTTGGCGTCCACGCCGGCCTCGCCCGCCGCCTTGACGAGCAGCGTGAGGTCGTTGCCCCAGTTGCCGGTGAGCACCGCCTGCGCGCCGCTGGCGCGGATCTTCTGCGCATAGGGCAGGAAGTCCTTCACGCGGCCCATGGGATGCAGCTCGTCGCCCACGATCTCGATGTCGGGCCGCTTGGCGGCGAGCATCTCGCGCGCCTTGCGCACCACGTGCTGGCCGAAGCTGTAGTCCTGGCCGACGAGGTAGACCCGGGTGACGCTGCGGTCGTCGCGCAGCACGTCGGTGAGCGCGTCCAGGCGCATGTCGGCGTGCGCGTCGAAGCGGAAGTGCCAGAAGCTGCAGCGCTCGTTGGTGAGGCTCGGCTCGACGGCCGAGTAGTTGAGGAAGATCGCGCGGCGCCCGGGCTCGCGCGCGTTGTGCTTGTCCAGCGCGTCGATCAGCGCGGCCGCCGTGGCCGAGCTGTTGCCCTGCAGCACGAAGCCGATGCGCCGGTCGAGCGCGCTGCGCAGCATGGCGAGCGCTTCTTCCGAGGTGCCCTTGCTGTCGTAGCGCACGAGCTCCAGCGGGCGCGCGCCGCCGGGCAGTTGCACGCCGCCGCGCCGGTTCACGCGCTCGACGGCCCACACGATGTTGCGGAACACGGCATCGCCCGCGTTGGCGAAGCTGCCGGAGAAGGCCTCGACGAGGGCGATGCGCACCGGCTCGGCGGGTGCCGCCCGCGCCGGCGCCGCCCAGGCGCCGCCCGCCAGCAGCGCGCACGCCGCCGCCATCCATGCCGCGCGGCGACGCCACCGGCCCGTATTCGTTGCGTTGGGATGAGTCATGGGGCCGCACTGTAGCGAGCCTTTGTTGCGGCGCAGCAAGCACGGCGGCGGCGACAATCCGCCGACATGCCGCCCGCCACGCCGATCCGCACCGTCGCCGCCACCCGCTACGTCACGCCGCTGCGCGAGGGCGGCTCGCTGCCGGCCATCGTCGAGGGCGACGACGACGGGCTCCACGTGCTCAAGTTCCGCGGCGCCGGCCAGGGCCCGAAGGCGCTGATCGCCGAGCTGGTGTGCGGCGAGATCGCGCGCGCCCTCGGCCTCGCGGTGCCCGAGATCGTGTTCATGCAGCTCGACGCCGAGCTCGCCCGCACCGAGCCCGACCCGGAGATCCAGGACCTGATCCGCGCCAGCGCCGGGCTCAACCTGGCGCTCGACTACCTGCCCGGCTCGCTCGCCTTCGACCCGGCGGCGCACCGGCCGGACGCGGCGCTCGCCTCGGCCGTCGTCTGGCTCGACGCGCTGGTGTCCAACGTCGACCGCACGGCGCGCAACACCAACCTGCTGATGTGGCACCGCCGGCTCTGGCTCATCGACCACGGCGCGGCGCTGTACTTCCACCATGCCTGGGACGGCGCGCTCGAGCGCGCGCGCCAGCCCTTTCCCCTGATCGCCGACCACGTGCTGCTGCCCTGGGCGAGCGAGCTGGCGGCGGCCGACGCGCGGCTCGCGCCGCTGCTGCCGCCCGGGCGCATCGAGGCGATCGTCGCCGCCGTGCCCGACGACTGGCTGGCGCCCGAGCCCGCGTTCGCCGATGCCCGGGCCCAGCGCGCCGCCTACGTCGAGTACTTCGCGCGGCGCCTCGCCGCGCCCCGCGCCTTTGCCGAGGAGGCCGCCCGTGCCCACGCCGCACACGTATGACTACGCGGTGCTGCGCGTGGTGCCGCGCGTGGAGCGGGGCGAGTTCGTCAACGCCGGCATCGTGCTGTGGTGCGCCGGCGCGCGCTTCCTCGGCGCGCGCATCGCGCTCGACGAGGCGGCGCTGACGGCGCTCGACCCGGGCGTCGACCTGGCGCAGGTGCACGAGGCGCTGGCCGCGATCGAGCGCGTGTGCGCCGGCGGCGAGGCGGCCGGCGCGCTCGGCCGGCTGTCGCCGCGCGAGCGCTTCCACTGGCTGGTGGCGCCGCGCAGCACCACGATCCAGACCTCGCCGGTGCACACCGGCCGCTGCGGCGACCCGGCCGCCGCGCTCGACCACCTGATGAAGACGATGGTGCGGCGCCCGCCGGCCGCGGCGCGCTGAAATTTCGCCGCCGGCCGGCGCCGGCATGTGGGCACAATCGCCCGACATGCGCGAACTCCAGCCGCCCGGGCGGCAAGGCGCCGCGCCGCAGACGACGCCTCTTTCCATGACCCCACCGTCCCGCATGGCAGTTCTCGCGACGACGGCCCTGTGCCTGGCGGCCGCGCACGCGGGCACGCAGGCGTCGGCCGAGCCGCCGCCGGACCGGTGGCTGGCGCAGACCGACGTGGCCGAGCTCTCGATCGAGCAGCTCGGCGCCCTGCCCATCACCTCGGTGTCGCGGCGCCAGGAGACGCTCGCCGGCGCCGCCGCGTCGGTGTTCGTCATCACCGCCGACGACATCCGCCGCTCCGGCGCGACGAGCCTGGCCGAGGTGCTGCGCCTGGCGCCCAACCTCGACGTGGCACGCGCCGACACCAGCCAGTACGCCGTCAGCGCGCGCGGCTCGAACCGGGTGCTGGCGAACAAGCTGCTCGTGCTCGTCGACGGGCGCACGGTCTACTCGCCGCTGTTCTCGGGCGTCTACTGGGAGGCGCAGGAGCTGCTGCTGGCCGACATCGAGCGCATCGAGGTCATCAGCGGCCCGGGCGGCACGCTGTGGGGCACGAACGCGGTCAACGGCGTCATCAGCGTGACGCGCCGCAGCGCCCGCTTCGGCGCCGACGCGCTGGTCTCGGCCGGCACCGGCACGCACGACACGGAATTCGCCGCGCGCACCGGCGGCCTGCTCGGCGACGCCGGCGGCTGGCGCGTCTACGCCCGCTCCATCCGCCGCGACGACAGCCGCCTGGCCGACGGCGCCCCGGGCGTGGACGCGCACCGCGGCGTGCAGGCCGGCTTCCGCGCCGACTGGGAATGGGGCCGCGACCGGCTGACCCTGCAGGGCGACGCCACCGGCAGCGACATCGACCAGCCGCCCGAGCCGCGCCGCGTGACCGGCGCCAACCTGCTGGCGCGCTGGTCGCGGCAGTTCGACGACGGCAACGAGCTGCGCCTGCAGGCCTGGTACGACCGCGCCGACCGCCGCCAGGAGATCGGCACCGCCGGCTTCCGCGACCGGCTCGACACCTTCGACCTGGAGCTGCAGCACGGGCTGCAGCGCGGGCGCCACCGCTTCGTCTGGGGCGCCGGCTACCGCGAGACGCGCGACCGGGCGCGGAACTTCGGCGCCCTCGCCTTCTTCCCGCAGGAGCGCACGCTGCACTGGTCGAACGTGTTCGCGCAGGACGAGATCGAGCTGCGCGAGGACCTGGCGCTCACGCTCGGCCTGCGCTACGAGACCAACCGCTACGTCGCGCCCGAGCTGCTGCCGACCGCGCGCGTGGCCTGGCGCGTGACGCCGGAGCACCTGCTGTGGGGCGCGCTGTCGCGCGCGGCGCGCGAGCCCTCGCGCTTCGACCGGGAGTACCACTCGCCGGCCACCGCCCCGCTGCTGCGCGGCGGGCCGGACTTCGGCTCGGAGATCGCCCACGTGCTCGAGCTCGGCTACCGCGGGCGGCCCACGCGCGACACCTCGCTGTCGGTCACGCTGTTCCGCCAGCGGCACCGCGGCCTCGCGAGCATCGAGCCCGACGGCAGCGGCGGCTTCGTCTTCGGCAACGGCGTGGACGGCCGCACCGACGGCATCGAGGCCTGGTCGAGCACGCAGCTGTCGCGGCGCTGGCGCGCGCACGCGGGCGTGACGCTGCTGCGCCAGGACCTGCGGGTGCGCCCGGGCTACGTGGCCTTCACCGGCATCCCCGACCGCGGCGACCCGCGCCGCTGGTGGACCCTGCGCTCGTCGTTCGACGTGACGCCGCGGCATTCGCTCGACGTGTCGCTGCGCCACGTGGCCGGGCGCGAGGCGCCGGCGGCCGGCTCGTACACCGCGCTCGACGCGCGCCTGGGCTGGCAGGCGACGCCGCAACTGAACGTGATGCTCGCGCTGCAGAACCTGCTGGACGACCGCCACGTCGAATGGCCGGTGGGCGCCGTGCCCGTCGAACACACCCGCGGGGCGTTCCTGCGCCTGCGCTGGACGCCTTGAGCCGCCCCATGGGCCCGCGCCCGGCCGGGCTGTCCCCGCTGCGGCTGGCATGGGCGCTGCTCGTGGCGCTGCTCGTGCCCGCCGTGGCGCAGGGCCAGTCGCCGACGGCCAACATCAACGTCGTCAAGGCCGCCTACCTCTACCGCTTCACCGGCTACGTGGAGTGGCCGCCGACGGCCTTCGAGTCGCCCGCGAGCCCGCTGGTCATCGGCGTGGCCGGCAACGAGGCGGTCTATGCCGAGCTCGCCCGGCTGGTGGCCGGGCGCACGGGCCTCGCGCGCCCGATCCGCGTGCGCAAGCTGGCGTCCGGCGACGAGCTGGGGCAGCTGCACGTGCTGTTCGCCGCCGGCAGCGGCAGCACGCTCGGCGAGTGGGCGCAGCGGGCGCAGGACCTGCCCGTCCTCGTGGTGGGCGACGCGTACGACGGGCTCGAGCAGGGCGTCGCGCTCAACTTCGTGGTCACCGGCCAGCGCCTGCGCTTCGAGGCCTCGCGCGCCGCCTTCGACCGGGCGCGGCTGAAGGCCAGCGCCCACCTGCTGGCGCTGGCCACGCGCGTGACGGAGTCTCGATGAGCGGCGGCACCTCGCTGCGCCGCACGCTCACGGCCGTGGTGCTCGCCACCACGCTGGTGGCGCTGCTGCTGAGCACGGCCGCGCTGCTGGCGCTGGAGTTCACCAACCAGCGCAAGGCGTGGATCGACGACCTCGGCGCGCATGCCGAGGTGCTGGCCGCCTCGAGCGCGGCCGCGCTCGGCTTCGAGGACGTGGCCGCCGCGCGCGAGAGCCTGTCGGTGCTCGGCGTGCGCCCGGAAATCGACGCCGCCGCCGTGTACCAGGCCGACGGGCAGCTGTTCGCCTCGCTCTCGGCCGGCGAATCGCCGCCCCGGCTGGCGCCCGAGGAGCGCCGGCGCCACCACCGCGTGCACGGCAGCACGCTCGAGGTGTTCCAGCCGATCGAGCGCAACGGCGAGCGGCTGGGCACCTTCTACGTGCGCGCGCGCTTCGACGCCTTCGAGCGCGTGGGCGCGCGCGCCGCGCTGCTGATCGGCATCGCGCTGGCGAGCCTGTTCTTCGCCGCCGCCGTGTTCGGGCGGCTGCAGCACGCCATCACCGGGCCGATCCTCGGCGTGGCGCAGGCGGCGCGCGAGGTGGCCGCGCGCAAGGACTACGGCCTGCGCGTGCCGCCGAGCGACATCCTCGAGGTGGGCCTGCTGGTCGAGGCGTTCAACGGCATGCTCGACACGCTGCAGAAGGAGATGGCCGAGCGCCACCGCGCCGAGGAGGCGCTGCGCGCGGGCGACCGGCAGAAGGACGAGTTCCTCGCCACGCTGGCGCACGAGTTGCGCAACCCGCTCGCGCCGATCCGCCAGGCGGCGATGCTGGCCAACGCGCCGCGCGCCACCGAGGCGCAGCGGCAATGGAGCCAGGGTGTGATCGACCGGCAGGTGCGCCACATGGCGCTGCTGCTGGACGACCTGCTCGACATCTCGCGCATCACGCGCGGCACGCTGCAGATCCGCAAGGTGCCGACGGAGCTCGCGGCCGTCGTCGCCTCGGCGGTCGAGACCGCGCAGCCGCTCGTCGATGCGCGCGGCCACGCCCTCTCGGTCGACGTGCCCGGCGAGCCGGTCACGCTCGAGGCCGACCCGCTGCGCGTGGCGCAGGTGCTGTCGAACCTGCTCGCCAACGCCGCCAAGTTCACGCCGCCCGGCGGGCGCATCGAGGTGGCGGCCCGCCGCGAGGGCGCGCAGGCGGTGGTGTCGGTGACCGACAGCGGCATCGGCATCGAGGCCGCCTCGCTGCCGAAGGTGTTCGACATGTTCACGCAGCTGCGCGTCGAGCAGGGCGGCGAGAACCAGGGGCTGGGCATCGGCCTGGCGCTGTCCAAGGGGCTGGTCGACCTGCACGGCGGCACGATCGAGGCCTTCAGCGCCGGCGCGGGCACCGGCTGCCGCTTCGAGGTGCGGCTGCCGCTGGGCGCGCCGCCGCATGCGCAGGCCCCCGGCGCCGCCGCGGCCGCGCCGGGGCCGGGCCCGGCGCTGCGCATCCTGGTGGCCGACGACAACCGCGACGCCGCCGAAAGCCTGGCCGCGCTGCTCGGCATCGACGGCCACGAGGTGCGGGTGGTCTACGACGGCGAGGCGGCGCTGTCCGGCGCGCTCGCCTGGCGGCCGCACGCCGCCCTGCTCGACATCGGCATGCCCGGCTTGACGGGGCTGGAGGTGGCCGTGCGGCTGCGCGCGAGCGAGGCGGCCGCGGGCTGCATGCTGGTCGCCATCAGCGGCTGGGGCCAGGCGCAGGACAAGGCGCGCGCGCTGGCAGCCGGCTTCGACCACCACTTCACCAAGCCGGTGGACCCGGCGCGGCTCGCCGCCCTGCTGGCGGGCCTGCAGGCGGCGCGCGGCCAGGGCCCGGCCCCTCAGGGCCGGTAGGTGGACAGCAGGCGGGCGTAGGCCGAGCGGGCGTGCGCCGCGGCGCGTTCGTCGCCCATGAAGCGGCGGTCGTGCATCAGGCCGAGCAGCAGGCTCGACAGGATGTAGGCCAGCTCGGCGGCGTTGGTGTCGGGGCGCAGGTGGCCGGCCTCCACCGCCTGCTCGATGGTGCGTTCGAGCACGCCGCGCCAGCGCGTCACGCTGGCGAGCAGCCGCTCGTGCAGAGGGTTCAGGCGCGCATGCATCTCGAAGGCGCCGACGGCGAAGATCGCGCCGCTGATCGCGCGCCGCTCGGCGCAGCACAGGATCCACTGGCTCACGATGGCGTCCAGCCGCGGCAGGCCGCGCTCGGCCTGCAGGGCCGGCACGAAGATCTCCTCGCTGAAGCGGCGGTCGTATTCGTCGAGCACCAGGCGCTGCAGCGCGCGCAGCGAGCCGGTGTGGAAGAACACGGCGCTCTTGCTGATGTCCAGCCGCTTGGCCACCTCGCCGAAGGAGACGCTCTGCAGGCCGTCGGTCACGGCCATGCGCAGCGCGGTGTCGATCACCGCCGCCAGTGTCTCCTCGCCCTTCTGCCGCCGCCCGGGGGCGGTCGTGCGATCCGCGCGCTCGGTGTCGATGGTGCCGTCGTTCATGGGGTCGTCTCCTCGTCGGAGACCCAGTCTAAAGGGGCTCGGGCTGACGTGCACGTCAATCGCGCGCCCGCCGGCCCGGCGCGGGGAATCAACGGCCCTGGAACACCGGCTTGCGCTTCTCGACGAAGGCGCGCATGCCCTCGGTGCGGTCCTCGCTGCTGACGACGACGGCCGCGGCGTAGCGCTCGTACTCGAGCCCGGCGTCGATGCCGGTCTGCAGGCCAAGGTCGACCGCGTGCTTGATGAAGCGCAGCGACAGCGGCGCGTTGGCGGCGATGCGCCCGGCCATCGCGAGAGCCGTGGGCAGCAGGGCCTCGGGCGCCGTCACCTCGTTGACGAGGCCGATGCGCAGCGCCTGCTCGGCGGTGATGTGGTCGCAGGTGAACATCAGCGCCTTGGCGTGGCCGGGGCCGACGAGCCGCGGCAGCCGCTGCGTGCCGCCGGCCGCGGGCAGCGCGCCGATCTTCGCCTCGGGCAGGCCGAGCCTCGCGTGCGAGGCGGCGATGCGGATGTCGGCGCACAGCGCGATCTCCAGCCCGCCGCCCAGCGCCACGCCGTTGATGGCGGCGATCACCGGCTTCTCGAACTGCTCGATGGCGCGGAACAGGTCGTGCGTGGCCTTCTGCTTCAGGTGGTACTCGGGCAGCGGCAGCCTGGTGCCGGCGCGCTCCTTGATGTCGGCGCCGGCGCAGAAGGCGCGCTCGCCGCTGCCGGTGATGACGACGGCGCGCACGTCCGCGTCGTTGCGCGCGCGGTCGAGGAAGGCGGCGCGCAGGTCGTCCTTCATGCGGCCGCCGAGCGTGTTCATGCGCTCGGGGCGGTTCAGGGTGATGAGCGCGACGCCGTCGCGCACCTCGTACAGCAGGGTCTCGAAAGTCATGGTGTCTCCGTTCAGGCGCGGCGCAGCACGTGGGCCACCGCCACCGAGCCCAGGCCGATCATGTGGGCGAGGCCGAGCCTGGCGTCCGGGTGCTGCCGCCCCTCGGCCTCGCCGCGCAGCTGGCGCGTGATCTCGGCCACCTGGCCGAGGCCCGTGGGGCCGAGCGGGTGGCCCATGCCCAGCAGGCCGCCCGAAGCGTTGACGGCGCACTCGCCGCCGATGTGCCAGGCGCCGCGCGCCAGGTGGTGACGCGCCTCGCCGGGCTTTGCCAGGCCGATGCCCTCGGCGTACAGCAGCTCCTCGATGGAGAAGGCGTCGTGCAGCTCGACGAGGTCGAGGTCGCCCACGCCGACGTTCGCCTGTTCGAGGGCCGCCGTCGCCGAATGGCGCACCATCTCGACGATGGCCGGCACCCCGGGCGGCGCGTCGTCGGCCAGGCGCTCGCTGGTCGACACCGAGGACAGCACCCGCACGGCGCGCGAGCGGTCGAGCCGCAGGCGCTTCAGCGCGTCTTCCGACACCACGACCACTGCGGCGGCGCCCTCGCCGCGCGGGCAGCACTGCATCGCCGTCAGGTCGCCGGCCACCTTGGCGCCGCCCAGCACCTGCTCCAGCGTGCGCGGCTTGCGGTACTGCGCGTACGGGTTCTTCGCGGCGTTGCCGTGGTTCTTCACCGACACCGCGGCCAAGTCCTCGGGCGTGAGGCCGTAGTCGCGCATGCCGCGGCGCGCGAGCAGCGCGAACTTGACCAGCGGCACGTTGCTGGTGGGCGAGAGCGGCGCGAGGCCGTCCTTGAGCACGGCGCGCCGGCCGTCGCCGAATTTGTCCACGCCCACCGCGAGCGCCACCTCGCGCTCGCCCGAGGCCACCTGCAGGCAGGCGGTGCGGAACGCCGTGGAGCCGGAGGCGGAGGCGTTCTCCACCTGCATCACCTCCGCGCCGTTGGAGCCGAGGTGGCGCAGCATCACGCGCCCGGCGGCCATGCCGAGCGCGGCCGTGCCGACCACGGCGCTGTCGACCTGCGTCCACGCCACGCCGGCGTCGGCCAGCGCCTCGCGGACGGCGGTGAGGCCGAGCACGACGTAGGGCGTCTCGCTCGGGAACTGGTAGCGGTGCATGCCGATGCCGACGACGTACACCGGGCGTTGCTGCAGCAGCGTGCTCATTGCGCGCCTCCCGCGGGGCGGAAGGCGAAGCGCGCGGCGCCCGCCTCGACCTGGGCCACCACCTGCACGGGCATGTCCAGCCGCAGCGCGGATTCGTCGGCCACGTCGATCAGCGCCTCCTCGACCACGCCCGGCGCGAGCTCGACCTCGCCGATGACGCAGGGCACCTTCAACCCGGGCGCCAGCTCGGTGTGCAGGGTGACGAAGTTGCGCAGGTACACCGCGCCGGGCGGCGGCACCGGCTGCAGGCGATCGCCGGACGCGCCGCAGACGCGGCAGCCGTAGGCCTCGGGCGGGTAGGTGTAGCCGCCGCAGGCGGCGCAGCGCGCCAGCCGCAGCGCGGGCGTGGAGGTGTCGTTCATCGTCGATGTGTCCGGTGAGGTGAAGAAGGTCAGCCAGCCACGGCGAGCCGGCTGCGCAGGCGCTGCTTGAGCGCGGCGATGCCCGAGGCGATGTCGCTCGCCGCCGGGTCGAGCATGGATTGCATGCGCAGCCCGCGCACCGTGGCGACGAGCAGTTGCGCCTCGACCTCGGCATCGGCCCCGGCCCGGATGCGCCCGGCGCGCTGGCCCTTGCGGATCTGCCCGGCCAGCGCCTTCTGCCAGCGCGCGCCGATCTTGGCGAACACGTGGCGGATCTGCGGCGACGGCCCGACGGATTCGAGCATCAGCACGAAGAGGGCGCGCGAGCTCACGGGCGGATCGTCCATCCCTTCGAGGTAGCAGTCGATCTCGCACTCGATGGCGTCGAGCCCCGAGAGCCCGCGCATGCGCAGCAGCAGCCGCTCGCGGTGGTCGCCGGCGATGCGGGCGATCAGCTCCTCGAGCAGCTTGTCCTTGGAGCCGAAGCGGTGCTGCACGAGGCCGCGGCTGTAGCCGGCCTCGACGCCGATGGCCTCGAGCGTGGTCTGGGTGTAGCCGCGCGTGGCGATGAGGCGCATGGCCGCGTCCAGCATGCGGCGGTCGGATTCGGCCACGCGCTCGGCCTGGGTGCGGCGCGGGCGGCGCGCCGCCGCGGCGGGGGGAGCAAGGCCTTCGACGGTCGTGGCATCCGGCATGAGGCGACCTTATTAACTTGTTGGCGCGCTTGCAAGTATCTAGTGATGCGGGTTTTCCCCGCAGCTCGCTTGCCACCCTTGACACCTCCCGGCGGCCTTCCGATACTAAAAAAGAACGACAGTTCTGTTCAACAGAACATTTCAACGGAACACCCAGGATTTGCCGCCGCCATGCCGCTCGCGCCCGCCGCCGTGCCGTCTGCCCCCTCGCTGGTCGAGCGGCTGCATGCCGCCCTGGCTTCCAGCGTCGATGCGCGCCTGGTCGAGCGTGGCCGCTTCATCGACCTGGACAGCCTCGTGGCCATCGACGACGAGGCGCGCCTGCTGCGCGTGCGCGCCGGCCGGCCGGCGCTGGCCGCGCTCGACCGCCCGCTGCAGTCGTCGGTGTTCTCGATCCGCGGCAGCGCGCGCGCCTGGGTCGCGCTGTGGGAGGCCGAGCCGGCGCCCGGCTGGCACGACCTGTTCGCGCTGTGCAAGCGTGGCGAGATGCGCCTCGAAGGCAACCTGCAGCCGCTGATGGCGAACCTGCAGTGGTTCAAGGACGTGCTGGCATTGCCGCGCGCGCCGAGCCCATGACCCCGGCCTACGAGCCCATCGTCGGGCGCTATCTCGGCGTGCCGATCGACGGCACGCCCTGCCGCGTCTACGTGGAAGAAGCGGGGGCAGGCATTCCGCTCCTGTGCCTGCACACCGCCGGCGCCGATTCGCGCCAGTTCCGCCACCTGATGTGCGACGAGGCGATCACCGCGCACTTTCGCGTCATCGCCTTCGACATGCCGTGGCACGGCAAGTCGTATCCACCCGAGAGCGCGCAGGACGAGGAATACCGCCTCACGACCGCCGGCTACGTCGCCCTCGTGCGCGCCGTGCGCGGTGCGCTGGGCCTCGACCGGCCGGTGGTGATGGGCTGCTCCATCGGCGGGCGCATCGTGCTGCAGCTCGCGCACGCACACGGCGCCGAGTTCCGCGCCCTGATCGGCCTGGAAGCCGCCGACCACCAGGAACCTTGGTACGACACCGACTGGCTCAACCGCCCCGACGTGCACGGCGGCGAGGTGTGCGCCGCGCTGGTCTCGGGCCTGGTCGCGCCGCAGAGCCCGAAGGCGTTTCGCGACGAGACGCTGTGGCAATACCGGCAGAGCGGCCCCGGCGTCTTCAAGGGCGACCTGCACTTCTACCGCGTGGACGCCGACCTGCGCGGGCGCCTCGGCGGCATCGACACCGCCCGCACGCCGCTGTACCTGCTGACCGGCGAGTACGACTTCTCGTGCACGCCCGACGACACGCTGCGCACGGCGCGATCCATCCCCGGCGCGAAGGTGCAGGTGATGCAGCAACTCGGCCACTTCCCGATGAGCGAGAACCCGGCCCAGTTCCGACGCTACCTGCTGCCGGTGCTCGACGAGATCAGAAACAGGCGATGACACGCCACACCCAGGAGACAGCCATGAAGACCACCGCACTCACCGCCGCGCTCGTCGCGGCCTTCGGCCTCGCCGGCACCGCCCACGCGCAGGAGACGCTGAAGATCGGTGCCCTCGTCACGCTCTCGGGCGCCGGCGCCGCCTGGGGCACCGGCATGAAGAACGCCGCCGAACTGGCCGCCGACGACGTCAACGCCAAGGGCGGGCTCGAGGTCGCGGGCAAGAAGTACAAGGTGCAGGTCGTGGCCTACGACGACAAGTACCAGGCCAACGAAGCGGTGACGGTGGCCAACCGCCTGGTGTTCGAGGACAAGGTGAAGTTCATCATCGGCCCCGTGGGCTCGGCGCCCGTGCTCGCCATCCAGCCGATCACCGAGAAGGCCGGCGTCATCGTCATGACGCTCGGCTTCACGGCCAAGGCGCTCGGCGCCGACAAGAAATACACCTTCCGCCCCAACGTGACCACCGCCGAGGTGTCGCAGCCGCAGATCGACTGGGTGGTGAAGACAAAGGGCATCAAGCGCGTGGGCGCCCTCTTCCCCAACGACGAGACGGGCCAGGCGATCGCGAAGGACCTCACCGAGGCCTACGGCAAGAGCGGCGCGCAGCTCGCGGCCAAGGAGTTCTTCGAGCGCGACCGCGTCGACTTCGTGCCGCTGCTCACGCGCATCCTCGCGGGGCGCGTGGACGCGATCGAGCTCGACGGCAACTCGCCCACCACCGCCGGCCTCATCGTCAAGCAGGCGCGGGAGCTGGGCTTCGAGGGCACCATCATCCGCACCGGCGGGCCGGCCACGCAGGACATCGTCAAGGTGGCCGGCAAGCAGGCGGCCGAGGGCATGTTCGTGCACACGCCGATCAACCCGGCGCTCGCGCCCACCGCCGCCTACGTGGCGAAGTACGACGCCAAGTACAAGAGCCAGATGAACGGCTTCAGCCCGGCGTTCTACGACGGCACGCACCTGCTGTTCGAGGCGATGCGCCGCGCCGGCACGGTGAGCGACACGGCGAAGATCGTCGGCGCGCTGGAGGGCATCAAGGGCTTCAGCGGCGCGCTCGGCGAATCGTCGTGGACCGGCCAGGCGACATACGGCAGCAACCACCAGCTCGACGCGCCGTTCTACGTGGCCGAGGTGAAGGACGGGCAGGAAGTCATCCGCGCGCAGTGCACGGTCGGCGGCTGCAAGTGAGCTGAACCACACGCCGCATCGACGTGGACCTCTCTCTCCTGATCGGCCAGGCCGTCGTCAACGGCCTGGTCGTGGGCATGCTCTACCTGCTGATGGCGGTGGGCTTCACGCTGGTGTTCGGCGTGATGCGCATCGTCAATTTCGCGCACGCCGAGTTCTACATGCTCGGCGCCTTCCTCACCTACCTCTTCGTCACGCAGCTCGGGCTGCCCTTCCTGCCGAGCGTGCTGCTGACCTTCGCGGCGGCCGTGTGCTTCGGCTGGGTGGTGGAGTGGCTGGTGCTGAAACCCTTCCGGCACGACGAGCTCAACGGCATGATCGCCACCATCGGCCTGGCAATGATCCTGCAGAACGGCGCGCTGATGCTGTTCGGCCCCGACCCGCACTCGATGCCGCCGGTGGTGCGCGGCGTGGCACGCATCGGCGACCTGGTGGTGCCGAATTCGCGCCTGTACGTGGTGGTGTTCTCGGTGGCGGTGCTGGCGCTGCTGTACGTCTTCCTGCGCTTCTCGCGCACCGGCCGCGCGCTGCGCGCGGTGGTGCAGGACATCGAGATTGCCTCCATCCAGGGCATTCGCGCCAAGCTCATCTATCCGCTCGGCTTCGGCATCGGCGTGGGCCTGGCGGCACTGGCGGGCGGGCTGATGGCGCCGCTGTTCTCGGTGTCGCCCTTCATCGGCGCGGGGCCGATGCTCAAGGCCTTCATCGTCGTCATCCTCGGCGGGCTCGGCAGCATTCCGGGCGCCGCGCTGGCGGGCCTGCTGCTGGGCATCACCGAAAGCGTGGCCGGCACCTTCCTGAGCACCAGCACGGCCGACATCCTCATCTTCGCCCTGCTCATCGGCATGCTGATCGTGCGCCCGAGCGGGCTGCTCGGCCGGCCGGAGTGACACCGATGTCCGCCACGCCACCCACCGCTTCGCCGCTTGCCCCGGCCGCTGCCATGACGTCCACGCCGCCCCCGGCCCGCGAGCCGGTGCCGCGCCCGGTGTGGCTGCTGCTCGCGCTGAGCCTGCTGCCCTTTCTCGCGAGCAACGCCTTCTACGTGCACCTGGCCGTGCTGGTGTGCCTGAACGTGGTCATCGTCGCCGGCCTGGCACTGATCTGCCGCACCGGCCAGCTGCCGCTGGGCCATGGCGCCTTCGTCGGGCTCGGCGCCTACGCGGCGGTGGTCGCCACGACGAAAGCGGGCTGGCCGTTCTGGCTGGCCGCGCTCGGCGGCACGCTGTTCGCCGCGCTCGTCGCCTTCCTGCTCGGGTGGGTGATCCTGCGCCTGCGCGGCGTGTACTTCGTGCTCGTGACCTTCGCCTTCGCCGAACTGGTGCGCCTGGTCATGCTCGAGTTTCCCGGCATCACGGGCGGTGCCAACGGCATCGCCGGCATCGCGCCGGCCACGCTGTTCGGCTTCGCGTTCGACACCAAGCTGCGCTTCTACGGTTTCGCGCTCGTGTGCGCCGTGGCCTGCATGGCCTTCCTGCGGCGCCTGTGCAGCACGCCGACGGGCCATGCGTTCGACGCCGTCTGCGAGAACGCGGCGCTCGCCGAAGCCAGCGGCCTGGACGTGCACCGCATCCAGGTGAAAGCCTTCGTCATCGGCAGCGGCATGGCCGGCTTCGGCGGCGCGCTGCTGGCGCACTACGTCGGCTTCGTGTCGCCGGAGTCGTTCAACATCTCGCTGTCGATCGCGGTGGTGGTGATGCTGGTGATCGGCGGGCGGCAGTCGGTCTGGGGGCCGCTGCTGGGCGCGCTCATCCTCACGCCGCTGCCCGAGCTGCTGCGCGGCGCGGTGCAGACCCAGCACATCTTCTACGGCGCAGCGCTCATCCTCATCCTGCATTTCCTGCCCGACGGGCTGGTCTCGCTGCCGGCGCGGTGGCGGCGGCGCAAGGAGGCCCGCTGATGGACACACCAGCATTGCTTCGCGTGGACGGCCTGGGCAAGTCGTTCGGCGGGCTGGCCGCGTTGAAGAACCTGAGCTTCAGCGTCGCCCACGGCCAGATCGTCGGCCTGATCGGCCCCAACGGCGCGGGCAAGACCACGGCCTTCAACGTCATCAGCGGCACGCTCGCGCCCACGGCCGGCACGGTGCATTTCAAGGGGCGCGACATCTCCGGCGGGCCGCCGAGCCGCGTGGTGCGCCTGGGCCTGGCGCGCACCTTCCAGAGCACCTCCATCTACCCGAAGGCGAGCGTGGCGCACAACGTGTACCGCGGCGCGCTGTCGCGTCTGGGCACCGGGCTGCTCGACCAGCTCGCCGGCGGCGGCACGACGCGGCGGTCGCTGGCGGCGCTGCAGCAGCAGGTGGACGAGGTGCTGGAGCTCATGGGTCTCGCCGGCCAGCGCGACACGCTCGCAGGCAACCTGTCGTACGGCCACCAGAAGCGCCTGGGCGTGGCCATCGGCCTGGCGACGAAGCCCGAGCTGCTGTTGCTCGACGAACCCGCGGCCGGGCTCAATCCCGAGGAATCGGCCGAGTTCGGGCGGCTGCTGCGTGCCCTGCGCGAACGCATGGGCCTCACGCTGCTGCTGGTAGAGCACCACATGGCGCTGGTCATGGAGCTGTGCGAGCACATCGTCGTGCTGGTGCAGGGCGAGAAGATCGCCGAGGGTACGCCGCAATCGGTGCGCGAGAACCCCGCCGTCGTCGAGGCCTACCTCGGCGCACCGGAGGACGTCCATGCTTGAGGCCCGCGGCATCGCCGTGCGCTACGGCGCGCTGGAGGCCGTGCGCGCGGTGTCGTTCACCGTCGACGAAGGCCGCATCGTCGCGCTCATCGGCGCCAACGGCGCCGGCAAGAGCACCACGCTGAAGGCGCTGATGGGGCTGCTGCCGCTGGCCGGCGGCACGATCACCTGGCACGGCCAGCCGATCGGCCACACGAGTTCGGCGCAGCGCGTGGCGCAGGGCCTCGCGCTCTCGCCCGAAGGCCGGCGCCTCTTTGCGCGCATGACCGTGCTCGACAACCTGCTGACCGGCGCGCACACCGTGCGCTCGGGCAGCGAGCGCCGGCGCTCGCTCGATCTCGTCTACGGGCTCTTCCCGCGCGTCGCCGAGCGGCGCCAGCAGGTCGCCGGCTCGCTGTCGGGCGGCGAGCAGCAGATGGTGGCCATCGGGCGCGCGCTGATGGCGCAGCCGAAGGTGCTGATGCTCGACGAGCCCTCGCTCGGCCTCGCGCCGAAGATCGTCGGCGAGATCGCCGCCGCCATCCAGCGCATCAACCGGGAATCGAAGCTTGCGGTGATCCTCGTGGAGCAGAATGCCCGGCTCGCGCTGCGGCTGGCGCACCAGGCGCACGTGTACGAGCAGGGGCAGATCATCCGCTCGGGCAGCGGCCAGGACCTGCTGGCCGATCCCTTCGTGCAGAAGGCCTATCTCGGGCTGTGAGCCACCCATGAACGACGACGGCAGCGAACGCTACGAGGTCTACGCCATCCGCTACGCGAGCATGCCGCGGCGGCGCGCGGACAACTTCATCGGCGGCGACCCGCACGACGGGCCGATGCCGATGGACTTCTTCGTCTGGCTGCTCAAGTCGCCCCGGCGCAGCATCCTCGTCGATACCGGCTTCAGCGCCGAGACGGCCGCGCGGCGCGACCGCCTCTTCATGCGCTGCCCGGTGGACGCGCTGCGCGTGCTGGGCGTCGAGCCGGACAGCGTGCAGGACGTGGTGCTCACCCACCTGCACTACGACCACGCCGGCAACCTGCCGCGGCTCGCGAACGCGCGCTTCCACGTGCAGGACGCGGAGCTCGACTACGCCACCGGCCGCTGCATGTGCCACGCGCCGCTGCGCCACGCCTACGCGGTGGACGATGTGGTCGAACTCGTGCGCAAGGTCTATGCGGACCGGGTGGTGTTCCACGCCGGCGATTCGGTGCTGGCGCCGGGCGTGGAACTGCTGCTCATCGGCGGCCACACGAAGGGGCTGCAGGCAGTGCGCGTGCGCACCGCGCGCGGCTGGGTGGTGCTGGCGTCGGATGCGAGCCACTACTACGAGAACATGGAGAGCGCCCGCGCCTTTCCCATCGTCTTCAACGTGGCCGACATGCTGGCCGGCCATCGGCGCGTGCACGCCGCCGCCGATTCGGCGCAGCACGTGGTGCCGGGGCACGACCCCGAGGTGCTGCGGCGCTATCCGCGGGTCGAAGGCGACGCGGCGGGAATTGCCTGCCTGCACCTGGCTCCGGCGGGCTGATTTTGAGGCCTGCCCGGCCCTAGCGCGTACGGCCCAGCCAGTCCACCATCCGCCGCGCCCAGGCGAGCTTGCGGGCCGAGAACGGCGGGAAGAACATCCGGATCGCCGAGGCCCGGCCGGCCTTCAGGAAGGCGCGCTCGTGCGAGAACGCCTTGAAGCCGTGGTGCCCGTGCGCGCTGCCGATGCCGGAGTGGTTCACGCCGCCGAAGGGCAGGCCGCTGTGCACGTAGTGCTGCAGGCACAGGTTCAGGCCCAGCCCGCCGGAGCTGGTGCGCCGGGTGGCGGCGTCGATGTGCTCGCGCGTGCCGCTCCACAGGTACAGCGCCAGGGGCTTGGGGGCGGCGTTGATGCGCGCCAGCACCGCGTCCAGGTCGTCGTAGACGTGCATCGGCATCACCGGGCCGAAGATCTCCTCCTGGCCGATGAGCGCGCCGTCGGGCACGTCGGTCACCAGGGTGGGCGCGACGTAGCGCCGTTCGCAGTCGTGCTGGCCGCCGTCGACCAGCCGGGCGCCGCGCGCCAGCGCGTCGTCCAGCAGGCCGGCGACGCGGCGGGCGTGGCGTTCATGGATCATCCGGCCCAGGTCGGGGCTGGCGGCCACGGCCTCGGGCGTCGCGCCGTAGCGCTCGGCCACCACCTCGCGCCAGCGCCGGGCGAAGCGCTCGGCCGCCTGGCGGTGCACGTACAGGTGGTCAGGGGCCACGCAGGTCTGGCCGGCGTTGGTCAGCTTGCCCCACACCAGCATCTGCACGGCGGCTTCCACGTCGGCGCTGGCGTCCACGATGGCCGGCGACTTGCCGCCCAGCTCCAGCGTCACCGAGGTGAGATGCCGGGCCGCGGCCGCCATGACGATCTTGCCCACGGCGGGCGAGCCGGTGAAGAAGATGTGGTCGAAGGGCAGCGCCAGCAGGTGGCCGGAACTGGCCACGCCGCCGCGCACGAGGGCCACTTCGGCGGGCTCGAACACCTCGCGCAACACCTCGGCGATGACGTCGTTCACGTGGGGCGTGAACTCGCTCGGCTTGACGATGGCGGTGTTGCCCGCCGCCACGGCCGAGACCAGCGGGCCGAGCACCGAGTTCAGCGGGTAGTTCCACGGCCCCACGATCAGGCAGCGCCCGCGGGGCTGGTGGAGCACCCGCGCCGTGGTGCCGAAGGTGGTGAGCGTGGGCGCCACCCGCTGCGGCTTCATCCACCTGGCGAGCTTGCCGAGTGCCGCGTGCGCCTCGTCCACCACGGGCAGCAGTTCGGTGAGCTCGACCTCCACCGGGTGCTTGCGCAGGTCGGCGTCGAAGGCCTCGGCCCAGCGCTCGCGGCGCGCCAGCACGGCGTCGCGCAGGCGCGCGATCTTTGCCCGCCGCTCGTCGGCCTGCGAGCTGCGCAGCGCCAGCGCGGTGGCGGCCTGCGCCTCGAACAGCGTCTGGATGGCGGCGGCGTCGGTTTCCGCGTCGACGGCGGGTTGCGGCGTGGGAGCGTTCATGGCGACACCTTGCGCTTGATGGCCTGGGCCAGCGGCCGCGGCAGGCTGGCGAGCGAATCGAGGATGTGCGGCAGCAGCCGCAGTTTGAGGCCCGCGAAGGCATTGGGCACCATGGCCTCGATGAGGTGCGGCCCCGGCGTGCGCAGCGCGTGGGCGAGCGCCTCGACCATTTCCTCGGTGGTGGTGGCGCGCACCGAGGGCACGCCCATGCTGCTGCCCAGCTTCACGAAATCCAGCCCGGGGTTGGCGAGATCGAGCTGCGAGCGCGCCTTGGCGCCGGCCGCGCCGCGGGCGCTCGCGCCCACGCGCTGCAGCTCCACGTTGAGGATGGCGTAGGACTGGTTGTTCATGATGACTGTCGTGACGTTGAGCTGCTCGCGCGCCATCGTCCATAACGCCTGCAGGGTGTACATGGCCGAGCCGTCGCCCACCAGCGCCAGCACCGGCCGGTCGGGGCAGGCGATGGCCGCGCCCACCGCGTTGGGCAGGCCCTGGCCGATGGCGCCGCCGGTGAGCGTGAGGACGTCGTGCCGCGGCGCGCCGCGGGTGAAGTGCGGAAGCATCACGCCCGAGGTCTGCGCCTCGTCCACGACGATGGCGCCCTCGGGCAGCAGGTGGCCCACGGCCTTGCACACCTTCTCGGCGGTGAACTTGCCCGTGGGCCGCGCCGGGCGCAGGGCCGGCTGCAGCGCCGGCTCGGCCGCCTCGGCGCCGAGCCGCTCGGCCAGGCGCCGCAGGCCGCCCGGCGCGTCCTGCGCCGGGGTGGCCAGCGCGTGCACCCGGCAGCCTTCGGGCACCAGGTCGCTGGCCTTGCCGGGGTAGGCGAAGAAGGACACGGGCGGCTTGGCGTCGACCAGCACCAGGTGCTTCAGGCCGTGCAGCTGCACCGAGGCCAGCTCGGCCAGGTAGGCCAGGCGCTCGACGTGCGGCAGGCCCGCGCCGCGCTCGATGCGCGTGGGAAAGACCTCCGCGAACAGCTTCACCCCCGTCTTCGCGGCGATGCGCGCGGCCGCCAGCAGGCCGGGCTCGCGCAGGGCGCGGGCGCCCAGCAGCAGCGCCGCCTTCTCGCCCGATCGCAGCGCCTGGGCGATGGCGTCGAGGGTGGCGTCGTCGGCCAGGGGCGGCGGCGCGGCCGGCGGCAGCGCGGCGGGCACGCCGCCCTCGCCCCAGGACACGTCGGCCGGCAGGATGAGCGTGGCCACGTTGCCCGGCGCCGTCGTCGCCGCGGCCACGGCCTCGGCCGCGTCGCGGCACAGCGCCTCGGTGGAAGCGCAGGTGCGCACCCAGGTCGACACGTTGCGCGCCACGGTCTCGATGTCGGACTGCAGCTGCGCGTCGTACGGCACGTGGTAGGTGGCGTGGTCGCCCACGATGTTGACCACCGGCACGCGGCCCTTGCGCGCGTTGTGCAGGTTGGCCAGGCCATTGCCCAGGCCGCAGCCCAGGTGCAGCAGCGTGGCCGCGGGCTTGCCGGCCATGCGGGCGTAGCCGTCGGCCGCGCCGGTGGCCACGCCCTCGAACAGCGCCAGCACGGCGCGCATGCGCGGCTCGCCGTCCAATGCGGCCACGAAGTGCATCTCCGACGTGCCGGGGTTGCTGAAGCACACGGTCACCCCGGCGTCGGCCAGGGTCTTCATCAGGGCTTGGGCGCCGTTCATGGGGTCTCCTTTGTCTGGGAATCAGGAAGCGGGGGCATCGAGGTGCGCCGCGCGGATGTCGGCCACGCGGGTCACACCGACCAACGTCATCGCCAGGCGCAGCTCCTGCTGCCAGCGTTGCAGCAGCTCGGCCAGGCCCGGCTCGCCGGCCGCGGCCAGGGCCCAGACCCAGGGGCGGCCGACGAGCACGCCCCGGGCGCCCAGCGCCAGCGCGCGGAACACGTCCACGCCGCTGCGGATACCGCCGTCGACCAGCACTTCGGCCTGCGCCGCGACCGCCTGCACGATGGCGGGCAGCTTCGAGGCGGTGGAGGCCGCGCCGTCGAGCTGGCGCCCGCCATGGTTGGAGACGATCAGCCCCTGCGCGCCGGCGCGCACGGCGGCGCGGGCATCGTCGGCGTCCAGGATGCCCTTGAGCAGCAGGGTGCCGGGCCACTGCCCGCGCAGCCGGTCGATGTCGGCCCAGGTGACCGAGGGGTCGAACTGCGCCTCCACCCAGGCCTTGAAGGCGTCCATGTCGCGGGCCTGGGGCACCTGGTCGGTGAGGCTGCCGAACACGTGAGGCTTGCCGCGCAGGCCCACGTCCCACAGCCAGCCGGGGTGGCCCAGCAGGTCGATCACCCGGCCCAGCCGCGCGCGCGCCGTGCCCGCGGACAGCCCGTTGCGCGTGTCGCGGTGGCGCATGCCCGGCAGCGGAAGGTCCACGGTGAAGACGAGCGTGCGGCAGCCGGCGTCCCAGGCGCGTCGCAGCACGGCCTGGACGATGCCCCGGTCGCGCAGCATGTAGAGCTGGAACCAGGGCGGCGTGGCCACGACGCGCCCGATCTCCTCCGGCGGGCAGATGCCCACGGTGGACAGGGTGAAGGGCACGCCCGCCGCCTCGGCCGCGCGCGCGGCCTGCACCTCGCCCCGCCGGGCCGTCATGCCCGCCAGGCCCACGGGGGCGAGCGCCAGCGGCATGGCGCAGGCCTGGCCGGCCAGGGTGGCACACGTGTCCACGCCGTCGACGTCGACCAGCACCCGCTGGCGCAGCGTCACCTTCGCCCAGTCGGCTTCGTTGGCGCGCAGGGTCTGCTCGTCGGTGGCGCCGCCGTCCACGTAGTCGAAGAGGAAGCGCGGCAGCCTCGCCCGGGCAAGGCGCCGGTAGTCCGCGGCGGTGGCCGGCAGCTGCAATGGCATCGTGCGTGCGCCTCGTCCCGGCCTCAGCCGCCCGCCGCGATGGATCGCGCCGCCGCCTGCGCCGTCAGGATGCAGCCGGGCAGGAAGGTGCCTTCCAGCGAGCGCTTGCCGCTGGCGCCGCCGCCGCCGAAGCCGGCCGCCTCGCCCACGCAGTACAGGCCGGGCACCGCCTCGCCATCGGCCGTCAGCACGCGGCTTTGCAGGTCGGTCTGCAGGCCGCCCAGGCTCTTGCGCGTGATGAGCTGCGTCTGCACCGCGATGTAGGGCCCGGCGCCCTTCTTCTGCAGCGGCGCGGGCTTGCAGGTGCGCATGCGGTCGGGGCCCCACTGGCGCGCGTGCAGGATGCGGCGGACCTGGTCGTCGTTGGCCAGCGCCAGGCCCTTGGCGAATTGGGCGTCGAAGGCGTCGGCCGTGGCCTGCAGCACGGCGGGGTCGACGTCGCCGGTGCCGGCTAGGGCGTTCATCTTCGCCGCCAGGCCCGCCAGGCTGTCGTCGACCAGGAAGTGCGGGCTCTCGCGCTGCATCTGCCGCACCAGGCGGTGGTTGCCGCGCAGCGTCTCGAGCAGGAAGCGCAGGAACTGCCGGTCGCGCACCCGCGGGTTGTGCTCGGCGCCGGAGATGGCGAACTCCTTCGCCGCGATGCGCCAGTTCATGAGTTGCCAGGTCCAGGGCCTGGGCAGCGCCGCCACGCGCTGGCACAGCTCGTGGGTGTCGAAGCCGGTGACCAGCGGCTCGGGGCCGAGGCGCCGCCCCCGGTGGTCCAGCCACAGTGCCGACTTGCACGGAATGAGCGACAGCCCGTGGCCGGGAAAGTGCGGCTGCGGGTGCGGGATGCCGGCGGCGTAGTTCCACATCTCGCCGGCGTGGGTGATGCACGCGCCGAGCTCGCCGGCCGCCAGCTGGTGCAGCCGTCCGTCGGCAAAGGGATGGGCGCCGTTGAGCATGCGCGCCGGGCGCGGCCGCTCGGGCGGCCAGTGGGCGAGCGCCTGCTCGGTCGAGCCGTTGATGCCGCCCATGGCCAGCACCACTACAGGTGCCTCGATGCGCACCTGCGCGCCGCCGGCTTCCTGCACCACCTGCACGCCGGCGATGCGTCCGCCGCTGCGCTCGACGGCGCTGACGCGGTGGCCGCTCAGCACCGTCAGGCGCCCGCCGCGATCGGCCGCCTGCATGGCCGCGATCAGGCGCCGCGTCAGCTCGCGCGAGGTGCCCCAGACGATGTGGTAGCGCGGCACGCTGTTGCCGTCGCCGAAGCGCCCGCGCTCCACCCAGTTCACGGCCGGGAAGAACCTGATGCCCTGCGCCACCAGCCAATCGTGGACCTGCGCGCGCGAATGCTGCACGTAGTGCTCCGCCCAGCGGCGCGGCCAGGCGTCGGCCTCGCCCAGCTCGCCGAAGCGCAGCCAGTCGGCCAGGGCCCGCTCGGGCGAGTCGGGGATCTTCATGCGCCGCTGCAGCGGCGTGTCCACCAGCGCCATGCCGCCGAAGGCCCACAGCGCCAGGCCGCCCAGGCGTTCGGGCGTGTCGCGGTCGACCACCGTCACGTGCTGGCCGGCGCGCAGGCACTCCAGGGCGGTCACGATGCCGGCCAGGCCGCCGCCGGCGACCAGCACGTCGGTGCGAAGGGCGTGCGCCATCCTGATCTGTCTCCGCGTCGTTGTTCGATGGGCCCGAGCTTAGGGACGTAGGATGCGGTGACATTGACCTGAAAGGACAGTCGATTGACTTGGGAGGTCACCGTTTCCATCAGTTGGGTCCAGACTGTGCTGGCGCAAGCGCGCCGCCAGGGCGTGACCGATGCCGCGCTGATGGCCGCCGCCGGCCTGCCGGCCGCCGCGCTCGCGCTGGATCGCTGGCCCATCGACGACGTGACCCGCATCTGGCGCGCCGCGACCCGGCTGACGCAGGACGCCGGCTTCGGGCTGAAGGCCGGCTCGTTCGTCGGGCCGGCGAGCCTGAACGTGGTGGGCTTCATCGTCCAGTCGGCGGCCACGCTGCGCCAGGCCATCGCCGCCATCCAGAAGTACCAGCGCCTCGTCTCCGACGGCGTGCGCCTGCAGTTGCTCGCCGTCGGCGACGCGAGCTGGCTGATCTACCACCCGCGCCAGGGCGACCTGGCCTTCAGCGCCCAGCAGGTCGAGGCGGTGCTGGCGGCGGTGGCGAGCTCGGCGCAATGGATCACGCAGCAGCCCAGCCCGCCGCGGCGGGTGCGGTTCAGCCACCCGCCCCAGGGGCCGCTGCAGGGCTACCGGCAGGTCTTCGGCTGCCCCGTCGAGTTCGACCAGGCCTTCAGCGGCCTGCTGCTCGACAACGCCGCGCTCGACCGGCCGGCGCCTCAGGCCAACCCGGACCTGGCGCGCGTGCACGAGTCCTTCGCCGCGGCGCAGCTCGAGCGGCTGGCGCCGGGCCGCCGGCTGGACCAGGCGGTGCAGGCCTGGATCACCCGCCGCCTCGGGCGGCTGCCGCTGCCCACCCGCGACGAGGCGGCCCGGTCGCAGGGCCTGAGCCCGCGCACGCTCGCGCGCCGGCTGCAGGCGCTGCACACCAGCTATGCCGACCTGCTGGACTGCGCGCGCCGCGACCTGGCGCTGGAGCAGGCCGCGACGACGGGCAAGCCGTTCAAGGACATCGCCGCGGAACTCGGCTTCGCGGAGCTCAGCCCCTTCTACCGGGCCTTCGCCCGCTGGAGCGGCGTGACGCCCGGGGAGTGGCGCCGGCGGTCGTCGCCGCCAGCCCGCCGGGCGCAGCCGCGCCTCACAGCACCGCGCACGCCGGCCCCATCGCCAGCGGCGCCCCGGTCATCGCCTGCAGTTCCTCGAACGACAGGCCCGCCACCATCGCCCGCACCGTCAGCCCGCCCGCACCCTTCGCGACGTCGATGATCGCCAGGTCGGTGTAGATGCGGTCCACCACCGCCGCGCCAGTGAGCGGGCAGCTGCAGTCGCGCACGATCTTCGGCGCGCCGTGCTTGTCGACGTGCTCCATCGTCACGTAGATCGCCCGCGCGCCCACCACCAGATCCATTGCGCCGCCCACGGCGGGGATCGCGCCCGGCGCGCCGGTGTCCCAGTTGGCGAGGTCGCCGCGCTGCGAGACCTGGAAGGCGCCCAGCACGGTGAGGTCGATGTGCCCGCCGCGCATCATCATGAACGACACCACGTGGTCGGTGATCGACGAGCCGGGGATCAGCACCACCGGCTCCTTGCTCGCGTTGATGAGGCTCACGTCGAGCGGCGCGTCCGCATCGCCCGGGCCCATGCCGACGATGCCGTTCTCGCTGTGCAGGATCACCTCGCGATCGGCCGGCAGATGCCGGGCGATCAAGGTCGGGATGCCGATGCCGAGGTTGACGTAGGCGCCGTCGGGGATGTCCTGCGTCACACGCTGCGCAATCTGCGCGCGGCCGAGCCGCCGCCATTCGCTCATAACTACCCCTTCACCGCGACCACGCGCTGCACGAAGATGCCCGGCGTGTGCACCTGCACCGGATCGAAGGCGCCAAGCGGCACGATCTCGTCGACCTGCACCACCGCCGTCTTGGCGGCCATGCACATCACCGGGCCGAAGTTGCGCTCGGCGTTGCGGTACATGAGGTTGCCCCAGCGGTCGGCGCGCTGCGCCTTCACGAAGGCGAAGTCGCCGGGCAGCGGCGCCTCCAGCACGTAGCCCACGCCGTCGATCACGCGCGTTTCCTTGCCGGCCGCCAGCGGCGTGCCGTAGGCGGTGGGCGTGAAGAACGGGCCGATGCCCGCCCCGGCCGCGCGCATGCGCTCGGCCATCGTGCCCTGCGGCACGCATTCGAGCTCGATCTTCCCGGCGCGGAACCACTCGGCGAACACCGCCGCGGTCGGCTGCGCCGGATTGGCCGAGCGCGCATACGAGGAGATCATCTTGCGCACGCGCCCCGCGCCGATGAGCTCGCTCAGGCCCAGCGGCCCGTTGCCGCCGTTGTTGTTGACGACGACCAGCTCGCGCGCGCCCTGGTCGAGCAGCGCGCGCAGCAGTTCGGTCGGCACGCCCGAGACGCCGAAGCCGCCGATCAGCAGCGTGTCGCCGTCCTTCACGCCGCGCACCGCCTCCTGGACCGAGGCGCAGGTCTTGTCGAGCATGGGGGTGCGGTCTCCTTCGGGTGATGCCGCCCTAGGCGGTCTTTCGGCGCGGCGCCGGCGCCGGCGGCGACGCCTTGGCCGGCCACTGCCCGCCGAGCCCGGTGGTCGCCGTTTCGGCCGCGCTCAGCAGCAGGCCGTTCATGCGCTGCACCGCGAGTTCGGAGAAGCGCTCCAGCGGCCCGGAGAGCGACAGCGCGCCCAGCAGGATGCCCGCCGGCCCGAACACCGGCGCCGCCACCGCGCCGCACAGCGGGTCGCGCTCGCCGAAGGAGTTGAAGAGCAGCACGTCGCAGGCGCCCTGCCCCTCGGCATAGGCCTTGAGCACCTTGCCGGCCGCGCCGCGGTGCAGCGGCAGCACCTCGCCGGCGCGCACGCGGTCGAGCGTGGAGTGGTTGGAATCGATACGGAACAGGCACAGCCGCGTGTCGGGCCCGTGCTGCACGTGGAACGACGGGCTCTCGGTGCCGTGGCTCACCAGCCATTCGAGCACCGGCTGGATCGCCTCACGCAGCCCGTGCGTCTGGTCGAACGCACGGCCGAAGAGAAACGCCAGCGGCCCGAGCGCATAGCGCTTGTCGCTGCGCTGCACGACCAGCCCGCTGCGCAGCAGCGAGGCCAGCAGCCGCAGCAGCGTGCTCTTGTACATGCCCGTCACGCGCGCCAGGTCGGCCAGCGTGAGCGGCCCCTCGGCCTGGGCGAGCGAGGTCGCGATGCACAGCGCGCGGTCGACGGCGGCCACGCCGTCGCCGGGGGTGAAGCTCGCATCGGGGGTGGTCTTGGGCATGGGGGCAGCGGCGGCGCGAACCGCCGGGGCAAGAGGGAGGGAGGCGATGGTCACCCCCCGATCCGCCGGCTGATGACCGGGTGGTATTGTTCCCCATCACCCGCCGCGATGGCCTCGGTGAACCACCCGTCCACCACCCGCGCGCCGCGCGCGTCGACCCCGGTTTCCTGCGCTAGGCGCAGCGCGTAGAGCAGGTCCTTGCGCGCGTACTCGACCGAGAAGGCGCGCTCGGGAAACTGCCCCGGCAGCACCGCCTTCATGCCGTGGTTGCGCAGCGCGAAGCTATCGGCCGAGCCCTTGGAGAGCGTGTCGAAGAGCAGCGCCGCGTCCACGCCCGCGCGCTCGCCGATGGCCTTGGCTTCCGAGATCGCCACCACGGTCTCGAACAGCACCATGTTGTTGAGGATCTTCACCACCTGCCCGCAACCCACCGGCCCGCACAGCGTGATGTCGCTGGCGAAGGTGGCGATCAGCGGGCGCAGGCGCTCGAACAGCGCCGGCTCGGCGCCCACCATCACCGACAGCGTGCCGGCCTCGGCCGCCGCGCGCGTGCGCGCCACCGGCGCGTCGACGAACGCGGCGCCGCGCTGCCTGAACTGCGCCGCGAGCGCGCGCGTGATGTCCACCGGCGAGGTGCTGAGGTCGACGACCACCTGCCCCGGCGCGACGCACGCCAGCAGCCCGCCGGCGGCGTGGGCCAGGTCGCGCACCACCTCGCCGGAAGGCAGCGAGAGGAACACCACCTCGCTGCCGGCGAACACGCCGGCCACGCCCGATGCCGCGCGCACGCCCTGCGCGGCGAGGCGTTCGAGCGGGGCCGGGTCGCGGTCGAGCGCCGCCACGGCCGCGCCGCTTTTTTGCAGCAGGTTGCGGCACATGGGCTCGCCCATCACGCCCAGACCGATGAAGCCGACTTGCTTGAATGACACGGGCGCTCCTGCGCTGTGAGGGTGGATGAAGCGGACGGCGGCGGCCTCAGCCGTCCAGTCCGAAGTACAGGCCCTTGCTCTGCTGGTAGAGCCGCATGCCGCCGGCCCCCTTCTCGCGGCCGAGCCCGCTGTCCTTGAAGCCGCCGAACGGCGTGGCGATGGACAGCTGCTTGTAGGTGTTGATCCACACCGTGCCGGCTTCGAGCGCACGCGCCACGCGCCAGGCGCGGCGGTAGTCGGCGCACCAGATGCCGGCGGCCAGGCCGAAGGCCGAATCGTTGGCCTGCGCGATCAGGTCGTCCTCGTCGTCGAAGGGCAGCGCGCACAGCACCGGGCCGAAGATCTCCTGCTGCGCGATGGCCGCGCGGTTGTCGATGCCGGCCACCACGGTGGGCAGGTAGAACGCGCCCTGCGCCAGGCGCTCGTCGCCGGGCGCGGCGCCGCCGGCGAGCACCTGCGCGCCGCCGGCGCGTGCCTCGTCGACGATGCGCGCGACGTGGTCGCGGTGCGCGAAGGAGGCGATCGGGCCCATCTGCGCGCCGGGCGCATCGGGCAGGTCCACGCGCAGCGCCTTCGCGCGGGCGACGAGCCGCTCGAGCATCGCGGCGTACACCGGCCGCTGCACGAACAGCCGCGAACCGGCCACGCACGACTGCCCGCTGCCTTCGAAGATGCCGCCGGCCACCGCATCGGCGGCAGCATCGAGATCGGCATCGGCGAAGACGATGTGCGGCGATTTGCCGCCGAGTTCGAGCGCCACCGGCATCAGCCGCTGCGCGGCGACGCCGGCGATGCGCCGCCCGCTGGCCGTGCCGCCGGTGAACGACACCATCTTCACGCCGCGGTGCGCGACCAGCGCCGCGCCCGTGACCGCGCCGGTGCCGGGCAGCACGTTGAGCACGCCCGGCGGCAGGCCGGCCTCGAGCGCGAGGCGGCCGAGTTCGAGTGCCGGCGAGGGCGTGAGCTCCGAGGGCTTGAGGATCACCGCGTTGCCGGCGGCCAGCGCCGGGGCGACCTTCTGCGCCTCCATCGTCATCGGCGAATTCCACGGCGTGATGGCCGCCACCACGCCGTAGGGCTCGTGCACCGTCATCGAGAGGTAGCGGCCGCGCGCCGGCGTCACCTCCGAGCCCAGCGTCTCGCACACGCCGGCGTAGTAGCGGAAGGTGGCCGCGGCGCTCTTGACCTGCGCCACGCACTCGGCCCAGACCTTGCCGTTCTCGATCATCTGCAGCCGGGCGAAGGTGTCGGCATTGGCCAGCATCAGGTCGCCGATGCGATGCAGCACGGCGGCGCGCGCGGGCGGCAACGCATCACGCCAGCTCTTGTGCGCGGCCGCTTGCGTGGCCGCCGCGACCGCGCGGTCGACCTCGGCAGCGCCGGCCGCCGACACCTCGTGGTTCAGGGCGCCGTTCGCCGGGTTCACCGAGCGCAGCGGCGGCTCGGCCGACATCAGCGCTTCGCCGCCGATCAGGAGCGCCTTGGGCGCGGGGTGGGTGGTCATCGGATGAAGAAGGAAAGTTCTATTACACGGAATCGATGTTCCTTTTTAGTATCTGCCCAGGGCTTGCGTGCGGTCAAGCAGGGGCATCCCGGTTCCCCTGCAGCCTGCATGCCCATGAGGGGCAACCCTCGTTGACGGGTGGTTGGCACGATGTCGATACTGATAAAAGAACTATCGTTCTGTTAAACAGAACTATCAGCAGCCCGCAAGCACGCGGCTTCATCTCAGGAGACCCCCATGACCCACTTCCCACGATTCCTGGCGCGGTCGCTGTGCGCGGCCGCCCTGCTGTGCGCCGGCGGCGCCGCGCTCGCGCAGCCGGCCTACCCGAACAAGCCGATCCGCTTCGTCGTCGGCTTCGCCCCCGGCAGCTCGATCGACAGCGTGGCGCGCATCCTGGCCGACCATGTGAAGAACAAGCTCGGCCAGCCGGTCACGGTGGACAACCGCACCGGCGCCAACGGGGCGCTGGCGGCCACCGAGACGATCAACGCCGGCCCGGACGGCTACACGGTGCTCATCAGCAACTCGAGCTCCATCACCGTGAACCCGCTGCTCGGCAGGAAGCTGGCCTACGACCCCGAGAAGGACCTCGCACCGGTGGCCCTGACCGTGACCGTGCCCTTCATCCTCACCACCAACCCGGAGAAGCACCCCTCGATCAGGACGGTGGCCGAGCTGATGGCGGCGGCCAAGGCGCAGCCGGGCCAGATGTCCTACGGCTCGGCCGGCGTGGGCAACCTCACGCAGCTGAGCTTCGAGCTGCTCAACCACATGGCGGGCGACGTGAAGATGACGCACGTGCCCTACCGCGGCTCGGCGCCGGCGCAGATGGCGGTGCTCGGCAAGGAGGTGGACGCGGCCTTCGACAACCCCGCGGCGATGCCGCAGATCCAGGCCGGCAAGCTGCGCGCGCTGGCGGTGTCGGCCGCGCAGCGCTGGCCCGACCTGCCCGACGTGCCCACCATCGCCGAGGCCGGCTACCCGGGCTACGACATCTCGTTCTGGGTGGGCGTGTTCGTGCCCGCCGGCACGCCGCCGGCCGTGATCCGCACGCTGCACGAGGCCATGGCCAGCGCCACCGAGGTGCCGGCCTCGAAGGCGCTGCTGGCCAGGCAGGGCCACATCGCCATGCTGGCGCCGGAGGCCTTCCAGGCCCGCATCCGCAAGGAGAAGGCGGAGTACGCGGCGATCATCAAGCGCTCCAACATCCAGCTCGCGGACTAGTACTGCGCCCCATTCACAGGAGAAACCATCGTGGCCTGGCAGAAAGAGCTCGACGAACTGGCACGGCGCGGGCAGCTGGCGCAGCGCATGGGCGGCGAGGACAAGCTCGCGCGCCACCGCGCCAACGGCCGGCTGCCGGTGCGCGAACGCTTCGCGCACCTCGTCGACGCGGGCTCGCTGTTCGAGCTGGGCGACCTGGCGGGCAGCGCCGTCTACGGCGACGACGGCACGCTGCTGGACTTCACGCCCTCCAACTTCCTGATGGGCCGCGCCACGCTCGACGGCCGGCCCGTGGTGGTGGCCGGCGACGACTTCACCGTGCGCGGCGGCGCCAACGACGGCGCGGTGGGCGACAAGCTCATCGTCGCCGAGCAGATGGCGCACGACCTGCGCCTGCCGCTGATCCGCCTGGTCGACGGCACGGGCGGCGGCGGTTCGGTGAAGAACATCGAGATCAAGGGCCACACGCTGCTGCCTAAGCTGAAGGCCTGGCCCTTCATCACGCGCAACCTCGCCACCGTGCCGGTGGTGGGCCTGGGCCTCGGCTCGGTGGCCGGCATGGGCGCGGCGCGCGTGGCGGCGAGCCACTACTCGGTGATGGTGAAGGAGAGCTCGCAGCTCTTCGTCGCCGGCCCACCGGTGGTGGCGCGCACGGGGCAGGACCTCACGAAGGAAGAACTCGGCGGCAGCGGCATCCACACCCGCAACGGCGTGGTCGACGACGAGGTGGCGAGCGAGGACGAGGCCTTCGCCCGCGCCAGGCGCTTCCTGTCGTACCTGCCGCCGTCCGTGCACGAGCTGCCGCCGCGCGCCGCCGAAGGCCGCGCGTGCACGGCCACGCCGCAGGGCCTGCGCGACGCGATCCCCGAGAACCCGCGTGCGGTCTATCGCGTGCGCGCCATCGTCGAGTCCGTCGTGGACACCGGCTCGTTCATGGAGATCGGCCGCCACTGGGGCCGCGCCATCGCCGCCGGCCTCGCGCGCATCGACGGCTGGCCGGTGGTGCTGATCGCAAGCGATCCCTACCACTACGGGGGCGCCTGGGACCGGCAGACGGCCGACAAGTTCCTGCGCATGATCGACCTGGCGCAGCTCTTCCACCTGCCGGTGCTGAACTTCGTCGACATCCCGGGCTTTCGCATCGGCCTCGAGGCGGAGCGCGAAGGCGTGATGCGCGCCGGCGTGCGCGCGCTCACCGCCGTGTCGCAGACCACGGTGCCGTGGTGCACCTTCATCCTGCGCAAGGCCTTCGGCGTGGCCGCGGGCGGCCACCAGCACCCCGAGCGCTTCAGCTTCCGCTATGCGTGGCCCTCGGCCGTGTGGGGCTCGCTGCCGATCGAGGGCGGGCTGGAGGTTGCCTACAAGGCCGAGATCGCCGCCGCGCCCGACCCCGAGGCCGCGCGCCAGCGCATCGAGCAGCGCGTGCGGGCCTTGGGCTCGCCGTTCCGCAGCGCCGAGGCGTTCGTGATCGAGAACATCGTCGACCCGGCCGACACGCGCCAGCTCGCGGTGGAGTTCGCCAACCTCGCGGCGCCGCTGCGCGAGGCCGGCCCGTCGCGCTTCGGCTATCGCCCCTGAACCCGCGTTGACGCCTCGGCGACGGCCCGCCGCGCGCCGTGCTGACACACTCGGCGGCTTCTCGACACGGAACATCAGGAGCATCCCATGGAGATGAAGGGCAAGGTCGTCGTGGTCACCGGCGGTGCCTCGGGCATCGGCCGCGCGCTGGCGCACCGCTTCGCGCAGGAAGGCGCCGCGGGCGTCGTCGTGGCCGACCTCGACGAGGCGGGCGCACAGGAAACGGCAGCCGCGGCAAAGGGCCTCGCGGTGAAGGTCGACGTGTCGAAGGAAGCCGACATCCAGGCGCTCGTCGCACGCGCCACCGGGCACTACGGCCGCGTCGACGTGTTCTGCTCCAACGCCGGGATCATCACGCGCGGCGGCGTGGAGGCCAGCAACGAGCAGTGGCAGCGCATCTGGGAGATCAACCTGATGGCCCACGTGTTCGCCTCGCGCGCGGTGCTGCCGCAGATGCTCGCGCGTGGCGAGGGCTACCTGGTCAACACCGCCTCGGCCGCGGGCCTGCTGAGCCAGGTCGACTCGGCGCTGTATTCGGTCACCAAGCATGCGGCGGTGGCGTATGCCGAGTGGCTGTCGATCAACTACGGCGACCAGGGCATCCGCGTGAGCTGCCTGTGCCCGCAGGGCGTGCAGACGCCCATGCTCATGGGCAAGGCGGGCGACCGCAAGAGCTTCCTGCTCGACGGCGCCGTCACCGCCGAGCAGGTGGCCGAGGACGTGCTGCAGTGCATGCGCGAGGAACGCTTCCTCGTGCTGCCGCACCCCGAGGTGCTGCAGTTCATGCAGCGCAAGACCGGCGACTACGACCGCTGGCTCAAGGGCATGCGCAAGCTGCGGCAGAAGGCGGAGGCGATCAGCAAGACCAACGCCTGACCGCACGCGCGCCGGACGGCCGCCGCCGCCGCGGCGCGCCCCTCTTCGCGGCTCCGTGGCCATGATCATGGGCTTTTCCGGGTTTTCCCTGGGAATGTTCTTTTAGTTATTGTTGACAATGCGAACGTCAGCAATACGAGGAAGCACATGCCCAAGGTTGAATCGGACGTCACCGGCAACGTCTGGAAAGTCGAGGCGGCGATCGGCCAGCGCGTCAGCGAAGGCGACACGCTGCTGATCATCGAGTCCATGAAGATGGAGATCCCGGTCGTCGCGCCGGTCGCCGGCGTGGTGTCCGAGCTGCTGGTGGCCGAGGGCCAGGCCGTGTCGGACGGCCAGGTCGTGGCCACGATCGACTGAGCCGGACCCGACGCCGTTCGGTCCGCGCCTGCCGAGCCACGCCCGCCGATGACCGCCACCCTGGCAATGAGATGCCAGCGCCGCGTCGGCACGCTGGCGCCGGGGGTGCTGCTGTGCGCCGTCATCGCGCTGTCGGCGTCCTTCGTGTCCGAGCACTACGGCGGCCCGCAGCTGCTGTACGCACTGCTCATCGGCCTGTCGTTCCATTTCCTCGCCGGCGACGAGCGGTTCCGCGCGGGGCTCGAGTTCACCGGCCGCACCCTGCTTCGCGCCGGCGTGGCGCTGCTGGGCTTTCGCATCACGCTCGACCAGATCGCGGCCCTGGGCTGGAGCGCGGGGCTGATCACCTTGGCCGCCGTGGCATCGACCATCGCGTTCGGGCTGCTGCTGTCGCGCGCCATGCGCCGGCCGATGGAAGAAGGGCTGATCTCGGGCTGCGCCGTCGGCATCTGCGGCGCGTCGGCCGCACTGGCCGTGAGTTCCGTCCTGCCGGCCACGCGCGAGAACGAACGCTTCACGCTGCTGGCCGTGGTGGGCGTGACGCTGCTGTCGACCCTGGCCATGGTGGCCTATCCGCTGCTCGCCGATGCCGTCGGGCTGACGCCGGCGCAGGCGGGCGTGTTCTTCGGCGCCACCATCCACGACGTGGCCCAGGTGGTCGCGGCGGGCATGATGCTGGCCGGCACGGGCGGCGTGGGCGCGGCCGAGAGCGCGACCATCGTCAAGCTGTTCCGCGTGATGCTGCTGATGCCCGTGGTCGTCATCGTGGCGATGGCGGTGCGCCCGCCGCCGCGCGGCGACGGCAAGCGCGCCCCCGCCGGGCGCGGATCGACGCCGCTGATCCCCGGCTTCCTGCTCGCGTTCATCGCCTTCGTGCTGCTCGCGACCCTGGGCGGCGTGCCTGAGCGCGTGACGTCCGCGTCCGGCACGCTGTCGCGCGCGCTGCTGGTCGTCGCCATCGCGTCCGCGGGCGTCAAGACCAGTTTTGCGGACCTCGCCCGCCTCGGCTGGGCCCCCATCGGCATGCTGGTCGGCGAGACGGTGTGGATCGCCGCCGTCGTCGCAACGGGGCTGATCCTGATCGGTGGTGCCTCATGGCTTTCGTGACAATGCCCATTGCCCGGCTCGGGACTGCCGCTCCCGCAGGCAGGCCGGGCAGAACCCCACAGGCAAACGAGGCCACCATGAGCAAGACCACTGACAGCGAGGGATTCAACCTCTACCTTTCGGGAACCGTCGCCTTCCGACTGTTCGCCGACCGGCCGCAGCCGACGCTGACGGTCTCGGAGCAGATCGCGGCCAGCATCGGCGACCGCATCATCGACGGTCGCCTCGCCGAAGGCTCGCCGATCAGCGAGCAGGCCTGCGCCGACGAGTTCGAGGTCAGCCGCGGCCCCATCCGCGAGGCGCTGCGAATCCTCGAGCGCGAGGGGCTGGTCACCATCCTGCCGCGCCGCGGCGCCATCGTCACGGCGCTCAGCAGCGACGAGGTGCTCGAGATCTTCGAGATCAGGGCCGCACTGGTCGAGCTCGTCTCGCGCAAGACCGCCACGCGGCGCGACCCGCAATGGATGGCGATGCTGCAGGCCGGCGTCGCGCGGCTGGAAAGCCTGGCCAAGCTCGACGACGACCAGGGCCAGTACGCCGAGACGACCTACCGGCTGTCGATCCTGTCCGCGCGCAGCTGCGGCAACGCACGCCTGGCGAGCATGGTCACGTCGCTGTCGCTGCAGACGCTGCGCTATTCGCGGCTCAGCCTGGCGGCGAAGGCACGCCGCCAGCAGTCCGTCAAGCTCTGGCGGCAGACCCTCGCCGCGCTCGAACGCGGCGACGTGGCCCAGCACGCCGAGCTCGCGCGGCGGCGGGTCGAGGAGTCCGGCCAGGACGCGGTCCGCCACCTGACGCCGCCCCGTACCAAACCATGACACCCGGTTCCGGCGTGACCTGTCCGGGTGTCGGCGCGAGCGCTCGCACCGCCCGCGCGATCGAGCAGCCGCTCGTGAATCCGTTGACCCTGCACAGGAGACCCCGTGAACCAAGAAGTCGAGACCGGCGCGGCCGGCGCCCTTTCGCTGGACGGTGAATACGCCGCCGAGCTGACCGAACTGGCCCAGCGCCGCCGCCAGGCCGCGGCCATGGGCGGCGAGCAGGCGCTCGCCGCCTTCAAGGCGCGCGGCCGCATGAACGCGCGCGAGCGCATCGCCGCGCTGCTCGACGCCGGCAGCTTCCGCGAGATGGGCCGCATCACCGGCAAGGGGCAGTACGACGCCGAAGGCCACTTCCAGGGGCTGACGCCGGTCAACGCGATCATCGGCAACGGCCGCATCGAGGGCCGCAAGGTCGTCGTCTCGGCCGACGACTACACGCTGCGCGCCGGTTCGTCGGAGGCCACCATCTCCGACAAGTGGATCTACGCCGAGCGCATGGCGCTCGACCTGATG
This sequence comes from Rubrivivax sp., assembly GCA_044508835.1. GTDB lineage: Bacteria > Pseudomonadota > Gammaproteobacteria > Burkholderiales > Burkholderiaceae_C > JAKFDI01. The sequence continues at coordinate 40,820 of JBIQHD010000033.1, forward strand.
ATGCCGCTCATCCGGCTCGTCGACACCGCCGGCGGCAGCGTCAAGCTGCTGGAGCAGAGCGGCCACAGCAAGATCCCCGGCTACCCGACCTGGCCCAACGTGGAGCTGCTGCGCACGGTGCCGGTGGTCGGCGTCGCGCTCGGCTCCTGCGCCGGCCTGGGCGCGATGAAGGTGCTGGTGTCGCACTTCTCCGTCATGGTGCGCGACCAGGCGCAGGTCTTCGCCGCCGGCCCGCCGGTGGTCAAGCAGGCCTACGGGATCGACATCGACAAGAACGACCTGGGCGGCTACAAGGTCCACCGCCGCAGCGCGCTGGTGCACAACGAGGCCGCGAACGAGGAGGACGCCTTCGAGCAGGTCCGGCGCTTCCTGTCCTACCTGCCGCGCAACGCCGCCACGCTGGCGCAGCGCACGGCCTGCGACGACGCCGCCGACCGCGCCGACGACTGGCTGAAGAACGCCATCCCGCACGACCGGCGCAAGATCTTCGACCCGCGCAAGATCCTCGCCTCGGTCTTCGACCGCGACTCGGTGTTCGAGATCGGCCGCTACCAGGGCGGCTCCACCATCACCGCCTTCGCGCGCCTGAACGGCTACCCGGTGGGCGTGCTGTGCAGCGACCCGCGCGTCGCCGGCGGCGCGATGACGACGGCCTCGGCCTGGAAGACCGAGCGCCACACCAAGCTGTGCGACACCTTCGGCCTGCCCGTCGTCAACTTGGTGGACCAGCCCGGCAACACCACCGGCCCGGAGGCCGAGCTCGCCGGCACGCTGCTCGGCGCCGTGCGGGTGCTGACCACCATCGAGACGTTGTCGGTGCCCTGGGTGTCGATCATCATGCGGCGCGCCTTCGGCATGGCCGGCGGCCTGCATGCGCCCAAGACCTTCCCGCAGCTCAACCACCGCTTCGCCTGGCCCTCGGCGCGCTGGGGCTCGATCCCCATCGAGGGCGGCGTGGCCGCCGCCTACCGCCAGGAGATCGCCGAGGCGGCCGACCCCGCGGCCAAGCGTGCCGAGCTGGAGGCCTACTACCACCGCATCGGCTCGCCCTTCCGCACGGCCGAGCGCTTCGGCGTGCTGGACATCATCGACCCCCGCGAGACGCGCGCCGTGCTGTGCGACTGGGTCGAGGACGCCTGGGACGCGATGACGGCACGCCGCCGCGCCGGCCGGTAGGGGGCCGGCCATGTTCCAGAAAGTGCTTGTCGCCAACCGCGGCGCGGTGGCCGCGCGCGTGATCCGCGCGCTGCGGCAGCTCGGCATCCGCTCGGTGGCGGTGTACTCGGAGGCCGACGCCGGCCTGCCCTACCTCGCCGAGGCCGACCAGGCCGTGTGCATCGGCCCGCCCGAGGCCCGGGCCAGCTACCTCGACCAGGAGGCGCTGCTGCGGGTGCTGAGGGAGACCGGCTGCGACGGCGTGCACCCCGGCTACGGCTTCCTGGCGGAGAACGCCGAATTCGCCCGCCGGGTGCAGGCGGCCGGCGCCGTCTTCATCGGCCCGAGCGCGCAGTGGATCGACGCCATGGGCCACAAGACCCGCGCCCGCGACCTGATGGCGCGGCACGGCATGGCCATGGCGCCCAGTTCCGGCCTGCTGTCGGGCGACCCGGCACAGGCGCTCGAAGCGGCGCGGGCCATCGGCTTTCCCGTGCTGGTGAAGCCGGCCGCCGGCGGCGGCGGCATCGGCATGATCGCCGCCCACGACGCGGCCGGTCTTGAGCAGGCCATCGCGCGGGCCGGGTCGCTGGCGGCGCGCAGCTTCGGCAGCGCCGAGATCTATCTCGAGCGCCTGATGCTCGAGCCCCGGCACGTCGAGTTCCAGATCCTCGCCGACCGGCACGGCGCGGTGCGCCACGTGTTCGAGCGCGACTGCTCCATCCAGCGCCGCCACCAGAAGGTCATCGAGGAATCGCCCGCGCCGGGGCTGCCGCGCACGCTGGTGGCCGATGCCGGCGAGCGCATGGCCGGCGTGCTGCGCCAGCTGCGCTACGACGTGATCGGCACGGTGGAGACGCTGTACGGCGGCGGCGAGGACTTCCAGTTCCTGGAGATGAACACGCGGCTGCAGGTGGAGCACGCGGTGACGGAAGAGATCACCGGCGTCGACCTGGTCCAGGCGCAGATCCGCCTGGCCGCCGGCGCGCGCCTGGCCGAGGTGCTGCCGGCCGTGATCGCGCCGCGCGGGCATGCGATCGAGGCGCGCATCTATGCCGAGGACCCGGTGCGCTTCTATCCCTCGCCCGGCCGGCTGTCGACGCTGCGCCTGCCCAGCGGCCCGGGCATCCGCGTCGAGACGGGCCTCGCCGAGGGCTGCAGCGTGACGCCCTACTACGACCCGATGATCGCCAAGCTCATCGTGCACGCGGACGACCGCGCCGCCGCCATCGAGCGCCTGATCGGCGCGATCGATGCCACCGTGATCGAAGGGGTGAAGCACAACCTGCCCTTCGTGCGCAAGGTGCTCGACAGCGAGGCGTTCCGCGCCGGCCGGGTGCACACCGGCCTGGCGGCGCAGGTGCTGGCGTCGGCGTAGCCGCCGCCGGAAGGAAGGCAGAGGCAAGGGTTTGCTCTGCTTATGTTCATCTTGTGATTGTTGACAATAACAGCAGACCTGCCGGCACCCGGCGCGACGCGCCGGACGCCCGAACCGTGGACCCCCGACTGGAGACGATCTTGAAGCATCGAACGAAGACTCTTCTGGCCATCGCATCGCTGATCTCGACGGCGGCGCTGGCGGACTACCCCGAGCGCCCGGTCACGGTGATCATCCCGTTCCCGCCCGGCGGCAGCGTCGACCCGATCGCGCGGGCGCTGCAGCAGGGCATGCAGGAGGAACTCGGCGGCTCGCTGGTCATCATGAACCAGCCCGGCGCGGGCGGCACGCTCGGCACCGGCCGCGTCGCGAACGCGGCGCCCGACGGCTACACGCTGGCCATCACCACCGTCGGGCCGCTGACGACGCAGCCGCACATGATGGCCTCGCTGAAGTACGGCGTGGGCAGCTTCGAGTACGTCTGCCGCACGCACGTGACGCCGCAGGTGCTGGCCGTGCCGGCCAACTCGCCCTACAAGACCCTCAAGGACCTGGTCGCCGACGCCAAGCAGAACCCCGAGAAGGTGGCCTTCACCTCGACCGGCATCGGCTCGCTGCCGCATCTGGCCCTCGTCGAGTTCGGCCAGCTCGCCGGCTTCAAGTGGCTGCACGTGCCCAGCAAGGGCGACGGCGAGGCCTCGACGCTGGCGATGCAGGGCCAGATCACCGGCTGGGTCGCCGGCCTGCAGACCTTCGCGACGCTGTCGCCCCGGCTGCGGGCGCTGGGCATCCTGGAGCCCGAGCGCAACCCCGCGCTGCCCGACGTGCCGACCTTCCGCGAGCAGGGCTTCGACATCCTCTCGATGGGCTGGGGCGGCATGATCGCGCCCAAGGGCACGCCGGCGAACGTCATCGCCAAGCTGTCCGCGGCCTGCGACAAGGCCGCCAAGGCGCCGGCGTTCGAGACCGTGCTGAAGAACCTGATGATCCCGCAGGGCTACCTGCCGGCCGCCGAGTTCAGCCGCTTCGTGAACAGCGAGTACCAGCGCTACGGCCGGCTGATCGAGTCGACCGGCGCGAAGAAGGCCGAGTAGCCGCAGCCGGAGACACGCATGACCGACCCATCGGCCGCGCCCGGCGGCGCGGCGCCGCGGTTCACGCCGCCGCCGCTGTCGTGCGACTCGCACCTGCACTTCTACGGCCCGCTGGACGCCTACCCGGTGGCCGCCGACCATGCCTACGAGGTGCCCGACGCCACGCCGGCGCAGTTCATCGCCGAGCAGCGCGCCGTCGGACTGGAGCGGGCCGTGGTGGTGCACGCGAACGCCAGCGGCCGCGACAACCGGCGGACGCTGGACGCGCTGCGCGAGTACCCCGCCAGCTTCCGCGGCATCGTCACGCCGCCGCTGGAGACGCCCTCGGACGCGCGGCTGCAGGCCTGGGACCGCGCCGGCGTGCGCGGCGTGCGCTTCTCCTACGTCGGCAGGCCCGGCCCCGGCATGGCGCTGGACGAGCGCCTGGCCGCGCGCATCGCCGGCCTCGGCTGGCATGCGCAGGTCCACGTCGCCGGCGACCAGATCGTGGGCCTCGCCGACCGGCTGCTCGCCCTGCCCTGCCCGGTCGTCATCGACCACATGGCGCGCATCCCCGCCCACTGGGGCGTGGACTGCGAGGCCTTCCAGACCCTGCTGCGCCTCGTCGACAGCGGCCGCGTCTGGGTGAAGCTGTCGGCGCCGATGCGGCTGTCGTCGCAGGCGCTGGCGCCCTACGCCGACGTCCAGCCGTTCGCGCGTGCGCTGGTCGAGCGCGCGGTGGAGCGCATGCTGTGGGGCTCGGACTGGCCCAACGTCAACTTCGCCGGCGTGGTGCCGAGCTACGCGCAGCTGCTGGACCTGCTGTTCGACTGGGCGCCCGAGGCCTCGCAGCGCCAGCGCATCCTCGTCGACAACCCGGCGCGGGTGTACGGGTTCGGCCTCGCATAGCCGCGCCGCCTTCTCCATCGCAGCAGCGTGCGCGGGCCCCGGTCGACGGGGCCCGCGCCTTCGTCCGTTCACTTCGCGGCGGCGCGGACTTCCTGCTTGACGGCCTCGGTGTCGGCGCCCAGGTCGGGCCCGCTGCGGTGGATGCGCCCCGGCGTGGCGGACAGCCGCGGCACGATGCCGACCTGCGTGGTGTGGCCGAGCGTGGGATGCGGCACCTGCGCCAGCATGTCGCGCGCGGCGAACTGCGGGTCGCGGTAGATGTCGGCGATGGTGTAGGCGCGCGCCGCCGGCACGTCGGCCTGCAGCAGCAGGGCTTCCAGCGCCTCGCCGTCGAACTGCCGGGTCCACTCGCCGATGATGGCGTCGAGCGCCTTCATGTTGGGCTTCTGGCCGCGCGTGCGGATGCTCGCGAACCGTTCGTCGGTGAGCAGCGCCGGCTGCGCCATCACCTTCACCAGGCGCTCGAAGGTCGGGTTGCTGTTCGCCGCGATGAGCACGTAGCCGCCGTCGCGCGTCGGGTAGAGGCTGTTCGGCGCCATCGAGGGCAGGTTCGGCCCTTCGCGCTGCGGCACGGTGCCCAGCTTCTCGTAGGCCGGCACCATCGGCGCGAGCTGGGTGAACGCGGCCTCGTACAGCGCCACGTCCACCACCTGGCCGAGCCCGGACTGCGCACGCTCGTGGATCGCGGCCATCGCACCGAAGGCGGCATAGACCGAGGTCAGGTAGTCGGTGGTGGCCAGCGCCACGCGCGCGGGCGGGCGGTCGGGGTCGCCGGTGAGGTGGCGCACGCCGCCCACGGCCTCGCAGATGGCGCCGTAGCCGGGCCGCTGGGCGTACGGGCCGCTCTGCCCGTAGCCGCTGATGCGCACCATGACCAGGCCCGGGTTGGCCCGGGACAGCACGTCGTAGCCGAAGCCCAGGCGCTCGAGCACGCCCGGGCGGTTGTTCTCGACCAGGATGTCGGCCTGCGCGATCAGGGCGTGCGCGACGGCGCTGTCCGCGGGGTTCTTCAGGTCGAGCACCACCGAGCGCTTGTTGCGAAGAATGGTCGCGGCATAGAGCGAGGCGTCCTCCACGTGGCTGCCCATCTGGCGCACGGGGTCGCCGTCCGGCGGCTCGATCTTGATCACGTCGGCGCCGAAGTCGGCGAGCAGCCGCGCGCAGGCCGGGCCGGCGATGGTGGTGCAGATTTCGATGACCTTCAGGTTGGCCAGCGGGCCGTCGGGGCTGCGTGCGTGGTTCATGGGGTTCCGGGTGGTTTCGCTCACTGGCCTGCCGGCGCGCGGACCCGCAGGGGTCGAAGGCACGAACGGCGCCTGCGCCGTTGTGTCAATGTCAATCATATGATTGTTAACATTAACATGCCCTAGGGGTGACCCGTACCGCCCCGCCGACGGCCCCGTACGGGTCGCGTTCAGTTTCAGTACAAGAAACACGAAAGCCCGTTCGCACTGACCCTTCGGCAAGCTCAGGACTGAAGGCAAGGCTTCGCCTTGTCGAAGTGCCTCTTGGCGCACACGGGGCTTCGATACCTCAGCCCGACCCTTCGACAGGCTCAGGGTGAGCGGGTCCTGTCGTTCGATCGCAAATGGGTATCAGGCCGGCGTGAACACCGGCACCGGCTGCCCGTCCTCGCTGGGCACCATCACCACCTTCACGGCCTGGCCGATCGCGAGCGCGTCCGGATCGCAGCCGACGAGGTTGGTCAGCATCGTCGGCCCCTCCTCCAGCGTCACGTAGGCCAGCGTGTAGGGCGGGTCGGCGCGGCGCATCGGGCTGAAGGAATAGATGACGCCGCGGCCGCTGGCCGGCTTCCATCGCGTGCTGGAGCCGAAGCAGTGCGGGCACATGGCGCGCGGATACCAGTGCGCGCGGCCGCAGTCGTCGCAGCCCTTGACGAGGAAGCGGCCCTCGCGCGCCGCCTGCCAGAAGGCCTCGGTCTCGGGGCCGGTGACCGGCGAGGGAATGGTGCGTTCCTTGGTGGCCATGTCGTTCACTCCCGTTCCAGGATGAGGGTCGAGCTGCCGTGGCGCGTGGCGAGGTTGCCGCCCGTGCCCTGGGCCAGCGCGAGGTCGCAGTTCTTCACCTGCACCGCGGGATGGGCCTCGCCGCGCAGCTGGCGCACGGCCTCGATCACCTTGGTCATGCCGCCGCGGTTGGCCGGGTGGTTGTTGCACAGCCCGCCGCCGTCGGTGTTGAACGGCAGGCGGCCGACGCCCGAGATCAGGTTGCCGTCGGCCACGAAGCGCCCGCCCTCGCCCTTGCGGCAGAAGCCCAGGTCCTCGAGCTGCAGCAGCACGGTGATGGTGAAGCTGTCGTAGATCGAGGCGTACTTGATGTCGGCCGGCGTCACGCCCGCCTGGGCGAAGGCGAGCGGCCCCGACACCGCCGCGCCGGTGGTGGTGAGGTCGATGTCGCCGCCGGCCGGGTGGCGCACGGTCTCGCCGCTGCCGATCACCTTGACCACCGGGCGCTTCAGGCTGCGCGCGATCTCGGGCCGCACCACGACCAGCGCGCCGCCGCCGTCGCTGATGACGCAGCAGTCGAGCCGGTGCAGCGGGTCGCTCACCATCGGCGAGGCCAGCACGTCGTCCACCGTCACCACGTCGCGCAGCATGGCGTGCGGGTTGTGCTGCGCATGCTGCGAGGCGGCCACCTTGATCCACGCGAGCTGTTCGCTGGTGGTGCCGAACTCGTGCATGTGCCGCCGCGCGCACATGCCGTAGCCGTTGACGGTGGTGAGGCCGTACGGGAACTCCCAGGGCGCGTCGGGCGCCGCGGCGTTGCGCAGGCGCGGCGCGGTGCCGGTGTTCACGCCCTCGCTGCGCGGGCGGCCGGCGAGGGTGATGAGCGCGATGCTGCAGCGCCCGGCGGCGATGGCATCCGCCGCGTGCGAGACCAGCGACAGGTAGGAGGTGCCGCCGAGGTCCGTCGCGTCGGTGTGCTTCACCCGCAGGTTCATGTAGTCGATCATCGAGGTTGGCCCCATGCCCGGCGCGTCGCCGGAGCAGAAGTAGCCGTCGACGTCGTCGCGCGACAGGCCCGCGTCGCGCAGCGCGCCCTGCGCCACTTCGGCGTGCAGCTGGGCCACCGACTTGTCGGGCGCGCGGCGGGTGGGGTGCTCGTAGGCGCCGACGATGCAGGCGCGGGCATGGCGTTGGGTCACGCGGGGCTTCCTTTCGTTCGGCTCGGGCGGGAGCCGGTCATACGGTGATTCGTAGCGGAATACCGCATATTGCAGAAACCGGCCGGACGCGGCAAGCTCCGTCCGGCCCGGACTTCACGGCGCCGGCACGCACGCATGTACTTCGACATCGAACAGCTCGACGGCCCCCGCAGCTACAAGCTGCTCACCGCCACCGTGGTGCCCCGCCCCATCGCCTGGGTGGTGACGCTGGACGCGGCCGGCCAGACGAACGCCGCGCCCTTCTCCTTCTTCAACTTCTTCTCGGGCTTCCCGCCGGTCATCTGCCTGGGCATCGGCCGGCGCGGCAGCCGCGACAAGGACACGATGGCGAACATCCGCACGCACGGCGAGTTCGTCATCAACCTCGTGCCGCAGGCGCTGGTGGAGGCGATGAACGTCACCGCCATCGACTTCCCGCCCGAGTTCGACGAGCTGAAGGAGGCGGGCCTCGCCACCGCGCCGTCGTCGAAGGTGAAGCCGCCGCGCATCGCCGGGAGCCCGGTGGCGATCGAGTGCGCGCTGAAGGACGTGATGGCGATCGACGACACGGCCTTTCTCGTCGTGGGCCACGTGCGCGCGATGCACATCCGCGACGACGCGGTGGTGAACGCCGAGAAGTGCTACGTCGACACCGCGAAGCTCGATCTCGTGGGGCGCATGCAGAGCCCGGGGGGCTATGTGCGCACCACGGATCGATTCACGCTGCCGATGATGGGGTTCGAGGAATGGAGCAAGGGGTGAGCCGCCTGGCGGCCGGCGCGCAGCGCCGAACCCTCGCGAGCTCAGCGCGCCTTCGCCACCCCGCGCGCCGCCGTGCGCTTGGCCAGCTCGATCTTGGCGATGGCGTTGCGGTGCACCTCGTCCGGGCCGTCCACGATGCGCACGGTGCGCTGGTGGGCATAGGCCTCGGCCAGCCAGAAGTCCTGGCTCACGCCGGCCGCGCCGTGCGCCTGGATGGCCCAGTCGACCACCTTGCACGACATGTTGGGCGCCACGACCTTGATCATCGCGATCTCGGCGCGCGCTTCCTTGTTGCCCACGGTGTCCATCTTGTGCGCGGCGTTCAGCGTGAGGAAGCGCGCCTGGTCGATCAGGCAGCGCGACTCGGCGATGCGCTCGTGCCAGATGGTCTGCTCCGACAGCGCCTTGCCGAAGGCGATGCGCTGCTGCAGCCGGTCGACCATCATCTCCAGCGCCCGCTCGGCCGCGCCGATGGAGCGCATGCAGTGGTGGATGCGGCCCGGGCCGAGGCGGCCCTGGGCGATCTCGAAGCCGCGGCCCTCGCCCAGCAGGATGCTGGACGCCGGCACGCGCACGTTCTCGAGCGCCACCTCCATGTGGCCGTGCGGCGCGTCGTCGTAGCCGAAGACGCTCAGGTAGCGCACCACCGTCACGCCCTTGGCCTCGCGCGGCACGAGGATCATCGACTGCTGCGCATGGCGCGGCGCGTCGGGATCGGTCTTGCCCATCACGATGAAGATCTTGCATTCTTCGGCGCCCGCGCCGCTGCTGAACCACTTGCGGCCGTTGATGACGTACTCGTCGCCCTCGCGCCGGATGCTGCACTGGATGTTGGTCGCGTCCGACGACGCCACCGCCGGCTCCGTCATCAGGAAGGCCGAGCGGATCTCGCCGGCCAGCAGCGGCACCAGCCACTGCTTCTTCTGCGCGTCCGTGCCGTAGCGCTCGATGGTCTCCATGTTGCCGGTGTCGGGCGCCGAGCAGTTGAAGACCTGCGACGACCAGCTCACGCGGCCCATCTGCTCGCACAACGGCGCGTAGTCGAGGTTGGAGATGCCGCCGTTGCCCTCGTAGGCGTGCGGCAGGAACATGTTCCACAGGCCGGCCTTGCGCGCCTTGGGCTTGAGCTCCTCGATCAGCGGCAGGTGGTGCCAGCCCTTGTCGGCGCGGCGCATCTCCTCGAGCTCGCGGTGGTGGCGCTCCTCGTTCGGGTAGATGTGTTCGTCGAAGAAGGCCCGCATGCGCTGCAGCAGGTCCTGGGTCTTGGCGGAGTAATCGAAAGACATGGCCGTCTCCTGGGGTGGGGAATCGCATCACCGCGCACGCTGGCGGGACGAGGCGCGGCAGGGCGCCGCGCGGTGGCGCCATTCAATCACCCGGGCCCGCGTCGCGCGGTCGCACACGCGACAAGGCGAGACGGCCGCGGCAGCGGCGCGCGGCCTGCGCGGCGGCCCGTGCGCGCCAGGCAATGCGCGCATTGACAGCATTCGGCACCCCACCCAAGATGAACAGATACCAGAATGATCGTTCCGCCAAACGGAACTCCACCGACCACCCGTTCCACTGCAAGGAGATCGCATGAAGAAGCTGTTCACGGCGGCACTCGGTATCGCCATCGGCCTGGCCGCGGGAGGCGCGCACGCCGCCGACAACTACCCCACCAAGCCCATCACCTGGGTCGTGCCCTTCACGGCGGGCGGCGTCACCGACACCACCTCGCGCGCCGTGGCGCAGCGCATGGGCGAGCTGCTCGGCCAGACCATCGTGGTCGAGAACCGCCCGGGCGTGGGCGGCTCGCTCGCCACCGAGCAGGTCTCGCATGCCGCCGCCGACGGCTACACCCTGCTCTACGCCACCTCGGGCACGATGGCCGCCAACCTCGCGCTCTACTCCAACATCAAGTACGAGCCGCTGAAGGACTTCACGCCGGTGCACGGCATGTTCCTGTCGCCGACGGTGCTGGTGGTCGACGCCTCCCAGCCGTGGAAGACGGTGGCCGAGCTCGTGGCCTACGCGAAGGCGAATCCCGGCAAGCTGGTCTACGGCTCCGCCGGCCAGGGCACCGGCACGCACCTGACGAGCGAGCTGTTCCAGACGCAGGCCGGCGTGAAGCTGCTGCACGTGCCCTACAAGGGCAGCGCGCCGGCGCTGCAGGACCTGCTGGGCGGGCGCACCCACATGATGTTCGACTACACCGTGGTGCTGCGCCCCCACATCCAGTCGGGCAAGCTGCGCGCGCTGGCGGTGATGGGCTCCAAGCGGCTGGACGCGCTGCCCGACGTGCCGACGATCGCCGAGGCCGGCTACCCCGGCGCGCAGTCGAGCAGCTGGTCGGGCATCGTGGTGCCGGCGGGCACGCCGCAGCCCATCGTGCGCAAGCTCGCCAAGGCGCTCGACGAGACGCTGCGCGACCCGAAGGTCGTCGCGCCCTTCGTCAACATCGGCAGCCAGCCGCTGGTCGACCTGCGGGAGGACGCCTTCCGCAAGTTCATCGCCGAGGAGCAGGTGAAGTGGGCGGAGGTGGTGCGCGCCTCCGGCGCCAAGATCAACTGAGCCGCAGCCCGTTCCCTCTCCGGCGCAGGGGCCGCACGCCGCGGGGCGCGCGGCCCTTCGCGTCTTCGTCCTTCCTCACCGTCCCTTCCCGATGACCCGACCGTCCTTCCTCTCGCGGCTCGCCCTGCCGCTCATCGCCGCGCCGATGCTGCGCGTCTCCGGCATCGAGCTCGTCTCGGCCGCCTGCGCCAGCGGCGTGGTGGGCGCATTTCCCACGCCGAACGCGCGCACGCTCGACGAGCTGGAGGCATGGCTCGTGCGCCTCGGCGACGAGGCGATGCGCGCGCGCGACGCGGGCCGCCGCGTCGGCCCGTGGTGCCCGAACCTCATCATGCGGCGCGATCCGGCGCAGCTGCGCGCCGAGATCGAGCGCTTCGTCGCGCACCGCTGCGAGGTGGTGATCACGAGCGTGGGCTCGCCCGTGTCGGTGATGCCGATGCTTCGGGACGCGGGCATCGCCGTGTTCGCCGACGTGGCGACGATGCGCCACGCCGAGCGCGCGATCGAGGCCGGCGTCGACGGCCTGGTGCTGCTCACCGCGGGCGCCGGCGGGCAGACCGGCTGGGCCAACCCCTTCGCCTTCGTGCGCGCGGTGCGCGCCTTCTTCGACGGCCCCCTGGTGCTGGCCGGCGGCCTGAGCGACGGCGCCGCGCTGCATGCCGCCGAGGTGCTGGGCTGCGACCTCGGCTACATGGGCACGCGCTTCATCGCCACGCGCGAGAGCCTGGCGTCCGGGCCCTACAAGCGCATGCTGGTCGAGAGCTCGCTCGACGACGTGCAGCTCACGCGCGCCTTCACCGGCCTGCAGGCCAACTTCCTGCGGCCCTCCATCGCCGCGGCCGGTCTCGACCCCGAAGCGCTGCCCGAGCACTTGACGCCGGACGAGGCGCGCCAGCGCTTCGGCGGCGGCACCGCGGCGCACGAGCGCCCGGCGCGCTGGGCCGACATCTGGAGCGCCGGGCATTCGGTGTCCGGCGTCGACGGCGTGCCGACGGTGGCCGAATTGGTGGCGTCCGTGAAGCGAGGCTACGACGAGGCCGCGGCCCGCCGCGGACGCACGGCGGCATGAGCCGCCGAGGCCGTCCGCGCTGAGCTCGCCGAAGCGCTCGTCCCGCCAACCCATCCGTTCGCGCTGAGGTATCGAAGCGCTTCGCCCCACCCACCCGTTCGCGCTGAGGTATCGAAGCGCCCGTCGCGTGAAACCCCGTTCGCGCTGAGCTTGTCGAAGCGCTCGTGCCACCAACTCCGTTCGCGCTGAGTTTGTCGAAGCGTGCGCACAGTCCGGTTTGGCTGGTTGAAGTGCGGTCGCAGTTGTGAGAAGCCGGGTCTCGCCCCGGCGGGCGAGTTACTTCTCTTGTCTCGCCAAGAGAAGTAACCAAGAGAAGGCGACCCGGAGCCGTCGCCCCTCGCTGCGCGAGGGGTGCGCTGCGATGCTCGGGCTTTGCAGCCTCGCGCGAAACTCGCTACGCGGCCCTGCGGTCCGCTGCGCTCAAACAGTCGCGCGAAGTCAGACCACGAAGGGCGCTGTCGCGCCCGGCTGCAAAGCCCTGCGCTTCTCGCCGACGCCTACGGGAGGCGATTCGGCTCGCTGCGCATCGCCACCCGGGCGGGCGTCGCTGCGCGACGCACCGCACATCCAGCCGAAGCGCAGCGAGGCGAGTCTGGTGTTGCGGGGTCCCCGTGGGAGGCGTCGAGGAGCGCAGGAGTTTGGCGCGGCGCGCAGCGCCTTCGTCTTCTGACTTCGCGCGACTGACCTTGCCCCTGCAAACCATCTCCCTTGCTGAGTGATTCAATCGAGGCAAG
>JBIQHD010000004.1:0-202789 GCA_044508835.1 Rubrivivax sp.
AGCGGCGAATGGACCGGCACCATGTGCCTGACCGAGCCGCACTGCGGCACCGACCTGGGCCTGCTGCGCACCAAGGCCGAGCCGCAGGGCGACGGCACCTACCGGATCACCGGGCAGAAGATCTTCATCTCCGCCGGCGAGCACGACATGGCGGCCAACATCGTGCACCTGGTGCTCGCGCGCCTGCCGGACGCGCCGGCCGGCAGCAAGGGCATCTCGCTGTTCGTCGTGCCCAAGTTCCTGGTCAACGCCGACGGCTCGCTCGGCGCGCGCAACCCGATCTTCTGCGGCGCGCTGGAAGAGAAGATGGGCATCCACGGCAACGCCACCGCGCAGATGAACCTCGACGGCGCCGTCGGCACGCTGGTGGGCCAGCCGCACAAGGGCCTGGCGGCGATGTTCGTGATGATGAACGCCGCGCGCCTGGGCGTGGGCATGCAGTCGCTGGGCCTGACCGAGGTGGCCTACCAGAACGCCGCCGCCTACGCGAAGGACCGGCTGCAGATGCGCTCGCTCTCGGGCGTGAAGGCGCCGGACAAGCCGGCCGACCCCATCATCGTGCACCCCGACGTGCGCAAGATGCTGCTCACCGCCCGCGCCTACGCCGAGGGCGGCCGGGCGCTGGCGATGTGGACCACGCTGCAGCTCGACAAGGAGCTGGCCTCCGACGACGAGGACGTGCGCAAGGAAGCCGGCGACCTGGTGGCGCTCGTCACGCCCATCATCAAGGCCTTCCTCACCGACAACGGCTGGATCGCCACCTCGCACTGCATGCAGGTCTACGGCGGCCACGGCTTCATCCGCGAATGGGGCATGGAGCAGTACGTGCGCGACGCGCGCATCAACATGATCTACGAGGGCACGAACACCATCCAGTCGCTGGACTTGCTCGGCCGCAAGGTGCTGGGCGACAACGGCGCCAAACTGAAGAAGTTCGGCAAGCTGGTGCAGGACTTCGTCGAGGCCGAAGGCACGAACGAGGCCATGCAGGAGTTCGTCAACCCGCTGGCCGACCTGGGCGAGAAGGTCACCAAGCTGACGATGGAAATCGGCATGAAGGCCTTCCAGAACCAGGACGAGGTGGGCGCCGCGGCGGTGGACTACCTGCGCGTGTGCGGCCACCTGGTGTTCGGTTACTTCTGGGCGCGCATGGCCAAGGTGGCGCTCGCCAAACTCGACGGCGGCGACCCGTTCTACCAGGCCAAGCTGGCGACGGCCCGCTTCTACTTCGCCAAGCTGCTGCCCGAGACGGCGACGCTCATCCGCACCGCGCGTGCCGGCTCGGCCACGCTGATGGCGATGGACGAGGCGCTGTTCTGACGCGCTGCGACCCCCGCGACGACGACAAGGAGACACGGATGCTGAAGTTCGCCATTGCCGCGCTGACGCTGGCCGCCTCGGCCGCCGCCTGGGCGCAGGCCACGCCGGTGGGCCTGTGGAAGAGCATCGACGACGACACCAAGAAGGAGAAGTCGCTGGTGCGTATCGGCGAATCGGGCGGCGTGCTCACCGGCCGCATCGAGAAGCTGCTCGATCCCGACACCCGGCCGGACAAGGTGTGCGACAAGTGCACCGACGAGCGCCGTGGCCAGCCGATCGTCGGCATGACCATCATCAAGAACGCGAAGCAGGACGCCGACGATCCCGCCGTGTGGACCGGCGGCGAGATCACCGACCCCAACAACGGCAAGTCCTACCGCCTGCGCCTGAAGCCTGTCGACGGCGGCAAGGCGCTCGAGGTGCGCGGCTACATCGGCCCGTTCTACCGCAACCAGACCTGGATCCGCGTCGAGTGACCGGCGCACTGAAGAAGGAAACCCCATGAGCCAACGAATCCCCGTCCGCAAGGTCGCCGTGCTGGGCGCCGGCGTGATGGGCGCGCAGATCGCCGCCCACCTCGTCAACGTCAACGTGCCGGTCATCCTGTTCGACCTGCCGGCCAAGGAAGGGCCGAAGAACGGCATCGTCACCAAGGCCGTCGAGGGCCTGAAGAAGCTCAAGCCGGCGCCGCTGGGCGTGCCCGAGGACGCCGCGCGCATTGAGCAGGCGAACTACGAGGAGCACCTGGACAAGCTGCGCGAGTGCGACCTCGTCATCGAGGCCATCGCCGAGCGCATGGACTGGAAGCTCGATCTCTACAAGAAGATCGCGCCGGCCGTGGCCCCGCACGCCATCGTGGCGAGCAACACCTCGGGGCTGTCGATCACCAAGCTCTCCGAAGCGCTGCCGGAAGAGATCAAGCCGCGCTTCTGCGGCATCCACTTCTTCAACCCGCCGCGCTACATGGCGCTGGTGGAGCTGATCGCCACGCCCACCACGCAGCCCGAGATCCTCGACCAGCTCGAGGCCTTCGTCACCACGTCCCTCGGCAAGAGCGTGGTGCGCGCCAAGGACACGCCGAACTTCGTGGCCAACCGCGTGGGCATCGCCGGCATGCTGGCGACGATCAAGGAGGCCGAGAACTTCGGCCTCACGTACGACGTGGTGGACGACCTCACCGGCAAGAAGATGGGCCGCGCGAGCTCGGGCACCTTCCGCACCGCCGACGTGGTGGGCCTGGACACCATGGCCCACGTCATCAAGACGCTGCAGGACAACCTGGCCGACGACCCGTTCTTCCCGACCTACGCAACGCCGCCGGTCGTCGCCCAGCTCATCGGGCAGGGCGCGCTGGGCCAGAAGAGCGGCGCGGGCTTCTACAAGAAAGTGGGCAAGGACATCCTGCGTCTCGACCCCGCCAAGGGCGACTACGTGCCCGGCGGCAAGAAGGCCGACGAGATCGTCGCGCGCATGCTCAAGAAGCCGGCCGCCGAGCGGCTGAAGCTGCTGCGCGAGTCGAACAACCAGCAGGCGCAGTTCGTGTGGGCCATCCTGCGCGACAGCTTCCACTACGCCGCCGTGCACCTGGCGGACATCGCCGAGAGCGCGCGCGACATCGACTTCGCCATGCGCTGGGGCTTCGGCACCAGCCAGGGGCCGTTCGAGCTGTGGCAGGAGGCCGGCTGGAAGCAGGTGGCCGAATGGGTCAAGGCCGACATCGACGCCGGCAAGGCGCTGAGCAGCGCGCCGCTGCCCGACTGGGTGTTCGACGGCCGCGAAGGGGTTCACACCAGGGAAGGCTCGTGGAGCCCGGCGAAGCAGGCGTACGTCCCGCGCCGCGACCTGCCCGTCTACCAGCGTCAGCTCTTCCCGGAAGACGTGCTCGGCTCGGGCGTGCAGGCGCCGCTGAAGGCAGGCATCGAGCTGTTCAGGAACAACGAGGTGCGCGTCTGGACGCTGGACAACGAGGTGGTGATCGCCAGCATCACCGCCAAGCTGCACCTCATCAGCGGCGAGGTGGTCGAGGGCCTGGTCAAGGCGGTGGAGATCGCCGAGACGACCGAGGGCGTCAAGGGCGTGGTGATCTGGTCGCCCGACGACGTGTTCTCCGCCGGCGCCAACCTCGAATCGATGATGCCGGTGTTCATGAAGAGCGGTTCCAAGGGCATCGCGCCCGAGGAGAAGAAGCTGCAGGACGCGATGCTGCGCATCCGCTACGCGGCGGTGCCGGTGGTCTCGGCCATCCGCGGCATCGCGCTGGGCGGCGGCTGCGAGCTCGCCATGTACTCGGCGCGCCGCGTGGCCGCGATGGAAAGCTACATGGGCCTGGTGGAAGTGGGCGTGGGCCTCATCCCGGGCGGCGGCGGCCTCGCCTACATCGCCCGCCGCGCGGCGGAAATGGCGGCGGCCGGCAACGCCAACGCCGACCTCTTCGCCTTCCTGCGCGACGGCTACATGAGCGCCGCCACGGCGAAGGTGGGCACCAGCGCGGTCGAGAACCGCAAGAACGGCTACCTGGTCGAGGGCGACGTGGTCGTGCCGCACAAGGACGAGCTGCTGTACGTCGCGACGCAGCAGGTCAAGGCGATGGCCGAAAGCGGCTGGCGCGCCCCGGCGCGCGCGCTGTTCCCGGTGGCCGGGCGCGACGCCATCGCCACCATCAAGGGCCAGCTCGCCAACATGCGCGACGGCGGCTTCATCAGCGCCCACGACTTCCACATCGGCGCGCTGATCGCCGACGTGGTGTGCGGCGGCGATGTGGACGCCGGCTCGCTGGTGAACGAGGAGTACCTGATGGCGCTGGAGCGCAAGCACTTCTGCAGCCTGCTGGACCACCCGAAGACGCAGGAACGCATCATGGGGATGCTGCAAACAGGAAAGCCCGTCAGGAACTGACGCCGACCACTCCTTCCCCCCTCTGGGGGAAGGTCGGGATGGGGGCCTCGCGCTCACGCACACATGCAACACCAAGCGACCACTGCCGCACGCAAGAACGCGAAGACGCTTCGTGTCGGCATGACCGACGCCGAGCGCCGGCTGTGGTCGCGCCTGCGCCATGAGCAGCTGGGCGTGAAGTTCCGGCGCCAGCATCCCGTCGGCAGCTATGTGCTCGACTTCGCCTGCCTTGCCCCCAAGCTGGCGATCGAAGTCGACGGTTCCCAGCATCTCGACCAGCAGGCCTACGACGCACGGCGCGAGGCATGGTTGGTCGGCCAAGGGTTTCAGGTCCTTCGCTTCTGGGCGAACGACGTGCTTTCACAAACCGATGCGGTGATCAGCCGCATCGTCGACTCGTTGGCCGTGTGCCTCGGGCCGGCCCCCACCCCAACCCTCCCCCAGAGGGGGAGGGAGCAATCGGCTTCGTCTGCGTCGCAGGCGGGCGAATCTCGAGAGGAATGAACATGAAGCAAATCCAGGACGCCTACATCGTCGCCGCCACCCGCACCCCGATCGGCAAGTCCGGCCGCGGCTACTTCCGCCACACGCGCTCGGACGACCTCTTCGTCGCCGCGGTGCGCGGGGCGCTCGCGCAGGTGCCCAGCCTCGACCCCAAGGCGATCGAGGACGCCATCGTCGGCTGCGCCATGCCCGAGGGCGAGCAGGGCCTGAACGTCGCGCGCATCGCCGCGCTGCTGGCGGGCCTGCCGAACTCGGTCGGCGGCGTGACCGTGAACCGCTTCTGCGCCTCCGGCCTCACCGCCGTGCAGATGGCGGCCGACCGCATCCGCGTCGGCGAGGCCGAGGTGATGATCGCCGGCGGGCTGGAGTCGATGAGCATGGTGCCGATGAGCGGCAACAAGCCCTCGTTCAACCCGGCCGTGTTCATGCGCGACGAGAACATCGGCATCGCCTACGGCATGGGCATGACGGCCGAGAAGGTGGCGCAGCAGTGGAAGGTCTCGCGCGAGGCGCAGGACGAGTTCGCGCTGCAGTCGCACCAGAAGGCGCTCAAGGCGATCGCCGCCGGCGAGTTCGCCGACGAGATCACGCCGGTGGAGGTGGTCGACCGCTTCCCCAACCTCGCCACCGGCGAGACGGGCACGAAGACCCGCACCGTCAGCATCGACGAAGGCCCGCGGCCCGACACCTCGCTCGAAGGCCTGGCCAAGCTGCGCCCGGTGTTCGCCGCCAAGGGCTCGGTGACGGCGGGCAACAGCTCGCAGACCTCGGACGGCGCCGGCTGCCTCATCCTCGCCAGCGAGAAGGCCGTCAAGCAGTTCAACCTGCGGCCGCTCGCGCGCTTCGTCAGCTTCGCCAGCCGCGGCGTGCCGCCGGAGATCATGGGCATCGGCCCGATCGAGGCGATTCCCGCGGCGCTGCGCGCGGGCGGCCTGTCCGCCGCCGACCTCGGCTGGATCGAGCTCAACGAGGCCTTCGCCGCGCAGTCGCTGGCGGTGCTGAACAGCCTGCCCGACATCGACCGCGCCAAGGTCAACCCGATGGGCGGCGCCATCGCGCTCGGCCACCCGCTGGGCGCCACCGGCGCCATCCGCGCGGCCACCGTGGTGCACGCGCTGCGCCGCCACGACCTCAAGTACGGCATGGTGACGATGTGCGTGGGCACGGGGCAGGGCGCGGCGGGCATCTTCGAGCGCGTCTGAGCCGCACGCGGTACAAAGGCCACCTTCGCGTGGCCATTTTCATTTCACGCATTCCACTGGAGACGACATGAGCATCAAGACCGCCGTGCTCGACGGTGTCTACACCATCGAGATCGCACGCCCCGAGAAGAAGAACGCCATCACGCAGGAGATGTACCAGGCGATGGCCGATGCGCTCGTCGCCGCCCGTGCCGACAACGCCGTGCGCGCCGTGCTGCTCACCGGGCAGCCGGGCATCTTCACCTCGGGCAACGACATCGAGGACTTCGCCAACCGCCCGCCGTCCAGTGGCGAGTCGCCGAGCTTCGCCTTCATGAAGGCGCTGATGGGCTGCGACAAGCCGGTGATCGCGGCGGTGACGGGCGGCGCCATCGGCATCGGCACCACGATGCTGCTGCACTGCGACTTCGTCTACGTGTCCGACGAGGCGCGGCTGGCCATGCCCTTCGTGAGCCTCGGCCTCGTGCCGGAGTTCGGCTCGAGCTGGCTCGTGCCGCAGCTCATGGGCAACGTGCGCGCCGCCGAGCGGCTGCTGCTGGGCACGCCCTTCACCGGCGCCGAGGCGGTGGAGTGCGGCATCGCCAATGCGGTGCTGCCGGCGGCCGAGGTGGTGGTGCATGCGCGCCGCGTGGCCGAGCGCTTCAACGCCCTGCCGCCCGGCGCGGTGCGCGAGACCAAGAAGCTGCTGCGCCGCGCGCGCGAGACGGTGGTGCCCGAGACCATCGCCGTCGAGGGCGCGCTGTTCCGCGACCGCCTGCAGAGCCCCGAGGCGAAGGAGGCGTTCAGCGCCTTCCTGCAGAAGCGCAAGCCCGACTTCTCGAAGTTCTGACCGGCCCCCGCGCGCCATGCCGCTCGCCGCCAAGCTGCTGCTCTCGCCGCTGCTGGTGATGCAGGCGGTGGCGACGCGCCGGCGCGCGCTGGTGCTGCCGGAAGCCGATGGCCCGCGCACCGGCCGCTGCGGCAGCGGCGCGCCGCTGCGCCTGCTGGTGGTGGGCGATTCGTCCGGCGCCGGCGTCGGCGTGGCCACGCAGGACGAGGCGCTGGTCGGGCACCTGTCGCGCACCCTCGCGCAGGCCCTGGGCGGCGAAGTGCGCTGGCAGCTCGTCGCCAGGAGCGGCATCACCAGCGCGCAGGCCCTGCCGCTGCTGCAGGCCAGCGCGCCCGCGCCGGCCGACGTGGCCGTGGCGGTGCTGGGCGTCAACGACGTGATCGACCAGATGCCGGTGCGCCGTGCGCTGCGCCAGCGCGAGGCGCTGGCCGACTGGCTGCTCGCCCGCTGCGGCGTGCGCCACGTGGTGTTCGCGCCGCTGCCGCCCATCCATCGGTTCCCGCTGCTGCCGCAGCCGCTGCGCTGGGCCATGGGCGCCGACGCGCAGGCGCACGACCGCGCCGTCGCCCGCTGGGCAGCGGCGCGCGCGGACGTGTGGCACGTGCCGATCGACCTCGCGCTGTCGGCCGATGGCATGGCGGCCGACGGCTTCCACCCCGGCGAGCCCGTCTACCGCGCCTGCGGCGAGGCGCTCGCCCGTTTCATCGCCGAACGACTTCCGCTTCAGGAGACGCTGTCATGACACTTTCGGGCAAGACCCTCTTCATCACCGGCGCCTCGCGCGGCATCGGCCTCGCCATCGCCAGGCGCGCGGCGGCCGACGGCGCCAACGTCGTCGTCGTCGCCAAGACGGCCGAGGCCAACCCCAGGCTGCCCGGCACCATCCATTCGGCCGCCGCCGAGATCGAGGCGGCCGGCGGGCAGGCGCTCGCGGTGCAGACCGACATCCGCGAGGAAGCCAGCGTACTCGCCGCGGTGGAGCAGGCGGTGGCGCGCTTCGGCGGCATCGACATCCTCGTCAACAACGCCAGCGCCATCAGCCTCACGCCCACGCCGGCCACGCCGATGAAGCGCTTCGACCTGATGTTCGGCGTGAACGTGCGCGGCACCTACCTGTGCACCCAGGCCTGCCTGCCGCACCTGATGGCGTCGGCCAAGGCGGGTCGCAACCCGCACGTGCTGAACATGTCGCCGCCGCTGTCGATGCGCGAGCGGTGGTTCGCGCCGCACGTGGCCTACACCATGGCGAAGTACGGCATGAGCGAGTGCACGCTCGGCCATGCCGGCGAGTTCCGGCCCTACGGCATCGGCGTGAACAGCCTGTGGCCGCGCACGGCCATCGCCACGGCGGCGCTGCAGATGATTCCGCAGGCCGACATCGCGCGCTGCCGCACGCCGGAGATCCTCTCGGACGCGGCCTACCTCATCCTCACGAGCGACGCGAAGACGACCACGGGCAACTTCTTCATCGACGACGAGCTGCTCGCCCGCCACGGCGTGACGGACCTGGAGAAGTACAGCGTCACGCCCGGCACCACCGAGTTCGTGCCGGACTTCTTCGTCGACTGAGCTCAGGCGGCCGGCAGCTTGCGCGGGCGGCCGCCGTTGTCGATGGCCACGTAGGTGAGGTTGGCTTCCGTCACCTTCACGATCTGCGGCGCGGCCGGGTTGCGCCGCGCGTGCACCTCGACGCGCACCGTCACCGAGGTGGTGCCCACGCGCTGCACGACGGCATAGAAGCTCAGCAGGTCGCCGATCGACACCGGCTGCTTGAACAGGAACTCGTTGACGGCCACGGTGGCGATGCGGCCCTTGGCGATGCCGCCGGCGAGCACGCTGCCCGCCAGGTCGACCTGCGCCATGATCCAGCCGCCGAAGATGTCGCCGTTGCCGTTGGCGTCCGCCGGCATCGGCGTCACGCGCATGACGAGCGTGAGTTCGGGCGCCAGGCCGGCGGGCTCGAACGGGTCTTGCCGGTGCGCGGTGGCGGCGGTCGTGATCTCGGGCATATTGCTTCCCTTGCGTTCGCTGTCCGCCTGATTCTTTCACGATGCGCCGATCCGCCGAAGACCGTTCCACGCCCGCCCCGCCCGATGCCGGGGCGGCGGCGGACGGCGCCACGCTGAAGAAGCTGCTGCCCTATCTGTGGGAGTACCGCTGGCGCGTGGCGGTGGCGCTCGCCTTCATGGTGGCGGCCAAGCTCGCCAACGTGGGCGTGCCGCTGCTGCTCAAGGAGCTCGTCGACCGCATGACGATCCCGCCCGGCGACCCGCGCGCGCTGCTCGTCGTGCCCGTGGGGCTGATCGTGGCCTACGGGGCGCTGCGGCTGTCGACCTCGCTGTTCACCGAGCTGCGCGAGCTCGTCTTCGCGCGCGCCACCGAGGGCGCCTCGCGCAGCATCTCGCTGCGGGTGTTCCGGCACCTGCATTCACTCAGCCTGCGCTTCCACCTCGAGCGCCAGACCGGGGGCATGACGCGCGACATCGAGCGCGGCACCCGCGCCGTGCATTCGCTCATCTCGTACTCGCTCTACAGCATCGTGCCCACGCTGTTCGAGATGGTGCTGGTGCTCACGCTGCTCGGGGTGAAGTTCGACGCCTGGTTCGCGTGGATCACGGTCGCGGCGCTGGCCGCCTACATCGCCTTCACGATCGTCGTCACCAACTGGCGCACCCAGTTCCGCCTGCAGGTCAACGAGCTCGACTCGAAGACGCACACCCGCGCCATCGACTCGCTGCTCAACTACGAGACGGTGAAGTACTTCAACAACGAGGGCTTCGAGGCGAAGCGCTACGACGAGAGCCTGCTGCGCCTGCACCGCGCCTCGCTCAGGTCGCAGAGCACGCTGTCGATGCTGAACACCGGGCAGCAGCTCATCATCGCCGCCGCGCTCGTGGCCATGCTGTGGCGCGCCACCGCCGGCGTGGCGCAGGGGCGCATGACGCTCGGCGACCTGGTGATGATCAACGCCTTCATGATCCAGCTCTACATCCCGCTCAACTTCCTGGGCGTGGTGTACCGCGAGATCAAGCAGAGCCTGACCGACCTCGGCAGGATGTTCGCCCTGCTGGAGCGCCGGCGCGAAGTCGACGACCTGCCCGATGCGCAGCCCCTGCGCGTCGAGCACGGCGCGGTGCGCTTCGAGCACGTGGACTTCGCCTACGAGAAGAACCGGCCGATCCTGCACGACGTGAGCTTCGAGATCCCGGCGGGCCGCACGGTGGCGGTGGTCGGGCCCTCGGGCTCGGGCAAGAGCACGCTCGCGCGGCTGCTGTTCCGCTTCTACGACGTGGACGCGGGGCGCATCACGATCGACGGGCAGGACATCCGCCGCGCCACCCAGGCCAGCCTGCGCCAGGCCATCGGCATCGTGCCGCAGGACACGGTGCTCTTCAACGACACCGTGGCCTACAACATCGGCTACGGCCGCGCCGGCGCGAGCCAGGCCGAGATCGAGGCGGCCGCCAGGGCGGCGCGCATCCACGACTTCATCGCCTCCACGCCGCTCGGCTACGGCACCACGGTGGGCGAGCGCGGGCTCAAGCTGTCGGGCGGCGAGAAGCAGCGCGTGGCCATCGCGCGCACCCTGCTCAAGAACCCGCCCATCATGGTCTTCGACGAGGCCACCTCGGCGCTGGACTCGGCCAACGAGCGCGCCATCCAGGCCGAGCTCAAGGGCGTGGCGCGCGGCAAGACGGCGCTGGTCATCGCCCACCGGCTGTCCACCGTGGTGGACGCGCACCAGATCCTGGTGATGGAGAACGGCCGCATCGTCGAGCGCGGCACGCACGCCGAGCTGCTGCGCGCGGGCGGCATGTACGAGCGCATCTGGCGCCTGCAGCAGAGCGGGCACGACGGGGCGCCGGCGGCGCAGCCGGGCATGGCGGTCGCCTGACGGCTGGGCCTACACTGCCTCGCCGTGGAAACCAAGTGGCTCGAAGACTTCGTCAGCCTGGCCGAGACGCGCAGCTTCTCGCGCTCGGCGCAGCTTCGCCACGTCACGCAGCCGGCGTTCTCGCGCCGCATCCAGGCGCTGGAGGCCTGGGCGGGCGTCGACCTGGTCGACCGCTCGTCCTACCCCACCCGGCTCACGCCGGCGGGCGCGACGCTGCACGAGCAGGCGCTGGAGATCCTCGGCGCGCTGCAGGCGGCGCGCAACATGATGCGCAGCCACCAGGCGGGCGCGGCGGACACCATCGAGTTCGCGCTGCCGCATTCGCTGGCCTTCACCTTCTTCCCGCACTGGGTGATGGAGCTGCGCCGGCACTTCCCCACCCTCAAGAGCCGCCTCATCGCGCTCAACGTGCACGACGCCGTCATGTTGCTGACCGAGGGCAACTGCGACCTGCTGCTGGCCTACCACCACGCTTCGCAGCCGCTGCAGCTGCCGGCCGAGCGCTACGAGATGCTCAGCCTCGGGCACGAGACCTTCGCCGCCTACGCCCGGGCCGACGGGGACGGCCAGCCGCTGTTCCGCCTGCCGGCGCCCCCGGGCCAGAAGGTGCCGTACCTGGCCTATGCCGCCGGCGCCTACCTCGGGCAGATGGTCGAGCAGATCGGCAAGCTCTCGCCCGAGCCGCTGGGGCTGGACCCGATCTACGAGACCGACATGGCCGAGAGCCTGAAGGCCATGGCGCAGGAGGGCCACGGCGTGGCCTTCCTGCCCGGCAGCTCGGTCAAGAAGGAGCTCAAGAGCCGCCGCCTGGTGCGCGCCGCGCCGGCGGGGCAGTGCGAGCTGTCGATGGAGATGCGCATCTACCGCGAGCGCCCCGAGTTCGCCCGCCATGCCAAGCCCGGCGCGCAGGCCCTGTGGGAGTTCCTGCGGACCGGCGCATGATGCGCCTGCGGGCGCGTCGCCGCCGGCCCGGGCGCGGGCTTGTACGTGGTTCCGCGCACGAGGGCCGTCCCTAGAATCCCGATCCCTCTCTTCCAAAATCTCTCACAAGGAGTCCCGCCATGAAGAAAACCCTGCTCGCGCTGGCCGCCGTGATGGCCGTCGGGCTGGCGCACGCCGACACCCTCAAGAAGATCAAGGACAGCGGCTCCATCACGCTGGGCGCGCGCGAATCGTCGGCGCTGTCGTTCACCGTGGGCGACGGCAAGTACACGGGCTTCCACACCGAGATGGCCAAGCGCATCGCCGCCGACATCCAGAAGCAGCTGGGCATGTCCAAGCTCGACATCAAGTGGCAGCCGGTGACCTCGCAGAACCGCATCCCGCTGGTGCAGAACGGCACGGTCGACCTGGAGTGCGGCTCCACCACCAACAACCGCGCCCGCGCCAAGGACGTGGCCTTCGCCGTGACGACCTACGTCGAGGAGGTGCGCATGGCCGTGAAGGCCGACTCGGGCATCGACAACATCGACGACCTGAAGGGCAAGACGATCGCCACCACCACGGGCACCACCTCGGTGCAGACGCTGCGCAAGCACCGCCGCGCCCAGGGCATGGACTTCAAGGAGGTCTACGGCAAGGACCACGCCGACAGCTTCCTGCTGCTCGCCTCGGGCCGCGCCGACGCCTTCGTGATGGACGGCTCCATCCTCGCCGCCAACATCTCCAAGTCGAAGAACCCGGCCGACTTCAAGATCGTCGGCGACGTGCTCAACGTCGAGCCCATCGCCTGCATGCTGCGCAAGGACGACCCGGCGTTCAAGAAGGCCGTGGACGACAGCATCGTCGGCATGATCAAGAGCGGCGAGCTCGCCAAGCTCTACGACACCTGGTTCATGCAGCCGATCCCGCCCAACAACACCAAGATCGGCCTGCCGATGTCGGAGGCGACCAAGGAAGCCTGGGCGCATCCGAACGACAAGCCGATGGAAGACTACGTGCAGAAGTGAGACTTCGGCACGCACGCCGCTGAGGCAGGCCCCGGCCCCCGCGGGCCAGGGCCCGCCCGCGGCGCAGGGGCGTGGCGCGGAGCCGCCGCGGCGCGCCCCGTCTTTCCGGGGGCCGGGCCGCCCGGCGCGAGCGAGGGGGAGCGGACTTGAACATGACATGGGACTGGCAGGTCTTCCTGCAGGATGACGGCAGCGGCCGCACCTACCTGGAGTGGCTGATGTCCGCCTGGGGCTGGACGCTCAGCGTGGCGCTGCTGTCGCTGGTGCTGGCGCTCGTGGCCGGCTCGCTGGTGGGCATCGCGCGCACCACGCCGAGCAAGCCGCTGGTGTGGTTCGGCAACGCCTGGACGGAGGTGTTCCGCAACATACCGCTGCTGGTGCAGATCTTCCTCTGGTACCACGTCATCCCGTCGATCTTCACCGCGCTGCAGGGCGTGCCGAGCTTCATCCTGGTGGTGTTCGCGCTCGGCTTCTTCACCTCGGCGCGCGTGTCCGAGCAGGTGAAGGCGGGCATCCAGGCGCTGCCGCGCGGGCAGCGCTACGCGGGGCTGGCCATCGGCCTCACGCTGCCGCAGACCTACCGCTACGTGCTGCTGCCGATGGCGTTCCGCATCGTCATCCCGCCGCTGACCAGCGAGTCGATGAACATCATCAAGAACTCGTCGGTCGCCTTCGCGGTGAGCGTGGCCGAGCTCACCATGTACGCCATGCAGGTGCAGGAGGAGACCTCGCGCGGCATCGAGGTCTACCTCGCCGTGACGGGGCTGTACTTCGTCTCGGCCTTCGCCATCAACCGCGTCGCGCTGTTCATCGAGCACCGCGTGCAGGTGCCCGGAATGATCGGGGGAGCGAGATGACAGCACCCACGTCGCTTCGCTCCTGCCCTCCGAGAGGGTGCCGAGTCCCCCTGGGGCGGCCCTGCGGGAGGCCCGAATGATGCTCGATCTCGACTTCTCCTTCCTCACGTGGCAGGTCGTCGGCAGCTACATCGCCAAGGGCTTCGTCTTCTCCGTCCAGCTCACGCTCATCGCCATGGTGGGCGGCATCGTGCTCGGCACGCTGCTCGCGCTCATGCGCCTGTCGGGCCGGAAGTGGCTCGTGGTGCCGGCGGCGCTGTACGTCGACACGCTGCGCTCCATCCCGCTGGTGATGGTGATCCTGTGGTTCTTCCTGCTCATCCCGATGCTGATCGGCCGCCCCATGGGCGCCGAGCTGTCGGCCATCATCACCTTCACGGTGTTCGAGGCCGCCTACTACTCGGAGATCATGCGCGCCGGCATCCAGAGCGTGCCCAAGGGGCAGGTCCACGCCGGCTACGCGGTGGGCATGGACTACCGGCAGTGCATGCAGCTCGTGGTGCTGCCGCAGG
The DNA here is from genome assembly GCA_044508835.1 of Rubrivivax sp. Lineage (GTDB taxonomy): Bacteria > Pseudomonadota > Gammaproteobacteria > Burkholderiales > Burkholderiaceae_C > JAKFDI01. The sequence goes on from JBIQHD010000004.1 coordinate 13,964, forward strand.
CCTTCCGCAACATGCTGCCGGTGCTGCTCACGCAGACCATCATCCTGTTCCAGGACACCTCGCTCGTGTATGCCATCGGCGCCTACGACCTGCTCAAGGGCTTCGAGATCGCGGGCAAGAACTTCAACCGCCCGGTGGAGACCTACCTCGTCGCCGCCGCCGTGTACTTCGTGATCTGCTTCAGCCTGTCGATGCTCGTGCGCCAGCTGCAGAAGAAGATCCAGATCATCCGATGAGCCGGGAGAACGCTGGTGATTGAGATCAAGAACGTCAGCAAGTGGTACGGAAGCTTCCAGGTCCTGACCGACTGCACGACCAGCATCGAGAAGGGCGAGGTCGTGGTGGTATGCGGCCCGTCGGGCTCGGGCAAGTCGACGCTCATCAAGACGGTGAACGCCCTCGAGCCCTTCCAGAAGGGCGACGTGGTGGTCGACGGCATCAGCATCATGAACCCGAAGACCGACCTGCCCAAGCTGCGCGCGCGCGTGGGCATGGTGTTCCAGCACTTCGAGCTGTTCCCGCACCTGAGCGTGACGGAGAACCTGACGCTCGCGCAGATCAAGGTGCTCGGGCGCGGCAAGGACGAGGCCACGCAGCGCGGCCTGAAGATGCTCGACCGCGTGGGCCTGATGGCGCACAAGGACAAGTTCCCCGGCCAGCTCTCCGGCGGGCAGCAGCAGCGCGTGGCGATCGCCCGCGCGCTCAGCATGGACCCGATCGTGATGCTGTTCGACGAGCCCACCTCGGCGCTCGACCCCGAGATGGTGGGCGAGGTGCTCGACGTGATGGTCAAGCTCGCGCAGGAAGGCATGACCATGATGGTGGTCACGCACGAGATGGGCTTCGCGCGCAAGGTCAGCCACCGGGTGATCTTCATGGACGCCGGGCGCATCGTCGAGGACTGCACGAAGGACGAGTTCTTCGGCAACCCCGAGGCGCGCTCGCCGCGCGCGAAGGACTTCCTCTCGAAGATCCTGCAGCACTGAACTGAAGGCCGGCTTGCCGCGCTGATACATGTCGATGCGCCCGCGGGCACGCTTCGTGCAAACTGGCGCGAGATGCAGAACCGACGACGCTTTCTCCGCACCCTGGGCCGCGGCGCCGCCTACGCGACCGGCACCGCCGCCCTCGGCCTGAACTGGACCGAGGCGCTGGCCGACCTGAAGCCGCTGGGCGCCGCCCGCCCCTTCGACTACGCCACGCTCAAGGGCAAGGCCCGCGCCCTGGCGGGCACGCCGCACCAGCCCTTCGCCGGCACGCTGCCGCCCGCCGTGGCGGCGCTCGACTGGGACCAGTACCAGTCGATGCAGTTCCGCGCCGACCATGCGCTGTGGGCCGACCGCGACCTGCGCTTCCAGGCCAAGTTCTTCCACCTCGGCCTGTTCTTCAAGAAGCCCGTGCACATGTACGAGCTCGCCGACGGCCATGCGCAGGAGCTGGCCTACGACCCGGCGATGTTCGACTACGGCAAGAGCGGGCTCGAGGCGGCGGCGCTGCCGGCCGATCTCGGATTTGCCGGTTTCCGGCTGAACTTTCACACCGATCCGGTGCGAGACGTGGCCGCGTTCCTCGGCGCGAGCTACTTCCGCGCGGTGGGCGGCGAATGGCAGTACGGCCTGTCGGCCCGGGGCCTGGCCATCGACACCGGCATGCAGCGGCCCGAGGAGTTCCCCGACTTCACCGCCTTCTACCTGGAGCGCCCCGCGCCCGGCTCGAACACCGTGGTCGTGCTCGCGCTGCTCGACTCGCCCAGCGTGGCCGGCGCCTACCGCTTCGCCATCACGCCCGGCGACACGCAGGTGATGGAGATCGACGCCGCGCTGTACCCGCGCAAGCCCATCGAGCGGCTGGGCATCGCGCCGTGCACCAGCATGTTCCAGACGGCCGAGAACGACCGCCGCATGGCCAACGACTGGCGCCCGGAGATCCACGACTCCGACGGCCTGCAGATGTGGCGCGGCAACGGCGAGTGGGTGTGGCGCCCGCTCACCAACCCGCCGGCGCTGCAGTTCAACGCCTTCGCCGACACGAACCCGCGCGGCTTCGGCCTGGTGCAGCGCGACCGCGACTTCGACCACTACCAGGACGACGGCGTGTTCTACGAGCGCCGGCCCTCGCTGTGGGTGGAGCCCAAGGCGGGCTGGGGAGAAGGGTCCGTCCAGCTGGTGGAGATCCCCACCGTCGACGAGACCTTCGACAACATCGTCGCCTTCTGGAACCCGGCCAGGCCGGTGCAGCCCGGCGAGGAATGGCTGGTCGGCTACCGGCTGTTCTGGGGCGCGCAGCCGCCGGCGCGGCCGACGCTGGCGCACTGCGTGGCCACGCGCACGGGGCTGGGCGGCATCGTCGGCCAGCCGCGCAAGTACTTCTCGTGGCGCTTCGCGGTCGATTTCGCCGGCGGCGACCTGGGGCAGCTCGGCAAGGACGCCAAGGTCGAGCCCGTCATCACGGCCAGCCGCGGCACCCTCGAGATCACCTCGGCGCGGCCGCTGGAAGCCATCAACGGCTGGCGCGCGATGTTCGACCTCAAGCCCGAGGACGACGGCACGCAGCCGATCACGCTGCGCCTGTACCTGCGCCACGACGGCCAGCCGCTCACCGAGACCTGGCTGTACCAGTGGGTGCCGCCGGCATTGGCGGACCGGAGGCTGTACTGAGCTTTTCTCCCTCTCCCTCTCCCTCCGGGAGAGGGCCGGGGTGAGGGCTCGGCGCGACAATCGCCGCCATGACCGCGCCCACCACGCTCACCCTCACCCGCCCCGACGACTGGCACCTGCACCTGCGCGACGGCGCGGCGCTGGCGGCCGTGCTGCCCCACACCGCCCGCCAGTTCGCGCGCGCGATCGTGATGCCCAACCTCAAGCCGCCGATCACCACCGCCGCGCAGGCCGTGGCCTACCGCGAGCGCATCCGCGCCGCCACGCCGGCGGGCGCGGACTTCACGCCGCTGATGACGCTGTACCTCACCGACCGCCTGCCGCCCGACGAGATCCGCCGCGCTGCCGAGGCCGGCGTCGTCGCGCTCAAGCTCTATCCCGCGGGCGCCACGACCAACAGCGACGCCGGCGTCACCGACATCCGCAAGACCTACGCGACGCTGGAAGCCATGCAGCGCGAGGGCCTGCTGCTGCTGGTGCACGGCGAGGTGACCGACCCCGCGGTCGATCTCTTCGACCGCGAGGCGGTGTTCATCGACCGCGTGATGCGCCCGCTGCGGCGCGACTTCCCCGAGCTGAAGGTGGTGTTCGAGCACATCACCACGAAGGAGGCGGCGCAGTACGTGGCCGAGTCGGACGAGTTCACCGCCGCGACGATCACCGCCCACCACCTGCTCTACAACCGCAACGCGCTGTTCCTCGGCGGCGTGCGCCCGCACTGGTACTGCCTGCCGGTGCTCAAGCGCGAGACGCACCGCCAGGCCCTGGTGGCGGCGGCCACCTCGGGCGGCGAGCGCTTCTTCCTCGGCACCGACAGTGCGCCGCACCCGGCGCACCTGAAGGAGCACGCCAGCGGCTGCGCCGGCTGCTACACGGCGCTGACGGCGCTGGAGCTCTATGCCGAGGCCTTCGACGCCGCCGGCGCGCTGGACAAGCTGGAAGCCTTCGCCAGCTTCAACGGCCCGGCCTTCTACGGCCTGCGGCGCAACACCGGCACCGTCACGCTGCGCCGGCAGCCCTGGACGCTGCCCGAGACGCTGCCCTTCGGCGAGGCGCAGCTCAAGCCGCTGTGCGGCGGCGAGACGCTGGCATGGCAACAAGTGGACGAGGTGGCCGCATGATCGAGAAGCAACCGGGCATCGCGCTGCTCATCGACGCCGACAACTCGCCGGCGAGCAAGATCGACGTCATCCTCGCCGAGCTGGCGAAGCTGGGCGTCGCCAATATCCGCCGCGCCTACGGCAACTGGAAGAAGGACGGGCTCAAGGGCTGGGAGGCGGTGCTGCACGAGTACGCCATCAAGCCGGTGCAGCAGTTCGACTACAGCCGCGGCAAGAACGCGACCGACATGGTGATGGTCATCGACGCGATGGACCTGCTCTACACCGACCGGCCCGAGGCCTTCGGCATCGTCTCCTCCGACGCCGACTTCACGCCGCTGGTGATGCACCTGAAGGCCAAGGGCGCCATCGTCTACGGCTTCGGCGCGAAGAAGACGCCCGCGCCCTTCGTCAACGCCTGCTCGCGCTTCCTCTACCTCGAGAACCTGGGCAGCCCGGCCGCGGCCGAGGAGGCCTCCAAGCCGGCCCCGGCCAAGGCGCCCGCGCGCAAGACGCGCGCCGCGGGCAAGGCCGAGGCGCCGCCCGAGGCCGAGCCGGCGGCCAGGGCCGACAAGGCCGACACCTCGGCCCTGCGCCAGGACGCGCGCCTCGTGAGCCTGCTGCGCAACGCGGTGGAGACGGCCATCGGCGAGGACGGCTGGTCCTCGCTCGGGTCGGTCGGCCAGCAGATCGGCAACCAGGCCTCGTTCGACCCGCGCAACTACGGCTACCGCAAGCTGATCGACCTGATCGAGGCGACGCAGCTGTTCGAGCTGGATCGCCGCGGCAGCCAGATCGTGCTGCGCGACAAGCGCGTCGCGCGCAACGGCCGGGGATAATCACGCCCGTGAAGCGAGCCAGACCGCCGCTGGTGCAAGGCCCGAAAGGGCGCACTGGAGGAAGGTCCGGACTGCACAGGGCGGCGTAGCAGCTAACGGCTGTCCACCGTGAGGTGAGGATCAGAGCAACAGAGACGAGCCGATTCAGTTCGGGTGAAACGGGCAATCTCTACGCGCAGCAACACCAAATAGGCCAGCGTCGATGTGGCTCCGCGGAGCTGGCGGGTAGGTGGCATCGAGCCGTGCGAGCGATCCACGGCCCAGAGGAATGGCGGTCACGGCGGGCGCTTCGAAAGAAGGGGCCGCCGCACAGAATCCGGCCTATCGGCTCGCTTCACACTTTATCGGCCGCGCCCGGGCGCGGCGCGGGGCCCCATGCGCCTGCTCACGGCAGGCCCAAGGGGGCGTCGCTACACTGCCGGGTTTTCCCCGACGCATGAACCCCGACGCCCACACCCTCTGGCGCGCCCCGCGCTGGGCCTTCGCCGTGCTGCTGGCCTGCCTGGGCATGCTCGGGCCGTTCGCGATCGACACCTACCTGCCGGCGTTCGCCGGCATCGCGCAGTCGACCGGCGCCACGCCGGTGCAGATGCAGCAGACGCTGTCGGCCTACCTGTTCGGCTTCGCGGTGATGAACCTGTTCCACGGCGCGCTGTCCGACAGCTTCGGGCGGCGGCCGGTGGTGCTGTCGGGCGTGGCGCTGTTCACGCTGGCGTCGGTGGGCTGCGCGCTGTCGCAGACGATCGGCCAGCTGGTGTTCTTCCGCGCCGTGCAGGGCATCTCGGCCGGCGCGGGCATCGTGGTCTCGCGCGCCGTCATCCGCGACATGTTCGCGCCCGCCGACGCGCAGCGCGTGATGTCGCAGGTGACCATCTACTTCGGCGTGGCGCCGGCGGTGGCGCCGATGATCGGCGGCTTCCTGTTCGTGCATGCCGACTGGCACTCGATCTTCTGGCTGCTGGCCGTGCTCGGCGCGGCGCTGTGGGTGGCGAACTGGCGGCTGCTGCCGGAGACGCTGCACCTGTCGCACCGCCAGCCCTTCCACGTGCGCAGCCTGATGCGCGGGTACTGGTCGCTTGGTTCCAGCCCGCGCTTCCTGATGCTGGTCGTGGCCAGCGGCATCCCGTTCAACGGCATGTTCCTGTACGTGCTGTCGGCGCCGGTGTTCCTCGGCGAGCACCTCGGCCTGGCGCCGGGGCACTTCTTCTGGTTCTTCCTGCTCAACATCGGCGGGATCATGGGCGGGGCGTGGCTGTCGGGGCGGCTGGCCGGGAAGATCAAGCCGCGGCACCAGATCCGCCACGGCTTCGTGATCATGCTGCTGGTGTCGCTGCTCAACGTGGCGCTGAACTTCGCCTTCGTGCCGCAGTACTGGTGGGCGATGGTGCCGATCGCGGTGTTCTCGTTCGGCTGGGCGCTGATGGTGCCGGTGGTCACGCTGATGGTGCTCGACCTCGTGCCCGAGCGGCGCGGCATGGCCTCGTCGTTCCAGGCCTGCATCGGCAGCCTCGCCAACGGCGTGGTCGCCGGCGTCGTCGCGCCGCTGGTGATGCATTCCACCCGCGCGCTGGCGCTGATGTCGCTGGCGATGATGGGCGTGGGCATGCTCGCCTGGCTCTGGGTGAAGCCGCGGCTGCAGTGAACGCCGGGCGCGCGGCCTACACTGGCCGCCGCCGTCTCCCGCCCCGGGGGCGAAGGAGCGCTTCATCATGCTGTGGCTGGTTCTCGGTCTGATCGTCTTTCTCGGCATCCATTCGGTGTCCATCGTCGCCCCGGGCTGGCGCGACGCGCAGCATGCGCGCCTGGGCGACGGGCCGTGGAAGGGCCTGTACGCGGTGATCGCGGCCGTGGGCTTCGTGCTGATCGTCGTCGGCTACGGCGCGGCGCGGCAGTCGCCGGTGGTGCTCTACAGCCCGCCGCTGGCCCTGCGGCACCTGGCGCTGCTGCTGCTCCTGCCGGTGTTCCCGCTGCTGCTGGCGGCCTACCTGCCGGGGCGCATCCAGCGCGCCGCGAAGCACCCGATGCTGCTGGCCACCAAGCTGTGGGCCACCGCGCACCTGCTGGCCAACGGCACCCTGGCCGACGTGCTGCTGTTCGGCGGGTTCCTCGCCTGGGCCGTGGCCGACCGCATCTCGCTGAAGCGGCGCGCGCCGCGGCCGGTGCCCGGCGCGCCGCCGCGCCCGGTGAACGACGCCATGGCCGTGGCGGGCGGCCTGGTGCTGTTCGTCGTGTTCTACCTCTGGCTGCACCAGTGGCTGATCGGGGTGTCGCCGCGCTGAGACGGGAATGGCGCTTGCCGCATGGCTGGATCACCTCAACGCCAGGAGCCGCCGCCATGACCCTGCTGAGCAAGCTGTCGCCGAGCATCACCGCGATGATCCGCACGGACCATTCCCACGTGCTGACGGCATTCCACAAGTACCACGCCGACCTGTCGCCCGCGATGAAGGAAGGGCTGGTGCGCCACGTCTGCCTCGCGCTGGAAGTGCATGCCCAGCTGGAGGAGGAAATCTTCTACCCCGCGATGGAAGCCGTCGGCGCCGACAGCACGGTCACCGAAAAAAGCATTCCGGAACACGCCGAGATGCGCCGCCTGATCGGCATTCTTCGCGAGCTGGAACCCACCGACGCCACCTACGACAGCACCTTCCACGCGCTCATGCGCGACGTGATGCACCACGTGGCCGACGAGGAAACCTCGCTGCTGCCCGCGGCCGAGCAGCTGCTGGCCGACCGCCTGCAGGTGCTGGGCGCGCAGATGACCAAGCGCCGAATGGCGCTGATGGCGCCGCACGCGGGCGAGGCGGCGGTCGACGCCGTGAAGGCCATGCCGGCCGGCACCATGCTGATGGTCGCCGGCGCCGTGCTGGCGGGCACCTACGTCGCCAAGCGCGGCTGGGACCACCGCCACCACTGAGCGCCGCCCCCGCCCCTGCGGGGGGGGGGGGGGGGGCCGGTTCGTGCGATAGGCCACGCGACGGGGCGCCGGCCGGCGGGCCGGTGGGCGAAAGGCCTGCTGCCGCGCCGGCGCCGGCCGATAACCTGGCGGAAGCCGGCGTTTCCGCCGGCCGGCCCGGCCGTCGGGCCGGGTTCCCGGCATGCCCATTCGTTCCACACCGCGCGCGTCCTGGCTGCTGCTGTTGCTCGGCTGGCTCGCGCTCGCCTGGCCCTGCGGCGCCGCAGCGTCGCCCCGGCCGGTGGTGCTGGACGACCCGCGCGGCGCGGTGGTGCGCCACGGCGTCGAGCTGCTGGTCGAGGAGGCCGGCCAGCCCCTCACGCGCGAGCAGGTGAGCGACCCGGCGCTCGCCGCCCGCTGGCGCGCGCATGGCAAGGGGCGCATCAACCTGCCCACCGAGATCCATCCGATCTGGATCCGGTTCGAGGTCGAGAACCGCACCGAGCGCAACGACTGGCTGCTCGCCGTCGAATGGCCCATGCTGCGCGGCGTGGCCTTGCACGCCTACGACCCGCAGGCGCGGCGCTGGTCGGAGCCTGCCCGCGCCGAGCTGGGCCGCGGCATGCAGGACCCGGCGTTCGCCTTCGCGCTGGACGCGCCCGCCGGCCGCACCGTCACCGTGCTGCTGCGCGTGGTGCCGGTCAGCTCGGCCCTGGTGCCGCTGGTCATCCGCGACGCCGCCGGCTGGCGCGCCGAGCGCTACGACCGCGCGGTGCTCACCGGCGTGCTGTTCGGCGTGCTCGTGGTGATGCTGCTCTACAACGCCAGCCTGCAGTGGTTCACCGGCGACCGCAGCTACGCCTACTACACCGCCTACCTGCTGGCCGTCATCGCCTACGAGCTGGTGACCACGGGCTACGGGCCGCTCTACGTCTGGGGCGACGCCGTCTGGATGAACACCCACGGCTACGGCGTGACGGCCTGCCTGTGCTTCCTGTTCGCCTCGCTCTTCTTCCGCCGGTTCCTCGACCTGAAGCACTGCGGCCTGCCGCACCTGCTGCACATGAACACGGCCTTCGTCGGCTTCTGGTCCGTCGCGCTGCCGTGGGCGCTGGCGCCGTCGTGGCACTTCTTCGCCGCCGTGGCGCTGGTGGGCATGGTGAGCGGCTTCGTCGCCCTGTACAGCTCGCTGCGGCTGATGTGGCGGGGCAACGTGTCGGCGCGCTACTTCACGCTGGCGTGGTCGGCGCTGGTGCTGGGCACTCTCGCGATGCTGCTGTCCGTCATGGGCGTCACCGAGGGCAACCTGCTGGCCGACCACGGCCAGCACATCGGCTTCGTGCTCGAGACGGTGCTGCTGTCGGTGGCGCTGGCCGAGCGCATCCGGCGCGAGCGCCTGTCGAGGGAGCAGGCCCAGCGGCAGACGCTGCAGCTCACGCAGAGCCTGCAGGCCGAGCGCGAGCAGAAGATCCACGCGCAGGCCCAGGCGCTGGCTGCGCAGCAGCGCGCCAACGAGGCGCTGGAGCAGCGCGTGCTGGCGCGCACCGCCGAGCTGGAGCGCGCCAACGCGGAGCTCGGCCAGCTGAGCATCACCGATGCGCTCACCCGGCTGCACAACCGGCGCTACTTCGACGAGGTGCTCGCCCGCGAGATGGAGCGCTCGGGGCGCACCGGCGAGCCGCTCGCGCTGCTGCTGGCCGACATCGACCACTTCAAGCGGATCAACGACCGCCACGGGCACGTGGCCGGCGACGAGGGCCTGAAGCTCGTGGCCCAGGCGCTGCGCGCCAGCGCCCGCACCACCGACCTGGTGGCGCGCTACGGCGGCGAGGAGTTCGCGCTCGTGCTGCCCGCCACCGGCCCCGGCCGGGCGCTGGAGGTGGCCGAGCGCGCCCGCCGGGCGGTGGAGTCGCTGGCCTTCGTCAGCCGCGGCGAGCGCGTGCCGCTGCGCGTGAGCATCGGCGTGGCCGCCCGGGTGACCGCGCCGGGCGTCGCGGCCGATGACTACATCGCCGACGCCGACGCGGCGCTCTACCGCGCCAAGACGGCCGGGCGCAACCGGGTGGAACTGGCCGCCGAGGCGGCCTAGCAGCGACCGCACGCGGTCCCCGCGGCACCGCGCCGACGCGGCCGCCTGGGCGGGCGCGCCCCGGATCAACCCGGGCAAATACGGGTGGTCAAAACCCGCAACTCCTCATGCTTGGCTTTCAAACAGTGGCGCAAGTCATTGGTTTTGAACGCTTTTCGATCCGCCTTTGTGTGTGACAAAGCGCCGCTAAGTGCTTGATTCCATTGAATTTTCTTTACAACTTCCGTTGACCGGCCCCAGTCCCTCGGCTACAGTGCATTGAAGTGCATTTTTGTGGGAAAACGTGGCAAATGAGGGTGTCGTAGCGTGGCAAACATCGTGTTCCAGGGGCCTGCGGCGCTGACGCTGGACGGCAAGGGGCGTCTCGCCATGCCGTCGCGCCACCGCGAGGTGCTGGCCGCGATGGGCGTCAACCAGCTCACGATCACCAAGCACCCCGAGGGCTCGCTGATGATCTTTCCGCGCCCGGCGTGGGAGGGCTTCCGCGAGCGCGTGGCGGCGCTGCCGATGTCGGCCAGCGGCTGGAAGCGGGTGTTCCTCGGCAACGCGATGGACGTCGAGATCGACGGCTCCTCGCGCGTGCTCATCGCCCCCGAACTGCGTGCCGCCGCCGGCCTCACCCGCGACGTGATGCTGCTCGGTATGGGCAGCCACTTCGAGCTGTGGGACGCCGCGCGTTACGCCGAGCACGAGGCGCGCGTGATGCAATCCGAGATGCCGGATGCGCTGAAGGACTTCAGCTTCTGACGATGAGCGCCCGACGCCGCCAACCTGCCGCGAGCCCGAGCGCCGGGCCGCCCCAAGCCGGGCTCGATCCCCTCGGGGGATCGCTCGCGGTATCCCGCGAGCGAGGGGCTGGCATCCTCACGCACGCGACCGTCCTACTGCACGAGGCGGTGGACGCGCTCGTGACCACGCCCGACGGCACCTACGTGGACGGCACCTTCGGCCGCGGCGGCCATTCGCGGCTGCTGCTGTCGCGGCTGTCGCCCCGGGGAAGGCTGGTGGCCGTCGACCGGGATCCACAAGCCGTCCTTGCCGCGACCTCAGGACAAACGCGGGTCGATGACCCGCGTTTCTCCATCCATCACACCAACTTCGCCGACCTGCCGGCCGTGCTGGCGGCGCAGGGCATCGAGCGGGTCGACGGGCTGCTGCTCGACCTGGGCGTCTCGTCGCCGCAGATCGACGATCCCGCGCGCGGCTTCAGCTTCCGTTTCGACGGGCCGCTGGACATGCGCATGGACACCACCCGCGGCGAGAGCGCCGCCGAGTTCCTGGCTCGCGCCGACGAGCGCCACATCGCGGAGGTCATCAAGAACTATGGGGAAGAACGGTTTGCTCTACAGGTTGCAAAGGCGCTTGTTGCTCGGCGCGAAGGCGGGAATCCTGTTCGAACCACGCGGGAGCTTTCCGAACTCGTGGCTCGTGCGGTCAAGACCCGAGAGCCGGGCCAGGACCCTGCGACGCGCACATTTCAGGCTCTTCGGATTTTCGTCAACGCCGAGCTTGAGGAGCTCGAACAGGGACTGAAGCTCGCGCTCGGACTGCTCGCCCCCGGCGGGCGGCTGGTGGTCATCAGCTTCCACTCGCTGGAAGACCGCATCGTCAAGACCTTCATCGCGCGCGAAAGCCGTGCCGAGATCGATCGCCGCGCGCCCTTCGCGCCCGAGCGGCCGACGCGGCTGCGCGCACTCGGCCGCGTGAAGCCGGGCGAGGCGGAACTGCGCGCCAACCCGCGCGCGCGCTCGGCGGTGATGCGCGTGGCCGAGCGCACGGCCGTGCCGGCGGGAGGCGCGGCGTGACGCGGCTGAACGTCATCCTGCTGCTGGCGCTGCTGGTGAGCAGCGGCTACCTCGTGCGCGTGTCCTACGACGGGCGGCGCCTGTATGGCGAGCTCGACCGCGCGCGCAACGAGCAGCACCGCCTCGAGGTCGAGCACGAGCGCCTGTCGGCCGAGCGCCAGACCCAGGCCACGCCGCTGCGCGTGGAGCGCACCGCGCGCGACCGCCTCGCCATGCGCAGTGCCACGCCGGCGATCACGCAGTACGTGACCTATGGCCCCGCTGCCGGGGCTTCGGGGGTGCGGCCGTGAACTGGGTGAACGGGCTCGGCGGCGAGAAGAAAGGGCGCGGCAAGGGCGGCGCCAGGGTGCCCTCGGGCAAGACCGCGCGCGCGCTCGCCAACAGCGTGCGCAGCCTCAACTACTCGAGCAGCCCGCTGCTGGCCTCGCGCACGCCGCCGTGGCGCTCCAAGCTGTTCGTCGCCATGGTGGGCCTGGGCTTCTGCGGGCTGGCCGGGCGCGCGGCCTACGTGCAGATCGTCGACAGCAGCTTCTTCCAGCAGCAGGGCGCGATCCGCTACGCGCGCACGCTGGAGCTGCCGGCCAGCCGCGGGCGCATCCTCGACCGCAACGGCATGATCCTCGCGGCCAGCGTGCCGGCGCCTTCGCTGTGGGCCATTCCGAAGGACTTCGAGGCCGATGCGTCGCAGCGCACGAAGCTGGCCCGGCTGCTGCAGCTCACGCCGAAGCAGCTTGAGCAGATGCTGGAGCGCAGCCCCAACTTCGTGTGGCTGCGCCGCCAGGTCGACGACCAGGTGGCCAAGGACGCGCTCGCGCTCGGCATCAAGGGCATCCACCAGGTGCGCGAGTACAAACGCAAGTACCCCGAGGGCGAGGCCGCGGCGCACGTGGTGGGCTTCGCGGGCGTGGAAGGGCTGGGGCAGGAGGGCATCGAGCTCGGCTTCCAGAAGGCGCTGGCCGGCCGCGAGGGCTCGCGCCGGGTGATCAAGGACCGCCTCGGCCGCGTGGTCGAGGACATCGGCGAGAGCGTGGCGCCGGTCGACGGCCAGGACATCACCCTGTCCATCGACTCCAAGGTGCAGTTCTTCGCCTACCAGCGCATCCGCGACGCGGTCATCCAGCACAAGGCCAAGGCCGGCAGCGTGGTGGTGCTCGACGCGCAGAGCGGCGAGGTGCTGGCGCTGGCCAACTACCCGAGCTACAACCCCGGCGACCGCCGCAACCTGAGCGGCGCGCAGCTGCGCAACCGCGCGCTCACCGACATCTTCGAGCCCGGCTCGACGATGAAGCCCTTCATCGCCGCCTGGGCGATGGAGACCGGCCGCGTCAAGCCGAACACCGTGATCCAGACGGCGCCGGGGCGCATCACCATCACCGGCGCCACGATCAGCGACTCGCACCCGCACGGCGCGCTGACGGTGGCCGAGGTGATCCAGAAGTCGAGCAACGTCGGCACCGTCAAGATGGCGATGCAGATGCAGCCGCGCGAGATGTGGGAGCTGTTCAGCCAGGTCGGCTTCGGCCAGAAGCCGCAGCTGCAGTTCCCCGGCGCCGTGACCGGGCGGCTGCGCCCGTACAAGAGCTGGCGGCCCATCGAGCAGGCGACGATGAGCTACGGCTACGGCCTGTCGACCTCGCTGTTCCAGCTGGCGCACGCCTACACCGTGTTCGCGCACGATGGCGCGGTGATCCCCGCCACCATCACGAAGAGCCCCGAGCCGGCGGCGGGCATCCGCGTGATCTCGCCGAAGACGGCGCAGGCCGTGCGCGACATGCTGCGCATGGCCGCCGGCCCCGGCGGCACGGGCCCGAAGGCGCAGGCCATCGGCTACTCGGTGGGCGGCAAGTCGGGCACCGCCTACAAGCAGGAAGGCAAGGGCTACGCGGACAAGAAATACCGCTCGTGGTTCGTCGGCCTGTCGCCCATCAGCCAGCCGCGCATCATCGTCGCGGTGATGGTCGACGAGCCGAGCAACGGCCAGTACTACGGCGGTCAGGTGGCCGCGCCGGTGTTCAGCGAGGTGGTGCAGCAGACGCTGCGCACGCTGGGCGTGGCGCCCGACATCGACGTGATGCCGCAGATCGTGACCAACGACCTGCCCGCGGCCGAGGAGAGCTTCTGATGGCGCCGCGCCGGCTCGATTCGATCCGCGACGCGCTGGTCTGGCTGGCCGAGCGCGGCGCCGTCGCGCTGACGACGGACAGCCGGCGCGTGGCGCCCGGCGCCGCCTTCATCGCCTGGCCCGGCCATGCGCAGGACGGCCGGCAGTACGTGACGGCGGCGCTCGATGCGGGCGCGGCGGCCTGCCTGGTCGAGGCCGAGGGCGTGGAGGCCTTCGGCTTCGACGACGGGCGCATCGCCGCGCTGCCGCGGCTGAAGGCGGCCACCGGTCCGCTCGCCGCCGCCTTCGCCGGCGCGCCGAGCCGCGCGCTGCGCGTGATCGCCTCGACCGGCACCAACGGCAAGACCTCCACCGCGTGGTGGGTGGCGCAGGCGCTCACCGCGCTGGGCGCGCGCTGCGGCGTGATCGGCACGCTGGGCGTGGGCGAGCCGCCGCTGGGCGACGCGCCCGGCCGCATCGAATCGACGGGCCTGACCACGCCCGACCCCGTCACGCTGCAGGACGCCTTCCGCCGCTTCGCCGACGCCGGCTTCGCCGCCTGCGCGATCGAGGCCTCGTCCATCGGCCTGGCCGAGCACCGGCTCGACGGCACGGCCATCGACACCGCCCTCTACACCAACTTCACGCGCGACCACGTCGACTACCACGGCTCGATGACGGCCTACTGGTTCGCCAAGTCGCGGCTGTTCGAGTGGCCCGGCCTGCGCGCCGCGGTGATCAACGTCGACGACGAGCAGGGCGCGGCCGTGGCGCGGCAGTTCCGCGACGGGCCGATGGCGCTGTGGACCTATGCCGTGCACCGGCCGGCGCGGCTGCGCGCCCTGGACGTCGGCTACGCCGACGGCGGCCTCGGCTTCGAGCTGCACGAAGGCGGGCAGCGCGCGGCGGTGCGCACGTCGCTCATCGGCGACTACAACGTGTCCAACCTGCTGGCGGTGGTGGGCGCCCTGCGCGCGGCCGGCGTGCCGCTGGCCGATGCCGCCGCCGCGTGCAGCCGCCTCGGCCCCGTGCCGGGGCGCATGCAGCGCGTGCCGGGCGCGGCCGGCGAGCCCGAGGCGGTGGTCGACTACGCCCACACGCCCGACGCGCTGGAGAAGGCGCTGCAGGCGCTGCGCCCGCTCACCCAGGCGCGCAGCGGCGCGCTGTGGTGCGTGTTCGGCTGCGGCGGCAACCGCGACGCGACCAAGCGCCCGCTGATGGGCGCGCTCGCCGTGCAGCTGGCCGACCACGCCGTGGTGACCAGCGACAACCCGCGCGGCGAAGCGCCGGCGGCCATCCTGTCGCAGATCGTGGCCGGGATGGCGCAGCCGGCGCAGGCTATCGTCATCGAGGATCGCCGTGAGGCGATCCGCCACGCCGTGCGCACTGCCGCCGCCAACGACGTGATCCTGATCGCCGGCAAGGGGCATGAGGATTATCAGGAAATCGCCGGCGCCAGACTGCCGTTTTCCGATGCCGCCGAAGCGCGCGCCGCGCTCGACGCGAGGAGGGCCGCCGCATGATGACGCTGCACGAGGCACAGGCGCTGCTGCCGGGCTCGGTGCTGGTCGGCGACGGCGCGACCATGGTCACGCGCGTGCACAGCGACACGCGCAGCCTGCAGCCCGGCGACCTGTTCGTCGCGCTCGAGGGCGAGCACTTCGACGCGCACGACTTCCTCGCGCAGGCGCGCGCCGCGGGCGCGGTGGCGGCGCTGGCCGAGCGGGGCCTGGCCGAGGCCGGGCTGCCGGGCCTGCAGGTGGCCGACACCCGCGCCGCGCTGGGCGAGCTCGCCGCCGGCTGGAGGCGCCGCTTCACGCTGCCGCTGGTCGCGGTGGCGGGCAGCAACGGCAAGACCACGGTCACGCAGATGGTCGCGGCCATCCTGCGCGCCGCGCACGGCGAGGCCGCGTTCTCGACGCAGGGCAACTTCAACAACGACATCGGCGTGCCGCTCACGCTGCTGCGCCTGCGCGGCGGGCACCGCGCCGGCGTGGTGGAGCTCGGCATGAACCACCCGGGCGAGATCGCGCGGCTGGCCCGCTTCGCCGCGCCCACCGTCGCGCTGGTCAACAACGCGCAGCGCGAGCACCAGGAGTTCATGGCCAGCGTGGAGGCGGTGGCGCGCGAGAACGGCAGCGTGATCGAGGCCTTGCCCCCGGACGGCACCGCGGTGTTCCCGGCCGGCGAGGAATTCACGCTGCTATGGCGCACGCTGGCCGGTGCGCGCCGCGTGCTCACGTTCGCGTTGGCGGGTGACGCCGACATCACGGCGCAGGCGCAATGGCACGCCGACCACTGGCAGGTCGCGCTGCGCACGCCCGCAGGCGACGCCGTGCTGTCGCTGCACGTGGCCGGCCTGCACAACGTCAAGAACGCGCTGGCGGTCACTGCCTGCGCGCTCGCCGCCGGCTGCCCGCTCGATGCGATCACGCGAGGGCTCGAGGCCTTCGAGCCGGTGAAGGGCCGCTCGCAGGTCAAGGCCTTCGCGCGCGGCGGCGAGCGCGTCACGCTCGTCGACGACACCTACAACGCCAACCCCGATTCCGTGCGCGCCGCCATCGACGTGCTGGCCGCGCTGCCGGCGCCGCGCTGGCTGGTGCTGGGCGACATGGGCGAGGTGGGCGACCAGGGGCCGGCCTTCCATGCCGAGGTGGGCGCCTATGCGCGCGAGCGCGGCATCGAGGCGCTGTGGACCGCCGGCCCCCTCGCCACGCACGCCGCCGCGGCCTTCGCCGGCGCGCGGCACTTCGACGACGTGGCGGCGCTGCTCGCGGCGCTGGGCGATGGGCTGCGTGGGGCGCCGGCCTGCCGCGCGGTGCTCGTCAAGGGCTCGCGCTTCATGACGATGGAACGGGTGGTGGCCGCGCTCACCGCCCCGGGGGACGCCCATGCTGCTTAGTCTCGCGCAGTGGCTGCAGACGCTGTCGCCGGACTTCGGCTTCTTCCGCGTCTTCCAGTACATCACCTTCCGCGCGGTGATGGCCGCGCTCACCGCGCTGCTCATCGGCCTGGCCTTCGGGCCGTGGGTGATCCGCCGCCTCACGGCGATGAAGATCGGCCAGCCCATCCGCGAGTACGGCGTGCAGGCGCACATCGCCAAGGCGGGCACGCCGACGATGGGCGGCGTGCTCATCCTCATCGGCATCGGCGTGTCCACGCTGCTGTGGTTCGACTGGAGCAACCGCTTCGTGTGGATCGTGATGCTGGTGACGATCGGCTTCGGCGCCATCGGCTGGGTCGACGACTACCGCAAGGTGGTGCACAAGAACCCCGAGGGCATGAGCTCGCGCGAGAAGTACCTGTGGCAGTCGCTCATCGGCCTGGTGGCGGCGATCTACCTCGCCTTCAGCGTGAGCGAGACCTCGTACCTGCGCGTGCTCGAGCTCTTCGTCGACTGGGTGAGGAGCGGCTTCTCCAACGAGCTGCCGCCCAAGGCCGACCTGATGCTGCCGTTCATCAAGACCATCAGCTACCCGCTGGGCGTGTTCGGCTTCATTGGCCTGAGCTACTTCGTGATCGTGGGCGCGAGCAACGCGGTCAACCTGACCGACGGCCTCGACGGCCTGGCCATCATGCCGGTGGTGATGGTGGGCTCGGCGCTGGGCGTGTTCGCCTACGTGACGGGCAGCTCGGTCTACAGCCGCTACCTGCTGTTCCCCTACATCCCCGGCGCCGGCGAGCTGCTGATCTTCTGCGCCGCCATGGCCGGCGCGGGCCTGGCCTTCCTGTGGTTCAACGCGCACCCGGCGCAGGTGTTCATGGGCGACGTGGGCGCGCTGGCGCTCGGCGGCGCGCTGGGCACCATCGCCGTCATCACGCGGCAGGAGATCGTGCTCGGCATCATGGGTGGCATCTTCGTGGCCGAGGCGCTGTCGGTGATGCTGCAGGTGGCGTGGTTCAAGTACACGAAGAAGGTGACGGGCACCGGCCGGCGCATCCTGAAGATGGCGCCGCTGCACCACCACTTCGAGAAATCCGGCTGGAAGGAGACGCAGGTCGTGATCCGCTTCTGGATCGTGACGATGCTGCTGTGCCTGATCGGCCTTGCCAGTCTCAAGCTGCGGTGATGAAGCACCTGAACGGCATCCACGTCCTTGTGCTCGGCCTCGGCGAATCGGGGCTGGCGATGGCGCGCTGGTGCGCGCGCTGCGGGGCGACGGTGCGCGTGTGGGATTCGCGCGAGGCGCCGCCGCAGGCCGCGGCGCTGGCCGAGCACGTGCCCGCCGCCACGCTGCATGGCGGCGCGCTCGACGACGCGCTGCTCGACGGCGTGCAGCTGGTGCTCAAGAGCCCGGGCCTGGCGCCGGCGGACGAGCGCATCGCCGGCGCCGTCGCCCGCGCGGCCGACCGCGGCGCGCTGGTGCAGGGCGAGCTCGAGCTCTTCGCGCGCGCGCTGGCCGACCTGAAGGCCGAGCGTGGCTATGCGCCCCAGGTGGTGGCGATCACCGGCACCAACGGCAAGACCACGACCACGGCCATGGCCGCGCTGATGATCGAGCGCGCGGGGCGGCGGGTGGCGATGGCGGGGAATGTCGGGCCGACGATGCTGCAGACGCTGGCGGATGCGCTGGATCTGGAGCCGGAGGTCGGGGCTGCGGGCGAGGCCGGTGGCCCTCACCCCAGCCCTCTCCCGCAGGCGGGAGAGGGAGCGGGCCTCGCCGATGCCGACGCCGGCTCCGCGACGGACGGCGACGAAGAGGAAGGGACCGAGGGCGCGCCGCCGCCCGACGACGACACCCCGCTGGAGCTCGCCCCGCCGCCGCCCGCCGCGCCGGTCTTCGAGCACCTGCCGCAGGTGTGGGTGCTCGAGCTCTCCAGCTTCCAGCTCGACGACGCCAAGGGCTTCGAGCCGGATGCGGCCACGGTGCTCAACATCACGCAGGACCACCTCGACTGGCACGGCACGATGGCCGCCTACGTCGCGGCCAAGGCGCGCATCTTCGGCAGGCAGGCGGTGATGGTGATCAACCGCGACGACCCGGCGGTCGAGCGGCTCGTGCCCGAGCCGGTGCCGCAGAAGGGCCGCCACGCGAAGCCGATCGAGCGCGCGGTGCTGCGCTTCGGACTGGACGCGCCGCGCCGGCCGGGCGACTTCGGCCTGGTGGTCGAGAACGGCATGGCCTGGCTGGTGCGCGCCATGGAGGCCGACGAGACGGTGAAGCGCGCGCGGCGGGGCGCCGCCGCGGAGGACGAGGAACTGCACATCCAGCGCCTCATGCCCGCCGACGCGCTGCGCGTGCGCGGCCGCCACAACGCGGCCAACGCGCTGGCGGCGCTGGCGCTGGCCACGGCCATCGGCTGCCCGCTCGCGCCCATGCTGCACGGCCTGCGCGAATACCGCGGCGAGCCGCACCGCGTGGCCTACGTCGCCACGGTGAACGGCATCGACGCCTTCGACGACAGCAAGGGCACCAATGTCGGCGCCACGGTGGCCGCGATCGACGGCCTCGGCGCCGACCGCGCGCCGGCGCGGCTGGTCGTCATCCTCGGCGGCGACGGCAAGGGTCAGGACTTCTCGCCGCTGGCCGGGCCGCTGTCGCGCCACGCCCGCGCCGTGGCGACCCTCGGGCGCGACGCGCCGGCGGTGGAGGCCGCCATCGCCGCCGCCGGCGTGCCGGTGCAGCGCCACGACACGCTCGAAGCCGCCACCCGCTGGTGCTTCGAGCGCGCCCATGCCGGCGACGCGGTGCTGCTCAGCCCCGCCTGCGCCAGCCTGGACATGTTCCGCAACTACCCGCACCGCGCCCAGGTCTTCGTCGACGAAGTGCTGGCGGTGGCGCGCGAGCAGGGCGAGGTCGCGACATGAGCAGCACCGCCCGCAGCGGGTTCGACGCGCTCAAGGCGCGCCTGGCGGCCGTGTTCCGCCGCCGCGGCCGCGAGCAGGTCGCGGTGCCGGTGCGCGACTGGATATCGGTCTCCGCCGGCCAGCCGACGCGGCTGCTCGGCTTCGACCAGACGCTGGTGTGGGTGGTGGTGGCGCTGGTGGCGCTGGGCGCGGTGATGGTCTTCAGCGCCTCCGTCGCGCTGCCGGACAACCCGCGCTTCGCGCGCTACGAGCACACCCACTTCCTGGTGCGGCACCTGTTCTCCATCGTCGTCGGCGCGGGGCTGGCCGTCGTGGCGGTGCAGGTGCCGATGGCGGTGTGGGAGAAGTGGGCGCCGGGCCTGTTCATCGGCACGCTGGCGCTGCTGATCGCCGTGCTGGTGCCGGGCATCAGCAACCCGGTGAACGGCGCGCGCCGCTGGATCGCGCTGGGCGTCTTCAACTTCCAGCCCAGCGAGCTGGGCAAGCTCGCCATGGCCATGTACGCCGCCGGCTACATGGTGCGCAAGATGGACGTGAAGGAGAACTTCTTCCGCGCCGTGACGCCGATGGCGATCGCCGTGGCCGTGGTGGGCGTGCTGCTGCTGGCCGAGCCGGACATGGGCGCCTTCCTCGTCATCGCCATGATCGCGATGGGCATCCTCTTCCTCGGCGGCGTGAACGGGCGCATGTTCCTGCTCATCAGCCTGGTGCTGGTGGGCGCCTTCGTCGCGATGATCGCCTTCAGCGAGTGGCGGCGCGAGCGCATCTTCGCCTACCTGAACCCGTGGGACGAGAAGTACACGCTGGGCAAGGCCTACCAGCTCTCGCACTCGCTCATCGCCTTCGGCCGCGGCGAGATCTTCGGCCAGGGCCTGGGCGCCAGCGTCGAGAAGCTGCACTACCTGCCGGAGGCGCACACCGACTTCCTGCTCGCGGTGATCGGCGAGGAGCTCGGCTTCGTCGGCGTCGCCTGCGTCATCTTCGCGTTCTTCTGGCTCGCGCGGCGCATGTTCCACATCGGGCGCCAGGCCATCGCGCTCGACCGGGTGTTCGCGGGGCTGTTCGCGCAGGGCGTCGGCCTGTGGACCGGCGGGCAGGCGTTCATCAACATGGGCGTGAACCTGGGCGTGCTGCCGACCAAGGGGCTGACGCTGCCGCTGATGAGCTATGGCGGCTCGGCGCTGCTGGTCAACCTGGTGGCGCTGGGGATCGTGCTGCGGGTGGACATCGAGAACAGGCAGCTCATGCGGGGAGGGCGCGCATGAGCCGCCACCTCGTCGTCATGGCCGCGGGCACTGGCGGCCACGTCATCCCGGGCCTCGCCGTGGCGCGCGAGATCCAGTCGCGCGGCTGGACGGTGAGCTGGCTCGGCACCACGCACGGCATGGAGAACCGGCTCGTGCCGCCCACGGGCATCGAGATGGACACCATCCGCTTCAGCGGCCTGCGCGGCAAGGGCCTCGTGCACACGGCCACGGGCGGGTTCCGCCTGCTCGGCGCCTTCGGCAGCTGCCTGCGCATCCTGCGCCGGCGCCGCGCGAGCGCGGTGCTGGGCATGGGCGGCTACGTGTGCTTTCCGGGCGGCATGATGGCCTCGCTGCTGAACAAGCCGCTGATGCTGGTGAACGCCGACGCCGCGCTGCTGATGAGCAACAAGGCGCTGCTGCCGGTGGCCGACCGCATCGCCTTCGGCTTCGACGGCGAATCGACGCGCCGGGTGAAGAACGCCGTCGTCACCGGCAACCCGGTGCGCGCCGACATCGAGGCGCTGCCCGAGCCGGCCGCGCGCTTCGCCGGCCGCAGCGGCCCGCTGCGCGTGCTGGTGGTGGGCGGCAGCCTCGGTGCGAAGGCGCTCAACGACTGCGTGCCGCAGGCGCTCACGTTGATCGACCCGATGCAGCGCCCGCGGGTCACGCACCAGACGGGGCAGGCGAACTTCGAGGCGGTGCAGGCGGCCTACGCGCAGCTCAGCCTGCAGGCCGAGGTGCTGCCCTTCATCGACGACATGGCGAAGCGCCTGGCCGACTGCGACGTCATCGTCTGCCGCGCCGGCGCGGTGACGGTGAGCGAGCTGTGCGCCGCCGGCGTGCCGGGCGTGCTGGTGCCGCTGGTGGTGAGCACCACCTCGCACCAGCGCGACAACGCGCAATGGCTGGCCGCGCACGGCGCCGGCATCCACCTGCCGCAGGCCGAGCTGAGCCCCAAGGCGCTGGCCGACCTGCTGGGCGGGCTGCGGCGCGAGGCGCTGCTGGCGATGGCGATCCAGGCGCGCTCGCTCGCCAGGCCGAAGGCGGCGGCGCGGGTCGCCGACGAGATCGAAAGGCTGGTGGCTGCATGAAACATGCCGTCAAGCACATCCACTTCGTGGGGATCGGCGGCGCCGGCATGAGCGGCATCGCCGAGATCCTGCACAACCTCGGCTACACCGTGTCGGGCTCGGACCAGGCCGACAGCCCGACCTCGCGCCGGCTGGCGGCGCTGGGCATCCGCGTCGCGGTGGGCCACGACGCCGCCCACATCGCCGGCGCCGAGGCGGTGGTCACCTCCACCGCGGTGCGGGGCGACAACCCCGAGGTCATCGCTGCGCGCACGCAGCGCATTCCCGTCGTGCCGCGTGCCGTGATGCTGGCCGAGCTGATGCGGCTGAAGAAGGGCATCGCCATCGCCGGCACGCACGGCAAGACCACCACCACCAGCCTCGTCGCCAGCGTGCTGGCCGAGGCTGGGCTCGACCCCACCTTCGTGATCGGCGGGCGGCTCAACGCGGCGGGCGCCAACTCGCGGCTCGGCGCCGGCGACTACATCGTGGTCGAGGCCGACGAGTCGGACGCCTCGTTCCTGAACCTGAACCCGGTGATGTCGGTGGTGACGAACATCGACGCCGACCACATGGACACCTACGGCCACGACTTCGCCAGGTTGAAGCAGGCCTTCGTCGAGTTCATCCACCGCATGCCGTTCTACGGCGCGGCCGTGCTGTGCGCCGACGACCCCGGCGTGCGCTCCATCGTGCCGCTGATCTCGCGGCCCGTGGTGAGCTACGGCCTCGGCGAGGACGCGCCGGTGCGCGCCGTCGGCGTGCAGGCGCACGGTGGGCAGATGCGCTTCACGGTGCAGCGGCGCAACGGCGTGCGCATGCCCGACCTGGACGTCACGCTCAACCTGCCGGGCGAGCACAACGTGCTCAACGCGCTGGCCGCGGTGGCGGTGGGCACCGAGCTCGAGGTGCCCGATGCCGCCATCGTCAAGGCGCTGGCCGAGTTCCGCGGCGTGGGCCGGCGCTTCCAGCGCTACGGCGAGCAGCCGGTGTCCGCGGCGCAGGGCGGCGGGCACTTCACGCTGATCGACGACTACGGCCACCACCCGGTGGAGATGGCCGCCACCATCGCCGCGGCGCGCGGCGCGTTCCCCGGGCGGCGGCTGGTGCTCGCCTTCCAGCCGCACCGCTACACCCGCACGCGCGACTGCTTCGAGGATTTCGTCAAGGTCATCGGCAGTGCCGATGCGGTGCTGCTGGCCGAGGTGTATGCCGCCGGCGAGGCGCCCATCGTCGCCGCCGACGGCCGCTCGCTGGCGCGCGCGCTGCGCGTGGCGGGCAAGGTGGACCCGGTGTTCGTGGACGACATCGCGTGCATGCCGCAGACCATCGCCGAGCAGGCGCGGGACGGCGACGTGGTGATCTCCATGGGCGCCGGCACGATCGGCAGCGTGCCGATGCAGGTGGCCGAGTTGTTGAAGGAGGCCTCAGCATGAACGTCGACGTGAAGGCGCTCGGGAAGGTGGCCGTGCTCATGGGCGGCAGCTCCGCCGAGCGCGAGATCTCGCTGATGTCGGGCGGCGGCGTGCTGGCCGCGCTGCAGGCGCTGGGCGTGGACGCGCATGCCTTCGATCCGGCCGAGCGCGAGCTGTGCCATCTCAAGCACGAGGGCTTCGCGCGGGCCTTCATCGCGCTGCACGGCCGCCACGGCGAGGACGGCACGGTGCAGGGCGCGCTGGAGCTGCTGGGCATCCCGTACACCGGCTCGGGGGTGATGGCCTCGGCCATCGCCATGGACAAGGTGATGACCAAGCGCGTGTGGATCGCCGAGGGCCTGCCCACGCCGCCCCACGTGTGGCTCGCGCCCGACCGCCGGCAGCGCGAGACCGTGATGGCCGTGCCTGACACGCTGGGCCTGCCGCTCATCGTGAAGCCGCCGCGCGAGGGCTCGTCCATCGGCATCACCAAGGTCGAGGGCTATTCGCAGATGCAGGACGCGGTGGCGCTGGCGGCGACCTACGACCCCGACGTGCTGTGCGAAGCCTTCATCGCCGGCGAGGAAGTCACCTGCCCGGTGGTGGGCGAGGGCGAGAACGCGCGCGCGCTGCCGGTGATCCGCATCGTCGCGCCCGGCGGCGCCTACGACTACCAGAACAAGTACTTCACCGACGTGGTGCAGTACCACTGCCCGAGCGGCCTGCCCGAGGCCGAGGAGCGCGAGGTGCAGCGCCTGGCCGTGGCGGCCTACCGCGCGCTCGGCTGCCGCGGCTGGGGCCGTGCCGACCTGATGATCCGCGCGAGCGACCGCAAGCCCTTCCTGATCGAGCTCAACACCTCGCCGGGCATGACCTCGCACTCGCTGGTGCCGATGTCGGCCCGGTCCGAAGGCACGAGCTACGAGGCGCTGTGCCTGCGCATCCTCGCTTCCGCCGCGCTCGACGCGCCGGCGCCGTGACGGCATGAGCGCGCTCGCCTTCGCCTCCCGCGCCCCCGGCGTCGAGCTGCCGGCCGACGTGCGGCTCATGCACGCCGCCGCCAACGTGCTGCTCGCGCTCGCGGCGGCGGTCCTGCTGGCGCTGGCGCTCGGCTGGATCGTGCGCCAGCCGGGCTTCGCGCTGCACCGCATCACCATCGAGGGCGACGTGGCGCGCAACAGCCTCACCACGATCCGCGCCAACGCGGCGCCCAAGCTGTCGGGCAACTTCTTCACCACCGACCTGGCCGCCGGCCGCCGCGCCTTCGAGTCGGTGCCGTGGGTGCGCAAGGCGGTGGTGCGGCGGGTGTGGCCGGACCGGCTCGCGGTGCGGCTGGAGGAGCACCGCCCCGCCGCGGTGTGGGCGGGCAACAAGGCCGAGGACAAGCTGGTCAACACCTTCGGCGAGGTGTTCCAGGCCAACCTCGGCGACGTCGAGGACGACAGCCTGCCGGTGCTCGACGGGCCCGAGGGCAGCTCGGCGCAGATGCTGGCCATGCTCGGCCGCCTCGGGCCGGTGTTCGCCACGCAGTCGATGCGCATCGAGCGGCTCTCGCTGTCCGACCGCGGCTCGTGGCGCGCCGCGCTCGACAGCGGCGCCGAGGTGGAGCTCGGGCGCGGCAGCGACGACGAGGTGGTGGCGCGCACCGAGCGCTTCGCCGCCACGCTGACGCAGGTGACGGGGCGCTTCCAGCGGCCGCTCGAGTATGCGGACCTGCGGCATCAGGACGGGTATGCCGTGAGGCTCGAGGGCATCACCACGGTGAATCCCGGGGAACAGAAGAAACAGGGGCGGTAATGGCCAAGGAATACAAGGATCTGGTGGTCGGCCTCGACATCGGCACCGCGAAGGTGATGGCGGTGGTGGCCGAGGTGCTGCCGGGCGGCGAGCTGCGGGTGGCGGGCCTGGGCGTGTCGCCCGCGCACGGCCTCAAGCGCGGCGTGGTGGTCAACATCGACGCCACGGTGCAGTCCATCCAGGCGGCGCTGAAGGAGGCCGAGATGATGGCCGACTGCAAGATCACCCGCGTGCACACCGGCATCACCGGCAGCCACATCCGCGGGCAGAACAGCACCGGCATGGTGATCGTGCGCGACAAGGAAGTGACGCCGGTCGACGTGGCGCGCGTGGTGGAGACGGCCAAGGCCATCAACATCCCGAACGACCAGCGCCTGCTGCTGGTGGAGCCGCAGGAGTTCGTGATCGACGGCCACGAGGTGAAGGAGCCGATCGGCATGAGCGGCGGCCGCCTCGAGGTGAAGGTGCACATCGTCACCGGCGCGCAGAGCGCGGCCGAGAACATCGTCAAGTGCGTGCGCCGCTGCGGGCTGGAGGTGGAGCAGCTCGTGCTCAACCCCAGCGCCTCCAGCCACGCCGTGCTGACCGAGGACGAGCGCGACCTGGGCGTGGCCATGGTCGACATCGGCGCCGGCACGACCGACGTGGCCATCTTCACCGACGGCGCGATTCGCCACACGGCCGTGATCCCGATCGCCGGCGACCTGATCACGAGCGACATCGCCATGGCGCTGCGCACGCCGACCAAGGACGCCGAGGAGATCAAGGTCGAGTACGGCGTCGCCAAGCAGCTGCTGGCCGACCCGGGCGAGCAGCTCGAGGTGCCGGGCCTCGGCGACCGCGCGCCGCGCATGCTCAGCCGCCAGGCGCTGGCCGGCGTGATCGAGCCGCGCATCGAGGAGATCTTCTCGCTCGTGCACCAGGTCATCCGCGAGAGCGGCTACGAGGAGCTGCTGTCGTCGGGCATCGTGCTCACCGGCGGCGCGGCCGTGATGCCCGGCATGGTGGAGCTCGGCGAGGACATCTTCCTCAAGCCCGTGCGCAAGGGCCTGCCGACCTACCACGGCGCGCTGCACGACATGGTGGCGAACCCCCGCTCCGCCACGGTGATGGGCCTGCTGGAGGAGGCGCGCCTCGGGCGCAGCCGCGGCATGCGCGCGGCGCAGCAGGCCGGCTCGGTGAAGACGCTCTTCGGCCGGGCCAGGGACTGGTTCCTGGGCAATTTCTAGAAGCGAGGGGACGACGATGAAGAGATCGCATCAGCGCATCGGCGCCCACCTCGGCGTTGGGCGGGCGCCGCCGCGAAGGCGACCCAGACGACCGCGGACCCCGGCTTCGGCCGGGCCACCGCGGCGAAGACACACGGGGCGGCAGCGACCCGGCACGGCGATACGGATTCAGACACTCATGGCAACTGCATCGAAGGATTGGAGCAACACATGGCTATCGAAATGATCGAAGAGTTCGACCTCGGCACCCAGATCAAGGTCATTGGCGTGGGCGGGGGCGGCGGCAACGCCGTCGACCACATGATCGCCAACGGCGTGCAGGGCGTTCAGTTCGTCGTCGCCAACACCGACGCCCAGGCGCTGAACCGCTCCAGCGCGCACCAGCTCATCCAGCTCGGCAGCTCCGGCCTCGGCGCCGGCGCCAAGCCGGAAGCCGGCCGCGCCGCGGCCGAGGAGGCGGTGGACCGCATCCGCGAGTCCATCGCGGGCTCGAACATGCTGTTCATCACCGCCGGCATGGGCGGCGGCACCGGCACGGGCGCCGCGCCGGTGATCGCGCGCGTGGCCAAGGAGATGGGCATCCTCACCGTGGGCGTGGTCACCAAGCCCTTCGAGTTCGAGGGCAACCGCCGCATGAAGGCGGCCGACGCGGGCCTGGCCGAGCTGGAAGCCAACGTCGATTCGCTCATCGTCATCCTCAACGACAAGCTGCTCGACGTGCTGGGCGACGACATCACCCAGGACCAGGCCTTCGCCCACGCCAACGACGTGCTGCGCAACGCGGTGGGCGGCATCAGCGACATCATCCACATCCCCGGCCTGGTCAACGTCGACTTCGAGGACGTGAAGACGGTGATGGGCGAGCCCGGCAAGGCGATGATGGGCACCGCCCAGGCGAGCGGCCCCGACCGCGCGATGAAGGCCGCCGACGCGGCCGTGGCCTGCCCGCTGCTGGAAGGCATCGACCTGTCGGGCGCGCGCGGCGTGCTGGTGCTGATCGCGGCCAACCGCAGCACCTTCAAGCTGGCCGAGAGCCGCAGCGCGATGAACACCATCCGCCGCTACGCCGCCGACGACGCGCACGTGATCTTCGGCACCGCCTACGACGAGAGCCTGGGCGACCAGCTGCGCGTGACGGTCATCGCCACCGGCCTGTGTCCGCAGAAGCGCCAGCAGGCGCCCATCCAGGTCGTGCACAGCGCCCCGGTGCAGCGCACCGGCACCGACAACCTGCCGGTGCTGAACCAGCCGGTGCACGCCGCGCCGTCGCACGACTACAGCGCGCTCAGCACCCCGAGCGTGTGGCGCAACGGCCGCACGGCCGCGGCCAAGGTCGACGCGCTGGCGAGCAACGGAATGGACGAGATCGAGATCCCCGCCTTCCTGCGCAAGCAGGCGGATTGATTGGCCCACCCCCGGAGCGGCTGACGCCGCTCCCCCTCGAGGGGGCAACACCAGCGGACCGGCAAAGCCGGATCCGCGGTGTTCGCTTGGGAACACATCGCAGCCATAGACAAGGTCCAAGGCGATGCTCCGCCGTGCTTCCTACAATTCCGGGATGCTGCAGCAACGCACCCTGAAGTCCCTGACGCGCGCCGTCGGCGTGGGGCTGCACGGCGGGCAGCGGGTGGAGCTCACCCTGCGGCCGGCGCCGCCGGACACCGGCATCGTGTTCCGGCGCGTGGACCTGCCCGTGCCGGTGGACATCAAAGTCGAGCCCTTCGCCATCACCGACACGCGGCTGAACACCACGCTGTCGGCCGGCGGCGACCCGGGCGCGCCCAAGGTGCGCACCATCGAGCACCTGCTGTCGGCATGCGCCGGCCTCGGGCTCGACAACCTCGTCGTCGACATCACCGCCGAGGAGGTGCCCATCCTCGACGGCTCGGCGGCGAGCTTCGTCTTCCTGCTGCAGAGCGCCGGCATCGAGCTGCAGGACGCGCCCAAGCGCTTCCTGCGCATCAGGAAGCCGGTGGAGGTGCGCGAGGGCGAAGGCAGCCGCCTGATGTGGGCGCGCCTGGAGCCGCACGAGGGCTACACGCTCGCCTTCGAGATCGCCTTCGACAACCCGGCCGTCACCAGCACCGGCCAGCGCTACGTCTTCGACATGGCCGGCGGCGGCTACAAGCGCGAGATCGCGCGCGCGCGCACCTTCGGCTTCACCAAGGACGTGGAGATGATGCGCTCGCGGGGCCTGGCGCTCGGCGGCAGCATGGACAACGCGGTGATGGTCGACGACTACAAGGTGCTCAACGACGGCGGCCTGCGCTACGACGACGAGTTCGTCAAGCACAAGATCCTCGACGCCATCGGCGACATGCAGGTGGCCGGCTACCCGCTGCTGGCCGCCTACAGCGCCTTCAAGTCGGGCCATGCGCTCAACAACAAGCTGCTGCGCGCGGTGTTCGCCGACCCCGAGGCCTACGAGATCGTGACCTTCGCCGATGCGGCCAAGGCGCCGGCCGGCATGGCCGCGCTGGCGCCCGCCTGGTAGGCCGATGGCGGCCTTCCGCGCCATCCTCCTGCTGCTGCTTCTCGGGGGGCTGGCGTGCTTCGTGATGTACGTCGCCACCGGCAAGCCGCGCTGGCGGGCGCTGGGCATCAGCCTGGTGAAGTGGACGGTGATCGCCGCGCTCGGCTTCTTCGCCGTGCTGGCCGCGCAGCGCCTGATCGAAGTCTTGTGAGAACCGCACGATGACCATCTTTCGCTGGGTGCTGGGCGTCTTCTCGCTGCTGCTCGCCGGCGGCGGCGTGCTGTCCTTCCTGGTCTACATCGCCCAGGGCGAGAACGACTGGCTCAAGCTCGCGCACAAGTTCCGCCGCTGGACCTCGGCCGCGCTGCTGTTCTGGTTCAACGTCGAGATCTGGGGCCGCGTCGTGCGCGGGCTGCTCGGCCTGTAGCGCTCAGGCCAGGCCGAGGAAGCCCAGCACCCCGGGCAGGTGCGCCACCTCGTAGTCGCCCAGCGCATGGTCGCCGCCGTCGAGCAGCGTGCCCGCCGCACCGGCGTAGCGCGCGCTCATCTCGCGCCAGTCGAGCACCTCGTCGCCCCGGGCGATCACCGCGTAGTAGCGCCGCGGCCGCGTGATGGCCGCGGGCGTCATCGCGCGCAGCTCGTCGACGAAGCGCGGCTCGAAGAAGAAGCGCTCGTCGCTGTGCCAGGCCGTCGTCTCGCCGATGTGGCGGGCGAGGTCGCGCGCCGGGTTCACCGCCGGGTTGAGCAGCACCGCGCGGCAGCCGCGCCGCTCGGCCAGCACGGTGGCGTAGAAGCCGCCGAGCGAGCTGCCGATCACGGCCATCGCCGGCGCCGGCCATGACGCCGTCTCGCGCTCGATCAGCGCGAGCGCCGCGGCGGGCGAGGGCGGCAGCTGCGGGCACCGCCACACGACCTCGGGCCGATGGGCCTGCATCCACGCGCCGGTGATGCGCGCCTTCGCCGACTGCGGCGACGAGCGGAAGCCGTGCAGGTACAGCAGGTGCGTGGTCCGCGAGGCCATCGCCGCCCGCCCGGCGCGCGTCAGCCGCGCGCCGCCAGCCGCGCCAGCAGCTTCGCGTGCACGCCGCCGAAGCCGCCGTTGCTCATGCACAGCACGTGGTCGCCGGGCCGCGCGGCCGCGGCGACGGCGTCGACCAGCGCGTCGATGCCCTCGCACACCACGGCGCGCGCGCCCAGCGGCGCCAGCGCCTGCGCCGCATCCCAGTCGAGCCCGCCGGCATGGCAGAACGACAGCTCGGCCTCCTCCAGCGACCAGGGCAGCAGCGCCTTCATCGTGCCCTGCTTCATGGTGTTGGAGCGCGGCTCGAACACGGCCAGGATGCGCGGCGGCTCGGCGCCCGCGGCGGCGGCGTCCGCGTCGACGCGGCGGCGCAGGCCGTTGACGGTGGTGCGCATGGCGGTCGGGTGGTGCGCGAAGTCGTCGTACACCGTCACGCCGCCCGCGGTGCCGCGCACCTCGAGCCGGCGGCGCACGTTCTCGAAGGTGGCCAGCGCCGCGGCCGCCGCCTCGGGCCCGACGCCCACGTGCTCGGCCGCGGCGATGGTCGCCAGCGCGTTGAGCTGGTTGTGCTCGCCCAGCAGGCCCCACTCGACGCGCGCGATCTTCAGCCCGCCGCGCAGCACGTCGAAGGCATGCGGCTCGCCGCGCGCGCGCAGCTCGCCCGCCGTCTCCCTGCGCGCGCCGAAGCGCACCACGGGCGTCCAGCAGCCCCGCTCGATCACGCGCTGCAGCGCCTCCTCGCGCGCATTCACCACCAGCCGGCCGGTCGAGGGCACGGTGCGCACCAGGTGGTGGAACTGGCGCTCGATGGCCGCCACGTCGTCGAAGATGTCGGCGTGGTCGAACTCCAGGTTGTTGAGCACGGCCGTGCGCGGGCGGTAGTGCACGAACTTGCTGCGCTTGTCGAAGAAGGCGGTGTCGTACTCGTCGGCCTCGATGACGAAGGGCGCGCCCGGCGCATCCGAGCCCGAGCGGGCCGAGACGCCGAAGTTCAGCGGCACGCCGCCGATCAGGAAGCCGGGATTCAGCCCCGCCTGCTCCAGCACCCAGGCAAGCATCGAGGCGGTGCTGGTCTTGCCGTGCGTGCCGGCCACCGCCAGCACGTGCCGGCCCTGCAGCACGTGTTCGGCCAGCCACTGCGGGCCGCTGGTGTAGGGCAGGCCGGCGTCGAGGATGGCCTCCATCAGCGGGTTGCCGCGCGACACCACGTTGCCGACGACGAAGAGGTGCGGCGCCAGCGCCAGCTGGTCGGCGCCGTAGCCTTCGATGAGTTCGATGCCGAGCGACTGCAGCTGGTCGCTCATCGGCGGGTACACGTTGGCGTCGCAGCCGGTGACCCGGTGGCCCGCTTCACGCGCCAGGGCGGCCAGGCCGCCCATGAAGGTGCCGCAGATGCCGAGGATGTGGATGTGCATCCGGCGGATTCTAGGGAGCCGGTCGTGACGCGGCGGCGACGCCGGCAGGTCCTTCGCGGCCCGCCGCGGCGGCGCTCAGCGCAGCGCTTCGCGCGCCGCGGCCACGGTGGCCGCGATGTCCGCCTCGGTGTGCGCGGCGCTCACGAAGCCGGCTTCGTAGAGCGCCGGCGCGAGGTACACGCCGCGCTCCAGCATGCCGTGGAAGAAGCGGTTGAAGCGGTCCTTGTCGCTGGCCATCACCGCGCCGTAGTTCTGCGGCAGCGCCTGGGCGAAGAAGAAGCCGAACATGCCGCCCTCGCAGTCGCCGGCCAGCGGCACGCCGGCGTCGCGGGCCGCGCCCTGCAGCCCGTCGACGAGGCTGCGCGTGCGCGCCGACAGGGCCTCGAAGAAGCCCGGCTTGCGGATCTCGCGCAGCGTGGCCAGGCCGCAGGCGGTGGCCACGGGGTTGCCCGAGAGCGTGCCCGCCTGGTAGACCGGCCCGAGCGGCGCGAGCTGCTTCATCACCTCGCGCCGCGCGCCGAAGGCCGCCAGCGGCATGCCGCCGCCGATCACCTTGCCGAAGACGCTGATGTCGGGCGCGAAGCCGGGGATCTGCCGCGCGTACAGGCTTTGCGCGCCGCCGAGCGCGACGCGGAAGCCCGTCATCACCTCGTCGAGGACGAGCAGCGCGCCGTGCTTCGTGCAGAGCTCGCGCATCGCCGTCATGAAGGGCACGCTGGCGCGCACGAAGTTCATGTTGCCGGCGATGGGCTCGGCGATGACGCAGGCGATGCCGGCGCCGTGCCGCGCGAAGGCTTCCTCGAGCTGCGCGACGTTGTTGTACTCCAGCACCAGCGTGTGCTGCACCACCTCGGCCGGCACGCCGGCGCTGGTCGGGTGGCCGAAGGTGGCGAGGCCCGAGCCCGCCTTCACCAGCAGCGCGTCGGCATGGCCGTGGTAGCAGCCCTCGAACTTGACGATGGTGGAGCGGCCGGTCGCGCCGCGGGCCAGGCGCAGCGCGCTCATCGCGGCTTCGGTGCCGGAACTCACCAGCCGCACCTGGTCGATGCCCGGCACGAGCGACAGGATCTCCTCGGCGAGCTCGATCTCCCGCTCGGTCGGCGCGCCGAACGACAGGCCCTCGAGCGCGGCCTGGTGCACCGCCTCCAGCACCGCCGGATGCCCGTGGCCGAGGATCATCGGCCCCCAGGAGCCGATGTAGTCGATGTAGCGCCGGCCTTCGGCATCGGTGAGGTGGGCGCCGCTGGCGCTGGCGATGAAGCGCGGCGTGCCGCCCACGGCGCGGAAGGCGCGCACCGGCGAATTCACGCCGCCGGGGATGACGCGCTGGGCGCGCTCGAACAGGGCGGCGTTGCCGCCGGACGGGCTGGGCATCGTGTCAGTGGACATGGCGCGTGCTGCGGATCTCGCCGTCGGCCGCCGCGCTCTCGGCCGCGGCCTCGGCGCCTTCCTCCTCGTCCTCGGGCGGCAGCGCCCAGAAGAAGCGGTCGGGAATGACGTTGCCCATGCCGGGGCGGAAGCCCGCGTCGAGCGCCTGGTCGAGGAAGGCGAGCGATTCGCCCACCGCCATGTGCAGCTCGCTGCCGGCGGCCAGCAGCGCGGCCAGCGCCGCGGCCAGCGTGTCGCCCGCGCCGACGAAGCTCACGTCGAAGCGCTCGAACTTCTCGCCGGTGATGGCGCCCTGCGGCGAGGCCAGCACGTTGTCGACGAACTGGTCGGCCACCGGCACGCTGGTCACGAGCACGAAGCGCGTGCCGTGCTCGCCGGCGGCCACCGCCAGCTCGCGCGGCGAGGCGGGGCGCTCGCTGTCCCACTCGGGCAGCAGGAAGTCGGTGAGCGTCTGGTGGCTGCCGACCAGCACCTCGGCCTGCGGCAGCACCAGCTCGCGGAAGGCGTCGGCATAGGCCTGCTGGTCGTCCTCCTCGAGCCACGAGAGGTTGGGCATGTAGGCGACGAGCGGCACGTCGGGGTAGTCGGACAGGATTTCCGCGACGGCGCTCACGCCTTCGGCGGAACCGAGAAATCCGACCTTCCAGGCGGTGATCGTCACGTCTTCCAATACGCTGCGCGCCTGCTCCACGATCACGTCGGCATCGATCGGGTGCTGGTCGAAGATCTCGGCGGTGTCGCGCATGACGATGGTGGTGACGACCGGCAGGGCGTGCGCGCCCATCGCGGCCACGGTGGCCACGTCGGCGGCCGTGCCGCCCGCGCCGCTCGGGTCGCTGGCGTTGAAGCTCATCACGCACGCCGGCGGCACGGACTCCTGCAGGGCCTCGTCGTCGGTCGCGGAAGGGTCGTTGGAGGGGGTGTCGGTGGTCATGGGGCAAGCCTCTCGCGAAGCTCGAAAAAGAGGTTCAATCCCGTGCGCAACGATTCGCTCAAGACTTCACGAAAACCGTGAGCAATGTTGCGTAGGTCCCTACAGACCCTTGGTTTTCTTCAGTTTCAGGTGTCTACAATTCGCCCACCATTGTAGTGACCCCTGACTTTCAAGTGACTGATTCGAAGACCTGGATGTGCCTCATCTGCGGATGGATTTACGACGAGGCAGCAGGCGATCCCGAGCATGGCATCGCACCGGGCACGAAGTGGGAAGCGGTGCCGATGAACTGGACCTGTCCGGAGTGCGGCGCCCGCAAGGAAGACTTCGAGATGGTGCAGGTCTGATCGGCGAGTCCCGATTCGCGCTGCGCCGAAACAGCAACGTCGTTGAGGAGACAGCTCGGTGAGCAACGAAGGCCCGGAAGCCGCCCCTGGCGTCAAGGTGCTGGTCATCGATGACAGCAACACCATCCGCCGCAGCGCGGAGATCTTCCTCAAGCAGGGCGGCTACGAGGTGCTGCTGGCCGAAGACGGCTTCGATGCGCTGTCCAAGGTCAACGACCACCGGCCCGATCTCATCTTCTGCGACATCCTGATGCCGCGCCTGGACGGCTACCAGACCTGCGCCATCATCAAGCGCAACGCGAACTTCGCCGGGGTGCCGGTGATCATGCTGTCGTCCAAGGACGGCCTGTTCGACAAGGCGCGCGGCCGCATGGTCGGCTCGCAGGACTACCTCACCAAACCCTTCACCAAAGACCAGCTGCTGCAGGCGGTGGAGCAGCACCACCGCGCGGCCTGAGGCCGCCGGCGCAGCGCGAACGAGATTTTCCGCGGGTCCGGCAACGCAGCGACGGGGCGCCGGGCCCGGAGACTGAGGACACGAACATGGCGATCAAGAACATCCTGCTGGTCGACGACTCCAAGACCGAACTGCATTTCATGTCGGAGCTGCTGACCAAGCGCGGCTACAGCGTGCGCACCGCCGAGAACGGCGAGGACGCGATGCGCCGGCTCGAGGAGGGCAAGCCCGACCTGATCCTGATGGACGTGGTGATGCCCGGCCAGAACGGCTTCCAGCTCACCCGCGCCATCACCCGCGATCCGCGCTTCGCCGACGTGCCGGTGATCATGTGCACCAGCAAGAATCAGGAGACCGACAAGGTCTGGGGCATGCGCCAGGGCGCGCGCGACTACATCGTCAAGCCGGTCGACGCCGACGAGCTGGTGTCCAAGATCCGCGCCTTCGACTGAAGCAGGCCCTTCCTCACCGGCTGAACCGCTCCAGGACACCCGATGGCCAACAAGGAAGCACTGCGTGATCTGCAAAGCCGGCTCGCGGAGCGGCTGCTGGCGGCGCGGACGCAGGATCTGGGCAAGTCGTGGCTGGCCGTCGAGTGCAGCGGCCACGGCTTCCTGCTGCCGCTGAAGGAGGCGGGCGAGATCTTCACCCTGGCGCCCATCGTGCCCGTGCCGCATTCGCAGGCCTGGTTCCTCGGCGTCGCCAACCTGCGCGGCCACCTGCACGGCGTGGTCGACCTCGCCGGCTTCGTGGGCCTGGCGTCGGGCGAGCCGCTGCGCGACCAGTCGCACCTGGTCGTCTTCAATCCCTCGCTGGACATCAACTGCGCGCTGCTCGTCGACCGCCTGGCGGGGCTGCGCACCGAGCAGCAGCTCGAGCCGCACGCTGCCCAGGACGGCGCGGCGCCGCCGTTCGTCGGCCCGCGCTATCGCGACGCGGGCGACGCGAGCGGACGGGTCTGGCAGGAGCTGCGGCTGGCCGCGCTGGCCAACGACGAGACGTTCCTGCGCGTCGTGCGCTGACCGCGCGTGACGATTGCCGCGGAAACGGGCCATGGGTGACATGAAGAGCCGGCTCTCCCCGGCCGATTTACTCGGATAGCGACCGAACGAGGACCATATGAGCTTCCTGAACAAGATGAAGGGCTGGGGCCAGGACCGCAGCAATGCGCAGGACGACCCATCGCAGGACAACCCGTTCGATGACGGCGTGCAACCCGACGGCACGCTGACGCTGCCGAACGCCGGGGCGGTCTCGTTCGACGCGCCCGCCGCGCCGGCGGCCCCGGCCGACTCGATCATCACCGAGGCCGCGCCCTCGGAAATGGCCGATTTCGCCGAGACGCGGCTGCCCGGCTCCGAATCGGCGTCGCTCGCCGACGGCACCGGCCTGCCGCTCATCGGCAGCCTGCCGGTCGGCCAGCAGTACCGGGTGCTCGGCGCCCTGGTGGTGGTGGGTTTCGTCGGCCTCGTGGCCATGACCGGCTTCTCGCTGAACGCCGCCTCCAAGGGCGCCGCCCAGGTGGGCGCCAGCGGCCAGGCGCTGATGCAGTCGCAGCGGCTCGCGAAGTCGGTCTCGCAGGCGCTGATCGGCAGCCCGCAGGCCTTCCCCGAGGTGACCGAGAGCGCCGACGTCCTGGCCAAGAACGTCCGCGGCCTGCAGGCGGGCAATGCCGACCTCGACGCCGCCGCGGCGCCGGTGCAGGCCTCGCTCGAGCCGCTGATGCCGCTCATCGACCGCGCCGAGAAGAACGCCAAGACGGTGCTCTCGCAGGAGAAGATCCTGACGCAGGTGGGGCAGGCGCTGCGCGCCATCAACCGCCAGTCGTCCGACCTGCTCGAGACGGCCGAGACGATCTCGTCGCTCAAGCTGCAGCAGGAGGCGTCGCCGGCCGAGCTGTCGGCCGTGGGCCAGCTCGTGATGCTGACGCAGCGCATCGGCAAGTCGGCCAACGAGTTCCTGACGATGGACGGCGTGAGCCCGGAGGCGGTGTTCCTGCTCGGCAAGGACCTGAACTCCTTCCGCGAGATCTCCGACGGCGTGCTCAACGGCAACCCCGACCTGCGCCTGCCGGGCACCAAGGATCCGCAGACCAAGGAACACCTGCAGATCCTGCAGAAGCAGTACGAGGAAACGCGCGCGCAGGCGGGCGCGATCCTCGGCAACCTGCAGGGCCTGGTGTCGGCGCGCGAGGCGCAGGTCGCCATCATCAACGACAGCGAAACGCTGCGTAAGGGCCTGGAAGAGGTGCAGTCGCGCCTGGGCGAGACCACCGGCTTCAGCGGGGCGAGCGCGGCGCTGCTGCTGCTGTCCACGCTGCTGATGATCCTCGGCGGCCTCGGCTTCCTGCGCCTGTACACCCGGTCGCAGGCCCAGCGCGCGGCGCTGGCCGAAACGCAGAAGCTCGACGCCGAGCGCGAGCAGCAGGAAGCCAAGCGCGTGAACGACGCCAACCAGGCGGCCATTCTGCGATTGATGAACGAACTGCAGACGGTGGCCGAGGGCGACCTGACGCAGCAGGCCACGGTGACGGAAGACATCACGGGCGCCATCGCCGACTCGGTGAACTACACGGTGGAAGAGCTGCGCACGCTGGTGTCGCAGGTGCAGGGCACGGTGGGCCGGGTGACCGAGACCACGGCGCAGGTGGAAGCCACCTCGACCGAGCTGCTGGCCGCCTCGACCGAGCAGCTGCGCGAGATCCGCGACACCGGCGAGTCGGTGCTGCAGATGGCCGGCCGAATCAACGACGTGTCCGAGCAGGCCCAGGAAACCGCCCAGGTGGCGCGCCAGTCGCTGGACGCCGCCGAGACCGGCCTGCGCGCGGTGCAGAACACCATCGGCGGCATGAACTCCATCCGCGACCAGATCCAGGAGACCTCCAAGCGGATCAAGCGGCTGGGCGAGTCGTCGCAGGAGATCGGCGAAATCACCGAGCTGATTTCCGACATTACCGAGCAGACGAACGTGCTGGCCCTGAACGCTGCCATCCAGGCCGCGTCGGCCGGCGAAGCGGGCCGGGGCTTCTCGGTGGTGGCGCAGGAAGTGCAGCGGCTGGCCGAACGCTCCGGCGACGCCACGCGGCAGATCGCGGCGCTGGTCAAGACCATCCAGACCGACACGCAGGACGCGGTGGGCGCCATGGAGCGCTCCACGCAGAACGTGGTGGAAGGCACCCGGCTGACCGACGCGGCCGGCACGGCCCTCGGCGACATCGACCGCGTGTCGCGCCAGCTGGCCGACCTGATCGCGCAGATTTCCAACCAGGCCTTGAGCGAAGCCGAATCCGCCAACGTCGTGGCGGCCAACATCCAGCACATCTTCGCCGTGACCGAGCAGACCGGCGAGGGCACGCGTTCCACCGCGCAGATGGTGCGCGAACTGTCGAAGACCGCTGAGGAGCTGAAGCAGTCGGTGGCGCGATTCAAGATCGAGTGACCGGCTTGATCCGTCGACGCGTCTTCGCCGCAAGCGCCGGGGGTTGATGCCGCAGTCCGGCATCGACCCCGAAATTGTTCAAGGACCGAAAGCCACCGATGGACAGCCACCGCACAACCGACGTGACCGGCGAGCCGACCGACGACCTGTCCGCACTCGCCTGGGTGCAGGAAGAACTGCGCCGCTCGCTCGATGCGGCGCACAAGGCGCTGCGCCGCTTCGTCAAGGAAGCGCAGGCCGGGGCCGGCTCCGACGTCGATGCGGTCGATCCGGCGGTGCTGCGCACGGCGCGCCAGCAGATCCACCAGGGCGTGGGTGCGCTCGAGCTCGTCGGCCTGCCCGCCGCGGCCACGGTGCTGCGCGCCTGCGAGGCGGCCGTGCAGCGCTTCGTCGCCAAGCCGCACAAGCTGACGAACGAGGCCGTCGACGACGTCGAGCGCGCCTCCTTCGCGCTCCTCGACTACGTGGCGCGCATCCTCGCGGGCAAGAAGGTCTCGCCGCTGTCGCTGTTCCCGCAGTACCGCACGGTGCAGGAGCTCGCCGGCGCCGACCGCGTCCATCCGGCCGACCTGTGGGCCGTCGACTGGCGCTGGCGCGAGCTGCCCGGCGCCGGCGCCGACGTCGCGCCGCTGCAGCCGGACGCGTCGACGCGCGTCGCGCTGGAGCAGCACATCCTCGCGCTGATGCGCAGCAACGCGCCGCGCGCCGCCTCGCGCATGAGCGCCCTGTGCGCCGGCCTCGGCGCCGGCGCCGGGCAGCCGCAGACCGCCACGCTGTGGAAGCTGGCCTCGGCGATGTTCGAGGCGCAGGCCGCCGGCCTGCTGCAGCCCGACCTGTTCGGCAAGCGGGTCGCGGCGCGGCTGCTGTCGCAGCTGCGCATCATCGAGCGCGGCGACACCGAGGTCTCCGAGCGCCTGGCGCAGGACCTGCTGTTCTTCTGCGCCCAGGCCGCCTCGCCCGGCGACGGCCGCAACGCGCCGCGGCTGGCCGCGGTCCGCCAGGCCTACGGGCTGGCCCGCCACGAGCCGGTCGACTACAGCGCCAGCCCGCTGGGCAAGTACGACCCGGCGTGGGTGACCCAGGGCCGCAAGCGCGTGGCCGCGGCCAAGGAATCGTGGTCGGCCGTCGCCGGCGGCGAGATGCACCGCCTGAGCGGGCTGGCCGAGCAGTTCGCGCTGGTGGCCGACTCGCTCAAGCGCCTGTTCCCCGGCGGCGAGCTGCTCGGCGCCGAGCTGCAGCAGGCCAGCGGCTCGACGCAGCAGGCCAACGCCGCGCCGCCGCCGGCGCTGGCCATGGAAGTGGCCACCGGCCTGCTCTACATCGAGGCCTGCCTCGAGGACACCGAGTTCGACAGCCCCGAGCAGGCCGAGCGCGTGCGGCGCCTGAGCGAACGCATCGCCGCGGTGCGCGCCGGCGCCGCGCCGCAGCCGCTCGAGAGCTGGATGGAAGACCTGTACCGCCGGGTCTCCGACCGCCAGACCATGGGCAGCGTGGTGCAGGAGCTGCGCGCCAGCCTGTCGGATGTCGAGAAGCTCATCGACCAGTACTTCCGCAACCCGGCCGACCGTGCGGTGCTGATCCCGGTGCCCAACCAGCTGTCGTCCATGCGCGGCGTGCTCTCCGTGCTCGGCATGGACCAGGCCTCCATGGCGCTGCTGCGCATGCGCGACGAGGTCGACGGCCTCGTCTCGACCGAGGTCGACCCCGAGCGCGTGCAGCAGGCGGGCGTCTTCGACCGGCTCGCCGGCAACCTGGGCGCGCTCGGCTTCCTGATCGACATGCTGAGCGTGCAGCCGCAGATGGCGAAGTCGCTCTTCAGCTACGACGCCGACGCCGGCCGGCTGAACCCGGTGATGGGCCGCAACGCGCAGCGCCCGCCCGGCAGCGGCCATGCCGCCGCGGCGCCGGTCATCGAGCCGCGCCTCATCGAGCAGGCGCAGATGCTCGCCTTCAACTCGATGCGCGAGGACGTGCCCGTCGAAGAGGTGGCGCGCGACCTGGAGCGCCTGTCGAACGAGGCCGACATCGCCGAGCAGCCCACGCTGGTGGCGACGGTGGCGCAGGCGCAGGCCGCCCTGGAGCAGGCCAGCGACCCGGACGAGATCGTCTCCGTGCGCGGCCAGCTGTCCGACGCCCTGGTCGACTTCGTGTCGACGGCGTCCGACCCGGTGGGCATTCCCCCCGAGCCCGAGCCCGCGCCGGTGCGCGCCGCCCCGGCGGCCGCCCCCGCGGCCGGCGAAGACGACGAGATGCGCGAGATCTTCCTCGAGGAAGCGCGCGAGGTGACGCAGGACGCCCGTGCGGCCTGCGACGCCCTGGCCGGCCAGCGCGACGACGTGACCCAGCTCACGACCATCCGCCGGGCCTTCCACACGCTCAAGGGCAGCTCGCGCATGGTCGGGCTGACCGAGTTCGGCGATGCCGCCTGGGCCTGCGAGCAGCTCTACAACGCCCGCCTGGCCGAGCAGGCCCCGGCCGACGACGAGCTGATGCGCTTCACCGGCTGGGTGCTGGGCTACCTGGGCGACTGGGTCGAAGCCATCGCCGCGCACCGCGACGACGGCCATCGGCCCGCCCAGGTGGAGGCCGCGGCGCTCGCGCTGCGCGAGCCGGCCGCGCACGAGCCGCCCGCCGCCGCGCCGGCACCCGAGGTGCCCGCGCCGGCAGCCGACACCGTGGCCGAGGCGCCCGTCGCCCCGGTGGCGCCGATCGCGCTGTCGCTGCCCGCCGACCTGCCCAGCGCCGCCGACCTGGACCTCGCGCCCCTCGAGGCCGCCGTGCCGGGCGACGCCGCGCCGGTCCTGGCCTTCGACCTCGACTTCTCCGACGCCGATGCCGCGCTGCAGACGGCTCCCGTCCCGCTGCCCGAGGCGAACGACCCCGCCGTGGTCGAGGCGCTGGCCGCGGCCAGCGTCGAGAGCATCGAGCTGATCGAGCTCGACCTCGGGGAGGAGGGCGTCGCGGCGTCCGACCTGGCCGAAGCCGCCGCGCAGGCCGCCGGCGAACCGCCGGCCGACGCGCCGCCGGCGCCGGAAGCGGCCGCCGAGGCCGAACCCGATCCGGTGCCCGCGCCCTTCGTCGACGACGAGCAGGTCAAGATCGTCGGCCCGCTGCGCATCGGCATCCCGCTGTTCAACATCTACCTGAACGAAGCCGACGAGCTGTCGCGCCGCCTCACCACCGAGGTGGCCGAATGGGCGATGGAACTGCACCGCCCGATCGGCGAGACGGCCATCGCCCTGTCGCATTCGCTCGCCGGCAGCTCGGCCACCGTCGGCTTCGCCGACCTGTCGCATCTCGCGCGCCTGCTCGAGCATGCCCAGATGCGCAGCCAGGCCATCGGCCGCGGCACACCCGAGGAGGCGCGCCTCTTCGTCGATGCGGCCGAGGAAGTGCGCCGCCTGCTGCACCAGTTCGCCGCCGGCTTCCTGAAGGAGCCCGCGCCCGAGCTGCTGCAGCGCCTGGCCGAGCACGAAGTCAGCTCGGCGCGCCGCCTCGAGGCGGCCAGCGCCGAAGCGGAGTCCGGCGTCGAGTCCGCCCACGAGGCCACGGCCACGATGGGGCCCGAGGAGCTGCCCGGCCTGCCGGACGTCGAGGTCGATCTCGAACTCGATCTCGACGCGGAGCCCCCGGCGCCGGCGGCCAGCGAAGCCGGGCCCGCCTCCGAGCCCGCCGAATTCGCCGCGCCCGAGGCCGAGTCGCACTTCGGCGGCCTCGGCGTTCCCGAGCTCAAGCCGTTCGCCGCGCGGGCCGACGAGCCGGCGCACGCCCCCGGCGCGGTGCACCACGTCGTCGAGGAAGTCGACGACGACATCGACGCCGTCGATGCGGTCGACGCCGAGCTGTTCCCCATCTTCGAGGAGGAGGCGCAGGACCTGCTGCCCACGCTCGGCAGCCAGATGCGCGCCTGGGCGGGCGACCCGGCCGACATGGGCCATGCCGCGGCCTGCATGCGCACGCTGCACACGCTCAAGGGCGGCGCCCGCCTGGCGGGGGCGATGCGCCTCGGCGAGATGGCCCACCGGCTCGAGACCCGCATCGAGCGCGTGCTGGCCCAGGCCGACACCGCCGGGGCGAACATCGACGAACTGCAGGCGCGCACCGACAGCCTGTCGCAGACCTTCGAGGCCCTGCGCTCGCGCGATGCGACGGCCTATGCCGACGCCATGGCCGCCGCCGAGCAGGCCGCCGCCGAGGTGCCGGCGGCGCCGGCCGCGCCCGAGCCCGCCGCGCCGGTGCAGGAGGCGCAGGCCGAATCCGAGTTCGAGGCCGAGCCCGAACCCCAGCCGCAGGCCGGCCTGCAGGGCGAGGACGACGCTCCGGCGTCCGGTCCCGCGGCGGCGCCGCTCACGCCGCTGTCGCTGCCGCAGATCGACTGGTCGCGCTTCACCGGTGCCGCCGCCGCGCCGGCGCGCACCGCCGCCGAGCGCGGCGCCACGTCGCAATCGGCCGTGCGGGTGCGGGCGCCGCTGCTCGACAGGCTGGTCAACCAGGCCGGCGAGGTGTCGATCACGCGCTCGCGCATCGAGGCCGACGTCGGCCAGATCAAGGGCTCGCTCGGCGACCTGGGCGACAACCTCGAGCGCCTGCGCCAGCAGCTGCGCGACATCGAGCTGCAGGCCGAGACGCAGATGAGCTCGCGCATGGAGGCGGCCAAGGCGGAGGGCCAGTCCTTCGACCCGCTGGAGTTCGACCGCTTCACGCGCTTCCAGGAGATCACGCGCATGATGGCCGAGTCGGTCAACGACGTGGCCACCGTGCAGCGCACCCTGCAGCGCACGCTGGAGAGCACCGAGGACGAGCTCGCCGCGCAGGCCCGGCTCACCCGCGACCTGCAGGACGACCTGCTGCGCACGCGCATGGTGGAGTTCGAGGGCCTGTCCGACCGCCTCTACCGCGTGGTGCGGCAGGCGGCCAAGGAAACCGGCAAGCAGGTGCGGCTGGACATCGTCGGCGGCTCCATCGAAGTCGACCGCGGCGTGCTCGACCGCATGACCGGCGCCTTCGAGCACCTGCTGCGCAACAGCGTCACCCACGGCATCGAGCCGCCCGAGGCGCGCACCGCCGCCGGCAAGGATGCGGCCGGCACCATCGTGGTGTCGCTCACGCAGGAGGGCAACGAAGTCGGCGTGGAGTTCCGCGACGACGGCGCGGGCCTCGACCTGCAGCGCATCCGCGACAAGGGCGCCGCGATGGGCCTGATCGAGGACGGCCAGTCGTACGCCGACGCCGAGCTCGCCAACCTGATCTTCACGCCGGGCTTCTCCACCGCCGACCGGGTGACCGAGCTGTCCGGCCGCGGCGTCGGCATGGACGTGGTGCGCGCCGAGGTGAACGCCATGGGCGGACGCATCGAGACCGCCACGGCGGCCGGCCAGGGCACGAGCTTCAAGCTGGTGCTGCCGCTGACCACGGCGGTCACGCAGGTGGTGATGCTGCGCATCGACACCGCCGTGGTGGCGGTGCCTTCCACGCTGGTGGAGATCGTGCGCCGCGCGTCGGTCGACGAGATCCGCCGCGCCTACGACAGCGGCGGCTTCGTGCACGGCGACCGCACCCTGCCGTTCTTCTGGCTCGGCGCGCTGCTGCAGCAGAGCCCGCGCAGCAGCGAGACCGAGGCCCGCACCCAGCACGTGGTGGTCATCCGCAGCGCGCAGCAGCGCATCGTGCTGCACATCGACGAAGTGCTCGGCAACCAGGAAGTGGTGGTCAAGAACCTCGGGCCGCAGCTGTCGCGCCTGCCGGGCCTGGCCGGCATGACGCTGCTGGCTTCCGGCGCGGTGGCGCTCATCTACAACCCGGTGGCGCTGGCCACGCTCTACGGCGAAGGCGCGCGCGCCGCCACGGCCGCTGCGCTGCAGGCGCCGGCCGCCGTGCCCGTGTCGCCGGCGGCCCAGGTGCCGGCCGAGCCCGTGCGTGCGGCCGCCCCGCTGGTGCTGGTGGTCGACGATTCGCTGACGGTGCGCCGCGTCACCCAGCGCCTGCTGGTGCGCGAGGGCTACCGCGTCACGCTGGCGAAGGACGGCCTCGACGCCCTCGAGCGCCTGGCCGAGGAGGCGCCGGCCGTCGTGCTCAGCGACATCGAGATGCCGCGCATGGACGGCTTCGACCTGGTGCGCAACATCCGCAGCGACGCCCGCCTGCGCGAGCTGCCGGTGATCATGATCACCTCGCGCATCGCGCAGAAGCACCGCGACTACGCGGCGGAGCTGGGCGTCGACCACTACCTCGGCAAGCCCTATTCCGAAGACGACCTGCTGGCGCTGATTGGCCGCTACACCGCGGCCAGGGCGCTGAACTGATGCGGTCCGCGCCGTCATGTCCGAACTGATCGACCACCTGGCGGAGCTGACCGGCTTTCGCGACCGCGACGTCCTCGACGTCACGCTCGTCGGCGCCATGAAGGACCTGCTGCGCCCGATCTCGGTGGCCATCTACCGCAGCGTCGGCGAGATCGGCGCCCAGCGCTGGCTGACGCGCGCGCGCCTGACGCAGCACGAGCCGGTGGCCGCCGCCGACTCGGCCTGGGCGGAGTTCGAGCTGCTGCCGGCGCTCGAGTCGCACCCGCTGCGCCAGGGCGCGATGGCCACGCAGGAGCCCATGCACGGCACCGTCGGCGGCTCGCACGTGACGGTGTTCCC
The DNA here is from genome assembly GCA_044508835.1 of Rubrivivax sp. GTDB lineage: Bacteria > Pseudomonadota > Gammaproteobacteria > Burkholderiales > Burkholderiaceae_C > JAKFDI01. The sequence continues at coordinate 58,134 of JBIQHD010000004.1, forward strand.
GCTCGCCACCGACCGCGACGTGGTGGGCGTGCTGGAGATCGAGACCGCCGAGCCGCTGGACAACGCCGCGCGCCGCATGGTGTGCAGCGTGCTGCGCATCTACCGCAACTTCCAGGGCCTGCTCGACTACAGCGAGCGCGACACGCTCACTGGCCTGCTCAACCGCAAGACCTACGACGAGGCCTTCCTCAAGGCATCCAGCGACGGCGTGGTGCCGTACGACCCGCAGCCCGACGGGCGGCGGCTGTCGACGCATGCCGGCGACATCTGGCTCGGCGTCATCGACATCGACCACTTCAAGCGCGTCAACGACAGCCACGGCCATCTGATCGGCGACGAGGTCCTGCTGCTGCTGTCGCGCCTGATGCGCGGCAGCTTCCGCTTCCACGACCGGCTGTACCGCTTCGGCGGCGAGGAGTTCGTGGTGCTGATGCGCTGTGTCAGCGAGCAGGACGCGGCCCACGCGCTGGAGCGCCTGCGCAGCCACACCGAGTCCTATGCGTTCCCGCAGGTCGGGCGCATCACCGTGAGCATCGGCTTCACGCAGGTGCGGCCCGGCGACACGCCCAACGGCGCGTTCGAGCGCGCCGACAAGGCGATCTACTACGCCAAGGAGCACGGCCGCAACCAGGTGGTGAGCTACGCCGACCTGGTGGCGCGCGGGGTGATCTCGGACAGCGCCAAGACCGGGGACGTCGAGCTGTTCTGAACCCGGCCGGTTCAGGGCCTTGCCGGCGCGCGGCGGGATGCCGTAGATAAAATGCGCCGCATGTCCGCGGGCAGCATCAACCTCACCAATCAGTTCCTGATCGCGATGCCGGGACTGGCCGGCGAGCCCTTTGCCGGCACGGTGATCTACCTGTGCGAGCACACCGAGAACGGCGCGCTGGGGCTGGTGATCAACAAGCCCATCGACATCAAGCTGAAGAACCTGTTCGAGAAGGTGGAGCTCACCCTCGACCGCGACGACCTCGCCGAGACGCCGGTCTACTTCGGCGGCCCCGTCCAGACGGAGCGCGGCTTCGTGCTGCACGAGCGCCTGGACGACGACGGCGCGCACTACAGCTCCACGCTGCAGATCCCGGGCGGCCTCGAGATGACGACCAGCAAGGACGTGCTCGAGGCCCTGTCCCACGGCGCCGGCCCGAAGAAGGTGCTGGTGACGCTCGGCTACGCCGGCTGGGGCGCCGGCCAGCTCGAGGACGAGATCGGGCGCAACAGCTGGCTCAACGTCGGCGCCGAGCCGGCCATCATCTTCGACACGCCGGTGGAGCAGCGCTACGACCGCGCGCTGTCGCTGCTGGGCATCGACCCGCGCATGCTCTCGCAGGAGGCGGGGCACGCATGAGCCCCCTGGCGGCTCCCCACCCCGCGTCCCCCCCGCTTTCATTTCTTGCTTTCGATTTCGGCACCCGGCGCACCGGCGTGGCCAGCGGCAACACGCTCACGCGCGCCGCGCAGCCCCTGCGCACCCTGGCCGGGCCGCCGGCCGCGCGTTTCGAGGCCATCGCCGCGCTGATCGCCGAGTGGCAGCCGGCGGCGCTGGTGGTGGGCGTGCCGTTCCATCCCGACGGCGCGCCGCACGAGAATACCGGGCGCGCCCGCCGCTTCGCCCGCCAGTTGCACGGCCGTTTCGGGCTGGCGGTGCACGAGGTCGACGAGCGCTACACCACGACCGAGGCCGAGGCGGGCGGCGCCCGCGACGTCGACGCCGCGTCGGCCGCCATCATCCTTGAACAGTTCCTGAGGGCCCTCCCATGAGCACGCTCCACCTCGATGCGGAAGCGCTGTACCGCGACCTCGCGGCCCGCGTGCGCGGCCTGCTGCAGCCGGACACGGTGCTGGTCGGCATCTGGTCCGGCGGCGCGTGGCTCGCCGAGCGGCTGCAGCGCGACCTGCAGCTCGCCGGCGAGCACGGCGTGATCTCCAGCGCGCTGCACCGCGACGACTTCGACAAGCGCGGCATGCACGCCTCGCCCGACCATACCCGGCTGCCGTTCGAGGTGGCCGGCAGCCGCATCCTGCTTGTCGACGACGTGCTCTACACCGGCCGCACCATCCGCGCGGCGATCAACGAGCTGTTCGACTTCGGCCGCCCGGCCAGCGTGGCGCTGGCCGTGCTGGTCGATCGCGGCGGGCGCGAGCTGCCGGTGGAGGCCGCGTACTCGGCCGCGCGCGTCTCCCTGCCGGCCGACCAGCGGCTGGCGCTGGTGCGCGCCGAAGACGGCCGCTTCAGCTTCGACATCCACGTCGACACCCCCGAAGGCAAGTGATGCTTCAACGACGCAACCCGCAACTCAACCAGCACGGCGAGCTGATCCACCTGCTGTCGATCGAGGGCCTGCCGCGCGAGGTGCTGCACCAGATCCTCGATACGGCGGGCACCTTCCTCAGCGTCAACGACCGCGAGGTGAAGAAGGTGCCGCTGCTGCGCGGCAAGAGCGTGTTCAACCTGTTCTTCGAGAACAGCACGCGCACGCGCACCACCTTCGAGATCGCGGCCAAGCGGCTGTCGGCCGACGTGATCAACCTCGACATCGCCAAGTCGAGCGCCTCCAAGGGCGAGAGCCTGCTCGACACCATCGCCAACCTGTCGGCCATGCATGCCGACATGTTCGTCGTGCGCCACGGCGAGAGCGGCGCGCCCTACCTGATCGCCCAGCACTGCGCGCCGCACGTGCACGTGGTCAACGCCGGCGACGGCCGCCATGCGCACCCGACGCAGGGGCTGCTCGACATGTACACCATCCGCCACTTCAAGCAGGACTTCACGAAGCTGACGGTGGCGATCGTCGGCGACATCGTGCACTCGCGCGTGGCGCGCTCCGACATCCACGCGCTCACCACGCTCGGCGTGCCCGAGGTGCGCGCCGTCGGCCCCAAGACGCTGGTGCCCGGCGACCTGCGCGAGATGGGCGTGCGCGTGTGCCACGACATGGCCGAGGGCATCAAGGGCGCCGACGTGATCATCATGCTGCGCCTGCAGAACGAGCGCATGAGCGGCGCCATGCTGCCCAGCGCCGGCGAGTTCTTCAAGAACTACGGCCTGACCGAGGAGAAGCTGGCGCTCGCCAAACCCGACGCCATCGTCATGCACCCGGGGCCGATCAACCGCGGCGTGGAGATCGATTCCAGCGTGGCCGACGGCCGCCAGAGCGTGATCCTGCCGCAGGTGACCTTCGGTATCGCGGTGCGCATGGCGGTGATGTCGACGATCGCCGGCAACAACGCATGACAGGGGAACGGGACGCGATGAAGATCCTGATCAAGAACGGCCGCATCGTCGACCCGGCCTCGGGCCGCGACGAGACGGGCGACGTGGCGATCGCCGCCGGGCGCATCGTGGCACTGGGCCGCGTCAGCCCCGACTTCCATGCCAGCCGCCAGATCGACGCCACCGGGCTCGTGGTCGCGCCCGGCCTCGTCGATCTGGCGGTGCGCCTGCGCGAGCCAGGCCACGAGCACGAGGGCATGCTGGAAAGCGAGATGGCCGCGGCCGCCGCGGGCGGCGTGACCAGCCTCGTGTGCCTGCCCGACACCGACCCGCCGCTGGACGAGCCGGGGCTGGTGGAGATGCTCAAGTTCCGCGCGCGCAACCTGAACCAGTCGCACCTGTACCCGCTGGGCGCATTGACGCGCGGCCTCGCGGGCGAGGTGCTGACCGAGATGGCCGAGCTCACCGAGGCCGGCTGCGTGGGCTTCTCGCAGGCCGAGGTGCCGATCACCGACACGCTCGTGCTGCACCGCGCGCTGCAGTACGCCGCCACCTTCGGCTACACCGCCTGGCTGCGGCCGCAAGACGCCTACCTCGGCAACGGCGTGGCCGCCAAGGGGGCGCTGGCCACGCGCATGGGCCTGGCCGGCGTGCCGGCGCTGGCCGAGACCATCGCGCTGCACACCGTCTTCGAGCTCGTGCGCGACACCGGCGCGCGCGTGCACCTGTGCCGCATCAGCAGCGCCGCGGGCCTGGCGATGATCCGCGCCGCCAAGGCCGAGGGCTTGAGCGTCACCTGCGACGTGAGCATCAACCACCTGCATCTCATCGACCTCGACATCGGCTACTTCAACGCCGCGATGCGGCTCAACCCGCCGCTGCGCCAGCAGCGCGACCGCGAGGCGATCCGCGCGGCGCTGGCCGACGGCACGGTGGACGCGCTGGTGAGCGACCACACGCCGGTCGACGAGGACGCGAAGAACCTGCCCTTCGCCGAGGCCGAGCCGGGCGCGACGGGGCTCGAGCTGCTGCTGGGCCTGGCGCTGCGCTGGGGCGAGGAATCGCAGCGCACCCTGGCGCAGACGCTGGCCACCATCACCTGCGCCCCGGTCAGGGTGCTGGGCGACTCGCTCGGCTCGCTGGCCTCCAGCGCCGGCCGGCTGGTGGAGGGCGGCATGGCCGACCTGTGCCTGTTCGACCCCGACGCGCGCTGGACGGTGGCGCCCGCGGCGCTGAAGAGCCAGGGCAAGCACACGCCCTTCGAGGGGCACGAGCTGCCCGGTCGGGTGAAGTACACCCTCGTCGCGGGCGTGGTGGCGCACGAGGCGCCCTGATTGCGCCCGCTGCGCGGCCTGTGGCGCCTCGCGTGGGCGCTGGCGCACGTGCTGCACGGCGTGCTGATCTGCGCGCTGGTGTTCCCCTGGCTCGGGCCGGCACAGCGCATGCAGCGGGTGGGCTGGTGGTCGCGGCGCCTGCTGCGGCTGCTGGGCGTCGCGCTGCAGGCGAGCGGCACGCCGCGGCCGGGGCCGGTGCTGCTGGTGGCCAACCACGTGTCCTGGCTGGACATCCTCGTCATCAACGCCGTGCATCCGGTGCGCTTCGTCTCCAAGGCCGACGTGCGCGCCTGGCCGGTGCTCGGCTGGCTGGTGGCCTGCGGCGGCACGCTCTTCATCGAGCGCGAGCGCAAGCGCGATGCGCTGCGGGTGGTGCACCAGATGGCCGAGGCGCTGCGAGCGGGCCACCAGCTCGCCGTCTTCCCCGAAGGCACGACCAGCGACGGCCGCGGCCTGCTGCCCTTCCATGCCAACCTGCTGCAGGCCGCCATCGCCACCGAGACGCCGGTGCAGCCCGTGGCGCTGCGCTTCAGCGACGCGCGGCACGCGGTGAGCCCGGCGGCCGCCTATGTCGGCGACACGACGCTGCTGCAGTCGGCCTGGGCCGTGGCCACGGCGGCGGGCCTGCGCGCGAGCATCAGCTTCGAGCTGGCGCAGGGGACGCGGCACCTCGACCGGCGCGCCCTGGCGCGGCACCTGGCCGAGACCATCGAGGAGCGCCTGGCGGCGCATTGAGGGCGCAGGTCACGGCCGCCGGCCGGCGCGAAGGGTAAACCCGCTTCCCGACGGCGCCGGCGCATGCGGATGCTTGCCACGTGCCCGCCGGGCGGCCGGCCGGCCGTTCCGGCTGCAGGGCTCCCGAGGGTCCGTGGAGGCGTCGCCGATGGAGTTGGTCAAGCTCGTCCCGGGGCACATCCGGCTCGGAGAGCCGCTTGCCTTTGCCGTGCGCGACGCGGCCGGCCGGTTGCTGCTGGCGCGCGGCCAGGTGCTCGACGACGCCTCGCAGGTCGAGGCGCTGCTGGCGCGCGACGCCTGCATCGAGGCCGGCGAGGCGCGCACGCTGATCCTGTCGCGCCGCCAGGCGGGCGCCGACGCCGGCGACGATGCGCCGCGGCCGGCCACGCTCTTCACGGCCTGGGAGCGCGTCGTGCCGCAGCTCGACGCGCTGCTGCGGGGCATCGCCGAGCCGGGCTTTGCAGCCCGCGCCGACGAGCTTGCGCGCCACCTTGCGGGGCTGGTCGGGCGCGACGCCGACATCGCCATCTACCTGTGCGTGCGCCAGGACGTGCAGCAGCTCGCGAAATACGGCCTGGCGCATGCGGTGCACTGCGCCGTCGTGGGCCTGCTGATGGCGCGCCGCATCGGCTGGGACGAGCCGCGCGCGCTCACGCTCGTGAAGGCCGCGCTGACCATGAACCTCGCCACCGTCGAGCTGCAGGGCAGCCTGGCCGCGCGCGGCGAGTCGCCGACGCCGGCGCAGCTCGCCGCGATCCGCGCGCATCCGCAGGTGGCCGCCGACCGGCTGCGCGAGGCCGGCGTGGACGACGCCGTCTGGCTGGAGGCGGTCGAGCAGCACCACGAGCGGGCCGACGGCAGCGGCTATCCACGCGGCCTCACGCAGGTCGCCGGGATGGCGCAGGCGCTGCGGCTGGTGGACGTGCTCATGGCCAAGATCAGCGAGCGCAGCGGCCGTGCGCCGCTGGCGATGCAGCTCGCCGCCCGGCAGCTGTTCCAGGAGTCGGGCGGCAGCCCGATGGCGGCCGCCGTCGTCAAGGAGCTCGGCATCTACCCGCCGGGCGAGCTGGTGCAGCTCGCCTCGGGCGAATGCGCCGTCGCCGTGCGGCGCGGCGCCAGCGCCACCACGCCGCTCGTGGGCTGCATCACCGACCGCAAAGGGCAGCCCATCGTCGGCACGCCGACGCGCGACACGGCCGATCCGGCGTTCGTCGTCACCGGCGCCGCGGCCGACCGCGGCCTCGCGCGCCGCGTGCTGCCGGAACGCTTCTACGGGCTGCCGCCGTACTAGGCGGCAGGCGGCGGAAGTCTCAGCGCTTGCCCTGCGCCGCCACGGCGGCGGCGGCCTGGGCCGCGGCCTCGGCGTCGCCGAGGTAGTAGTGGCGCAGCGGCTTGAGCTCGTCGTCGAGCTCGTAGACGAGCGGAATGCCGTTGGGGATGTTCAGGCCGACGATGTCCTCGTCGGAGATGCCGTCCAGGTACTTCACCAGCGCACGGATGCTGTTGCCGTGCGCGGCCACCACCACGCGCTTGCCCGAGCGGATCGACTGCGCGATCGAGCGGTTCCAGAACGGCAGCACGCGCGCCACCGTGTCCTTCAGGCATTCGGTCAGCGGCAGCTCGGTGGGCGTGAGGTCGGCGTAGCGGCGGTCGCCGCGCTCGCTGCGCGGATCGGCCGCGTCCAGCGCCGGGGGCGGCGTGTCGTAGCTGCGGCGCCAGACGAGCACCTGCTCGTCGCCGTACTGCGCGGCCGTCTCGGCCTTGTTCAGCCCCTGCAGCGCGCCGTAGTGGCGCTCGTTCAGCCGCCACGAATTGACCACCGGCAGCCAGGTGCGGTCCATCTGGTCGAGCGTGTGCCACAGCGTCCAGATCGCGCGCTTGAGCACGGAGGTGTAGGCGATGTCGAAGTCGTAGCCGCCTTCCTTCAGCAGGCGGCCGGCCTGCTGCGCCTGCTCCACGCCGAGCGCGGTGAGCGGCACGTCGGTCCAGCCGGTGAAGCGGTTCTCCAGGTTCCAGGTCGATTCACCGTGGCGGATGAGGACGAGCTTGTGCATGGCGAGGGGTCCGGGCGGTCGTGGGCAAAGCCGGCGATTCTATAATCTGCCGCTTTGCCCGGCGCCCCCGACGGGGATGACCTGCCGCACGACCGCACGCCAACCTTCCGGGATCGGCCCCGGACTTCGCCCGTGAAATTCGTCATCGACAACTGGTACCTCATCCTCGCCGCGCTGGTCTCGGGCGGCATGCTCGCGTGGCCGGCGATCACGCGCGGCAGTGGCGCCAAGGTGACGACGGCCGAGGCGGTCAACCTCATCAACCGCGAGCGCGCCGTGCTCATCGACGTGTGCGACGCGGCCGAGTTCGCCGCCGGCCATGCGGCGGGCGCGAAGAACGTGCCGCTGGCCACGCTCGAGAAGGCGACCACGCTGCCCAAGAACAAGGCCGTGCCGGTGGTGGTGTTGTGCCGCAGCGGCGCGCGCGCCTCGCGCGGCGTCGCTATCCTGAAGCGGTTGGGATACGAGAAGGCCACGGCGCTCTCGGGCGGCCTCACGGCATGGCGCGAAGCCAACCTGCCGATCGAGAAGTCCGCCTGAAAAGACCGCGCGGATACATCGCCGGGCCGCACGCGAAAGAAGTACGCATGGCAAAAGTGAAGATGTATTCGACCCTGGTGTGCCCCTACTGCCTGCACGCCAAGGCGCTGCTCAAGCAGCGCGGCGTCGACGCCATCGAGGAGATCCGCGTCGACCTGAACCCGGCCGAGCGCCAGAACATGGTGCAGATCACCGGCCGGCGCACCGTGCCGCAGATCTTCATCGGCGAGCATCACGTGGGCGGCTGCGACGACCTGATCGCGCTCGACCAGCGCGGCGGCCTCGCGCCCCTGCTCGCGCAGGACTGAAGCGCGCCGCATCGCCCGGCGATAATTCCGCCCCCCGCAGCCCGCGCCATCCCGGTCGCGGGCCTTGCTTTGACTGCGAGACATCATGGCCGACGACAACAAGACCCCCGTGTTCCAGATCCAGCGCATGTACCTGAAGGACCTGTCGCTGGAGCAGCCGAACTCGCCGAAGATCCTGCTCGAGCAGGCCCAGCCGCAGGTCGACATCAACCTCGGCCTCGGCGCCGAATCGGTGACCGACGGCATCTACGAGGTGACGGTCACGGCCACCGTCACCACCAAGGTCAACGACAAGGTGCTGTTCCTCGTCGAAGCCAAGCAGGCCGGCATCTTCGAGATCCGCAACCTGCCCGAGGAGCAGCTGCAGCCGATCATCGGCATCGCCTGCCCCGGCATGATCTATCCGTACCTGCGCGCCATCGTCTCCGACGTGTGCACGCGCGCCGGCTTCCCGCCGGTGGTGCTGGCCGAGGTGAACTTCCAGGCCATGTACGAAGCCCAGCAGGCGCAGCAGGCCCAGGCCGCCGCCGGCGCCGCGCCCAACGGCTCGGGCATCATCACCAGCGCCAGCTGATCGAGCCGCGACGGCCCGGGCACGCCGGAGCGCTGCGATGAACCTCACGGTGCTCGGCGCCGGCGCCTGGGGCACGGCGCTCGCCGTCAGCGCGTGCATGCGCCACCCCACGCGCCTGTGGACGCGCGACGCCGCCCAGGCCGCGCAGATGCGCTCGATGCGGCGCAACGCGCGCTACCTCGGCGACGCGGTGCTGCCGCAGTCGCTGCAGATCACGAGCGATTTCGATGCCGCGGCGGCGCACGCCGAAGGCGGCCTGGTGGTGATCGGCACGCCGATGTCGGGCCTGGCCGAGATGCTGCGCCGGCTGAGCGAGCGGGCGGCCACGCTGCCCGACATGGCCGGCGTGCTCTGGCTGTGCAAGGGCTTCCAGGAAGGCACGGGCTGGCTCGGCCACGAGGTGGCGCGCGAGGTCGCGCCGCGCCTGCGCGTGGGCGTGCTCTCCGGCCCCAGCTTCGCCATCGAGGTGGCGCGCGGCCAGCCGACGGCGCTGGTCGCGGCCAGCACCGACGCCGCGCTGTGCGAGCGCGCCGTGGCCATGCTGCACAACGATGCGCTGCGCCTGTACACCTCGGCCGACCCGGTCGGCGTCGAGGTCGGCGGCGCGGTGAAGAACGTGCTGGCGATCGCCACCGGCATCGCCGACGGCATGCAGCTCGGCCTGAACGCGCGCGCCGCGCTCGTCACCCGCGGGCTGGCCGAGATGACGCGCCTGGGCGTGGCGCTCGGCGCGCAGCGCGAGACCTTCATGGGCCTGAGCGGCCTGGGCGACCTGGTGCTCACCGCCACGGGCGACCTGTCGCGCAACCGCAGGGTCGGCATGCTGCTCGCGCAGGGCCTGCCGCTGCCGCGCATCCTGGCCGAGCTGGGGCACGTGGCCGAAGGCGTCTACACCGCGCGCATGGTGCTGCAGCGTGCGCATGCGCGCGGCATCGACATGCCGATCACCGGCGCGGTGGTCGAGGTGCTGGAAGGCCGCCTCACGCCCGGCCAGGCGCTGGAGCGGCTGATGGGGCGCGAGTCGCGGCCCGAATGATTCCCACGATGAACCTCCACGAGGAGCAGCAATGAAAAGACGTCAATGGCTCCAGGCGGGCCTCGCGGCCGGCGCGAGCGCCGCATGGCCGGCGTGGGCCCAGGGCGAGGGCGCCTGGCCGTCGCGCCCGCTCAAGCTGGTCGTGCCGTTCCCGCCGGGCAGCTCGCCCGACATCATCGGCCGGCTGTGCGGCGAAGCGCTGGCGCAGGCGCTGGGCCAGCCGGTGGTGATCGAGAACCGGGCCGGGGCCGGCGGCAACGTCGGCACCGGTGCGGTGGCGAAGGCCGCGCCGGACGGCTACACGTGGCTGTTCACGATCCAGGGGCCGCTCGTGACGGCGCCGTTCCTCAAGAAGAACCTCGGCTACGACCCGGTGCGCGACCTCGCGCCGGTGTCGCTGATCGCCACCTCGCCGAACGTGCTGCTCGTGCATCCGTCGGTGGGCGCCGCGAACGTGGCCGATTTCGTGCGCGCCGCGAAGGAGCGCGCGGGCCAGTTCAACTACGGCAGCGTCGGCGCCGGCAGCGCCTCGCATCTGGCGATGGAGCTGTTCAAGGCGCGCGCGGGCATCGATCTCGTGCACGTGCCCTACCAGGGCTTTCCGCAGATCGTGAACGCGATGCTGGCCGGCGAGATCCAGGCGGCGTTCATGGTGCCGGGCATCGCCATGGGCCAGGTGCGCGCGGGCAAGCTGCAGGCGCTGGGCGTGACCACGCTCGAGCGTGCGGCGTCCCTGCCCGACATGCCCACGCTCGCCGAGCAGGGCTACGCGGGCTTCGAGGCCATCTCGTGGCAGGCGGTGCTGGCGCCGGCGGGCACGCCGCCGCCCATCGTCGCCCGCGTCTCGCGCGAGCTCGAGCGCATCGTCAAGACCGACGAGGTGCGCCAGCGCATGCTGGCGCTGTACTTCAGCGCCGCGGGCGGCTCGCCCGAAGGCCTGGCGCAAGTGATGACGACCGAGCGCGAGCGCTGGGCCCGCGTCATCCAGGCGGCGGGCGTGCAGCCCGAGTAGGCCGGGCCGCGGCGGCGCTCAGACGCCGCCTTCGTAGCCGTTCTGGCGCCAGGCCTCGAACACCGCCACGGCCACCGCGTTGCTGAGGTTCAGGCTGCGCTGGCCGGCGCGCAGCGGCAGCCGCAGCTTCTGCGCCGCCGGCAGGCTGTCGCGCAGGTCCGGCGGCAGGCCGGCCGTCTCGGCGCCGAAGACCAGCCAGTCGCCGGCCCGCCAGCGCATGTCGGCGAAGCGGCGTTCGCCGCGCGTGGTGAAGGCGAAGAGCCGGGCGGCGTCGGGCCGCTCGGCCGCGATGAACGCGGCCCACGAGGCATGGCGCCGCACCGTCGCGTACTCGTGGTAGTCGAGCCCGGCGCGCTGCAGCAGCCGGTCCTCCATCGAGAAGCCGAGCGGCTCGATCAGGTGCAGCGCGCAGCCGGTGTTGGCGGCCAGGCGGATCACGTTGCCGGTGTTCGGCGGGATCTCGGGGTGGACGAGGACGATGTTGAACATGCGCGGGCGGCCTCAATCGCCGGGCCGCGGCGTGCGCGCCAGCACGGCGACCGCGACCTCGCGCACGCCCGCCCGCTTCAGCACCGCGGCGATCTCGGCCGCGGTGGCGCCGGTGGTCATCACGTCGTCGACGAGCGTCACGCGCGCATCGCGCAGCCGCGCCGGGCCCCCGGGGGCGAGGGCGAAGGCGCCGCGCACGTTGGCTGCGCGGCGGCCGGGCGGCAGGGCGAGCTGGTGCGGCGTGTCGCGCAGGCGCACCAGCAGCCGCGCGTCGGCCGTGCCGCCGATGCGCGGGGCGAGCCGCCGCGCGATCTCCCAGGCCTGGTTGTAGCCGCGCTCGCGCAGCCGCTCGCGCGCGAGCGGCACGGGCAGCAGCCAGTGCGGCGCCCCGAGGGACTGCGCCCGCCAGGCGGCGGCGAGGCGCTCGGCCAGGGCCGGCGCGAGGTCGAGCGCGGCGTGGAACTTGAAGTGGCCGATCAGCCCGTCCCAGGGCCAGGCGTAGTCGACGGCGGCCACCGCGGCGTCGAAGGCGGGCGGTGCCGCGAGGCAGGCGCCGCATGCGTCCACGCCGGCCGGCACGCGCAGCGCGCAACGCCTGCAGCGCGGCACGGCGGCGGCGAACCGCTGCACGCACGGCGCGCACACGCGGCCCGCGCACCAGCCGCGGCACAGCGCGCACTGCGTGGGCAGGCGCCCGGCGAGGCGGGCCGTCCAGGAGGCGGGCGTGGGGGCAGGCACGGCTCAATATACTGCCGCGCATGCCCGAGACCCCAGGCGCCGCGCCGCGCGAACTCGACGAGAACGCCGCCGCGGCCGCGCTGCGGCGCCTGGCGGCGCAGCCCTCGCCGCCGTGGCTGCACGAGGAAGTCGCGCGCCGCATGGCCGAGCGGCTGCAGGTCATCAAGCTGCGCCCGGAACGCATCGTCGACTGGTGGTCGTTCCTCGGCGCGGGGGGTGCGCTGCTCGACGCGGCCTACCCGCAGGCCGAGCGCATCATGGTCGAGCCCGGCGCGGCGCTGGCCGAACGCAGCCGGGCCGCGGGCCGCAGGCCGTGGTGGTCGCCGCGCCGGCTGCGCGGCGGCCCCGTCGTGATGGATGAGACGGAGCCGCTTCCCGGCGGCATGCAGCTCGTGTGGTCCAACATGATGCTGCACGCGGTGCGCGAGCCCACCGCCGTGCTGGCGCGCTGGGAACGCGCGCTGGCCGCCGACGGCTTCGTGATGTTCTCGTGCTTCGGGCCGGACACGCTGCGCGAGCTGCGCGACCTGTACGCCCGTCTCGGCTGGCCGTCGCCCATGGCGGCGTTCGTCGACATGCACGACATCGGCGACATGCTCGTGCACGCCGGCTTCGCCGATCCGGTGATGGACCAGGAGACGCTCACGCTCACCTGGGCGGACGCGCCCGCGCTGCTGGCCGAGCTGCGCGCCCTGGGCGGCAATGCGTCGCCGGCGCGCTTCGGGGGGCTGCGCACGCCGCGCTGGCGCGCGCGGCTCGAGCGCGAGCTGCAGGCGCTGGCCGGGGCGGACGGCCGCCTGTCGATGCGCTTCGAGATCGCCTACGGCCATGCGTTCAAGGCGCCGCCGCGCATGCGCGCCGGCGAGGCGACCACGGTGTCGCTGGACGACATGCGCGCGCTCGTGCGCGCCGGACGCCGTGCAGATTCGTGAAGAAACATTGCGCTGGGCTAAAATCCCGCGGTTTTGGTGAGAGCTCTCGAATCGCTGGATCGGGGCATCTGCCGATGCGGCGAACGGTGTTCTCGAGCCCACACTCCCCTCGTCCTTCGGTCAGCCGCCCCCACGGGCCGCCTGCAGGCCTCCTTCGCGCGACGCATGCGCGCACGATGCGGCAGGCGCCGCGGCACCGCCGGCCGGCGACGTGGTAGTGAACTGAATTTCGAAACTGACGTGACGACGATGAAGACGATGAAAGCACTTTGGCGCAAGGCGGCGCAGGCGGCGTTCGGGTTGAGCATGGGGCTGGCGTCGGTCGCGTCGTTCGCCGTCAACGACCTGCCGGGCGGTCCGGCGGTGAACCAGATCGACCTGCATCCGCCGGTGACCCGCATCGCCGCCGACCAGCAGTGGCTGCACAACTTCATGCTGGTCATCTGCACGGTGATCTTCATCGGCGTGTTCAGCGTGATGTTCTATTCGATCGTCAAGCACCGCCGCTCCCTGGGCGCCAAGCCCGCCAACTTCCACGAGAGCACCGCGGTCGAGATCGCCTGGACGGTGGTGCCGTTCATGATCGTGATCGCGATGGCCCTGCCGGCCACCAAGGTCGTGGTCGCCATGAAGGACACGAGCGCTGCCGACCTCACCATCAAGGCCACCGGCATCCAGTGGAAGTGGGGCTACGACTACCTCAACGGCGAGGGCGCGGGCATCGGCTTCATCTCGACGCTGGACGCCTCCCACCGCGAGATGTCCGACGCCGGCACGCCCTCCGGCGACGACTACCTGCTCAAGGTCGACAACCCGCTGGTCGTGCCCGTCGACAAGAAGATCCGCATCATCACCACCGCCAACGACGTGATCCACGCCTGGATGGTGCCGGCCTTCGGCGTCAAGCAGGACGCGATCCCCGGCTTCGTGCGCGACACCTGGTTCCGCGCCGAGAAGACCGGCGACTTCTATGGCCAGTGCGCCGAGCTCTGCGGCAAGGAGCACGCCTACATGCCGATCCACGTGAAGGTGCTGTCGCAGCAGGACTACAGCGCCTGGGCCGAGGGCAAGCTCAAGGAAGCGGCCGCCGCGGCCGACGATCCGTCGAAGGTGTGGGAGCTGGCCGACCTCGTGGCGCGCGGCGAGAAGGTCTATGCCGCCAACTGCGCGGCCTGCCACCAGGCCAACGGCAAGGGCGCCGGCCCGATCAAGGCGCTCGACGGCTCGCCGATCGTGCTCGACGCCGACAAGGGCAAGCAGCTCGCCATCGTGCACAACGGGGCCGCCGGCGGCGCGATGCCGGCGTGGAAGGGCACGCTGTCCGACACCGAGATCGCCGCCGTGATCACCTACACCAAGAACGCGTGGTCGAACAAGACAGGGCAGTTGCTGCAGCCGGCCGAAGTGGCCGCCGCCAAGTAAGCGCCCGAAGAGAAGCGACAGAGTCGAAAGGAATCGTTCATGAGTGCAGTCCTCGATCACCCGGTCCACGGCCACGCCGCCGGCCACGCGCACGACGACCACCATCCGCACGGCTGGCGGCGGTGGGTCTTCGCGACGAACCACAAGGACATCGGAACGCTCTACCTGCTGTTCTCGTTCACCATGCTGATGGTGGGCGGCGTGCTCGCGCTGCTGATCCGCGCCGAGCTCTTCCAGCCGGGGCTGCAGATCGCCAACCCGCAGCTGTTTAACCAGTTCACCACGATGCACGGGCTCATCATGGTGTTCGGCGCCATCATGCCGGCGTTCGTGGGCTTCGCGAACTGGATGATCCCGCTGCAGATCGGCGCGTCGGACATGGCCTTCGCGCGCATGAACAACCTGAGCTTCTGGCTGCTGATCCCGGCGGCGATCATGCTCGTCGCGGGGTTCTTCACGCCCGGCGGCGCGCCGGCCGCGGGCTGGACGCTCTACGCGCCGCTCAGCCTGCAGATGGGCCCGTCGATGGATGCGAGCATCTTCGCGATCCACATCATGGGCGCGAGCTCGATCATGGGCTCGATCAACATCATCGTGACCATCCTGAACATGCGCGCGCCCGGCATGACGCTGATGCGCCTGCCGCTGTTCTGCTGGACCTGGCTCATCACCGCCTACCTGCTGATCGCGGTGATCCCGGTGTTCGCCTCGGCCATCACCATGACGCTCACCGACCGGCACTTCGGCACCACGTTCTTCAACGCCGCCGCCGGCGGCGACCCGGTGCTGTACCAGCACGTGTTCTGGTTCTTCGGGCACCCCGAGGTCTACATCATGATCCTGCCGGCCTTCGGCATCGTGAGCGCCATCATCCCGGCGTTCGCGCGCAAGAAGCTGTTCGGCTACACCTCGATGGTCTATGCCACCGCGTCGATCGCCATCCTGTCGTTCATCGTGTGGGCGCACCACATGTTCACGACCGGCATGCCGGTGACGGGCCAGCTCTTCTTCATGTACGCGACCATGCTGATCGCGGTGCCCACGGGCGTGAAGATCTTCAACTGGGTGGCCACGATGTGGCGCGGCTCGATGACCTTCGAGACGCCGATGCTGTTCGCCGTCGGCTTCATCTTCGTGTTCACCATCGGCGGGTTCACCGGCCTCATCCTCGCGATGGCGCCGATCGACATCCAGCTGCAGGACACCTACTACGTGGTGGCCCACTTCCACTACGTGCTGGTGGCGGGCTCCCTGTACGCGCTGTTCGCGGGCGTGTACTACTGGGGCCCGAAGTGGACCGGCCGCATGTACAGCGAGACGCGCGGCAAGATCCACTTCTGGGGTTCGCTGATCACCTTCAACCTCACCTTCTTCCCGATGCACTTCCTCGGGCTGGCCGGCATGCCCCGCCGCTACGCCGACTACCCGATGCAGTTCGCCGACTACAACATGATCGCGTCGATCGGCGCCTTCGGCT
The DNA here is from genome assembly GCA_044508835.1 of Rubrivivax sp. Classification (GTDB taxonomy): domain Bacteria; phylum Pseudomonadota; class Gammaproteobacteria; order Burkholderiales; family Burkholderiaceae_C; genus JAKFDI01. Next base: position 73,999 of record JBIQHD010000004.1, read on the forward strand.
TCGGCTTCATGCAGGTGTACTTCTTCCTCGCCGTCGTCCTGCCCATGATGCGCGGCAAGGGCGAGCCGGCGCCGCAGAAGCCTTGGGACGGCGCCGAGGGCCTCGAGTGGGAAGTGCCGTCGCCGGCGCCGTTCCACACCTTCGAGACGCCCCCGAAGCTCGACGCGACCGCCACCAAGGTGATCGGCTGAGAGACGGGCCGTGGCCATGACCCCCGAGCAGAAGCAGCGCAATCGCCGGCTGGGCCTGATCCTGGCCTCGATCGCGGTCGCGTTCTTCCTCGGGTTCCTGGTGAAGATGGCCTTGCTGAAGTAGCAGTACGGTGAGCACTCCCAACCCTTCCGGCCGGCGCGCGCTGCTGCATCGCGACAACCGCGCGATGGTGGTCAAGCTGCTGGTGATCACCGCGGTGATGTTCGCCTTCGGGTACGGGCTGGTTCCGATGTACCGCGCGGTGTGCAGCGTGCTGGGCATCAACGTGCTGGCGGCGTCGGAGCAGACGGTGACCCCCGGCCACGGGCGCTCGAACGCCGACAACACCCAGGTCGACCGCTCGCGCACCATCACCGTGGAGTTCGACGCGAACGCGCGGGGCGTCTGGTCGTTCCGCCCGGCGCAGCGCAGCGTCCAGCTGCATCCCGGCGAGATGGCGACCGTGATGTACGAGTTCAGGAACACGCAGGACCGGACGATGACCGCCCAGGCGATCCCGAGCTACGCGCCGAAGCAGGCGACGCCGTACTTCAACAAGCTCGAGTGCTTCTGCTTCAGCGAATACCAGCTCCAGCCGGGCGAGACCAAGGAATGGCCGGTCGTCTTCGTGATCGACCCCAAGCTTCCGAAGGACGTGGCCACGATTACGCTGTCCTACACCTTCTTCGAAGTGGGCGGCAAGGTCCCCGCCGCGCCGCAGGCGGCCGCCCGCGGCACGGCGGAGCCGCGGTCGTGACCGGCGGACGGGAAATGACGGTTCCGGGCGGCCGCGTCGGCCGTGCGGACGATCGGTATCGAGAGATTTGATTCAGGAGATGAGCATGTCGGCAGCGACGCAAACCGGGCAGACGCCCCACTACTTCATTCCGGCGCCATCGCGTTTCCCGGTGATGGCCTCGGCGGGCCTGTTCTTCGTCATCCTCGGCGCCTCGCAGTGGATGAACGGCGCGCGCTGGGGCGCGTACTCGCTGCTCTTCGGCCTGCTGCTGTGGGCCTTCACGATGTTCCAGTGGTTCAGCGCCACCACGCGCGAGAGCGAGGGCGGCCTCTACGGCGACCGCATCGACGTCTCGTACCGCTGGAGCATGAGCTGGTTCATCTTCTCGGAGGTGATGTTCTTCGGCGCCTTCTTCGGCGCGCTGTTCTGGTCGCGGCTGTATTCGGTCCCCGTGCTCGGCAGCCTCGACAACGCCATCCTCTGGCCCGACTTCAAGGCCGTGTGGCCCAGCGTGCAGGCAGGCGCCACGGCGTCTCCGGCGGGCACGGTGCAGCCCTTCGCGACCATGGGGCCGTGGCCGCTGCCGACGATCAACACCGCGCTGCTGCTGACTTCCGGCGTGACGCTGACCATCGCGCACCACGCCCTCATCGCCGGCCACCGCGCCCGCACGATCGCGTTCATGTGGATCACCGTGCTGCTGGGCATCTCCTTTCTCGGGCTGCAGGGCTACGAGTACGCGCACGCCTACGCCGACCTGAACCTGCGGCTCGATTCCGGCATCTACGGCTCGACCTTCTTCATGCTGACCGGCTTCCACGGCTTCCACGTGTTCGTCGGCATGCTGATGCTGCTGTTCATCACGCTGCGCCTCATGAAGGGCCACTTCACGCCGCAGCGCCACTTCGGCTTCGAAGGGGCCGCGTGGTACTGGCACTTCGTGGACGTGGTGTGGCTCGGGCTGTACGTCATCGTCTACTGGTTCTGACGCCGCCGCGGCGCGCGCCCTCGCGGGCGGCGCCCCAGAAGCAGAAGGCCGCTTCGAGCGGCCTTCTTGCTTGGCGCGGGCGGTGGGCGCGGCCTCAGCCGTTCGGCTGGATCCAGCCGAGCTTGTAGCTCAAGAGAATGCACAGGAACAACGCCACCGAGAGGCCGACGCGCCACGCCAGCGCGTTCCACATCGCGTGCGTCTTCGGCCTGCCGTCGCGGCCGTCGCGGATCATCGCGACGCCGGCCGCCGCCAGGGCGGCGAGCACCGCCAGCAGCGCCAGTGCGAAGAGGATCTTCATGGCCCGCGATTATCCGCGCCTCGCCACGGCGCACCGCCGCGATGGCTGATGTGCACCAGCCGGCAGCGGTCTTCGGCCTGCGGGCGCTGGTGGTGCTCGTGGCGGCCCTGCTGACCATGGCGCTGACCGCCCGCCTCGGCGTCTGGCAGCTCAGCCGCGCCGGCGAGAAGGAGGCGCGCCAGGCGCTGCTCGACGCGCGCGGGCGCCTGCCGGCGCTGGATGCGCCGCGCCTGGCGCGCGACGCGGCTGCCGCCGGCGAGCAGTTCTACCGGCACGTCGCGCTGCGCGGCACGTGGGTCGACGCGCGCACCGTGTTCCTCGACAACCGGCAGATGAACGCGCGCCCCGGCTTCTTCGTCGTCACGCCGCTGCGCCTGGCGGGCTCGGACGACACGGTGCTCGTGCAGCGCGGCTGGCTGCCGCGCGATCAGATGGACCGCACGCGCATCGCGCCGTTCGAGACGGCATCGGGCGAGGTCGAGGTGCGCGGCCTGATCGCCCCGCCGCCCGCCCGGCTGTACGAATTCGACGCGGCGGCGTCCGGGCCGATCCGTCAGAATCTCGACCTGGCGGCCTACGCTGGCGAAACCGGCCTGCGGCTCCTGCCGCTGTCGGTCATGCAGGAGCGCACGCCGCAGGACGCCGGCGACGGGCTGCTGCGCGAATGGCCGCGTCCTGCGCTCGACGTTCACAAGCACTACGGCTACGCCTTCCAATGGTTCGCGCTGTGTGCACTCACCGCAGGTCTGTATGTCTGGTTCCAACTCATCCGCCCGTGGCGCCAGCGAAGGCGCCATGCCTGAATCGGCAGCAGGCGTCAGCTTCACGGTCCATTCGCAGCCGGTCCCGGTGCTGGCCGACGACACGCGCCGCACGCGCCGCGGGCGCTGGAAGATGCTGGCCGTGCTCGCCGTCTGCGCCGCGCCGGTGGTGGCCTCGTACATCGCCTACTTCGTCGTTCGCCCCGCGGGCGGCGGCACCAACTACGGCGACCTCGTCACCCCGCGGCCCGTGCCGCAGGACCTGTCGCTGCGCACGCTGGAGGGCGCGGCCGTCGCGCCCGCGAGCCTGCACGGTCAATGGCTCATCGTGGTCGTGGGCGACGCCGCCTGCGACGCGACCTGCGAGAACCACCTGTACCTGCAGCGCCAGCTGCGCGAGACGCTCGGCCGGGACGCCGAGCGCGTGGACAAGCTCTGGCTCGTGACCGACGGCGGCACGCCGCGGCCCGAGGTCATGGCGGCCATCGCCGCGGGCGGCCCGGCCACGGTGCTGCGCGCCGACCCGGCCGCGCTCGCCCGCTGGATCGAGCCCGCGGCGGGGCATGCGCTGCCGCAGCATCTCTACATCGTCGACCCCATGGGCAACTGGATGATGCGCGAGCCGGCCCGGCCCGATGCCTCCAAGGTGAAGCGCGACCTGCTGCGCCTGCTGCGCGCGTCGGCGTCGTGGGACGAGCCGGGCCGCCCGGCCGCACGGTGAGCGCCATGGATTCGGTGGCTCTCGTCGACCTGTCGCCGCTGGTGCGCATGGCGCTGCTGGGCGCCGTGATCGCCATCGGCCCGCTGGCATGGATATGGCTGCGCCACCGGCAGGCGCAGCCCGCGGCGCGGCTCGCGGCGCTGACGCTGCTCACGCTGTTCCTCACCTTCGACCTCGTGGTCTTCGGCGCCTTCACGCGGCTCAGCGACTCGGGCCTCGGCTGCCCCGACTGGCCCGGCTGCTACGCCAGCGCCAGCCCGTTCGGGGCGCAGGCGGCCATCCAGTCGGCGCAGGATGCGATGCCCACCGGCCCGGTGACCCACGCGAAGGCGTGGATCGAGATGATCCACCGCTACCTCGCCACCGCGGTGGGCGTGCTCATCACGGTGCTGGCGGCCTGGAGCTGGCTCGAATACCGCCGCGGGCGCTCGCGCGTCTCGCCCTGGTGGCCGAGCGCGACGCTGCTGTGGGTGTGCGTGCAGGGCGCGTTCGGCGCGCTGACGGTGACGATGAAGCTGTATCCGGCCATCGTCACGCTGCACCTGCTCGGCGGGCTGGGGCTGATCGCGCTGCTCGCGGTGCAGAGCCAGCACTACCGCGCCGACGCGGGCGCGCCGCCGCCGGGGCTGTCGCGCGGCGTGCTGGCCGCCACGGCGCTGGTGTTCGTGCTCGCGTGGGTGCAGGTGGCGCTGGGCGGATGGGTCAGCACCAACTACGCCGTGCTCGCGTGCCGCGACTTCCCCACCTGCCAGGGCGCCTGGTGGCCGGCGATGGATTTCGAGCACGGCTACTCGATCTGGCGCGAGCTCGGCGCCGGCAAGGACGGCGGCTACCTGCCGTTCGCCGCGCTCACCGCCATCCATGTCGTCCATCGCCTCGGCGCGCTGGTCGTCTTCACCGCGCTCGCCGTGCTGATCCAGCGCCTGGCGGCCTCGGGCCACCCGGTCCAGCGCCGCTGGGCGGCGATGCTCGGCGCCATCGCGGCGTGGCAGTTCGTCAGCGGGCTGGCCAACGTCGTGCTCGACTGGCCGATGGTCGCCGCGCTGGCGCACACCGCTGGCGCCGCGGCGCTGATCGGCCTGCTCGCGTCGATGCTGGCGCGCGCGACGCGGCCGGCGGCGGCCCCGGCCGCGGCAGCCGCCGGCCGGCGCGAGCCCCCGCCCGTCGCTGCCTAGAATCGCCGTCCCCTCCATGCCGCAAGCCATGAGCTCCGCCGCCGCCAGCGCGCCGCACCCGTCGCCGATCCGCCAGTTCTACGCGCTCACGAAGCCGCGCGTGGTGCAGCTGATCGTGTTCTGCGCCGTCATCGGCATGCTGCTGGCCGTGCCGGGCCTGCCCGACTGGCGCACCGCGCTCGCCGCCACGGCGGGCATCTGGCTCGTCGCCGGCGCGGCCGCGGCCTTCAACTGCGTGGTGGAGCAGCACATCGACGCGAAGATGGCGCGCACCGCCTGGCGCCCCACGGCCAAGGGCCAGCTCACCAACCTCCAGACGCTGAGCTTCTCGGCCGGGCTGTGCGCGGCCGGCAGCGCCCTGCTGTGGTTCCTCGTCAACCCGCTGACGATGTGGCTCACCTTCGCCACGTTCGTCGGCTACGCGGTCATCTACACCGTGGTGCTCAAGCCGCTGACGCCGCAGAACATCGTGATCGGCGGCGCCTCCGGCGCCATGCCGCCGGTGCTGGGCTGGGCAGCCGTGCGCGGCGAGGTCGGCGCCGAGGCGCTGATGCTGTGCCTCATCATCTTCCTCTGGACGCCGCCGCACTTCTGGGCGCTGGCCCTGTACCGCGCCGAGGACTACCGCAAGTCGGGCCTGCCGATGCTGCCCGTCACGCACGGCTCGCAGTTCACGCGGCTGCACGTGCTGCTCTACACGCTGGTGCTGTTCGCCGGCACGCTGCTGCCCTTCGTCGCGGGCATGAGCGGCGTCATCTATCTCGCCGCCGCCGTGGTGCTGGGCGGCATGTTCACCGGCTACGCCTGGAAGCTGTGGCGCCGCTATTCCGACGCGCTCGCGCGCAAGACCTTCCGCTTCTCGATCGTCTACCTGGCGCTGCTGTTCGCCGCGCTGCTGCTCGACCACTACCTGAACCCGCTCCTATGAACATCCGTCGCCTGCTGCTGCTCCTGGCGGCCGCGGCCTGCCTGGCGGCCTGCGACCCGCCGGGCGCCTCGCGCTCGTCCTTCCAGTCCATCGACATCACCGGCGCCGACTACGCCAAGACGCTGGCGCTGACCGACCAGAACGGCACGCCGCGCACGCTGGCCGACTTCAAGGGCAAGGTGACCGTCGTGTTCTTCGGCTACACCCAGTGCCCGGACGTGTGCCCGACCACCATGGCGGAGCTGGCCGAGGTCAAGAAGTCGCTCGGCGCCGACGGCGAGCGGGTGCAGGGCGTCTTCGTCACCGTCGACCCGGAGCGCGACACGCCCGAGCTGCTGAAGGCCTACATGGGCAGCTTCGACCCGAGCTTCGTCGCGCTGCGCGGCACGCCGGAGCAGACCGCTGCGGCGGCGAAGGAGTTCAAGGTGTTCTACGCCAAGGCGCCGAACAAGAGCGGCTCCTACACCATGGACCACACCGCCGGCTCGTACGTCTTCGACCCCGAGGGCAAGGTGCGGCTGTTCGTGCGCTACGGCACCGGCGCGCAGGCCCTGGCCTCCGACATCAAGACGCTGCTCGCCGGCGCCGGCTGACCCGCCGCCCCGCGCGAGCCCATGAAAAAGCGGCCCGAGGGCCGCTTCGTTCGCCGTGCGCCGGCCGCTCAGGCCGCGTCGCCCAGCGCCTTGCGCATCTTCTTCATGGCCGCCACCTCGATCTGGCGGATGCGCTCGGCGCTGACGCCGTACTCGCCCGCCAGCTCGTGCAGGGTCATGCCGCCGGAGCTGTCGTCGTTCACCTTGAGCCAGCGCTCCTCGACGATGCGGCGGCTGCGGTCGTCGAGCACGTCGAGCGCGCGCAGGATGCCGTCGCCCGCGAGCCGGTCGCGGCGCTGGGCCTCGAGCACGCGGGTCGGCTCCGTGGCGTCGTCCGCCAGGTAGGCGATCGGCGCGAAGCTTTCCTCGCTGTCGTCGTTCTGGGGCTCGAGCGCCACGTCGCCGCCCGACAGCCGGGTCTCCATCTCGAGCACGTCCTCGCGCTTCACGTTCAGCGTGCGCGCCATCGTGTCGACTTCGCCCTGGGTGAGCGTGCTGCGGTGCGTCTCGCCGGCCACGGCGTCGGACTTCAGGCTCTGCTTCATCGAGCGCAGGTTGAAGAACAGCTTGCGCTGGGCCTTGGTGGTGGCCACCTTCACCATGCGCCAGTTCTTCAGGATGTACTCGTGGATCTCGGCCTTGATCCAGTGGATGGCGTAGCTGACGAGACGCACGCCCTGGTCGGGGTCGAAGCGCTTCACGGCCTTCATCAGGCCGACGTTGCCTTCCTGGATCAGGTCGCCGTGGGGCAGGCCGTAGCCGAGGTACTGGCGCGAGATCGAGACCACGAGGCGCAGGTGCGACAGCACCAGCTGCCCGGCGGCGGCCAGGTCGCCGTCGTCGCGCAGCCGGCGTGCCAGCGACGACTCCTGCTCCGGGGTGAGCAGGGGCAGCCGGTTGGCGGCCGAGATGTACGCGTCGAGGTTGCCCAGCGAGGGCACCATCGACCACGGATCCTTGACGGTCAGCGCAGCGGAAGAGGTCATGTTCATGGGAACGATAGACACCTGGGCTCTCCTTTGGTTCCAGCCATATTAGCACTCGACGATCGAGAGTGCTGATCGGAAGAATGCCATCAGGACATGAAGCAGGAATTAAGGGTTTCGCGTAGTGTGCGCTAACAATTGCCCCGGATGGCCGGGCGGGATCGTTGCTTGCTGGGTTCCTGCCATGGCGCCGGCCGCCGACGGCCGGCCGTGCCCGAGGAGCAGGCAATGACCGTACCCGACCGGATATTCGACGGCAAGCTCGTGCCCCTGCCGGCCGAGGCGGGCGACGTGAACGCGCCGCGGTTCGACCCGGTCGACTCGTGGCTGCGCTCGGCGCCGCCGATCCAGCAGAAGGCGGCGATGTGGCGCTGGTTCGCGACCCGCTACGAAGACCCGCAGGTCGCCACGCCGCACGACGGGCAGGGCGGCTACGTCTTCACCGACGGCGGCCCGTTCAGGGCCGACGAGGTGCTCCACGGGCGCTTCGACCGCTGCGTCGCGCCCGAGGTGGTGCAGGAACTGGTGGCCGACGTGCAGGCGGAGGTGGGCAACGACTGGGCGCTGCGCCGGCTGGACGAATCGGGCGGATGAGCGCCCCGCAGGAGGCCGTGGTCAGCCGCGCGGGCTGCGGCCCACCTTCAGCAGCAGCTCGATCAGGAGCAGGCGTTCGCCGTCGGACAGCATGCCCGTGACCTCGAGGTCCATGGCATGTGCGAGCTTCTCGGCCTTTTCGAGGAGCTGCCGGCCCGCGGGCGTGAGGTGGATGAGTTGGGCGCGGCGGTCCTCGGTGCTGCGCACGCGCTGCACCCAGCCGCGCTCGGACATGCGGTCGAGCGTGATCGCCATGTTGGGCGCCGACACGTCCAGCGATTCGCCGAGCTGGCGCTGGTTCACGCGCTCGTTCGAGTCGACCAGCACCAGGATGGAGAACTCCACCGCCTTGAGCTGCAGCGGCCCGAGGTGGCGCTTGAAGCCGTTGACGAGCTCGATCGAGGCGCGCGTGTTGGCGTAGCCGACGAGGCAGTTCAGCCGCGACTGGTCGAGCAGGGCCCGCCCCGGCGCCTTGCCGGGCGGCGCTTCGGCCGCGGCCTCGTACGACGCGTTCATTGGCGCACCCTCCGCTTCGCGGGTCCCTCCGAGAGGGACGGAGCGCCCCCTTCGGGCGGCCGTGCGGGGGCGCTCACTGGACTACCCTCCGCGCTGCGCGCTGCGGGATGAGCGCTTGGGAGCGGCCCGGCGCGCTCATGCCGGTGCGGCGTCGGCCGTCTTCTTGCGCGCCGCGCCGAGGTAGGTGTCGATGACGCGGGGGTCGTTCGCCAGGTCGGAGGCCGGCCCTTCGAGGGCGATCTCGCCCATCTCGAGCACGTAGCCATAGTCGGCCACCTCCAGTGCCGCGCGCGCGTTCTGCTCCACGAGCAGGATGGTGACGCCGGTGCTGCGCAGGCCGTCGATGGTGCGGAAGATGTCGCGCACCACCAGCGGCGCCAGGCCGAGGCTGGGCTCGTCGAGCATCAGCAGCGACGGCTTGCTCATCAGCGCGCGGCCCACCGCCAGCATCTGCCGCTCGCCGCCCGACAGGGTGCCGGCGAGCTGCGTGCGCCGCTCCTTCAGCCGCGGGAAGAGGGTGTAGACGTGGTCGAGCGCCGTGCGGCTGTCGCGCTGGCCGAGCCGCACCTGGCGGTAGGCGCCGAGCAGCAGGTTGTCCTCGACCGGCATGGTGCCGAACAGCGCGCGCGTCTCGGGAACCAGCGCCACGCCGGCCATCACGCGCTCTTCCAGCGTGAGCCGCGCGAGCGGCTGGCCCTGGTACTCGATGCGGCCGCGCGAGGGCAGCACGCCCATGAGCGTGTTCAGCAGGGTCGACTTGCCGGCGCCGTTCGGGCCGATCACGGTGATGACGCTGCCGGGCGCGGCTTTCAGGTTCAGCCCGTGCAGCACCTCCGCGCGGCCGTAGGCGGCGTGCAGGTCGGTGACGTTCAGAAGGGGGGCGCTCATGGTGTCAATGCTCCGTGCCCAGGTAGGCGGCGCGCACGGCGGGGCTCGCCTGCACCTCCTCCGGCGTGCCCTCGATCAGCTTGGTGCCGAACTCCATCACCACCACGCGGTCGGTGAGGCCCATCACCAGGTCCATGTCGTGCTCGACCAGCAGGATCGACAGGCCCTCGCCGCGCAGCTGCCGCAGCACGTCGGCGAGCGCCTCCTTCTCCTTGTGGCGCAGGCCGGCGGCGGGTTCGTCGAGCAGCAGCAGGGCCGGGTCGGCGCACAGTGCGCGCGCGATCTCCATCAGCCGCTGCTGGCCGAGCGCCAGGTTGCCGGCGAGCTCGTGCATCCGGTCGCCCATGCCGATGCGCTGCAGCTGGCGCTCGGCCTCGCGCAGCAGACGGCGCTCCTCGGCGCGGTCCAGGCGCAGCATCGAGGCCAGCACGCCGCGCTCGCCGCGCAGGTGCGCGCCCAGCGCCACGTTCTCGAGCACCGTCATGCCGGCGATCATCTTCACGTGCTGGAAGGTGCGCGACACGCCCAGCCGCGCGATGCGCCGCGAGGGCAGGCCGTCGATGCGCCTGCCGCGGAACTTCACCTCGCCGCGCGTGGCCGGCAGCACGCCGGTCACGAGGTTGAAGGTGGTGGACTTGCCGGCGCCGTTGGGGCCGATCAGGCCGAGGATCTCGCCCGCCCTGACCTGGAAGCTCACGTCGTTGACGGCCACCAGCCCGCCGAATTCCTTGCGCACCGCGTTCACGTCGAGCACCACCTCGCCGTGCGGCGGGCGGCTGCGCTCGGCCAGCGGCGCGGCGCCCGCCCAGTCGACCTTGCGCTGCACGCGCGGCAGCCGGGCCTCGACGAAGGCCCAGATGCCGTCGCGCGCGTAGTGCAGCACCAGCACCAGCAGCACGCCGAACACCACGATCTCGTAGTTGCCGCTCGTGCCCATCAGGCGCGGCAGCCAGACCTGGAGCTGGTCTTCGAGGATCTTCACCACGCCGGCGCCGACGACCGCGCCCCACACGTGGCCGACCCCGCCGATCACCGCCATGAACAGGTACTCGATGCCCATCTTCAGGCCGAAGGGCGAGGGGTTCACGGTGCGCTGGAAGTGGGCGAACAGCCAGCCGGAAAGGCTCGCCACCAGCGCCGCGATCAGGAAGGCGGTGACCTTGATGCGGAAGCTGTCCACGCCCATCGCCTCGGCCATGGTGCTGCCGCCCTTGACCGCGCGCATGGCGCGGCCGGTGCGCGAATCGAGCAGGTTGGACACGGCGAACGCCGACAGCACCACCAGGATCCACAGCAGGTAGTAGAAGCTGCGGCCGGTGGACAGCGAGGCGCCGAAGAACTCGATCGCCGGCACGCCCAGCAGGCCGTCGTACTTGCCCAGCGCGTCGATGTTGCCGAGCAGGTAGTAGGCGCTCAGGCCCCAGGCGATGGTCGCCAGCGGCAGGTAGTGGCCCGACATGCGCAGCGTGATCCAGCCGAGCACCAGCGCCGCCGCCGCGGTGATGACGAGGCCGATCCACACCGTGACCCACGGCGACATGCCGTGCTGGGTCGCGAGGTAGGCCGCGGTGTACGCGCCCATGCCGACGAAGGCCGCCTGGCCGAAGGAGGTGAGCCCGACGATGCCGGTGAGCAGCACCAGGCCGATCACCACCAGCGCGTACAGGCCGATGTAGTTGGCCTGGGTGATCCAGAACTCGGGCACCGGCAGCTGCGGCAGGAGCGCCAGCAGCACCAGGAAGAAGACGAGGAACCCGCGACGAAGGCTCATGCGTGCCTCCGCACCGGAAGGTTCGAGGTGAACGAGGCGCCCATCATTCCTCCTCGTCCTCGTGGCCGTGCTGGAAGCTGCGCCACAGCAGCACGGGGATGATCAGCGTGAACACAATGACTTCCTTGAACGCGCTCGCGTAGAACGAGCCGAAGCTCTCGAGCAGGCCGACGAACACCGCGCCGAGCGCCGCCGCCGGGTAGCTGGCCAGGCCGCCGAAGATGGCCGCCACGAAGCCCTTCAGGCCGATGAGAAAGCCCGAGTCGTAGAACATCGTCGTGGTCGGCCCGATCAGCAGGCCCGACAGCGCGCCGATGAAGGCGGCGAGCGAGAAGCTGAGCCGCCCCGCCGCCGCGCTCGAGATGCCCATCAGCCGCGCCCCCAGGCGGTTGACCGCCGTGGCGCGCAGCGCCTTGCCGCGCAGCGTGCGGTCGAAGAAGACCGCCAGCGCCACGATAAGCACCAGCGAGGCGGCGAAGATGATGATGGTCTGACCCGACAGCATGATCGGCCCGAGCGCGAAGCGCGCGTCCCAGAACGGCGGGTTGCGGAAGCCCTCGGCGCCGAAGAACACCAGGCCCAGGCCCGTCATCGCGAAGTGGACGCCGACCGAGATGATCAGCAGCACCAGCACCGTCGCGTCGGCCACCTTCTCGTAGGCGAGGCGGTAGACCAGCGGCCCGAGCGGCGTGACGATGGCCAGCGTCAGCAGGCTCTGCGCCCACAGCGGCCAGTCGCGCGGGCCGGCGAACCAGCACATCACCAGCACGATCACCGGCATGGCCAGCGTTCGCGCCGCGTCGCGCAGGCCGGCCGACAGCGGCAGGCCGCGCGTGCGCAGCTGCAGCAGGTCGAGCACCGCCACGACCACGGCCAGCGCCAGCAGCAGCCAGACGGTGCCGGGCAGGTCGCCGAGCGACTGCCAGACCGAGCCGACCGCGTTGCCGCTCTGCAGCATGGCCAGCGTCAGCGCGCCGTAGGCGACGAACTCGCCCTGCGGAATGAAGATGGCGCGCGTGACCGCGAAGACGAGCACCAGGGCCAGCGCGAGCAGGCCGTAGATCGCGCCGTTGGTCAGGCCGTCGAGTGCCAGGATGCTGGCGATCGAGAAGTCCATGGGATCAGTTACTCAGTCGAGCAGATGCAAAACCGGCCGGCGGTTGCCGGCCGGTGTGCCCGAGGCCGCGGGTTACTCGACCTTCCAGTCGCCGTTGACGACCTTGAGCATCACGCCCGTCTCGTTCGTGAAGCCCCAGTGGTCGTCCTTGGTCCAGTTCATCACGCCGTGCGAGAAGATGGTGCGGCCCATGGTCTCCAGGCCGTCGCGGATCGCCGCGCGGAACTCCTTGGTGCCGGGCTTGGCCTTCTGCAGCGCGATCGGCAGCACCTTCTTGAGCGTGATCTCGGTGTCGTAGGCGTGGCCGGCGAACTGGTTGCGCGAGCCGGGGCCGTAGGCCTTCTCGTACTTCTGCACGAAGTCGATGGCGGCCGGCTTGGACGGGTGGCTGTCGGGCAGCTGCTCGGCGATCACCGCCGGGCCGGAGACGACGAACGCGCCTTCCACGTCCTTGCCGCCGATGCGCACCAGGTCGCGCGAGGCCGCGGCGTGCGTCTGGTAGATCTTGCCCTTGTAGCCGCGGGCGACCACCGCCTTGTGCGGCATCGCCGCGCCGCTGCCCGAGGCCACGACGAGGATGGCGTCGGGGTTGGCCGCCACCAGCTTGAGCGCCTGCGCCGTCACGCTGGTGTCGCTGCGCGCGAAGCGCTCGACGCCGGTGAGCTTGATGCCCGCGGGCACGGCGATCTTCTCCATCGCCTTGAGCCACAGCTCGCCGTAGGCGTCGGTGTAGCCGAGGAAGCCGACGGTCTTCACGCCCTGCTTCTTCATGTGCTCGACCATGGCGTACGCCATCACGTCGTTCGACTGCGGCAGGCGGAAGGTCCAGTGGTCCTTGCCGGGGGGCAGGCCGGCCGGCGAGAAGGCGAGCTGCACCGTCTCGCCTTCGGCGGCCACCGGCGCCATCGCGATGGCCACCGGCGTGAGGGCCGAGCCCATGATGATGTCGGCCTTGTCCTCGGTGATGAAGCGCTTGGCGTTGACGACGCCCTTGGTCGGGTCGCTCGCGTCGTCGAGGACGATGAGGTTGATCTTCTCGCCCGCGATCTCCTTGGGGAACAGGTCGAAGTAGTTCTTCATCGGGATGCCGAGGCCCGATCCCGGGCCGGTGAGCGGCAGGCTGATGCCGATGGTCACGTCGGCCGTGGCGGCGGTGGCAGCAAAGGCCATCACCAGTGCGGCGGCAAGGGGTTTGAGCGTCTTGGTCATGCTGTCTCCTGGAATTTCGAGAGGTGGAAGAGTGTCGCAAAGATGACCCGGGCGGACACCCGGGTTTTCAACTGCACAGGGCCCGAATGTCGTCGGGCACGGGAATGGCGCGCAGCCTGTCGGCGTCCTGCGCGTCGCGCATCACGAAGACGCGGGTCTCGCTGCCTTCGCAAATGAGGTCACCGCCGCGGGTGACGCGGTGGTGCTGGATGAAGGCCTTGCCGCGCCACTCGCTCACGTGGGTGGCGATGGCGAGGGTCTCGCCGTAGGTGGCGGCCGTGACGAACCGGGTATGGATCTCCAGCAGCGGCGTGCCGACGATGCCGCGCGTCTTGACGAGCTCGCGCCACGGCGGCACGCCGCACTGCACGAAGAACGCGAGCGAGGCCGCGTCCATCCAGCGCGAGAAGTTCGGGAAGAACACGATCCCGGCGGGATCGCAGTCGCCGAACTGCACCGTCACGGTGTGGGTGGTGGTCTTCAAGCCGGACGCCTTCAGCGCGGCGCCATGCGCAGCGCGCCGTCGAGGCGGATCACCTCGCCGTTGAGCGAGAGGTTCTCGACGATGCCGGCCGCGAGCTGGGCGAATTCCTCGGGCTTGCCCAGGCGCTTGGGGAAGGGGATGCTGGCCGCGAGCGACGCCTGCACCGGCTGCGGCAGCTCGGCCAGCAGCGGCGTGAGGAAGAGCCCCGGCGCGATGGTGACCGCGCGCACGCCGAACTGCGCCAGGTCGCGCGCGAGCGGCAGGGTCATGGCCGCCAGGCCGCCCTTGGAGGCCGAGTACGCCTCCTGCCCGATCTGCCCGTCGAAGGCCGCGGCCGAGGCGGTGCACACCACCACGCCGCGCTCGCCGTCTTCCAGCGGGTCGAGCTTCGCCATCTCGGCCACCGCCAGGCGGGTGGCGTTGTAGGTGCCGACCAGGTTGACCTCGATGACGCGGCGGAAGTCGTCCAGCGGCGCGGGCGAGCCGTCCTTGCCGACGATGCGCTTGGCCGTGCCGATGCCCGCGATGTTCATCAGGATGCGCGCCGGCCCGTGCGCGGCGCGGGCGGCGGCCAGCGCTTCGAGCACGCTCGCCTCCGAGGTGATGTCGCAGGCGAGCCCGAGCCCGCCGATCTCGGCCGCCAGCGCCTTGGCGCCGTCGCCGTTGCGGTCGAGCACGGCGACCTTCGCGCCGCGCCGGGCGAGTTCGCGCGCCGTGGCGGCGCCGAGGCCCGAGGCGCCGCCGGTGACGAGCGCGGCCTGTCCCTGGATGTTCATCGTGTGCTCCCTGTCAGCGGTTGGGCAGGAGGACGTCGGCGCTGCCGCCTTCGTACAGCGACTCGACCAGCGCCGCGCGGTGCGTGAGCACGGCGCGCTGGTTGATCGAGCCCTTGTCGGTGATCTCGCCCTTGTCGATGGACGGCGGCTCGGCGAGCACCCGCGCCCGCGCCACGCGGTTCGCGCTGCCTGTGCCTTCGCGCCAGAACCGGTCGACCAGGCGCTGGAAGAAGCCGCGCACCTCGGGGTGGGCGAGCACCTTGCCGGCGGGCGCGTCGGCCGGCAGGTCCGCGAGCCGGCGGCATTCGTCCAGCCGCGGGAAGAACAGCACGCCGATCTCGCTGCGGTTGAGGCCGGTGACCACCGCGTCCTGCACGCAGGGCGCCCCGGCGGCGATGAGGCGCGCGCGCAGCGGTCCGACGCTCACGAAGGTGCCGGTGGAGAGCTTGAAGTCCTCCGCGATCCTGCCGTCGAACATCAGCCCGCGCTGCGGGTCGGCGGGGTCGACGAAGGTCACCGCGTCGCCGGTGCGGTAGAAGCCTTCCTCGTCGAACACCTCGGCAGTGAGCGCCGGCTCGCGCCAGTAGCCCGGCATCACGTTCGGCCCGCGGAAGCGGATCTCGGTCTTGCCGTCCATCGGCACCAGCTTGACCTCCACGCCGGGGCAGGGCAGGCCGATGTAGCCCGACTGGATGCCCGGCTTGAGCGCGAAGGTGCACGACGGTGCGGTCTCGGTCATGCCCAGGCCCGTCATCATGGCGATGCGCTCGCCCACGGTCTGCGCGGCCAGGCGCTCGAGCTGGTCCCACACCGGCTGCGACAGGCCGGCGCCCGAATAGAAGAAGACCTTCACGCGCTTGAACAGCGAGCGCCGCAGCACCTCGTCGTTCTCCATCGCCGCGGCGATCTCCTCGAAGCCCTTGGGCACGTTGAAGTAGATCGTGGGCGAGATCTCGCGCAGGTTGCGCAGCGTCTCGCCGATGCCCGCGGGCGTGGGCTTGCCTTCGTCGATGTAGAGCGTGCCGCCGTTGTAGAGGGTGATGCCGACGTTGTGGTTGCCGCCGAAGGTGTGGTTCCACGGCAGCCAGTCGAGCAGCACCGGCGGCTCCTCGGCGAGGAAGACCAGGCTCTGCCGCAGCATCTGCAGGTTGGCGCACATCATCCGGTGGGTGTTCACCACGCCCTTGGGCATCTTGGTGGAACCGGAGGTGAAGAGGAACTTGACGATGGTGTCGGCGCCGACCCGGGCGTGCGCCGCGTCGATCTCGGCGCCGGGGACGGTGTCCAGCAGCGCCTGGAAGGGCGTGCTGGCGCGGCCGTCGAGGCCGCCTTCGGTCAGCACCACCTCGACGTCCGCGCCCACAGTCGCGGCGATCGCGCGGGCGTAGGCGCCGCCGTTCGAGGCGAACACCAGCCCCGGCGTGATGTTGCCGAGGATGTGGCGCAGCTTGCCGAAATCCTGCGAGACCAGCGAGTACGCGGGCGAGACCGGCGTGTACGGAATGCCCGCCCACATCGCCCCCAGCGCCAGCGTGATGTGCTCCAGGTCGTTGTCGGAGAGGATGGCGATCGGCCGCTCGGGCGAGAGGCCGCGGCGCGCCAGCGCCTGCCCGACCGCCCGCGCGCGCGCCAGCATCTGCGCGTAGGTGAGGGTGCGCCAGTCGCCGCCCTGGTGGCGCTTGGCCATGAACACCCGGTCGGGCGCCTGCGCGGCCCAGTGCGCCAGCCTGTCGGTCAGCCGCTCGGGGAAGGGCTGCAGTGCCTCGACGGAGCGCAGCACCCGCACCCCGTCGGGCCGGTCGGCGACCGTCGCCTCGATGCAGCCGCCGATGGGCGCGGCCCGGTACGGCACGGCGTTCACGACTTCGCCACCTTCGCCGCCTTGCCCTCGACGAAGGCGCGCATGCGGTGCTTCGCCGCCTCGTCGCCCTGGGCGATGGCGGCCATCAGGGATTCGGTGAACAGCCCTTCGGCCTGCGTCTGGTCGGCGATGCGCGGCAGCGCGTGCATCACCGCGAAGTTCGACAGCGGCGCGTTCGCGGCCACCTTGGCGGCCAGCGCCATCGCCTTGGCCAGGCCCTGGCCGTCCTCCACCGTGTACTGCGACAGCCCGATGCGCAGGCCTTCCTCCGCGTCGTAGACGCGGCCGGTGAGCATCATGTCGGCCATGCGCGAGGCGCCGATCAGGCGCGGGATGCGCGCCGAGCCGCCGCCGCCCACGAACAGGCCGCGCTGGCCCTCGGGCAGGCCGTAGAAGGTACTGGCCTCGGCCACGCGCACGTGCGCCGACGCGGCGAGTTCCAGCCCGCCGCCCACCACCGCGCCGTGCAGCACGGCGATCACCGGCACGCGGCCGAACTGGATCTGCTCGAACGCCGCATGCCACGAGCGCGAATGCACGATGCCCTCGGCCACGCTGCGCTCGGACAGCTCCGACAGGTCGAGCCCGGCGCTGAAGTGCTCGCCCTCGCCGCTGAGCACCACCACGCGCGCCGAGGCGGGCAGGTTGACGAAGGTGGTGTGCAGCTCGGCGATCAGCGCGTCGTTGAGCGCGTTGCGCTTGGCGGGCCGCTGCAGGCGCACATGGGCAATGGCGCCGTCGAGCTCCACGGTCAACAATCGGGGTGAAGCTGCCGTGGCGGGCGAGACAATGGACATGGCGCTCTCAGTGGTCGACAACAGTTGTGATGTTTAATCAAATGATCCCGGTCAAACACAGGGAAAACCCGTGATCGAAATGCCGAAAGCGCCAAGATTTCTAGGTAAATCCCGCGATTCCGGAGGGCCCCGGCCGGTCGCGAATCCCTGCGATCGGCCAAAAATTGGTTAAATCACATAACCAAAACAGGAGCCTCCCGTGAAGCACACCGACCTCATCGCCATCGACGTCCACACCCACGCCGAGGTGTCGTGCTGGAACCCGTTCGACAACTACGGCGAGGAGTACGACCGCGCGGCCGACAAGTACTTCCGCTCCAACCGCCGCCCGACGATCGAGGAGACGATCGCCTACTACCGCGAGCGCAGGATCGGCCTGGTGATGTTCACGGTCGATTCCGAGGCCCAGCTCGGCCGGCGCCGCATCCCCAACGAGGAGATCGCCGAGGCGGCGCAGAAGAACGCCGACATGATGATCTGCTTCGCCAGCATCGACCCGCACAAGGGGAAGATGGGCGCGCGCGAGGCGCGCCGCCTGATCGAGGAGCACGGCGTCAAGGGCTTCAAGTTCCACCCGACGGTGCAGGGCTTCCTGCCCTACGACAAGATGGCCTGGCCCCTCTACGAGGTGATCGCCGAGCACAAGCTGCCGGCCATCTTCCACAGCGGGCATTCGGGCATCGGCAGCGGCATGCGCTGCGGCGGGGGCCTGCGGCTGCAGAACAGCAACCCGATGCTGCTGGAGGACGTGGCCATCGACTTCCCCGACATCGAGATCGTCGTCGCCCACCCGAGCTGGCCGTGGCAGGACGAGGCGCTGTCGCTCGCCCTGCACAAGCCCAACGTGTGGATCGACCTGTCGGGCTGGAGCCCGAAGTACTTCCCGGCGCAGCTCGTGCAGTACGCCAACACGCTGCTCAAGGACCGCATGCTCTTCGGCAGCGACTACCCGCTCATCACGCCCGACCGCTGGATGAAGGACTTCGAGGAAGCCGGCTTCAAGCCGGACGTGCACCCGCTCATCCTCAAGGAGAACGCGAAGCGGCTCCTGCGCCTGGGCTGACGCCCGGGCGCGCGGCGCGCCGCCGCCACGGCGGCGCCCGGCTGCCGTCCTAGCTGCGGCTCGAGAGCGGGCAGGTGCTCACGCCGAACAGCGCGTACAGCGGGCAGGTCTTGAACAGGCCGGTCACCAGCGGCACGAGGCCGAGCCAGCCCCACCAGCCGACGGTGCCCGTGGCCGCGAGGCCGACCAGCACCAGGCCGAGCGCGATGCGCAGGATGCGGTCGATGCCGCCGATGTTCGCTTTCATGGGCCTTCCTTTCAGGGACAGTAGATCTTCTGCAGCGCGGTGATCAGCGTCTTCACGCTCGGGTCGTCCACGCGGTAGTACAGGGTCTGCGCCTCGCGGCGATAGGTCACCAGGCCTTCGTCGCGCATCTTCGCCAGGTGCTGCGACAGCGCCGACTGGCTCAGCTCGACGTGCTGCAGCAGCGCGCCGACCGTCATCTCTCCTTGCTCCAGCAGCAGGCACAGCACCAGCAGCCGGTGCTCGTTGCCGAGCGCGCGCAGCATCGCGGCCGCCTGTCCGGCACCGTGCAGCATGAACTGCCTGTCCTTCTTGCGCTTTGTCATGGCTGCGGCTTGTTCATGAGAATCTAATTTAGGATATTCTAATATAAAAGCCATGTGAAGGCTGCAAGCCGTTCCCCACTTCCGGTGCCGACATGACCCGCCAGGCCCTCGCCGCTTCCGCTCCATCGACCGCCGAAGGCGCCGCAGCCGCGGCGCCGGGGCGGCGCAACGTCGGCCTGCTGGTGGCGGCGCAGTCGCTCGGCGGCGCGTCGGCGCCGATCATCATTTCGCTCGGCGGGCTGGTGGGCAAGATGCTCTCGGCCGACGCGACGCTCGCCACGCTGCCGGTGAGCCTGTTCAACCTCGGGCTGGCGCTGTCCACCCTGCCGGCGGCGCTGCTGATGAAGCGGCTCGGCCGGCGCGCCGCCTACGTGATCGGCGCCGCGCTGGGCGTGCTGTCGGGCATCGTCGCCGCCTTCGGCATCCTGCGCGGCAGCTTCGAGACCTTCTGCGTGGGCACGGCGATGGCCGGCTTCTATGCCGCCTGCGTGCAGAGCTATCGCTTCGCCGCGGCCGACGCCGTGGCGCCGCCGCAGCGGGCGAAGGCGATCTCGCGGGTGATGATCGGCGGGCTGGTCGCCGCCGTGATCGGCCCGCAGGTGGTGATCTGGACGCGCGACGCCCTGCCCACGGCGCCGTTCGCCGGCAGCTTCTTCGGCCAGGCGGCGCTGGCGCTGCTGGCGCTGCCGCTGGTGGCCCTGCTGCGCATGCCCCGCATGACGGCCGACGAGGTGGCCGGCACCGCGCGGCCGCTGGCGGCCATCGCCCGCACGCCGCGCTTCGTGGTGGCGGCCACGGCCGGCGTGGTGTCCTACGGGCTGATGAGCTTCATCATGACCGCCGCGCCGATGGCGATGGTGGGCTGCGGCTTCACCGTCGGCGAGGCGGCGCTGGGCATCCAGTGGCACGTGCTCGCGATGTTCGCGCCCAGCTTCTTCACCGGGCACCTGATCGCCCGGCTGGGCAAGCCGGGGGTCACGGCGCTCGGCCTCGCGCTGATCGGCGTCTCCGGGCTGGTCGCGCTCGGCGGCCAGGAGCTGTGGCATTTCTGGGGCTCGCTGATCGTGCTCGGCGTGGGCTGGAACTTCGGCTTCATCGGCGCCACCGCCCTGGTGACCGACTGCTACGCGCCCGCCGAGCGCGCCAAGGTGCAGGCGCTCAACGACTTCCTCGTCTTCGGCACGGTGGCCGCGGCCTCGTTCGCCTCCGGCCGGCTGCTGGACACCTCGGGCTGGGAGGTGATCAACGCCGCGATGCTGCCGCTGGTGGGCGTGGTGCTGCTCATGCTGGCGGCGCTCGCCCGGCACGCGCGCCGGCCGCAGCCGGCGACATGACGACATCCCTCACCACAGGAGACAGCGATGAGACAGCGACATGAACCGCAGGCACGCCCCGCGCCGAGCCGGCGCGAGGTGCTGGCCGCCCTCGGCGCGGCGGGCGCCGGCGCCCTGCTGCTGCAGCCGCGCCCCGCGGCGGCGGCCGTGGAGAAGACGCGCACCGGCGCGCGCATCGTCATCGCCGGCGCGGGGGCGGCCGGGCTGGCGGCGGCCTCGCAGCTGAGCGCCCGGCTCGACGGCGCGACGATCACGCTGGTCGACGAACGCCGGGCGCACTACTACCAGCCCGGCTTCACCCTGGTGGCCGGCGGCATCAAGCCGGCGGACTACCCGGTGTCGACCACCGCCGAGTACGTGCCGGCCGGCGCCACCTGGCTGCCCGAGCGCGTGGCCGAGATCGACCCGGACGGCCGCAAGGTCGTCACCTCCGGCGGCAAGGCGCTCGCCTACGACTTCCTCGTCGTCGCCACCGGCCTCGCGCTCGACTACGCCGCCATCGAGGGCATGGACGAGGGCCTCATCGGCACGAACGGCCTGGGCAGCATCTACCGCGGCCCCGAGGCCGCGCACGCCACCTGGCGGCTCCTGTCCGACTTCGCCGACCGCGGCGGCACCGGCGTCTTCCTGCGCCCGGCCACCGAGATGAAATGCGCCGGCGCGCCGCTGAAGTACGCCTTCCTCACCGAGGACCACCTCACGCGCCGCGGCAACCGCAGCAAGGCCGAGCTCATCTACAACGCCAACAACAAGTCGCTGTTCGGCGTGCCCATCGTGGCCGAGAAGGTGCGCATGCTGTTCCAGCAGCGCGGCATCCGGGTCGCCTACGACCGGGTGCTCAAGGCCATCGATCCGGGGCGGCGCATCGCCACCTTCGCCACGCCGGAAGGCAGCGTCGAGCTCGGCTACGACTTCATCAACGTGGTGCCGCCGATGCGTGCGCCCGACGTGGTGCGCCGCAGCCCGCTGCCGTGGCGGCAGGGCCCGTTCGCCGCCGACGGCTGGATGGAGGTGGACCGCGGCACCCTGCGCCACCTGCGCTATCCCGAGGTGTTCGGCGTCGGCGACGTGGCCGGCGTGCCCAAGGGCAAGACGGCGGCCAGCGTGAAGTGGCAGGTGCCGGTGGCGGTGGACCACCTGGTGGCGCAGATCGCCGGGCGCACGTCCGAGGCGCGCTACGGCGGCTACACCTCCTGCCCGCTCATCACCCGGCTCGGCCAGGCCATGCTGATCGAGTTCGACTACGAGAACAACCTCGTGCCGTCGTTCCCCGGCGTCATCGCGCCGCTCGAGGAGCTGTGGATCAGCTGGGTGATGAAGACGATGGCGCTCAAGCCCACCTACATCAGCATGCTGCGCGGCCGCGCCTGAGCCGCAGGAGACGTTCCATGAAAGAACTCGATCCCCTCGTCCTGCTGGCGGTGTTCCAGGAGATGCTCGGCCCGCTGCTGTGGGCGCTGGTCGCGGTGGCGGTGCTCGGCACGCTGGCGTTCGCCGCGCTGCTGCTGCGCGAGCGGCGCATCGCCTCGCGGCGCCTGGTGCAGTCCGAGCTCGTCGGCGTGGCCGGCGGCGCGCTGGCGCTGGTGCTGATGGCCAAGGTGTCGTCCTCGGGCTTCACCGATGCCGGCGGCCCGGCCGACTGGTTCCTCATCGCCCTGGTGTTCGGCCTCGGCTTCGCGGCGACCGTGGTGTTCGTCTACACCCTCCTCGGGTGGCTCGGGCTGCGGCGCGCCGGCGCCTGACGCGCCCGGGCCGGCGCTCAGAACACGCCGAGCGCCAGCCCGGCGGCCAGCGCGGCGCCGGCCTCGCGGCAGCGCGCCAGGTCGTCCGCCCCGATCCGCTTGGGCGCGAGGATCGCCTCCCGGGTCTGCGCATGCGTGCACACGATCAGCGGCTCGGCCACGGCGTTCAGCCGCCAGCCGGTGGCGATGCGCGCGAGCTGCCGCGCGGCGTTGTGCCCGTCGCTGCCGGCGCAGACCAGCGCCGCGTACGGCCGGCCCTCGATGCGGTCGAGCACCGCGTAGTACGTGCGGTCGAAGAAGTCCTTCATCACGCCCGACATCGCCGCCAGGTTCTCGGGCGTGGCGAACAGGTAGCCGTCGGCGCCGAGCACGTCGTCCGGCTGCGCCTCGGCGGCCGTGAGCAGCCGGCAGCGCACCGTCGCCTCGCCCGCCGCGCCGTCGGCCGCGGCCTGCGCCATCTGGCGGGTGCCGCCGGTCAGCGAGTGGTGGACGATCAGCAGCGTCTTCATCGGGTCGGCCGGTTGCGTGCCGTGGCGGGAAGCGCCGATCGTCCCACAGACCGCCGCCTTGCCCGAACATTGCGGCTTTGCATCCATCACGAGGAGTTCCCATGCCCGGCCCGTTGCACGGTTTGAAGGTGATCGAGATGGCCGGCATCGGCCCGGCCCCGTTCTGCGCCATGCTGCTGGCCGACATGGGCGCGCAGGTGCTGCGCGTGGCGCGCCCGGGCGCCGAGACGCACGACCCGGCGGGCGTGCTCGGGCGCGGGCGGCACACGCTGCGCCTCGACCTGCGCGAGGCGGGCGCGGCCGACACGCTGCTCGGGCTGCTGGACGGCGCCGATGCGCTGATCGAGGGCTTCCGCCCGGGGGTGATGGAGCGCCTGGGCCTCGGGCCGGACGCCTGCCTCGCGCGCAACGCGCGGCTCGTCTACGGCCGAATGACCGGCTGGGGCCAGCACGGCCCGCTGGCGCAGGCGGCGGGCCACGACATCAATTACGTCGCGCTCAGCGGCGCGCTGCACGCCATCGGCCGCGCCGGCGAGCCGCCGGTGCCGCCGCTCAACCTGGTGGGCGATTTCGGCGGCGGCGCGATGCTGCTCGCCTTCGGCCTCATGTGCGCGCTGCACGAGGCGCAGCGGTCGGGGCGCGGGCAGGTGGTGGACGCGGCCATGACCGACGGCGCGGCGCTGCTGTCGGCCATGATGTACGGCTTCAAGGCGGCGGGGCGGTGGAGCAACGGCCGCGGCGAGAACCTGCTCGACGGCGGCGCGCCGTTCTACGACACCTATGCCTGCGCCGACGGCAAGTACGTGGCCGTGGGCGCCATCGAGCCGCAGTTCTGGGCGCTGCTGCGCGAGCGCTGCGGCCTCGACGATCCCCTGTTCGACGCGCAGCAGGACCGCGCGCGCTGGCCCGAGCAGAAGCAGCGCCTCGCGGCCGTGTTCCGCACTCGCACGCGCGACGCCTGGTGCGCGCTGCTCGAAGGCAGCGACGCCTGCTTCGCGCCGGTGCTCGACTGGGACGAGGCGCCGCGCCATGCGCACAACGTGGCGCGCGAGACGTTCGTGACGGTCGACGGCGTGCTGCAGCCCGCGCCCGCGCCGCGCTTCAGCCGCACGCCGGCGCCGCCGCCGCGGCGGATGCCGGAGGCCGACCGCGAGGCGGTGCTGCGGGCCTGGCACGCGCCGGCCGAATCCACCGGCCCGGCGCGCGGATAGGCGGGACGCACGAGAATCGGGCCATCGTCTGCCGACTCACCGCCGAGGTCCCCGCATGTCTGAAGCCTTCATCGTCGCCGCCGCCCGCACCGCCGGAGGCCGCCGCGGCGGCCGCCTCTCCGGCTGGCATCCCGCCGACCTCGCCGCCCAGGTGCTCGATGCGCTGGTGGCCCGCACCGGCGCCGACCCGGCGCTGGTCGAGGACGTGATCATGGGCTGCGTCGGCCAGGCCGGCGAGCAGGCCGCCAACATCGGGCGCAACGCCGTGCTCGCCTCGGGCCTGCCGGAATCCGTGCCGGGCACCTCGGTCGACCGGCAATGCGGCTCGTCGCAGCAGGCGCTGCACTTCGCCGCGCAGGCGGTGATGTCGGGCGCGATGGACGTCGTCATCGCCGCCGGCGTGGAGAGCATGACGCGCGTGCCCATGGGCATGCCGATGGTGCTGCCGGCCAAGAACGGCCTCGGCCACTACGTCAGCCCGAACATGCAGCAGCGCTACCCGGGCGTCGAGTTCAGCCAGTTCATCGGCGCTGAAATGGTCGCCAAGAAGTACGACCTGACCAAGGCCCAGATCGACGCCTATGCGCTGCTGAGCCACCAGCGCGCCGCCGCCGCGACGCAGGCCGGGCGCTTCGAGCGCGAGATCGTGCCGGTGCAGGTGCGCACCGCCGAAGGGCCGCAGGACGCGCAGCACACGGTGGACGAGGGCATCCGCTTCGAGGCCTCGCTCGAGGGCATCGCCGGCGTCAGGCTGATCCAGGAAGGCGGGCGCCTGACGGCCGCCAGCGCCAGCCAGATCTG
The DNA here is from genome assembly GCA_044508835.1 of Rubrivivax sp. Classification (GTDB taxonomy): domain Bacteria; phylum Pseudomonadota; class Gammaproteobacteria; order Burkholderiales; family Burkholderiaceae_C; genus JAKFDI01. The sequence goes on from JBIQHD010000004.1 coordinate 98,626, forward strand.
CGACGGCGCGAGCGGCGTGATGGTCGTCAACGAGCGCGGCCTGAAGGCGCTCGGCGCCAAGCCGCTCGCGCGCGTGCACCACATGACGGTGATGGGCCACGACCCGGTCATCATGCTGGAGGCGCCGATCCCGGCCACCCTGAAGGCGCTGAAGAAGGCCGGCATGAACATCGCCGACATCGACGCCTTCGAGGTGAACGAGGCCTTCGGCTCGGTGCCGCTCGCCTGGCTGCAGGCCACGGGCGCCGACCCCGAGCGGCTGAACGTCAACGGCGGCGCCATCGCGCTCGGCCATCCGCTGGGCGCCTCGGGCACCAAGCTGATGACGACGCTGCTCAGCGTGCTCGAGCAGCGCGGCGGCCGCTACGGCCTGCAGACCATGTGCGAAGGCGGCGGCATGGCCAACGTGACCATCGTCGAGCGGCTGTGAGGCCGCGGGCGGGCGCGGCCGCTCAGCCCTTGAGCGCGCCGTTCAGCCGCTTCACCAGCGCGCCGAGCGTCGTGGCCTGCACCAGCAGGCTGAACACCACCACCACGTAGGTCACGCCGATCACCAGCTCGCGGCCCTCGAACGACGGCAGCGACAGCGCCAGCGCGATCGAGATGCCCCCGCGCAGGCCGCCCCAGGTCATGATCTTGATGGCGTGCGGGCTGCGCTGGCGGAAGCGGCCCAGCAGCGTCATCGGGATGCCCACGCTCAGCGCGCGCGCCACCAGCACCACCGGGATCGCGCCCAGGCCCAGCCACAGCAGGCGCAGCTCGAGCGACAGCGAGACCACCGCCAGGCCGATCAGGCCGAAGAGCACGAGGTTGAGCAGGTCGTCGAGCAGGCTCCAGAACTTGTGCAGGTGCTCGCGCGTCTTCTCGCTCATCTGCTGTCCCGCGCTGTGGTTGCCCACCACCAGCCCCATGATGACCACCGCCAGCGGCGCCGACACGTGCAGCAGCTCGGCGAAGCTGTAGCCGGCCGTGGCCAGCGCCAGCGTGATCAGGATCTCGACCGGGTAGCTGTCCAGCGTGCGCAGCATCAGCGAGGCGCCCCAGCCGAGCGCCGCGCCCAGCACCAGCGCGCCCAGCACCTCGCGCGCGAGCGTCAGCGACACGGTGGCGGCCGAGAACTCGGTGGCCCCGGTCGCCAGGCCCACCAGCGTGACGAAGGCCACCACCGCCGTGCCGTCGTTGAACAGCGCCTCGCCGGCGATCTTGGTCTCCACGATCTCGGAGGCGCCGGCGTTCTTGAGCACGCTCAGCACCGCGATCGGGTCGGTGGGCGAGATGAGCGCGCCGAACACCAGGCACCACATCAGGCTGATCGGATGGCCGAGCAGCTCGGTGACGAGGAAGAAGCCGCCGCCGACCACCGCCGTGGAGATCAGCACGCCCACCGTGGCCAGCAGCAGCACGGCGAGCTTCTGCTGGCGCATCTTCGACAGGTCCACGTGCAGCGAGCCGGCGAACAGCAGCAGGCTCAGCAGCCCGTGGAACACCACGTCGCTGAAGTCGACCTGCCGCGCCAGCGCCTGGGCGTGCTCGGTGGCCGCCGGGTGGAAGGTGCCGATGATCGACATGCACAGGCACGCGAACAGCCCCACGGCGGTGATGCCCAGCGTGTCTGGCAGGCGGACGAAGCGATGGTTGACGTAGCCGAACACCGCCACCAGGGCGAAGAGGGCGCCGGCGCCCTGGAACATGGTCATCTGTCGTTGCTCCGTCCGTGAATCGTTGTTCTCGTATTCCTGCTGCCCCGGGCGCAGGCGCCGCCGGGCCCCGGGTCGCGGACGCGGCACGCCGGTGCGCGGCGCTCGTGCGCCGGCGTCGAAAACTCCGAACAGACGTTCCCGTGGCGAATGCCCGCATGCAGCACCTGCACGAGGCCCGGGCGCGTGCCCGGTCGACATGGAATCCTGGTCGGGGTGAGAGGATTCGAACCTCCGGCCTCTACGTCCCGAACGTAGCGCTCTACCAGGCTAAGCTACACCCCGATCTGAAAGGCGCCACGAATGCGGCGCCTTCTTTTTCGTCGCCGAACCGCTCAGGAAGAGCGGTCGACCGATCGAACGCAGAATTCTAGCAGAGCCTCGCGGTACGGCGAGTCTTCCAGCACGGCAAGACACTGCCGCGCCTTCTCGGCCTCGTGCCGCGCGGCGTCGCGCGTCGCCTCGATGGCGCCGGTGCGGCGCACGATTTCGATGATCTCGCCCAGGCGGTGCTCCTCGCCGTGCTCGATGGCATGGCGGATCAGGCTGCGCTCGGCCGCGCTGCCGCGCTCCATCGCCACCAGCAGGGGCAGCGTGGGCTTGCCCTCGCGCAGGTCGTCGCCGACGTTCTTGCCGAGCTCGGTGGTCGCGCCTTCGTAGTCGAGCAGGTCGTCGACGAGCTGGAACGCCGTGCCCAGCGAGCGGCCGTAGCCGGCGCAGGCCTCCTCCACGTCCGGCGCGACGCCCGCCAGCACGGCGCCCAGGCGGGCGCTGGCCTCGAACAGCTTGGCGGTCTTGAAACGGATCACGCGCAGGTAGTCCTCGACCGACAGGTCGGGATCGTGCATGTTCATCAGCTGCAGCACCTCGCCCTCGGCGATGACGTTGGTCGCGTCGGCCAGCACCTCGAGCACGCGCATGCGGTTGACCGAGACCATCATCTGGAACGCGCGCGAGTAGAGGAAGTCGCCGACCAGCACCGAGGCGGCGTTGCCGAACAGGGCGTTGGCCGTCTCGCGGCCGCGGCGCAGGTCGGACTCGTCGACCACGTCGTCGTGCAGCAGCGTCGCGGTGTGGATGAACTCGACCGTGGCCGCCAGCTCGAAGCGTTCCGCGCCCTCGAAGCCCAGTGCGTTGGCGAACAGCAGCACCAGCATCGGCCGCACCCGCTTGCCGCCGGCGCTGATGATGTAGTGCGAGATCTGGTTGATCAGCGCCACGTCGGAGGCGAGCCGCCGCTGGATGACGGCGTCGACCTCGGCCATGTCGGCCGAGACGAGCGCGACCGCCTGGACGGCGGTCGCGGAAGAGTTCGAGGGATCGGCCAACGGGCGTGGATGAATTGAAGCTCGCGGATTATAGGAACGCGGGCCGTGAAAAATGGCGGGGCGGCGGCTGCCGCCGGGGCGCCGCGCGGGCTCGCCCGGCCCGTGCGAGGGGCCGGCCGGTCCCGCCCATGCTATAGTCGCCGGCTCTGCGTTGAACGTGGGGGCTGCTGCGTTCTCGTTGCGCGCGGCGAATTCATCGAAAGGGCTGATATGTACGCGGTCATAAAAACCGGTGGCAAGCAATACAAGGTTGCTGCCGGCGAAAAGATCAAGGTAGAACAGATTGCTGCGGATGTTGGCCAAGAGATCACGATCGACCAGGTGTTGGCAGTCGGTGCCGGCGCCGATCTGAAGGTCGGGACTCCCTTGGTTGCGGGCGCAAGCGTGAAGGCCACCGTGGTGGCGCATGGCAGGCACGACAAGGTGCGCATCTTCAAGATGCGCCGTCGCAAGCACTACCAGAAACGGCAGGGCCACCGCCAGAACTTCACCGAGCTGGAAATCGGCTCGGTGAACGCCTGAGCGCCCGGCCAAGAGTCAAGGAGTTAAGTCATGGCACAGAAAAAAGGCGGCGGTTCCACCCGGAACGGCCGTGATTCCCAGCCGAAGATGCTCGGCGTGAAGGTGTTCGGCGGCCAGGTCGTCTCGGCCGGTTCGATCATCGTGCGCCAGCGGGGCACGCGCTTCCACGCCGGCGCCAACGTCGGCATGGGCCGCGACCACACGCTGTTCGCGCTCGCCGACGGCGAAGTCGAGTTCGCCGTCAAGGGCCCGCAGAACCGTTCGACGGTGACCGTCAAGGCAGCGTAAGCCGCCCTGTCCCGTCACCGAACGAGCCCCGGCCTGCCGGGGCTTGTTTTTTGTGCGCTGCATTACCATCGTTCGCCGACCGGCGGCGGTCGACCTCCACGGGGCCGGGCCGCACGCACGCCTCGGCAAAACCACGGGCAAGACATGAAGTTCGTCGACGAAGCGACCATCGACGTGATAGCCGGCAACGGCGGCAACGGCTGCATGAGCTTTCGCCGCGAGAAGTTCATTCCCTTCGGCGGGCCGAACGGGGGTGACGGCGGGCGGGGCGGCAGCGTGTATGCCGTGGGCGACCGCAACCTCAACACGCTGATCGACTTCCGCTACGCGCGCCGCCACGAGGCGCGCAACGGCGAGAACGGGCGCGGCTCCGACCAGTTCGGCGCCGCGGCCGACGACATCGTGCTGCGCATGCCCGTGGGCACGATCATCAAGGACGCCGAGACCGGCGAGGTGGTGGCCGAGCTGCTGGTGCCCGACGAGCGCGTGCTGCTGGCCAAGGGCGGCGACGGCGGCTTCGGCAACCTGCACTTCAAGAGCAGCACCAACCGCGCGCCGCGGCAGAAGACGCCCGGCTGGCCCGGGGCGCAGCGCAAGCTGAAGCTGGAGCTGCGCGTGCTCGCCGACGTGGGCCTGCTCGGCATGCCCAACGCCGGCAAGTCGACGCTGATCGCCGCCATCTCCAACGCGCGGCCGAAGATCGCCGACTACCCGTTCACGACGCTGCACCCGAACCTCGGCGTGGTGCGCGCCGGTCCCGAGCAGAGCTTCGTCGTGGCCGACATCCCGGGGCTGATCGAGGGGGCGGCCGAAGGCGCCGGCCTCGGCCACCTGTTCCTGCGCCACCTGCAGCGCACACACCTGCTGCTGCACGTCGTCGACCTCGCGCCCTTCGATGAAGGCGTGGACCCGGTCGCCCAGGCCAGGGCGATCGTCAAGGAGCTGAAGAAGTACGACGAGTCGCTGCACGACAAGCCGCGCTGGCTGGTGCTCAACAAGCTGGACATGGTCCCGGCCGAGGAGCGCGAGGCGCGCGTGAAGGACTTCGTCAGGCGCCTGCGCTGGAAGGGGCCGGTGTTCGAGATCTCCGCGCTCACGCGCGAGGGCTGCGAGGGCCTCGTGCAGGCGGCGTACCGGCACGTCGCGGCGGTGCGCAACGTCGTGCCCGATGCGCCCGATCCGCGCTTCGCGGATGCCGGCGCCGCTTCGGGCGACGCATCATGAGCGCGCACGGCGGGAACGCACGCCGCATCGTCGTCAAGGTCGGCTCCAGCCTCGTCACGAACGAGGGCCGCGGCATCGACGCGCAGGCGATCGACAACTGGTGCCGGCAGCTGTCGGCGCTGGCGCGGCAGGGCCGCGAGGTCGTGATGGTGTCCAGCGGCGCCATCGCCGAGGGCATGAAGCGCCTCGGCTGGACCGTGCGCCCGAAGGAGCTGCACGAGCTGCAGGCCGCGGCCGCCGTCGGCCAGATGGGCCTTGCGCAGATGTACGAGACCAAGCTGCGCGAGCACGGCATGGGCAGCGCCCAGGTGCTGCTCACGCATGCGGACCTGGCGGACCGCGAGCGCTACCTGAACGCGCGCTCGACCCTGCTGACGCTGCTCGGGCTGAACGTCATCCCGGTGATCAACGAGAACGACACGGTGGTCAACGACGAGATCAAGGTCGGCGACAACGACACGCTCGGCGCGCTCGTCGCCAACCTGATCGAGGCCGACCTGCTGGTGATCCTCACCGACCAGCCGGGGCTGTATTCGGCCGATCCGCGCCGCGATCCGCAGGCCCGCCTCATCGGCGAGGCGGCGGCGGGCTCGCCCGAGCTCGAGCGCATGGCGGGCGGCGCGGGCTCGAGCATCGGCAAGGGCGGCATGATCACCAAGGTGCTGGCGGCCAAGCGCGCGGCGCGCAGCGGCGCGAGCACCGTGATCGCCTGGGGCCGCGAGCCCGACGTGCTGCTGCGCCTGGCGGCCGGCGAGGCGATCGGCACCGCGCTCGTCGCGCCGACGCAGAAGCTCGCCGCGCGCAAGCAGTGGATGGCCGACCATCTGCAGCTGCGCGGCGCCGTGCTCGTCGACGACGGCGCGGCGGCGAAGCTGCGCGACGAAGGCAAGAGCCTGCTGCCGATCGGCGTGATGGAAGTGCGCGGCGATTTCCAGCGCGGCGACGTGATCGCGGTGTGCAGCGCGCAGGGCGTGGAGATCGCCCGCGGCCTGTCGAACTACTCGAGCACCGAGGCGCGCCTCATCGCGCGCCGGCCGTCGAGCGACTTCGAGCGGCTGCTCGGCTTCAGCGCCGAGCCGGAGATGATCCACCGCGACAACCTCGTGCTCGGCTGACGCGCCGGGCGCCTGCGGCTCACTCCACGGACACGTCGGATTCGGACTGTGCGCCGCCGGCGCCCTGCGCGGGCGGCTCCTCGTCGCGGTGGTGCGGGCGCATGCCCGAGCGCAGGTAGCGGTTGTGGTGCGCGCCGCGCGGCAGGTAGCGCGCCAGTTCGGTGAGCGCCATCTGGTACACGTCGCGCTTGAATTCGATCACCACTTCGAGCGGCACCCAGTATTCGTTCCAGCGCCAGGCGTCGAACTCGGGCTTGTCGGAGGCCCGCAGATTCATGTCGCTGTCGCGGCCGATGAGTTGCAGCAGATACCAGATCTGCTTTTGCCCGCGGTAATGGCCGCGCGCGTCGCGGCGAATGAAATGGTCCGGCACCTCGTAGCGCAGCCAGTCGCGCGTGCGGGCGATGATGCGTACATGGTCCGGCAGCAGTCCCACCTCTTCGTGGAGCTCGCGGAACATCGCCTGCTCAGGCGTCTCACCGTATTTGATGCCCCCTTGCGGGAACTGCCAGGAGTGGGTTCGGATGCGTTTGCCCCAGAAAACCTGGCTCTTGTGGTTGAGCAGGATGATGCCGACGTTGGGTCTGAACCCTTCACGGTCGAGCATAATCAACCCCAAAATTCTCGTTGAAACGATTATTGCACCGGCATGATGGGAATCAACCCCTTGGGTTTCCCGCACATCGGCCGCACGTGCCTTTCCCTCCCCCGCGCCCGATGAAAGCCTCCCGATTCTTCGTTTCCACCCTCAAGGAAGCGCCCGCCGACGCGGAAGTGATCAGCCACAAGCTGATGATGCGTGCGGGCTTCATCAAGCGGCTCGGCGCCGGCATCTACAGCTACATGCCGATGGGCCTGCGGGTGATCCGCAAGATCGAGGCGATCATCCGCGACGAGATGAACCGCGCCGGCGCCGTGGAGCTGCTGATGCCCGTGGTGCAGCCGGCCGAGCTGTGGCAGGAGACGGGCCGGTTCGACAAGATGGGGCCGGAGTTGCTGCGCGTGAAGGACCGCCACCAGCGCGACTTCATCATCCAGCCGACGAGCGAGGAAGTCGTCACCGACATCGCGCGCCAGGAACTGCGCAGCTACCGCGCGCTGCCGAAGAATTTCTATCACATCCAGACCAAGTTCCGCGACGAGCGCCGCCCGCGCTTCGGCGTGATGCGCGGGCGCGAGTTCACGATGAAGGACGCGTATTCCTTCGATCGCGACGTCGAGGCCGCCGGCCGCAGCTATGACGCGATGTACGCGGCCTACACCCGCATCTTCGAGCGCATGGGCCTGACCTTCCGCGCCGTAGCGGCCGACACCGGCGCCATCGGCGGCGACCGCTCGCACGAGTTCCAGGTGATCGCCGAGACGGGCGAGGACGCGATCATCTACTGCCCCGGCTCCGACTACGCGGCCAACATCGAGCTGGCCGAGGCGCTGCCGCTGATCGCGCAGCGCGCCGCGCCGGCCCAGCCGCTCGCGAAGACGCCCACGCCCGGCAAGAGCACCTGCGAGGACGTGGCCGCGCTGCTGAAGCTGCCGCTCGCGCAGACCGTGAAGTCGCTGGTGCTCGCCACCGACGAGAAGAACGCCGCCGGCGACGTGGCCCGCACCACCGTGTGGCTGCTGCTCGTGCGCGGCGACCATTCGCTCAACGAAGTGAAGGCGGGCAAGGTGCCGGGCCTGAAGGACGGCTACCGTTTCGCCACCGTCGCCGAGATCGAGGACCACTTCGGCTGCAAGCCCGGCTATCTCGGCCCCATCGGCACGAAGAAGCCGGTGCAGGTGGTGGCCGACCGCACCGTCGCGGCCATGAGCGACTTCGTGTGCGGCGCCAACGACGCCGACTTCCACTTCACCGGCGTGAACTGGGGCCGCGACCTGCCCGAGCCGGCGCAGGTGGCCGACATCCGCAACGTGGTGGAAGGCGACCCGTCGCCCGACGGCCGCGGGCTGCTCGCCATCCAGCGCGGCATCGAGGTCGGCCACGTGTTCTACCTCGGCACCAAGTACTCGCAGGCGATGGGCGCCACCTACCTCGACGAGAACGGCAAGCCGCAGCTCATGGAGATGGGCTGCTACGGCATCGGCGTGACGCGCATCCTGGGCGCCGCCATCGAGCAGAACCACGACGCGCGCGGCATCGTCTGGCCCGACGCGCTGGCGCCGTTCACGGTGGTGGTCTGCCCCATCGGCTACGACCGTTCCGCCGACGTGAAGGCCGCCGCCGATGCGCTGCACGACGAACTGCAGGCGCAGGGCGTCGACGTCATGCTCGACGACCGCGGCGAGCGCCCCGGCGCGATGTTCGCCGACTGGGAGCTGATCGGCGTGCCGCACCGCGTGGTGATCTCCGACCGCGGGCTCAAGGAAGGCAAGGTCGAGTACCAGGGCCGGCGCGACGCGCAGGCCACGCCGGTGCCGGCGGCCGAGGTCGCGGCCTTCGTGAAGGCGCGGCTCGCTGCATGACCCTGCGCCGGCGCGCGCTGCTCGCCGCGCCGCTGGCGCTCGCGATCGGCCGCGAGGCGCGGGCCGGCGCGCAGGTGGAGGAGCCGCTGGCCAATGCCGTGCGCTCGGCGCTCTCGGCCGCCATCGCCAACAGCGCACCGCCCCGGCCGCAGTTCGAGCGGATCGAAGACCGGCTCGCCTACCTGCGCTGGCTCGGCGAGATGAGCACGCGGCTGAAGCGGCGCATGTCGGAGCACGCCACGCGCGTCGAATTCCTCGAGAGCGTCTGGTACGAGAGCACGCGCGCCGGGCTGGAGACCTCGCTGGTGCTCGGGCTCATCCAGGCGGAGAGCGGATTCCGCAAGTACGCCATCAGCAAGGCCGGCGCGCGCGGCTACATGCAGGTGATGCCGTTCTGGGCGCGCCTCATCGGCGACGGCCATGTGAGCCAGCTCTTCCACATGCAGACCAACCTGCGCTTCGGCTGCGTGATCCTGCGCCACTACCTCGACATCGAGCGCGGCGACCTGTTCCTCGCGCTCGGCCGCTACAACGGCAGCCGCGGCAAGCCGCAGTATCCGGGCCTCGTGTTCGGCGCGCGCCGGGCCTGGGCCTACACGGCGCCGGCCGGCGCCTGAGGGGCCGGGCTCAGAGCCCGTGCCAGGGCCTGGGCGCCGCGTCTTCCACGCCGATCAGCGCGAGCACGCGCTCCACCGTGTCGTCGACCAGCGCGTCGACGGTCTGCGGCCGGTGATAGAAGGCCGGCAGCGGCGGGCACACGATGCCGCCCATCTCGGTCACCGCGGTCATGTTGCGCAGGTGGGCGAGGTTGAACGGCGTCTCGCGCACCATCAGCACGAGGCGGCGGCGCTCCTTGAGCGCCACGTCGGCGGCGCGGGTGAGCAGGTTGTCGGAGAGGCCGTGCGCGACGGCCGCCAGGGTGCGCATCGAGCAGGGCGCGACCACCATCGCCTCGGTGGCGAAGGCGCCGCTGGCGATCGCCGCGCCGATGTCGGCCGGCTTGTAGGCATGGTCGGCGCGGGCTTCGAGCGCCTCGCGGTCGAGGCCGAGCTCGTGGTGCGCGCTCAGCACGCCGGCCGGCGTGGCGACGAGGTGGGTCTCGCGCCCGGCGGCCTTCAGCCGGTCGAGCAGGCGCAGCGCGTAGACGGCGCCGGTGGCGCCGGTGAGGCCGACGACGACCCGGCGCGGGGCGGTTGCCAAGCGGCTCAGGCCTCGGCCTTGAGCATCTCTTGCAGTTCGCCGGCCTCGTACATCTCCATCAGGATGTCGGAGCCGCCGACGAACTCGCCCTTGACGTAGAGCTGGGGGATGGTCGGCCAGTTGGCGTATTCCTTGATGCCCTGGCGCACGGCCTCGTCCTCGAGCACGTTGACGGTCTGCAGATCCTCGACGCCGCAGGCCTTGAGGATCTGGATGGCGCGGCCGGAAAAGCCGCACATCGGGAACTGGGCGGTGCCCTTCATGAAGAGCACCACGCGGTGGTTCTTGACGAGGTCGTCGATGCGTTGTTGAACGTCGCTCATGGTGGTGTGGCCTCCGGACGGGCGCGGTGAAGGGAAAGAGGGGGGCGGAAAACGAAGAAGCTTACGGCAAAGGGCATGGCCCCGCGGGCCGTGCGCGGCGGGCTGCTTGATGCCCGTCACCCGGGCGGGTGCCTCAGAAGGCGTAGGACACGCCCATCTGCACGAGCGGGGCCAGCCGCAGGGTGCGCAAGGTCTCGTCGAGGCTCGGCGTGCCGACCGCGGCGGGGCCCGGGCGGGCGGTGCCGGGGCCGTGCGACAGCACGCCCACGTCGGCCGTGAAGCCCCAGCCGCTGCGCGTGATGCCGGTGTAGCCCAGGCCCAGGTAGGCCGAGGTTCCCGCGTCGCGGTCCGCGTCGTGCAGCCACGGCGCGGCCAGGGCGCCGAGCCGGTGCTGCCGCTGCACGCTCAGCCCCTGCCGGCCGGGGGCGGCGCCGAGCGAGAGCAGGGTGCGTGCGCCGCGGCCCAGCACCAGCCCGCTGGTGGCGCGGAAGCCGCCGCTCTCGGTGAAGCCCCAGCCGGAGCGCGTCAGGTAGTAGTCGCCCATCAGGCTGAGATCGGGCGGGCGGTAGGCCTCGGCCTGCGCGGCGGCGCCGGGCCGCGGCAGCGGGGCGCTGCTGCCGAGCGACAGGCGGCCCTGCCAGCGCGGCCAGGCGCCGGCGCCGTACGCCGCGGCGGCATCGTCGGCGGCGAAGCCCCACGGGGCCAGCAGCGCGGCCGCGCCGGCTGCCATCCATCGACCGATCTGCTTCATGGCGCCCTCCCGGGATGCACGTGCGGCGCCGCGGCGGGCGGGCCGTGGAACGATGCTATGCGGCAGGGCGTGGGGGTGTCGGGCCGGTTGCGTCAGATTGTGTCTGCCGTGCGGGCATCCACCGCCCGCCCGTGCAGCGGTTCACGCCGGCGAGGTCTTTCCGGCTGCACACGGCATCGAAGCCGGTGTTGCGCAGCAGCCTCGCCACGGCGTCCGCCTGGTCGAGGCCGTGCTCCAGCAGCAGCCAGGCGCCCGGCTCGAGGTGGGCGGGCGCGCCGGCCACGATGCGGCGGATGGCGTCGAGGCCGTCGGCGCCCGAGGTCAGCGCCATCGCCGGCTCGGCGTGCAGCGCGGCGAGGTGCGGGTCGCCTTCGGCGATGTAGGGCGGGTTGCCCACGGCCAGGTGGAAGCGCCGGCCGCCGACGGCCGTCCACCAGTCGCCGTGGTGGAAGCACAGGCCGAGGCCCAGCCGCGCGGCGTTGGCCTGCGCGGTGGCGAGCGCGGCGGCGCTGGCGTCGACCGCATGGACGCAGGCCGCGGGCCGCGCCTGCTTGAGCGCCAGCGCGATGGCGCCGCTGCCGGTGCCCAGGTCGACGACCGCCGGCGCGTCCTGCGCGGGCAGCAGCTCCAGCGCCCAGTCGACCAGCGTCTCGGTGTCGGGCCGCGGCACCAGCACGGAGGCGTCGACCTGCAGCAGCAGGCCGTGGAACTCCTTGGTGCCGACGACGTAGGCCAGCGGCTCGCCGGCCGCGCGGCGCTGCACGGCGGCGCGGAAGGCGGCGAGGGCGGGCGCGCCCAGGGCGTCGTCGTCGTGCGCCAGCAGCCAGCTGCGCGGGCGCTGCAGCACGTGGGCGAGCAGGAGCTGCGCGTCGAGCCGGTCGAGCCCGGCGGCGCGCGCCTCGGCCAGCGCGGCAGCCAGCATGGGCGTCACGCCTCGCCGCTTTCCAGCGCCGCCAGCTGCTCGGCGGCCCGCGCGGCCCGCAGCGCCGCGATGACGTCGTCCAGCTCGCCGTCGAGGATGAGCTGCAGCTTGTAGAGCGTGAGGTTGATGCGGTGGTCGGTGAGCCGCCCCTGCGGGAAGTTGTAGGTGCGGATGCGGTCGCTGCGGTCGCCGCTGCCGATGAGGCCCTTGCGCGTGGCGGCCTCCTTCGCGGCGCGCTCGCTCTGCTCCTTCTCGCGCAGGCGCGCGGCCAGCACCGCCAGGGCCTTGGCCTTGTTGCGGTGCTGCGAGCGGTCGTCCTGGCATTCGGCCACCAGCCCGGTGGGCAGGTGGGTGATGCGGATGGCGCTGTCGGTCTTGTTGACGTGCTGGCCGCCGGCGCCGCTGGCGCGGAAGGTGTCGATGCGCAGGTCGGCCGGGTCGAGCGCGGTCTCCTCGGCCTCGTCGGGCTCGGGCAGCACCGCCACCGTGCAGGCGCTGGTGTGGATGCGGCCCTGCGTCTCGGTGGCCGGCACGCGCTGCACGCGGTGGCCGCCCGACTCGAAGCGCAGGTCGCCGTAGACGCCGGCGCCCTCGATGCGGAACACCGCTTCCTTGTAGCCGCCGAGCTCGGCGTCGCTCTGCGACATCACCTCCACGCGCCAGCCGCGGCGCTCGGCGTAGCGCAGGTACATGCGGGCCAGGTCGCCGGCGAACAGCGCCGATTCGTCGCCGCCGGTGCCGGCGCGGATCTCGAGGAATGCGTTGCGCTCGTCGTCGGGGTCGCGCGGCAGCAGGGCGGTCTGCAGCTCGGCCTGCAGGCGCTCGGTGTCGGCCTCGGCCGCGGCGATCTCGTCGCGCGCCATCTCGGCCATCTCGGCGTCGTCCAGCAGTTCGCGCGCGGCGGCGAGGTCGCGCTCGCGCTGCTCGAAGCGGCGGAAGAGGTCGACCACCGATGCGACCTCGGCATGCTCGCGGCCGAGCGCGCGGTAGCGCTTCATGTCGCCGGCGATCGCCGGGTCGGCGAGGGTCGCGTCGAGCTCGCCCAGGCGCATGCCCAGGCGTTCGAGCTGTTGACGCAGCGAATCTTTCATCGGGAGGTGGCTCGGCTGAACTTCGGGGAAGGGCCGGCGCACGGCGCGGACATCCGCGCAGGCACACCGCCCCGGGGCGGTGCGGCGCTAACGATCGCCGTCGGCGGCGTCGCGGGTGTCGGGCCGGGGGCTCGTCGCCGCGCCGCGCAGGAACAGGCGCGACACGGTGCTGGCGAGCTGGGTGCGCTGCCCGGCGTCGGCGGCGTGCAGCTCGGCCAGCGCGCCGTGCAGCATCTTCTGCGTGAGGCCGCGCGACAGGGCTTCGAGCACCGTGTCGACGCTCTCGCCCTTGGCCAGCAGGCGGCGCGCGCGGGCGATCTCGGCATGGCGCCAGTCGTCGGCCTGGGCGTTCAGCGCCTTGATGAGCGGCACGGTGCCGCGCTGGTCGAGCCAGTGCACGAAGCCCTGCACGCCGGTCTCGATGATGGCCTCGGCCTGCTGCACGGCGGCCTGGCGCTTCTCGCCGGCCGTCTGCACCAGTGCCGACAGGTCGTCGACGGTGTAGAGGTAGACGTCGGACAGCCGCGCCACCTCGGGCTCGATGTCGCGCGGCACGGCCAGATCGACCATGAAGATCGGGCGGTGCTTGCGCGCCTTGAGCGCGCGTTCCACGGCACCGAGGCCGATGATGGGCAGCGAGCTGGCGGTGCAGGAGACGATGGCGTCGAACTCGTGCAGGCGCTGGGTCAGGTCGGCCAGGCGGATGGCCTCGGCGCCGAAGCGGCCGGCGAGCTTCTCGCCGCGTTCGAGCGTGCGGTTGGCCACCGTCATCGCGCGCGGGGCCTTGGCGGCGAAGTGCGTGGCGACGAGCTCGATCATCTCGCCCGCGCCGACGAAGAGCACGCGCGTGTCGGCGAGGTTCTCGAACAGCTGCGAGGCCAGGCGCACGGCGGCGGCGGCCATGCTGATGGAATGCGCGCCGATCTCGGTGGAGCTGCGCACTTCCTTGGCGACCGAGAACGAGCGCTGGAACATCTGGTGCAGCGTGCTGCCCAGCGTGCCGGCGGTGTCGGCCTCGCGCACGGCCTGCTTCATCTGGCCGAGGATCTGCGGCTCGCCCAGCACCATGGAGTCGAGGCCGCTGGCCACGCGGAAGGCATGGCGCGCGGCCGAACCGCCTTCGAGCACGTAGCTGTGGTGGCGCAGCGTGGGGGCGCTCACGCCGCCCATCTCGGCCAGCCAATCGACCGCCGGGGCGGCCAGCGCGCCGGCCTGCGCCGGTTCGCCGGCGACGTAGAGCTCGGTGCGGTTGCAGGTGGAGACGATGGCGATCTCGGGCGCGCGCGGCACCCGCTGGCGGAAGGCCTGCAGCACCGGCGCGAGGCGCTCGGGCGCGAAGGCGAACTTGCCGCGCAGATCCAGCGGCGCGGTCGTGTGATTGAGGCCCAGGGCCAGAACGCTCATGGGCGGCGATTATAAAATTCGCGTCGATTCAAGGACTTGGGCGAGCCGTTTTTCCCCTACGCGGCACTTGATGCCGATCAACCCGGTCGGCTTGGCCCCTTCTGCGCACGCCCCCATCGTGGACTTCCCCGGCGCCTTCTGGCACTTGTGCAACCTGTTCGCGCCCGGCGTGGGCGTGGCCGCGATCGCGGCCGCGGCGACCAAGCTGCTGTGGCGCGCCGAACTGCGCGGCGTGCGCTTCCTGCGGCTGTGGGGCTGGGCCTCGGCGGCGACGGTGGCGGCGTCGATCGGCGGGCTGGTGGTCCTCGGGCGCGACGGGATGATGGCCACCTACGCCGCGATGGTGGGGGCCTGCGCGCTCGCGCTGTGGCTCGCCGGCTTCGTGCGGCAGGCCTAGGCCAGCGCCGCTTCCCGCGTCAGCACCTCGGCCCGCAGCGAATGCGGGTAGGCGGCGGTGATGGTCACGTCCACCAGCTGCCCGATGAGGCGCGGCGCACCGGCGAAGTTGACGATGCGGTTGCACTCGGTGCGGCCCATCAGCTCGTTCGCGTCCTTGCGCGACGGGCCTTCGACGAGGATGCGCTGCACCGTGCCCACGCGCGACTGGCCGATGCGGCGCTGGTTGGCCTCGATCACCGCCTGCAGCTGCTGCAGCCGCGCGAGCTTCACCGCCTGCGGCGTGTCGTCGTGCAGCGCCGCGGCCGGCGTGCCGGGGCGCGGGCTGAAGACGAAGCTGAAGCTCGCGTCGAAGCCGACGTCGTCGATCAGCTTCATCGTCCGCGCATGGTCGTCGTCGGTCTCGCCGGGGAAGCCGACGATGAAGTCGCTGCCGATGCACAGGTCGGGACGGATGGCGCGCAGCTTGCGCACCGTGCTCTTGAACTCCATCGCGGTGTAGCCGCGCTTCATCGCCATCAGGATGCGGTCGCTGCCGTGCTGCACCGGCAGGTGCAGGTGGTTCACGAGCTGCGGCACCTTCGCGTAGGCGTCGATCAGCCGCTGCGTGAACTCGTTCGGGTGGCTGGTGGTGTAGCGGATGCGCGCGATGCCGGGGATCTCGGCCACGTACTCGATGAGCAGCGCGAAGTCGGCGATCTCGGCCGTGCCGCCCATGGCGCCGCGGTAGGCGTTGACGTTCTGGCCGAGCAGCGTCACTTCCTTCACGCCCTGGTCGGCGAGGCCCGCGATCTCGGTCAGCACGTCGTCGAGCGGGCGCGACACCTCTTCGCCGCGGGTGTAGGGCACGACGCAGTACGAGCAGTACTTGGAGCAGCCTTCCATGATGGAGACGAAGGCGGTGGCGCCTTCCACCCGCGCCGGCGGCAGGTGGTCGAACTTCTCGATCTCGGGGAAGCTGATGTCCACCTGCGGGCGCTGCTGCGTGCTGCGCTGCGCCAGCATCTGCGGCAGGCGGTGCAGCGTCTGCGGGCCGAACACCACGTCGACGTAGGGCGCGCGCTCGATGATGGCCGCGCCTTCCTGGCTGGCCACGCAGCCGCCCACGCCGATGAGCGCGCCCTTGGCCTTCAGGTGCTTGACGCGGCCGAGGTCGCTGAACACCTTCTCCTGCGCCTTCTCGCGCACCGAGCAGGTGTTGAAGAGGATGAGGTCGGCCTCCTCCACGTCGGTGGTCGGCGTGTAGCCCTCGGCGGCCTGGAGCACGTCGGCCATCTTGCCGGAGTCGTACTCGTTCATCTGGCAGCCGAAGGTCTTGATGAAGACCTTCTTGCCGGTGGCGGCGGTCATGGCGCGTTCCTTCAGCGAGCCGACCAGGTCTGCGCGACCGGGTCGAACTGCCACGACTGCGCCTGCTCCGGCGTGGTGGGCCAGGGCTGGCGGCGCGCCTCGTCGGTTGTGAGGATCCACACGTCGCGCAGGTTGCCGGAGAGGTCGAGCGTGTAGTTCACCACCAGCTCGGTGCCCGCGACCGAGTTGGTGAGCACGAACAGGTTCTGCTGGTTGCGGATGCGCGCGCCGGGCGAGAGCCGCACGTCGCGGCCGTTGAGCCGCGCTTCGGGGGGCGTTCCGACGACGAGCTCGCCGCGCAGCGCGTTCTGCGGAAAGCTGCGGGTCTGGGCGGCGGCCGGGGCCGCGGCCATCACGGCGGCGGCAAGGGCGAGGGCACAGCGGTACATGGTGTAGATCCAGTGGCTGCAGGATGGCGAAACCGGGCATTCTAGTTGCCGGCCCCCGCCACCCAGCCGACGGAGAACGTGATGCATCTGCAAGGTTCCTGCCACTGCGGCCGCGTGAAATTCAGCGTCGAGTCGGCCGCGCCGGTGCCCTTCATGCGCTGCTACTGCACCATCTGCCGCAAGACGGCGGGCACCGGCGGCTACGCCATCAACCTCGGCGCCGACTTCCGCACGCTGAAGGTGACCGGCCGGCGCCACCTGCGCGTGTACCGGGCGCAGATGCCCGACGCGCACGGCCCGGGCACGCACGCCAGCTCGGGCGAGCGCCACTTCTGCGCGCACTGCGGCAGCGCGCTGTGGCTGTGGGACCCGACCTGGCCCGAGCTCGTGCATCCGCATGCCGGCGCCATCGACACGCCGCTGCCGCCGGCGCCCGAGCACGTGCACATGATGCTCGGCTCGAAGGCGCCGTGGGTGCCGGTGGAAGGCACGCCGGCCGATGCGCGCTTCGAGGCCTACCCCGACGTCTCGCTCGCCGAATGGCACGCGCGGCGCGGGCTCGCGGCGGACGGCTGACGGCGGGCGTCCCGCTTGCTGGGCAGTCGCGGGGGGGCGCGCGCGGCGATGCCGGGCGCGCCCCCGCATTGCAAAGGAACCCGGCGTGAGTGCAGTCCTGACTGGTTGGTTTCTCGCCCTGGCGGCGCTGCCGCTGCTGGGCGGCGGCGTGCGGCTGGCGATGCTGGGCGGCAGCTGGGGCTACGTCGCGCTCGGCGCGGCGCTGCTGGCCGCCGGCGTGCTGCTCGCCCTGCGGCGGCGGCAGGCGCTGTGGGTGTATGCGCTGCTCATGCTCGGCGTGCTCGGCTGGGCGCTGTGGGAGGCCGGGCTCGACCGCTGGGCCCTGGTGCCGCGCGGCGCGCTGCTCTCGGTGGTGGGGCTGTGGCTGCTCACGCCGTGGATCGAGCGTGCACTCGCCGCCTCGCGCGGCGGTGCGGCGGCCGGCACGCCCGCGGGCACGCCGGCGGTGCGCTGGCCGGCGCCGCGCGCGGCGCTCGGCGCGGTGATGCTGCTCGTGGTGGCGGTGGCGACCGGCTCGCTGCTGGACGATGCCCTGGAGGTCCGGCAGCCGCTGCCGCGCGCCGACGCGCATGCCGCCGCGGCGCCCGGGCCAACGGCGGGCCCGCCGCCGGCCGGCGACGACTGGCCGGCCTACGGCGGCTCGGCCTACGGCCAGCGCTATTCCTCGCTCGCCGCCATCACGCCCGCGACCATCGGCGGCCTGAAGCATGCGTGGACCTTCCACACCGGCGACCTTCCGGGCGAGGGCGACCCGCAGGAGTCGACCTTCGAGCTCACGCCGCTGAAGGTGGGCGACCTGCTGTACCTGTGCACGCCGCACAGCATCGCCATCGCGCTCGACGCGGCCACCGGCCAGGAGCGCTGGCGCTTCGATCCGCAGGTGGAGGTGGGCAAGACCCGCCAGCACCTCACCTGCCGCGGGCTCGCCTACCACGAGGACGAAGCGACGCCGGACGCGCCATGCGCCCGGCGCCTGTTCCTGCCGACCATCGACGCCCGCCTGATCGCGCTCGACGCCGCCACCGGCGAGCGCTGCGCCGGCTTCGCCGACGACGGCGTGCTGAACCTCGCCGTGAACATGCCCAACCTGCGCCCCGGCGCCTACATGCTCACCTCGCCGCCGGCGGTGACGCGCGACCTGGTGATCGTGGGCGCCGCCATCAACGACAACGAGAGGACGCAGGACCCTTCCGGCGTGATCCGCGCCTTCGACGTGCACACCGGCCGCCTGATCTGGAACTGGGACCCGGTGAAGCCCGAGGACACGGCGCCGCTGCCGGCCGGGCGGCAATACAGCGCCGGCGGGCCGAACATGTGGTCGGTGGCGAGCGTCGACGAGGCCCTCGGCCTGGTCTACCTGCCCATCGCCAACCGCTCGCCCGACCTGCTGGGCGACGAGCGCGGCCCGAACGTCGAGCGCGTGACGAGCTCGGTGGTGGCGCTCGACCTGGCGACGGGCCGCGTGCGCTGGGTGTTCCAGACCGTGCACCACGACCTCTGGGACCGCGACGTGCCTTCGCAGCCCACGCTCGTCGACCTGACGATCGACGGCGCGCGCGTGCCGGCGCTGGTCGCGCCCACCAAGCAGGGCGAGCTGTTCGTGCTCGACCGCCGCACCGGCGAGCCGCTGCTGCCGGTGGGCGACGTGGAGGCGCCGGCGAGCCCCATGCCCGATGCGACGGCGGCGCCCGAGCAGCCGCAGTCGTCGCTGAGCTTCATGCCGCCGCCGCTGCGCGAGGCGGACATGTGGGGCGCCACGCCGTGGGACCAGCTGCTGTGCCGCATCCGCTTCCGCTCGCTGCGCTACGAGGGGCCGTGGACGCCGCCGTCCACCGACCGCAGCCTGGTCTATCCCGGCAACACCGGCGTCTTCAACTGGGGCGGCGTGGCCGTGGACCCGGTGCGCGAGGTGCTGCTCGCCAGCCCGGTGCGCCTGGCGTTCACCCACAAGCTCGTGCCGCGCACCGACCCGCGCGAGCGCCTGGTGACCGAGGGCGAGGACGCCGAGCCGTGGAACGAGAACTTCGGCGGCCGCTATGCCTTCGAGCTGGGGCCGTTCACCTCGCCGCTGGGCATTCCGTGCCAGCAGCCGCCGTGGGGCCTGCTGTCCGGCGCCGACCTGCGCACCGGCGAGCATGCCTGGCTGCGGCGCAACGGCACGGTGCGCGACCACATGCCGCTCGTGCCCATTCCCTTCGCCATGGGCGTGCCGAGCCTCGGCGGCCCGCTCGTCACCGCCGGCGGCGTGATGTTCTACAGCGGCACGCTCGACAACGCGCTGCGCGCCTACGACGTGACCACGGGCCGCCTGCTGTGGCAGGCGCGTCTGCCCGCGGGCGGCCAGGCCACGCCGATGACCTACCGCGCCGGCGGCCGGCAGATGGTGGTGGTGGCCGCCGGCGGCCACGGCTCTTTCGGCACCACCCTCGGCGACGCCGTGGTGGCCTTCGCACTCGACCGACCAGGAGACGACCGATGAACGCATCCCTGCGCCTGCACCAGGACCCGCCCGAGCCCGTGATGCCGCCGCCGCCCCCGCCGCACGTGCCCGAGGGCGATCCGCCCATCGGCGACCCGCTGCCGCCGGGGCAGGGCCGGCCGGTCAGCGACCCGCCGGCCGATCCGCGGCAGCCGGTGCCGCGCGCGGGCTGAGGACGGACCCGCGGTCTCGCGCCATGATGGCGGACGACGCCACCCTGACGAGACCCGGATGAACTTCGACCTCACCGACGAGCAGCGGCAGATCCGCGACGCGATCGAGCGCGTGTGCGCGCCCTTCGACGCCGACTGCTGGCTGCGCCGCGACCGCGACGGCGGCTTTCCCGACGACTTCCACCGCGCGCTGGCCGAGGCCGGGTGGCTGGGCATCGCGATGCCGCAGGATTGCGGCGGCGCGGGCCTGGGCATCACCGAGGCGGCGCTGATGATGCAGACCATCGCGGCCACCGGCGCCGGGCTGTCGGGCGCCTCGGCCGTGCACATGAACATCTTCGGCCTGCACCCGGTGGTGGTGTTCGGCACCGCCGAGCAGAAGCGGCGCTGGCTGCCGCCGCTCATCGAGGGCCGCGACAAGGCCTGCTTCGCCGTCACCGAGCCGAACGCCGGGCTCAACACGCTCAAGCTCGGCACGCGCGCGGTGCGCGAGGGCGGGCACTACGTCGTCTCGGGGCAGAAGGTGTGGATCTCCACCGCCCAGGTGGCCAGCAAGATGCTGCTGCTCGCGCGCACCACGCCGGTGGAAGAGGCACGGGGCAGCGAGGGCCTGTCGCTGTTCTACACCGACCTCGACCGCCGCCACGTGGAGGTGCGCGAGATCGACAAGATGGGCCGCCGCGCCGTGGACTCCAACCAGGTGTTCATCGACGGCCTGCGCATCCCGGTGGCCGACCGCATCGGCGAGGAGGGCCGGGGCTTCCACTACATCCTGCACGGCATGAACCCCGAGCGCATCCTCATCGCCGCCGAGGCGGTGGGGCTGGGCCAGGCGGCGCTCGCGCGCGCGGCGCGGTACGCGCGCGAGCGCGTGGTGTTCGACCGGCCGATCGGGCAGAACCAGGGCATCCAGCATCCGCTGGCGCGTTCGTGGATGGAGCTCGAGGCGGCCCGCCTGATGGTGTTCAAGGCGGCGTCGCTGTACGACGCCGGCCAGCCCTGCGGCGCCGAGGCGAACGCCGCGAAGTACCTCGCCGCCGAAGCCTGCTTCCACGCCTGCGAGAACGCCGTCCTCACTCACGGCGGCATGGGCTACGCCAAGGAGTACCACGTGGAGCGCTACATGCGCGAGGCGTGGATCCCGCGCATCGCGCCGGTGAGCCCGCAGCTCATCCTGTGCTTCATCGCGGAGAAGGCGCTGGGCCTGCCCAAGTCCTATTGAAGGCGGCGCGAGCGGCGCACGGTCACCCCACCGCCAGCACCGGCGGCCGCGGCGGCGGGCGCCACAGCGCGAAGCCGATCTGCGCGATGCCGGCGGCCAGGCCCAGGGACACGCCGATCTGCCACGCCAGCGTGTACGAGCCCAGCGCGTCGTAGACGAGCCCGCCGCCGAAGGCGCCGAGGAAGCTGCCGAACTGGTGGCTCACGAAGGCCAGGCCGCTGATCATGGCCTGCCAGCGCAGGCCGAACATCTCGATCACCGCGCCGGCCATGAGCGGCGCGACGCCCAGCCACAGGAAGCCCATGATGGCCGCGAAGGCCAGCGTGCTGGCCGGCGTGGGCGCGCTCATGAAGTACCACGCGAGCACCACCGAGCGCGTGGTGTAGAGCCCGCCCAGCAGCGCCTGCTTGTTCCAGCGCCCGCCGGCCCAGCCGAAGAACAGGCTGCCCAGCACGTTGAAGCCGCCGATCACGCCCAGCGCCTTGGCGCTTAGCATCGGGTCCATGCCGCACAGGTCGAGGTAGGAGGGCAGGTGCGTGGTGAGGAAGACCAACTGCATGCCGCACACGAAGTAGGCGAGCGCCATCACCACGAACGACGGGTTGCGCAGCGCCGTGCGCAGGGCGACGCCGAAGGTCGCGTCGTCGGCGCCGCCGGCGGCGCGCGGCGGCTCGGGCTGCCTGTCCACCCGGCCGGCGACCCAGGCCGCGGGGATCATCAGCAGCGACAGCAGCAGGAAGCCCAGCACGCCGATGCGCCAGCCGTGCGCCTGCGACAGCCACTGCCCGAGCGGCGCGGCCATCAGCGCGCCGAGCGAGCCGGCGGCCGAGACGATGCCCAGCACCGAGCTGCGCAGCGCCACCGACACCGAGCGCGCCGCCACCGCCATGGCCAGCGCGCTGGCGGTGCACGCGAGCGACATGCCGATCAGCACGCCCGCCCCCACCACCACGCCGACGAGGCCCTGCGCCAGCATCAGCGCCGCGAGGCCGGCGACGTAGAGGACCGAGCCGCCGACCATCATCGGCCGGTAGCCCCAGCGCACCGCCAGCGCGCCGGCCGCGGGCTGCAGGAAGCCCCAGGCGAGGTTCTGCACCGCCACGGCGATGGTGAAGTCGCCCACGCTGATGCCGATGTCGCGCGTCAGGTCGGGCATGAACAGGCCCAGGCTCTGGCGCAGGCCCATGCTCAGGGTGAGCATCAGCGAGGCGCCGACGAGAACGGGCAGGGCGGGGCGCAGCGCGCGGAAGTCCATGAAGCTCACCTGTGGCCAGGGCCGGTGCAAGGCGTTCCGGTGCGGACTGCCGATTGCCCCGGCCGCCGGGGCGCGACGGACGCTAGCACGCCCGCGCGCGGCCTGCTGTCGTGTGGCGGACAGCCCGCGGCCGCGGCGGCTCAGCCGGGCTGGGCGTCCGGCTCGGGCAGGCCGTCGCCGAGCAGCAGCATGCCGACGAGGTGCCGGGCACGGTCGACCACCGGCACGCGCCGGATGCGCGCCGCGCGCATCTCCTCGACCACGTCGGCGACCGGCTGGTCCTCGAAGCACCAGCGCGCATCCTTGCTCATCACCTCGGACAGCGGCGTCTCGTCGACCACCGCGCCCTGCGCCACGCCGCGCAGGACGATGTCACGGTCGGTGACCATGCCGACCAGGCGTTCGCCGTCGCACACCGGGATCGCGCCGATGCCCAGCTCGTCCATGGCCTGCGCCGCCGTCATCAGGGTTTCGTCGGGCGCCATCGAGCGCACGCCGCGCGTCATCACTTCCGACACTCGTGTCATGCGGTTTTCGGGATTCAGGGGGGATGCGGCAGCGCGGCAAGCCCCGTTCCCCCGCGCCGCGACGCGCCCGTGCGGCCCGAACGACCCCGAACGAGGGGCGGCGCCGGCGGCGCGGATGTCCACGCGGTGCAGATTCCGCCGCAAGGTTTGCCGGGCCCGCTCAGCCGCCCGCGCGCTTGACGCGCCAGCCGTCCGCCGCCAGCCGCGCGATCACGCGCTCGGCGTGGTCGCCCTGCACCTCGATCACGCCGTCCTTCGCCGTGCCGCCGCTGCCGCAGGCGGTGCGCAGCGCCTTGCCGAGCGCGGCCAGCGCCGCCGCGTCGAGCGCCAGGCCGCGGACCACCGTCACCGCCTTGCCGCCGCGGCCCTTGGTCTCGCGGCTCACGCGCACGATGCCGTCGCCGGCGGGCGGCGCGTTCGCCGCGGCCCGGCAGGCGCACGCGCCGACCGGACGGCGGCATTGCGGGCACATGCGCCCGCCGTCCGTCGAATACACGAGCCCGCCGGTGGATGGGGTCTTGCGCATGCCGTGCTTCCTGTTCTTGATGAATCCATCAGTCCAGCGGCGCCAGCAGCCCCTGCAGGTCCTCGGCGCCGAACTTCACGGCGGCCGCCGCGTCGTGGCCCAGCACGCCCTCGGCCAGCGCCGCCTTGCGTGCCTGCAGCGCCAGCATGCGTTCCTCGATGCTGCCTTCGGCCACCAGCTTGTAGACGAACACCGGCCGGTCCTGGCCGATGCGGTGGGCGCGGTCGGTCGCCTGGCGCTCGACCGCCGGGTTCCACCATGGGTCGAGGTGGATGACGGTGTCGGCCGCCGTCAGGTTCAGGCCCACGCCGCCCGCCTTCAGGCTGAGCAGCAGCAGCGGCACCTCCCGGGCCTGGAAGCGGCGCACGACCGTGCTGCGCGCGGCCGCCGGCGTGTCGCCGGTGAGCGAGAGAAAGGGCAGGCCGAGGGCCGCGAGCTCCGCCTCCACCAGCGCGAGCATCGCGGTGAACTGCGAGAACACCAGCATGCGCCGGCCTTCGGCGACGAGGCCCGGCAGCATGTCGCGCAGCCATTCCATCTTGGCGCGCTCCATCGCCGCGGGGACGTCGCGGCCCTTCACCAGGGCCGGGTCGCAGCACACCTGGCGCAGCTTGAGCAGCGCGTCGAGGATGGCGATCTGCGAGCCGGCGAAGCCCTGGCGCTCGAGCACGCGCCGCACGTCCTTGTCGGCCGCCGCACGCACGCTCTCGTACAGCGCGCGCTGGCGGCCGCGCAGCGGCACGCGGTGGATCATCTCGATCCTGGGCGGCAGCTCGGCCGCCACGTCGTCCTTGCGCCGGCGCAGGATGAAGGGGCGCACGCGCTGCGCCAGCAGGCGCGCGCGCAGCGTCTCGCCGCCGGTCTCGATCGGCCGGCGCCACACCCGCGCGAAGCTGCGCGCGTCGCCCAGGAAGCCCGGCATCAGGAAGTCGAAATGCGCCCACAGCTCGCCGAGGTGGTTCTCCAGCGGCGTGCCGGTCACGCACAGGCGGTGGCGCGCGTCGAGCCGGCGCAGCGCCGAGGCGGCGCGGCTGCCGGCGTTCTTCACCATCTGCGCCTCGTCGAGCACGAGCAGGTGCCAGGGCTGCGCGGCCAGCGTCTCGACGTCGCGCCACAGCAGCGGATAGGTGGTGAACACCACGTCGTGCCCGCCGATGTGGGCGAAGCGGCGCGCGCGGCGGCTGCCCTGCAGCGCCAGCACGCGCAGGGCCGGCGCGATGCGCGCGGCCTCGGCCTGCCAGTTGGCGATGAGCGAGGTCGGCAGCACCACCAGCGCGGGCCGGTCGAGGCGGCCGGCCTGCTGCTCGATCAGCAGGTGGGCGAGCACCTGCGCGGTCTTTCCCAGGCCCATGTCGTCGGCCAGGATGCCGGCGAGGCGCTGTTCGCGCAGGTACTGCAGCCAGGCCACGCCCTGCAGCTGGTAGCCGCGCAGCGCGAGCCCGAGCCCCGGCGGCGGCGCCACCGGCGGCGGGGTGCCGGCCCGGCGCAGGCGCTGCGCCAGCGCGGCCAGCCCGGCCGCGCTCTGCAGCTGCCAGCGGCCGTGCTCGCCCGCGCGTGCGGCCTGCGTGTCGGCCAGGCCCGCGCGCAGCGCTTCGAGCCGGTGCGCCTCCCAGGTGGACAGCCGCAGCGGCCCCTGCGCCTCGCCGCGGCGCGGGTCGGTGAGCAGGTCCACCATCGCGCCGACGATGGCCTTCAGCGGCGCGGCGCGCGCCTCGATGCGGCGCCCGCCCGGGGCGCGCAGCGTGACCAGCGCCTCGTCGTCGATGGCGGCGATCGCCTCGGCCTCGAGCCATCGGCCGTCGCGGCGCAGCAGGTCGGCCAGCAGCGGCGCGAGGTCCAGCGTCTCGCCCTCGACCTCGATGCCCAGGCTCAGCAGCCACGAGCCTTCGCGCGGCGGCTGGCGCAGCGCGGCCAGCGCCTGCACGCGCGCGCCCAGCGGCTCGGCGAGCTCGCGGCCCTGCTCGGCGCCGGTGGCCGGGTCGAGCACCAGCTTCCACGCCTGCACCGCCACGCTCTGGTGCGCGAAGCCGGGCTGCACGACGATGGACCAGCCCCGGGCCTGCAGGCGCGGCACCACGTCGGCCCAGAAGTCGGCGAAGTGCGATTCCTCGGCGAGCGACCACAGCGCCTCGTGGCCTTCGGCGGCGGCGCGGCTGCGCCACTGCAGCGCCTCGGCCGGCAGGGGGCGCAGGCCGCTGGCCCACAGCGCGTCGCGGGCGTCGGCCTCGGCGGCGAGGTGGCGCTGCATCAGCACGCGCTCGTCCCAGGCGCCGCGCAGCAGCTCGGTGGGCTTCGGCCGGGTGTTCAGCACGCGCGTGGGCGCGGGCGTCTCCCAGCGCAGGCCGCCTTCGGCGACGTAGGTCCAGTCGATGCGCGCCACCGTGACCTGCGCGCCGCGCGGGCCGAACCCCGCCATGGCGCGCAGGCCGAGCAGGCCGTCGCCGCGGGTGAGCGTCTGCAGGTTCAGGCGCGGGCGGAAACGGCCGGGCACGGGCGGGCCGGCGGTCCGCCCGCGAGCGGGGTCGGGAGGCATGGCGCGATTCTCGGGGGCGCCGCCGCAGCGCCGAGAATGGCGGTTTCGAATCCACCGATCCGCCATGCCGGACATCACCTTCATCCATCCCGACGGCGAGGCGCAGGGCTTCGAGGCGCCCGAAGGCGTGAGCGCCATGCAGGCCGCCACCGGCGCCGGCGTGCGCGGCCTCCTCGGCGAGTGCGGCGGCTCGCTGCAGTGCGCCACCTGCCATGTGTACGTCGACCCGGCCTGGGCCGCCCGCCTGCCGGCGCCGCTGGCCGGCGAGCTGGAGATGCTCGGCTGCACCGCCGACGAGCGCCGGCCGGAGAGCCGCCTGTCGTGCCAGATCCGGCTCACCGACGCGCTGCACGGCCTGGTGCTGCGGCTGCCCGCGTTCCAGCAGTAGCCGGCCACGACACGAGAGACCACGACGATGAACGAACACACCCAGGCCGGCGACGCGATCGTGATCGTCGGCGGCGGCCATGCCGGCGCGCAGCTGTGCGCGGCGCTGGCCGAGGCGGGGCAGGGCGCGCGCACGCACCTCGTGTGCGAGGAGCCCGAGCTGCCCTACCAGCGGCCGCCGCTGTCCAAGGCCTACCTGAAGAGCATGGACGAGGCCGTGCAGCCGCACCGCGCCGAGGCCTGGTATGCCGGGGCCGGCATCACGCTGCACGCCGGCGACCCGGCCGTCGCCATCGACCGCGCCCGCCGCGTGCTGCGCCTGCGGTCCGGGCGCGAGCTGCCGTACGCGAAGCTCGTGCTCGCCACCGGCTCGCGCCCGCGGCGCCTGCCGCAGCTGCCCGACGCGCTGGACAACGTGCTCGCGCTGCGCAGCGCGGCCGATGCGCGGCACCTGCGCGAGCGCCTCGCCGCGGCGGCCGGCGTCACGGTGCTCGGCGGCGGCTTCATCGGCCTGGAGGTGGCGGCCACGGCGCGGGCGCTGGGCAAGCCGGTCACGGTGCTCGAATCCGCGCCGCGGCTGCTGGCGCGCTCGGTCTCGCCGGACGTCGCGGCGCACGTGCTGCAGGTGCACCGCGCCGGCGGCATCGACCTGCGCCTGGGCGTGGCGGTCGGCGGCTTCGAGATCGACGGCGGCCGCCTCGCCGCCCTGACGGTGGACGGCGAGCGCGAGCGCGTCGACCTGCTGGTGCTGGGCATCGGCGCCGTGCCCGAATGCCGCCTCGCCGCCGAGGCGGGCCTGGCCTGCGACGACGGCATCGTGGTCGATGCCTGCCTGCGCACCGCCGACCCGGCCATCCTCGCCATCGGCGACTGCGCGCGCTTTCCCGACGCGGCGAGCGGCCGGCCGCTGCGGCTCGAATCGGTGCAGAACGCCAACGACCAGGCGAAGACGGCGCTCGCCACGCTGCTCGGGCGCGAGCAGCCGCACGGCGCGCTGCCGTGGTTCTGGTCCGAGCAGGGCGGCCTGCGGCTGCAGATGGCCGGACTCGTGCCGGTCGAGGGCGTGCGCCACCGCCGCCCCGGCGCGCAGCCGGGCAGCTTCTCGGTCCTGCACTATGTGGACGGGCGGCTCGCCTGCGTGGAAAGCGTCAACGCGCCGATGGACCACCTGATGGCGCGCCGCCTGCTCGAAGCCGGCGCCAGCCCCGCGCCCGAGGTGGCGTGCGATCCGGCGGTGGCGTGGAAGACGCTCGTGGCCGAACTGGGGCGCTGACGGGCCCTACGGCCCGAGCTGCGAATCCATCCACGCGATGCGCGCCTGCAGCCATTCCTTCATCACCGCGATCTCGCCTTCGTAGGAACCGGGCACGACGCGGGTGGTGTCCAGCGTGGAGCCCATGATCTGCCAGCGCTCGAAGTTGGCGGCCTGGGCCTCGCCGAGCTGCACGGCACGCCGGTCGATGTAGGCGAGGAGCCTGTCGAACTCGCCGTCCGCCTTCATCGCGGCCCACCGCGCCTTCACCCGGGCCTCGAAGGCCGGGTCCTCGAACAGGCGGGCGAACCAGGGCGCGAGCCGCACGTACCAGCCCTCGGGGTCGCCGGCCGCCGCCGAGGTCGTGTTGCCGATGGCGCGGTCGAAGTCCCACAGCGGGCCGAAGAACAGCTTGCCGCCGCGCGGCTTGTAGAGGTAGGTGCTCAGCCGCAGGTTGCCGTCCACGTTCTTCACCATCTCCTGGATGAGGAAGTAGGTGATGGCCGACTCGACGTCGATGTAGGCCTCGTAGCCCCGGGCCGGGTCCGTGAAGTCGGGGCCGAGGATGGCGTTGTCGACCGCGTCGATGTAGCCGACGATGTAGTCGCGCTGCGGCTTCCGGGCGTCGTCCAGCAGGTACTCGGGGTCGCTCAGGCAGAAGACCATGCGCGTCCTGCGCTTGGAGTCGAAGCAGAAGTCCTCGCCCCGGCGCTGGTCCACCTCCAGCAGGTAGCCGCCGGAGACCGCGTCGCCGCCGACGTCGGTCTCCTCCAATTGCGGAATGTCGACCCGGTCCGGGGCGACGCGGATGTTCTCCGTGAGCTGGTACACGCCGTCGTACGAGCCGTTGAGCGTGAGGTGCACGAACTCGGAGCGCGGGGTGTAGGCCATGCCGAACCGGCGGCTCATCTCGAACACGATGTCGTTGCGAAGCAGCGTCTTGTCGGCGTAGTTGGCCAGCAGCACCCAGTGGCGGCTGGCGGGCATGCCCAGCAGCGCGGTGCCGTCCGCCAGGCGCACGCGGTACGGCTTCTTCCGGTAGTTCCAGGTGGTGTTGCCCCGGCCGCGGATCTCCAGGTCGCCGGCCGCGAGCGCCTGCCCGTCGGCGTCGACGAGGGTCCAGGCGCCGTCGAGGTAGTCCTCGCGCGAGACGATGGGCGCATGGCCGGCCGTCTCGATCGACAGCGTCGCCAGGCGCGCGGGCACGGCCGGCGCCGGCGGCGCCTGCGGCTCCTCCGCCGCGGGCGCGTCGCTGCCGCCGCCACCGCCGCAGGCCGCCAGCAGCGCGAGCAGCCCGGCGGCGGCCAGCGAGCGCCACGGGCGCCTCGGCGGGCCGGCGGGAACGTTCCGGCGGACGGGGGCGGCGGCGATGGCGTCTTCCGTGTGCATGGCGAAGTCCGAAGGCGGTGGGGCCCGCCTCGGAGCAAACGCCATGCCGCGCCGGCGCGCCCCGGCCGCGGGAGCGGGTCATCGCGCATTGCCAGCCGGCCGCGGCCGGCTACAAACGAGCCCGGCGCGGCATTCCGGCCGAATCCCCATCCACCGCATCACCGCATCACTGCCCGAGGCCGCCCATGCCGCTGGACCTGCACCGCTCCTGGACCGACGAGGCGCTGGACCTGTTCCGCGACAACGTCGTGCGCTTCGTCGAGGCCGAGGTGCGGCCCGGCGACGAGGCCGCCCGCCGGCGCGGCCACGTGGGCATGGACCTGTGGCGCCGGGCCGGCGAGCTGGGCCTGCTGTGCATCGACGTGCCCGAGGCCTACGGCGGCGCCGGCGGCGATTTCCGCCACGAGGCCGTGCTGTGCGAGGAACTGGCGCGCCGCGCGCTCACCGGCTTCGGGCATTCGGTGCACGGCATCGTCGCGCACTACCTGCTCAACCACGGCACCGAGGCGCAGAAGCGCCGCTTCCTGCCGCGCATGGCGCGCGGCGAGATCGTCGGCGCCATCGCCATGACCGAGCCCGGGACCGGCTCCGACCTGCAGGCGGTGCGCACCCGCGCCGAGCGCGTGCCCGGCGGCTGGCGGCTGCACGGCGCCAAGACCTTCGTCACCAACGGCCTGCTCGCCGGCGTGGTGCTGGTGGTGGCCAAGACCGACCCGGCGCAGGGCGCGCGCGGCATCTCCATCCTCGCCGTGGAGACGCAGGGCTGCGAGGGCTTCGCCGTCAGCCGCGTGCTCGACAAGATCGGCCTGAAGGCGCAGGACACCTCGGAGCTGTTCTTCGACGGCGTGTTCGTGCCCGAGGAGAACCTGCTCGGCGGCAGGGAGGGGCAGGGCTTCTACCAGCTGATGGGTGACCTGCCCTACGAGCGCCTCGTCATCGGCGTGGGCTCGCTCGCCGCCATGGAAGGCGCCTACGAGGCGACGCTCGCCTACGTGCGCGAGCGCACGGCCTTCGGCCAGCCCGTCGCGAGCTTCCAGAACACCAGGTTCAAGCTGGCCGAGATCGCCACCACGCTGAGCGTCGGGCGCGCCTTCATCGACCGCTGCGTCGAGCAGCTCGTCGCCGGCACCCTGGACACCGCCACCGCCTCGATGGCCAAGCTGTGGGGCAGCGAGATGCAGGGCAAGGTGGTCGACGAGTGCCTGCAGCTCTTCGGCGGCCACGGCTACATGAACGAGAACATGATCGCGCGCATGTATGCCGACGCCCGCGTGCAGCGCATCTACGGCGGCACGAACGAGATCATGAAAGAGGTGATCGCGCGCGGGCTCTGAGCCCGGCCGCGTCCTAGGCCCCGCGCCCCGCCGCGAGGTCGGCCAGCACGCTGGACAGGCGCGCCTCGAACAGCGCCGCGATGTGCTCGCGCGCGAGCTGCTCGGCGGCGTCGGCGTCCTTGCGCTCGATGGCGTCCAGCAGCGCCAGGCGCTCCTTCAGCCAGACGTCGCCGGGGGCCGGCGAGGCGAGCGAGGTCTGCCCGAGCAGCAGCATCGCCTCGTGCGTGGAGCGCAGCATCTTCAGCAGGTACCGGTTGTGCGAGCAGCGGTACAGCGTGCCGTGGAACAGGCGGTTGTTCTCGGCCAGGTCGTGCGGGTCGGTCAGCTGGGCGTTGCGCTCGACGATCTTGCGCAGGATCGCGATCTCGACCTCGGACGCATGCTGCGCCGCCAGGCGCGCCGCCGTGCCCTCTAGCACCGCCCGCATGGCGTACAGCTCGCTGATGGCGCGGTGGTCCAGCTCCACGACCGCCAGGCCGCGCGAGCCGTCGTTGACCGCCAGGCCCTGCTCCTCCAGCCGGGCCAGGGCGGCGCGCACCGGCGTGCGGCTCAGGCCGATGCGCTCGGCGAGCTCCGCCTCGCGCAGCCGGGTGCCGCCCTTGAGCTCGCCGCGCTCGATGGCGCGGATGAGGATGCGGTACGCCCGCTCGCCGCCGGGCAGGTCGGCGAGGTCCTCGTCGTCGGCGGCGTGCGCGGCCTTCGCCGCGGCGCCCCTGGCCGGCTTGCGGGCGTTCGGCTTGCCGGCGGCGGAGCGGCGCGCGGCGCCGGGAGAGGAGGAGCGGGCGGATGGCTTCATCGATGGCGCGTGTCGGAACGGAGGAACGCGCATTTTGAGCCCATGCGCGCCGCCGGCACGAGGGGGCGGCGGATTCCGGCGTGGGCCTTGCTCATTTGCACTTCAATGTATACATTAGGACACCAAAGAATCCAGCATGGTGCAGAACGTGACGATACCCCCCCAAATCCCTTCGCTGATCGGCGGCGAGTGGCAGCCCGGCAACGGCGGCTCGGCGCCGCTGCTCGACAAGTTCAGCGCCCGGCCGGTGGCCGAGATCGCCCTCGTCGGCCGCGACCAGGTGGCCGATGCCGTGGCCATGGCCGCCGCGGCCACGCGCCGCGGCGTGCCCACGGCGTACGAGCGCGGGCAGGTGCTCGACCGCGCCGCGGCCGGCATCGAGGCGCGCCAGGCCGAGCTCGGCGAGGTGCTGCGCATCGAGGCCGGCTTCACCGCCGCGGACGCGCAGAACGAGGTGGCGCGCTGCGCCCAGACCCTGCGCCTGTGCGCGCAGGAGGCGCGCCGCCTGTGCGGCGACATGGTGCCGATGGAAGGCGCGGCCCAGCAGGGCGGCCGCCTCGGGTTCACGCTGCGCGTGCCCCTGGGCACGGTGTGCGCGATCACGCCGTTCAACTCGCCGCTGAACGTCGTTGCCCACAAGATCGGCCCGGCGCTGGCCGCGGGGAACGCGGCGGTGCTCAAGTCCTCGCTGTTCACGCCCTTCAGCGCCAACCTGCTGGCGCAGGTGCTGCTCGACGCCGGCGTGCCCGGCGGCATGCTCTCGGTCCTGCACGGCGACGCCCAGGCCGGCCAGTGGCTGCTGGAGGAGCGCGAGCTCCACTTCTTCGCCTTCACCGGCAGCACCGAGGTGGGCCGGCGCATCCAGGCCCGGCTCGGCCTGCGGCGCAGCCAGATGGAGCTGGGCAGCATCGCGCACGTGGTCGTCGACGCCACGGCCGACATCGCGCGCGCCGTGCCGCGCATCGTGGGCGCCGGCTTCCGCAAGGCGGGGCAGGTGTGCACCTCCACGCAGGTGCTGCTGGTGCACCGCAGCCGCTACGACGACACGCTGGCGCTGCTGCGCGAGCAGGTGGCGGCGCTGACCTATGGCGACCCCGCGGCCGAGGGCGTGGTGATCGGCCCGCTGATCAGCGAGCCCTCCGCGCAGCGGGTGCAGGACTGGGTGGACGAGGCGCGGGCGCAGGGCGCCACGGCGCTCGTGGGCGGCACGCGCGAGCGCTGCGTGGTCGCGCCCACCCTGCTGGTGGACACCGCGCCCGGCATGAAGGTGCGCCGGGACGAGGTCTTCGGGCCGGTGCTGAGCGTGCTGCCGTTCGACGACTTCGGCGACGCGCTGGCGCAGGTCAACGGCACGCCCTACGGCCTGTCGGCCGGGGTCTTCACCAACGACATGGGCCATGCGCTGCGGGCCGCGCGCACGCTGCGCAGCGGCTCCGTGCACATCAACGAGGCCTCCAGCGCGCGCGTGGACCTCATGCCCTTCGGCGGTTCCAAGGACAGCGGCTTCGGCCGCGAAGGCCCGGCCTACGCCGTGCGCGAGATGACCGAGGAACGGCTGGTCACCTTTTCCGGATGAGGTTGCAGATGAACATGAACGCCCTGTCGTGGTACTGCTGCCCGACCAAGATCCACCTGGGCGCCGGCTCGCACGCCAAGATCGAGGAGATCGTGCGCGGGCTGGGCTGCACGCGCCTGTTCATCGCGCTCGACGCGGCGCTGCTCGGCGGCGACTTCCATGCGCGCATCGCGGCGCTGCTCGACCGCTGCGGCGTGGCGAGCGCCGTCTTCACCGAGATCGAGCCCGACCCGAGCGCCGACACGGTGGACAAGGCGTTCGCCGTGGCGAAGGCGCTGGACCCGCAGGCCGTGCTCGCGATCGGCGGCGGCAGCACGATGGACGTGGCCAAGGCGGTGGCCATCCTCGCCACCAACGGCGGCCGCATCCACGACTACGAGGGCATCGAGAAGTTCAAGGTGCGCCCGCTGCCGCGCATCGCCGTGCCGACCACGGCGGGCACCGGCTCGGAGGTGTCGGGCTCCTGCGTCATCACCGACACGCAGCGCAACCTGAAGATGTCGGTGCGCCATGCGCAGCTGAACCCGGCCGACGTGGCCATCCTCGACCCGCTGGCGGTGGTCACGGTGCCCGCCCACGTGGCGGCGCACTCGGGGCTCGACGCCTTCGTGCATGCCTTCGAGAGCTACGTCTCGTTGCAGGCCAACCCGGTCACCGACGCGCTGAACCTGCATGCCGTCGAGCTGCTGTCGGGGCACCTGCGGCCCTTCGTCGCGCAGCGCGCCAACCTCGAGGCCGGGCTGGCGATGCTGTGCGGCTCGACGCTGGCCGGCATGACCTTCGGCATCACGGGCCTGGGCAACGTGCACTGCATGGCGCGCTTCGTGGGCACGCAGCTGCACCTGTCGCACGGGCTGTCCAACGCGCTGTGCCTGCCCACCGTGGCGCGGTTCAACCTGGCGGCCAACCCGCGCAAGTTCGCGCGGCTGGCGCAGGCCATGGGCTGCCGCGTCGAGGGCCGCACGGAGCTGGAGGCGGCGCACGAGGCGGTGCGGGCGATCACCGCGCTGTGCGCCGACCTGGGCATCCCGGCGCGGCTGCGCGACGTCGGCGCCACGCACGACAGCCTGCCCGCCATGGCGCGCCTGTGCGCCGAGGCCGGCTACAACCGCTGGAACCCGCGCCACACGACCTACGCCGACTTCCTGGCGCTGTTCGAGCAGGCGTATTGAGCCGCGCGCCGGCGGCGTAGAGCGCCGGCACCGGCACGAGGAGTGCGCGATGCAGACCGGCGACGGCGTGGACCGCGGCGCCAACCTGCGGCAGTTCCGGCATTTCGTCGCGCTGAGCGAGACGCTGAACTTCAGCAAGGCCGCCGACGCGCTGGGTATCGGGCAGGCGGCGCTCTCCGCCTCGATCCAGAAGCTGGAGGAGCGGCTGGGCGTGCTGCTGTTCGTGCGCACCAGCAAGTCGGTGGCGCCCACCGACGCCGGCCGGCGGCTGCTCGACGACGCCCGGGCGCTCGTCGGCCAGGCCGACCATCGGGCCTGGCCGCGCTGCTGAAGGCGGGCCGGGTGCGCAAGATCATCTGTTCGTTCCCGCGCCAGGCGGACTCGCAGGTGTTCGATGCGCTGTACCGCGCGGGCAAGCTGGAACTCGAACTCGTGCCGCAGGGCAACCTGGCCGAGCGCATCCGCGCCGCCGGCGCCGGCATCGGCGGCTTCTTCACGCCCACCGGCTACGGCACCGAGCTCGCGAAGGGCAAGGAGGTGCGCGAGCTCGACGGCCGCATGCAGGTGTTCGAAACGCCGATCCACGCCGACTTCGCGCTCATCAAGGCCGAGCGCGGCGACCGCTGGGGCAACCTCGTCTACCGCAAGGCAGCGCGCAACTTCGGCCCGGTGATGGCGATGGCGGCCAAGGTCACCGTCGCGTCGGTGCACGAAATCGTCGAACTGGGTGCGCTGGACCCGGAGCACATCGTCACGCCGGGCATCTTCGTGCAGCGCGTGGTGCGCGTGGAACGCACGGCCACCGGCCCGGCCGGTTTCAAGACTGCTGCCTGAATCGAGCCGACATGAGCACCTACACCCGACTCACCCGCGAGCAGATCGCCGCGCGCGTGGCCCGCGACATTCCCGAAGGCGCCTACGTCAACCTCGGCATCGGCCTGCCCACGCTGGTGGCCAACCACCTGCCGGCCGAGCGCGAGGTCTTCCTGCACAGCGAGAACGGCATCCTCGGCATGGGGCCGGCACCGGCCGCCGGCGAGGAGGACTACGACCTCATCAACGCCGGCAAGCAGCCCGTCACGCTGCTCGCCGGCGGCGCCTACTTCCACCACGCCGACAGCTTCTCGATGATGCGCGGCGGCCATCTCGACATCTGCGTGCTCGGCGCCTTCCAGGTCTCCGCAACAGGCGACCTCGCGAACTGGCACACCGGCGCGCCGGATGCGATTCCCGCCGTGGGCGGCGCGATGGACCTCGCGGTCGGCGCCAAGCGCACCTTCGTGATGATGGAGCACCTCACCAAGGGCGGCGAAAGCAAGATCGTCGAACGTTGCAGCTATCCGCTCACGGGTGTGGGCTGCGTGAGCCGCATCTACACCGACCTCGCGGTGCTCGACGTGACGGCCGAAGGGCTGGCGGTCGTCGACCGGGTTGCCGGGCTGCAGATCGATGAACTGCAGCGTCTCACGGGAGCAGCCATCTCACCGAAGAGACGCTGAAGAAGGTTTCGCTGCGCGATGCGCCAATGCTGCGTTCTGCCCGCTGTGCGTGCGGGGAACGCCCGCTTCGGGTCGGCATCGCGAGTTCGCTTCATGACGTGCAAGCCCGAACGCCAACGGTGCGCATGACGCAGACGCGCGTTCGACGCGCAAGGCGCGCGCCGGCTCACGCAGCGTGCAGCCTCACCTGCCCGGACATCGAGCGGGACACCTCGCTTGCGCGGTCCCGCAGGTCTTCGGCCAAGGTCTTGATCGCCGGCTTGGTGAATTGCGCGCTGAACCCGACGGCGCTGATGGCCATGATGGGCTGGCCGCTCGCGTCCACGACGGCGGACGACACGGTCGTGACGCCCTTGACGTAGTGGCCGGCATCGATCGCATAGCCACGCTTGCGCGCGTCTTCGACGTCGGACAGGTACTCCTCGAAGCTCGGGCCGTCGTCCCAGCGCAGGTTGCCGATCCGTTTGCGCAACTCGGCGTCGCTCAAACCCGAATGCGCCGCCATGCAACGCCCCAGCGCTGCGATGTACATCGGCAGGCGCTGGCCGATGCTCATGTGCACGCGGATGGTCGAGTCGTTGTCGGCGCGGTCGACGAGCACCACGCGCTCGCCGCCGGTGCGGTGCCACAGCGTGGCCGTGACACGATGGCGCGACGCAATCTGCTCCAGGTGCGGACGCAGCATGCGCACGTAGGAGGTCTGTTCCAGCGCGCCCTTGGCCAGTTCCACGATGCCGATGCCGATGGCATAGGTCTTGGTGGCTTCGTCGAAGGTGACGAGGCGCTCGTGCACGAGGGTCTTCAGCAGGTTGAAGCAGGTGCTGGAGTGCAGGTCCAGGTCGCGCGCGACCCGGCTCACGCCGACCGGCGTGGACGTCGCGGCCAGGTAGCGCAGCACCCGCAGGCCGCCGCTCAGGGCGCCAACGAGTTTTTCGGGAACGGGGGCGGTGGTCATGCGTCGGTCCGGGCGGAGATCGGGCGGCACTTTACGGCAAGCGATTCGCCGGCCGGCTCACTCGGCGACGGTCACCAGGGCGTCGAGCGCCCAGGCCTCGCCGCCGCGCAGCGCCAGTGGATTGATCTCGACCTCCTGCAGATCGGGCTGGGTCACGAACCATTCGCAGAGCGCCGCGATGCGCTGCGCCACCGCCGGCAGGTCGACGGCAGCGCGGCCGCGAAAGCCCTCGAACAGGCGCGCCGAGCGCAGGCCGCGCAGCATCGCTTCGACCTGTGCGGCATCGAGCGGCAGCAGGCGCGTGATGACGTCCGCATCGAGCTCGACCTCCACGCCGCCGCGTGCCACGGTCAGGACGGCGCCGAAGCGCGGATCGCGCCGCAGGCCCAGCAGCAGTTCGTGGTCGAACGCCACCATCTGTTCGACCAGCACGCCTTGCACGTCGACATCGAGGCGCTGACCGACGTCGTTCAGCCGTGTGAGCGCATCGGCCAGCGCCGCATCGGAGCCGATGCGCAGCAGCACGCCGCCGGCATCGCTCTTGTGCAGCAGCGCGGCCGATTGCAGCTTCGCGGCCACCGGGAAGGGAAAACCGAGCGCGGGCGCCTGCCTCTGCCCGGCAGGCACCATCACGCCGGCGGGCAGCGCCACCGCCTGCTGCCCGTGCAGCAACTGCTTGCCGTCCCACTCGCTCAGCGAGCGGCTCGGCACCTTGCCGGGGCTCGGTACATGGGGCGCAGGCAACGCAGTGACGCGCGCTTCGGCCTGCAGACGCTGCGAGCGCAAGGCGGCCGCAAGCGCCTGCATGGATTGCGGAATGTCCAGAAACACCGGCAGGCGCGCCGTCTCCAGCGCCTGCACGGTCGCGTCCATCGCGCCGATCCAGATGACGAGGATGGGGCGGTCGATCACGCGCCGCGTGCTCACCAGCGCATCGACGAAGGCATCGGCAATGCTGTGCATCATGCCGACGAACAGCACGATGGCGTCCACCCCGGGGTCGGCGGCCACGGCCTTCAGCGCCTGCGAGATGCTGGCGGTGTTCTGCACCACGTTGCCGGTCAGGTCCACCGGGTTGCTGGCCTGCACGAAGGCGGGCAGAACCGGGCGCAGGGCCTGCGCGGTGGCGTCGGCGAAGGCCGGCATCTGCAGGCCGAGGGCCTCGCATTCGTCGGCAATCATCACGCCCGCGCCGCCGGAGACGGACAGCACCGCCAAGCGGTTTCCGCGCGGCACGCTGTCGTACAGGAACAGCCGGGCCGCATCCATCATGGCCGACAGCGAGTCGACGCGCAGGGCGCCGTGCTGCCGCAGGCAGGCGTCGTACAGCGCATCGTCGCCGGCCAGGGCGCCGGTGTGCGATGCGGCGGCGGCGGCGCCGGCGCTCGAGCGCCCGGACTTGATGGCGATCACTGGCTTGCCGGCCACCGCCGCGCGCCGCAGCGCCGCGCGGAAGGCCGCGGTGTCGCGGATGTCCTCCACGTACAGGCCGATGACGCGCGTGTCGGGGTCGCCCGCGAGGAAGTCGATGGCCTGCGCCGCGTCCACGTCGCATTCGTTGCCGGTGGTGATCCACTGGCTGAAGCCGAGCCCGCTGCGCAGCACGATGTCCAGCCAGTAGGCGCCGAGCGCGCCGCTCTGGCTCACGAGCGCGAAGCCGCCGCGGCGCAGCGGCGTCTCCTCGAGGGCGGTGGTGAACGAGGCGATGAGCCCGGTGGCGCTGTTGGCCAGGCCCAGGCAGTTCGGCCCGAGGATGGCCACGCCATGCTCGCGCGCCACGGCGCCCAGGCGCTGCTGCAGTGCGCGCCCGCCGTCGCCGGTTTCGGCGAAGCCGGACGAGAACACCACGAAGGCCTTGACGCCGGCGGCGATGCCCTCGGCGATCACGGCCTCCACCTGCGCGGCGGGCGTGCCGACGATGGCAAGGTCCACCGGCTGGCCGATGGCCGCCAGCGACGGATAGCTGCGCAGGCCCTGCACCTCGTCGCGCGACGGGTTCACCGGGTAGAGCGCGCCGGCATAGCCGCGCGCGCGCATGTAGGCGATCGGCCGTCCGGAGATCTTGGCGGGATCGGCCGAGGCGCCGACCACCGCCACGCTGCGGGCGTTGAGGAGCGCGGCGAGGCGATCTGGTGCATGCGGGGCGGAAACGGGCTGATCGGTCACGGTGTACTCCAGGGGCTCTGGCGCGAGGGGCCGCGCGGGGCGGATGCCGACTACGCATCAGGGAAAAGCGAAGAAACTGGTTGTCATTCGCAATGACGAATAGTATTCTCCATAGAAATCGAACACAAGCGCCGAGACACATGGCCCGAAGCGGGCAGCCCTGGAGTACCGATGAGCCTTGATTTCACCTTCTCCGGCGAACACGAATCGGTGCGCGACACCGTGCGGCGCCTGTGCCGCGAAGAACTCGCGCCGCTGGTCGAGCACGCCGAGGAGAACGAGGTCTTCCCGCGCCACGTCTTCAAGCGCTGGGGTGAACTGGGCCTGCTCGGCGTGCGCTATCCCGAGGCCGATGGCGGCGCCGGGCTCGACAAGGTCAGCGACTGCATCGTGCGCGAAGAGCTGAGCTACATGAGCCAGTCCTTCGCCACCAGCTGGTCGGCGCACACGCACCTGGGCACCTGGCCGATCTGGAAGGTCGGCACGCCCGAGCAGCGCGCACGCTTCTTCGCGCCGGCGATGATGGGCGAGAAGATCGCCGGCTTTGCCCTCAGCGAGCCCGACGGCGGCTCCAACGTGCGCGCCCTGAAGACACGCGCTGAGCGGGTGGACGGCGGGTGGAAGCTGCAGGGCAGCAAGCTCTACATCAGCAATGCACCCTTCGCCGACTTCCTGCTGGTGGCCGCGCGCACGAAGCCGGAGCTGAGCCCGGAGGCCATCAGCCTGTTCATCGTCGAGCT
Organism: Rubrivivax sp.; assembly: GCA_044508835.1. Classification (GTDB taxonomy): domain Bacteria; phylum Pseudomonadota; class Gammaproteobacteria; order Burkholderiales; family Burkholderiaceae_C; genus JAKFDI01. The sequence continues at coordinate 137,646 of JBIQHD010000004.1, forward strand.
GCCCAACGCCGGCTTCGACATCCACAAGCTGCGCAAGGAAGGCATTCGCGCCTCGGAGACCGGCCTCATCCACATCGAGGATGCCTTCGTGCCCGATGACTGCCTGCTGGGCGGGCTGGAAGGCACCTACCCGGTGATCCTCGAATGCCTGAGCGAGAACCGCGTGGGCGTGGCGGCCAATGCGCTGGGCATGGCGCGCGCGGCGTTCGATGCGGCGCATGCCTACGCGAACGAGCGCATCGTCGCCAACAAGCGCATCGGCGACTACCAGGCCATCGCGCACAAGCTGGCCGACATGTCGGCGCAGATCGAGGCCGCGCGCTGGCTCGTCTACTACGGCGCCTGGCGCGTGGACCAGGGCACGCTGGATGCGGCCACGGCCGCGCGCGTCAAGCTCGTCGCGTCGGAGACGGCGCTGGCGGTGAGCGAACAGGCGATCCGCATCCTCGGCGGCGCAGGAATCATGCGCGAGTACCCGGTGGGCCGCATCCACCGCGATGCGCTGGTGTACGTCATCGGCGAGGGCACGAGCGAGGTGCAGCGCAACATCATCGCGCGCAGCCTGGGGTTCAAGCCATGACGATGAACGCCTTCGTCACGGGCGCCTACGACACCGCCGTCGGCGAACTGCCCGGCAGCAGCTGCATGTCGCTGCATGCCGAGGCGGCGCTCGGTGCGGTGGCCGATGCGGGCCTGGCGCTCTCGGACATCGACGGCGTGCTCTGCGCCTATTCGTTCACGCAGCCGCACCTGATGCTGGCATCTGTGTTCTGCGAGTTCGTCGGCATCCACCCCGGCTTCTGCGCCGCCGTGCAGGCGGGCGGCGCGAGCGCCTGCATCATGGTCATGCAGGCCGCGGCGCTGGTGGCGAGCGGCCAGTGCCGGCATGTGCTGGTGGTCACCGGCGACAACCGCCTGACCGGCCTGTCGCGCGACGGCGCGGTGGCCGCGCTCGCGGACGTGGGCCATCCGCAGTTCGAGCGCCCCTTCGGCATCAGCGTGCCGGCCTCCTACGCGCTGGTCGCGCGGCGCTATATGCATGAGACGGGCGTCACGTCCGAACAGCTCGCCGCCATCGCGGTGGAGCACCGGCGCCATGCCGGGCGCCACCCCAAGGCGCACAAGCGCGAGCCGATCACCGTCGAGCAGGTGCTGGCCTCCAAGGAGATCGCCTCGCCGCTGCGCATGCTCGACTGCTGCCTCATCTCCGACGGCGGCGCGGCGCTTGTGGTGAGCAGCCGTGCGGCGGCCCGCGATGTGCGCAGCGCGCCGGTGGAAATCCTCGGCGCGGGCCAGGGCCACACGCACGAGCACATCGTCGCCGCGCCCAGCCTGACCGACTTCGGCTGCAAGGCCTCGTCGGCCGCGGCCTTCGCGCGTGCCGGCGTGACGGCGGCCGACATCGACGTGGCGCAGATCTACGACTCCTTCACCATTACGCTGGCCGTGGAGCTGGAGTCGATCGGTTTCTTCGAGCGCGGGGAGGCCGGTGTCGCCGCCGCCAAGGGCGAGCTTGGCCTGAACGGCCGGCTGCCGTGCAACACGCATGGCGGGCTGATGTCGTACGGCCATTCGGGCGCCGCCGGCGGCATGTTCCACGCCGTCGAGGCGGTGCACCAGTTGCGGGGCAACGCCGAGTTGCGCCAGGTGCCCGGCGCGAAGCTCGCGTTCGTGCATGGCGACGGGGGCATCCTGTCGGCGCATTGCTCGCTGGTCCTGGGAGCGCGGTGACATGAGACCCGTGCCACACCCCACCGCTGAGACCCGGCACTTCTGGGACGGCTGCGCCGGCGGCGAACTGCGCTACCAGCGCTGCGCCGATTGCGGTGCCGTTCAGCTCATCCCGCGTTCGCTGTGTTCCGCGTGCCAAAGCAGCGGCCTCGAATGGAAGCGATCCGAAGGCCGCGGATGCATCCTCAGTTACACCACCGTGCACCGCGCCCCCACACCGGCGTTTCGCGCGGACGTGCCCTACGTTATCGCCCTGGTCGACATGGACGAGGGCTTCCGCCTGATGGTGAACGTGCGCGGCGGTGACAGCCCGGCCGTGGCGATCGGTGCGCGCGTGCGCATCGGTTTTCGCGCGGTCGACGGCATCACCCTGCCCGAAGCGGAGGTGCAGCCATGAGCCGGCCCATCACCTTCGACGACTTCCAGCCCGGCGCCACGATGGGCGAACACCTCGAGACCTACGGCACCGAACTGGCCTCGCGCTGGCAGCACATCTTCGGCGCGCAGCCGGCCGATGGCGCGGGCGGCGCGGCCGAGGCCGCCAGCATCGCCGTGGTGATGATGATGCGGGCCTACCTGGGCGTGGTGGCGCCGCGCCCGCCGGGCAATGTGCATGCGGGCCAGCGCTTCTCGCTGCAGGCCGTGCCGCGCGCGGGCGAGGCGATCCGCACGGTGGTGAGCTGCGTGTCCAAGGAGCTGCGGCGCGAGCGCCGCTACGTCGAACTGCGCACGCAGGGCAGCGGCGAAGGCGGGCGCGCCATCTACGACGGCCGGCTGACGCTGATCTGGGCGGCCTGACGATGAACCACGCGCTCGACTCCGCCACGCTCACCGTCACGCCCGAGGCCATCCGCGCCTACGCGGAGCTGACCGACGACTTCAACCCCATCCACCTCGATGCGCAGTTCGCGGCCGGCACCGCCATGGGCGGCGTGATCGCGCACGGCACGATGTCGGTGTGCCTGCTGTGGCAGGCGCTGTTCCACAGCTTCGGCAACGACGCCTTCGAGGCGCTGGAACTCGACATCCGTTTCGTCAAGCCGGTGCGCATCGGCGAGACGCTGACCGCGGGCGGCGAGGCCGAGGCGCCCGGCACCTGGCGCGTGTGGGTGCGCGGCGACGACGGCGCCGACCGCCTCAACGGCACGGTGCGGCTGAACACATCCAACGCGGAGGGCGCATGAGTACCCGCAGAAAACCGGCGGCGGACGCTGCCGTTCTCGACATTGCACGACGCGAGCGCCTGCTCGCGCTCTACCGCACCATGACGCTGGTGCGCCGGGTGGAGCAGGCGCTGAGCACGCTCTTCGCCAACGGCGAGGTGCCGGGCTTCATCCACCTGAGCGTGGGCCAGGAGGCGATTGCCGCCGGCATTGCCAGTGCGCTGCAGGCGCAGGATTCGCTGGCCACCACGCACCGCGGCCACGGCCATGTGCTCGCGCGCGGCATCGACGTGGACGGCTTCTTCAAGGAGATCATGGGCCGTGCCGGCGGGCTGTGCCAGGGGCGCGGCGGCTCGATGCACGTGGCCGACCTTCACCTCGGAATCCTCGGGGCCAACGGCATCGTCGGTGCCGGCATCCCGATCGCGCTGGGCAGCGCGGTGGCGCACGCGGTGCGCAAGACGCGCGGCGTGGCGGTCGCCTTCTTCGGCGACGGCGCCATGGCCGAGGGCGTGCTGCACGAGACGCTGAACATGGCGGCGCTGTGGAAGGCCCCGCTGCTGTTCGTGTGCGAGAACAACGGCTGGTCGGAGTTCTCGCCGACCTCGCGGCAGTTCGCGGCGCGGCTCGAGGCGCTGGCCGCTGCCTTCGGCATCGCCTATGCGCGCGTGGACGGCAACGATGCGCTCGCGGTGTCCGACGCGGCGCTCGCCGCCACCACCGCGCTGCGCGACGGGCGCGGCCCCTTCGTGCTGGAGTGCATCACGCACCGGGTGCGCGGCCACTTCGAGGGCGACCCGCAGAAGTACCGCGCGGCCGACGAGCTGGCAGCCGGCGCAGAGCTTGATCCGCTGCTGCGTGCCCGCCATGCCCTGGCCGAAGCCGGCGTCACCGCGCAGGCACTCGACGACATCGACCAGGCGACCGACGCGCGCATCGAGGCGGCCGTCACCGCCGCACGCGCGGATGCCCTGCCGACTTTCGAGAAGGCTCTGCACGACGTGTACACCCCTGCAGCAGACGAGGCCCGTGCATGAGCGCTAGCGAGATGCGATACGTGCAGGCCATCGCCCAGGCGCTGCGCGACAGCCTGCAGGCCGACGAGCGTGTGATCGTGCTCGGCGAGGACATCGCCGCCGCCGGCGGCTCCTTCAAGGCCACGCGCGGACTGCTCGAGACCTTCGGCCCCGAGCGCGTGCGCGACACGCCGATCTCCGAGGCGTCCATCGTCTCGGCCGCCGTGGGCGCCGCGCTGAGCGGGCTGCGGCCGGTGGTCGAGATCATGTTCATGGACTTCGTCACGCTCGCCATGGACGCGCTGGTGAACCAGGCCGCCAAGGCCCGCTTCATGTTCGGCGGCCAGGGCAGCGTGCCGATGGTGCTGCGCACGCCGCACGGTGGCGGCCTGAGCGCCGGGCCGCAGCACTCGCAGTGCCTGGAGGCGTGGCTCGCCCATGTGCCGGGGCTGAAGGTGGTGTGCCCGTCGAACCCGCAGGACGCCTATGCGCTGCTGCGCGCGGCCATCGACGATCCGGACCCGGTGGTGTTCGTGGAGCACAAGGGCCTGTATGCCGGCAAGGGCATGGTGGACACCGCCGCCACCGCGCGCATCGGCGAGGCGCGCATCGTGCGCCCCGGTCGCGACGTGACGCTGGTGAGTTATGGCGCGACGGTCGCCGTCTGCCTGAAAGCCGCTGACACGCTGGTGCGCGAAGGTGTCGAAGCCGAAGTGATCGACCTGCGCTCCATCCAGCCCTGGGACCGCGCCACCGTGCTGGCGTCGCTCGCGCGCACGCACCGCGCGGTGGTGGTGCATGAAGCCGTGCAGGCCTTCGGCGTCGGCGCCGAGATCGTGGCCTGCCTCGCCGACGAGGGTTTCGACGAACTCGATGCGCCGGTGCTGCGCGTCGGCGCGCCCTTCATGCCGGTGCCCTTCGCCAGCTCGCTCGAACAGGGTTATGCGGTGAACGCCGAGGCGGTGATCGCCGCCGTTCGCAAGACCCTCGCCTGACCCGAACCGAAGGAATTCCATGTCCACTGAAACCGACCTCGTGCTCATCGAGCGCCGCGGCGCCGTCGGCCTCTTGACCATCAACCGCGCCAAGACGCTCAACGCGCTCGACGTCGAGACCCTGCTCGCGCTGGAAGCCGCGCTGACGGCCTTCGAGCGCGATGACGCGGTGCGCGCCATCGTCATCACTGGCGCCGGCGAGCGCGCCTTCGTCGCCGGCGGTGACATCGCCGATCTGGACAGCCGCCAGGGCTTGGCGCACTACCAGGAGTTCGCCGAGGTCATCCACCGCGTGTTCCGCCGCTTCGAGGTGAGCGACAAGCCGACCATCGGCGCCATCAACGGCTGGGCGCTGGGCGGCGGCACCGAACTGCTGCTCACGCTGGACATCCGCCTCGTGGCTGAGGAGGCCAAGCTCGGCCTGCCGGAGATCACGCTGGGTCTGTTCCCCGGCGCCGGCGGCTCGCAGCGCATCATTCGCCAGATTCCGCTGTGCCGCGCCAAGGAACTGATGTTCACGGGCGACCAGATCAGCGCCGCCGAGGCGGTGTCGCTGGGCCTGTGCAACCGGGCCGTGCCGCGCGCGCAACTGCTGGACGAGGCGATGGCGCTGGCCGCGCGCATCGCCGAGCGCTCGCCGCTCACGCTCAAGCTGCTCAAGCGCAGCCTGCGCGACGGCGCCGAGATGCCGCTGCCTTCGGCGCTGGCGCACGAGCAGGCCATGATCGGCCTGGTGCTCGACAGCGCCGATGCGCACGAGGGCTGCCGCGCCTTTCTCGAAAAGCGCGCGCCCCGCTTCACGGGCCGCTGAGCACCGCGATGCGCCGCGAACTGCTCGTTCCCAAGCTCGGCCTCACGATGACCGAGGGCACGCTCGTCGAATGGATGGTCGCGCCCGGCCAGGCCTTCCGCGCCGACCAGAGCCTTTTCGTCGTCGAGTCGGAGAAGGCGGCGACGGAGATTCCGGCCGAGGCCGACGGCGTGCTGCTCGAGATCACCGGCGAGATCGGCGCAACGCTGCCGGTGGGCACGGTGATCGGCTACTGGGACGACGGTGAGGCCGGTGAATCCGCCGCCGCACCGGCGGCAACCGGTGCCGTGGCCGCAGCGCCGCCGGCCGCCGAGGCACACGCCGCAGCTCCTTCTGTTGCAAGCCGGGGGGCCGCAAGCGCCGATGCTTCGCGCGTGCCGGTGACGCCGCTGGCGCGCCGTCTCGCGCAGCAGCGCGGCATCGACCTCGCCGGGCTGCGCGGCTCCGGCCCGCGCGGGCGCATCCGGGCGCGTGATCTGCCGGAGGCGGGCGCCGCCGCTGCCTCTGCCGTTGTCGCGCCGGTCGCGCCGCCACCCGCACCGGCCGCAGGCACGCTGCGCGCGCCGAGCGCCACCGAACAGACCATCGCCCGCCGCCTCACGGCCGCAAAGCAGTCCGTGCCGCACTTCTATCTCGCCCGCGAGGCCGAGGTGTCGGCACTGCAGGCGCTGCGCGCCGAACTCAACGCGGCGCAGGGCGCGCTGCGTTTCAGCCTCAACCACTTCATCCTCGCCGCGGTGGGCCGGGCGCTGGCCGCCATGCCCGAGGTCAACCGCGTCTGGACGGACGACGGCATCCTCAACCTGCACGACAGCGACGTCGGCATGGCCGTCGACACCGAGCGCGGCCTGATGGTGCCGGTGCTGCGCGACCTCGGCCGCCAGCCCCTCGCGGCGGTGGCGCGCTCGGCGAGCACCGCCATCGAGCGCGCACGCGCCGGGCGGCTCGGCGGCGCCGACATGGCGGGCGGCGCCATCACCGTCTCCAACGCCGGCATGCACGACGTGAGCTACATGACGTCGATCATCAATCCGGGCCAGTCGATGATCCTCGGCGTGGGCAGCGTGCGCGAGCTGTTCCGCCCCGACGCCGAGGGCCGCCCCGCGCTGCGCCGCGAACTCGGCATGGTGCTGTCGGCCGACCACCGCGTGCTCGACGGCGTGACGGCGCTGCGCTTCCTGCAGCAGGTCGTTCACGCGCTCGAACGGCCGCTGTCGCTGCTGGTGGCGTGATGTCCCGATCCTTCGACCTCCTGGTGATCGGCGGCGGCCCCGGCGGCTACGTCGCCGCCCTGCGCGCCGCGCAGCTCGGCCTGCGCACCGCGCTGGTCGAGCGCGAGCACCTGGGCGGCATCTGCCTGAACTGGGGCTGCATTCCCACCAAGTCGCTGCTGCACACGGCCGACACGCTGCGCCGCATCCGCCATGCCGGCGAACTGGGCCTGGGCGTGGGCGAGCCGGTGGTCGACTTCACGCGGGTGATGCAGCGCTCGCGCGAGGTGGCGCAGCGCCTGAACCGCGGCGTGGCCCACCTGCTCCGGCAGGCGGGCGTGACGGTGCAGGATGGCCACGCGGCGTTCCGTGCGGACCGCAAGGTCGAGGTGCGCGGCAAGGACGGCGCGACGCAGCAACTGGATGCGAAGCACACGCTGCTCGCCACCGGCGCGCATGCGCGCGGCCTGCCCGCGCTGCCCTTCGACGGCGAGCGCGTGTGGAGCTACCGCGAGGCACTGGCGGCCACGCAACGGCCGGCGTCGCTGCTGGTCATCGGCGCCGGCGCCATCGGCCTGGAGTTCGCGAGCTTCTACGCCACGCTCGGCACGCAGGTGACGGTGGTGGAGGCGCAGCCGCGCGTGCTGCCGGGGGGTGATGTCGAGGTCTCGGCCTTCGTCGAGCAGGCGTTCGTGCGCGAGGGCATGCGTGTGTTCACCGGCACGCGGATCGAGCAGGCGCGCGTGCAGGCGGATGCGGTACATGTCGATCTGCACGCGCCCGCCGGCACGCAGACCATCACCGCCGAACACGCGCTGGTGGCCGTGGGCCTGGCCGGCAACACCGAAGGGCTGGGCCTCGAACACACGCGGGTTCGCGTCGCGAACGGCCATGTCGTGGCCGACGGCTGGGGCGCGACCGACGATGCCGGCGTCTGGGCCATCGGCGATCTGGTCGGTGCCCCCATGCTCGCGCACAAGGCCAGCCATCAGGCGATGGCTTGCGTCGAGCGCATCGCCGGCCTGCATGCCGATGCACCTGCGCCGGCGCCGCTGATCCCGGCCTGCGTCTACAGCCATCCGCAAAGCGCCGGTGTCGGCCTGACGGAAGACGAGGCGCAGGCGCGTGGCCATGCCGTGCGGGTGGGTCGCTTTCCGCTCGCCGCCAACGGCAAGGCCATCGCCATCGGCGAGCCCGCCGGCTTCGTCAAGACGGTGTTCGATGCGGGCAGCGGCGCGCTGCTCGGCGCCCACATCGTCGGCCCCGAGGCGACCGAGCTGATCCACGGCTTCACCCTCGCGGCCACGCTGGAGTCGACCGAGGCCGAGCTGATGGACACCGTGTTCCCGCACCCGACCGTCTCCGAGGCCATGCACGAATCGGTGCTGGCCGCCTTCGGGCGGGCCTTGCACATCTGAATCGCTTTCCCGCCCGTTCGCCGCTGAAGCGTCAGCAGCGAGCGACTCCCTCCCGAGCCAGTGAAAGGAATCTCACCGTGTCGACAATGCTCCAACTCCTTCGTGTGGGCGCGGCTGCCGCGGCCCTCGTCGTCGCCGGCGCGCATGCGCAAGGCCTTCCCGCTGCGGACAAGCAGATGCGCCTGGTGGTGCCGTATGCGGCGGGCGGCACGTCCGACATCCTCGGGCGCATGGTCGCCAAGCGCCTGGGCGATGCGCTCGGGCGCCAGGTCATCGTCGAGAACCGCGCCGGCAGCGGCGGCTCCATCGGCACCGACGCCGTCGTGCGCTCCGACCCGGACGGCAGCACCATCCTGCTGCACAGCGGCGCCATCGCCACCGAGCCGGCGCTCAAGAGCAACCTGCCCTACGACGTGACGCGCGACCTCGCGCCCGTGACCACCGCGGTCATCGGCCCGTTCGCGCTGGTGGTGAGCAACGAGCTGCCGGTCAAGTCGGTGCCCGAGCTGATCGCCTATGCCAAGGCACATCCCGGCGAGCTGAACTTCGGCACGCCCGGCATGGGCACTTCGGTGCACCTGACGACGGAATACTTCAAGGTCGCCGCCGGCATCCAGATGACGCACATCCCGTACAAGGGCGCGAGCCTCGCGTTGACGGCGGCGATGAGCAACCAGGTGCAGGTGGTGATCGACCCGCTCGCCACGGCCAAGAAGTTCGCCGAGGCCGGCAAGCTGCGGGCGCTGGCCGTCACCACGGGCAAGCGCACCGAGCTGTGGCCCGAGCTGCCCACGCTCGACGAAGGCGGTGTGAAGGGCTTCGACGCGGGCGTTTGGTACGGCCTGTACGTTCCGGCCAAGACGCCGCGCGCCACGGTCGACAAGCTCAACGCCGAGTTCGTCTCCATCCTGAAGTCGGACGACATGCGCACCTGGCTGAACGGGCAGGGCATGCAGCCGATCGCCGACACGCCGGCGCAATCGGCCAAGTGGCTCGCCGACGACATCCAGCGCTGGCGCGGCGTCGTCAAGGCGTCGGGCATCAAGATCGAGTAGGCCTCTTCGATACGGAGTACGACATGGACTTTCGACTCAGCGACGAACAACGCATGACGATCGATTCGGCCCGCCAGATCGGCGAGCGCTTCGGTCTGGACTACTGGCGCAAGAACGATGCGGAGAAGGCCTTTCCGAGCGAGTACTGGCGGGCCGTGTGCGACGCCGGCCTGTGCGGCGTGGCGCTGCCCGTGGAGCACGGCGGCAGTGGCCTCGGCATGCTGGAGATGTCGCTGATCGTCGAGAGCCTGGCCGCCACCGGCGGCGGCTCGACGGTCGGCCAACTGTTCATGATCAACCCGATCTTCGGCGGCGTGTCGATCTCGCGCTTCGGCAACGAGACGATGCGCCGCGAACTGCTGCCCAAGATCATCAGCGGCGAGATCAACTGCTGCATGGCGCTCACCGAGCCCGATGCCGGCACCAACACGCTGGAGATCAGGACCTTCGCCGCCGCCGACGGCGACGGCTGGGTGCTCAACGGCCGCAAGATCTGGATCACCGGCGTGGCCTCGGCCAGCAAGATGCTGGTGATCGCGCGCACCAAGAAGGTCGCTGACTCGGCCTCGCGCACCGACGGCCTGTCGATGTTCATGATCGACGTGGCGCGCGAGGGCCTCACGCACACGCCGATCGACAAGCTCGGCACCTGCACGCTCGATTCGAGCAGCGTGTTCTTCGACAACGTGCGCATCCGTGCGGACGAGCTGATCGGCACGCTGCACAAGGGCTGGCGCGAGCTGCTGGACGTGCTCAACACCGAGCGCATCGTCACCACCGCCGGGCTGGTGGGCACCGGTGAACTTGCCATCAAGCTGGCGGTGGACTACGCCAACGACCGCAAGGTCTTCGGCGACAAGCCCATCAGCAGCTACCAGGGGCTGCAGTTCCCGCTGGCGCAGTGCCATGTGGAGGTGGAGTCGGCGCGCCTGCTCAACCACAAGGCGGCGACCAACTTCGACATGGGCCTGCCCTACGGCAGCGAGGCCAATGCGGCCAAGCTGATCGCCGCGCAGGCGGTGGCGCGCGCCACCGAGCGGGCGATGCAGACCATGGGCGGCATGGGCTACGCCAAGGAGTACCACGTCGAACGCCTGTGGCGCGACTGCCGGCTGTTCCGCTTCGCGCCGGTGTCCGAGGAAATGATCCTCAACTACGTCGCCAACCACGATCTGAAGATGCCGCGTTCGTATTGACCCACCCCCGAAGCGCCTTCGGCGCTCCCCCTCAAGGGGCGGCACCGGCGGCCCGGCCAAGCCGGTTTCGCGGCGCCTGCTTGATTGGGGTTGTCTTGTGCGGCGGCGGCCGTAGAAAGGATCGAGATGGTTGCCTTGAGCGATAGCGTTGCGTGGTGGGCGCGTACCGAACCGCAGCGCACGGCCCTCGTTTACGACGGCCAGCGCGTGTCCTACGGTGAACTGCAGCGCCGCGTCGCGTCCGGCGCCGGCCTGCTCGCTGACCGCGGCGTGAAGCCGGGCCAGGTGGTGGCGCTGCTGATGAAGAACAGTGCCGCCTTCATCGAGCTGGCGCTGGCCGTGAGCCACGCGGGCGCCGTGCTGCTGCCCGTCAACTACCGGCTCGGTGCCGAGGAGGTGGCCTACATCGTGGGCCATGCCGGCGCGGTGCTCATGTTCGTGGACGAGGAACTGCAGGCCTCGGCGGGCGGCTGCGAGGTCGTCGTCGTGGATGCCGCCGCCCAGGCCGACAGCAGCCGCCTCGCCGCAGGCACCACACCGAGCGCCTGTGCCCACCCCAGCCACCCGGACGACCTGTACCGCCTGATGTACACCTCGGGCACGACCGACCGGCCCAAGGGCGTGATGCACACCCATGCCAACGCGGCGTGGAAGAACCTGGATCACATCGCCGCGCTCGGCCTCACGCGCGAGGAGCGGCTGCTCGTGGTCGGCCCGCTCTATCACGTGGGTGCCTTCGACCTGCCGGGCGTGGCGGTGCTGATGGTCGGCGGGCTGCTGGCCGTGCAGCGCGACTTCGAGCCCGAGGCGGCGCTGGCGCTGATCGAGCGCGAGCGCCTGACCGGTGGCTGGATGGCGCCGGTGATGCTCAATCGCTCGCTGGCGCTCGAAGGCCGCGAGCGCTTCGACCTGTCGAGCCTTCGCTGGCTGATCGGCGGCGGCGAGCGCACGCCGGAGGAGCGCATCCGCGAGTTCGGCACGCTGTTCACCCACGCGCGCTACATCGATGCCTACGGCCTCACCGAGAGCTGCTCGGGCGACACGCTGATGGAAGCCGGCCGCGAGATCGAGAAGATCGGCTCCACCGGCCGCGCCCTGGCCCACGTGCAGATCGAGATCCGCGACGACGACGGCCGTGCGCTGCCCGCGGGCGAGACGGGCGAGATCTGCCTGCGTGGCCCCAAGGTCACGCGCGGCTACTGGCAGGACACTGGCAAGACCGCGGCCAGCTTCTTCGGCGAGTGGTTTCGCACCGGCGACGTGGGCCACCTGGACGCCGAAGGCTTTCTCTACCTCACCGACCGCAAGAAGGACATGATCATCAGCGGCGGCGAGAACATCGCCTCGTCCGAGGTGGAGCGCGTGCTCTACCAGCTGCCGCAGGTGGCCGAGGCCGCGGCCATCGGCCTGCCCGACGAGCGCTGGGGCGAGCGCGTCACCGCGGTGGTGGTGCTGCGACCGGACACCTCGCTCACCCAGGAGCAGTTGCGCGCGCATTGCGATGGCCGGCTCGGCGGATTCAAGACGCCCAAGCAGCTCGTGATCCGCGAGACGCTGCCGCGCAACCCATCGGGCAAGGTGCTCAAGCGCGTGCTGCGCGACGAGTTGGCCGCATGAGCCGGCGTTTCGATCCGACCTGGAGACCGACATGACATTGCCCATCGACCTTGCCGGCAAGACCGCACTCGTGACCGGCGGCGCCAGCGGCATCGGCCTCGCCTGCGCCACGCTGCTGGCCGCGGCCGGGGCGCGGGTGGTCGTCGCCGACAAGAACGGCGAAGCGGCGGTGGCGGCGGCATCGTCCATCGGCGGCATCGACGTGGCGGTCGATGTCGGCGACGAAGCCTCGGTCGATGCGGCGGCGCAGCAGGTCGCCGCGAAAGTCGGTGCGGTGGACGTGCTCGTCAACTGCGCCGGCGTGCTGCAGCGCACGCTGCCGCCGGACCGGCTGAGCCTGCGCGAATGGGACTTCGTCGCGCGCATCGACCTGCGCGGCACCTACCTGTGCTGCGCGCGCTTCGGCAGCGCCATGGCCGAGCGCGGCACGGGCGCGATCGTCAACATCGCGTCAGTGGCCGGCATGCGCTCCGGCCCACTGCATTCGTACGGCCCGGCCAAGGCCGGCGTCATCAGCCTGACCGAATGCCTGGCCGGTGAATGGGGGCCGAAGGGCGTGCGCGTGAACTGCGTGTCGCCCGGCTTCACGCAGACACCGGCGCTCGACCGGGGCTTCGCCACGCAGACGCTGGATGCGCAGGCACTGGCGCAGAACGCGGCGCTGGGCCGGCTGGTGTCGGCCGACGAGATCGCGCGTGCGGTGGTATTCCTTGCGTCCGACTGGGCCTCGGCCATCACCGGCGTGAACCTGGCCGTGGACGCCGGGCACCTCGTCGCCGGCTCCTGGGCGAGCTACGGGGGCTTGCGGCAGGGCTGAACGCCGGCCGCACGGGGTGGCGGTACTGCTCAATCGCCAAACAACCGTTCGCCCTGAGCTTGTCGAAGGGCTTGGGCTGAGCCTGTCGAAGCCCCTGCTGCGCACGCGCACTTCGACGGGCTCAGTGCGAGCGGTTTTCAGGGGCAGCTCCTTGTTTCTGTTCGCTACTTCTGCGCCAACCCCAGGCGATCGATCAGCGCCTTCTCCTTGGCGTAGGTCTGCGTCGCCCACTGGCGGTAGTCGTTGCCGCTGCGGTACCACGCCTCCTGGCTCATCTGGTCCATGAAGGCCTGGTTCTTCGGGTCCTCGACGGCCTTCTTGAACGCATCGTGCAACGCCTGCACGACCGCCGGCTCCATGCCCTTCGGGCCGGCGATGCCGTAGGGCGAGTTGCTGGCGATGTCGTAGCCGAGCGAGCGTGCGGTCGGTGCGGTCGGCCAGCGCTTGGTCGGGTTCTCGCCGAAGGTGACCAGCAGCCGCATCTGTCCGGCGTCGACGAGCTTGTCCCAGCTCGTGGCGTCGCTCGCGCCCATCACGTGGCCGCCGAGCACGGCCTGCAGCAGCGCGGCGCTGCCCTTGAACGGCACATGGTTGAGCTGCACCTTGGCCGCAGCGGCCACTTCCTCCATCAGCAGGTGGGGGCTGGTGCCCAGGCCCGCGGAGCCGAAGTCGACCTTGCCCGGTTGCGCGCGCGCCGCGGCAACGTACTCGTCGAAGGTCTTGAAGGGCGAGTCGGCCTTGACGACGAAACCGAAGGTGTAGCCCGACAGGCCGCAGATGAAGGTGAAGTCGTCGACGGGATGCCAGTTCACCTTCTGCATGTGCGGATAGCGAAGCATGCCCAGCGGGTACTGCGCGATGGTGTAGCCGTCGGGCGCCGCCGAGCGCGCCATGCTGCCGGGTGCGAGCGTGCCGCCCGCGCCCGGCTTGTTCTCGACCACGATGGGCTGGCCCAGGTGCGCGCTCGCCAGCTCGGCGATGAGGCGCAGGTGCCGGTCGGAGGCGCCGCCGGCCGGCCAGGGGACGAGCAGCGTGATCGGCTTGGTGGGCCGCCAGCTTTGCGCGCGCGCCTGCCCGATGGGCGCCAGCATCGCGATCGCGCTTGCGGCGAGCAGCCTGCGGCGTGCGGTGGAAGTTGTCATCGTCGTCTCCTGTGTCGTTGTGATGAAAAGATCGGCGTTCAGATCACGCCCGCGGTTTCGAGTGCGGCCAGCCGGGCGTCGTCCAGCGCGAGCAATTCGCGCAGCACGTCCTGCGTGCCTTCGCCCAGCCCCGGCGGCGGCCGGCGCACCGGCAGGCGTTCGCCGTCGAACCGGTAGGGCGGGGCGAACACGTGGGCATGCCCCGCCTGGGGATGCGGCTGCTCGGTGACGAGGCCGCCGCGCGTCGCGCGCGGCGATGTCAGTGCGTCATGCAGGCTCAGCACTTCGCCGCAGGGAATGCCGGCCGCGGCCAGCCGCTGCAGCAGCAAGGCGCGCGGGCGCGCGCGCAGTTCGCGATGGAGTTCCGCCACCAGCGCGTCGCGGTTCCTGCCGCGCGCGAGATTGGTCTTGAAGCGCTCGTCGTCCGCGATGTCGGGGCGCTCGATGACCTCACGGCAGAAGCGCGCGAACTGCGCGTTGTTGCCCACCGTGATGACCAGCGGGCCATCGGCGGCGTCGAACACGCCGTAGGGAACGATCGACGGATGCGAATTGCCGTAGCGCGGCGGGTCCTTGCGCATCAGCAGCGACTCGAGCCCGTAGTAGGCGGTGACCATCAGGCCGCAATCGAACAGCGCCATCTCGATGTGCCGCCCCTGCCCGGTGCGCTCGCGCTCGAACAGCGCGGCCAGCACGGCCTGCGCGGCATACATGCCGGTCACCATGTCCACCACGGCCACGCCGAACTTGAGCGGCGGCTGGCTGGCCTCGCCGTTGAGCGCCATCAGGCCCGCCTCGCCCTGCACCACGAGGTCATAGCCGGGGCGCGCGGCTTCCGGCCCGGTGGGGTCGTAGCCGGCGATCGAGCAGTAGATGACGTCGGGCCGCACCGCTTGCACCTGCTCATACGCCAGGCCCATCTTCCGGGTGCTGCCGAACTTGAAGTTGTGCAGCACCACGTCGCATTGGCTTGCCAGGTCGCGCACCAGCTGCTGGCCGTCGGCGCTGTGCAGGTCGATGGTGACCGACCGCTTGTTCCGGTTCATGCTGTTGAAGTAGGGCGTCTCGGTCGTGCCGATGCGCAGGCCCCAGTCGCGCGTGTCGTCGCCTCTTTCCGGGTGCTCGACCTTGATGACTTCGGCGCCGAGGTCGCCGAGCGTCATGCCGCACAACGGGCCGGCCAGGACCCTCGAAAGGTCCAGTACTCGCACGCCTGCCAAGGGAAGCTTCGCGTTCATGTCCTGCGCCGGAGATCACGGCAGCGTCTGCACTCAGCGCGGCTGCAAAGCCGGCGAGGAGCGCCGGGATGTCGCCGCACAGCCTTCATTTCATGCATTCGCCATAGAGAATTGGTTTCGCTATGGCAAACTGTGGGCATTCAGGGCGCTGATGTCAAGGACGATCACCTCACACCAGCAGGCCGGGGTCGAACACCGAATACAAGCTATTGATGCTTCGCAACCAGACTTTTCGATCACTTCCGTTCGCTTGCTCTCACGATTGGAATGATGGACAGCGCCGCTGGCAACGCGAAAGCGACCCCCACTCTTTCATCTGCCTGGGTCACGGGCGTGATCAGGCTTTTCAGATCCGTCGGGTTGGACACGGCAAACCTTTTCCGGGAGGCCGGACTCGATCTCGCTGAAGTCTCGAACCCGGATGCACGGTTCGAGGCAGACCGCATCAGTCGTTTGTGGGAACTGGCTGTTGCTCGCTCCGGTGACCAGAACCTTGGGTTGGCCACCCCGGACATGGCTCATCCGGGAAGTGTTGACGTCATCGTTCACGTGATGATGACGTGCCCGAACCTGATCTCTGCGGTCGAGCGCTTGGTGCGCTACATGCGCATCGTGAGCGACGTCGCCGAACTCCGGCTCGTCCACCGCGGGAACAGCTACGGCCTGTCAATGCATCTGGTCGGCATGGAACACCCTGTCCCGCGGGCCAGGCTGGACTTCATGGTCGTGACCCTGCTCAACATTCTTCGTTGGTTGACCGGTTTGAACCTGCGCCCGGAGAAGGTCGAACTCCCCTATCCGGAGCCCGCCGATCTGGAGGCTTATCGACTGGCGTTCCGGTGCCCGCTTCGGTTCGATGTCGCCATCTACCAGCTCCACTTCTCCGAAGCCGACATGACGGCGCCACTTCCCACGTCCAATCCGGCGCTCGCGGTGTTGAACGATCAAGTGGCAAGCGAGCTCCTCAGCCGCATCGGGGCTCCGAGCATCGGGCCTCGAGTTCGGGACCACATCGTGCGGCGCTTGCCGGACGGCGACCCCTTGCGCGCGGACGTGGCAAGAGAGCTTGGACTGAGCGAGCGCACGCTGCACCGCCGGCTCCAGGACGAAGGCACCACGTTCAATGCGCTGGTGGAGTCGACGCGGCAGCGCCTGGCCGATCAATACCTCCGAACGAATGGCGTGTCGCTGTCCCAGGTGGCGTACATGCTCGGCTTCGCCGACCAGAGCACGTTCTTCCGTGCCTGCAAGCGCTGGTTCGGCACGTCCCCCGGCGACTACCGCGCCCGTCTCGCGAAGAGCGGGTAATCGTCGGGAGCGAGACCAGACCGGTCGTCGCCGCCCTATTGCGTCGCGCAGACGAAGCTGGCCGCCACGTTCACGTCGCCGCTGCCCGTGTACTTCGGCCAGGACGGGTACTCGCACAGCGGGCGCGTTCTGCCGGGCACGGCGAGCGTATCCGTCACGATGGGGTCCGCGGGCGCCGTGCCCTTTTCCACCCAATCCTCGAGCGCAGCGACCGAGTCCCACGATGCATTGAAGGCGGTGCCCGCGACGTGGGAGTAGCCGGGAACCTCGTAGTAGCGAACGAAGGTGCCAACGCCGTCGGGACCCATCGCCGTGCGCAATCGCCTCGTGTACTGCTGTGTCGAGCGCGCACTGACCAGCGCGTCGTGCGTGCCATGCAGGATGAGGAGCTTTCCGCCCTTGGCCTGGAACGCCGACAGGTCCGTCTCGTGAGCCTCCTGAACAGCGGACAGGGCGACGATCCGCGACTGCCATGGCCCGGGATTGGCGGGATCGACCGTCAACCAGTTGACGCCCGGATCGCGCGTGACGAAGTACTTGAGCCACTGGTCCCAGAACGTGCTGCCGAACGGCGGAAAGCTCGATGGGGTCACTGGCGCCAGCGGATAGGCAGGCGCCACGGTGCCCAGCCCCACGAGCAGCGCCACCGGCTGCACGGCGGCCGGCGCACCGGGAATGCCGTAGTCACTGCCCCAGACGTTGAAACCTGGATGGCTCATCTCGCCGCTGGCGAGCGAATAGCTCAGGTTCAGCGGTGAGTTGACGACCTTGAACGCATTGATCTGGGCATCCGACAGGCAGGTCGGAGATCTTCTTGATGACCGTCTTGGGCGCCGCCGCCTTCTCGGCATCACTCGAGGATTCGCTGCGGTGCCTGCGAACCGGCACGGCGTCCAGGAACGCCGACAGGTGCCGCGTCGTGATGTCGTGCACGAACGGGTCGGCGCCAAGCGCCGGGTCCGCCGCTGCAAGGTGCGCTACGAGCGCTTTCAAGAGGTTGCGCTTGTCGCGTGCGGTGCGTGCCGACACCTCTGCCGTTGCCTGCTTGCTCGCGGCATACGTGTCGATGGCGGCCAACATGCGCATAGGCTGCGCCGGTCCTGCGCGAGACGCAGGCGACGGACCGCTCGGCGATGGCAGTTGGGCAGAGAGCGTGGCCAGCAGCCTCTGCAACTCCGCCAGCTGCTCGGGGTCCGTGCAGTTCGCAATGCGCATCATCGTGGCTGCACGCAGATCGGGAAGCTCGCGCATGGTGTGCACGAAGTTCTTTGCGTCTTCGGGGCCGTCGATGGTCAGGTCGCCGATGGTCCAACGCCTGATGTTCGAGAAGAGGGCGTCCACGATGAACTTCTTGTCGTGCAGGTGCTGATCGAGCGCGAGCCGGGCGTTGGCCCAGGCCGCGATCTGCCGTGCGCGCGCCGGATTCTTCGTTCGCAGCGAGCAGCAGGCCTCTGTACGTTTTCGACGTTCGGCGTCTCTACTTGAGGCCGAAACGACAATGCGAAGGTAGTAGGTGCCGCTGCGCTTGCGGTACAGGCGAGGTGTGGTGACGAAACCCAAGTGGGACCCCCAGGTGGGACCCCCGGCAAGAAAAAAGGCTTGCAAGTCGTTGACTTACAAGCCTCTCGGGTTCTGGTGGCGCTTCAGGGACTCGAACCCCGGACCTGCGGATTATGATTCCGTCGCTCTAACCGACTGAGCTAAAGCGCCTGAGCCGAAGATTATATCCTGCGGGTCGGGGCGCTCGGCAAGCCCGTGCGGCCGCGAAAGCGCCGCCCGCCACGCGCCGCGCACGTCGCCACTCTCCCTTCACCGCCTCCTCCGCACGCTCCCGATGTTCAGTTTCTTCAAGAAGAAGGCGCCGGCCGAAGCGCCGCCGCCCGCGGCCGAAACGCCCGCCGAGGCCTCGCCGGCGGCGGTGGACCGGCGCAGCTGGCTTGACCGGCTGCGCGGGGTCGAGGCGCCGCCCGCGCCCGAGGTGCCCGCTTCCGCTTCCGCACCCGCGCCGGCCGAGCCGCCGCCGGCCCCGGTGGCCGACGCGCCGGTCTCCGCGCCGCCGCCGGCCGCCGCGCCCGAAGCGCCCGCCGCGCCCGAGCCCGAACTCCCCGAGGAGCCCCGCCGCGGCTGGCTCGACAAGCTGCGCAGCGGCCTGCGCCGCACCGGCAGCAGCATCTCGCAGGTCTTCGTCGGCGCGCAGATCGACGATGCGCTGTACGAGGAGCTCGAGTCCGCGCTGCTGATGGCCGACGCCGGCGTGAAGGCCACCGAGCACCTGCTCGCCGACCTGAAGCGCCGCGTCAAGGCCGAGCGCGCCACCGATGCCGCGGCCGTGAAGGCGCTGCTGGTCGACGCCGTCGCCGACCTGCTCGCGCCGCTGGAGCGGTCGCTCGAGGTCGGGCGCGAGACGCCGACGGTCATCATGGTGGTGGGCGTCAACGGCGCGGGCAAGACGACGAGCATCGGCAAGCTCACGCGCCACCTGGCGCAGGCGCAGCAGAAGGTGCTGCTGGCCGCGGCCGACACCTTCCGCGCCGCGGCGCGCGAGCAGCTCGCGGTCTGGGCCGGGCGCAACAACGTCGAGATCGTGAGCCAGGAAAGCGGCGACCCGGCCGCGGTGACCTACGACGCGGTGATCGCCGGCAAGGCGCGCGGCTGCGACGTGGTGATCGCCGACACGGCGGGGCGCCTGACGACGCAGACGCACCTGATGGAGGAGCTGAAGAAGATCCGCCGCGTCATCACCAAGGCGCAGGCCACGGCGCCCCACGAGGTGCTGCTCGTCGTCGACGGCAACACCGGGCAGAACGCGCTCGCGCAGGTGCAGGCCTTCGACGAGGCGCTGGCGCTCACCGGCCTCATCGTCACCAAGCTCGACGGCACGGCCAAGGGCGGCGTACTGGCGGCCATCGCGCTGTGGTCGCGCGCGCGCGAGCGGCCGGTGCCGGTCTACTTCATCGGCGTGGGCGAGAAGCTCGAAGACCTGCAGACCTTCAGCGCGCGCGAGTTCGCGCAGGCGCTGCTGGAGTAGCTCAGCCGCGCGTCGCGCGCGGGCGGGCGGGCATCGCGTCCAGCGGCGCGGCCTCGGTCTCGAGGTCGTCGAACCAGGTCGACGGCGGCGGCTCGCGCAGCACGGTGCTGTCGTCCAGGGCCGCGCCCGCCGCGGCGGGGTTCAGCGGCATCGGCATCGCGCCGGCCGGCCCGGCGTCGTCGGCCGCGGCGCTCGGGGCGATGGCCTCGCGCGCGGCATAGGGGCTCGGCAGGGCGCCTTCCTTCCAGAAGTGCACCGTGACGCCGGCGGCCTGCAGCACGCGCTGGAAGCGCCGCTGGCGGCGCGCCGCGCGTTCGCTCGGCGGCGGCGCGGCGGGCTGCAGCTCGACCACCGCCAGCACCTGCGCATGCCGGTCGCACACCACGAAGTCGGCGCACTGGTGGCCGACGCGGCGCAGCCACTCGGAATACGAGTTGCGCGTGGGCACCTTGATGAAGCGGGCGAGCGGCACCTGCGCGAGGATGGTGTGCGCCGGCAGCGCGCTGCGCAGCACGTCGAAGGCGTCGCGCTCGGCGCCCGAGAGCACGCGCGTGGCCTGCGGCGACCAGCCGGTGACGGTGTCCACGTGGTCGGCGGCGCGCCCGTCGGCCCGGCGGCCGCCCGGGCGGCCGCGCAGCCACAGCAGCGCGCCGGCGAGAACCAGGGCCACGGCGGCCAGCGCGAGCAGCAGCAGGAGGTAAGGCGTCGTCAAAGGGTCGAACCCGCGAAATCGGTCCCCGAAGATAGCGGGGTGCCCAGGCAGGGTCAATGTATCGGGGCGTGACGGTGTTGTTTGGCGCGGCAACCCGATGTTTCAGCGCATCCCGGGCAAACCCTTCATCCCGCCCATGCGCTTCATCATCTTCATGAGGCCGCCGCCCTTCATCTTCTTCATCATGTCGCGCATCTGGCCGAACTGGTTGAGCATGCGGTTCACGTCCTGGACCTGCACGCCGGCCCCCGCGGCGATGCGGCGCTTGCGCGTGGCCTTGATGATCTCGGGCTTGCGCCGCTCCAGCGGCGTCATCGAGCAGATGATGCCCTCCATGCGGCGCACGTCGCGCTCGGCGCGGTCCATGTCGGCGGCGCCGGCCTTGGCGCTCATCTCGCTCGGCAGCTTGTCCATCAGGCCGGCGAGGCCGCCCATCTTCTTCATCTGCGAGATCTGCACGAGGAAGTCGTTCAGGTCGAAGGCGTCGCCCGACTTCACCTTCTCGGCGAGCTTCTGCGCGGCGGCGATGTCCACGCCCTTGTGGACCTCTTCCACCAGCGCGACGATGTCGCCCATGCCGAGGATGCGCCCGGCGTGGCGCGTGGCGTCGAAGACCTCGAGCCCGTCGATCTTCTCGGAGACGCCGGCGAACTTGATCGGCGCGCCGGTGATCTGCCGCACCGACAGCGCTGCGCCGCCGCGCGAGTCGCCGTCCATCTTGGTGAGCACGATGCCGGTCAGCGGCAGCGCCTCCTTGAAGGCCCGGGCGGTGTTGATCGCGTCCTGGCCCTGCATCGCGTCGACGACGAACAGCGTCTCCACCGGCCGGATCGCCGCGTGCAGCTCGGCGATCTCCTTCATCAGCGCCTCGTCGATCGCGAGGCGCCCGGCGGTGTCGACCAGTAGCACGTCGAAGTAGTGGCGGCGGGCGTGGTCGAGCGCCGCGCGGGCGATGTCGACGGGCTTGTCGTCGGCGTGCGAGGGGAACCATTCCGCGCCGGCCTGCTTCGTCACCGTCTCGAGCTGCTTGATGGCGGCCGGGCGGTACACGTCGGCCGAGACGGTGAGCACCTTCTTCTTGCGCTTGTCGATCAGGTGCCGGGCGAGCTTGGCGGTCGTCGTCGTCTTGCCCGCGCCCTGCAGGCCGGCCATGAGGATGACGGCCGGCGGCTGCGTGGCGAGGTCGATGTCGGCCACGCCTTCGCCCATGGTGGCGGCGAGCTCGCGGTTGACGATGCCCACCAGCGCCTGCCCCGGCGTGAGCGAGCCCGCCACGTCCGCGCCGAGCGCCTTCTCCTTCACGCGGGCGATGAAGTCGCGCACCACCGGCAGCGCCACGTCGGCCTCGAGCAGGGCCATGCGCACTTCGCGCAGCATGTCCTGCACGTTCGATTCGGTGATGCGGGCCTGGCCGCGCATCGTCTTGACGGCGCGACTCAGCCGTTCGGTGAGGGTGGATGCCATGGGGGACGAGGCGGCCGCGGGGGCCTGTTGCTGCGCGCCGGCGAGGGCGTGGCGCAGGGGTGGCGGTCAGTACACTGAGCGGATGATTCTAACTTTCGGGTCCGCCGGCTCGCCGGGGCAGTGGGCGCTTGCCCTGGCCAGCGCCGTGGCCTGCATCGGCTACCTGACGGCGGCGCTGGCGCCCGAGCGGCTGCAGCGCGGCCTGCGCGCGGCCGTCGTGCTCGCCTGGGTGCTGCATGCGCTGGCGATCGGCATCGACGGCTCGGGCGTCGGCACCTCGTCGGGCGCCGCGCGCTTCGGCTTCGCGCCGGCGCTGTCGGCCACGCTGTGGCTGGTGATCGCGGTGTACCTGGTCGAGGCGCGCTTCGTGCCGCTGCCCAACGTGCGCCGCACGCTGGCCGCGCTGGGCGTGGCCGCGGTCGCGCTGGCGTGGCTGTTTCCCGGCGAGGTGCGGCCGCAGCTCGCCTCACGCTGGGCGCCGCTGCACTGGGTGATGGGCATCGCGTCGTACGGGCTGTTCGGCGCGGCCGTGCTGCACGCCGCGCTGCTCGACCGCGCCGACCGGCGCATGCGGCGGCAGCAGGGCGCGCCGCAGGCGCCGGACCTGGCGTCGCCGGCGGGCATGCCGCTGCTGCGGCTCGAGCGGCTCACCTTCCGCTTCGTCGGCGCCGGCTTCACCGTGCTCACGGCCGCGCTGGTGCTCGGCTGGTGGGACGCCGACCCGTGGCGCTGGGATCACAAGACCGTGTTCTCGATGCTGGGCTGGCTGGTGTTCGCGGCGCTGCTGGCCGGCCGGCGCGCCTTCGGCTGGCGCGGGCGGCGCGCCACGCGCTGGGTCTATGCCGGCGCCGGCCTGCTGCTGCTGGCCTACGTCGGCTCGCGCTTCGTGATCGAGGTGGTGCTGCAGCGGACGGCGGCGGCATGACGCGCGAGCGCGGGCTCCGATGAAATACCTCGTCCTGCTCCTCGTCGTGCTCGCGGTGCTGTGGCTGCTGCGTTCCAAGCGGCCGGCCGCGCCGCCGCCGCGGGGGGGCCCGGGCCGGCTGCCCGCCGTGGAGGACATGGTCTCGTGCGCGCACTGCGGCCTGCACCTGCCGCGCGGCGAGGCGCTGCCCGGCCGCGGCGGGCTCTTCTGCTGCGAGGCGCACCGCGCCGCGCACGAGAAGCTGAACGCCCCGCGATGAGCGACGCCGCGCAGCCCTCCGACGCGCGCCGCGGCGAGCGCAGGAAGCCGCCGCCGCGCACGGCGGAGGAGTCGTGGTTCGGCGCCTTCGAGGGCGACGACGCGCCCGCGGTGGACGACGCGCCCGATTCGGCCGGCGACTCGCGCTACGAGGCCGGCCTGAGCGCCGCCGCGCGCGGCGAGCCCGATTCGCGCTTCCTCACCCGCCGCGCGCGCCGCATCGCCACCGGCGAGAGCCAGACCGCGTTCGACCGCATCTACCGCGTGTTCCTCGGCGCGCGCGTGGCGCTGGGCATCGCGCTGGTCATCGCCGCCGCGCTGGCGGGGCTGCTGGGCTCGCAGCCGAGCTACGCCGCCTTGCTGGTCAGCGCCGGCTATGCGGTGGCCACGCTCAGCATGTGGCTGCTGCCGCGCTTTCGCCGCCGCGCGCGGCCGCAGGAGCTGGCGCGGCTGCGCAGCCCGCAATGGATCGCCACCATCGGCACCGACATCGTCTGCTTCACCGCGCTGCACCTCGTGGCGCGCGCGGGCACCTTCAACTACGCGGCGCTGCTGGTGCTGCCCATCCTGATGGCCGGCGTGCTGACGCCGCGCCGCCAGGCGCTGGCCACGGCGGCGGCGGTGGCGCTGACGCTGCTGGCCACGGCCTGGTTCACCGGCGATGCGGGCGGCGAGTTCACCACGGCCCTCACCCAGGCCGGGCTCGCGGGCAGCGGGCTGTTCGTCGTCACCGTGCTGGCCGGCGAGCTGGCGGGCCGGCTCGCGCGCGAGGAGCTCACCGCCAAGGGCAGCCTCGAGATGGCCCGCCAGCAGGCGCAGCTCAACCGGCTCGTGATCGAGGAGATGCAGGACGGCGTGCTGGTGGTCGACCGGCGCGGCCGCGTGCGCGCCGCCAACCCGTCGGCGCGGCGCCTGCTCGCGCCGCGCGGCATGGCGCGGCCGGCGCCGTTCCAGCTGCGCGGCATCGACGCCTGGGACGCGCTCGTCAAGACGGTCGAGCGCGGCTTCGGCGAGGGCGTGTGGCCCGAGGCGGGGCGCGACGTGCCGCTGGTGTTCGAGTCGGGCGAGACGCGCACCCTGCGCGTGCGCATCCGCTTCACGCAGAGCGGGCAGTCGCAGGCGCGCGAGGAGTTCTGCGTGCTGCTGCTGGAGGACGTGCGCAACATGCAGGCGCGCATGCGCCAGGAGCAGCTCGCGGCCATGGGCCGGGTGTCGGCCGGCATCGCGCACGAGATCCGCAACCCGCTGGCGGCCATCGCCCAGGCCAACGCGCTGCTGTCGGAGGACGCCACCACGCCGGCGCAGCAGCAGCTCACGCGCATGGTGGGCGAGAACGTCGAGCGCCTGAAGCGGCTGGTGGACGACGTGATGGAGGTGGCGCCGGGCGTGGCGCAGGGCGCCGGCGTCATCGACGTGACCACGCACCTGGGCGTCGTGTGCAGCGACTGGGCGCGCGCCGCCAACCTCGCGCTCGATGCCCACAGCGCCCTGCGCGTGGACCTGCCGGCGGAGTCGCTGGGCGGCGCGTTCGACGCCGAGCACCTGCGCCGCGTGCTCGTGAACCTGCTCGACAACGCCTACCGGCATGCCAGCAAGTCGGCCGGCTCGGTGCACCTGCGGCTGGCCGTGCCGGACGCGGCGCAGCTGCTCGTCACCGTGGCCAGCGACGGGCCGCCGATCCCGCCCGAGGTCGAGCGCCATCTGTTCGAGCCGTTCTTCTCGACGCGCAGCCGCGGCACAGGACTGGGCCTGTATATTTGCCGCGAGCTGTGCGAGCGATACGGTGCCAGCATCGAGTACCGGCTGCGCCCGCAGGACCAGGCGAACCGCAACGAGTTCCGCGTCGTCCTGAGGCGCCAGGCGCTGGCGAGCGCCGAGGCCCGACTGCCGCTCGCCAGCTGATCCAACCCCCGGGCACGCGCGCACGATGTCACCTCCCTCGCACTTCAGCCTGCTCGTCGTCGACGACGAGCCCGACCTGCGCACCCTGTACGAGCTGACCCTGCTGCGCGAGGGCTACGACGTCGAGACCGCGGCCACCGTCGAGGACGCGCTGCTGCACATCAAGGACCGCGTCTACAGCGCCGTCATCACCGACATGCGCCTGCCCGACGGCACCGGGCTCGACCTGCTGCGCCACCTCGAGGAGGCCGGCCGGCGCGAGCGGGCGATCGTCATCACCGCCTACGGCTCGGCCGAGAACGCGGTCGAGGCGCTGAAGGCCGGCGCCTACGACTACCTCACCAAGCCGGTCGACCTGAAGCAGTTCCGCGCCGTCGTGGCCTCGGCGCTCGGGCGCTCGCCGTCGACGGTGCCGACGATGGTGCCCTCGAGCCTGCCGTCGGAGCACGAGCCCGCGCGCGGCGCCGAGGGCGCGGAGGGCCTGCCGTACCGGCCGGCGCGCGCGCCGGCGCCCCCGGCCGCGCCGGCCAGCGTGGCGCTCGGCCGCATGGCCGGCCAGTCGCAGCCGATGCAGCAGGTGCGCGCGCTGGTCGAGAAGGTGGGGCGCAGCATGGCGCCGGTGCTGGTGTTCGGCGAATCGGGCACCGGCAAGGAACTCGTCGCCCGCGCCATCCACGAGGTGAGCCCGCGCGCCGGCCAGCCCTTCGTGCCGGTGAACTGCAGCGCCATCCCCGAGCAGCTGCTGGAGGCCGAGTTCTTCGGCTACCGCAAGGGCGCCTTCACCGGCGCCGCCGATGATCGCGAGGGCTTCTTCCAGGCGGCCGACGGCGGCACGCTGTTCCTCGACGAGATCGGCGACCTGCCGCTGTCCATGCAGTCCAAGCTGCTGCGCGCCGTGCAGGAGCGCAGCGTGCGGCCGGTGGGCGCCGTGGCCGAGCAGACGGTCAACGTGCGGCTGCTGAGCGCCACCCACAAGGACCTGGCCGCCGAGGTGGTCGCCGGGCGCTTCCGCCAGGATCTCTATTACCGGCTCAACGTGATCCAGATCCGCGTGCCGCCGCTGCGCGAGCGCATCGAGGATCTGGCCGAGATCAGCGAGCGCGTGCTCGAGCGCATCGCGCGCGACGTGAACATGTCGCCGCCGCCCCACCTCACGCGCGACGCGCTGGTGCATCTGGCGCGCTACGAGTTCCCCGGCAACGTGCGCGAGCTCGAGAACCTGCTGCACCGGGCCGTGGCGCTGTCGGGCGGCGATGCGATCGGCGTCTTCGACCTCGGCCTGCCCGAGACGGTGTTCACCGACAGCGCGGCGCAGGAGCTCGACCTCATCACCGAGAACACCCGCATCGACCCGGCGCTGGTGGCGCCGCCGCCGCCCCCCGCGCCTCCGGCGCTGGCGCCGCTGCCGCACGACATCGAGGCCTACCTCGACCAGGTCGAGCGCGACATCCTGCTGCGCGCCCTCGAGCAGCACCGCTTCAACCGCACGGCCGCGGGCGCGAGCCTCGGGCTGTCGCTGCGGCAGATGCGCTACCGCATGGCGCGGCTGAACGTGAGCGTCGGCGGCCACGACGCCGGCTTCGATGGCGAGCGCGGCGGCGGCTGACCGCTTCGCGGCCTGGGACGGCGGCTGGTGCCGCGCGGCGCGGCGCTGCGAGTCGCCCAACTTCGGCCCGCGCCCGGCGGGCGCCGAGGTGTCGCTGGCCGTCGTCCACTCCATCAGCCTGCCGCCGGGCGAGTACGGCGGCGATGCGATCGAGCGGCTGTTCACCAACCGGCTCGACTGGGACGCGCATCCCTATTACCGGCAGATCCGCGGCGCCGAGGTCTCGGCGCATTTCGTGGTCCGCCGCGACGGCGAGCTGCTGCAGTTCGTCTCGTGCGACGAGCGCGCCTGGCACGCCGGCGCATCGTCGTGGCGCGGCCGGGACAACTGCAACGACTACTCGGTCGGCATCGAGCTCGAGGGGCTGGAGGGCGAGCGCTTCGAGCCGGTGCAGATGCAGGTGCTGGCCGACCTGCTGCGCTCGCTCGCGCGGCGCTACCCGGTCACGGCCGTGGCCGGCCACGAGCACGTCGCGCCGGGGCGCAAGTTCGACCCGGGCGCCGGCTTCGACTGGGCCGCGCTGCGGCGCGCGCTCGGCTGGCCGGACGCGGCCTTCCCGCCGGCGGAACAGACGTGCGCGCCGCCGCGCCGAGGCGGCTAGCACGATCTCGCCCGAGGGACGAATCGGCCCTCGATTTCCCCATGCTCCGCTCGAAGGACTATCAGGGAAGTCATGCATGGGGTACGCTACCGCTAGTGCTTAAAGTGTTGTCGAGGCGCTAGATATAGTGTCTGCCGCAGGAGCAGGGCTCCACCGGCGCTCCACCGTTTCTCCACACGCTTGTCCACACGCCTGCCGGCTCCGGCCCGCGCCTCGCGCGCCGTTTCGACGCCGCTGCCCGCCAACTTGTTCACAGAGGACATCCATGCAAACCGTCGCCACCCGTTCCGCCGAACCCGCTGCCGTGCTCTCCGTCTCCGCCCTCGGCGGGGCGGCCGCCAGCGCCTACCAGGGCTACCAGATCATTCGCCGCAACGGCGCGGTCGTCTCGTTCGAGCCGAACAAGATCGCGGTGGCGCTGATGAAGGCGTTCCTGGCGGTGCACGGCACGCAGGGCGCGGCCTCGGCGAGCGTGCGCGAGACGGTCGACGGCCTGACCGAGACGGTCGTGCGCGCGCTGCTGCGCTCGCGCCCGGGCGGCGGCACCTTCCACATCGAGGACGTGCAGGACCACGTCGAGCTCGGCCTGATGCGCGGCGGCCACCACGAGGTGGCCCGCGCCTACGTGCTCTACCGCGAGCGCCGCGCGCAGGAGCGTTCGCGCCAGGTCAAGCCGGCGGCCGCTGCCGAGCCCGCGCTGCACGTGGTCGACGGCGGCCAGCGCGTGCCGCTGGACCTGCAGCGCCTGCAGTCCATCGTCGAGTCCGCCTGCGCGGGTCTGGGCGCCGACGTCCGCCCCGAGCCCATCCTGGCCGAGACCAAGCGCAACCTGTACGACGGCGTGGCCATCGACGAGGTGCACAAGGCCTCCATCCTGGCCGCGCGCACGCTGATCGAGAAGGACCCCGGCTACTCGCACGCCACCGCGCGCCTGCTGCTGCACACCATCCGCAAGGAAATCCTCGGCGAGGAGGTGCTGCAGGCCGACATGCCGGCGCACTACGCCGAGTACTTCCCGGCCTTCATCAAGAAGGGCGTGCAGGCCGAGCTGCTCGACGAGAAGCTGATGCAGTACGACCTGGCGAAGCTGGGCGCCGCGCTGAAGGCCGAGCGCGACCTGCAGTTCGACTACCTCGGCCTGCAGACGCTGTACGACCGCTACTTCCTGCACGTCGACGAGCAGCGCATCGAGCTGCCCCAGGCCTTCTACATGCGGGTGGCCATGGGCCTGGCGCTCAACGAGATCGACCGCGAGGCGCGCGCCATCGAGTTCTACGACGTGCTGTCGACCTTCGACTTCATGAGCAGCACGCCCACGCTGTTCAACTCCGGCACGCGGCGCTCGCAGCTGTCGAGCTGCTACCTGACGACGGTGTCCGACGACCTCGACGGCATCTACGAGGCGCTGAAGGAGAACGCGCTGCTGTCCAAGTTCGCCGGCGGCCTCGGCAACGACTGGACCAACGTGCGCGCGCTCGGCTCCTACATCAAGGGCACCAACGGCAAGAGCCAGGGCGTGGTGCCGTTCCTGAAGGTGGTCAACGACACGGCCGTGGCCGTCAACCAGGGCGGCAAGCGCAAGGGCGCGGTGTGCGCCTACCTGGAGACCTGGCACCTGGACATCGAGGAATTCCTGGAACTGCGCAAGAACACCGGCGACGACCGCCGCCGCACGCACGACATGAACACGGCCAACTGGGTGCCCGACCTGTTCATGAAGCGGGTGATGGAAGGCGGCGAGTGGACGCTGTTCTCGCCCTCCACCTGCCCCGACCTGCACGACAGGTTCGGCCGCGCCTTCGAGGAGGCCTACACCGGCTACGAGGCCAAGGTGGCGCGCGGCGAGATCAAGCTGTTCAAGAAGATCCCCGCCAAGGACCTGTGGCGCAAGATGCTCTCGATGCTGTTCGAGACCGGCCACCCCTGGATCACCTTCAAGGACGCCTGCAACGTGCGCTCGCCGCAGCAGCACGTGGGCGTGGTGCACTCGAGCAACCTGTGCACCGAGATCACGCTGAACACCAACGAGAGCGAGATCGCGGTGTGCAACCTCGGCTCGGTCAACCTCGCGCGCCACCTCAAGGACGGCGCCATCGACCAGGCCAAGCTCAAGAAGACCGTCGCCACCGCGATGCGCATGCTCGACAACGTCATCGACATCAACTACTACGCGGTGAAGAAGGCGCGCGACTCCAACCTGCGCCACCGCCCGGTGGGCCTGGGGATCATGGGCTTCCAGGATGCGCTGCACGAGCTGCGCGTGCCCTACGCCTCGCAGGCGGCCGTCGACTTCGCCGACCGCTCGATGGAGGCGGTGTGCTACCACGCCTACTGGGCGTCGACCGAGCTCGCCGCCGAGCGCGGGCGCTACTCCAGCTACCGCGGCTCGCTGTGGGACCGGGGCATCCTGCCGCTCGACTCGCTCGACCTGCTGGCCGAGCAGCGCGGCGGCTACGTCGACACCGACCGCAGCGCCAGCATGGACTGGGACGCCCTGCGCGCGCGCATCGCCGAGCACGGCATGCGCAACTCGAACTGCGTGGCCATCGCGCCCACCGCCACCATCTCCAACATCGTCGGCGTCAGCGCCTCGATCGAGCCGTCGTTCGGCAACCTGTCGGTCAAGTCCAACCTGTCGGGCGAGTTCACCGTCATCAACGAGTACCTGGTGCGCGACCTGAAGAAGCTCGGCCTGTGGGACGACGTGATGGTGATGGACCTCAAGCACTTCGACGGCTCGCTGCGCCGCATCGACCGCGTGCCCGAAGACCTGAAGGACCTGTACGCCACCGCGTTCGAGATCGGCACCGAGTGGCTGGTCGAGGCCGCCGCGCGCCGCCAGAAGTGGATCGACCAGGCGCAGAGCCTGAACATCTACATCGCCGGCGCCTCGGGCAAGAAGCTCGACGAGACCTACAAGCTGGCCTGGACGCGCGGCCTCAAGACGACGTACTACCTGCGCACCGTCGGCGCCACGCACGCCGAGAAGTCCACGGTGAAGGCCGGCAAGATGAACTCGGTGTCCAGCGGCGGCGGCGCGGGTGGCGTCGACGCCGTGGCCGCGGCGGCGAAGGTGCAGCTCGAAGCCGCGGGCAGCGAACCGGCCACCGACATGAAGTTCTGCGCGATCGACGACCCGGACTGCGAAGCGTGCCAGTGACGCGAAGCCCCGCGTTCCGCCGCGTCGGCATGACGTGAGGCGGCGCGATGCGCGCGAGCGACGACGCTCATGCGCATCGCGTCTGCCATTCGATGCTCCATCGCATGCGGCGCCGTCGATGCAATAGAGCAACAACGAACAACCGCGAACTGACTCTGATGTCAAGAAGTGCTTGGTGCTGGCACACAACACTCAGATAATTCGCAGCTACGAGGAAGTGAAAACCATGCTGGTTTGGGAAGAAGAAGTCAGCCCCACATCGCCATCGAATCGCGCGCCGAGCCCCGCCTCTCTTGCGCGCGCGGAACTCCCGTCCGCGGCGCTCGCCGCGGTGAGCGCCGAGAGCGGCGCCCCCCTCGCATCCCCCTCGGTCTCGTCGGCGGACGCGCGCCGCGTCAATGCCGCCGACAAGCGCATCATCAACGGCCGCACCGACGTCAACCAGCTGGTGCCGTTCAAGTACAAGTGGGCGTGGGAGAAGTACCTCGCCACCTGCTCCAACCACTGGATGCCGCAGGAGATCAACATGTCGCGCGACATCGCGACCTGGAAGGATCCCCACGGCCTGAGCGAAGACGAGCGCCGCATCATCAAGCGCAACCTCGGCTTCTTCGTCACCGCCGACTCGCTGGCCGCCAACAACATCGTGCTGGGCACCTACCGCCACATCACGGCGCCCGAGTGCCGCCAGTTCCTGCTGCGCCAGGCGTTCGAGGAGGCGATCCACACCCACGCCTACCAGTACATCGTGGAGTCGCTGGGCCTGGACGAGAGCGAGATCTTCAACGCCTACCACGAGGTGGCGTCGATCCGCGCCAAGGACGAATTCCTGATCCCGTTCATCGACGCGATCATGGATCCGAACTTCGTCACCGGCACGACCGAGAACGACCGCACGCTGCTCAAGTCGCTGATCGTCTTCGCCTGCCTGATGGAAGGCCTGTTCTTCTACGTCGGCTTCACGCAGATCCTCGCGCTCGGCCGGCAGAACAAGATGACGGGCGCCGCCGAGCAGTACCAGTACATCCTGCGCGACGAGTCGATGCACTGCAATTTCGGCATCGACCTCATCAACCAGATCAAGCTCGAGAACCCGCAGCTCTGGACGGCCGAGTTCAAGGCCGAGATCAAGGCCCTGTTCATGAAGGCCGTTGAGCTCGAGTACCGCTACGCCGAAGACACCATGCCGCGCGGCGTGCTCGGCATGAACGCATCGATGTTCAAGGGCTACCTGCGCTACATCGCCAACCGGCGGGCCACGCAGATCGGCCTGGAAGAGCTCTTCCCGAACGAGGAAAACCCGTTCCCCTGGATGAGCGAAATGATCGACCTGAAGAAGGAGCGCAACTTTTTCGAAACGCGCGTCATCGAGTACCAATCGGGTGGCGCGCTGTCCTGGGACTGACGAGGCTGGAAGCCAGCTCGCAGTTCCATCGAAGTGAGAGATCAAGATTCGCGAGCCGCGATGCGCCGACACAGAAGCGGCGCACGTGGCTCGCAACCCCATTCACCGGACCGGGGCGCTCATCCCGGGCAGACCTTCGGACGGTGAATAGCTGCCAGGCGTCGGACTCGAGCCGCGTCGGGCAGTGTTTCTCAACTTGATCAAGGAGAATGTAATGGCAACTGCGAAGAAGGCTCCGGCCAAGAAGGCGGCCGCGAAGAAGGCCCCGGCGAAGAAGGCTGCGGCCAAGAAGGTCGTCGCCAAGAAGGCGCCGGCCAAGAAGGCCGCTGCGAAGAAGGCCCCGGCCAAGAAGGTCGTCGCCAAGAAGGCGCCGGCGAAGAAGGCCGCCGCGAAGAAGGCTCCGGCCAAGAAGGCGGCCGCGAAGAAGGCCCCGGCGAAGAAGGCCGCGGCCAAGAAGGCGCCGGCGAAGAAGGCCGCCGCGAAGAAGGCCCCGGCCAAGAAGGCCGCTGCGAAGAAGGCCCCCGCGAAGAAGGCTGCGGCCAAGAAGGCCCCTGCCAAGAAGGCGGCCGCGAAGAAGGCGCCGGCCAAGAAGGCGGCCGCGAAGAAGGCCCCCGCTGCGCCCGCTGCCCCTGCGGCACCGGCGGCGAAGCCCGCGGCGGCTCCGGCCGCCAAGACGGCGCTGAGCCCGCAGGCGGCCTGGCCGTTCCCGACGGCCAACAAGCCCTGAGCGCAGCCCGCGTTCTTGCAAAACCCGGCTTCGGCCGGGTTTTTTCATGACCGCGGGGGCCGGCCGCGCAAGATGCGCGTCGGCCCGCCGCCCGTTCTTCCGCGCACCGAACCGATGAAAGCTGCCCTACCGCCGTCTCCTGCCGCCGGCTGGCCCTGCGTCCGCGCGGGCCCGGCCGGTGTCGTGCTCTCGGTCAGCGTGGTGCCCGGTGCCAGTCGGACCGAACTGGTGGGCCTGCACGGCGACGCGCTGCGCGTGCGCCTCGCGGCGCCGCCGGTGGACGGCAAGGCCAACGAGGCCCTGCTCGGCTGGCTGGCCGATTCGCTCGGGCTGCCGAGGCGGCAGGTGGCGTTGCTGCGGGGCGCGAGCAGCCGCCGCAAGCAGGCGCTGGTGGAGACGGACGCCGGCCGCGTCCACGCATGGCTCGACGCCGCGCTCGGCGCGCGATGAGCGCGCCGGCATGAGCTGCGGTGCTCAGCCGAGCAGCGCGGCGCGGTCGATCGTGTGGTTCTGCCCGCCGCGACAGGCGATCTTGAGCGCGCCGAGGCGGTTGCCGAGCACGACGCAACGCTCGAGCGGCCAGCCGCGTTCCAGCCCGTAGAGCAGCGCGGCGCGGAAGGCGTCGCCGCAGCCGGTCGGGTCGACCACCTCGGTGGCCGCCACGCCCGGCACGTGCGTGCGTTGGCCCTGCTGCCAGATCTCGCAGCCCTGCGCGCCGAGGGTCACGACCACGCCCTGCAGGTGCGAGCGCGACAGCGATTCGAGGGTCTCGCCGGTGCGCTCGCACAGCATGCGGCCTTCGTAGTCGTTGACGGCCACCCAGGTGGCCTGCGCCACGAACCGCTTCAGCTCGGCGCCGTCGAACATCGGCAGGCCCTGGCCGGGGTCGAAGATGAAGGGCACGCCCGCGGCCTTCAGCTGGGCCGCGTGCTGCAGCATCGCGTCGCGGCCGTCGGGCGCGATGATGCCGATGGCCAAGTCCGCACCGTCCGGGACCGCGGTCTCGTGGGCGAACTGCATCGCCCCGGGATGGAAGGCGGTGATCTGGTTGTTGTCGGTGTCGGTGATGATGATGGCCTGCGCGGTGTAGCTCTCGGCCACGGTGCGCACGTAGGCGGTGCTCGCGCCCCAGGCGGCCAGGCGCTGCAGGTACTCGCCGCCGTCGCTGCCGAGCGCGGCCATCACCACCGGCTCGCCGCCCAGCGCCTTCAGCGAGTAGGCGATGTTGCCGGCGCAGCCGCCGAACTCGCGCCGCAGCGTGGGCACGAGGAACGACACGTTGAGGATGTGCACCTGCTCGGGAAGAATCTGCTGCGCGAAGCGGCCGGGGAAGGTGGTGATGGTGTCGAAGGCGAGGGAACCGCAGATCAGCGCCGGCATGAGGAAAGCTCCGAGGAAAGGGTCGCGGGGGAACGGGGCGGCTCAGGGGTAGAACACTTCGACCGTGTAGCCGGCCACGGGCGTGGCGCCGGTCGAGAGCAGCAGCTGCAGGGCCGCTTCGGCGCCCGGCTGGATGACGCTCGGCGCCGAGCGGAAGTCCGCCGAGGTGAGCACGCGGCGCGCGACGAGCTGCCCTGACGCGTCGGTGAGGCTCAGCTCGATGGCCGGCAGCGCCACCAGCCACGCGCCGCGGTTGCGCAGCGTGACCGACAGCCGGAAGCTCTCGGCCGTGCCGCTGTTGCGCGCCAGCGCGCTGCTCTCGACGGCGATGTCGTCGATGCGCCGCGGCGCGTCGATGCGGCAATCGAGCCAGGCGCAGCCGCGCGCGAGCAGGGGCCGCGCCGCCGGCCAGCGGGCGGCGATGGTGTCGCGGAACTGGTGGGCGACCTGCGCCGCCAGCACCGCCAGCAGGCCGAGCGCCGCGAGCGTCATCAGCAGGCGCGGCAGCGGCCGGCGGCGGCGCGCCTCGCGCTGCGCCTTGAGCATGAAGCCGGGCGTCGGCATGGGCTTGTCCTGCGGCTCGCCGTCCCCCTCGGGGTCGAACTGCGCGTCGGCGAAGTCGGTGCGGTCGCGCTCGGCCACGCCTTCGGCGGGCGAGCGCTGCACGTCGTCCTGCTCGGGCTGGAAGAAGCGCGAGGCGATGCGGTCTTCCTCGTCGAGCTCGGCGACGGTGGGCTGCTCGTCCTCGGCCGCCGTGGCCGCCGCCTCGAAGTGCGCCTCGCGCCGCTGCGCCAGCTCGGCGCGCACCTTGTCGGATTCCGCGGGCTCCCACTTCGGCGGCTGCTCGCGCGTGAGGTCGAACAGGCCTTCGAGCGCGTTGAAGACTTCGTCGCAGCGCCCGCAGCGCACCCAGCCTTCGGACACCTTGAGCTGGTCCTGCACCACACGGAAGATCGTGCCGCAGGCGGTGCAACGGGTGGCGAGGCTCATGGGCAAATCATGCCATCGGGGCTGGCGGGAAGGCGGCCGTCATCAGGATCCAGCCGTCCTCGGCGTCGCCGACCGACAACTCGCACCACGGCGCGTAGGCGGCCCGCAGCTCATCGGCCTGGCGTTCCAGGATGCCGGCGAGCACCAGGTCGCCGCCGGGCTCGACGTGCGCGCACAGCAGCGGCGCGAGCAGCTTGAGCGGGCTCGCGAGGATGTTGGCGAGCACCAGCGGGTAGGCGCCGCGCGCCTGCCCGGGCAGGCCGGCGTTCAGCGCGACGCCGTTGGCCTGCGCGTTGGCCTGCGTCGATTCGACGGCGGCGGGGTCGATGTCGACCGCGTCGACGCCGCGCGCGCCGTGCAGCGCCGCGCCGATGGCGAGGATGCCCGAGCCGCAGCCGTAGTCGAGCACGCGGTGCCAGCGGGCGCGGCGCTCGCCGCCCTGCCGCGCGATCCAGCGCAGGCACATGCGCGTGGTCGGGTGCGTGCCGGTGCCGAAGGCGAGGCCCGGGTCGAGGCGGATCACCGTCGTGGCCGCGGCGGGGGCCTCGTGCCAGCTCGGCACGATCCAGAAATCGGGCGTGACGTCCACCGGCGCGAACTGCGACTGCGTGAGCCGCACCCAGTCCTGCTCGGGCACCGGCGCGAGCGCCTGCACGCTCACGCCGGCGGCCCAGTCCTGGGCCAGCAGCAGGGTGGCGGCTTCGGTGGCGGCCTCGTTCGATTCGAAGAGCGCCCGCACGATGGAGCGGTTCCAGCCGCCGCGCGGCGCCGGCATGCCCGGCTCGCCGAAGAGCGCGTGCTCGGCCTCGGTGTCGGCGTCGGCGTCCTCCACCGAGACGGCGAGCGCGCCGAGCTCGTCGGCCAGCGCGTCGGAAACGGCCTCGACGACGTCCTCCGGCGCGATCAGCAGCAGCTCGACCATGGCGGGCCTAGCGCTTGTGCTGGCTCATCCAGCCTTCGAGGTAGTGGATGCTGGTGCCGCCCTCGACGAACTTGGCGTCGACCATCAGCTCGCGGTGCAGCGGGATGTTGGTCTGGATGCCCTCGACCACCGTCTCCGACAGCGCGATGCGCATGCGCGCGAGCGCCTGCTCGCGGGTGTCGCCGTGCACGATGATCTTGCCGATCATCGAGTCGTAGTTCGGCGGCACGAAGTAGTTGGTGTAGATGTGCGAGTCGACGCGGATGCCCGGCCCGCCCGGCGCGTGCCACACGCTGATGCGCCCGGGCGAGGGCGTGAACTTGTACGGGTCCTCGGCGTTGACGCGGCACTCGATCGAATGGCCGCGCATCTGGATCTGCCGCTGCGTGAACGGCAGCTTCTCGCCGGCGGCCACGCGGATCTGCATCTGCACGATGTCGATGCCGGTGACGAGCTCGGTCACCGGGTGCTCGACCTGCACGCGGGTGTTCATCTCGATGAAGTAGAACTCGCCGTTCTCGTACAGGAACTCGAAGGTGCCCGCGCCCCGGTAGCCGATGCGCTTGCAGGCGGAGGCGCAGCGCTCGCCGATCTTCTCGATCACGCGGCGCGGGATGCCCGGCGCCGGGGCCTCCTCGATGATCTTCTGGTGGCGCCGCTGCATCGAGCAGTCGCGCTCGCCGAGCCAGACCGCGTTCTTGTGCTGGTCGGCCATGATCTGGATCTCGATGTGCCTCGGGTTCTCGAGGAACTTCTCCATGTACACGGCCGGGTTGCCGAAGGCCGCGCCCGCCTCGGTGCGCGTGGTCTGCACCGCGTTGACCAGCGCCGCCTCGGTGTGCACCACCCGCATGCCGCGCCCGCCGCCGCCGCCGGCCGCCTTGATGATCACCGGGTAGCCGATGCTGCGGGCGATGCGCACGATCTCCTTCGGGTCCTCGGGCAGCGCGCCCTCGGAGCCCGGCACGCAGGGCACCCCCGCCTTGATCATGGCCTGCTTGGCCGAGACCTTGTCGCCCATCGTGCGGATGGATTCGGGCGTCGGGCCGATGAAGGTGAAGCCGCTGCGCTCCACGCGCTCGGCGAAGTCGGCGTTCTCGGAGAGGAAGCCGTAGCCGGGGTGGATGGCCTCGGCGTCCGTCACCTCGGCCGTGGCGATGATCGCCGGCATGTTGAGGTAGCTCTGGGCCGAGGCCGCGGGGCCGATGCACACCGCCTCGTCGGCGAGCTTGACGTACTTGGCGTCGCGGTCGGCCTCGGAGTAGACGATGACCGAATGCACCCCGAGCTCGCGGCATGCGCGCTGGATCCGCAGGGCGATTTCGCCTCGGTTGGCGATCAGGATCTTCTTGAACATCGAGCCGGTCTCACTCGATGATGAACAGCGCCTGCCCGAATTCGACCGCCTGGCCGTTCTCGACGCAGATGCGGGTGACGGTGCCGGACTTGTCGGCCTCGATCTCGTTCATGATCTTCATCGCTTCGATGATGCAGATCGGCTCGCCTTCCTTGACCTGGCTGCCGATCTCCACGAAGGCCTTGGCGCCCGGGCTCGACGAGCGGTAGAAGGTGCCGACCATTGGCGAGGTGATGGTGTGCCCGGTGGGGGCGGGCGGCGGCGCCTCGGCGGCGACGGGTGCCGCGGCGGCGGCGGCCGGCGCGGGCACGGCCTGCATCGGCGGCGCGGCGTAGTGGATCTGCGGGGCGGGGGCGGCCGGCTCGGCCTTGACGATGCGCACCTTGCCGTCGGCTTCGGTGATTTCCAGTTCCGAGATGTTCGATTCGGAGACGAGGTCGACGAGTGTCTTGAGCTTGCGAAGGTCCATCACGGTCTCCTGGATGCTGCGCGAACGCCGCCGCGAAGGGGCAGGTTCCGCCGTCGTGCGTGTGAAAGTGTCGAAAGTGCGAGGTGCGGGCGAAGAACCGTGGTTCCTGGCCCTGCAGGCCGAGAGCCTGGCTTCTGCCGTGAATTGCCGCGAATTGTGCGCAATTCAGGCGCCCCGGCGAAACAGCCCGCCGCGGTTCCGAAATGCCGGCCGAATGGCGTGCTGTCGGTCGAGTCTGGCGATTGTGCGTGTGAAGGAAGCGACTTTACGCCATTTGGCAGCAGTTCCCGCGGATATGGCTGACGGTGAGTCTCAGCCGGTGCCGAAGCGGTCAGCCCAGGCGGCGAGGTCCTCCGGCTTGATCTCCCCGGCCTTGCGCGCCCGGATCGCGCCGCGGCGGTCGGCGACGACGGTGAACGGCAGGCCGCCCATGTGGTTGCCGAGCTGCCGGCTGAGCGCGATGCCTTCGGTGCCGGCCATGGCGATCGGGAAGCCGACCCCGAGCCGCGCGACGAACTCGGCGACCGCGGCTTCCTTGTCGACGGCGATGCCCACCACTTCCCAGCCGCGCGCCGCGTGATCGGCGCGGAAGCGGTCGAGCATCGGCATCTCGCGCACGCAGGGGGCGCACCAGGTCGCCCAGAAGTTGACGATGAGCGGGCGCCCGCGCAGCGCCGCCATGTCCAGGCGCCCGCCGCCGAGGCGCTCGAAGCCGGAGCGCCACAGCGCCGCCTCCGACTCCCGCTCGGCGCCCGCGGCCTCGTCGCGCAGCCGCAGCACGACGCCCGCGCCGACGGCCACGGCGCCGGCGGCCGCCACGCCGATCCAGACGCGGCGTCTCATGGCGCCTCCCCGGCCATCAGGCGGCGCAGCGCGGCCAGGTCGCCGCGCGGTGGGCGGCCGCGCGCGTCGGGCTTGAGCGCGCCGCGCAGGTCGTCGTGGTCGAGCACGCTCAGGTGCACGGTCACGGTTTCGCCGAGCGCGGCGCTGGGCGTGGCGATGCTCAGCACGTCGACCGGCTCGCCCCGCGGGCCGGGCAGGGTGCCCACGTCGTAGTCCACGTGCTGGCCGATGAGGGCGATCTCGGCGGCCTTGGAGTCGTCGCAGAACAGCTGGATGTGCACGCTGTTGAGCCGCGTGGCGGTGCCGCGCCAGACCGCGCCGGTGAGGTGCGGGCGGAATTCGGCCAGCCGCTGCATCCACAGGGCCGCCACCTCGCGCAGCGCGGCAAGCTCGGCCGGCTGGGTGCCGGCGCAGAAGAGGTCGAGGTAGGCGCGCACCTCGTCTTCCACGGCGTCGTTGCTGGGAAGCTCCGGCTGGCGCACGCTGCGCCGGCCGAGGTCGCGCACGGCGCGGCGCTTGGCCGGGCCGTATTCCATGCCTTCTTCCACCACCAGCCGGGCGGCGGCGGCGGCGATCTCGGCGCTGAGGGAGGAAGCCATCGTCGGGTCGTGCGGTTCGGGTTGCGGTGGCGTCAGGGCACGTCCACCGCCCCCATGCGGGCCTGCACGGTGGCGGCGCGTCCGCTGACGTAGGCGGAGTTCGGGCGCTTCTCGAAGCGCCGGGGCGCGGGCAGCATCACCGCCAGCCGCGCCGCGGCGTTGGGGCCGAGTCGCGCGGCGCTCGAGCGGTGGTAGTGCCGCGCCGCCGCCTCGGCGCCGAACAGGCCTTCGCCCCATTCGACGTTGTTGAGGTAGATCTCGAGGATGCGCCGCTTGGGCAAGGTCGCCTCCAGCATGAAGGTGATCAGCATCTCCTGCCCCTTGCGCGCCAGGTTGCGCTCGCCGGCGAGGAACAGGTTCTTGGCCAGCTGCTGGGTGATGGTGGAGCCGCCCACGAGTCTGACCGCCGCGGGAGCCCGCGCCGGGGCCGCGGTCTTGGCGGCGGACTGCTCGTTCAGGCGCTGCGCCCGCGCCTCGGCCCGCTGGTTGCGCTCCCACGCACGCTCCAGCGCATCCCATTCGACGCCGCTGTGCTCCGAGAACCCCGCGTCCTCCGAGGCGATGACGGCACGCTTGAGGTGGTTGGAGATGGCCGCGTAGTCGACCCATTGCTGGGCCCAGGGGATGCGGCCCTGCGTGGCGAGCAGGCGCCAGGCCTCCGAGCGCTGGAAGCTCGTCGACTGCGGGTCGACCCCGCGCATCAGCGCCACCCGCCCGAGGAAGTACAGCTGCAGCGCCAGTGCGCAGACGAACAGCAGCGCGGCCAGCCGCCCCAGGTGGCGCAGGGCGGTCTTCACGGCGCGGGGCGGTCCATGCGCGCGCGCAGCGCCGCGAGCACCGCGGCCGTGGCCGGGCGCACGCCGCGCCACACGAAGAAGGCCTCGGCGGCCTGCTCGACCAGCATGCCCAGCCCGTCGCGCGCGGTGGCGCCGTGGCGCGCGGCCCAGTCGAGGAAGGGCCGGGCCGCCGGGCCGTACATCATGTCGAGCGCCAGCGTGCCGGCGCGCAGCACCGCCGGCGGCACCGGGACCGCGGCGCCCTGCAGGCTGCTGGCGCTGGCGTTGACCACCACGTCGAAGGCGGCGCCGGGGTCGTCGAGCGGGGCGCTGCGCAGGCCGGCGCCGTGCGCGCGCGCCACCGCCGCGTGGCGCTGCGCCAGCGCCTCGGCGCGCGCCACGGTGCGGTTGGCGATCACCACCTCGCCGGGCCGCGCCGCAAGCAGGGGCCCCAGCGCGCCCGAGGCGCCGCCGCCGGCGCCGATGACCAGCACGCGCCGGCCGGCCAGCGGCACGCCGGCGTTGTCCTCGATGTCGCGCCGCAGGCCGGCGCCGTCGGTGTTGTCGGCGAACCAGCCGCCGTCGTCGAAGCGCAGCAGGTTGGCCGCCTGCGCCAGCTCGGCGCGCTCGCTGCGGCGCGCGGCCAGGGCGAAGGCGTCGAACTTGAAGGGCACGGTGACGTTGCAGCCGCGCCCGCCGCCGGCGGCGAAGCCGCGCACCGTGGCCTCGAAGGCGTCCAGCGGGCACAGCAGGCGGCCGTAGTCGACCTGCTCGCCGGTGGCCTGCGCGAACTGCGCGTGGATGAAGGGCGACTGGCTGTGCTCGACCGGGTGGCCGGCGACGACGTAGCGGTCCGGGGTCGCGTTCATCGGTTGCCGGCGTCCGGGGCGCTCAGCGTGGTGGCGAGGCCTTCGTCGCGCGTGAAGCGGAAGCGCGAGGTGATGACGAGCTGGTCGGCCTGGCGCCGCATCTCCTGCGTGAAGGGGCCGAACGGCGCCGCGGCCATGACGATGGCCACCGCCTGCCGGTCGAGCGTCTTCGAGGGCGAGGGGCGCACCACGTCGGTCTCGACCACGCTGCCGTCGAAGTTGACCGTCACGTTCATCACCAGCTCGCCGTAGAGCTTGCGGCCGTTGTGTTCGGGGAAGTTGCGGGTGCCGCGGTCCTCGATCTTGCGGCGCAGGCCGTCGTAGTAGATGGCGTACACCGCCTCCTTGGTCGCGGGGCTGATGTAGCGCTTCTTCGGGCGGGCGTTCTCCTCGTTGATGCGCTTCTCGATCTCGGCCAGCAGCTGCAGCAGCTGGCGGCGCTTCTCCTCCTCGTCGCGCGCGGTGTCGCTGCCTTCGTCGCGGCGCGGGTCGGGCGGCGGCAGCAGGGCCAGCTCGCGGCGCACCTGCGCCAGCAGCCGCTGCTGCGCCTGCTGCAGCTGCTCGATCTGCTTGTGCGCCTGCTCGGCCGATTCGCCCACCTCGATCAGCGCCGAAGGCGGCAGCGGCGAGGTGGCGCGCCCGCGTTCGGCCTCGCCGCCGCCGGCGAGGTTGGCCTGCGCGATGGCCTGCGCCTTCACCGGCGCCTCGGCCGAGCGCGAGTTCACGAGGATCACCTCCAGCGGCGTGTCCTCGAACAGCCGGTCGAAGCCGGCCGGGTCGGCGAAGCGCAGGCCGAGCAGCGCGCCGTGCACCGCGAGCGACGCGCCGATCGCGAGCTGCAGGGTCGACAGCCGGGCGAACATGCGCGCCCCCCTCAGAGGCCGGCGGGCGCGGGCGCCGCCTCGGCCTCGTCGTCCTTCAGGTCGATCGCCAGGGTGATCGGGCCGGCGCCCTCGACCGCTTCCTCGACGTCGGCCTCGTCCACCGGCGCGTCGTCGGCGGTGGTCGACGCATCGTCCAGGCGCGCGACCAGCGCGGCGTGCACGTCGAGCGTGAGCAGGTCGGTGCCGGTGACGCGCACCCGCACGCGCGCCCCGCGCGGCAGCGGCTCGGCGCCGAGCGCGCGGAACACCAGCGGCAGCGCGTCGGCACGCACCAGGCCGTCCTTCATCACCGCGGCGTCGAGCTCGGCGATGCCGTTCTGCGCCAGGTACTTCAGCGTCCAGTAGCGCTCGATCGCCGACTGGAAGCCGTTGTAGGCGGCGTAGGCGGCGTCGAAGGCCGAGATCACGGAGAACAGCGCCGCGTCCTTGGGCTTGAACGGCGCGGCCAGCGCGGCCGTGCGGCCGTGGCGGGCGCAGGCGATGATCTGCCACTGGTTCACCAGGTCGACGTAGCGGCGCAGCGGCGAGGTGGCCCAGGTGTACTGCGCCACGCCCATGCCGGCGTGCGGCGCGGGCTTCACGCCCATGCGCACCTTGATGCCCGGCGCCAGGCCCGCCTGGCTGCGGTAGATGCCCGGCACGCCGCATTCGGCCAGCCAGCCGCCCCAGGTGCTGTTGGCGAGGATCATGGCCTCCGAGACGATGAGGTCCAGCGCGGCACCGCGCCGGCGCTCGCTGATCGCCACCGTCTCGTCGCCGCGCGGCTCGTCGCCGTCGCCGCCGTCCAGGCGGAAGCTGTAGTCGGGGCGGTTGAAGTTCTCCGGCTTGCCGCGCACCACCTCGCGCCGCGCCTTGAGTGCGCGCGCCAGGCGGAAGGTGAAGGCGAGTTCGGCGGCGAACTCGTACGCGGCGGGCGCCTGGCCGGTGAGCGAGGCCTCGGTGATCACCTCGTCGAGCTGGTCGTGGCGCAGGTTGAGCACGATGGGCACGCGCTCCAGCCGCGTCTCGCTGCCGCGCACCTCCAGCGAGGCCTCGTCGATCGTGAAGTAGACCGAGACCGCCGGGCAGTCGCGCCCGGCGATGAGCGTGTAGGCCTGCACCACCTCGTCGGGCAGCATCGTCAGCTTGTGGCCGGGCATGTAGACGGTGGACAGGCGCTCGCGCGCCACCTTGTCGAGCGCGCTGTCCAGGCCGAAGGCGAGCCCCGGCGCGGCGATGTGGATGCCCAGCGTCACCGTGCCGCTGCCCAGGCCCTGCACCGACAGCGCGTCGTCGATCTCTGTCGTGGCCGAGTCGTCGATCGAGAAGGCCTGCACCGCGGCCAGCGGCAGCGCCTCCTTGATCTGCGGCGCCTCCAGCGGCGGGAAGCCGGTGCCCTTGGGGAAGTTCTCGAACAGGAAGCGCCGCCAGTGGAACTGGTAGGGCGAGTCGATGGCGCCGGCGGCCGTCAGCAGGTCCAGCGGCGCGCGCTGGCTGCGCCGGCTGGCCTCGACGACCGACTTGTACTCGGGCGCGTTCTTGTCCGGCTTGAACAGGATGCGGTAGAGCTGCTCGCGCACCGGCGGCGGGCACCGGCCGGCCGCCAGCTCGCCGGCCCAGGCGTCGATCTGCGCGGCGAGCTGCTTCTTGCGCTCGATGCCCAGCAGCGCGGCCTTCACCGTCTCCTCGGGGGCCTTGCGGAAGTTGCCGCGGCCCAGGCGGCGGAAGTAGTGCGGCGCCTCGAACAGGCGGAACAGCGCGGCCGCCTGCTGGGTGGTGTCGGCGTCGGCGCTGAAGTAGTCGCGCGCCAGGTCGGTGAAGCCGAACTCCTGCTCGGGCGCGAATTCCCAGGCGAGGTCGAGGTCGATCTCGCCGGCCACCTGCTGCGCCGAGGCGATGAGCTCGGCCGGCTGCGGCTTGTCGAACCTGAGCAGCACGTTGGCGGCCTTGACCTTGACGCGCTTGCCCGACTCCAGCTCGATCTGCATCGCGCTGTCGGTCTCGGACATCACCCGCCCGGCGTTGAACTTGCCGGTTTCTTCATAAAGCGCATACATGCGGCGAATTGTCTCCTGAACGGAATTCACCGCGCCGCGGGGGCCCGCGCTCCTATAGTGCGCATGCTGCGCCGGGCAGCGACACGAACGAGGAGCGGGCATGGTGAAGAAGTCCACGCAGGACGCGAAGAAGGACCCGTCCGCCGCGGGCCTGTTCGACAGCGCGCTCGCCGGCACGGTGCAGCAGTCGGCCCAGCAGATCTGGCTCGCCGGGCTGGGCGCGTTCGCCAAGGCGCAGCAGGAAGGCGGCAAGCTGTTCGAGGCGCTGGTGCAGGACGGCGTCTCGCTGCAGCGGCGCACCCAGGCGGCGGCGAGCGGGAAGCTCGGCGAGGTGGGCGCGCGCATGACCGGCGCCGTCGAGGAGGCGAGCCGCAAGGCCGGCCAGCAGTGGGACAAGCTCGAGGCCATCTTCGAGCAGCGCGTGTCCAAGGCCATGGGCCGGCTGGGCGCGCCCTCGCAGCAGGACTTCGAGGCGCTGTGCGCCCGCGTGGACGCGCTGAGCGAGGAGGTGCGCAGGCTCTCGAAGCTCGCCGCGCCCGCCGGCCGGAAGACCGCCGCGCGCCGGACCACCGAGGCTTCGGAGCGGCCGTCCGCGAAGCCCGCTGCCAGGAAGCCCGCGCGCAAGTCCGCCTGAGCGCCGGACGCGGTCAGCCGAACTTGCCGGGGAAGAGCCACAGCAGCGCCGCCGTCATCGTGAGGTAGCGCGCGAACTTGCCCACCGCCATGTAGGCCACGCAGGGCCAGAACGGAAGCTTCAGCCAGCCGGCCACCGCGCACAGCGGGTCGCCGACGAAGGGCAGCCACGACAGCAGGCAGGCCCGCGGGCCGAAGCGCTCCAGCCAGCGCAGCGCGCGCGGATGCGCGTAGGTCGTCTGGTGCGTCACGCGCTCGTACGCGCGCTCGGCGCCGAAGCCCATCCACCAGCTGATGGCGCCGCCCGCGGTGTTGCCGACGGTCGCCACCAGCACCGCCGGCCAGAACATCGCCGGGTTCAGCTTGATGAGGCCGAACACCGCCG
The DNA here is from genome assembly GCA_044508835.1 of Rubrivivax sp. GTDB lineage: Bacteria > Pseudomonadota > Gammaproteobacteria > Burkholderiales > Burkholderiaceae_C > JAKFDI01. The sequence continues at coordinate 182,295 of JBIQHD010000004.1, forward strand.
CTTCCGAGCCGACCGGCAGCAGCGTGGCCGAGACCAGCGAGACGACGAAGACGGTGCCGAGCCCGAATTCGGGCAGCGACAAGGCGGCGAGCAGCGCATCGAACCAGGCTTGCATCGGCCGCATTGTCCGCAGCCCGCGCGGTGCCGGGACGCCTGGCGCACGTCGCTATACTCTGCCTCCTTTTTCAGCACCCGACCCACGCGACGCCGCCATGCGAATCGGCCCCATCGAGCTGGTGAACAACCTCTTCGTCGCGCCGATGGCGGGCGTGACGGACCGGCCCTTCCGCAAGCTGTGCAGGTCGCTCGGGGCGGGCTATGCGGTGAGCGAGATGGTGACCTCGCGCCGCGACCTGTGGAACAGCCTGAAGACCAGCCGCCGCGCCAACCACGACGGCGAAGCGGCGCCGATCGCGGTGCAGATCGCCGGCACCGACGCGCGGATGATGGCCGAGGCCGCGGCCTACAACGTCGACCGCGGCGCGCAGATCATCGACATCAACATGGGCTGCCCGGCCAAGAAGGTGTGCAACAAGTGGGCGGGCTCGGCGCTGATGCAGGACGAGCCGCTGGCGCTCGGGATCGTCGAGGCCGTGGTGGCCGCCTGCGCGCCGCACGGCGTGCCCGTCACCTTGAAGATGCGCACCGGCTGGTGCGAGGCCGAGCGCAACGCGGTGCGCCTCGCGCGCGCCGCCGAATCGGCCGGCGTGGCCATGGTGACGGTGCACGGCCGCACGCGCGAGCAGGGCTACAAGGGCTTCGCCGAATACGACACGGTGGCCGCGGTGAAGGCGGCGCTGCGCATCCCGGTGGTGGCCAACGGCGACATCGACTCGCCCGGGAAGGCGCGCGAGGTGCTGGCGAAGACCGGCGCCGACGCGCTGATGATCGGCCGCGCCGCGCAGGGCCGGCCGTGGATCTTCCGCGAGATCGCGCACTTTCTCGCCACCGGCGAGCACCTGCCGGCGCCCGAGGTGGCGCAGGCCAAGCGCTGGCTCGTCGAGCACCTGCACGACCACTACAGCCTCTACGGCGAGCTCACCGGCGTGCGCAGCGCGCGCAAGCACATCGGCTGGGCCGTGCGCGGCCTGCCCGGCGGCGAGGACTTCCGCTCGGCCATGAACCGCCTCGAATCGAGCGGCGAGCAGGTGCGCGCGCTCAGCGACTGGTTCGACCGGCTGGGTGACGCCCACGAACGACTGCCGCTCGTCGCTGCGGCGAACGACGACTACCTCGAGCAACTCGCATGAGCCATCGTTTGTTCATCAGCCGGTGGCGGGCCGAGCGCCGGGCCGCTCCCAAGCCGGCCCGCGCCCCCTCGGGGGGCCGGACGACGTACTCGTCGGACGGGGGGCTGTCATGAGCAAGAAGCACATCGAGGAGTGCATCCGCGACAGCCTGGAGGGCTACTTCAAGGACCTGCGCGGCGTCGAGCCCTCGGCCATGTACGACATGATCATCAACGTCGTGGAGAAGCCGCTGCTCGACGTGGTGATGAAGAAGGCCGAGGGCAACCAGAGCCGCGCCGCCGAGTGGCTCGGCATCAACCGCAACACGCTGCGACGCAAGCTCGTGGAACACAAGCTCATCAAGTAATGAACGCCCTGACCGCACTCCTTTCCGTTTCCGACAAGACCGGCGTCCTCGAGTTCGCCAGGGAACTGCATGCGCTCGGCGTGAAGCTGCTGTCCACCGGCGGCACCGCCAAGCTGCTGGCCGACGCCGGCCTGCCGGTGACGGAAGTCGCCGACCACACCGGCTTTCCGGAGATGCTCGACGGCCGCGTGAAGACGCTGCACCCGAAGATCCACGGCGGCCTGCTGGCGCGGCGCGACGTGCCGGCGCACGTGGCGGCCATGCAGCAGCACGGCATCGCCGCCATCGACCTGCTGGTGGTGAACCTCTACCCCTTCGAGGCGACGGTGGCCAGGCCCGGCTGCACGCTGGAAGACGCGATCGAGAACATCGACATCGGCGGCCCGGCCATGGTGCGTTCGGCGGCCAAGAACTGGAAGGACGTGGCGGTGCTGACCGACGCCGCGCAGTACCCGCAGGCGCTGGCCGAGCTCAAGGCCGGCGGCATCAGCCAGAAGACGAAGTTCGCGTTGTCGGTGGCCGCCTTCAACCGCGTGTCGAACTACGACGCGGCGATCAGCGACTACCTCTCGGCGCTGCAGGATGACGGCACGCGCAGCGAGTACCCGGCGCAGAGCAACGGCCGCTTCGTCAAGCTGCAGGATCTGCGCTACGGCGAGAACCCGCACCAGAGCGCGGCGTTCTACCGCGACCTGCACCCGGCGCCGGGCTCGCTGGTCACCGCGACGCAGCTGCAGGGCAAGGAACTCTCGTACAACAACATCGCCGACGCGGACGCGGCCTGGGAGTGCGTGAAGAGTTTCGACACCCCCGCCTGCGTGATCGTCAAGCACGCCAACCCCTGCGGCGTGGCCGTCGGCGCCGACGCGGCCGAGGCCTACGCCAAGGCCTTCAAGACCGACCCGACCTCGGCCTTCGGCGGCATCATCGCGCTCAACCGCGAGCTCGACGCGGCGGGCGCCGCGCTCATCGTCAACCAGTTCGTCGAGGTGCTGATGGCGCCCGGCTTCACGCCCGAGGCGCTGGCGGCCATCGCCGCCAAGCGCCCCAGCGCCCGCGTGCTGCAGATCGCGCTGCCGCCGGGCGGCGCCACCGCCTGGGCGCAGGGCCGCAACGCGCAGGACGTCAAGCGCGTCGGCTCGGGCCTGCTCATCCAGAGCGCCGACAACCACGAGCTCACGCGCGATGCGCTGAAGGTGGTGACGGCCAAGCAGCCCACGCCGCAGCAGCTCGACGACCTGCTGTTCGCCTGGAAGGTCGCCAAGTACGTGAAGAGCAATGCCATCGTCTTCTGCGGCGGCGGCATGACGCTGGGCGTGGGCGCCGGCCAGATGAGCCGCATCGACTCGGCCAAGATCGCGAGCATCAAGTCGGCCAATGCGGGGCTGAGCCTTGCCGGCTCGGCCGTGGCGAGCGATGCCTTCTTCCCCTTCCGCGACGGGCTGGACGTGGTGTGCGACGCGGGCGCGTCCTGCGTCATCCAGCCGGGCGGCAGCGTGCGCGACGACGAGGTGATCGCCGCGGCCAACGAGCGCGGCATCGCGATGGTGCTGACCGGCGTGCGCCACTTCCGGCATTGAGGCGCGCCGTGCCGCGGCACGGCGGCGCCGCGCCTAACATCGCCGCATGACGCTCGCCCATTTCGCCGGCCTCGTGCTCTCCTTCGTGGCCCGGCTCATCACGGGCGCGCAGGGCCACTGGCACGGCTGCCCGCCCAAGGCCGAGCAGCGCATCTACTTCGCCAACCACCAGAGCCACTTCGACTGGGTGCTGATCTGGGCGGCGCTGCCGTCCGACCTGCGCGGCGGCACGCGGCCCATCGCCGCGCGCGACTACTGGACCTCGGGCGCGTTCAAGCACTGGCTGACGCGCGAGGTCTTCAACGCCGTCTACGTGAACCGCCAGCGCACCGACGACCAGGACCCGCTGGAGCCGCTCGTCGAGGCCCTGCGCAACGGCGACTCGCTGGTGATCTTTCCCGAGGGCACGCGCGGCAACAAGGGCGTGCCGCAGCCCTTCAAGTCGGGGCTGTACCACCTGGCCGAGCAGTTTCCCGAGGTGCAGCTCATCCCCACCTGGATCGACAACGTGCAGCGCGTCATGCCCAAGGGCGAGGTGGTGCCCGTGCCGATCCTGTGCTCGGTGACCTTCGGCACACCGATGCAACTGGCGCCCGGCGAGGACAAGCGCGCCTTCCTCGAGCGCGCGCGTGCCGCCGTGATGGCGCTCGATGAGGTGCGGCACTGATGGGCGCTCTGCGCGAGCTCACCATCACGCAGCAGGTCGGCCTGCTGTTCGTCGCCTTCTTCGGCGTGCTGGCGCTGGTGACGGGCCTGGCCGTCTACCGCTCGCTGCGCGACCTGACGGCGGCGCAGCAGGCGCTGCACGAGCGCTTCAAGCGCGACCTCGGGGCCACCTGGTTCGGCGCGGCGCTGTTCTGGGTCTCGTGGGTCGCCGGCGCGGCGGTGGCCACCGTGCTCTTCGCCATCGTCTCGTTCTACGCCTTCCGCGAGTTCATCACGCTCACCCACACGCGGCGCGCCGACCACCGGGCGCTGCTGGCCGCGTTCTTCGCGGTGCTGCCGGTGCAGTTCGTGCTGGCGGGCAGCGAGCGCTTCGACCTGTTCACCGTGTTCGTGCCGGTGTACGTGTTCTTCGCCATTCCCGTGATCAGCGCCTTCGGCAACGACCCGCAGCGCTTTCTCGAGCGCACGGCCAAGATCCAGTGGGGCATCATGGTCTGCATCTACGGCATGAGCCACGCGCCGGCGCTGCTGCTGATCGACCTGCCCGGCTACGAGGGGCGCGGCGCCTTCCTGGTGTTCTACCTGGTGGTGGTGGTCGTGTCGGGGCAGATCGTGCAGGAGGTGGTGTCGCGGCGCATCCGCGCGCGGCCGGCGGCGCGGGCCATCAGCCGCAGCTTCTCCTGGCGTGCCTGGTTCGCCGGCGCCGGCGCGGCCGCCTTCGTCGGCGCGCTGCTGTACTGGGCCACGCCGTTCAAGCCGGTGCCGGCGCTCGTCATGGGCTTCGTCGCCGGCGGCACCGGCACGCTGGGTGAATTCGTCATCCACGCCCTGAAGCGCGACGCCGGCGTGCGCCGCTGGGGCGGCAAGGCGTCGGTCACCGGCGCGGTGGGCCTGCTCGACCGCGTGGCGCCGCTGTGCTTCGCGGCGCCGGTGTTCTTCCATTCGGTGCGCTGGTACTTCGGGTGGTGATCATCGTGAGACCGCGTCGAACTGGTCTTCAGCGGGCCGAGCGCCGGGCCGTCCCACGTCGGGGCTTGCAAGCCCCGACGCTTCGCGAGGCGAGTGTGTGTGCGCAGGCACACACGCACGTCCATGCTCAGCCCAAGCCGGCCCGCGTCCCCTTGGGGGACCGGCCGACTTACCCGTCGGGCGAGGGGTCGTCGTGAGCATGCGCATCCTCGGCATCGACCCGGGCCTGCGCACCACGGGCTTCGGCGTGGTCGACAAGGAAGGCACGCGCCTGCGCTACGTCGCCAGCGGCACCATCAAGACCGACGCCGTCGACATCGGCCAGCTGCCGGCGCGGCTGAAGATCATCTTCGACGGCGTGCGCGAGGTCACGGCGCGCTACGCGCCCACCTGCGCCGCGATGGAGATCGTGTTCGTCAACGTCAACCCGCAGTCGACGCTGCTGCTCGGGCAGGCGCGCGGCGCGGCGCTGACGGCGCTGGTCTCCAGCGACCTGGAGGTGTCGGAGTACACCGCGCTGCAGATGAAGAAGGCCATCGTCGGCCACGGCCAGGCGCGCAAGGAGCAGATCCAGGAGATGGTCAAGCGCCTGCTCGACCTGCCCGGCCTGCCCGGCAAGGACGCGGCCGATGCGCTGGGGCTGGCCATCTGCCATGCGCACGCCGCCGCGTCCTTCGCCGCGCTGGCCAAGGGCACGACGCTCGCGCGCCGGGCGCATGCCCAGTATCGGCGCGGCCGGGCCTACTGACGGCGCCGCGGCGCTGCCTCAGCCTCTCAGCGGTAGTGCCGGTAGACGCTGGCGCTGCCGTCGCGCGCCACGAGCAGCACGTCGTATGGATCGCGCCGGCCGCCGTAGGCCGGGCCGTCCATGCCGGGCGAGCCGACGGGCATGGCGGGCACCGCCAGCCCCACGGCCCGCGGGCGCTCGCGCAGCAGCCGGCGGATGTCGCTGGCCGGCACGTGCCCTTCGAGCGCGTAGCCGTCCACCCGCGCGGTGTGGCACGAGCCGTACTTCAGCGGCATGCCCAGGCGCTCGCGGGCGTCGGTGTTGCCGTCGTCGTGCACCGTCACGGCGAAGCCGTCGGCCTCCAGGTGCGCCAGCCAGTCCTTGCAGCAGCCGCAGCTCGGGCTCTTCCACACCTCGACGCGGGTCTTCGGCGCCGCCGCGGCGGCCAGGGGCAGGGCGCCCGCGGCGATCGAGAGCAGCGCGCCGCGCCGGGTGAGGCCGCGGGCGGCGGGGGGAAGGCGGTGGTTCGTCATGGCGGTTCGGTCGGAGGTTCGGTCGGAAATGGAGCCTGCGTGCTGTGAGCACGGCGGCGGCCGGGAGGTTCCTTCCGCGGCCGGCCCGCGCGGCGCTTGCGGCCTACAATTTCCGACCCTTCCGTCCGTTCGAGAAAGCCCCGCCATGAGTCCCGATGTGCCCGTCAGTCCCGCGTCGCACCTTGCGCACATCCCGCCGCGCGACAAGGCCGAGATCCTGGCCGAGGCACTGCCCTACATCCGGCGCTTCCACGGCAAGACCATCGTCATCAAGTACGGCGGCAACGCCATGACCGACCCGTCGCTGCAGCAGGACTTCGCCGAGGACGTGGTGCTGCTCAAGCTCGTCGGCATGAACCCGGTGGTGGTGCACGGCGGCGGCCCGCAGATCGACGAGGCGCTGGCCAAGGTCGGCAAGAAGGGCACCTTCATCCAGGGCATGCGCGTCACCGACGACGAGACCATGGAAGTCGTCGAATGGGTGCTGGCCGGCCAGGTGCAGCAGGACATCGTGGGCCTCATCAACGTCGCCGGCGGCAAGGCGGTGGGCCTGACCGGGCGCGACGGCGGCCTGATCCGCGCGCGCAAGCTCAAGATGCTCGACAAGAACGACCCGACCAAGGAGCACGACGTGGGGCAGGTCGGGGAGATCGAGTCCATCGACCCGAGCGTGGTCAAGGCGCTGCAGGACGACCAGTTCATCCCGGTGATCTCGCCGCTCGGCTTCGGCGCGAACAACGAGAACTACAACATCAACGCCGACGTGGTGGCCGGCAAGCTGGCCGAGGTGCTCAAGGCCGAGAAGCTGATGATGCTCACCAACACGCCCGGCGTGCTCGACAAGAGCGGCAAGCTGCTCACCAACCTGTCGGCGCGCGAGATCGACGAGCTCTTCGCCGACGGCACCATCTCCGGCGGCATGCTGCCCAAGATCGGCTCGGCGCTCGACGCGGCCAAGAACGGCGTCAACACCGTGCACATCATCGACGGCCGCGTGCCGCACTCGATGCTGCTGGAGGTGCTGACGGAGCAGGCCTACGGCACGATGATCCGCTCGCATTGAGAGTGGCGCAGCGTGCCGGTTGGTGGCCCTTCACGATGAGCCGCTCGCATTGAGCGGCAGCGCCCCGGCGGCCGCGCGCCGCGTCTGGCTCTTCGACCTCGACGACACGCTGCACGACGCCACCGCCGCCTCGATGCACGGCATCAACGAGGCGATGACGGACTATGTCGCGCGGCACCTGAGGCTGTCGCTCGAGGACGCCGCCGTCCTGCGGCGCCGGTACTGGCAGCGCTACGGCGCCACGCTGACCGGCCTGGTGCGCCACCACGGCGTGCGGGCCGCGCACTTCCTCGAGGAGACGCACCGCCTGCCCGGCCTCGAGTCGCGCCTGTGCGTGAGCGTGCACGACCGCGCCGCGCTGCGGCGGCTGCCCGGGCGCAAGTTCGTGCTGACCAACGCGCCGCGCGCCTATGCGCTGCGGGTGCTGGCCGCGCTGCGGCTCACCGGCGTGTTCGAGGACGTGATCACGGTGGAGGACATGCGCATGTTCGGCCACCACCGGCCCAAGCCCGACCGGCGCATGTTCCGCCACCTCGTCGCTCGGCTCGGGGTGCGGGTCCACGAGTGCGTGCTGGTCGAGGACACGCTGCAGCACCAGCGGGCGGCGCGCAGCCTCGGCATGAAGACGGTGTGGATGCAACGCTACATTCGTGGCGCAGTTCACGCGCCCCGCGCGGGGCTCGAAGTTGGCGTTCACGCCTGCAAGAAGCCCGCATACGTGTGTGCCAGAATCAACCGGATACAAACGCTGCGAGCGCTTTGGTGCCGATCCGATGAACGCCGACCCTGACGACCCCACCCTTGCCGCCGCCACGGTCGACGCGCCCGCTGCCCCGCCGGGCGCCCCGGTGCGCAAGCGGCCCAAGCCGGGCGAGCGCCGCGTGCAGATCCTGCAGACGCTGGCGTCGATGCTCGAGCAGCCCGGCGCCGACCGCGTCACCACCGCCGCGCTGGCGGCCAGGCTCGACGTCTCGGAGGCGGCGCTGTACCGCCACTTCGCCAGCAAGGCGCAGATGTTCGAGGGGCTGATCGAGTTCATCGAGCACAGCGTCTTCACGCTCGCCAACCAGATCAACGAGCGCGAGACCGACGGCAGCGTGCAGGCGCAGAAGGTCGTCACCGTGCTGCTGCAGTTCGGCGAGAAGAACCCCGGCATGACGCGCGTGATGGTGGGCGACGCCCTCGTGTTCGAGCACGAGCGCCTGCTCACGCGCATGAACCAGTTCTTCGACCGCATCGAGTCGCAGCTGCGCCAGAGCCTGCGCATGGCCGCCGAGGCCCGCGGCTCGCAGACGCCCACGGTCGATGCCAACGCGCAGGCCTCGGTGCTGACGGCCTTCGCCGTCGGCCGCCTGCAGCGCTATGCCCGCTCGGGCTTCAAGCGCAACCCCACCGAGCACCTCGACGCGGCGCTGGCGCTGATCGCGGCCTGACGGGCGCCTTCACGAGGCGGCGCGGCGCGTGCGCGCGCCTGCGGTCCGGGCACCCCCGCAGGCCCGGCCCTAAACTTCGCGCATGTCTTCCATGAACGAATTGATGACGCGCGTCGAGGCGCTGATGACGCGCCTCGAGGCCGTGCTGCCGCATCCCCTGCGGGCGCCCGACTGGTCCGCTTCCGTGGCCTTCCGCTACCGCCGGCGCGCCGGCTCCGGCCTGCTCGAGCCGGTGCGCCACGTCGCGACCATCCGCCTCGACGACCTGCGCGAGGTCGAGCCCCAGAAGGAGCGGCTGGTGCGCAACACCGCGCAGTTCGTCGCCCGCCAGCCGGCCAACAACGTGCTGCTCACCGGCGCGCGCGGCACCGGCAAGAGCTCGCTCATCAAGGCCTGCCTGAACGAGTTCGCGCCGCGCGGGCTGCGGCTGATCGAGATCGACAAGAGCGATCTCGTCGACCTGCCCGACATCGTCGACCTCGTGGCCGGGCGCGACGAGCGCTTCATCGTCTTCTGCGACGACCTGAGCTTCGACGAGGGCGAGCCCGGCTACAAGGCGCTGAAGTCCATCCTCGACGGCTCGGTGGCGCAGGCCTCGGACAACGTGCTGATCTACGCCACCAGCAACCGCCGCCATCTCCTGCCCGAGTACATGAAGGAGAACCTCACCTACCAGCACACCGAGGACGGCGAGGTGCATCCCGGCGAGGTGGTGGAGGAGAAGATCTCGCTGTCTGAGCGCTTCGGGCTGTGGGTGAGCTTCTATCCCTTCAGCCAGGAGGAGTACCTGACCATCGTCGGCCAGTGGCTGCGCGGGCTCGGCGTGGGCGAGGACGCCATCGCCGCGGCGCGGCAGGAGTCGCTGGTCTGGGCGCTGGAGCGCGGCTCGCGCTCCGGCCGTGTCGCCTTCCAGTTCGCCAAGGACTACGCGGCGAGGCAGTCCGCGTGAGCGCCGCCGGCGGCCGGGCGCCGGTCGACGTGGCGGTCGGCGTGCTCATCGACGCGCAGGGCCGCTTCCTGCTGACCTCGCGCCCCGAGGGCAAGGTCTATGCCGGCTACTGGGAGTTCCCGGGCGGCAAGCTGGAAGCGGGCGAGACGGTCGAACAGGCGCTGCGGCGCGAGCTGCACGAGGAGCTGGGCATCACCATCGGCGCGGTCCGGCCCTGGAAGACCGAGATGCACGACTACCCGCACGCCCTCGTGCGGCTGCATTTCTGCCAGGTGTTCGAGTGGTCGGGCGCCTTCGAGATGCGCGAGCGCCAGGCGATGGCGTGGCAGCAGCTGCCCGTCGAGGTGGCGCCGGTGCTGCCGGGCACGCTGCCGGTGCTGCGCTGGTTCGCCGAGGAGCGAGCCCACACCGGCCCGACGCACCGCGGCTGATTGCTACACTGATTTCATGAGCTGGCTCGACGACATCAAGTGGGACGCGCAGGGCCTGGTGCCCGTGATCGCGCAGGAGCAGGCCAGCGGCGACGTGCTCATGTTCGCCTTCATGAACCGCGAGGCGCTGGCGAAGACGGCCGAGCTGGGCGAGGCCGTCTACTGGAGCCGCTCGCGCAACCGGCTGTGGCACAAGGGCGAGGAATCCGGCCACGTCCAGAAGGTGCACGAACTGCGGCTCGACTGCGACAACGACGTGGTGCTGCTCAAGGTGGAGCAGCTCGGCCATGAGCCCGGCATCGCCTGCCACACCGGGCGGCATTCGTGCTTCTTCCAGAAACTGTCGGACGGGCAGTGGACGGCCGTCGAGCCGGTCTTGAAAGATCCGGGGAGCATCTACAAATGAGCGATGCCGCGACCTCCGACGACACCCTGGCCCGCCTGGCCGACGTGATCGCCTCGCGCCGCGGCGGCGACCCCGACAAGAGCTACGTGGCGCGGCTCATGCACAAGGGCACCGACGCCATCCTGAAGAAGATCGGCGAGGAGGCCACCGAAACCGTGATGGCGGCCAAGGACGGCGACGCACGGAAGATCGTCTACGAAGTGGCCGACCTGTGGTTCCATTCGATGATCGCGCTGGCGCATTTCGGGCTCACCCCCGCCGACGTGCTGGCCGAGCTGCGCCGCCGCGAGGGGCTGTCGGGGCTCGAGGAGTTCGCAGCCCGCAAGTCGAAGCAACGAGAGGCAGACGGAACATGAACGACATCGTGGACGTGGAATCCCGCGACCGCTCGCTGCGCACGATCGGCCACGTCAGCTACCTGCTGCACGCCATCGTCGCGGTCAGCGCCGTGGTGCCGGGCGTGCAGGCGAGCGTCGGCCTGCTCATCGTCGCCTTCATCCTCGACCTGGTGAAGCGCGACGACGCCGCCGGCACCTGGCAGGAATCGCATTTCCGCTGGCGCATCCGCAGCGTGCTGTGGGCCTTCGGCCTGTACGTGGTCACGGCGCCGCTGTGGCTGCTGCTCTTCCTGCCGGGCTGGATCGCGTGGTGCGTGATCTCGATCTGGTTCCTCTATCGCATCGTGCGCGGCTGGCTCAACCTCAAGGACGGCCGGCCGATGCCCGTGCCCCAGTGAAGGCCCGCGACATGTCCGCTTCCCCGCACACCGACCCCGACTGCCTCTTCTGCAAGATCGCCGCCGGCCAGATCCCGAGCCGCAAGGTGCTCGAGGACGACGACGTCTACGTGTTCCACGACATCGCGCCCTGGGCGCCGGTGCACCTCCTGGTCATCCCGAAGGAGCACATCGCGATGCTGTCGGACATCGACCCGGCGCGCCACCAGGCGCTGCTGGGCAAGATGCTGGCGCTCGCGCCGCGGCTGATGCGCGAGCAGGGCGTGACCAACGGTTTCCGCACGCTCATCAACACCGGCGAAGACGGGCTGCAGGAAGTGATGCACCTGCACATGCACGTGATCGGCGGCCCGCGGCCCTGGAAAAAGGGCTGAAACCGGCCTGCGCCGCGGAACGCATGCCGGGCCGCGGGCCTCGAAACCGGCACGGGCGGCGACAGCCGCTGCCCTAGAATCCGCCACTCGTCGTTAGGAGAAAGTCATGGGTTCATTCAGCATTTGGCACTGGCTCGTGGTGCTGCTGATCGTGGTGCTGATTTTCGGCACGAAGAAGCTGAAGAACATGGGGTCGGACCTCGGCGGCGCCGTCAAGGGCTTCAAGGACGGCATGCGCGACGGCGCGGCCGGCACCGATCCCGCGGCGCCCCCGCAGCAGGTCACCTCGCAGAAGACCGGCGACGCCAACACCGTCGACGTCGAAGCGAAGACCAAGTCGTGATCCGCCGCGCTCGGCCCCACGGCGCTGAGCGCTCCATTTCATGATCGATTTCGGCTTCGACAAGATCGCGCTGATCGGCGCCGTGGCGCTCATCGTCATCGGCCCGGAGAAGCTGCCGCGCGTGGCGCGCACCGTCGGCCACCTGCTCGGCAAGGCGCAGCGCTACGTGGCCGACGTGAAGGCCGAGGTCAACCGCTCGATCGAGCTGGAAGACCTCAAGAAGATGAAGACCGAGTTCGAGGACGCCGCCCGCGACGTGGAGCAGACGGTGTCCAAGGAACTGAACCAGACCAGCGCCGAGCTCAACGAGGCCTGGGACGGCCTCGGCGCCGGCTCGTCCGGCGGCAGCGGCACCTCCGACTGGCTGCAGACGCCGGTGCCCGAATACAAGCACCCGAAGAAGAACTGGCGGCTCAAGCGCGGCGCCACGCCCAAGTGGTACAAGCAGCGCCACGGCGTGCGCACCCACGCGCAGTCGGGTTCGGCGCGCGTGGCCCGCTTCCGCCCGCCGCGCCCGCGCGGCTGACCCCCGAATGGCATCCCACACCGATCCGGAGCAGGACGAGCTCGCCGGCACCGAACAGCCTTTCGTCACCCACCTGGTCGAGCTGCGCGACCGCCTGATCCGTGCGCTGGTCGCGGTGGTGGTGGTCTTCGGCGCGCTGTGCCTGTGGCCGGGGCCGGGCGCGCTGTACGACCTGCTCTCGGCGCCGCTGGTGGCCACGCTGCCCAGCGGCGCGACCATGATCGCGACCAACGTGATCTCGCCCTTCGTCGTGCCGCTGAAGATCACGCTGATGGCGGCCTTCATGATCGCCCTGCCGGTGGTGCTCTACCAGGTGTGGGCCTTCGTGGCGCCGGGCCTGTATTCGCACGAGAAGCGGCTGGTGCTGCCGCTGGTGCTGTCGAGCACCGTGCTGTTCCTGCTGGGCGTGGGCTTCTGCTACTTCTTCGTCTTCGGCCAGGTCTTCAAGTTCATCCAGAGCTTCGCGCCCAAGAGCATCACCGCGGCGCCGGACATCGAGGCCTACCTGAGCTTCGTGCTGACGATGTTCATCGCCTTCGGCGCCGCCTTCGAGGTGCCGATCGTGGTGGTGGTGCTGGCCCGCATGGGCATCGTGTCGATCGAGAAGCTGCGCGCGTTCCGCGGCTACTTCATCGTGCTGGCGTTCATCATCGCCGCCATCATCACGCCGCCCGACGTGGTGTCGCAGCTCGCGCTCGCCATTCCGATGTGCCTGCTCTACGAGATGGGCATCTGGGCGGCGCAGGTCTTCATCAAGCACACGCAGGCGCCGAGCGAGGAAACGCCGGCGCCCTGAACAGAGGCCCTAGCGGTCGAGGCGGGGCGCGCCGGTCTGCGGGCGGCGGCCCACGACCACGCTCAGCTCCAGCGCCTGGTCGCCGCGCTGCACGCCGATCGTCGTGCGGGCGTTCGGCTCGAGCCCGGCCACGGCGTTGAGCAGCTGCGCCGTGTTGGCGATCGGCGCCTCGCCCACCTTCACCACCACGTCGCCCGGGCGCATGCCGCCGGCCGCGCCGGGGCCGTTCTGCAGCACGCCTGTGATGAGCACGCCCTGGCTGATGGGCAGGCGGAAGGTGGCGGCGATCTCCGGCGTCAGGTCGCGCGGCTCCACGCCGATCCAGCCGCGGGTGACCTGGCCGTCGCGGATCAGGTCTTCCATCACCTGGCGCGCGGTGCCGGCGGGAATGGCGAAGCCGATGCCCATGCTGCCGCCGCTGCGCGAGTAGATGGCGGTGTTGATGCCCATCAGGTTGCCGTTCGCGTCGACCAGCGCCCCGCCGGAGTTGCCGGGGTTGATGGCCGCGTCGGTCTGGATGAAGTTCTCGAAGGTGTTGATGCCGAGCTGGTTGCGCCCGAGCGCGCTGACGATGCCCGAGGTCACCGTCTGGCCCACGCCGAACGGGTTGCCGATGGCGAGCACCACGTCGCCGACCTGCAGCGCGTCGGCGTCGCCGAAGGTGATGACGGGCAGGCGGTCGAGGTTGATCTTGAGCAGCGCGACGTCGGTTTCCGGGTCGGTGCCGACGATGCGCGCTTCCGCGCGGCGGCCGTCGCTGAGCAGCACCTCGACGTCGTCGGCGCCTTCGATGACGTGGTTGTTGGTGAGCAGGTAGCCTTCCGGCGAGACGATGACGCCCGAGCCGAGGCCGACCTGCGGCGCCTGCTGCATCTGGCCGCGGCGGTCGCCGAAGAAGAAGCGGAACCACGGGTCGTCCGCCTGCGGATGGCGCGCCGGCGCCTTGCTCGCGGTGACGCTCACCACCGCCGGCGTGGCGCGGCGGGCCGCGGCCGCGTAGCTGCCGGGCGCCGGGGCTGCCGACGGCCCCGCGGGCGGCACGGTGTGGATCGACACCACCGCCGGCTGCGCCCCCACCGGCGAGCCGCGCAGCCAATCCGGCTTGAGCGTGCCGACCACGAACAGCACGGCCACGGCCACGGTGACGGCTTGCGAGAAAATCAGCCAGGTTCTTCGCATGGGTGTCTCATCAATGTCCCGCCGCACCGAGATCGAGTCGTATCTGCACACCCTGCTGGAGGTGGCGCGGTTCAAGGATTATGGGCCGAACGGCCTGCAGGTCGAGGGCAAACCCGAGGTGTCGGTGCTCGTCTCCGGCGTGACCGCGAGCCGGGCGCTGATCGAGGCCGCGATCGACGCGCGCGCCGATGCGATCCTGGTCCACCACGGCCTGTTCTGGCGCGGCCACGACGGGCGCGTGACCGGCTGGCTGAAGCAGCGCCTCGAGCTGCTGCTGGCGCACGGCATCAGCCTGTTCGCCTACCACCTGCCGCTGGACGCCCATGCCGAGCTCGGCAACAACGCGCAGCTCGGGGCGCGCCTCGGCCTGCGCGCCGACGGGCGCTTCGGCGATCAGGACCTGGGCTTCATCGGCGCGCCGCCGGCGGCGCTTTCGCTGCAGGCGCTGGGGGAGGGCATCGCCCGCAGCCTGCGGCGCGAGCCCGTGGTCGTCGCGGGCGACGGACGGGCGCTGCGCCGCGTCGCGTGGTGCACGGGCGGCGCGCAGGGCTACTTCGAGGCGGCCATCGCGGCCGGCGCCGACGCCTTCGTCACCGGTGAGATCTCCGAGCCCCAGGCCCACTACGCGCGCGAGACCGGCGTGGCGTTCATCGCCTGCGGCCACCATGCGAGCGAACGCTACGGCGCGCCGGCGGTGGCGGAGCACGTGGCGCAGAAGTTCGGCCTCGCGCATCGCTTCATCGACATCGACAACCCGGCCTGACCATGGCGGCACCGGTGTTCGCGATCACCATGGGCGACGCGGCCGGCATCGGCCCGGAGATCGTCGCGCGGCTGTTCGAGGGGCCGGAGGCCGCGGGCTGCTTCGTCGTCGGCGACGTCGGCGTGATGCGCCGCGCGGCGCAGGGCCGCATGCCGGTGGCGCGCATCGACGATCCGGCCGATGCGCGGCGCGCGCCGCCGCGCTGCATTCCCGTGCTGCCGCCCGGCGGCCTGCCGGCCGACCTGCTGCAGGCGCCGCTCGGCCGGGTCGACGCGCGCTGCGGCGCGGCGGCCGCGCGCTGCATCGAGGCGGCGGCGGCCCTGGCGATGGACGGCGCGATCGCCGGCCTGGTGACGGCGCCGATCCACAAGGAGGCGCTGTCCGCGGCCGGCGTGGGCCATCCCGGGCACACCGAGATGCTGCAGGCGCTGGCCGCGCGGGACGGCCGCGTGCCGGCCGTGCGCATGATGCTGGCCAACGACGAGCTGCGCACGGTGCTGGTGACCATCCACCTGTCGCTGCGCCGCGCGATCGACGCCGTGACCTACGACGCGGTGCTGGACACGCTGCGCATCGCGCACCGGGCTGCGGCGGGGTGGGGGCAGGCGAGGCCGCGCATCGCCGTCGCCGGGCTGAACCCGCACGCGGGCGAGGGCGGCCTGTTCGGCGACGAGGAGATCCGCATCATCGAGCCCGCCGTGCGCGCCGCCTGCGCCGAAGGCATCGACGCGCGCGGCCCGTTCGCGCCCGACACGGTGTTCATGCGCGCGCGCCATGCGAGCGGCCATCCGGGCGAGTTCGACCTGGTGGTGGCCATGACGCACGACCACGGCCTGATCCCGGTGAAGTACCTCGGCGTGGAGCAGGGCGTGAACGTGACGCTCGGGCTGCCGTTCGTGCGCACGAGCCCGGACCACGGCACGGCTTTCGACATCGCCGGCACCGGGCGGGCCGACCCCTCGAGCCTGCGCGCCGCGGTGCGGATGGCGCGGCGGCTGGCCGGGACGGTTCAGTGATGGTTCAGTGCCGGCTCGGCGTCGTCTTCAGCGCCGCGAGCTGGCGGCGCGCCCGCGCCGTGGCGCGCTCCATCAGGTAGGCGCTCTCGACCGCCCGCATGCGCCCCGCCTCGCACATGCGCGAGAGCATGCGCGCCGTGAGCGAGATCGTCTCCTGGTGCTTGCGCCCGCGGGTGAAGACGAAGAAGCTGCGCCCCGGGCTCACGTAGCTCAGGCGCACCTTCTGCCATTGGTCCTTCAGCAGCATCTGGTAGGCGAAGCCCAGGCGCACGTGGTCGAAGAGCTGCGGCCCGCGCGACGGCTCGGCCGGGTCGGCGGCGATGAGGTCCAGGTTGATGTCCACGCCGAGGTCCAGCGGCGCGGTGTCGGTGGAGTCGGCTGCCTCCTCCGCCTCCTCGGGCGGCTCGGCACTCAGGTCGATGTCGACCTCGCCGTTCCAGTCGACGGCGTTTTCGTCCAGCAGGCCGACCTGCTGCGCCTCCTCGGGGGAGAAGCGCTGCTCGATCTCGGCCGCGGCGAAGGCGGCATGCTCGGCGCGCGGAATGTCGCCGTAGCCGCTCGGGATCGGCGCGGCGAACACGCCGTCGAGCTGCCTGGCCATCAGGTTGTGGTCGAGCTCGGAGATCGGCGGCGCCTTGAGCGAATCGGCGTGCGAGGGCAGCAGCTGGCCGAAGAAGGACTTCTGCGCCGGCTCCGGCCAGCCGATGAGCTTCATGCCCTCGTTCAGGTTCTTCATCAGCGCCGGCAGCTGCATCAGGAAGCGCTTGCGCATCTCGCGCGAGCCCTTGGGCTGCACCGAGAGCACGAGGTCGCGCCCGGCCTCGCGCAGGCGCCGCGCCAGTTCGGAATCGGCGCCGCCCTTGCGCGTGGCCGCCACCAGCGCCTGGCTCCACACCTGCGAGACGAATTCGCGCAGGTAGGCCGGCATCGTCACCGACGCGAGCGCGGCCTGCAGCTGCGCCATGTAGCGCTGCTGGATGCGCAGCTCGGATTCCTTGTTCTCGAGCAGCGAGGCCGCGCCGGTGCCTTCGACCTGGGCCTGCGACTGCCCGGCGATGAAGTTCTCGAGCGCGGTGAGCTTGGCGGTGTAGATCTCGAGCTGGTCGAAGTCGCCGTCGACGATTTCCTGCACCAGTTCGCGCACCTGATCGAGCAGCGCCTTGCCGGGGCCGTCGTCGAACTCGTCGAAGGCGCAGGCCAGCGAGCCGATGCGGTTGACGAAGCGGCGCACCGGGTGCCGGCGCGACGAGAAGAAGCTGCTGTCCGACAGCGCCACGCGCAGCACCGGCAGCTGCAGCCGCGCGATCTGGCGCGCCATCTGCGGCGGCACGCGCGTGTCCGACAGGATCTGGTCGAACAGGCTGCCGACGACGTCGATCACCATGTGATCGAGCTTGCCCGGCGAGGCCTGCATCAGCTCCTCGCGGTGGGCGCGGATCAGGTTGACGGCCATCAGCCCGCCGACGCCCGCGGCGGCCGCGTCGCCGAAGCCGCCCGCGATGCTGGGGGCCGCGCCGCCCAGGCCCATGGCGCCGCTGCGGCCGCTGCGCGTGGAGGTGGCGCCGAAGCCGCCGGTGGACGTGGCCGCGGGCGGCGCGGCATCGAGCCCGCCGGGGCGGCTCGCGAGGTAGGTCAGGCGGCGCAGCAGCGAGATCAGCTCGGCGTCGGCCGCGCTGCGCGCCATGCCGGCGGGCCGGCTGTCGAAGCCGCCGCCGCTCGACGCGCCGCCGGGGCGCGGCATCGCGCGCCCGGGGCCCGAGCCGCCGAACCCGGCCGGCTGGGTGAGGGCGTCGGCGCCCGGGCCGTGGCCGCGCGGGCGCCCGGCGAAGTGGCCCGGCATGGGCGCGTAGTCGCTCGGGCCGGGGCGGGTGGGCTGCAGGTCCTGGCGCAGGCTGTCGTAGCCGCTGTGGAGGCCGGGCAGGCTCTGGCCGGGGCCGTGCACCGTCCGCACTGCGAGGCCGGCCGGCTTGACGCGGCGCGCCTGCATGTCGCGCACGATGTCGGCATAGGCCTCGGGCATCGTCTTCGCCAGCGCCTGGCCGAATTCGCGCGCCAGCAGCTTGCGCGCGTCCGCGTCGTCGGTGACGGTCTCGATCGCCGCGCGGGCCGCCTGCCCGATCACCTCGGCCCGCAGCGGGTTGCGCTCCTCGTCGGCCCAGCCGAAGTCGAGCAGGCCGCCCACGTACATCGCCAGGTCGCGCAGCGGCGCTTCGCAGGCGTGGGAGACGGCCTGGCCGATGCGGTCTGCGAGCATGCGGCTCTCGAGCTCGGTGTCCTCGACGAGGCTGAGCGTCTCCCAGGACACCGTATCGAGGGTGCGATGGCCGGCATGGCGCGGGGCCAGCTCGTCGGCGACCCGCGCGCGCAGCGCCTGCTCGAACGCGCTGGTGAAGCTGCCGAGCTTGAGCCGCAGGTCGGTGTGCGCCGTGTGCATCGCGGCGCGCTCGGCGGGGCCCGGGATCACCGGGCCGGGGTCGGCCAGCTGGGCGACCACGCGCTGGGCGGCCGCCGTGGCGACCGCCTGCACATGACCGATTGCCGCCTCCAGGGCGGCAGGCAGCTGGAATTTGTTGTGGCTCATCGGGAACCCGCCGCTGACACCTCGTCCGGGCCGTGGTGGCCGGTCGGCGAAGTATGGGGCCAAACGGCGGGCCCCCGGTCCGCGGAAGACCGCGGCAATTGGCTACTTCTTCAGCGCGTCGCGGATTTCCCGCAGCAGCACCACGTCCGCCGGGTCCTCGGCGGGCGCCGGCGGCGGCGCGGCGCGCTTGAGGCGGTTGATCTGCTTGACCATGATGAAGATGATGAAGGCGAGGATCAGGAAGTTCAGCGACACGGTGATGAAGTTGCCGTAGGCGAACACCGCGCCGGCCTTCTTGGCCTCGGCCAGCGGCAGCCCCGCGGCCTGCCCCGCGAGCGGCAGGTAGTAGTTGGAGAAGTCGAGGCCGCCGAAGATGCGGCTCACCACCGGCATGATGAGGTCGCCGACGATGGAGTCGACGATCTTGGAGAACGCCGCGCCGATGATCACGCCGACGGCGAGATCGATGACGTTGCCCTTGATCGCGAATTCCTTGAACTCGGATACGAAACTCATGGTGGCTCCTGATGGTGGGTGTGCGGTGTCGCCGCCGGCGGGGGTCGATCGCCGATGGCGGAAGCGCAGTATTCCCGCCGCCCGCGCCAAGTCAAGCCGTCGCCGCTCCCGCCCGTTCCCCTGGGCGGCCCCCTTGACTCGTCCGCTAGAATTCCGGGTTGCCTACGACTAGAAGTTCTTGCAAGGATCCCCATGAGTGCCATGAGTGAGAAGCCCGTCGATAACGACAAACGTACGTGGCTCATCGCGTCCAGTTGCGCTGGCGTGGTGGGCGGTGTGGCAGTCGCGGTGCCCTTCGTCAGCACCTTCCAGCCATCGGAACGGGCGCGCGCCGCCGGGGCGCCGGTGGAAGTGGACATCGGCGGGCTCCTGCCCGGGCAGAAAATCACCGTCGAATGGCGAGGCAAGCCGGTGTGGATCATCCGCCGCACGCCCGAGCAATTGGCCGAGCTGCCCAAGCTCGACGGCAAGCTGGCCGACCCGCAGTCGCAGCGCCACCCGGACGAGCTGACGCCCGAGTACGCGCGCAACGAATACCGCTCGATCAAGCCCGAGGTGCTGGTGGCGGTGGGCATCTGCTCGCACCTGGGCTGCTCCCCGACCGACAAGTTCACGGCGGGCCCGCAGCCTTCGCTGCCCGACGACTGGCCGGGCGGCTTCCTGTGCCCCTGCCACGGCTCCACCTTCGACCTGGCCGGCCGCGTCTACAAGAACGTGCCCGCGCCCGACAACCTCGAGGTGCCGCCGCACATGTACCTGTCCGACACGCGGCTGCTGATCGGCGAGGACAAGAAGGCCTGACGCGGCCGCATGCACGACGGCACACCACGAGAACACGACAATGGCTGAATTCAAAGAAGCGCCCGCCAATGCGTCGGCCCCCGAGCGGCTGCTGAACTGGGTCGACAACCGGTTTCCCGCCAGCAAGCTCTGGAACGAGCACGTGGGCCAGTACTACGCGCCGAAGAACTTCAACTTCTGGTACATCTTCGGCTCGCTCTCGCTGCTGGTGCTGGTGATCCAGATCGTCACCGGCATCTTCCTGGTGATGCACTACAAGCCGGATGCGGCGCTCGCCTTCGCATCCGTCGAGTACATCATGCGCGACGTGCCCTGGGGCTGGCTGGTGCGCTACCTGCACTCCACCGGGGCCTCGGCGTTCTTCGTCGTCGTCTACCTCCACATGTTCCGCGGCCTGCTCTACGGCAGCTACCGCAAGCCGCGCGAGCTGGTCTGGATCTTCGGCTGCGCGATCTTCCTGTGCCTGATGGCCGAGGCCTTCATGGGCTACCTGCTGCCCTGGGGCCAGATG
>JBIQHD010000064.1:0-7108 GCA_044508835.1 Rubrivivax sp.
CTTCAACCAGCCAAACCGGACTGCGCGCGCGCTTCGACAAGCTCAGCGCGAACGGGGTTTCAGGCGACGAGCGCTTCGATACCTCAGCGCGAACGGGTGGGGTTGACGGGGGCGAGCGCTTCGACGAGCTCAGCACGAACGGGCCTTCGTGGCGTTTGCACTTTTGAACGCGAACCCGTATGAGTACGAACGGCTTCCCAGGAGCGGTCTTTTCTCTTGTCGTTCCTCGAAGGGGAACGGTCAGTCGAACCGCCCTTCCCGCAGCCACTTCGTCGCCACCCACTTCTCGCCCGCCACGACCGGCGTGCCGCCGTGCAGCGAGCGCGTCATGGGGTGCGGGCGGTCGTAGCTGAAGAACACCGCGTTGCCCTGGATCGGCGCCACTTCGAGGTTGACGTCGGGGAAGACGGTGGCGCCGCCCTGCCGCGGCGTGTTCAGGTACATGACGATGGTCGCCACGCGCTGGCCGCCGCGGCGCAGGATGGCGGGCGTGCCGGGCTGCGACGGGTCGAAGTAGTCGTAGTGCGGCTTGTATTCCGCGCCCGGCCGGTAGCGCAGGATCTGCAGGCCCTCGCCGTTCTCGACCGGCCAGTCGAGCAGCGCGGCGATGCGCGCCTCGATGCGCGCGCACACCGCATGCTCGCCGCGCCCGAAGAACATGCCTTCGCTGGTGCGCGCGGCGTTGACCTCGCTGCCGCCGGTGTCGAGCTGCACGGTCTCGGAGCGCGCCAGGCGCGCCTCGGCCAGCGCCATCAGTTCCTCGCACTCGGCGGGCGTGACCAGCCCGCCCAGGACCACGACGCGCGGGTTGCGCACCGAGGCGAGCACCTGCACGTCCCGGTCGCCGGCGGGCAGCACGGGCTCGTTGCCGTGCGGCATCGGCTCGGGCACGGCCACGGGCGGCGGCAGGCCGCGCGCGCGGGCGTCGTCCGCCAGGTGGCCGCGCAGCGTCTCTTCCAGCGCGGCCATGGCCACGTCTTCGCTCCAGCCGCTCTTGAGCATGGCCTCGAGCACGGCGTCGGGCGGCTGGCCGGCCGCGGCCTGCGCGACGATCCACTGGCGGAGTTCGGGGGTGACTTGCTGGGTCGAGCTCATCCGGCCATTCTGCAAGAGCCGCCGAAGGCCCTGCCGCTCAGAGCGCCTCGGGCAGCCGGCGGCGGAACACCAGCCTGTCGGGCTCGGACGCTTCGGGCGCGAAGGCATAGCCCTCCAGGCCGAAGCGCTCGAGCGCCTGCGGATGCAGTGCGCGCTCGCGGATGAGGTGCCGCGCCATCAGGCCCCGCGCGCGCTTGGCGTAGAAGCTGATGATCTTGTAGCGCCCGCCCTTCCAGTCCTCGAACACGCACTCGATGACGCGCGGCTTGAGCGCCTTCCGGTCGGCCGCGCGGAAGTACTCCTGCGAGGCGAGGTTGACGATGACGGGCGAGCCGGTCTTCGCGCTCAGCCGGTTCAGGTGCCTGGCCACGGCGTCGCCCCAGTAGTCGTAGAGGTTGCGCCCGTGCGGGCCGCCGAGCGCGGTGCCCATCTCCAGCCGGTAGGGCTGCAGCCGGTCGAGCGGGCGCAGCACGCCGTACAGGCCGGAGAGGATGGCCACGTGCTCGTTCGCCCAGGCGAGGTCGGCGGCGTCGAGCGTCCTCGCGTCAAGCCCCTCGTACACGTCGCCGTTGAAGGCCATCACCGCCGCGCGGCTGTTCTTCGCGGTGAAGCGCGGCGACCAGGCGGCGTAGCGCGCGACGTTGAGCTCGGCCAGCGGCGCCGAGAGGTTCATCAGCGCGGCGATGTCGTCCACCGACTGCGTGCGCAGCAGGCCGATCAGCTCGGCCGCCCGCGCGGCGAAATGCGGCGTGGCCGTGGCGGCGACGGGGGTGGGCGTGTCGTAGTCGAGCGACTTGGCGGGAGACAGCAGGAGCAGCATGGCAGGGGCCGGTGGGATCGGGAACGCGCGGCGAACTCTACCGGCAGCCCTCACCTGAAATCGCGGCTGCGGTTTTCCAGCCCCTGCAGCAGCGGCGTGTGGTCGACCAGCCGCGAGGCCACGAGGTGCATCACCCCGCCCTCGCGCTGCCACTGGCCGTAGACGGTGAGCAGCCGCGCCGCCAGCAGCGGGCGGCGCTGCGACTCGACCACGCGCGGCCAGACGATCACGTTGACGGCGCCGGTCTCGTCTTCCAGCGTGACGAAGACGGTGCCCTTGGCCGTCCCGGGCCGCTGGCGGTGGGTGACCAGGCCGCTGGCGCGCGCCAGCCGCCCGCTGGGAAACCCCTGCAGCACCGCCGCCGGCTGCACCCTGAAGGCCGACAGCGCCTCGCGCAGCAGTGCCAGCGGATGGCGCCCGAGCGTGAGGCCGACGGCGCGGTAGTCGGCCAGCATCCGCTGCGTTTCACCGGGCTCGGCGAGCGGCACGGCCGGCTCGTGCACGCGGGTGGCGCGCAGCATCTCGGTGGGCCGGGTGTCGACGCCGGCCACCGCCCAGGCGGCCTGGTGGCGATGGCCGGCGAGGCCCGCGAGCGCATCGGCCTCGGCCAGGGCGCGCAGGTCGCGGGCGTCAAGGCCGGCGCGGCGCGACAGGTCCTCGACCGACTCGAACGGCGCCTCGCCGCGTGCCTGCACGATGCGCTCGGGCGCTTTCTCCGACAGGCCGCGGACGCGGTCCAGCCCCAGGCGCACCGGCCACAGCCCGGCATCGCCGGCCGGGCCGGCTTCGAGCGTGCTCTGCGCCCCGCTCACGCACACGTCCACCGGCCGCACCTCGACGCCATGCGCACGGGCATCGCGCACCAGTTGCGCCGGCGCGTAGAAGCCCATCGGCTGGCTGTTCAGCAGGCCGGCGAGAAAGGCGTCGGGATGGCGGCATTTCATCCAGCTGCTGTCGTAGGCGAGCAGCGCGAAGCTCGCCGCATGGCTTTCGGGAAAGCCGTATTCGCCGAAGCCTTCGAGCTGCTTGAAGATGCGCTCGGCATAGTCGCGGTCATACTCGTTCTTCACCATGCGCTCGACCAGCCGGTCGCGGAACGGCCCGAGCCCGCCCTTGCGCTTCCAGGCCGCCATGGCGCGGCGCAGCTGGTCGGCCTCGCCGGCGGTGAAGTCGGCGGCGATCATCGCGATCTGCATCACCTGCTCCTGGAAGATCGGGATGCCTTTCGTGCGCGCGAGCGCGGGGCGCAGCGCCTGGGGATAGTCGAGCTCGTCGTCGGGAATGCCGCGGTTCTTCAGGTAGGGATGCACCATGCCGCCGTGGATCGGCCCCGGCCGCACGATCGCCACCTGCACGATCAGGTCGTCGAAGCAGCGCGGCGCCAGGCGCGGCAGCATGCTCATCTGCGCGCGGCTCTCGATCTGGAACACGCCGATGGTGTCGGCGCGGCGGATCATCTCGAAGGTGGGCTCGTCCTTGTCCGGGATGTCTTCCAGCGCGAACGCGGCGCCGCGCTTGCGGCCGATGAATTCGAGCGAGCGCCGCATCGCGCTCAGCATGCCGAGCGCGAGCACGTCGACCTTCATCAGGCGCAGCGATTCGAGGTCGTTCTTGTCCCACTGGATGACGCTTCGGCCTTCCATGCTGGCGTTCTCGACCGGCACGAGCCGCGACATCTGCTCGGCGGCGATGACGAAGCCGCCCGGGTGCTGGCTCAGGTGGCGCGGAAAGCCGATGAGCTGCACGGTGAGCTCCATCCACAGCCGCACCAGCGGCGCGTCGGGGTCGAAGCCCTGCTCGCGCAGCCGCTCGGGCGCCACGCTGCGGCCATCGAACCACTGTTGGGATTTGCTCACCGCGTCGATGCGCTGCAGGTCGAAGCCGAGCGCGCGGCCCACGTCGCGCAGGGCCGAGCGCGGCCGGTAGCTGATGACCACGGCCGCGAGCGCGGCGCGGTGGCGACCGTACTTCTTGTAGATGTGCTGGATGACCTCTTCGCGCCGCTGGTGCTCGAAGTCGATGTCGATGTCGGGCGGCTCGTTGCGCTCGGCGCTGACGAAGCGCTCGAACAGCAGGGTGGCACGCTCCGGATCGATCGCCGTGACGCCCAGGCAATAGCACACCGCCGAATTGGCGGCGCTGCCGCGGCCCTGGCACAGGATCTCGCGGTCGCGCGCCCATTGCACGATCTCGGCCACGGTGAGGAAGTAGCGCTCGTAGTTCAGGCGAGCGATGAGCCCGAGCTCGATGTCGATCCGCTCGCGCACCTTGTCGGGCGCGCCGTGCGGATAGCGCTTCGACATCCCGGCCAGGGTGAGCTTGCGCAGGTGACTGGCCGGCGTCTCGCCCGGCGGCACCAGTTCCTGCGGGTACTCGTATTGCAATTCGTCGAGCGAGAAGGTGCAGCGCGCGGCCATCGCCACGCTTTGCGCGAGCCACGCCGGCTTGTAGAGGGCCGCGAGGCGCGAACGAGGCCGCAGGTGCTGTTCGGCATTGGCGGCGATGCCGGCGCCGCACTGCGCCACCGGCAGGTTCAGGCGCGTGGCGGTGAGCGTGTCCTGCAGCGGCTTGCGCGAGCGCACGTGCATCAGCACGTCGCCGGCCGCGACGATGGGCAGGCCGACGCGGCCGGCGACGTGCTCGACACGGGCGGCGAGCACGTCGTCGTCGGCACGGCCGAGCAGCTCGACGGCGATGGCGGCGCGGTCCTGGAACCAGGTCTTGAGCCACATCGCATCGGCGGACACCTGCTCGACGGGCTGCGACGCCTCGGGCACCAGCAGGGCGAGGCAATCGGGCAGGCCGGCGAGCATGGGCGCGCTGGGTTCCTTGCCCTCCACGTCGTCGCGCCAGGCGACGTAGCGGCCCTTGTCCGCACGCCGGCGCGCCAGCGTGATCCAGTGCGACAGGTTGCCGTAGCCGCGGCGAGTCTGGGCGAGGAGGACGAGGCGGAGCGGCGACTCGCCGGAAGGTGCGGCGGCCGGCAAAGGGGGCGGCGCCGCGGCCGGCGTGCCGGCGGAAGGCGCCTGCAGATCGAAGACCGAGGCACGCGGGGGCGCGTCGCGCTGCAGGCGCATTTCGCAGCCGATGATCAGCGAAAAGCCGAACTCCTTCGCCGCCTCGTGCGCGCGCACCACGCCGGCAAACGAGCATTCGTCGGTGATCGCCAGCGCGCCGTAGCGCAGCGCCTGCGCGCGCGCCACCAATTCGGCCGGATGCGACGCGCCGGTGAGAAAGCTGAAGTTGCTGCGGCAATGCAGCTCGGCATAGGACGGCAGCGTGGTCTTCATGGCGCGATGGGCCGGTCATGCGCGCGGCGATGCGCGGCGGCATCTGCCGGCTCAGCGTCTCGTCAACGCTTCATCCGTTCAGCGGGTCAGGCTGCGCTCGCCGCCACGACATAGCGGCCCAGCGGCATGCGTGCGGCCGGCCAGCGCGCCACGCCGTGCCCGGCGGGATGGGCGGCATCGGCATCGACATCGACAACGCCATGGTCCGGCGGCTGCCGTGCCAGCGCGACGTCGAGCGCCATGTCCAGCGACGCATCGAGCACGTCGAGCGGGCTGCGGACCCCACCGCCAGCCACCTTCAGCACATGGGTGTAGATCATGGTGGTGCTCACGTCGGCATGGCCCAGCAGTTCCTGCACCGTGCGGATGTCGTAGCCGCCTTGCAGCAGGTGCGTGGCGAACGAATGGCGCAGGGTGTGCGGCGTGGCCGGCTTGTGGATGCCCGCCTGCTCGACCGCCCGCTTGAACGCGCGCTGGAAGCCCTGATCGTGGAGATGGTGCCGGCGCTCCGCGCCCGTACGCGGGTCGGTCGACGGCTGGTCCTGCGGAAACACCCAGAACCACGTCCACGACGCCGGCGCGCGCGGGTACTTGCGCTCCAACGCATTCGGCAGGTGGACGCCGCCGCGCCCGGCCTCGCGGTCGGCCGACCACAGCAGGCGCGAGCGCGCCATCTGCGCGCGCAGGGCGGGCACCAGCGACGCGGGCAGCATCACCACGCGGTCCTTCGCGCCCTTGCCCTCGCGCACGACGATGGCGCGCCGCTCGAAATCGACATCCTTCACCCGCAGGCGAACGCCTTCCATGATGCGCATGCCCGTGCCGTAGAGCAACTGCGCCAGCAGCCGATGGACGCCATCGAGCCGCATCAACAGCCGCGCCACCTCATCGGTGGTCAGGACCACCGGCAAGCGCGGCGTCGCCCTGGGACGGCCGATCCTGTTCATCCACGGCAAGTCGACACCCAGCACCTTCTGATAGAGAAACATCAATGCCGACAGCGCCTGCTTGTGCGTGGACACGGCCACCGAACGCTCATTGGCCAGCCAGCTGAGGAATTCCTCCACCTCGGCGCCGCCCATCTCCAGTGGATGGCGCACGCCGTGAAAGCGCACGAAGGCCCGCACCCAATGGACGTAGGCCTGCTCCGTCCGTATGCTGTAGTGCAAATAACGAATCCGCTCTCGCACCTGATCCAGCAGACGTGCGGACTTCAGCGGGGGCAGGGAGGGCGCCGGATGAGTCATCGAGGATATCACTGTATGAATGTACAGTGTATACGCTGCTGGAGCAGGCTTCAAGCGGGGCTCAGAGGATTGAGCATTCCCAGGTTATGCGGCAGGGCGGCTGGATACGCGGCTGATCTGCGCTCTAAATCACGTTAGGCATCGCATGCCAGAAACGACGCTCTCTCGATTCCTATACCGCTGGTCAGCGTTCCTTTCGTTGCCCGGCGGCTTGTGGGCGGCTTTCGAGATGTATGGTCTTACTCTTCGTGGCCCCCAGATGCTCTTTTTCAGCATCGCGCACACCATGTTCCTTCTGGTACTGGCGGTCTGGCTGTCTGTGCCTCTCGGTCTGGCATGGCTTGCGCAGTCGGCGATAGCAGTTGTGTACCCGCCTTATCAAGCAAAGCTCTCAGTCTCTCGGCGCACACTGGCAGTATTCATCGTGGCTATTGGTTTCCACGCAGCCGCGCTTGCCTGGTATGGGTCATGGTCCATCACAGAGGTTAGAGTTCCGATTTGCCTGTTTGGCATGCTCCTTACAGCGCTCGTCGTCCGTGATGCGTGGCGAGAACTACGCTCCACATCTCCTCGGGCACGTTTACTCGTCACAGAAAGCGATGCCTAACCCTTTACAGGGACTTCCGAAGTAGTCAACTCATTCAAGACTGAATTGG
>JBIQHD010000034.1:0-50761 GCA_044508835.1 Rubrivivax sp.
TTCAAGGCCAAGGCCAGCAAGGCCAAGCAGGCGCAAAGCCGCGTCAAGGCGCTGGCGCGCATGGAAAAGCTCGGGCCGGTGCTCACGAGCGCCGACTTCCAGTTCGAGTTCCGCGAGCCGCTGAGTCTGCCGAACCCGATGCTGGCCTTCTCCGGCCTCGCCTGCGGCTACCCCGGCATCGACGGCGCCGAGCCGGCCGTCATCGTGCAAGGCGTCAACCGCTCGGTGCTCGCCGGCCAGCGCATCGGCATCCTCGGCGCCAACGGCCAGGGCAAGTCGACCCTCGTGAAGACCATCGCGAAGGACCTGCCGCCACTCGCCGGCGACATGACCGAAGGCAAGGGCCTGTCCATCGGCTATTTCGCGCAGCAGGAGCTCGACGTGCTGCAGCTCGACGACGGCCCGCTGATGCACATGGTGCGGCTCGCGCGCGACGTCGGCCCGGCCGGGCGCGAGCAGGAACTGCGCGACTTCCTCGGCTCCTTCCGCTTCGTCGGCGACATGGTCAGCCAGCCGGTGGGCACGCTCAGCGGCGGCGAGAAGGCGCGCCTCGTGCTCGCCATGCTGGTGTGGCAGCGTCCCAACCTGCTGCTGCTCGACGAGCCGACCAACCACCTCGACCTCACCACGCGCGAGGCCCTGAGCATGGCGCTCAACGAGTTCGAGGGCACGGTGATGCTGGTCAGCCACGACCGCGCGCTGCTGCGCGAGGTCTGCGACGAGTTCTGGCTGGTGAGCGACGGCGCCGTCAAGCCCTTCGACGGCGACCTGGACGACTACCAGAAATGGCTGCTCGACACCTCGCGCGAGATGGCCCGGGCGGCCCGCGACAGCGCGCGCGACTCCATCCGCGCGCAGCGCGAGCCGCAGCCGGATCCGGCTGCGGCGGCCGATCCGAACCGGCGCCGCGACGACCGCAAGGAGCTGGCGCGCGCCCGCCAGGCGCTGGCAGCGCGCACCAAGCCGCTGCGCAGCGAGGTGCAGCGCATCGAGCAGCAGCTCGCCGCGCTGAACGCCGAAGGCAGCGCGCTCCAGACGGCCCTGGCGAGCAACGCCCTGCTGCCGCCGCAGATGGCCGAGCGCGGCAAGCGGCTCAAGCAGGTGAACGCCGAGATCGAGTCGCTCGAGCAGCGCTGGCTCGAACTGAGCGCCGAGATCGAATCGCTGGCCGGCGCGGACTGAGCCGCCGCGCCCCGGTTGGCCCCACGGGCGGCGTGGCGATTACATTGCTCACAATTTAATAGCGAACTTCCAAATACACTGCCGCCCATGGTCACGACCGCCACACGCCCCGCACGCAACGCCGGCACCGACGATGCCTGGCTGCAGCTCGACCAGCAGCTGTGCTTCGCGCTCTACTCCGCGTCGCTGGCGATGACCAAGGTCTACAAGCCGCTGCTCGAGCCGCTGGGCCTCACCTATCCGCAGTACCTCGCGCTCCTGCTGCTGTGGGAACGCGACGCCCAGACGGTCGGCGAGCTGGGCGAGCGCCTGTTCCTCGACTCCGGCACGCTGACCCCGCTGCTCAAGCGCATGGAAGCCGCCGGCTGGCTGACGCGCGAGCGCGCGGCCGACGACGAGCGCCGCGTGATCGTGAGCCTCACCCCCGCCGGGCGCGAGCTGCGGCGGGCGGCACGCGGCGTGCCGCGCCGGCTGGTGCAGGCCACGGGCTGCGGCGCCGACGAGCTGGTCGACCTCACCACCCGGCTGCAGCGCCTGCGCGGACGGCTGCAAGGCGCCCGTGCCGACGACAACGACTGATCCCTCCACCCCTGCAAA
This sequence comes from Rubrivivax sp., assembly GCA_044508835.1. Taxonomy (GTDB): domain Bacteria; phylum Pseudomonadota; class Gammaproteobacteria; order Burkholderiales; family Burkholderiaceae_C; genus JAKFDI01. The sequence continues at coordinate 1,780 of JBIQHD010000034.1, forward strand.
GGAAACGCACCATGGCCATCGAAAAAGCCCTCTACACCGCCCACGCCACCTCCACCGGCGGCCGCGCCGGCACCTCGCGCACGCCCGACGGCACGCTCGAGCTCACGCTCAGCACCCCCAAGGAGATGGGCGGCGCCGGCGGCCCCGGCACCAACCCCGAGCAGCTGTTCGCGGCCGGCTATTCGGCCTGCTTCATCGGCGCGATGAAGGCCGTCGGCGCCAAGCAGAAGATCAAGGTGCCGGACGACACCTCCATCGCCGCCGACGTGAGCATCGGCCCGCTGGCCGGCGGCACCTTCGGCTTCGGCATCGCGGTCAAGCTCGCGATCACCGTGCCCGGCATGGACCGCGCCGAGGCCGAGAAGCTGGTCGAGGCGGCGCACCAGGTGTGCCCGTACTCGAACGCCACCCGCGGCAATGTCGACGTGGAACTGACGGTGGTCTGAGCCTTCGCTGCCGCAGCCGCAAGGCCCGATCCTTCGCCGGACCGGGCCTTGCCGCTTTCAGGCGCCGGCCTCGCCCGACAGCAGCGCCAGCAGCAGCTCGATGCGCGCCTTGATCGGCGACAGCGGGCCCGCGGACGGCAGCGCGCCGGCCGGCTCGCCGACGACGCCGCCCTCGGCGCAGCGCGTCGACCGCAGCACGCGCACGCCCTGCGCCTGCGCCTCGCGCAGGGCCGCCTCCAGCGCCCGGTGCAGCGTGCCGTTGCCGGTGCCGACCGCGACGATGCCGCGGGCGCCGGCGGCGACCATCGCGCGGACCACCGCGCCGTCCGCGCCCGCGTGGCTGGTCACGAGGTCGACCCGCGGCCACCCCGCCGGGTCGGCGCGCACGGCATCGAGGCCGAGCGGCACGCCGTGCGGCCAGTCGCGCAGCCTGCGCAGCCGGCCCTCCTCGACCCAGCCGATCGGCCCCGCCTCGCCCGAGCCGAAGGCGTCGACGCGGTAGCCGTGGCGCTTGCGCACGTCCGCCGGGTGGTGCACCGCCCCGGCCATGGCCACGACCACGCCGCGCGCGCCGGCGGTGCGCGCCACCTGCACCGCGTCGAAGAGGTTCTGCGGCCCGTCGGCCAGCAGCGCCGTGGCGGGGCGCATCGCCGCCGTCAGCACCACCGGCTTGCCCGGCGCGAGCACGCGGTGCAGGAAGTACGCCGTCTCCTCCAGCGTGTCGGTGCCGTGGGTGACCACGACGCCGGCCACCTCGGCGCGCGCGAGGTGGTGCTCCGTCCGCTGCGCGAGGCGCTGCCACAGCGCGTGGTCCATGTCGCGGCTGTCGACCTGCGCCACCTGCTCGCATTCGAGCGGCACGGCGGCCAGCGGCGGCACGGCGGCCACGAGCGCCTGCACGGCGAGCTGCGCGGCGTCGTAGCCCACGCCGTCGGCGGCGCTCGCCGCCGTGCCGGCGATGGTGCCGCCGGTTCCCAGAATCACGACGCGGGCTTCAGTGCTTGGCATTTTGCGGGGGCTGGATGAAAATACAGCTACTGGATGGATCGTCAGGCCCGGGCCGAGCCGCCTGGAACAGCACAAAGGACCGCCGTGCAAGAAGCTCCCAAACTCACCGAGCGCCAGCAGCAGGTGCTCGACCTCGTGCAAAGCGCGATCGAGCGCACCGGCGCCCCGCCCACCCGGGCCGAGATCGCGAGCGAGCTCGGCTTCCGCTCCGCCAACGCCGCCGAGGAGCACCTGCAGGCGCTGGCCCGCAAGGGCGTCATCGAGCTGGTGGGCGGCACCTCGCGCGGCATCCGCCTGCAGTCTGACACACTGCGCGCGCTCAACCAGCAGCGCGGCAAGCAGTTCAGCCTGCCGCTGCCGAGCCTGGCGCAGCTCTCGCTCCCGCTGGTCGGCCGCGTGGCGGCCGGCAGCCCCATCCTCGCGCAGGAGCACATCGACCAGACCTACCTGGTGGAAGCCAGCATGTTCCCGCGCCGCCCCGACTACCTGCTCAAGGTGCGCGGCATGAGCATGCGCGACGCCGGCATCATGGACGGCGACCTGCTCGCCGTGCAGCGCGCCAAGGACGCGAAGAACGGCCAGATCGTCGTCGCCCGCCTGGGCGACGAGGTCACCGTGAAGCGCTTCCGGCGCACCCGCACCAGCATCGAGCTGCTGCCCGAGAACCCCGATTTCGAGCCCATCGTCGTGCCCTTCGGCGACGTCGACTTCGAGCTCGAAGGCTTGGCCGTGGGCCTGATCCGCAACAACATGCTGATGTGATGGGCGCCGCCAGCCCCGCGATGGCCTCGGCGCCGAAGGCGGCCGCGGCTTCGGTCACGGCGGCGCCGCGGCACCGCCGCACGCTCATCAAGGCGCCCAAGGCCGCCACGCCGGCCGAATGCCTCTCGCTCGAGCAGCTGCCCAACATCGGGCCGGCACTGGCCGCCGACCTGCGCCTCGTCGGCATCCACGAGCCGCGGCAGCTGCAGGGCCAGGACGCCTTCGTGCTCTACCGGCGGCTGTGCGCCGCCACCGGCCAGCGCCACGACCCCTGCGTGCTCGACACCTTCATGGCCGCGGTCGACTTCATGGCCGGCGCCGCCGCCGCGCCGTGGTGGAAGTACACGGCGCAGCGCAAGGCGCGTTTCGGCGAGATCTGACCCTTCGCGCGCTTCGCGGCGTCAGCCGCCCGCGGGCTTGAGCACCAGCGTGTGCGCCGCCTCGCCGCCCCACACCGGCACGTACTCGACCTTCGCCCACGGCTGGACGAAGCTGCGGTACAGCGGCGAGAACACGATGCCCGACTGGCCGGTGGAATGCATGAAGCGCGACTTCGACAGGTCGCCCAGGTCGTACAGCGCCCGCAGGCTCGGGCCGTGCTCGTTCAGGTAGCGCTCGCCGGTGCTGCCGTCCGGGAACAGGTTCACCCGCGCCGCGTTGACGGTGTAGGTGTCGCCGCCCACCGGCACGCGCAGGTCGAAGAAGCGCGCCAGCGGCTTGACGCGGCTGAAGGGCCGGTGGTCGGAGCGGGCCACGTGCGCATCGCCCCAGCGCCAGGCGGCCACGTCGCTGCCGTGGCGGGCCTGCAGCTCGTCGAGTGCGCGCGTCATGGCGGCGTCCACCTGCTGCTGGCAGGTCTCGGCGGCGGGCGTCGTCTTGTCGTCGCACCACCAGGCGTCGTCGCGCTCGAGCACGCCTTCCAGCGCGTCGCGGAAGGTGCGCGTGCGGCGCGCGGCCTGCCACTGCGCGTCGCCGACCTCGTCGGCGAACACCGCGTCCGAAAGCTGCCGCACCCAGGCATAGAAGATCAGCGGCGCGGCCTTGTCGGCGGCCATCGTGCCGTCGAAGCCCTGCAGCTGCTCGCGCGCCGCGTCGAACAGCGGATGCGCCGACTGCGCCCGGCCGAGCACCGGCAGCAGGCGCTGGGTCGCCAGCGACAGCACATCGGCCTGGATGTCGCGCAGGCTGTCGGCGCCGTGCTTCGGCTTGGCCTCGATCAGCTGCTCGATGCGCTGCATGCGGTACGGCAGCGTCCAGTCGGCCGTGATGTAGTGCGGGTAGTCCACCGGATGGATGCGCTGGTTGGCGGTGGCGATGTAGCCGCTCGCCGGGTCGAACTCGCGCGGCGTCTGGTCGGCGGGAACGAAGCCGGCCCAGTCGTAGCGCGCGTCCCAGCCGGGCGCGGGCACGTGGCCCTTCAGGTCGTTCTCGGGCTTGCGCACCGGCACGCGCCCCGCGGCGACGAAGCCGATGTGCCCGTCGCGGTCGGCCACCACCATGTTCTGCATCGGCGCGGCGTAGTGCGCCGAGGCGGCGACGAAGTCGGCCACCGAGGTGGCGCGGTTGAACCCGATCGCCGCCGACAGGTTGCCCACGTCGTCGTCCAGCGCCGTCCAGCGCATGGCGATGGCGTAGGTCGGCTTCGCGCTCGGGCCGGTCAGGCCCTCGGCGGCGCCGGTGTCCGAGATCACCGGGCCGTGCCGCGTCGCGCGGGCGGTGAACACCACGTCCGGCTTGCCCTTGACCTTGATGACTTCCTCGACGGTCTCGAAGCGGGCCCAGCCCTGCGGCGTCTGGTAGCGGCCGGGGTCGTCCGGGTCGATGCGCTCGAGGTAGAGGTCCTGCACGTCCGGGTTGGTGTTCGTGAAGCCCCAGGCCACGTGCTCGTTCTGCCCCAGCACGACGGCCGGCACGCCGGGCATCGTCGCGCCCGCCACCTTGAGGCCGGGCGCTTCGATGCGCGCGAAGTACCACAGCGCCGGCGCCGACAGGTGCAGGTGCGGGTCGTTGGCGAGCAGCGGCTTGCCGGTGTCGGTGCGCGAGCCGTGCAGCACCCAGTTGTTGGAGCCGACGCCCTCGACGCCCGACTCCGGCGCGGCGAGCTGCGCGTGCTGCGCGAGCCGGGGATCGACCTTCAGCTCGCGGAACAGCGCCGCGTAGTCGGTGGTCACGAGCGGCTTGTCGCCGGGATACGGCGGCACCAGTTCGTTGATGCGCTCGACCGGCAGCTTGAGCGCCAGGCGCATGCGCAGCAGCTCGTTGGTCCAGTTGCCGCCGAGGTCCCAGGCCATCATCACGGCCCAGGCCATCGTGTCCTCGGGCGTCCAGGGCTCGGGCTGCAGGCCGAGCACCACGAACTCGGGCGGCCGGGCCTTCATCGCCTGCCCGACGTAGGCGTTGACGCCGGCCGTGTAGGCCAGCACCGCGGTGCGCATCTCGCCGTCGACCTTCGCCCACTGGGCGGCGGCCGCGCGGCGCACGCCCAGCGCGCGCAGGAAGCGGTCGGTGTCCAGCGCGCCCTCGCCGAAGGCCTCGGCCAGCCGGCCGGAGCCGATGCGGCGGTGCGTCTCCAGCTGCCACAGCCGGTCCTGCGCGTGCGCGAAGCCCAGGCCGAACAGCGCGTCCTCCAGCGAGCCGGCGCGGATCGTCGGGATGCCGTGGGCATCGCGCTCGATGCGCAGCTCCGCCTTCGGCCCCGCGAGGCTCAGGCTTCCCTCGGTCACCGGCAGCACCTGCCGCGAATACACCCACAGCGCGAGCGCCGCCAGCACCAGCAGCAACAACAGGACCGCGATTCCGCGGCGCAACAGCTTCATGCCCTTCTCCGGCTCGTGAACGGAACCCGAGAGGGTACCCGTTCGTACCGCGCCCGCCTATTGGGCAAACGCGCAGGCCGCGCCGCGGCCGGCCGCACGGCCCCTCCCCGGGCGCTGCGTGGGCCGGGTCGAGGGGGCACAATGCCGCCCGGTGAACATCATCATCCTCGACGACTACCAGGACGCGGTGCGCAAGCTGCGCTGCGCCACCAAGCTGGAGTCCCTGAACGCCAAGGTCTTCACCAACACCGTCAAGGGCATCGGCCAGCTGTCGGTGCGCCTGCGCGACGCGGAGGTGCTGGTGCCGATCCGCGAGCGCACGCACTTCCCGCGTCAGCTGCTCGAGAAGCTGCCCAGGCTCAAGCTGATCGCGCAGACCGGGCGGGTCGGCGCGCACATCGACATCGAGGCCTGCACGCGCCAGGGCATCGCGGTGGCCGAGGGCGTGGGCTCGCCGGTGGCGCCGGCGGAGCTGACCTGGGCGCTGATCATGGCCTCGATGCGCCGCCTGCCGCAATACGTGGGCAACCTCAAGCACGGCGCGTGGCAGCAGTCGGGCCTCAAGGCGGCGTCGATGCCGACCAACTTCGGCCTCGGCATGGTGCTGCGCGGCAAGACGCTGGGCGTGTGGGGCTACGGCAAGATCGGTCAGCTCGTCGCCGGCTACGGCCGCGCCTTCGGCATGCAGGTGATGGTGTGGGGCAGCGAGCCCGCGCGCGCGAAGGCCGCCGCGGACGGCCTGGTCGCCGCGCCGAGCTGCGAGGAATTCTTCGAGACCTGCGACGTGCTTTCGCTGCACCTGCGCCTGACCGACACCACGCGCGGCGTCGTCAACCTCGAATCGCTCTCGCGCATGAAGCCCACGGCGCTGCTGGTGAACACCTCGCGCGCCGAGCTGATCGAGGAGAACGCGCTGGTCTCGGCGCTCAACCGCGGCCGCCCCGGCATGGCCGCGATCGACGTGTTCGAGAGCGAGCCCATCCTGCAGGGCCACCCGCTGCTGCGCCTGGAGAACGCGGTGTGCACGCCGCACATCGGCTACGTCGAGCAGGACAGCTACGAGCTGTACTTCAGCGCGGCCTTCGACAACGTCGTCAACTTCATCAACGGCACGCCGACGAACATCGTCAATCCCGATGCGCTGAAGGTGCTGCGGTGAGCCCGGCGCACGCCGGCGCGGCGGCACCCGGCCACCGTGCGCTGGCCGGTGCGCGCTGGTCGCTGCTGTTCGGCAACTTCGCCATCGGCTGCGGCGTGATGGTCACGGCCGGCGCGCTGAACGACATCAGCCGCGGCCTGGAGGTCTCGGTGGCACTGGCCGGCCAACTCATCGCCATCTCGGCCGCGGTGATGTGCGTGGGCGCCCCGCTGCTCGCCGGCTGGGTGGCGGGCTTCGACCGGCGCCGGCTGCTCGCGGTCTCGCTGCTGTGGTTCGGCCTGGGCCACCTGCTGTGCGCGCTGATGCCCTCGTATGCCGCGCTGTGGCCGGTGCGCGCCGTCACCGTGCTCGGCGCCGCGGTGTTCACGCCGCAGGCCGCGGCCGCGGTGGGCGTGGTGGCGCCGCCCGAGGAGCGCGGGCGCTCCATCACCTTCATCTTCCTCGGCTGGTCGCTCGCCTCGGTGCTGGGCATGCCGATGGCCGCCTGGCTGGGCGACAGCTTCGGCTGGCGCATCGCCTTCTCGGCCGTGGGGGTGCTGGCGCTCGGGGGCGCAGCCTGGGTGCATGCCGCGCTGCCCGACGGCGTGCGCCCGCCGGCGCTCTCGCTCGCGGCGTGGAAGACGGTGTTCACCCATCCGGTGCTGATGCCGATGGTGGCCGTCACGGCGCTGATGAGCGCCGGGCAGTTCACCCTCTTCTCCTACTTCGCGCCCTACTCCCGCGACATCCTCGGCGCCAACGCCACCGAGGTGGGCCTGATGTTCGCGTGGTACGGCGCCCTCGGCGTGATCGGCAACGTGCTGCTCAGCCGCCACGTCGACCGCATCGGCCCGGGGCGCGCGGCCACGGCGGCGGTGGCGATGATCGGCTTCAGCCTGCTGCTGTGGCCGCTGGCGCACAGCATCGCGGTGATGGCGGTCATCGCCATGCCCTGGGCCTTCGCCTGCTTCGCCGGCAACTCGGCGCAGCAGGCGCGGCTGGGCCATGCCGCGCCGGCGCTCGCGTCCGCGCTGATGGCGCTCAACAGCTCGGCCATCTACCTCGGCCAGGCGGCCGGCGCCGGCAGCGGCGGCTGGATCGTGGCGCACGGCGGCTACGCGCCGCTGAACTGGGTGGGGCTGGCGTGGGCCGTCGTCGGCATCGCCGTCAGCGTGTGGGTCGAACGGCAGGTGCGCCGCGCCGGCTAGGGCCCGGGCGCCGTCAGGCCAGCGCCTCGGCCACCACCCGCGGCAGTTCGGCCACGTCGTGCGCCACCTCGGGCGGCAGGTCGCTCCAGTCGGTGTTCGGCATCAGCACCTCCACGCCGCCGGACGGGCCATCGCGCACGTAGAGCATCAGGGCAAGATCGGGCCGCGCATCGGCCGAGGTCATGAACACCGGCGTGCCGCCCTGGCCGCTCGCGAAGACGATCACCGCCTGTCGCCCGCGCGCGAGCTCCGGCGCGGCCGGCGAGGCGTGGCCGGGCTCGGCCATGCGGGCGAAGATGCTCAGGCCGTGCTGGCGCGCGCAGGCCTCGATGCGCTCGACCGTCTCCACGACGTCGTAGCGGCTGGGGGTGGTCTGCAGTTCCTGGCCGGCCGCCGCGATGCGCGTGCCGCCCACGGCGGCCAGCACCACGGCCACGCAGCCGGTCATCCAGAAACGAAATGGTCGCGGCATGGGGAACTCCTTTCAGGCCGTGAAGCAGGACAGTATGGGCGCTCGGCGTGACCCGCCCATGACGCTTTGTAAACCGTGCAACCCGGTTGGAGCAGCGTGGTCAGACCTTCGTTCCGAAGATCTTGTCGCCGGCGTCGCCCAGGCCCGGGATGATGTAGCCGACCTCGTTGAGGTGGCTGTCGATCGCCGCCGTCCAGCAGCGCACGTCGGGGTGCGCCCTGTCGAGCGCCGCCACGCCCTCGGGCGCGGCCACGAGCACCAGCGCGCGGATGTCGCGGCAGCCGTTGCGCTTGAGCAGGTCGATGGTGGCGATCATCGAGCCGGCGGTGGCGAGCATCGGGTCGACGATGAGCGCCGTGCGCTCGTCCAGGTGGCCGACGAAGCGCTCGAAGTAGCTCTCGGGCTGCAGCGTCTCGTGATTGCGGCTCAGGCCCACGACGCTGATCTTGGCGTTGGGCACCATGTCGAGCACGCCGTCGAGCATGCCGATGCCCGCGCGCAGGATGGGCACGACCGTCACCTTGCGCCCGCTGATGCGCTCCACCTCGGCCGGGCCGCTCCAGGCCTGCACGGTGTGCGTCTCCAGCGGAAAGTCGGCCGTCGCCTCGTAGGCCAGCAGCCGCGCGAGCTCGTTGGTGACCTCGCGGAACTTCTTGGTGGAGATGTCGTGCTCGCGCAGGAGCCCGACCTTGTGGCGCACGAGCGGATGGGTGACGGCGGTGACGGGCATGACGGGCGCGGCGAGGAAGACACGCCAGTGTAGGGCGTGCTCAGCCGGGACCGAGCAGCGCGGGCAGCAGGGTCGCCGCCGTGCCGCGCAGCACGGCGTGGGCCTCGCCGTCGATCTCGCTCGGCTGCGGGTTCACGATGGCGACGAAGGCGCCGCCGCGGCGCGCCCGGGCGGCCAGCCCGGCGGCCGGCCACACCGCGCCCGAGGTGCCGACGACCAGCATCACGTCGCACGACGCGGCCGCCAGCTCGGCCTGCTGCAGGGCCTGGAACGGCAGCATCTCGCCGAACCACACCACGTCGGGGCGCAGCAGGTTGCCGCAGGTTCCGCAGCGCGGCGGCGTGCCCGCGACGGCGCGGGCCGGGTCGCAGACGTGGTCGCCGCGCCGGGAAGGCTCGAGCCAGCGGTCGGCGAGGATGTCGCCGTGCAGCCGGATGGCGTCGGCGTTGCCGGCGCGCTGGTGCAGGTCGTCCACGTTCTGCGTCACCACCGTCAGCACGCCCGGGCGGCGCTGCGCGAACCCGCCCAGCGCCAGGTGGCCGGCGTTGGGCTGGGCGCGCCGCACGCCGGCGCGGCGCTCGGCGTACCAGGTCCACACCGTCGCCGGGTCGGCACGAAAGCCCGCCTCGCTCGCGAGCTGCGCCGGATCGAAGCGCGCCCACAGGCCGGTCTGCGCGTCGCGGAAGGTGGCGATGCCGCTCTCGGCCGACATGCCGGCGCCGGTCAGCACGCAGACGCGCCCCGCCGCGCCGATGCGCGCACGCACCGCCGCGAGCGTGCCGTCAGCCGCCACGCTGGCGCAGCGCCTCGTACAGGCAGATGCCCGACGCGACCGAGACGTTCAGGCTCTCGACCGCGCCCTTCATCGGCAGGCGCACCAGCTCGTCGCAGGTGCGGCCGGTGAGCTGGCGCATGCCCGCGCCCTCGGCGCCCAGCACCAGCGCGACGGGGCCGCGCAGGTCCAGGTCGTAGAGCGAGCGCTCGGCGGCGTCGGAGGTGCCGATGATGCGGATGTCGCGCTCCTTCAGCTCGTTCAGGGTGCGCGCGAGGTTGGTCACCATGAAGTACGGCACGGTGTCGGCCGCGCCGCTCGCCACCTTGGAGACGGTGGCGTTCAGGCCCACCGCATGGTCCTTGGGCGCGATCACCGCATGCGCACCGGCGCCGTCGGCCACGCGCAGGCAGGCGCCCAGGTTGTGCGGGTCGGTGATGCCGTCGAGCACCAGCAGCAGCGGCGGACCCTGCACCGCGTCGAGCGTGTCGTCGAGCGAATGGCGCGCGGCGGCCACCGCCTCCACCCGCGCCACCACGCCCTGGTGGCGGTGCGTGCCGCACAGCTTGTGCAGGCGCTCGTCGTCGCTGTCGACGAGCTTGGCGCCGGCCTCGCGCGCACGCTCCACGAACTGGCGCATGCGCTGGTCGCGGCGCGTGGCGTCGACGTGGATGTCGACGATGGACTTTGGCGCCGTCTTCAGCCGCACCGTGACGGCGTGGAAGCCGAACAGGATCTTGTTGCTCATCGCACGATGGTAGTGGGCCGCCTCAGCGCAAGAGCGCCCGCACGGCGAGCAGCAGGCCGATCAGCACCGGCTGGTGCAGCATGTAGAAGCTCAGGCTCCAGCGGCCGAGCACGGCCAGCGGGTCCAGCGCCAACGGCATCGGCCCCGACACCCAGCCCGGGCGCCGCCGCAGCACCCACTGCCCGGCCGCCAGGCCCCACCAGGCCACGCCCAGCCAGGGCAGCAGCGGCACGAAGTCCTCGGTGACGGGCTTGTGCGTGACGAGCCCGATCCAGTTGGTCAGCCGGGCGTCGAAGAACGGATGCGCCACGAACTGCGGCAGCAGCAGCGCCACCAGCCCCGCGAGCCACAGCCAGCGGCCGGCGCCGGCGGTGAGCCTCAGCACGATGAGCATCACCGCGATGGCATGCAGCACGCCGAAGCTGATCCAGCTGCGCGGGAACATCAGCGCCGAGCCGGCGCTCACCAGCAGCGCGCAGCCGGCGACCTGCGCCCAGCGCTTCCAGAACCGCGGCCAGCGCTGGCCCTGCGCCACCGCGACGGCCTGGCCGAAGCCCACGCAGAAGAGGAACAGGCTGACGATGCAGGTGCGCTGGATCGTCCAGAACGGGTCGGCGTAGAAGTTCTGCTGCGTGAACTTCAGCGTCGCGAGGTCGAAGTTGAAGTGAAAGACCGCCATCCAGACGATGGCGAAGCCGCGCAGGGCGTCGAGGCGGTCGAAGCGGGGAGTGGCACGGGTCACGGCGGCGACGATAGCAGCGGCGGCATGGCATGTGATGCCGCGCCCTCACCCCAACCCTCTCCCAGAGGGAGAGGGAGCAATGCAGGTCAGCCGTGCTGCGTGGACGGCCGCCGCCGCAGCGCCATGTACTGCAGGTCGGCGAACACCAGCACCGCCGCGATCTGCACGCCGATGAAGGCATGGCCGAGCGCCGTGGGCGCGAACACGCCGCCGAGCGAAACCCACAGGCAGTCGATCGCCCACAGCAGGTTGATCGTGATCAGCCCCCACACCGCGCCACGCGGCAGCGCCGGCTTGCGCGCGAGCCACAGCAGCGCGCCGGCATACAGCACCAGCACCGCGCCGGCCGGCGCGAGCAGGGCGACCGGCAGGTTCAGCCACGGCGCGAGCAGCGCCGCGCCGAACAGCATCAGCGCGCCGGCAGCACCGCTCACCAGGGCGTCGGCCCACAGCACGCGGCGAAGAAAGACGGACATCGGGACGATGGACATGACGGGCTCCTTTCCAGGGTCGAAGAACGGTTGCGGTGCCCGCATGCTCGGCATGCCGCGCCGGCCGGTCCATGACCTCGCAGGTCATGGCCGCCGGCGCGGCCGGCCGGCTATCGTTGCCGCCATGCATGCCACCCTGCCCGCCCCGTCCATGCCCGGCGTCGGCACCCTGCTGCGCGACTGGCGCCAGCGGCGGCGCCTGAGCCAGCTCGATCTCGCCATGGAGGCCGACGTGTCGACCCGCCACCTGAGCTACGTGGAGACCGGCCGCGCCTCGCCCAGCCGCGAGATGCTGATGCGCCTGGCCGAGCGCCTGGATGTGCCGCTGCGCGAGCGCAACACGCTGCTCACCGCCGCCGGCTTCGCGCCGATGTACCGCGAGCGCTCGCTCGACGACCCGTCGCTGGCCGCGGCGCGCGAGGCGGTGGACCTGGTGCTGCGCGGCCACGAGCCCTTCCCCGCGCTCGCGATCGACCGGCACTGGACGATGCTGGCGCACAACCGCAGCGTGCCGCTGCTGCTGGCCGGCCTCGACGCGGCCCTGCTCGCGCCGCCCGTGAACGTGCTGCGCCTGAGCCTGCATCCCGGCGGGCTGGCGCCGCGCATCGTCAACCTCGTGCAGTGGCGCGAGCATGTGTTCGCGCGGCTGCGCCAGCAGATCGCGGCCTCGGCCGACCCGGTGCTGGTGGATCTGCTGCGCGAGCTGGAGGCGCTGCCGGCCCCGCAGGACGCCAGCGGCGACGCCCCGCCGCCCCCGGCCTTCGCCGTGCCGCTGCAATTGCGCACCGAGGCGGGCGTGCTGTCGTTCATCGGCACGACCACGGTGTTCGGCACGCCCGTGGACATCACCCTGGCGGAGCTGGCGCTGGAGACCTTCTTCCCCGCCGACGCGGCCACGGCCGCGGCGCTACGCAGCCTGGCGGCTGGTTGAAGGGCCTCAGCCCTTCTTCTGCAACTGCGCCTTGTCGAAGCCCGCGAGCTGCTTGTAGCGCGCGGAGATGCCTTCGAGCTCTTCCTGCGGGATCACGTCGTTGACGTGCGCGAAACCCTGCGGCGCCCGCTCCTCGGCGATCTGCATCACCTGCTCCGGGCCGTTCTGCCGGTTGGCGAGCACGATGGCACCGGTCTTGGGGCGGCGCTCTTCCTCGTAGGCGTCGAGCGCGGCGTCGATCGTGGGCTGCGACGCCAGCGCGTCGGCCAGCGCGCGCACGTCGAGGATGGCCTGCGAGGCGCCGTTGGAGCCGATGGGGTACATCGGGTGCGCCGCGTCGCCCAGCAGCGTGGCGCGGCCGCTGCGCCAGCGCGGCAGCGGGTCGCGGTCGACCAGAGGGAACTCGTAGATGGCCGTCGCGCCGCGGATCAGCTTCGGGATGTCGATCCACGGCCAGGTCCAGTCCGCGAAGTGGCGGTCGAAGCGGCTCGGGCTCACCTCCTGGTTCCAGTCCTGCCGCGGCGGCGTGTCGCCGGGGATCGTCAGCTCGGCGATCCAGTTGATGAGCGAGCGGCCGGCGTCGAAGTGCTTCTTCGAGATCGGGTAGGCGACGAACTTCACGTCCTGGTAGCCGGCCATGAACATCGAGCGGCCGTCGCCGAAGGGCTCGCCCTCGGTGATGGCGCGCCACAGCACGCGCTGGCCGTAGCGCGCCGGGCCTTCGTCGGGCCACATCTGGCGCCGCGCGGCGGAATGGATGCCGTCGGCCGCCACCAGCGCGTCGGCCTCGAACACCACCGGCTCGCCGTCGCCCGCGCGCACGAACTGCCCCTGCGTGCGGCCGCCTTCGTCGGCGAAGCGGGCCAGCGCATGGCCGGTGACGACGCGCTCGGCGCCGAGGCGCTGCTTCACCGTATCGAGCAGCACCCGGTGCAGCTCGCCGCGGTGGATGGAGAACTGCGGCCACGGGTAGCCCGCGGCGCACCCGCGCGGCTCGCGCCAGATGGTCTGGCCGAACTTGTTGTAGTAGCTGAGCGAGGCCGTCTCGATGGCGAGCCGGGCCAGCTCGTCCTGCAGGCCGAGCTCGGTGAGCTCCTTCACCGCGTGCGGCAGCAGGTTGATGCCCACGCCCAGCGGGCGCAACTCGGGCGCCGCCTCGACGACGCGGCAATCGATGCCGCGCTGGTGCAGCGCCAGCGCGAGCGCCAGGCCGCCGATGCCGCCGCCTGCGATCAGGATGTTCATGATGGGTCGGGTTCGAAAATCACGCGAAGGCGCGATTCTCTCAGCCGCGCCGCGCGGCGGCCCGGGTTCAGCCGGCGGCGGCGCCCACCACGGTGAAGGCGCGGTCGTTCGCCTGCAGCCACTGCCGGCCGAGCTCGCCGCCCTGCTTCGACGGATGGAAGTCGGCCCGCAGGTAGGCGCGCCAGGCGCCGAAGCTGCAGCGCACCAGGCCCTCGCGGCCGAAGAAGAAGCTCGCGCCGCTGCGCCAGGTGCGCCACTTCCACAGCTCGCCGTCGTGCCGCAGGTTGCGCGCCGTCTGGCGCAGCAGGTCGACGACGAAGTTGAAGCTCACCACGAAGAACCAGCGCCGCCGCCAGCGCTCGTTGCCGCCGAGCGCGCGGTACAGGTCGAAGGCGGTGCTGCGGTGTTCCGACTCCTCGGCCGAATGCCACAGCCACATCGTCTGCAGCCGCGGCTCGGCGCCGGCCAGCGTGCCCGGGTGCGCCAGCAGGTGCTCGGCGAGGAAGGCGGTGAAGTGCTCCGTGGCGGCGGTGATGCCCACCCAGTGCCGCGCCTGCACGCCGTCGAGCCTGCGCAGGCGCTCCTTCACGCGCGCCTCCCAGGCGTTGACGTGGCCCTGCGCCGCGAGCTGGTCGTTGAACAGCCCGTGGATGCGCCGGTGCGTCGCCTCCTGGCCGATGAAGCCCTGCACCTCCGGCTCGAAGCGCACCCGCTCGGCCTCGGGCAGCTCCTTCATGCCAAGACGCACCGAATCGATGAAGAACTGCTCGCCCACCGGGAAGCTCATCGACAGCGCGTTGAACAGCGCGGTGCGGAAGGCGTCGCCGCCGTTCCAGTGGCGCGCGAAGGGCGTCTTCAGGTCGACGAGCAGGCGGCGCACGGCAAGCGAGGTCATGGCGGGTCTCCGGGACGCGGGTACGATGCCGCACCCGAGTCGGCGAATGTGCCGGCAGCCCTTGGTACTGTCAAGTACCAAACGTTTGCAGCACCTGCGCCATGGCCTCTGCCGTTTCCCCGTCCGACGCTCCGACCCGGCCGCCCGACGCCGCCGAGCACCGCCGCCGCCTGCTCGACGCCATGGCCGTGGTGGTGGCTCGCAAGGGCTATGCCGACGCGACGATCGCCGACCTCGCGGCCGAGGCGCGCGTCTCGCGCCGCACCTTCTACGAGCACTTCCAGACCAAGGCGCAATGCCTGATCGCACTCTACGAAGCGGCGAGCGGCCAGGCGCTGCGGGTGCTGAAGGAGGCGCTCGACCCGGCGCGCGACTGGCACGCGCAGCTCGCCGACGCGCTGCGCGCCTACCTGGGCACGCTGGCGTCGAACCCGGTGCTGCTGTCCACGCTGTTCATCGCCATCCTCGGCCTCGGGCCCGAGGGGCTGGCCGCGCGGCGCCGGGCGAACGAGGAGATCGCCGGCTTCGTTGTGCGCGTGGCCGGCCGCTCGCAGCCGCTGCCGATGCCGCTGGCGATGGCCATCGTCGGCGGCATCAACGAGCTGATCCTCGCGGCGATCGAGCGCGGCGAGGCGGCGCGGCTCACCGAGCTCACGCCGAGCGCCGCGGCCTTCGCGCGGGCCGTGATCGACGGGGCCGCCGGCCCGGCCGGCGCTCAGACGTCCAGCGCGTAGACCTCGGCCGCCTGGCGCTCGGCGCGGCTGTGGCCGGCCAGCACCGCGGCCCAGCCGTCGCCGTCGGCGCCGCGGACCGGCGTGAGCCCGCGGGTCATCACGGCCACCTCTTCCGACGAGGCGTCGAAGTCGCCGAGGTGCGCGCGCTGCGCATCGAACATGCGCGCCACCATCGAGCCGGCCGACTCGATGAGGATGAGGTACTTGGCGGGGGGCTGGTGCATGTCGGACTTGCGGTTCAGCCGACCCAGCGGCGTGCGTTGTGGAACATGGCCATCCACGGGCTGGGAGCGGCCGGGTCGCCGCTCGTCCAGCTCATCTGCGCGTTGCGGAACACCCGCTCGGCGTGCGGCATGAGCACGGTGAAGCGTCCGTCGGCGGTGGTCACCGCGGTCAGGCCGCCGGCGCTGCCGTTGGGGTTGGCCGGGTAGGCCTCGGTCGGTTGGCCGGCGTTGTCGACGTAGCGCATGGCACGGTGCACGCGGGCGGCGTCGCCGCGCTGGGAGAAGTCGGCGTAGCCCTCGCCGTGCGCGACGGCGATGGGCAGGCGGCTGCCGGCCATGCCGGCGAAGAAGATCGACGGGCTCTCCAGCACCTCCACCAGCGACAGCCGCGCCTCGAACTGCTCGCTCTTGTTGCGCGTGAACTTCGGCCAGGCGTCGGCGCCGGGGATGAGCGGCGCGAGCGCGGCCATCATCTGGCAGCCGTTGCACACGCCGAGCGCGAAGGTGTCGGGCCGGTTGAAGAAGGCCGCGAACTGCTCGGCCAGCGCCGGGTTGAACAGGATGGAGCGCGCCCAGCCTTCGCCGGCGCCCAGCGTGTCGCCGTAGCTGAAGCCGCCGCAGGCGACGAAGCCGACGTACCGGTCGAGCGCCGTGCGGCCGGCCTGCAGGTCGCTCATGTGCACGTCGAAGGTGTCGAAGCCGGCCTGCGCCATGGCGTAGCTCATCTCGACGTGGCTGTTGACGCCCTGCTCGCGCAGGATGGCGACGCGGGGGCGCTTCGACAGGCTCAGCCCCTTCGACGAGCTCAGGGCGAACGGGTTGCGCGTGGCAGTGTCGGCCGGGTCGAAGGTGAGGTGCACATGCAGCCCCGGATCGTCCGCGCGGCCGGCCGCCTCGTGCTCCTGGTCGGCGCAGGCCGGGCGGTCGCGCAGGCGGGCGATGCGCCAGCTCACCTCGTCCCAGGCCTGGTGCAGGTCGCGCAGCGGGGCGGCGAACACGGTCCTGGTGTCGCGCCAGACCTCCATCACGCCGCGGTCGTTGGGCTTGCCGATCATGTGGCTGTGGCGGCTCAGGCCGAACTCGCGCAGCGTGCGCATCACCTCGTCGCGGTGCTCGGTGGGCACCTGGATCACCGCGCCCAGCTCCTCGTTGAAGAGGGCCGTGAGCGTGAGTTCCTCGCGCCGCGCGCTCACCTGGCCGGCCCAGTTCTTGGAGTCGCCGTACTCGGCGCGGCTGTCGCTGATGCCGTCGCCTTCGGTGACGAGCATGTCCACGTTCAGGCTCACGCCGCGGTGGCCGGCGAAGGCCATCTCGCACACCGCCGCCCACAGGCCGCCGTCGCTGCGGTCGTGGTAGGCGAGCAGGCGGCCCTGCCCGCGCAGGCGGTTGACGGCCGCAACCAGCGCCTCGAGCTGCGCGGGCTCGTCGAGATCGGGCACCTCGTCGCCGAACTGGCCCAGCACCTGCGCGAGCATGGAGCCGCCCATGCGCTTCCTGCCCTGGCCGAGGTCGACGAGGATGAGCGTGGTGTCGCCCGGCTGCAGCTGCGGCGTGAGCGTGGGCCGCACGTCGGCGATCGCGGCGAAGGCCGAGACGATGAGCGACACCGGCGCCGTCACCTGCCGGGCCTCGCCGCCGTCCTGCCAGCGGGTGCGCATGGACAGCGAATCCTTGCCCACCGGCACGCCGATGCCGAGCGCCGGGCACAGTTCCAGGCCCACGGCCTTGACGGTGTCGTACAGCGCCGCGTCCTCGCCCGGCTCGCCGCAGGCGGCCATCCAGTTGCAGCTGAGCTTCACGCGCGAGAGCTCGATCGGCGCGGCCAGCAGGTTGGTGATCGCCTCGCCCACCGCCATGCGGCCCGAGGCCGGCGCGTCGAGCGCCGCCAGCGGCGTGCGCTCGCCCAGGCTCATCGCCTCGCCGGCGAAGCCGCGGTGGTCGGCCAGCGTCACCGCGCAGTCGGCCACCGGCACCTGCCACGGGCCGACCATCGGGTCGCGGTGCGACAGCCCGCCCACCGTGCGGTCGCCGATGGTGACGAGGAAGCGCTTGCTGGCCACCGTCGGATGGCGCAGCACGTCGAAGGCGACCTCGGCCAGCTTCACGCCGGTGAGCACGAGCGGCGCGCCCTCGGCGGCCACGCGCGTCACCTCGCGGTGCATCTTGGGCGGCTTGCCGAGCAGCACGTCCATCGGCATGTCGATCGGCCGGTCGTCGCTGCCGGGCTGCTCGAGCACCAGCTGCTTCTCGTCCGTCGCCACGCCCACGATGGCGAACGGGCAGCGCTCGCGCTCGCACATCTGCTCGAACAGCGGCAGCGATTCGGCGCGCACGGCCATCACGTAGCGCTCCTGGCTCTCGTTGCACCAGATTTCCTTGGGCGCGAGGCCGCTTTCCTCCAGCGGCACCTTCGACAGGTCGAAGCGCGCGCCGCGGCCGGCGCCGTCCACCAGCTCGGGGAAGGCGTTGGAGATGCCGCCCGCGCCCACGTCGTGGATGGCGAGGATGGGGTTGTGCTCGCCCAGCCGCCAGCAGTGGTTGATGACCTCCTGCGCGCGGCGCTGGATCTCGGGGTTGCCGCGCTGCACGGAATCGAAGTCGAGCGCCGCGGCGTTGGCGCCGGCCGCCATCGAGCTCGCCGCGCCGCCGCCCATGCCGATGCGCATGCCCGGCCCGCCCAGCTGCACCAGCAGCGTGCCGGCGGGGAACTCGAGCTTCTTCGTCTGCGCCGCGTCGATTTGCCCCAAGCCGCCCGCGATCATGATGGGCTTGTGGTAGCCGCGGCGCTGCCCCGCCACCGTCTGCTCGAAGACGCGGAAGTAGCCGGCCAGGTTGGGCCGGCCGAACTCGTTGTTGAAGGCCGCGCCGCCGAGCGGCCCGTCCACCATGATCTGCAGCGCGCCCGCGATGTGCGCCGGCTTGCCGTAGGGCGCGCGCTCCCAGGGCTCGTCGGTGCCCGGCAGGTGCAGGTTGGACACGCTGAAACCGGTCAGGCCCGCCTTGGGGCTGGAGCCGCGGCCGGTCGCGCCCTCGTCGCGGATCTCGCCGCCCGCGCCGGTGGACGCGCCCGGGAAGGGCGAGATCGCCGTCGGGTGGTTGTGCGTCTCCACCTTCATCAGCACGTGCGCCGTGGCGGCGCGCGGCACGTACTGCGGCGCGTTGGTGAAGCCCTCGGGCGCCCAGCGCTCGACCGCATGGCCTTCCATCACCGAGGCGTTGTCGCTGTAGGCCACCACCGTGTGCCGCGGCGACTGCTGTTCCGTGTGGCGGATCATCTGGAACATCGAGTGCTCCTGCGCCACGCCGTCGATGGTGAACCGCGCGTTGAAGATCTTGTGGCGGCAGTGCTCGCTGTTGGCCTGCGCGAACATCATCAGCTCGACGTCGGTCGGGTTGCGCGAAAGCGCGGTGAAGGCGTCGACGAGGTAGTCGATCTCGTCGTCCGACAGCGCGAGGCCGAACTCGACGTTCGCCGCCTCCAGGGCGCCGCGGCCGCGGCCGAGCACGTCGACGTGCGCCATCGGCCTGCCCGGCTGCTCGTCGAAGAGGTGCCGGGCGTCGTCGCGCGCGAGCAGCACGCTCTCGGTCATGCGGTCGTGCAGCAGCGCCGCGGCGGCCTGCAGCTCCTCGGGCGTGAGCGGCTTGGCGCCGCCGAGCAGGCCGCTCTTGAGCACGAGCCGGTATTCGGTGACACGCTCGACGCGGCGCACCGCCAGGCCGCAGTTGTGGGCGATGTCGGTGGCCTTGCTGGCCCAGGGCGACACGGTGCCCAGGCGCGGCGCGACGACGACCAGCGCGCCTTCGCCGGGGCCGGCGTAGGGGTCGCCGTAGCGCAGCAGCGCTTCCAGGCGATCCACCTCCTGCCGGCCGAGCGCGGCGTCGCTCCACACCCAGTGCACGTGCCGCGCATGCACGCCGGCGATGCGCGCGCAGGCCTGTTGCAGCTTCGGCAGCAGGGCCTGGGCGCGGAAGTCGGACAGCGCGTTGCCGCCCTCGAAGTTCAGCAGATGCTTGGACGGAGGGGTCACGCGGCGGCTCGGGAGTTGGGAGGAAACGGCGGCAGCGAACGCGGCCGCGGGAAACCCGCCATTCTAGACAACGCGCCCGCGCGCAAGCCCCGGCGGCAGTGCATGTCAAGGGGTGAATGCCATAATTTGGACCCATGACGATCACGATCAAGAGCGCGGACGACATCGCCGGCATGCGAGTCGCGGGCCGCCTGGCTTCCGAAGTGCTGGACCTGCTCACGCCGCTCGTGAAGCCCGGCGTCACCACCGCCGCGCTCGACAAGATCGCGCTCGACCACATCGTCAACGTGCAGGGCGCGATTTCGGCCACGGTGGGCTACCAGCCGCCGGGCTATCCGCCCTTCCCGGCCGCCATCTGCACCTCGATCAACCATCAGGTGTGCCACGGCATCCCCAACGACAAGCCGCTGAAGAACGGCGACATCGTGAACATCGACGTCACCGTCATCAAGGACGGCTGGCACGGCGACACCAGCCGCATGTTCATCGTCGGCGAAGGCTCCATCGCCGCCAAGCGCCTGTGCGCCCTCACCTACGAGGCCATGTGGAAGGGCATCGTCAAGGTCAGGCCCGGCGCGCGCCTGGGCGACATCGGCCACGCCATCCAGACCTTCGCCGAGAACGCCGGCTACTCGGTGGTGCGCGAGTTCTGCGGCCACGGCGTGGGCGCCAGGTTCCACGAGGACCCGCAGGTGCTGCACTACGGCCGCCCGGGCACGGGCGAGGAGCTGGTGCCGGGCATGATCTTCACCATCGAGCCGATGATCAACGTCGGCCGGCGCGAGATCCGCGAGATGCCCGACGGCTGGACCATCGTCACGAAGGACCGCTCGCTGTCGGCGCAGTGGGAGCATTCGGTGCTCGTCACCGACACCAGCTACGAGATCATGACGCTCTCGGCCGGCAGCCCGCCGCCGCCGGATTTCGTGAAGGCGGCCTGAAGGCCCTCGCCGCCATGGGCGTCGTGCCTGCACCGGGCGCCGAGGCGCCGCATGGCATCGGCGATCTGCGCCAGCGCTTCAAGCAGCGCAAGGCGGCGCTGCTCGAACGGTTCCGCGAGGCGCGCCCGAGCTCGGTGGCGGCCACGCGGCTGATCCGCGCGCTCGCCCGGCACGTCGACGAGACGCTCGCCGGCCTGTGGGAGCACGCCTTCATGCCGCCCGGCGCGGCGCTGGTGGCGGTGGGCGGCTACGGCCGCGCCGAGCTGTACCCGCATTCCGACGTCGACGTGCTGGTGCTGCTGCCCGGCGGCCCGCCCGGCGACTCGCACGCCAACGACGCGCTCAAGTCGTCGATCGAAGGCTTCATCACCGCCTGCTGGGACATCGGCCTGGAGATCGGCTCCAGCGTGCGCACGATCGACGAATGCATCGAGGAGGCCCGGCGCGACGTGACGGTGCAGACGGCGCTGCTCGAGGCGCGCCACCTGTGCGGCGCGCGGCGCATGTTCCGCGCCTTCTGCGACGCCAGCCAGGCCGCCATGGATGCGAAGGCCTTCCTGCGCGCCAAGACCTTCGAGATGCACCAGCGGCACCAGAAGTTCGAGGACACACCCTACGCGCTGGAGCCCAACTGCAAGGAAAGCCCCGGCGGCCTGCGCGACCTGCAGGTGGTGCTGTGGGTGGCGCGCGCGGCCGGCCTCGGGCGCAACTGGAACGAACTCGCCGCGCGCGGGCTGATGACGCCCTTCGAGCTGGCGCGGCTCAAGCGCAACGAGGGCGTGCTGCGGCTCATCCGCGCGCGGCTGCACCTGGTGGCCGGGCGGCGCGAGGACCGCCTGGTGTTCGACCTGCAGACCGCCGTGGCCGAGAGCTTCGGCTACCGGGCGACGAAGGCGCAGCGCGCCTCCGAGGTGCTGATGCGCCGCTACTACTGGGCGGCCAAGGCGGTGACGCAGCTCAACCAGATCCTGATGCTCAACGTCGCCGAGCAGATCAACGGCACGCACGACGCGCCGATGCGCCCGATCAACGGCAAGTTCTTCGACCGCGGCGGCCTGCTGGAGGTGGTGAGCGACGACCTGTACCAGCGCGATCCGCACGCCATCCTCGAGACCTTCCTCGCCTACCAGCAGGTGCACGGGCTGGACGGCCTGTCGGCGCGCACGCTGCGCGCGCTCTACAACGCGCGCAACATCATGAACGCCGCGTTCCGCAGCGACCCGGCGAACCGCGCGACGTTCATGCAGATCCTCAAGCAGCCCGAGGGCCAGACGCATGCCTTCCGGCTGATGAACCACACCAGCGTACTCGGGCGCTACCTGTGGGTGTTCCGCCGCATCGTCGGGCAGATGCAGCACGACCTGTTCCACGTCTACACGGTGGACCAGCACATCCTCATGGTGCTGCGCAACGTGCGGCGCTTCTTCATCCCCGAGCATGCGCACGAGTACCCGTTCTGCTCGCAGCTGGCCGCGCAGTGGGACCGGCCGTACGTGCTCTACATCGCGGCCATCTTCCACGACGTGGCCAAGGGCCGCGGCGGCGACCACTCCGAGCTCGGCGCCGTCGAAGTGCGCCGCTTCTGCCGCCAGCACGGCGTGGAGCGGGAGGACGCCGCGCTGATCGAGTTCCTGGTCAAGGGCCACCTCACGATGTCGCGCATCGCGCAGAAGGAGGACCTGTCCGACCCGGAGGTGATCGAGGCCTTCGCCCGCCTCGTCGGCAGCGAGCGCTGCCTGACGGCGCTGTACCTGCTCACCGTGGCCGACATCCGCGGCACCAGCCCCAAGGTGTGGAACGCCTGGAAGGGCAAGCTGCTGGAGGACCTGTACCGCCTCACCCTGCGCGCGCTCGGCGGCGCGCGGCCCAACCTGGATGCCGAGATCGAGGCGCGCAAGCAGGAGGCGCGGCACACGCTCAACCTCTATTCGCTGCCGCAGGGCACCGAGGAACCGCTGTGGCAGACGCTGGAGGTGAGCTACTTCGCGCGCCACGACGCCGGCGACATCGCCTGGCACGCGCGCGCGCTGCACCGCTTCGTGAAGACGCAGCGGCCGGTGGTGCGCGCGCGGCTGTCGCCGCTCGGCGAGGGGCTGCAGGTGCTGGTGTACTCGCCCGACCGGGCCGACCTGTTCGCCCGCATCTGCGGCTACTTCGACGGCAGCAACTTCGACATCCTCGACGCCAAGGTGCACACCACGCGCGCGGGCTACGCGCTCGACACCTTCCAGGTGACGAGCCCCGACCTCGCGCAGCACTACCGCGACCTGATCTCGCTGGTGGAGACGCAGCTCACCGACGCGCTCACCGCCACCGGCCCGCTGCCCGAGCCGCGGCGCGGGCGGCTGTCGCGGCGCGTCAAGTCGTTCCCCATCACGCCACGCGTGACGCTGCGCCCCGACGAGCGCGCCCAGCGCTGGCTGCTGGGCATCTCCACCAGCGACCGCTCCGGGCTGCTCTACTCCATCGCCCGCGTGCTGGCGCGACACCGCATCAACCTGCAGCTCGCCAAGATCACCACGCTCGGCGAGCGGGTGGAGGACACCTTCCTCATCGACGGCGAGGCCTTGCAGCAGAACCGCACGCAGATCCAGGTCGAGAGCGAACTCCTCGACGCGATAACTTGACCCCCCGAAGCGGCCTGCGGCCGCCTCCCCCAGGGGCAACACCAGCGGACCGGCAAAGCCGGATCCGCGGCGTTCGCTTGGGAATGCACGCCTTCGCGAGAGGTGCGGCGTGAACGCAAACGCCTGGACGCGCCGCCCCTGCCGAACCCCTTTTCAGCTTTTGCGCTGGCGGCGCTCCACGTACCAGCCCGCCAGGCGCTCGGCCAGCGCATCCAGGCGGCCCTTCCATCCGGGCGCCGGCGCGGGCGTCGCGTGCAGGTCGAGTTCCTGCCCGCCTGCGCGGTACATCTGCGCGAACATGTCGAGCACCCGCCCGCGCACCATGCCGCGCAGGGGGACGTGGCTCATCATCCCGTAGGTGGCGGCGCTGCCCGAGCGCGCGAGCGACGGATCGGCCCTCACCGCCGCGACGGACTGCGCCAGGTCGCGCAGGTAGTCGTCCACCACGGCCAGGTGCCCGGCCGTGATCATGGCGTGCAGGCCGTCGGGGCGCTGCACGCGGTTGATGCTCCAGCCGCGCGCGTCCATCTGGTCGCCGACCGCGAAGATGTTCACCTTCGGGTCGCGCGAGCCGTAGGCCAGCAGCGGGCCGCTCGGCTCGCCCATCACGTACAGCCCGGGCACGGCGGCGATGCCGCGGCGCATGGCGTCGAAGGCGCGCATCGTGCGCGACGCCAGGTCGCGGTAGCCCGACTCGCCGAAGTGCTGCATCGCCGCCCAGGCCGCCGCATAGGCGCCGCCCGGGCGCGTGCCGAGCAGCGCCGGCGAGGCGAACACGCCGCCCGGCCAATCGGTGTGCACGAACATCTGGTGCTTGAGCAGGTCGAGGCTGCGGTAGGTGATGGTCGAGGCGCCCTTGGACGCGAAGCCGTACTTGTGGATGTCGGCCGAGATCGAGGTCACGCCCGGCACGCGGTAGTCCCACGGCGGCAGCGTGCGGCCGTTCATCGCCATGAAGGGCAGGATGAAGCCGCCCACGCAGGCATCGACGTGCAGCGGGATGCCGTGCTTCTGGGCGACGGCGCCGAAGGCCTCGATCGGGTCGATGGTGCCGTGCGGGTACTCGGGCGCCGAGCCGAGGATCATCACCGTGCGACGGTTCAGCAGCCGCGGCAGCTTCGACGCGTCGGCGTGCAGCGACTTGTCGAGCGGCAGCAGCCGGGGCTTGACGCCGAAGTACTCGGCCGCCTTGAACCAGGCCACGTGGGCGGTGACGGGCAGCACCATCTCGGGCCGGGTCACGCCGCGCCGGCGGGCCATGTCGCGGTAGGCCTTCACCGCCAGCAGGCAGCTCTCGGTGCCGCCCGAGGTGACCACGCCGCAGACCTCGGGCGTGCCGTGCAGCATGGCGGCCACCGCCGCGATGATCTCGTTCTCGAAGCGCTTGAGGCTCTTGAACGCCGTGGGGTTGAGCCCGTTGGCCGACGAGAACGCGCGCCAGGCCTGCGCCTGGAAGTCGTCGTGGCCCTCGTCGAGGTAGTACACGAGGCTCCACAGGCGGGCGCCCCGGTAGTCGGGGTCCTGCGCGCCGTAGCGCGCGAGGTCGGCCAGCACGTCGGCGGTGGGGCGGCCCTGGGCGGGCAAGGCATGGGTCATGGGCCGGTCTTTCGGGAGGCATGGCGGCGGCGCCACCACAGCGCCAGCAGCCCGACGGCGATCACCGCCACGATGGCGCCCTGGAAGCGCTGCAGCAGGCCGAGGATCTCTTCCCAGCGTCCGCCGACGTAGCGCACGCCGTAGACGAGCAGCGGCAGCTCCAGCAGCGCCGCCGCGCCGTCGTAGACGAAGAGATGGCGGTACGGCATCTTCAGCGAGCCGGCGGCGAAGAACAGCGCCGTGCGGATGCCCGGCATGAAGCGCACGACGAAGATGTAGGCCGGGCCGTGGCGGCGCATCGTCGCCTGCAGCGACTGCAGCCGCGCCTCGGGCACGACGCGGGCGAAGTAGCGCAGCCGCAGCAGCCGCGCCCCGAAGCGGTGGCCCCAGTGGAAGATGAGCGCATCGCCCGCCACCAGCGCCACCCAGGCCACGGCCATCAGCGGCACCGGCTCCATCACGTGCTGCAGCGTGAGCGCCGCCGCGCCCATCAGCACGATGTCCTCGTTCATCGGCAGGCCGATGCCGCAGCCGAACAGCAGGGCGAACAGCAGCGCGTAGGCGGGCAGGCCCTGCAGCGACTGCAGGAACGCCATCGTCGATTCCATCATGGTGGTGCGGCCCCGTCCTCCGTTGCGCAGCCCGCGCGGGCGGGACAAGGTAGCACGCACCGGCGCGCCCGCGGCTCGGGGCGGTCCCGCAGCGGCGCTCAACCGGCGCGCTGCGCCGCGGGCAGGAAGGCGTCGGTGAAGCAGGCGTCCTCGCCCAGCCCGTGGGCGAGGAAGGCCGGCACCGCCGCCTCCACCATGCGCATGGAGCCGCAGACGTAGACGTCGAAGCCGCCGAGCGCCTGCCGGTCCTCGAGCATCGCCTCGTGCACCAGGCCGCGGCGGCCGGCCCAGGCGTCGTCGGCCTCGGACAGCACCGGCACGAAATGGAAGTTCTCGTGCGCGCGCGCCCAGCCCTGGGCCAGGCCGTACTGGTAGAGGTCGTCGCGCCGGCGCACGCCCCAGTACAGCCACATCGGCCGGCGCACGCCGCGCCGCAGGGCGTCCTCGACGATGCTCTTGATCGGCGCGAAGCCCGTCGCGCCGGCGACGAAGACGATGGGCCGCTCGCCCTCGCGCAGCGTGAAGCCGCCCAGCGGCCCCTCGATGCGCAGCATGTCGCCGACCCGCAGGGTGTCGAACACGTGGCCGGTGAAGCGCCCGCCGGGGATGCGGCGCACGTGCAGCTCGATCTCGTCGCCCGCGTGCGGCGGGTTGGCGAACGAGAAGGCGCGGCGCTGGCCGTCGTCGAGCACGACGTTCAGGTACTGGCCGGCGGTGAAGGGCATCGGCGGCTGGTCCGGCAGCGACAGCGTGAGCGACATCACCTCGGGCGCCAGCCGCTCGATGCGCTCCACGCGGGCGCGCGCCTCGCGGATCGCCGGCGCCTGCAGCGCCTGCAGGCCCTCGACCTCGATCTCCACGTCGCCGAGCGGCACGGCGGTGCACATCAGCGCCTCGCCGGCCTCGCGGGCGGCGTCGCTGAGCGCGCTCTTCTGGTAGTTGCCGTGGTCGACGCTGCCGCTGAGCACGGTGCAGCGGCACACGCCGCAGCCGCCGTTGCGGCATTCGTAGGGCAGCGCCACGCCCTGGCGCAGGCCGGCCTCCAGCAGCGTCTCGCCGGGGCGCACGCTGACGCGGCGCGGATCGCCGTGCAGGGTCATGCCGAACTCGCCGCGCACGCGCGAGCGCAGCTGCGGCCACCACGGCAGCGACAGCAGCAGCACCGTGCCGGCGGCCACCAGCGCCCACACCCACGACAGCGGCCAGCGGTAGATCAGCGGGTAGATCGCGAGGTAGAACCAGTCGAGCGCCAGCTCGGCCGGCGCCGTGGCCACGTCGGCCGGGCCGCCCTGGCTGGCGACCGGGCGCACCAGCGCCAGCAGCACGAGCGTCGCGACCAGGCCGACGGCGATGGGCTGCGGCGGCGAGGTGCTCGCCTTCGGCACCCGCTGCACGTGCACCCACATCATCAGGAGCAGCAGCAGCGGCGCGCCGATGTGGAAGAAGGCCAGCAGCGAGAACAGCCGGTCGCTGACGCTAGAGGGATAGATGAAGTTGCGGATCAGCGTGCCGCCGAAGCCCGGCAGCGAGTCCAGCCACTCGAAGCTGGCCACGGTGACGAACTGCGCCAGCCGGTCCCAGGGCAGCATGTAGCCGTTGATGCCCGAGACGTAGAGCAGCCAGATCAGCAGCACGCCGGTGGCCCACGAGAACCAGCGGAAGCCGCGGAACCGGTCGAAGGCGAAGTGGCGCAGCAGGTGCAGCGACATCGTCAGCACCATCGCGTCCGACGCATGGCGGTGCACGCTGCGCAGCACGCCGCCGGCGAACCACTGGCCGTGGGTGATCGACTCCACCGAGCCGTAGGCGCCGGCCACGGCGGTCTCGAAGAAGGCGTACAGGTACAGGCCGCTGCCGGCGACGACCCAGAACAGGAAGAAGGTGATCGCGCCCAGGTGGTACAGCGGGTTGAGCCGGTCGCCGAAGGCGCGGTTGAAGACCGCCTCCACCCGCATGAAGCACCAGCGCAGCAGCGACTGCAGCGGCGACAGCATCAGGCGCCTCCCCGCGCCGGCACCGCCACGCCGCCGCGCATCGCGCGCAGCACGACGACGACGAACAGCATGCCGCCGACGATGGCGACCAGCCCGCCCAGGCCCATCAGGCCCATGCCGGCGACCTCGGCCGTGCTGCGCAGCACCTGCTCGCTGCCGGCCACCTTGCGCTGCACGCCGTAGCCGCCCGACCACACCAGGCCGACGATGTGCATCAGCTGGCCGGCGCCGTACAGCACCGGCTGCCAGGTGGCCAGCCGCCCCTCGGGCGCGCGCCAGCCCAGGCGCGGCAGCAGGTGATAGACCAGGCCCATCAGCGCCAGCGTCACGCCGACGATGCAGCCGTGGTAGTGCGCCGGGATGCGCACGTTGCTGCCGGCGATGAACACGCCGATCACCCCGCCCGCGCCGAACAGGAGCACCGAGGCCGCCAGCGCCGCGCGCAGCGGGCGCTGCGCCGGGGCCGACGGGCGGCGGCACAGCGCCGGCAGCACCGCCAGCGTGATCGGCACGATGGACACGCCGCCGCCCAGGCGCATGGCCCAGGTCAGCAGGCCGCGGTGCTCGACGCTCGCCACGTCGTGGGCCAGGTAGGCATAGGGCGTGGCGAACACGCTCGCCAGCGCCAGCGCGAACATCAGCACGGTCACGCGCGGGCTCAGGCGCACCACGCCGCCGCTGGCGGTGGCCAGCCACAGCCAGGCCACCAGCATCAGCAGCGTCCAGGTGAACTGCAGCGCATGGCCGCCGCCCCAGAACAGGATCTCGTAGTAGGCCTTGCCGTGCAGCGTGGTCGGCACCGCGGCGAAGGAGGCGGCGAAGGCCACGCCCGCCACCGCCGCAGACACCACGCTGGCGTTGATGCCGAAGCGCAGCGCGCCGTCGCCGTCGAAGCGCAGGCCGACGGACGGCGCCGCGACCAGGCTGCGCAGCACCAGCATCGCCGCGCCGGCGCCGAAGAGGAGCAGCCCGCCGAGGAACAGCCGGCCGTCGAGCACCGGGATGTAGTTGGCCATCACCGGCTCGGCCCGCTCCAGGAAGGGCGCCAGGCTCATCAGCGCCGCCCCCGCCGCGCACAGCCCGAAGGCCGCCCAGCCGATGCGCGGCGCCCGCGCGCTGCTGCCCAGGCTCCAGAGCATGCCCGCCAGCGCCACGAACCACACCAGCACCGACAGGTCCACGTGCACCACCAGCGCCACGCGGAAGAAGTCGGCCACCGGCAGCCAGCCGTTCAGCCCCGGCGTGCGCGACAGCACCAGCAGCACGGAGAACACGCCGGAGCCCACCAGCGCCAGCATGGCCAGCCCCAGCCAGCTGCGCGCCAGCACCAGCCGGCCGTCGCGCGGCAGCGCCAGCATGTAGCCGGCGGGCGACTGGCACGGTGCCGGCACGCCGGCGGGCAGGGGCCGGGGCGCGCCGCCCAGCGGCAGGGTGTCGACGGCGGTGTTCATGGGGTGCGTGGAAGGTGGCTCATCGCAGGGTGATCCCGCCGCGCTCGCCGTCGAAGTCGATCACCAGCACCTGCGCCGGCGCGAGCGTGACCTGCGCCTCGCGCTGGTGGTCGAACGGCCGGTCGCCCGGGCTGTCCTTCACCCGCACGGCGATGCGGTGCTCGCCCGCGGGCACGACGAAGCGGTGGTACACGGCCGAGGCGCCGTCGCGGCGCAGGCCCGCCGGCGGCGCGACATGCCGCCAGGCCGTGCGGCCGTCGATGTCGATCTCCACGCCCACCGGCGCGCGCTCGCGCGGGCACGACTGCGCCGCGCGCATGTTGGGCGGCAGCTTGGCGAGCTCCTCGGCGCTGCGCGTGCGGCACTCGGCCAGGCGCTGGCCGTGGTGCGAGAAGCTCAGCTTGACCAGCGCCTGGTCGGGCTCGAGGTGGCGGTACGGCGGCCAGCCGGAGAACACGGCGATGAGCGCGGCGAACAGCGCATAGAGCACCCCCTGCCCGATCCATGCCACGGCCTTGTTCGCCGGCTCAGTCATCGCCGTGCCCTTTCTCCGCCGAGGCGCCGTCCGCGGGCAGCCGCCGCAGCAGCGCCTGCAGCCGGGCCTGCAGCACGCCCGCCTCGCCCGCGTCGGCCTCGACCAGTTCCAGCCGGTCGCGCGGCACGCCCGGGCGCAGATGGGGCTCGCGCGTGCCAGCCAGGCGCTCGCGCGTCCAGCGCGCGCCGAGCCGGAACTCGCAGCCGTCGCGGCAGCTCGCCGCCAGCACCGCATCGGCCGGGCCGCGCAGCGCGAACTCGACGAAGGACGGCGGCAGCATGCCGGTGCACAGCAGGCTCACCGGAAACACCTGCGGCCCGGCCAGCGGCCCCACCGGCGCGCCGTGGTCGCAGCCCAGCACCAGCACGCGGCGCGGCCCCGGCAGCGCGGCGAGCCCGTCGCGGATCTGCGTGCGCAGGGCGTCCACCGGCTGCTGCGGCATGTCGATGCCCGTGGCCAGCACCGCGAGGCTGCGGAACGGTGTGGAGGACGGACAGGCACCGGCGCAGATGCCGCAGCCGGCGCACAGGTCGGCATCGACCTGCGCCATCGCCTGCCCGGGCCGGCCGTTCGCATGGGGCACCATGGTGATCGCCGCGTACGGGCAGTCGGCCACGCAGCGCCGGCAGCCGCTGCAGTGCGCCGGCTCCACCTGCGCGGCCGGCGCGCGCCGCGCCCGCGAGAGCCACGGCAGGGCGGCCAGCAGCGACAGGGCGGCCGCCGCCAGCAGCCACACGGCCTGCGGCGACAGCTTCTCGGCCAGCGGGTGCACGAAGAGCAGCCACCAGTCCAGCCGCAGCGCCTGCGGCACGCGCGACAGGTCGGCCGGCGCGTGGCTGACCACCGGCGCGGCCAGCGCCGCCAGCAGCAGCGCCGCGCCGCTGCCCCAGGCCAGCGGGCGCGGCGGCAGGAACCGCACCTGGGAGATGCGCTGCACGTGGAACCACAGCCCGAACAGCAGCAGCAGCGGCACGCCCAGGTGCACGAAGATGAAGAGCGAGAACAGGCGGTCGCTCACCGCCGCGTCGTTCAGGAAGTTGCGGGTGAGCGGCGAGGCGAAGAGCGGCAGCGCATCCAGCAGCTCGGCCGTGGCCATCGCCGAGTACTGGCCGAGCTGGTCCCAGTGCAGCCAGAAGCCGCCGATGGCGCACACGAAGGCCAGCAGCGGCAGCGGCACGCCCGTCAACCACGGGAAGCGGCGAAAGCCCGCGTAGTGGCCGAACGCCGCCTCGCGCAGCAGGTGGGCGAACACCACCCACACGAAGGCGTCGGCCGCGTAGCGGTGCACGCTGCGCGGCACGCCGCCCAGCCCCCAGGCGCTGCGCGACAGCGATTCGATGGAATGCCAGGCGCCGGTGGCCGAGGTGTCCAGCACCGCGAACAGGAACACGCCGCTGCCCACCAGCCACGCGAACAGCAGGCAGCCGAGCGCGCCCAGGTGGCGCAGCGGGTTGCCGGCGCTGCCCGCCAGGCCGTCGAGCGCCTGCTCCAGGGCCTGCCAGGCGCGGCGCAGCCGCGGCGTGCGCGTGCTCATGGGCGGCACCGGCCTCGAAGCGCGCAGCGCCTGCCTGCGCGGCGGCGGGGGGTGTCGGGAACGGCCACGGTCGCGTCAAGTCCGCAGCCTCCGGCCCTGCCGGCGCAACGCGCGCCGCGTCCGCCACTCGCTGCCCACCAGCCACAGCATCGCGACGAGGAAGGTCGCGCCGCCGGCGATCTCGACCAGCAGCGCGTACTTGAAGCGGTATTCGCCGGTGTTCGGGTCGTAGACGGTGCACACGATGCGCACCTGCCGCACCAGCTCGGACATCAGGTCGGGCGGCGGCGGCTCGGCGCCGCCCAGCATCTGCCGCAGCGGCGCGACGATCGCCTCGGGCGTGGCGCCCGAGCCGTAGATCTGCTGGAACACGCGCCCCTCGGCGCTGACCAGCGTGTACTGCACCACGTGGTCGATGCCCGCGGCCGTGGCCTTCCAGGTGAAGCCGAAATCGCGCGCCAGCGCGGCGACGGCCTCGGGCGGCGGGCTGAGGAAGTCCCAGTTCGACGCCCCCACGCGGTGCTGGGCGGCGAAGGCGCGCATGGCCGTGGGCGAATCGGCGGGCTGGTTGAAGCCGACGCTCACCACGTTGAAGCGGCTCTCGTCCAGGTCCGGCGGCAGCGACTTCAGCGCCTGCTGCAGGGTGCGGGTGGAGGTGGGGCAGATCTCGAAGCAGCCGGTGTAGACGAAGCTCACCAGCAGCGGCTTGCCGCGGTAGCGCGACAGCGGCACCGCCTGCGACTGCCGGTCGAGCAGCACGTGCTCGCCGATGGTGTCGCCGATCACCGACTGGCTGGCGCGGTAGGCGGCGTTGGCCTGCAGGACGCTCGGGTTCTCGGCCGCGGCGGCGGTGGCCGCCAGCGCCGCGCACGCGGCGAGCAGGCGCAACCCGTTCGTGATCGCGAGGAAGGGTGTGGGCTGGGCGGCTCGTGGCGAGGGGTGCATGGGGGTGCTCAGGACAGCAGCACGTCGAGCCCGGCGGCCACCAGCAGCAGGCTGAGCTGCAGCAGCGACGCATGGAACGAGGCCAGCGCCGACGCCCGCCCAGGCGCCCGGGCGAGCTGCCAGGCGCGCCACAGGAAGAACAGGCCGCCCGCGAGCGCGCCGGCCAGGTACCACGCGCCCAGGCCGAAGAAGGCCGGCGCGAGCGATGCCGCCACCAGCGCCGCCGTGCCGGCGAGCACCGCCCGCGCGGCGCGCGGCGTGCCCACCACCACCGGCAGCATCGGCACGCCGGCGGCGACGTAGTCGTCGCGGCAGGCGATGGCCAGGCTCCAGAAGTGCGGCGGCGTCCACAGGAACAGCACCAGCGCGAACAGCAGCGGCAGCAGTTGCGGCGCAGGGTCGACGGCGGCCGCGCCGGCCAGCACCGCGAAGCTGCCGGCCAGGCCGCCGACGACGATGTTCAGCCAGGTGCGCCGCTTCAGCCACACGGTGTAGACCACGGCGTAGAAGAAGGCGCCCAGGAACACGAACAGCGCCGCCGTCGCGTTCAGCGCGAGCCACGCCGCGGCGACCGCGGCCGCGACCAGCGCGCAGATCACCCCGAGCCACGCCGGCGTGTGCCGCAGCGCGCCGGTGGCGAAGGCGCGCGAGCGGGTGCGCGCCATGAGGCGGTCGCTGTCGTGCTCGACGTACTGGTTGAAGGCCCCGGCGCTGGCCGACGCCACCAGCACCGACAACGCCAGCACCAGCCACTGCAGCGGCGACAGCGCCGCGCCCGGCGTGACGATGGCGCCGGCCAGCGCCGTCGCCATGATCACAACGCCGATGCGCAGCTTGAACAGGCCCAGCACGCGGCGCGCGAGGCCCTCCTGCCGGGCAGGCGCGAGAGAAGCGGCGGCGGCGTCCATGTCGTCGCGTCCCGCGTGCTCAGCTCAGACCCCACAGCTGCGCGAGGTACTTCCAGTTGATGAAGTAGTAGAGGACGAAGGCCACGAGGAACACCATCGCGAGCACGAAGGTGCCGGGCGCGGCGAAGCCCGCCGAGCCGTAGCTCTGGGCCGCCACCGTCGGCGCCGCGCGCGGCACCGGCGTGGGCCGCGGGTCGGCCCCGCCGCTGGCGAGCTTGCGGCCCCACAGCAGCGAGCCGACGGTGACGTAGATGTAGATCGCCCCGCCCACGATGGCCGCGATGCCGCCGATGCCCACCAGGCCCATCATCAGGTAGGCCGCGCCCGGCCACTCGTAGGCCAGCGCGTGGCCCTGGAAGGCCATGTCCCAGTGGCGGCGCGAGACGCCCAGCGTGCCCGCCCCCATCATCACCAGGCAGAAGAAGTACATCGACAGCCCGAAGAGGTACGGCTGGATCTTCGCCAGGCCCGGGGCGATCATCTCGCGCTTGAACAGCACCGGGATCAGGAAGTAGGTCAGCGACATGAACGACAGCGTCGTGCCCACGACCACCGTGGCGTGGAAGTGCCCCGGCACGTAGATCGTGTTGTGGATGATCATGTTGAGCTGCTCGGTGCCCATCATCACGCCCGAGATGCCGCCCAGGAAGCCGAAGCCGATGATGGAGATGAACACGCCCGAGAACACCGGGTTGCCCCACGGCGCCTTGCGCAGCCACTCGAACAGGCCCTTGGTGTAGCCCTTGCGGCGCTGGGCCACCTCCATGGCGCCGGGGATCGTCAGGCCGTGGATCATCGAGGCCAGCACCGCGAAGTACATGAAGTAGCTGGTGTTGACGATCTTCCAGGCCGTGCTCACGCCCGGGTCGGCCAGCAGGTGGTGGGCGCTGGCGAGCTGCAGGAACAGGATGTAGAGCAGGAAGGCGCCGCGGCTCACGCGCTCGCTCATCGGCTTGGCGCCGAAGGCGATGGCCGCCACCGCGTACCAGATCGAGATGTGCGCGGCGACGTTGATCTGCTGCGACGAGTGGCCGAAGGCCCACCAGATGGTGCGGTAGACCAGCGGGTCCACCGACTCGACGATGCCCAGCGACATCAGCCAGGTCGGGATCAGGATGATCGCGCCCGAGACGATGGTGAACACCGCGATGATGGCCGCCGTGATGGCGCCGAAGGTCACCAGCGGCACCGAGCCCTCGTAGGTCTTGTCGCGCTTGGCGACCACCAGCGTGCCGAAGAACACGAAGCACGCGATCAGCGCGCCCACCGCGAACAGGATGAGCCCGAGGTAGAACGCGGGCGCGGCCATCATCGGCACGTACGAGGTCATCATGACGCTCGAGCCGCCCTGGAACACCGCCACGTTGTTGACCACGGCGCCGATGAGCATCAGCGCGAACGCAAGCCACGCGACGTTCGGCGTGGCGATGCGGCATCGCAACAGCGTGGACGAGCAGAAGTACAGCACCGCGACCTCGAAGAAGATGATCCAGAAGATCAGCATGTCGATGCCATGCGCGGTGAGCACCATGTAGAAGGTGTCGGCCTCCAGCCAGTGCACCGCCGGCCAGCGCGTGAGCACCACGCCGATGGCCAGGATGCCGCCGATCAGCAGCGCCACCACCGCCACCACGGCGTTGGCGGTCATCAGGCGCTCGGCATGCTTCTCGAACTGCAGGCCCGAGCGCGGGCAGGTGCGGTAAGTCGTGCTTGCGGACATGGCCCCTGCCCTCACTTCACGTAGATGCGGCCGACCATCGTGTGATGGTTGATGCCGCAGTATTCATTGCACACCACCGAGTAGGTGCCGCTCTGGTTCGGCGTCACGGTGATCACGTGCTCGAAGCCGGGCACGACCTGGATGTTGATGTTGGCCGGCTGCAGGGAGAAGCCGTGGTTGTAGTCCATGGCCGTGAGATGCAGGCGGTAGCTCTTGTCCTTCTCCAGCTCGAGGATGGGCCAGAAGCTCCACAGGCGCGCGATCATGTAGATGTCGCTGCCCGGCGGCGGCGCGACGACCGGGATCTCCTGGTCGGTCTCCTTGCGCACGGTGTACTTGTCGACCATCGCCTGCGTGGCGGCCGAGAACTTGTCCGGCGTGGTGCGGTAGGTCTCGGTGGAGAGGTTCTGCTTGCCGTAGATGTGCCAGCCGACCATCATGAAGAACATGATCAGGCACCAGATGAACGCGATCGCGATCCAGGTGCCTTCCACGCGGTCGAGCGGGTGTTTCCACCACAGGCGCTCCGACGGCGGATGAATGGCGCTCATCGTCTCTCCTCCTTGCCGCTGCGCGCGGCCTGTCTGTGTCTGTGTTCGGGACTGCTGCCCGCCTATTTCGCGAGCGGCACGGTGAGGATGTCGATCACGCCCCACAGCGTGTAGACCACCATCGGGATCAGCACCCCGAGGAAGAGCAGCAGGAACGGGTTGTCCAGCAGCTGCTGGATCCAGGGCACCTTCTCGTCGTCGTTCGTCTCGTGGCTCATCCTGCGTCTCCCGGCTGATGCATCGATCGCGG
Source organism: Rubrivivax sp. (assembly GCA_044508835.1). Lineage (GTDB taxonomy): Bacteria > Pseudomonadota > Gammaproteobacteria > Burkholderiales > Burkholderiaceae_C > JAKFDI01. The sequence continues at coordinate 36,833 of JBIQHD010000034.1, forward strand.
CGATTCTGTGGATGGCCGTCACGGCATGACTTGAACTGGTTCAAGAACACGGCGCGGGATCGCCGCGCCATGACGCAGATCAGATTCGCGGGCGCATCGGGGCGCGCCGCCGGCCCGCGGCGGCCGGACCTGCCGATACTTCCCGGCTCACGCGATGGCCTCCACCGACCGACCCCTTGCCTGGCTGCGGCGCCTGGCGCTCGCCTGCGCCGTGATGGCGCTGGCGGTGACCGGCCTGAGCGCCTCCCTCCGCCTGGCGAAGGCCGGCCCCGGATGCGGCGGCGCCGTGGCCTGCGGGCAGGCGGAGACCGCAGTTGCCGCAGCCGCCGAACCGCCGACCCTGCGCGCGGCGCGCACGGCGCACCGCATCGTCGCCTCGGCCGTGCTGCTGACGCTGCTGGCGATGCTCGTGCTGTGCCGGCGCGCCCGCCTGCGCCGCGAGGCGCGGGCGGTGCTCGTGCTGCTCGGCGTGACGCTGTTCCTCGCGGTGCTCGGGCGCTGGGCCGGCGGCTCGGGGGCGGCGCCGGTGGTGGTCGCCCACGTGCTCGGCGGCTTCCTGCTGTTCGCGCTCAGCCTGCGCCTCGCGCTCGCCCCGCGGCTGGCGCCGATGGCGCCGCGCTGGCGGCGCTGGAGCGCGGCGGCCACCGCCGTGCTGCTGGCGCAACTGGCGCTCGGCGCGCTGACGAGCGCCTCCGGCGCCGGGCTCGCCTGCGGCGACAGCGCCGTCTGCGGCCTGCACCGCTATGCCTCGCTGCTGGTGCTGCCCGCGGTGCTGCCGCTGGCATGGGCCGCCCTGCGCGGCGGCCGCGCGCGCACCGGCGCGGCGCTGCTCCTGCTGCTGGCCGCGCAGCTCGCCGCGGGCCTCGCGGCGGCCGCGCTCGCGCTGCCGTTCATGCTCGTGCTGCTGCACAACGGCCTCGGCGCGGGCCTGCTGGCCGTGCTGCTGCTGGCGCCGGGAGGCCCCGGCACGAGGGAAAACACCCGGCCTGCGGCTTGAGGAGCATCAAGCGGCGCGCGCGGCGCCGCTTCCAGAATCCGCGCGTCGCCCCGCCTGCAAGAGGTTTCCGTGGACACCCGAACCTTCGACGTGCCCGGCTATCTGTCCGGCTTGCCCCTGTTCAACGAACTGCGCGAGGAGGAGCTGCAGCGCCTGGCCGACGGCTGCCAGCTGCAGCGCGTGGGCCGCGGCCAGGTGGTCTTCCGCGTCGGCCAGCCCTGCGAGGAGTTCCACGTCACCGTCGCCGGGCAGCTCAAGCTGTACGTGCTCTCCGCGGCCGGCCAGGAGAAGGTGATCGAGATCCTCGGGCCGGGCCACAGCTTCGCCGAGGCGCTGATGTTCACCGGCAAGCCCTACATCATCAACGCGCAGGCGCTCACCGATGCGCTGGTGCTCACGGTGGGCAAGCAGGCGGTGCTGGCCGAGATCGAGCACGATCCGCGCTTCGCGCTGCGCATGCTCGGCGGCATCTCGCGCCGGCTGCACGGCCTGGTGCACGACGTCGAGGCGTATGCGCTGCACAGCGGGCTGCAGCGCGTGATCGGCTACCTGCTGCGCGACCAGGACCTGAGCGGCGACAGCCCCGCCGCGGCCACCGTGTCGCTGCCGGTGAGCAAGGCCACGATCGCCTCGCGCCTGTCGCTCACGCCGGAGTACTTTTCTCGGGTCCTGCGCACGCTCGAGGCGGCCGAGCTCATCAAGGTCGAGCGGCGAGACATCCGCATCCTCGACGCGAAACGCCTCGCCGCCTACGAACCGGCGCGCTGAACGCGCCGGCCGCGCCGGTCAGCCCATGTGCAGGCCGCCGTTGACCGAGAAGTCGGCCCCGGTGGCGAAGCCCGACTCGTCGGACGCCACCCACGACACGATGGACGCGATGTCGTCGGGCGTGCCCAGCCGCTTGACGGGAATGCCGGCGACGATCTTGTCGAGCACGTCCTGGCGGATGGCCTTGACCATGTCGGTGGCGATGTAGCCCGGGCTCACGGTATTCACCGTCACGCCCTTGCTGGCCACCTCCTGCGCCAGCGCCATGGTGAAGCCGTGCATGCCGGCCTTGGCGGCGGAGTAGTTGGTCTGGCCGAACTGGCCCTTCTCGCCGTTGACCGAGCTGATGTTGATGATGCGGCCCCAGCCGCGGTCGAGCATGTCCTCGATCACCTGCTTGGTGACGTTGAACAGGCTGGTGAGGTTGGTCTCGATCACCGCGTCCCAATCGGCGCGCGTCATCTTGCGGAACATGCCGTCGCGGGTGATGCCGGCGTTGTTCACCAGCACGTCGATCGGGCCGTGCTCGGCCTTGGCCTTCTCGAAGGCGGCGACCGTCGAATCCCAGTCGCCGACGTTGCCGACCGAGGCATGGAAGGTGAAGCCCTTGGCCTTCTGCTCGTCGAGCCACTTCTTGAAGTCGCGGCTCGGGCCGCAGCCGGCGATGACCTTGAAACCGTCCTTGTGCAGGCGCTGGCACATCGTGGTGCCGATGCCGCCCATGCCGCCCGTCACGTAAGCCACTCGTTGAGTCATGTTCACTCCTTGTCTGTTGTGTTCTGTCCGAGCGTCGCCGCGCGCCGCGGGCTGGTCAAGCGGGTTCGCCCGGCTTGCAGGGTTTCAGCGCTCGACGGTCAGCGCCACGCCCATGCCGCCGCCGATGCACAGCGAGGCGATGCCGCGCCTGGCGTCGCGGCGCTGCATCTCGTGCAGCAGCGTGACGAGGATGCGACAGCCCGAGGCGCCGATCGGGTGGCCGATGGCGATGGCGCCGCCGTTGACGTTCACCTTGCCCGTGTCCCAGCCCATTTCCTTGTGCACGGCGCAGGCCTGGGCGGCGAAGGCCTCGTTGATCTCCAGCAGGTCGAGGTCGGCCGCCTTCCAGCCGGCGCGCTCGAGGGCGCGCGTCGAGGCGGGCACCGGCCCCATGCCCATGTAGGCCGGGTCGAGCGCGGCCGAGGCGTAGGAGGCGATGCGCGCGAGCGGCTGCAGGCCGAGCTGGTCGGCCTTCTTGGCGCTCATCACCACCACGCCGGCGGCGCCGTCGTTCAGGCCCGAGGCATTGCCGGCGGTCACGCTGCCGGCCTTGTCGAAGGCCGGGCGCAGGCCGGCCAGGGCCTCGGCGCTGGTGCGCCGGTTGATGAACTCGTCGGCCTCGAAGACCACCGGGTCGCCCTTCTTCTGCGGGATGCTGAAGGGCACGATCTCGTCCTTGAACCGGCCCGCGTCCTGCGCCGCCGCGGCCTTCTGCTGGGAGGCGAGCGCCAGCGCATCCTGGTCCTCGCGGCTGACGCCGTACTTCTTGGCGACGTTCTCGGCGGTGATGCCCATGTGGTACTGGTTGTACACGTCCCACAGGCCGTCGACGATCATGGTGTCGACCAGCTTCCAGTCGCCCATGCGCTGGCCGTCGCGCGAGCCGGGCAGCACGTGCGGGCTCATGCTCATGCTCTCCTGGCCGCCGGCGATGACGATCTCGCTGTCGCCGTCGCGGATGGCCTGGGCGGCCAGCATCACGGCCTTCAGGCCCGAGCCGCAGACCTTGTTGATGGTCATGGCCGGCACGCCGTGCGGCAGCCCGGCCTTGATGACGGACTGGCGCGCCGGGTTCTGCCCGGCCCCGGCCTGCAGCACCTGGCCGAGGATCACCTCGCCCACCTGCTCGCCGCTCAGCCGGCTGCGTTCCAGCAGCGCGCGGATGACGGCTGCGCCCAGGTCGCTCGCCGGCGTCTTGGCCAGCGCCCCGCCGAACTTGCCCACGGCCGTGCGCGCGGCGGCCACGATGACGATGTCACTCATTTCCTTCTCCTTCGTTCAAATTCATTCGGGTCCGGTGCCCCGGTTCGGTTCGTTTCAAGCTTTCTGTTTGACGTAGCGGCCGGGCGCGGGCTCGATGGCCTTGTGGGTGCGGTTGCCCGGCGTCTTGGGCGCGGCGACCTGCTTGCCGGCATGGCCCTTCAGCCACGCCGACCAGTCGGGCCACCAGCTGCCCGGGTGTTCCGTCGCCTTCTCGAACCAGGCGTTGGGGTCGTCGCCGAACGTCGCGCCGCTGCCGATCCAGTGGCTGCGCTTCTTCTGCGCCGGCGGGTTGATGACCCCCGCGATGTGGCCGGAAGCACCGAGCACGAACCGCGTCTTGCCCGTGAGCACCTGGGTGTTGCGGTAGGCGCCGGTCCAGGGAACGATGTGGTCCTCCTTCGAGGCATACACGTACGCCGGCGCGTCGACGCGGGAGAGGTCGAGCTTCTCGCCGCACACCGTCAGGTCGCCGGGGTTCCTGAGCCTGTTCTCGAGGTAGGTGTTGCGCAGGTACCAGCAGTACATCGGGCCGGGCAGGTTGGTGCTGTCGCTGTTCCAGAACAGCAGGTCGAAGGGCGCCGGCGCCTCGCCCTTGAGGTAGTTGCCCACCACGTAGTTCCACACCAGGTCGTTCGGGCGCAGGAAGCTGAAGGTCGAGGCCAGCTCGCTGCCCTTGAGCAGCGAGCCGCCGCCCGGGCTGTCGGGGCCGAGCGTCATCTCGCGCAGGCGCACCGCGGCCTCGTCGACGAAGACGTCGATGATGCCGGTGTCCGAGAAGTCGAGGAAGGTGGTGAGCAGCGTCACGCTCTCGGCCGGCTTCTCGCCGCGCGCGGCCAGCACCGCCAGCGCCGTGGCGAGGATGGTGCCGCCCACGCAGAAGCCGAGCACGTTGATGGTGTCCTGGCCGGAGATCTCCTGCACCAGGCCGATGGCGCGGATGGCGCCGTCCTCGATGTAGTCGTCCCAGGTCTTGCGCGCGAGGCTCTCGTCGGGGTTGCGCCAGCTCACGACGAACACCCGGTGGCCCTGCGCCACGGTGTAGGCGATGAGCGAGTTCTCGGGCTGCAGATCGAGGATGTAGTACTTGTTGATGCACGGCGGCACCATCAGCAGCGGCCGCGCGAACACCTTGGGCGTGCTGGGCTTGTACTCGATGAGCTGGAACAGCTCGTTCTCGAACACCACGCTGCCCGGCGTCACCGCCAGGTTGCGCCCGACCTCGAAGCGCGTCTCGTCGGTCTGCGACATGTGGCCCTGGCGGATGTCGCCCCACAGCTGCTGCAGGCCCTGCATCAGGCTCTCGCCGCGGGTCTCGATCGCCTTGCGCTGGGCCTCGGGGTTGAGCGCAAGGTAGTTGCTGGGCGAGGCGGCGTCCGTCCATTGCTGCACCGCGAAGCGGATGCGCTGCTTGGTCTTGGGGTCGGCCTTGACCTCCTCGGCCAGCTGCATGAGCGTGCGGGCGTTGAGCAGGTACATCTCGGCCAGGAAGGCGGCGCCCGGGTGGGCGGCCCATTCCGGCGCCTTGAAGCGCTTGTCGGCGATGGGCGCGGCGGACGACGCGCCGTCCGCGCCGCCCGGCAGGCGCTCCAGCGAGCGGTTCCACAGCTCGGTGGCCTGCCGCAGGTAATCGCCCTGCACCTCGGCGAGCTTGTGCATCGGCACCGACAATTGCGCCAGCGCGCGGGCGGCTTCGCCGAACCCGCCGGCCAGACCGCCCGCCGCCGCCGGCGCCGCGCCGTCGCCCGAAGTCGTGGAACCGGATTTCCTTGTCATTGCCTGCCTCGCTTCGCGCCATCCGCACGCATCATGTCGATCACGTCCAAACGCCTTGAACGCCCGTTTTTACGCTGGAATCCCTGCCTTGTGTTGACTGTTCGCCGTGTCATGGACGGACCCTTCGGATGATTCTCGTCGCCATCGGCTGGATGTACGTGGTGCTGATGATGGCGGCCGCGGAAGCGGCCAGCCCCGGCGGCACGCTGCTGGGCGCCCTGGCCACCCTGCTGCTCTATGGCGTGCTGCCCTTGTCGATCGTGCTTTACGTGATGGGTTCCCCGGCGCGGCGGCGGGCGCGCCGCTCGGCCGAGGCGCGGGCGGCCTCAGGTCCGCCAGACGGCGGCGGCCATGCGGCCGGTGACGCGGTCGCGCCGGAACGAGAAGAAGCGTGAGGCGTCGGCCACCGTGCACCAGGTGCCGCCGGCCGGGGCGGCGACGCCGCAGCCGCGCAGCCGGTCGCGCGCCAGCCCGGGCAGGTCGGCCAGCCACTTGCCCGGCGCGGCCGGCTTGAAGCGCGCCGGATCGGCCTGCCGCGCATCGGCGCCGAAGGCCTGCAGCACGTCCTCGCCCACCTCGAAGTGCGCCGGGCCGATGCACGCCCCCAGCCAGGCGTGCACCTCGGCGTCGCCGGTGGCGTCGCGCAGCGCGGCGACGGTGGCCTCCAGCACCCCGCCGGCCAGCCCGCGCCAGCCGGCATGCGCCGCAGCCACGCCGCCGGGCGCGGCGAAGAGCACGGGCAGGCAGTCGGCCACCTGCACCGTGCAGGCGATGCCCCGCTCGGTGGTGAGGCTGGCGTCGGCCTCGTGCGGCGGCGCCTCCAGGTCGGCCGCGGTGAGTCGCACCACCCGCGCGCCGTGCACCTGGCGGAGCCACACCGGCCGCGCCCCGCCCAGCGCCTGCGCGAAGCGCGCCTGGTTGTGCGCCACGGCCGCCTCGTCGTCGCCGATGCCGTGCTTGAGGTTCAGGCCGTCGAAGGGCGCGGCACTGGTGCCGCCCCGGCGCGTGGTCATCAGCGCGCCGGCGCCCGGCAGGCGCGGGTCGGGCTCGAGCCAGTCGGGATGGCGCATTCAGGCCGCGTCCGGGCAGGCGGAAGGCTGCGTCCGGGCGAAGGCGTCGAGGGCCATGCACTCGCCGAACACCCGCATCACCGTCGGCACCGCGGCGAGGTCGCAGTCGAAGCGCCGGGCGTTGAAGATCTGCGGCACCAGCGCGATGTCGGCGAGCGTCGGCGTGTCGCCGTGGCAGAAGCGCCCGGTGGCCGCGTCGCCGGCGAGGCGGCGCTCGACCGCCTGCAGTCCGGTCTCGACCCAGTGCCGGTACCAGCGGTCCTTGTTCTCGTCGGACACGCCCAGGTCGCGCACCAGGTAGCGCAGCACCCGCAGGTTGTTCAGCGGGTGGATCTCGCAGGCCACGTCCAGCGCCAGCGCGCGGATGCGCGCCCGGTCGAGCGCGCTGCCCGGCAGCAGCGGCGGCTCGGGGTGGGTCTCGTCGAGGTACTCGACGATGGCCAGCGACTGCGTGAGCGCCGCCCCGCCGTCCTCCAGCACCGGCACCAGGCCGGTGCGCGACAGGTCCACGTAGGGCGCGGCGAGCTGCTCGTCCTTGACGAGGTGCACCGGCACGTAGTCGTAGTCCAGCCCCTTGAGCGCCAGGGCGATGCGCACGCGGTACGACGCCGAGGAGCGGAAGTAGTTGTGGAGCCGCATGGCCGCCCCTGCTCAGCGCGCGGTGAATTCGACGGCGAGCGGCGGCAGCCCGTCGATGCGCGCGTCCAGCCGGTCGCCGGGCTCCACCGCGGCCACGCCCTCGGGCGTGCCGGTGAAGATCAGGTCGCCGGGCTGCAGCTCCCAGGCGGCGGACAGGTGCTCGATGACCTCGGCCACGTTCCAGATCAGCTTGCCGAGGGTGCTCTTCTGCCGCGGCGCGCCGTTCACCTCGAGCACGATGGCCGAGCCCGGGCCGAGCGCCGCCTGCGCCGCCGGCACCAGCGCGCCGATGGGCGCCGACTCGTCGTAGCCCTTGGCGATGCACCACGGCCGGCCGAGCTTCTTGGCGTCGTTCTGCAGGTCGCGCCGCGTCATGTCGAGCCCGACGGCGTAGCCCCACACGTGGTCCATCGCCGCGGCGGCGGGGATGTCGCGCCCGCCCTTGCCGATGGCGACCACCAGCTCCACCTCGTGGTGCAGGCTCCTGGTCAGGCTGGGGTAGCGGATGCGGACGACCTCGCCCTCGGCCGCCGGCACCACCGCGTCGGCCGGCTTCATGAAGAAGAACGGCGCCTCGCGGCCCGAATGGCCCATCTCGATGGCGTGCTCCACGTAGTTGCGGCCGACGCAGTAGATGCGGCGCACCGGAAAGGACCGGCCGCCCGGTCCGTGGACGGGAACGCTGGCCGGCGGCGCGGCGGGAACGACGAAGCTCATGGGCGGGGATCCTTCCGGAGGGAGTGGTCGAGGGACTCGATCGCGTTCGATGATGCCACGCGCCTCGCGCCGCACGCCTGCTCCGGCCAGACCTAAACTCCGCGCCATGTTTCAAGCCCGCAGCATCAAGCACTGCAAAGCCTGTGGCGCCGAAACGCGCTACATGACGCCCGCGGACGACAACCGCGAGCGCGCCACCTGCAGCGTCTGCGGCACCGTCCACTACGAGAACCCGCTGAACGTCGTCGGCACCGTGCCGGTGTGGGGCGACCAGGTGCTGCTGTGCCGCCGCAACATCGAGCCGCGCCACGGCTACTGGACGCTGCCGGCCGGCTTCATGGAGCTGGGCGAGACGCTGGCCCAGGGCGCCGCGCGGGAAACCGACGAGGAAGCCGGCGCGCGCATCGAGATGGAGGGCCTGTACACCGTGCTCAACGTGGTGCGCGTCGGCCAGGTGCACTTCTTCTACCGCGCGCGCCTGCTCGACACCGATTTCCGGCCCGGGCCGGAATCCATCGAGGCCCGGCTGTTCACCGAAGCCGAGATCCCCTGGGAGGAACTCGCCTTCCGCACCGTGAAGGAAACCCTGCGCCGCTACTTCGACGACCGCCGCGCCGGCCGCTTCGATCTGTACTGCGCCGACATCGGCTGAGGCCGATTCGCGCCAACTAGCGCACGAATACGCAGGAAACCGGGGCCTCTTGCGCTTGTCGAAGACGCCGCCATGCCGAAGCATGTGTGGCGGACCGCGGCGCCATCGCCGGCCGGGTTCCGCCGAGCCAACTTCATCGCCCGACGGGCGCACCCATGACCGACACGACGGCCACCGCCCTTGCCGCCCCGCCCGCCCCCGCCCCCCGCGCCGCGGCCACGGTGCAGCGCCTGCGCGAAGACCTGATCCACCCCGACCCGCTGCTCGACTGCCTGGTCGAGGTCTGCCGGCTGCACGGCCAGTCGGCCTCGCGCGCCTCGCTCTCGGCCGGCCTGCCGCTGTCGGGCGCCACGCAGGGCCGGCTCTCGCTGGAGCTGGCCGAGCGCGCCGCCGCGCGCGCGGGCATGGCCGCCCGCCTGCAGCGCAGCGCGCTGGAGGCGATCGACGCCGCCGCCCTGCCGGCCATCCTGGTGCTGCAGGGCAACCAGGCTTGCGTGCTGCTCGGCTGGGACGACGACGCCGCGCACGCCCGCGTGCTGCTGCCCGAGACCGGCCAGGGCGCCGTGACGCTCGGCCGCGAGGAGCTCGCCGGCCGCTACACCGGCATCGCGCTCTACGTGCGCCCGCATTTCCGCTTCGACGCGCGCACGCCCGAGCTGCGCGCCACGCCCGGCCGGCACTGGTTCTGGGGCGCGCTGCTGCGCCAGCGCTTCGTCTACCGCGACGTGCTGTGGGCGGCGCTGCTCGTCAACCTGTTCGGGCTCGCGCTGCCGATGTTCACGATGAACGTCTACGACCGCGTGGTGCCCAACCACGCGGTCGAGACGCTGTGGGTGCTGGCCGCGGGCATGGCGCTGGTGCTGGCGGCCGACCTCTTCATGCGCAAGCTGCGCAGCCACTTCGTCGACGAGGCGAGCGCGCGCATCGACGTGCAGCTCTCGGCCACGCTGATGGAGCGCGTGCTCGGCATGCGGCTGGAGCACCGGCCGGAGTCGGTGGGCTCCTTCGCCTCCAACCTGCGCGGCTTCGAGCAGGTGCGCGACTTCATCGCCTCCAGCACCGTGACGGCGCTGGTCGACCTGCCGTTCGCGCTGCTGTTCATCGGCGTGATGGCGTGGATCTCGCCGTGGCTGGCGATCCCGGTGGTCGTCGCCTTCGGGCTCATGCTGGCCACGGGCTGGCTGCTGCAGCGCCGGCTGCACGAACTGGCGCTCACCACCTACAAGGCCGGCGCGCTGCGCAACGCCACGCTGGTGGAGAGCCTGTCGGCCATCGAGACCATCAAGACGCTCGGCGCCGAGGGCGCGATCCAGGCCAAGTGGGAGCGCACCAACGCCTTCCTCGCCGCCACCAACGTGAAGATGCGCGCCCTGTCCTCGTCGGCCATGTACGGCACGGCCACGCTGTCGCAGGGCGTGACGGTGGTGCTGGTGCTGATCGGCGTGACCCTGATCGGCCAGCGCGAGCTGACCATGGGCGCGCTCATCGCGGTGACCATGCTCTCGGGCCGCGCGCTGGCGCCGGCCGGGCAGATCGTCGGCCTGCTGATGCAGTACCAGGGCGCGCGCACCGCGCTCGAATCGCTGGACCAGGTGATGGACAAGCCGGTCGAGCGCCCGGCCGGCGGCAACTTCGTGCACCGCCCGGCGCTGCGCGGCGACATCGAGTTCCGCAACGTCAGGTTCGCCTACCCGAACCGCGAGGACAGCGCCATCGAGGGCATGAGCTTCAGGATCGCCGCCGGCGAGCGCGTGGCGCTGATCGGTCGCGTGGGCTCGGGCAAGTCCACCGTGCAGCGGCTGATGATGGGGCTGTACCAGCCGACCGAGGGCGCGGTGCTGCTCGACGGCATCGACCTGCGCCAGCTCGACCCGGCCGACGTGCGCCGCAACGTCGGCTACGTGTCGCAGGACGTGACGCTGTTCTACGGCACGCTGCGCGAGAACATCACCTTCGGCGCGCCCTACGCCGACGACGCCGCCGTGCTGGCCGCCGCCGAAGTGGCGGGCATGGCCGACTTCGTGAACCGCCACCCGCGCGGCTTCGACATGCCGGTGGGCGAACGCGGCGACTCGCTCTCGGGCGGCCAGCGGCAGACGGTGGGGCTCGCGCGCGCCGTGCTGCACAACGCGCCCATCCTGCTGCTGGACGAGCCGACCAGCGCCATGGACTTCTCCACCGAATCGCAGATCACCGCCAAGGTGGCCGCCTTCGCGCAGGACAAGACGGTGGTGCTGGTCACGCACCGCACCTCGATGCTCGCGATGGTGACCCGCGTGATCGTGGTCGACGGCGGCAAGATCGTGGCCGACGGGCCGCGCGACCGCATCATGGAAGCCTTGGCGAGCGGCCGCATCGCCCGCGCGGCATGAGCGCGCCGGGCCGCTCCCAAGCGCTCATCCCGCAGCGCGCAGCGCGGAGGGGAATCCAGTGAGCGCGCCGAACATGCCCGCCGCGGACCCGGCCGGCTTCCTCACCTTCGAGCAGGAAGCCGACGCCGTGATGTCGCGCGCGAAGACCCACCGCGCCCAGCTCATCGTGCGCTCGGCGCTCGCGGTGGTGCTCGTGCTGATCGTGTGGGCCTCGGTCGCCACGGTGGACGAGGTGACGCGCGGCGACGGCCGGGTGATTCCCTCGCGCCAGCTCCAGGTGCTGCAGTCGCTCGACGGCGGCGTGGTGACCGAGATCCTCGTGCAGGAGGGCCAGGTGGTCGAGGCCGACCAGCTGCTGCTGAAGATCGACGAGACGCGCGCCACCTCCGGCGTGCGCGAGAGTGCCGCCCAGGGCTTCGCGCTGCGCGCGCGCCAGGCCCGGCTGCGCGCCATCGCCGAGGGCGCGGCCTTCCAGCCGCCGGCCGGGCGCGCCGGCGACGAGGAGGAGCGCCGCATCGTCGACGGCGAGCGCCGCCTCTACGAGAGCCGCCTGTCCGAGCTGAACACCATGCTCGCCATCAACCAGCAGCAGCTGCAGCAGCGCGAGCAGGAGCTGAGCGAAATGCGCGCCCGCAAGGCATCAGCCGAGCGCGGCCTCGGGCTCGCCGAGCAGGAGCTCGCCAAGACCCGCCCGCTGCTGGCCAGCGGCGCCGTCTCGGAAGTCGACATCCTGCGCCTGCAGCGCGAGGTGTCGCAAAGCCGCGGCGAGGCCGAGCAGGCGACGGCGCAGATCGCCCGCGTGCAGGCCTCCATCCGCGAGGCGCAGCGCAAGATCCACGAGACCGAGATCGCCTTCCGCAACGACGCGCGCAAGGAACTGTCCGAGGTGATGGGCAAGCTCAACGCGCTCAACGAAGGCGCGGTGGCGCTGGTCGACCGGGTGCAGAAATCGCAGGTCAAGAGCCCCGTGCGCGGGCGCGTGCAGCGGCTGCTCGCCAATACCGTGGGCGGCGTGGTGCAGCCCGGCAAGGACATCGTCGAGATCGTGCCGCTGGACGACCAGCTCGTGCTCGAAGCCAAGGTGCAGCCCAAGGACATCGCCTTCATCCACCCGGGCCAGGACGCCACCGTCAAGTTCACCGCCTACGACTTCTCCATCTACGGCGGCATGGCCGCCAAGGTGGAGAACATCAGCCCCGACACCGTGGTCGACGAGCGCGGCAACGCCTTCTACCTGGTGCGCGTGCGCACCACGGAGCCGAGCTTCAGCGCCCAGATGCCGATCATTCCCGGCATGACGGCCGAGGTCGACGTGCTCACCGGGCACAAGACGGTGATGTCGTACCTGCTCAAGCCGGTGCTCAAGGCCAAGGCGTACGCGCTGCGCGAACGCTAGCCCGACCGGCGCCGCCTTCCGCTCCATCGCCCCGGATTCCCTCGGGGCGTGACGTAGTGCCGCCCGCGCCCATGCTGCGGCGCAACAAGACCCTCAAGTCTCCCTTCACCCGGCCGACACCGTGTCGATCCCCGGGACCGGGCCGTGCGGCCGCTGCCTCACCACCCACTCGCGGGGTCGCGTTCTTATGCCGCCACATGCCGGCCCGCTCGGTGACTCTGTTCACGAATTCGGCCGCCGTCCGGCGCATAGGAAATGTTGCAAAACGTTATCCTGTGCCCGCACTTTTTACCGATTCGACTCCAAGGCCGCCCCATGCCCACACTCATCCAGACCGTCCAGGGAACCGTCAGCGCCGTGTGGGGCAGCGCCCTCATCCGCGGGGCCGACGGCAAGCTGCGGCCGCTGAAGGTGGGCGATCCCGTTCACCAGGGCGACGTGATCCTGACCAGCGCCGATGGCATCGTCGAGGTGACGCCGGTCGACGAGGCCCTGCTCGCCCGGCCCCAGCCGGCGCAGCCGTCCGACCTCGACCGCGCCATCGCGCAGCTGAACGAGGACGACCCGAAAGCCGCCCCCGCGGCCGGCCTGCAGGCCGACGGCGGCGGCGAGCTGACGCCCGGCCTGCGCGTGGACCGCATCTCCGAGTCGATCGGGGCCGCGACGGCCCTCTCCCCGGTGGCCGAACCCGCCGGGCAGACCCCGCCGGAGTGGAACGCCCCCGAGGAACAGCCGGCGAACGCCGGCGCGAGCGCCGCCTTCACCAGCATCGACGCCGATGAAGAAGGCGAGCCGGTGAACCTCGGCCTGCCGCAGCCGGCCGCCGGCGTCATCAGCGTGACCCAGGTGCCCGTGACCGGCCAGATCCAGCGCGCCGACGGCAGCATGGTCGCCGCGGGCGACACCGTCGCCGCCGCCGACGTGCCCGGCCTGCGCTACGTGCCCCCGGCCGACTACATGCCCGGCGACCCGGTGGGCGAGTTCGCCTACCGCGTCGAGGTGAACGGCGACACCGCCACCGGCGGCACCCGCATCACCCTCACGGCGGTGAACGACGCCCCCGTGGCCGTGGCCGACACCGGCTCGGGCGCCGAGGACACGCCCATCCACGGCAACGTGCTCGCCAACGACAGCGACGTGGACGGCCCGGCGCTGTCCGTCACCGAGTTCAGCTTCGGCGGCTTCACCTTCGCCGCCGGCTCCACCGGCGCCATCGCCGGCGTGGGCACGCTGCGCATCGGCAGCGACGGCGACTTCGTCTTCACGCCGGCCGCCGACTTCAACGGCGCCGTGCCGGCCGCCAGCTACACCGTGAGCGACGGCAGCGCCTCGTCCAGCGCCACGCTGACGCTGAGCGTGACGCCGGTGAACGACGCGCCCGTGGCCGTCGACGACGTGGCCGCGGCGCGGATCAACACGCCGCTCACGAACATCGACGTGCTGGGCAACGACCGCGACGTCGACGGCGACACGCTGACGGTCACCGGCGCGAGCCTGCTGAACCCGGCCCTGGGCTCGGTGTCGGT
>JBIQHD010000035.1:0-50083 GCA_044508835.1 Rubrivivax sp.
CCAGCGCCTTGACGCGGCTTTGCGCCTGCTTGGCCTTGCTGGCCTTGGCCTTGAAGCGGTCGATGAACTTCTGCAGGTGCGCCATGCGCTCCTGCTGCTTCTCGTAGCTGGCCTGCGCCAGCGCCATGCGCTCGGCGCGCATCTCCTCGAAGGCGGTGTAGTTGCCGGTGTAGCGGGTGAGCTTGGCCTCGTCCAGGTGCAGCGTGACCTTGGTGATGGCGTCGAGGAACTCGCGGTCGTGGCTGATGACGATCATCGTGCCGTCGAAGCGCTGCAGCCAGGCTTCCAGCCACACCAGGGCATCGAGGTCGAGGTGGTTGGTCGGCTCGTCGAGCAGCATCAGGTCGGCCGGGCACATCAGCGCGCGGGCAAGCTGCAGCCGCATGCGCCAGCCGCCGGAGAAGCTGTTGACGGGCGCCTCCAGCTGGTCGCTGCGGAAGCCCAGGCCCATCAGCAGCGCCTGCGCGCGCGGGCGCGCCTCGAAGCCGCCGGCCTCGGCGATCTGCTGGTGCGCCTCGGCCATGGCGTGGCCGTCGTCGGCGGCTTCGGCGGCGGCGAGCGCGGCATTGGCTTCGAGCAGGCGGGTGTCGCCTTCGAGCACGAAGTCGGTGGCCGAGTCCTCGGTCTCGGGCATCGACTGCGCCACTTCGGCCATGCGCCAGCGCGGCGGGACGTAGGCCTCGCCGGCGTCGGCCTGCAGCCGCCCCGCCAGCAGCGAGAAGAGGGACGACTTGCCGGCGCCGTTGCGGCCGACGAGGCCGATCTTCTCGCCGGGCTGCAGCGTGACGGTGGCGTCGTCGAGCACCACCTTCACGCCGCGCCGAAGGGTGACGTTCTTGAGGGAAATCATGTCGATGAAAGGTCGAAAAAGGCGCCGGGGCGCCTGGATGATCGGGTCGGTGCGAAGCCGCTCAGCCGGCGAGCCGCCGCAGGGCGTCGCGCGTCATCAGCAGCACCTGGTCGTCGCCGGCGCTGGTCGGCAGCCAGGCCGCCTCGGCGCGGGGGAAGGCCCGCTCGAAGTGCGCGCGCTCGTGGCCGATCTCGAGCACCAGCACGGCGCGTGCCGTCATGTGCTGCGGCGCCTCGCGCAGGATGCGGCGCACGAGGTCCATGCCGTCGTCGCCGCCGGCCAGCGCCAGGGCCGGCTCGGCGCGGTACTCGGGCGGCAGCGCCGCCATGCTGCGCGCGTTGACGTAGGGCGGGTTGCACACGATGAGGTCGTAGGCGCCGGGCAGCGAGGCGAACAGGTCCGACTTCAGCACCGTGATGCGCCTGGCGAGCTTGTGCCTGTCGACGTTGATGCGGGCCACGGCGAGGGCGTCGCCTGCGATGTCGGCGGCGTCCACCGTCACGTCGGGGTAGGCCATGGCGGCGATCACCGCCAGGCTGCCGTTGCCGGTGCACAGGTCGAGCACGCGCGCGGTCTCGTCGCTCAGCCAGGCGTCGAGCGTGCCTTCGCCCTCGCCGTCGGCCAGCAGCTCGGCGATGAAGGAGCGCGGCACGATGCTGCGCTCGTCGACGTAGAAGGGCACGTTCTGCAGCCAGGCTTCGCGCGTGAGGTAGGCGGCGGGCTGGCGGGTCTCGATGCGCTTCGTCACCAGCGCCTCGGCCCTGGCCTGCTCGTCGGCGCCGAGTTCGCGCTTCGCGTGCGGCTCCAGCGCGTCGAGTGCCATGCCCAGCGACCACAGCACCAGCCAGGCCGCCTCGTCGAAGGCGTTGGTGGTGCCGTGCCCAAACGAAACGCCCGCCTCTCGGAGGCGGGCGGCCTGGGCCTGGATCAGTCCGATGAGCGTCATGTCACTGATCCATCGCGCTGTGCCGCCCGCGACGCATGAAACAGGTCGGACCAAGCGAACGCCGCGGAACCGGCTCCGCCGGGCCGCTGGCGTTGCCCCCTCGAGGGGGCGCGCGAAGCGCGCAGGGGGTGGTTCATTTCAGCAAAGCTTCCAAGGTGCGGCGGTAGATGTTCTTCAGCGGCTCGATGGTGTCGACGCGCACATGCTCGTCGATCTTGTGGATGGTGGCGTTGAGCGGGCCGAATTCCACCACCTGCGGGCAGATCTTCGCGATGAAGCGGCCATCGGACGTGCCGCCGGTCGTCGACAGCTGCGTCTGGACGCCGGTCTCGGCCCGGATGGCCTGCGTCAGCGCCTCGACCAGCGTGCCCACCGGCGTGAGGAAGGGCTCGCCGCTGAGCGACCAGGCGATGTCGTAGGTCAGGCCGTGGCGGCCCAGCACCTCGGCGACGCGCCGCTTCAGCCCGTCCACCGTCGATTCGGTGGAGAAGCGGAAGTTGAAGTCGACCACCACCTCGCCGGGAATGACGTTGTTCGCGCCCGTGCCGGCGTGGATGTTCGACATCTGCCAGCTCGTGGGCGGGAAGTAGGCGTTGCCGCGGTCCCATTCGATGGCGGAGAGCTCGGCCAGCGCCGGCATCGCGAGGTGGATGGGGTTCTTCGCCAGGTGCGGGTAGGCGATGTGGCCCTGCACGCCCTTGATCGTCAGCTTGCCCGAGAGGCTGCCGCGGCGGCCGTTCTTGATCATGTCGCCCAGGCGTTCCACCGAGCTCGGCTCGCCGACGATGCAGCAGTCCAGCCGCTCGCCGCGCGCCTGCAGCCACTCGCAGACCCTGGCGGTGCCGTCGACCGACGGGCCTTCCTCGTCGCTGGTGATGAGCAACGCGATGCTGCCGGCGTGCTGCGCCTGCGCGGCGACGAACTCCTCGATCGCCACCACCATGGCGGCGATCGAGGTCTTCATGTCGGCGGCGCCGCGGCCGTAGAGCAGGCCGTCGCGGTGCGTGGGCACGAAGGGGTCGCTCGTCCACTGCGCCAGCGGGCCGGTAGGCACCACGTCGGTGTGGCCGGCGAAGACCAGCACGGGCGCGGCGGCGTCGCGGCCGCGGCGGATCGCCCAGAGGTTGGTCACCGGCGCCTCGGGCGGGCCGAAGACCAGGGTCTCGCAGGCGAAGCCGAGCGGTTCGAGCCGCTCGCGCAGCAGCGCCTGGCAGCCGCCGTCGTCCGGCGTGACGGAGGGGCGGGCGATCAGCTGTTCGGTGAGCTGCAGGGCGCGGGACATCGGCAGCGGCTCGCCCTCAGTAGCGCGTGAGCACCGCGCTGCGCGTGGAGGCGTCGTCGGGCCGCACGTCGAGCGTGATCTCGGTGAAGGTGGGCTCGTCGTCGGCCTCTTCCTTCTTGGGCGCCGCGCGCGAGACGGGCGACATGTCGTTCTGCAGCCGCCACATCAGGTTGGTCGGCGAGTCGGCGAAGGCGAGGCCTTCCTCGCGGGTGATCGTGCCTTCGGTGATCAGCCGCGCCAGGTCCTGCTCGAAGGTCTGCGAGCCCTCGGCCATCGACTTCTCCATGGCCTCCTTCACGCCGCTGAAGTCGCCCTGCTCGATCAGCTCGGACACGAGCTTGGTGTTGAGCATCACCTCCACCGCCGGCAGGCGGCCGCCCGCCACCGCGCGCACCAGGCGCTGCGACACGACGGCGCGCAGGCCCGACGCCAGGTCGGACAGCAGCGCCGGGCGCGCCTCGGGCGTGTAGAAGGAAAGGATCCGCCCGAGCGCGTGGTAGCTGTTGTTGGCGTGCAGCGTGGCGAGCACCAGGTGGCCCGACAGCGCGTACGAGATGGCCGAGGTCATGGTCTCGCGGTCGCGGATCTCGCCGATCAGGATGCAGTCGGGCGCCTGCCGCAGCGCGTTGCGCAGGCCGATCTGCAGCGACTGCGTGTCGCGCCCGACCTCGCGCTGGTTCACCACGGCCTTCTTGTTGGTGAACAGGAACTCGATCGGATCCTCGATGGTGAGGATGTGCCCGGCCATCTGCTGGTTGCGCTGCTCCAGCATGGCCGCGAGCGTGGTGCTCTTGCCGGTGCCGGTGGCGCCCACCATCAGGATGAGGCCGCGCTTTTCCAGCACCAGGTTGTTCAGCAGCGTCGGCACGTTGAGCGATTCCAGCGTCGGGATCTGGTGCGGGATGCAGCGGAACACGGCGGCGATCGTGCCGCGCTGGCGGAAGCCGCTCAGGCGGAAGCTGCCGACGCCGCTCAGCCCCACGCCGACGTTCAGCTCGCCGGTGTCGTCGAGCTCCTCCATCTGCTGGGGCGTGAGCAGTTCGGCCAGCAGCATGCGCGGCTGCGCCGGCGTGAGCGGCTGGTCGGAGAGCTGCAGCAGCTGGCCGTTGATCTTGATGAGGATGGGCGTGTTGGCCGACAGGTACACGTCGGACGCGCCCTTGTCCGCCATCAGCCGCAGCACGCGCTCCATGTTGCCGCTCATCGTGTGTCCCTCGATGGATTGATCGGTACGGCCGGTACGCCGCGTCTCAGTCTCGCAGCAGTTCGTTGATGCTGGTCTTCTCGCGGGTGCTGGCCGTGACCCGCTTCACGATCACCGCGCAGTACAGGCTGTGGCTGCCGTCGGCGGCCGGCAACGAACCGCTCACCACCACCGAGCCCGCCGGCACGCGGCCGTAGCTGATCTCGCCCGTGAGGCGGTTGTAGATCTTGGTGCTCTGGCTGATGAACACGCCCATCGAGATGACCGAGTTCTCCTCGACGATCACGCCCTCGACCACCTCCGAGCGTGCGCCGATGAAGCAGTTGTCCTCGATGATGGTCGGGTTGGCCTGCAGCGGCTCCAGCACGCCGCCGATGCCCACGCCGCCCGACAGGTGCACGTTCCGGCCGATCTGCGCGCACGAGCCCACGGTGGCCCAGGTGTCGACCATGGTGTTCTCGCCGACGTAGGCGCCGATGTTCACGTAGCTGGGCATCAGCACCGCCCCCTTGGCGATGAAGCTGCCGCGGCGCGCCACGGCGGGCGGCACGATGCGCACGCCGGCGGCGGCCACCTCGGCCTCGTCGATGTGCGAGAACTTCGTCTTGACCTTGTCGAAGAAGGTGAGGTCGCCGCTTCGCATGATCTCGTTGTCGTTCAAGCGGAACGACAGCAGCACGGCCTTCTTGACCCACTGGTTCACCGTCCACTGGCCCACGCCCTGCTGCTCGGCCACGCGCAGGCGCCCGGCGTTCAGGTCGGCGATCACCTGCTCGACGGCCTCGCGGATCTCGGGGCTGGCGCTCTGGGCCGACAGGCTGGCGCGCGCCTCCCAGGCGTTGTCGATCAGGGTCTGGAGTTGCTGGCTCATGGGGGAAATCTCAGAGGGATTTGACGAAGGAGACGATGCGGTGCGCCGCTTCGAGGCACTCATCGACCTCGGCGACGAGCGCGAGGCGCACGCGGCCGGCGCCGGGGTTGCGGCCGTGCGATTCGCGCGCCAGCAGGCTGCCGGGCAGCACCGCGACATTGTATTGAGCGAGCAGTTCGAGGGCGAAGCGCACGTCGTCGCCGCCGGGCACGGCGGGCCAGAGATAGAAGCTCGCGTCGGGCAGCTTCACGTCGAGCACCTCGGCCAGCACCGGCGCGACCTGGGCGAACTTGCGGCGGTACTTCTCGCGGTTGTCGACCACGTGCGCCTCGTCGTCCCAGGCGGCGATGCTGGCGCGCTGCAGCGTCGGGCTCATGGCGCTGCCGTGGTAGGTGCGGTAGAGCAGGAACTGCGCGAGCAGGTCGGCGTCGCCGGCGACGAAGCCCGAGCGCATGCCCGGCACGTTCGAGCGCTTGGACAGGCTGGTGAAGGCGACGAGGTTGCGGAAGTCGCGCCCGAGCTTCGTGGCCGCCTCGAGCGAGCCGAGCGGCGGCTCGTCGCGGAAGTAGATCTCGGAGTAGCACTCGTCGGAGGCGATGACGAAGCCGAAGCGGTCGGCGAGCGTGAAGAGCTTTTCCCACTCCGCGAGCGGCATCACCGCGCCCGTCGGGTTGCCCGGCGAGCAGACGAACAGCAGCTGCGTGCGCGCCCAGGTCTCGGGCGAGACGCTGTCCCAGTCGGCCGAGAAGTCGCCGCGGGCCTCGGCCGCCGCGTCGCCGTTGACGAACACCGCGCGGGCGCCGGCCAGCAGGGCCGCGCCTTCGTAGATCTGATAGAACGGATTGGGGCAGAGGACGGTCGCGTCCTCGCGCGTGGGGTTGATCACCGTCTGCGCGAAGGCGAACAGCGCCTCGCGCGAGCCGTTCACCGGCAGCACCTGCGAGGCGGGATCGAGCCGTACGCCGTAGCGGCGCTGCACCCAGCCGCACATCGACTGGCGCAGCGCCAGGTCGCCGGCGGTGGCGGGGTAGCTGGCCAGGCCGCCGAGATGCTTCACCAGCGCGTCGGTGATGAGCGCGGGCGTCGGATGGCGCGGCTCGCCCAGGCCCAGGCTGATGTGGCGCAGCGCCGGGTTCGGCGTGATGTCGCGCGTCAGCGCCCGCAGGCGCTCGAAGGGGTAGGGGTTGAGCTTGGCGAGCAGCGGATTCATCGGCGGATTATCGAGGAGCGCGTACTAGATATTCCCCACGCAGTTCGGCGCGCCGCAGCGGCAGCGCAGCTTTCCTTCGTGGTGCGTCTCGCCGTAGTTCACCGTGATTTCCTCGCCCGGTTCGATGCCTCGCAGCGAGCGGAAGGTGACGCGCCCGCGGCGGATCACCAGCGCGGCATTCGGGGCGCAGGAATGGTTGGTGTAGCGCATCGGATCGCTCGACTTGTGGAAGTCGAGGGCGCGGGTCTCGGACACCTCCACGATCATCACCCGCTCGTGCCGGGTGGCGCGAATGCGGGCCTGGTGCACGCTGATGCGCTCGCCGGTGATCTCGCCGATGCGCCGCCGCGCCGGGATCGGTTCGGCAGCGAACACGCCCTGGCCGTCGATGGCGCTTTCACGCACCTCGAGGGCGAAGGGGGCGTCGGCGGCGCCCACTTCAGAGCAGCCCGGTCTGGGCCGGGTGCTGGGGCAGCTCGACCGCCGGCTGCGGCTTCCAGCCCTTCTTGCGGTGCTCGGCCACCACGTTGGTGTAGATGCCGCCGCGCACGTACCACTTGGCGGTGATGCGGACGAAGCGCGGGTCGGTGGCGCGCACGATGTCGTCGAGGATGGTGTTGGTCACCTTCTCGTGGAACGCGCCCTCGTGGCGGTAGCTCCAGAAGTACATCTTCAGGCTCTTGAGCTCGACGCACTGCCGGTCCGCGATCATGTCGATGGTGAAGTGCGCGAAGTCGGGCTGGCCGGTGAGCGGGCAGTGGCAGGTGAACTCGGGCACCTGGAACTGGATGACGTAGTCGCGCTCGGGTGCCGGGTTGGGGAAGACGTGCAGCTCCTTGGACGGCGCCGAGGGCGGGTTCGCCGGCACGGGGCGCTGGGCGGGGGCGGTCTTGGCAGGGGCTTTCTTGGCCATGGGAAGGGTGTGTTTCAAGCGGTTCCGAACGCGCCGGCAAGGGGCGTGCGGCAAAGGGGCGATGGTATCATCCGGCCCGCTCGGAAGCCCGCCGTGCGGCAGTTTTTTCCAAGCAAATCAACGAGTTAGGCGCAACGATCGCGCCGCCGCCCCACCTCCTCCATGCGCCTGAATTCCATCAAGCTTTCCGGCTTCAAGTCGTTCGCCGAGCCGACCAACTTCCACTTGCCGGGCCAGCTCGTCGGCGTGGTGGGGCCCAACGGCTGCGGCAAGTCCAACATCATGGACGCGGTGCGCTGGGTGCTCGGCGAGAGCAAGGCGAGCGAGCTGCGCGGCGAGTCGATGCAGGACGTGATCTTCAACGGCTCGGGCAACCGCAAGCCGGCCAGCCGCGCCAGCGTGGAGCTCGTCTTCAGCAACGAGGACGCCCGCGCCGGCGGCCAGTGGAACCAGTTCACCGAGATCGCCGTCAAGCGCGTGCTCACGCGCGACGGCAGCAGCAGCTACTACATCAACAACCAGCCGGTGCGCCGCCGCGACGTGCAGGACGTGTTCCTCGGCACCGGCCTCGGCCCGCGGGCCTACGCCATCATCGGCCAGGGCACGATCAGCCGCATCATCGAGTCCAAGCCCGAGGAACTGCGGCTGTTCCTCGAAGAGGCCGCCGGCGTGTCGAAGTACAAGGAGCGCCGCCGCGAGACCGAGAACCGGCTGAAGGACACGCGCGAGAACCTGACCCGCGTCGAGGACATCCTGCGCGAGCTGAACACCAACCTCGACAAGCTGGAGAAGCAGGCCGAGGTCGCCGGCCAGTACCGCGGCCTGCAGGAGCAGGGCACGCGGAGGCTGCACCAGCTGTGGTTCCTCAAGCACCGCGACGCCGCCGCCGAGCAGGAGCGGGTGCAGAAGGAGGTGCTGGACGCCACCAACGCGCTCGAAGCCCGCACCGCCGAGCTGCGCCACGGCGAGGCCGAGCTGGAGACCATCCGCCAGGCGCACTACGCCGCGAGCGACGAGCTGCACGTGGCGCAGGGCGCATTGGCCGAGGCGTCGCTCGAGGTGAGCCGGCTGGAGGAGCGCATCCGCTACGTGGTCGAGGGCCGCCAGCGCGTGGAGCAGCGCCTGGCCGAGCTGAAGGCGCAGAGCGAGCAGTGGGCCGAACGCCAGGCCGAGGCCGGCGCGGAGCTTTCGCAGATCGCCGAGCAGATCGCCGCGGCCGACGAGCAGGGCGAGGTCCTCGCCGCCCAGGCCGAGGAGCAGGCCGCCGGCCTGCCGGGCTTCGAGGACGCGGTGCGCGCCGCGCAGCAGCGCAGCAGCGAGCAGCGCACGCTGGTGGCCGCGGTGCAGCAGCAGATCCAGGTGCTGGCCACCGAGAGCCGCAACGTCGAGGACCGGCAGCGCCAGCTCAACGTGCGCCGCGAGCGCCTGGACGGCGAGCGCCGCCAGCTCGCCGCGCCCGACCTGAACCGCCTCGCCGAGCTGAAGCAGCAGCACGCGCAGGCCGAGGAGAACCAGGGCGTGGCCGACGCGCGCCTGCACGAGCTCGGCGAGCAGGTGCCGGCGCTCGACGACGAACGCCGCGCCAGGCAGGAGCAGGCCAATGCCGAGAGCGCGAAGCAGGCCGAGCTGAGCGCCCGGCTCGACGCCCTGCGCGCGCTGCAGGAGAAGGTGCAGACCGAAGGCAAGCTCAAGCCCTGGCTGGCGCGCCACGGCCTGGACGGCCTGCAGGGCCTGTGGACGAAGATCCACATCGAGTCCGGCTGGGAAACCGCGCTCGAATCGGCGCTGCGCGAGCGCATCAACGCGCTGGAGGTGGGCCGCATCGAGACCGTGCGCGCCTTCGCCGGCGACGCGCCGCCCGCGCGCCTGGCCTTCTACACGCCGCCGGCGGCCGCCATCGCCAATGCGCACCAGACGCTGCCGCGCCTGTCGGAGCTGCTGCGGCTGGGCGATGCGGGCCTGAAGGCGCTGCTCAACGACTGGCTCGAAGGCGTCTACACCGCGGCGTCGATCGACGAGGCCCTGGCCGCCCGGGCCAAGCTCACGCACGGCGAGGTCATCATGACCCGCGAGGGCCATGCGGTGAGCCAGTTCGCCGTGGCCTTCTACGCGCCCGATTCCGAGCAGGCCGGCATGCTGGCCCGCGCGCAGGACATCGAGAACCTGGGCCGGCAGCTGCGTGCGCAGGCGCTGATCGCCGAGGAGACGAAGAGCGCGCTCGTTCGCGCCGAAGCCGCCTACACCGAGTCCTCGCAGCGGCTGGTGGCCGCCCGCCGCGAGGCGGCCGAGGCGCAGACGCGCACCCACCAGCTGCAGGTCGAGCTGCTGCAGCTGTCGCAGCAGGCCGAGGCGGCCAGCACCCGCCGCGGCCAGCTCGACGAGGAACTGGCCGAGATCGACGGCCAGCTCGACGAGCTGAACGAGCGCCGCGCCACCGGCGAGGCGAAGTTCGAGGAGCTGGACATGCAGCTCGCGAACACGCAGGAACGCCACGCCGAGCTCGACGAGGCCGTGATCGCCGCGGAGCGCAGGCTGGCCGATGCGCGCGAGCAACAGCGGGCCATCGAGCGCCAGGCGCAGGAGGCGCAGTTCGCGGCCCGCTCGCTGGCCGCGCGCCGCGGCGAGCTGCAGCGCAGCATCGAGACGGCGCAGCAGCAGGTGGCGGCGAACGAGCAGTCGGCCGCGCAGCTCGGCGAGGAACTCACGCGCCTGACCGACGCCGCCGCGCAGGCCGGCCTGCAGACGGCGCTGGCGCTCAAGAGCGAGCGCGAGGCGGCGCTCGGCGCCAAGCGCAGCGAGTACGACGACCTGAGCCTGCGCCTGCGCCGCGCCGACGAGCAGCGCCTGAGCCACGAGCAGAGCCTCGCGCCGATGCGCGAGCGCATCATGAAGCTGCAGCTCGAGGAGCAGGCCGCGCAGCTCGGCGGCGCGCAGTACATGGAGCAGCTCGCCGCGGCCGAGGTCGACCTCGAGGCGCTGGCGCAGGGCATCGCCGACGGCGGCGTCAAGCTCTACGGCCTGCAGGGCGAGATCGACCGCATCAACCGCGAGATCAACGCGCTGGGCGCCGTCAACCTCGCCGCGCTCGACGAGCTGACGGCCGCGCGCGAGCGCAAGACCTTCCTCGACGCGCAGAACGCCGACCTCGAGGACGCCATCAAGACGCTGGAGGACGCCATCCACAAGATCGACCTGGAGACGCGCGACCTGCTGGGCAGCACCTTCAACCAGGTCAACGAGCACTTCGGCCGTATGTTCCCCAGCCTGTTCGGCGGCGGGCAGGCCAGGCTCGTGATGACCGGCGACGAAATCCTCGACGCCGGCGTGCAGGTGATGGCCCAGCCGCCGGGCAAGAAGAACAGCACCATCCACCTGCTGTCGGGCGGCGAGAAGGCGCTCACCGCCATCGCGCTGGTGTTCGCCATCTTCCAGCTCAACCCCGCGCCGTTCTGCCTGCTCGACGAGGTGGACGCGCCGCTGGACGACGCCAACACCGAGCGCTACGCCAAGCTGGTGAGCGAGATGTCGGCGGGCACGCAGTTCCTCTTCATCAGCCACAACAAGATCGCGATGGAGATGGCGCGCCAGCTCATCGGCGTGACCATGCAGGAGCAGGGCGTGTCGCGCATCGTGGCCGTCGACATGGAAGCGGCGGTGAGCATGGCCGAGGCCGCCTGACGCCGCCGGGACATCCACGATGAACGACTTGACGATTGCGCTCAGCCTGCTGGCCGTGGCGGTGCTGGGCGGCGTGCTGGCCCACGGCCTGTGGCAGGCGCGCCGGGCCGGGCCGCGCCGGCCAGCCGGCCCGGCGGCGCGCGAGGAGCCGCGCGAGCCGACGCTGGGCGGTCCTCCGCCGCCCGGCGAGCGGCAGGAGCCGCCGGCCGAGCCGATGGGCGACGCCTTCGGCCTGCGCCCGCCCGTGCGCCGCAGCGCGCCGCGGCTGGATGCGCTGGTCGACGCCATCGTGCCCATCACCGTCGAGCAGCCGGTGGCCGGCGAGACGGTGCTCGCCCACCTGCCGCCCACGCGGCGCGCCGGCAGCAAGCCCTTCCTGATCGAGGGCCTGAGCGCCGACAACGGCGAGTGGGAAGCCGTGGCCGCCGGCCGCCGCTACGGCGAGTTCCAGGCCGGCGTGCAGCTGGCCAACCGCACCGGCGCGATCAACGAGATCGAGTACTCCGAGTTCGTGCAGAAGGTGCAGGCCTTCGCCGAGGCCATCGGCGCCATGCCCGACTTCCCCGACATGCTCGACGTCGTGGCGCGCGCGCGCGAGCTCGACGCCTTCGCCGGCGACCACGACGCGCAGCTCGCGCTGCGGCTCACCGCCCGGGCGGCGGCGTGGAGCCTCGGCTACATCCACCAGCATGCGCAGCGCCACGGCTTCGTGGCCGGCGTCGTGCCGGGGCGGCTGGTCATGCCTTCGGCCGACGAAGGCGCGCCGCCCGTGCTCACGCTCACCTTCGACCCGCAGGCCGTGCTGGCCGACGATCCGAGCAAGGCCGCCGTGCGCAGCCTGACGCTGAGCTTCGACGTGCCCCAGACCGACCGCCGCGCCGAGCCCTTCGCCGCCTGGCGCCGCAGCGCCGAGGCGCTGGCCGCCGAGATGGAGGCGGCGATCGTCGACGACGCGGGACGCCCGCTGGGCGCCGAGAGCTTCGAGGCCATCGGCGGCGAGCTGGACCAGCTCTACGGGAAGCTCGAACAGCGCGACCTCGCCGCCGGCTCGGCCGCGGCGCGGCGCCTCTTCAGCTGAGCCGGCGATGGGCACGCGCGCCGCATCCGGCCCCGCGGGATC
Organism: Rubrivivax sp.; assembly: GCA_044508835.1. Lineage (GTDB taxonomy): Bacteria > Pseudomonadota > Gammaproteobacteria > Burkholderiales > Burkholderiaceae_C > JAKFDI01. Next base: position 12,075 of record JBIQHD010000035.1, read on the forward strand.
GCCGGCCGCCCGCGCCGCCGAGCTGCGGGCGCAGCTGCAGCACCATGCGCACCGCTACTACGTGCTCGACGAGCCGGAGATCACCGACGCCGACTACGACCGCCTGTTCCAGGCGCTGCAGGCCATCGAGGCGGCGCATCCCGAGCTGCTCACGCCCGATTCGCCGACGCAGCGCGTCCTCGGCAAGGTGCAGAGCGGCTTCGCGGTGGTGCGCCACGCGATGCCGATGCTCTCGATCCGCACCGAGACCGACACCGAGCCCACGGGCGCCGTCGCCTTCGATGCGCGCATGCGCCGCGAGCTGCAGCTCGGCGAGGACGACCCGCCGATCGAATACGCCGCCGAGCTGAAGTTCGACGGCCTGGCCATCAACCTGCGCTACGAGCACGGCGTGCTGGTGCAGGCGGCCACGCGCGGCAACGGCGAGGCGGGCGAGGACGTGACGCAGAACATCCGCACCATCGCGCAGATCCCGCTGCGGCTGCGCTTCCCTGTTCGGGGTGAGCCTGTCGAAGCCCCCGCGGTCATCGAGATCCGCGGCGAGGTCTACATGCGCCGCGACGACTTCGAGGCGCTGAACGAGCGCCAGCGCGAGCTCATCGCGCAGGGCCGCAAGAACGAGAAGACCTTCGTCAACCCGCGCAACGCCGCCGCCGGCGCGGTGCGCCAGCTCGACCCGGCCATCGCCGCCAAGCGCCCGCTGAGCTTCTTCGCCTACGGCCTGGGCGAGGTGCAGGGCTGGGAGATACCGCCCACCCACAGCGCGGTGCTCGACGCCATCGCGGCCATGGGCGTGCCGGTGTCGGTCGACCGCGCGGTGGTGCAGGGCGCCGAGGGCCTGGTCGCGTTCCACCGCGACATGGGCGCGAAGCGCGACGCGCTGCCGTTCGACATCGACGGCGTGGTCTACAAGGTCAACGCCCGCGAGCTGCAGGCGAAGCTCGGCTTCGTCTCGCGCGAGCCGCGCTGGGCGGTGGCGCACAAGTACCCGGCGCAGGAACAGACCACGGTGCTCAAGGGCATCGAGGTGCAGGTGGGACGCACCGGCAAGCTCACGCCGGTGGCGAAGCTGGAGCCGGTGTTCGTCGGCGGCACCACGGTGAGCAACGCCACGCTGCACAACCAGGGCGAGATCGAGCGCAAGGACGTGCGCATCGGCGACACGGTCATCGTGCGCCGCGCCGGCGACGTGATCCCCGAGGTGGTCGGCGTGGTGCCCGGCAAGCGCCCGCCCGATGCCGAGCCCTTCGACCTGTACCGGCGGCTCGGCGGCAAGTGCCCCGTCTGCGGCAGCGACGTGGCGCGCGCCGAGGGCGAGGCCGACTGGCGCTGCAGCGGCGGCCTGTTCTGCCCCGCGCAGCGCAAGCAGGCCCTGCTGCATTTCGCCGGCCGCCGCGCCATGGACATCGAGGGCCTGGGCGACAAGCTGGTCGACCAGCTCGTCGACGGCGGCCTGATCCGCACCCTGCCCGAGCTCTACAAGCTGGGCGTGGCCAAGCTCAGCGTGCTCGAGCGCATGGCCGACAAGAGCGCGCGCAACCTCGTCGACGGGCTGGAGAAGAGCAAGCACACGACGCTGGCGCGCTTCCTGTTCGCGCTGGGCATCCGCCAGGTGGGCGAGAGCACGGCGCGCGACCTGGCGCGGCACTTCGGCCGGCTCGACCGCCTCATCGAGGCCAGCGAGGCGCAGCTGCTCGAAGTGAGCGACGTGGGCCCGATCGTGGCGCGCAGCATCCGCACCTTCTTCGACCAGCCGCACAACGTCGAGGTGGTGGAGCAGCTGCGCGCCTGCGGCATCACCTGGGCCGAGGACGACGGCACGGCCGACACGTCGCCGCGGCCGCTGCTGGGCAAGACGCTGGTGCTCACCGGCACCCTGCCCACGCTGACGCGCGACGAGGCGAAGGACATGGTCGAGGCCGCCGGCGGCAAGGTGGCGGGCTCGGTGAGCAAGAAGACGAACTACGTGGTGGCCGGCGAGGCGGCGGGCAGCAAGCTCGACAAGGCCAACGCCCTCGGCGTGCCGGTGCTGGACGAGGACGGCCTGAAGGCGCTGCTGGCCGGCGGCGCGGGCTGAGGGGCTGAGAAGCCTCCGAATCGACGACGGAGCAGACGAGATGACGGTCCGCGAGATCCTGAAGATGGGCGACCCGCGCCTCTTGCGCATCGCCCAGCCGGTGCGCGAGTTCGGCACGCCCGAACTGGCGGCGCTGGTGGCCGACATGTTCGACACCATGCACGCGGCCAACGGCGCCGGCCTGGCCGCGCCGCAGATCGGCGTCGACCTGGCGGTGGTCATCTTCGGCTTCCGGCACAACGACCGCTACCCGGACGCGCCGCCGGTGCCCGAGACGGTGCTGCTCAACCCGCGGATCACGCCGCTGTCCGACGAGGAGGAAGAGGGCTGGGAAGGCTGCCTGTCGGTGCCCGGCATGCGCGGAATCGTGCCGCGCTTCGCGCGCATCCGCTACACCGGCGTGGACGCGGGCGGCGCGCCGATCGACCGCGAGGCCGAGGGCTTCCATGCGCGCGTGGTGCAGCACGAGTGCGACCACCTCGCCGGCACGCTCTACCCGATGCGCATCCGCGACTTCAGCCGCTTCGGCTACACCAGCGTGCTGTTTCCCGGGCTGGACGACAACGCCGACGACTGAACGGCGCGGCTCTGTTGCCGCACCGTAAAGCGGCGGCAAAAGGATGTTTCATCCGTCAGCGCGGCGGCGTTTCCGGCGTTCAATGGGCGGCACGGCGGGAACTCGCCGGCGCCCCCGGTCTCCGACGGAAACCGGCGCGCCGCCGGCCGATGCCGGGGAGTCTGTCATGGCGCTTGGGGTTTCGAATGTGGGCCGCTTCTTCGCGCGCGCGCTGCTGGCGCTGCTGGCCGGGTGCGCCGTCGGCGCGGCATGGGCCGACGACGACCCGCCGGGGCGCGTCGGCCGCCTGGCGGACGTGAGCGGCGGCGAGGCCTGGCTCTACACGCCCGACGGCGGCGAGTGGGTCCGCGCCGAGCGCAACCGCCCGCTGACGACCGGAGACCGCCTGTCGACCGACGCCGCGGCGCGTGCGGAGATACAGATCGGCTCGGCCACCGTGCGGCTGGACGGCGGCAGCGAGCTCGAGGTGCTGCGCATCGACGACGAGCACATGCGGCTGCAGCTGCACGGCGGCAGCGCCGCGGTGCGGCTGGCCAGCGCCGAATCGGCGGGCGAGTTCAGGCTCGTCACCGGGGAAGGCGAGTTCCAGGCGCGCCGCGCCGGCCGCTACCGCTTCGACCGGGGCGACGGCACCACGAACGCTACCGTGAACAGCGGCGAGCTCCTGTACGAAGGCCCCTTCAGCGCGCAGACGCTCTACGGCGGTCAGCGCGGCGAGTTCTGGCTCGACCGCGGCATCGCGCAGTACAGCATCGTCGAGCCGCGGCACGACGAGTTCGCGTCCTGGAACGAGGCCCGCGACCGGGAGCACGAGCGCAGCGCGTCCACGCGCTACGTCTCGCCCGAGATGACCGGCGTCGAGGACCTCGACCGCCACGGCCGCTGGGAGCAGGACGCCGAGTTCGGGCCGCTGTGGATCCCCTACGCCGTGCCGGCCGGCTGGGTGCCGTATTCGGTGGGCCATTGGGCCTGGGTCTCGCCCTGGGGCTGGACCTGGGTCGATGCGGCGCCCTGGGGCTTCGCGCCGTTCCACTACGGGCGCTGGGTGCAGCACCGCAACGCGTGGGGCTGGGCGCCCGGGCGCTACGTGCGCCGGCCGGTGTACGCGCCGGCGCTGGTGGCGTGGATCGGCGGGCCGAACTTCTCGGTGTCGATCTCCACCGGCTTCGCCGGGCCGGCGGTCGGCTGGTTCCCGCTCGCGCCGCGCGAGGTCTACGTGCCCGGCTACCGCGTCAGCCCGCGCTACGTGCGCCACCTGAACCGCGGCCATGCCGACCGCATCGACGACATCGACCTGATCGTCGGCAATCCGGGGCAGGCGGTGTCGCGCTACGAGTACCTGAACCGGCGGCACCACCACGCCGTGACCGTCGTGCCGCGCGCGGTGCTGCAGGAGCGTCGGCCGGTGGGTGAGTTCCGCCGGCCGGGCGGGCCATCGGACGCGCGCGGCGACGGGCAGCCGATGCTGATTGCCGCGCCCTCGCGCGGGGAGTTGCCGCGCGGCGGACGGGCGCAAGTGCCGCCCTCGCCAGCGCAGGCCGCAGGGCCGGCGCCGCGCCGCGGGTTCGTGCCGGAGCCGCGTGCGCGGGGCGATGGGGGCCGGCGCTTCGAGTCGTCGCCCCATCCCGGCAGCGCGCCGCCGCCGCCGGTGGCCGCCCCGCCGCAGGTGGGGGCGCCGGCGCGCCTGGAGCCGCCGCGGCGCGGGCGCGAGCCGGGCGACCCGCGCCCGCGCGGCCGCGACTCCCGCGACGACCGCGGACCGATGCTGGTGGCGCCGCCGGCGGGCACGCCGCCCGGCTTCGCGCCGACGCCGCGCCAGGACGGCCGCGAGCCGCGCCGGTACCACCACGGCGGGCCGCCGCAGGTGCAGCCGCAGCCGCGCCCGTCGCCGATGCTGCGCGGCAGCGGCGACCCGCCGCCTAGCTTCGCGCCGGCGCCCCGCACCGAGCCGCGCGGCCCCGGCGGCGGGCGGCGCGGGCCGCCCGACCGGTCGACGGCACGCTAGGGCCCGTTCTTCCCCGCCCGGGTCAGCGGCGCGGCAGCAGCTTGCCGAGCACCGGCCAGACGTTGCCGAGGATGATCGGGTGCGCCTCGGCGCGCGGGTGGATGCGGTCGGGCTGGAACAGGCTGTCGGCCTCGGGGCCGTTCGCCACGCCTTCGAGGAAGAAGGGCACCAGCGCCGCGTTCTCGCGCTTGGCGACGGCGGCGAACAGCGCCGCGAACTCCTCGCCGTAGCGCCGCCCGTAGTTGGGCGGCAGCTGCATGCCGGCGATCAGCACCTGCGCACCGGCGGCCTTGGCGGCGCGCGCCATCGTCGTCAGGTTGGATTCGGTCATCGACAGCGGCAGGCCGCGCAGCGCGTCGTTGCCGCCGAGCTCCAGCACCACGTGCGTCGGCCGGTGCTGCGTCAGCAGGGCGGGCAGGCGCGACAGCCCGCCCGAGGTCGTCTCGCCGCTGATGCTCGCGTTGACGACGGTGGCGGCGATCTTCTCGTCGGCCAGCTTGCGTTCGAGCAGCGCCACCCAGCCGCTGCCGCGCGCAATGCCGTATTCGGCCGAGAGGCTGTCGCCGAGGATCAGGATGGTCGTCGGCGCGCCCGCCGCGCCCCGCGCCGTGCGCGGATTAAGAACCGCTAATGCGAGCACGCTAAAGTGCCCCAGCACCGCGCGCCGCCCGATCTTCGCCACACCTTTCGCGTCATCGACCATGTCCGTACCCATCATCGCCGTCGAGCACGTCACCAAGCAGGTGAACGATTCGACGGGCACGCTGACGATTCTCCACGACATCGATTTCACCCTGCAGCCGCGGGAGTCCGTCGCCATCGTCGGCGCGTCGGGCTCGGGCAAGAGCACGCTGCTGTCCATCATCGCCGGCCTGGACGTGCCGACCGCCGGCACGGTGCGGCTGGCCGGCAGCGACCTGTTCGCGCTCGACGAGGATGCGCGGGCGGCGGTGCGCGCGCAGAAGGTGGGCTTCGTCTTCCAGAGCTTCCAGCTGCTCGCCAACCTCACGGCGCTGGAGAACGTGATGCTGCCGCTCGAGCTGCAGGGCCGCGCCGACGCGCGCCCGCTCGCCACCGAGATGCTGCGCCGCGTGGGCCTGGGCGAGCGCCTGCGGCACTACCCGAAGGTGCTCTCGGGCGGCGAGCAGCAGCGCGTGGCGCTGGCCCGCGCCTTCGTCGTGCAGCCGGCCGTGCTGCTGGCCGACGAGCCGACGGGCAGCCTCGACTTCGCCACCGGCGAGACGGTGATGAAGCTGATGTTCGACCTGAACCGCGAGGCCGGCACGACGCTGGTGCTCGTCACCCACGACCGGGCTATCGCCGAGCGCTGCCAGCGCCAGCTGCGCATCGAGGCCGGGCGCGTGGCGGAGGACGCGACGGTGGGCGTCTAGACAGTCGCCCGCGCGCCTCGCGGCGGCCATCAACGACAAGAGCGCCCCGCGGGGCGCTCTTTCACGGACGGCGTGCCGGAAGGCCTTACTGGCTGAACTTGTAGTCGGTGCGGGCCTTGGCGCGCACCTCGTCGCGGAACTTCGCCACCTTCTGCTGCTGCAGGCGCTGCTCGATCTGCGGCTTGACGCTTTCCAGCGGGGGCAGCGGCGTGTCGCGGGTGTCTTCCAGCTTGATGATGTGGTAGCCGAACTGCGACTTCACCGGCTCCTGCGTCATCTCGCCCTTCTTGAGCCGGGTGAGCGCGGAGCCGAACTCGGGCACGTAGCCCTTGGGGTCGGCGAAGTCGAGGTCGCCGCCGTTCTCGGCCGAGCCGGGGTCCTTGGAGCTCTTCTTCGCCACGTCCTCGAACTTGGCGCCGGCCTTGATCTGCGCGATCAATGCCTTGGCCTCGTCTTCCTTCTCGACCAGGATGTGGCGCGCGCGGTACTCGGTGCCGCCCGACTGCGCCTTGAACTTGTCGTACTCGGCGGCGATGTCGGCGTCGGTGATGGGGTTCTTCTTGGCGTAGTCGCTGAAGAGCTCGCGGATCAGGATGGTCTGGCGCGCGAACTCCATCTGCTCCTTGTATTCGGCGCTGGCGTTGAGGCCGCGCTTCTCGGCCTCCTGCATGAACATCTCGCGCAGCACCACCTCGTCGCGCACCTGCTTTTCGAGCTCGGGCGTCATCGGCTGGCCGGAACGGGTGACCTGCGTCATCAGGGCGTCGACGCGCGACTTGGGCACGGCCTTGCCGTTGACGATGGCCACGTTCTGGGCCGAGGCGCCCACGGGGGCGAGCATCGCGGCGGTGATCACCGCGAGCGAGAGGCGGGAGGCAAGGGTCGTCTTCATCATGGGCAAGAGCCTTTCGGGCGGATCGATGCGGAGGGGGAATCGTGGGCGGCGCTCGAACGGCGCGGCCGTGTGGCCTTGGAGGCGGCTGCAGCGGATTGGTTCAGGCCTGGCCTGGTGTGCGCGCGTCGATCGCGAGGGCGTGGATGCCCTGGGGAATCAGGTCGCGCAGCGCATCATATACGAGCCGATGACGCGCCACGCGGGAGGCTCCGGCGAAGCGCCCGCTGACAACCACGATGCTGAAATGGCGCCCCTCGCGGGCGCCGGGGTGGCCGGCGTGCTGCGCGCTGTCGTCGTGCACCTCGAGCCGCTCGGGCGCGAAGGCGGCGCGCAGGGCCTGCTCGATGTCTTGCGCCTGCACCGTCATGGCCGGCCCGCCGCCTGCGAGTCGTCGGGCTCGGCCTTGAGGTGCCGCGCCACGTACAGGCCCTGCCCGAGCGCGAAGACCAGCAGCAGGCCGGTCAGGCCGAAGACCTTGAAGCTGGCCCAGGTCGAGATCGGGAACGAGTAGGCCACGTACAGGTTGGCGACGCCCATCAGGCCGAAGAAGGCGATCCATGCGTAGCCCAGGCGCCGCCAGACGGCGGCGGGCAGGTCGATCTCGCCGCCCATCAGCTTCTGCGGCAGGCTCTTGCCGAGGAAGACCTGGCTGATCCAGAAGGCCAGGCCCATCGCCCAGTACAGCGCGCTCGGCTTCCACTTGATGAAGGTCTCGTTGTGGAACCACACGGTGGCGGCACCGAGCACGGTGACGAGCGCGAGGCTGACCCACAGCATGGCGTGCACCTTCTGGCCGCGCGCGAGCATCCAGGCGACCTGCGCGATGGTGGCGACGATGACCACGAGGGTGGCCAGCAGCACCGGGCCCTCGTTCACGCCCACCACGCCGCCGGAGACGAGGAAGCCGAAGTGCTCGGTCGCGAACTGCGCCGAGGCCTCGGCATGGCGTTCGGCGTACTTGAAGGTGCCGAAGAACAGCAGCAGCGGCAGGAAGTCGAGCAGGAGTTTCATGAACGGGGCGGGAGGGCCGGGTGGACGGAACCGGGGCGCAGTCTAGCCGCGGGCTGCGCGCACGGCGCCGCGCCGGCCCCGGCGGCCTATTTCTCCGGCTCGAAGCCGATGGCGGCCGAGTTGATGCAGAACCGCTCGCCGGTGGGCTCCGGCCCGTCCTCGAACACGTGGCCGAGATGCGCGCCACAGTTGTTGCAGCGCACTTCGACGCGCACCATGCCGTGGCTGCGGTCGACCACGCGCTCGATCACCTCGCTGTTGATCGGCTGCCAGTAGCTCGGCCAGCCGCAGCCGGCGTCGAACTTGGTACCCGACTCGAACAGCGGCGTGCCGCAGCCGATGCAGTCGTAGCGGCCGTTGTCCCAATGGTCCCAGTACTTGCCGGTGAACGGGCGCTCGGTGGCGGCGTGGCGCGTGACCTGGTACTGCATCGGGTCGAGCTGGGCGCGCCACTCGGCGTCGGTCTTCTCGACCTTGCGGGGCTTGTCGTGGGATTCGCTCATGGGGGCCACCTGGGGGTCGCCGGGGGGATTGCAATCGGCCGGCGCAGTGTAGTCAGCCGCGCCCGCCGACTCGCCGCTAGGGGAAAAACAGCAGGCACGGGGCCATCGCCGTTTCTATGATCGTTGCACCGCAGCAAACAAGGCGCCGTGCGCCCCCCAAGGAGAAGTTATGGCACCCCTCATGGGCCAGATGATGCAGATGCCGCTGTTGATCTCGTCGCTCGTCGTGCATGCCGCGCGCCACAGCGGCGACGTGGAGATCGTCTCCAAGCGCGTCGAGGGCGACGTGCACCGCACCAACTGGCGCGAGACCGAGCTGCGCTCGCGCAAGCTGGCGCAGGCGTTCGCCCGGCTCGGCTGCGTGGCCGGGGACCGCGTGGCCACGCTGGCCTGGAACGGCTACCGCCACCTGGAGATCTACTACGGCGCCTCGGGCTCGCAGCTGGTGTGCCACACCATCAACCCGCGGCTGTTCCCGGAGCAGATCGCCTGGATCACCAACGACGCGGCCGACAAGGTGCTGTGCTTCGACCTCAACTTCCTGCCGCTGATCGAGAAGCTGGCGCCGGCCATGAAGACGGTCGAGCACTTCGTGCTGATGAGCGACCGCGCGCACATGCCGGCGCAGACCTCCATCCCGAACCTGCGGTGCTACGACGAGCTGGTGGAGGCGGAAACGGGGGACTACGCCTGGCCGCAGTTCGACGAGAACACCGCCTCGAGCATTTGTTACACATCGGGCACGACCGGCAATCCGAAGGGGGCGGTCTACAGCCACCGCTCGACCCTGCTGCACGCCTACGCCTCGGCGCTGCCCGATTCGCTCGGCTGCTCGGCGCGCGACGTCATCCTGCCGGTGGTGCCGATGTTCCATGTCAACGCCTGGGGCCTGCCGTACTCGGTGCCGCTGGTGGGCGCCAAGCTGGTGATGCCGGGGCCGCACCTGGACGGCAAGTCGCTCTACGAGCTGTTCGAGTCGGAGCGAGTGACCTTCAGCGCCGGCGTGCCGACGGTGTGGCTGGGCCTCATCAACCACGTCAAGCAGAACAACCTGAAGTTCAGCAGCTTCAAGCGCACCGTGATCGGCGGCTCCGCCTGCCCGCCGGCGATGATGCGCACCCTGCAGGACGACTTCGGCGTGGAGGTGATCCACGCCTGGGGCATGACCGAGATGTCTCCGCTTGGCACACTGTCCAAGCTGACCTCGCGCAACGAAGGCCTCGACGTCGAGGCCCAGCGCCGCATCCTCGAGAAGCAGGGCCGGGTGGTCTACGGCGTCGACATGGAGATCGTCGACGACGACAACAAGCCGCTGCCCTGGGACGGTCGGGCCTCTGGCAACCTGGTGGTGCGCGGCCCCTGGGTGATCGAGAGCTACTACCGGGGCGAGGGGTCGCCGCTCGTCGAGGTGAACGGGCAGATGTGGTTCCCCACCGGCGACGTGGCCAGCATCGACCCGGACGGCTACATGCAGATCACCGACCGCTCGAAGGACGTGATCAAGTCGGGCGGCGAGTGGATCAGCTCCATCGACCTCGAGAACGTGGCCATGTCCCACCCCGCGGTGCACGAGGCGGCGGCCATCGCCTGCCGCCACCCGAAGTGGGACGAGCGCCCCCTGCTGGTGGTGGTGAAGAAGCCGGACGCGGCGCTCACCCGCGAGGAGCTGCTCGGCTTCTTCGAGGGCCGGATCGCCAAGTGGCAGATTCCCGACGACGTGGTGTTCGTCGACGAGATCCCGCACACCGCCACGGGCAAGATGCAGAAGCTGAAGCTGCGCGACCAGTTCGCCGGCCACAAGCTGCCTACCGCGTAGGCTTTTGCGCAAACGGCGGCGGGGTTCCTTCTTAAGGGCTAGTCCCGTGGTGCATCGCAACACGCATCCACTACGCTCTCGAACATTCCAACGGTCGCAGGAGACAACGGCATGCAATCCAAACCTACTTCGATGAGCAAGCGCCTCTTCACGCTGTCCCTCGGCGCGGGGCTCGTGCTGCCCGCCACGCTCGGATGGGCGCAGACCAAGGGGCCCAAGCCCCTGGCCGGGCAGACGGTCAAGATCGCCTTCATCGACCCGCTGTCGGGCCTGATGGGCCCGGTCGGCAACAACCAGCTGAACAGCTACCGCTTCTTCGCCGAGAAGTACAGCGCCACCAACCCGGCGGGCGTGAAGTTCGAGATCCTGCCGTTCGACAACAAGCTGAGCCCGACGGAAAGCCTGAACGCGCTCAAGGCCGCCATCGACCAGGGTGCGCGCTACATCGTGCAGGGCAACGGCTCGTCGGTCGCCGGCGCGCTGATCGACGCGGTCCAGAAGCACAACGACCGCAACCCCGGCAAGGAGGTCGTCTACCTCAACCACGCCGCGGTCGATCCCGACTTCACCAACAGCAAGTGCAACTACTGGCACTTCCGCTTCGACGCCGACACCTCCATGAAGATGGAGGCGATGACGACCTTCATGAAGGACGACCCGTCGGTGAAGAAGGTCTACCTCCTGAACCAGAACTACTCGCACGGCCACCAGGTCGCCAAGTACGCGAAGGAGAACCTCGCCCGCAAGCGCCCCGACGTGCAGATCGTCGGCGAAGACCTGCACCCGCTGGCGCAGGTGCGCGACTTCGCGCCGTACATCGCCAAGATCAAGGCCTCCGGCGCCGACACCGTCATCACCGGCAACTGGGGTTCCGACCTGGCGCTGCTGGTGAAGGCTGCGAACGAGGCCGGCTACAACGGCAAGTTCTTCACCTACTACACCGGGGTGACGGGCACGCCGACGGCGCTGGGCCATGGCGGCGCCGGCCGCGTCTACCAGGTGGCGTACAGCCACTACAACATGGGAGGCGAGCCGCAGAAGGACATGAACGAGTTCAAGAAGCGTTTCAACGACGACTTCTACACGGGCGCGGTGGTCCACGTCTACGAGTTCCTCGGCAACGCCATGGCCAAGGCCAAGTCGACCGATCCGGTGAAGGTGGCCGCCGCCCTGGAAGGCCTGACGGTCACCAGCTTCAACGGCGAGGTGACGATGCGCAAGGCCGACCACCAGCTGCAGCAGCCGCTGTACCTCACCGTGTGGCAGAAGACGGACGCCAAGCATCCGTACAGCCCCGAGAACACCGGCATGACGCTGATCCCGGTGAAGGAGTACCCCTCCTACGTCTCGAGCACGCCGACGAGCTGCCAGATGAAGAGGCCTTCCGCCTCCTGACGCGCGGCGCGCCACGCTGTCCAGGGCCCGATCGGGTAGTACTCATCGGGCCCTTTCCTCATCCGCGGCGCGGTCCCGCCGCGCCGCCGCGGCCGCGGCGTGCGCGAGACTCCTGAACCGACACATTCCCCCGCCCCCATGGAGTTCTTCACCATCTCGATGCTGAACGGCCTGAGCTACGGGCTCCTGCTGTTCCTGCTGAGTTCCGGCCTCACGCTGATCTTCAGCATGATGGGCGTGCTGAACTTCGCCCACGCGAGCTTCTACATGGTGGGCGCGTACGTGGCCTACACCATCGCCAGCCTCATCGGCTTCTGGCCGGCGCTGTTCATCGCCCCCGTCGTCGTCGGCATCCTCGGCGCGCTGTTCGAGCGCTACTCGCTGCGCCGGGTGCACAAGTTCGGCCACGTGCCCGAGCTGCTCATCACCTTCGGCCTGTCCTACGTGATCCTCGAGCTGGTGCAACTGGTCTGGGGGCGCACGGCGGTGTCGTTCTCGCCGCCCGAGGTCCTGCGCGGGCCGGCGTTCACGATCGTCAACTCGTCCGTCGACGGCCTGCGCCTGGTGTGGGGCGCGGCGGGGCCGGACCTGTGCCGTGCCGCGGACGCCGCCGCGCGCGTCGTCTGCTCGCCGTTCCCCGCCACCCGCGGCTTCATGATGGTGGTGGCGGTGTTCATGCTCGGCTCGCTCTGGCTGCTGCTCACCCGCACCCGCATCGGCCTCGTGATCCAGAGCGCGCTCACCCACCCCGAGATGGTCGAGGCCCTGGGACACAACGTGCCGCGCGTGTTCATGCTGGTGTTCGGCGCGGGCTGCGCGCTGGCCGGCCTGGCCGGCGTCATCGGTGGCAGCACCTTCGTGACCGAGCCGAACATGGCGTTCACGGTGGGCGCGATCATCTTCGTGGTGGTCGTGGTCGGCGGCATGGGCTCGCTGGCGGGGGCGTTCGTCGCGTCGCTGCTGATCGGGGTGATCCAGACCTTTGCGGTGGCGCTCGACTACTCGGTCGGCTCCGTGTTCGCCGACCTCGGCATCAAGCTCGCGCCGGCGCTCGCGTCGAGCACCTTCTTCACGCTCACCATTTCACAGGTGGCGCCGATCCTCCCGTACCTCTTCCTCGTGCTCATCCTCATCTTCCGGCCCAAGGGCCTGCTCGGCACGCGCGAGGGCTGATCGACATGAGCGCTTCACGCTACGAATTCAAGCCGTACAACGTCGGCCGCTGGGTCACCTGGGGCTTCTATGCCCTGGTGCTCCTGATCGCGCCGCTGTGCTTCACCAGCAGCTTCTCGGTCACCATGCTGGCGCAGATGGGCATCGCCATCGTGGCCTGCCTGTCCTACAACATGCTGCTGGGGCAGGGCGGCATGCTCAGCTTCGGCCACGCCGTCTACACCGGGCTCGCGACCTTCCTTGCCGTGCACGCGATGAACGCCATCTCGGGCGGCTCGCTGCCGGTGCCCATGATCCTGATCCCGCTGCTCGGCGGCATCGGCGGCATGCTGTTCGCGGTGCTGCTCGGCTTCGTCACCACCAAGAAGGCGGGCACGCCGTTCGCGATGATCACGCTGGGCATCGGCGAGCTGGTGTTCGCGATGTCGCTGATGGTGCCCGAGTTCTTCGGCGGCGAGGCCGGCGTGTCGGCCAACCGCATGGTGCGAGACCCCGTCATCCCCGGCGTCACCTTCGGCCCGTCGATCCAGGTGTACTACCTGCTCGCCGTCTACACCTTCCTCGCCACCGCCGGCATGTACGCCTTCACGCGCACGCCGCTCGGGCGCATGCTCAACGCCGTGCGCGACAACCCCGAGCGGGTGGAGTTCATCGGCTACAGCACGCAGCGCGTGCGCTACATCTCCTTCATGATCGCCGGCTTCTTCGCGGGCGTGGCCGGCGGCATGTACGCGCTGAACTTCGAGATCGCCACGGCCGAGGTGGTCGGCGCCGTGCGCTCGGGCGGCTACCTGCTGTTCACCTTCCTCGGCGGGGCGACCTTCTTCTTCGGGCCGATCATCGGCGGCATCCTGATGGTGCTGGCGACGGTGCTCCTGTCGGAGTTCACCAATGCCTGGCTGCTGTATCTCGGCCTCGTGTTCACCCTGATGGTGATGTATGCGCCCGGCGGCATCGCCAGCCTGCTCATGATGAACCTGCGGGTGGCGCTCTTCGGCAAGCTGCGGCCGCTGTGGGGCTCGTACCTGGCGCTGGCGGGCACCGGCGCGGTGGCGCTCACCGGCGTGGCTGCCATCATCGAGATGATCTACCACCTGCAGCTCAACAAGGCGCTCGGCCCGCAGCTGCGGTTCATGGGCGTGACGCTCGACGCCTCGCGGCTGGACGCCTGGTTCGGCGCCTGCCTGGTGCTGCTGGTCGGCGTCGCGCTGTTCGAATTGACGCGGCGCCACTTCGTGCGCCAGTGGGGGCAGGTGCAAGGTGAGATCGAGCAGGAAATCCGCCGCAGGGAGGCGTCGCAGTGACTGAGCAGGCTTCCACCTACGCCGTCGAGCTGAAGGCGCTGCGCAAGTCCTTCGGCAAGACGGAGATCATCCGCGGCGCCGAGCTGGCGGTGAAGCCGGGCGAGCGCGTGGCCATCATCGGCCCCAACGGGGCGGGCAAGTCCACGCTGTTCAACCTCATCAGCGGGCGCTTCGGCCCCACCAGCGGCGAGATCCTGCTCAACGGCCGGCGCATCGACGGGCGCACGCCCTTCGAGGTCAACCGCATGGGGCTCGCGCGCAGCTTCCAGGTGAGCAACCTCTTCGGGCGCCTGTCGGTCTTCGAGAACCTGCGCTGCGGCGCCCTGTGGTCGCTCGGCTACCGGTATTCGTTCTGGAGCTTCCTCGCCGGCGCGAAGGACGCCAACGACCGCGCCGACGAGCTGATGAAGATGATCAAGCTCGACAGGAAGCGCGACACCCTGGCGATGAACCTCACCTACGCCGAGCAGCGCGCGCTCGAGATCGGCATCACCATCGCCGGCGGCGCCGACGTGGTGCTGCTCGACGAGCCGACCGCCGGCATGAGCAAGAGCGAGACGCGCCGCTTCATCGAGCTGATCCGCGAGGTGACGGTGGGCAAGACGCTGCTGACCGTGGAGCACGACATGGGCGTGGTCTTCGGCCTGGCCGACAAGATCGCGGTGCTGGTCTACGGCGAGGTGATCGCCTTCGACACGCCCGAAGCCATCCGCGCCAACGCGCGCGTGCAGGAGGCCTACCTCGGCTCCGTGCTGGCGGACCAGCAGGCGGCGGGACACTGAAATGCTGACACTCGAGAACGTCCACGCGTACTATGACAAGAGCCACATCCTGCACGGCGTCGACATGAAGGTCGGCGAGGGCGAGATCGTCGGGCTGCTGGGACGCAACGGCTCCGGCCGCTCCACCACGGTCAAGACCATCATGGGCCTGGTGCGCGGCGAGGGCTCGGTGCGCCTGCGCGACAAGGAGCTGCTCGGCCGCAAGGCCTTCGAGATCGCGCACCTGGGCCTGGGCTACGTGCCGGAGAACCGCGACATCTTCCCCAAGCTCACGGTGCACCAGAACCTGCAGCTCGGCGAGAAGCACGGCAAGAAGAACCCGCGCTGGTCCTACGACGACATGTACCAGCTCTTTCCGCGCCTGAAGGAGCGCCAGCACGTCGAGGCGGGCGTGCTCTCGGGCGGCGAGCAGCAGATGCTCACGCTGTGCCGCACGCTGATGGGCGACCCCGACCTCATCATGATCGACGAGCCGACCGAAGGCCTTGCGCCCAAGATCGTCGAGCTGGTGGCCGAGTACCTGAAGGAGCTCAAGCGCCGCGGCGTGTCGGTGCTGCTGGTCGAGCAGAAGCTGACCATCGCGCTCGAAATCTCCGAGCGCTGCTACGTGATGGGGCATGGCAGCATCGTCTTCGAGGGTACGCCTGCGGAACTGCGTGCCGATGCCTATATTCGCAAGGAGTGGCTGGAGGTGTAGGCCCGCTCCGGCTTCGATCGATCCCCCCACGCCGGGCCGGCTGTTTCCGGCCGCGCTTGTCGCGGTCGGGACAGGCCGGCCTTCTGCTTGGTTCATAAAATCGAACGGCCGTACTTTTCGTGCGGTCGTTTGCCTCGTCAGCATCCACGCGAGAGACCTCCATGAGCGCCACCTACGAAGTCCGCGGCCCCGTCGCCGTCATCACCCTGAACAACCCGCCGGTCAACGGCCTCGGCTACGACACCCGCAAGGGCATCGTCGAAGGCCTGGAGAAGGCGCAGGCCGATGCCGCCGTCAAGGCCATCGTGCTCACCGGCGCCGGCAAGGCCTTCTCGGGCGGCGCCGACATCAACGAGTTCGGCAGCCCCAAGGCCGTGGCCGAGCCCAACCTGCTGACGGTGATCCGCACGCTCGAGCAGAGCGCCAAGCCGGTCGTCGCGGCCGTGCATTCGGTGTGCATGGGCGGCGGGCTGGAACTGGCGCTCGGCTGCCACTACCGCGTGGCCGCGCCGGGCGCGCTGGTGGCGCTGCCCGAGGTGAAGATCGGCCTGATCCCGGGCGCCGGCGGCACGCAGCGCCTGCCGCGGGTGCTGGGCGTGGAGAACGCGCTCAACATGATCGTGAGCGGCGAGCCCGTGAAGAGCGAAGTCCTCGCCAGGATGCCCGGCCAGAAGCTCTTCGACAAGCTGGTGGAAGGCGACGTGGTCGACGCCGCCGTGGCCTTCGCCAAGGAAGTGGCCGACAAGCGCCCGCTGCCCCTGGTGCGCGACATGAAGGTGTCGCATCCCAATGCCGAGGCCTATTTCCAGTTCGCGCGCAACACGGTGGGCGCGATGTCGCGCAACTTCCCCGCGCCGCTCAAGTGCGTGGAAGCGGTGGCCGCGGCGCTGAAGATGAAGTTCGACGACGGCCTGAAGCACGAGCTGGAGCTCTTCACCGCGCTCATGCTCACGCCCGAGAGCAGTGCGCTGCGCCACGTCTTCATGGCCGAGCGTGCCGCCTCCAAGATTCCCGACGTGCCGGCCGACACGCCGGTGCGCAAGATCGCCAAGGTGGCGGTCATCGGCGCCGGCACCATGGGCGGCGGCATCAGCATGAACTTCCTGAACGCCGGCATCCCGGTGGTCATGCTCGAGATGAAGCAGGAAGCGCTCGACCGCGGCGTCGGCGTCATGCGCAAGAACTACGAGGCGCAGGTCAAGAAGGGCAAGCTGAAGCAGGACAAGCTCGACGAGCGCATGGCGCTGCTGTCGACCACGCTCGCCTACGGCGACCTGAAGGATGCCGACCTGGTGATCGAGGCCGTGTTCGAGGACATCGACGTCAAGAAGCAGGTGTTCGAGCAGCTCGACGCGGTGATGAAGCCGGGCGCCATCCTCGCCTCCAACACCTCCACGCTGGACGTGAACAAGATCGCCGCCTTCACCCAGCGTCCGCAGGACGTGATCGGCATGCACTTCTTCAGCCCGGCCAACGTGATGAAGCTGCTGGAGGTCATCCGCGGCGAGAAGACGGCCAAGGACGTGCTCGCCACCGTGATGCAGCTCGGCAAGAAGATCAGGAAGACCTGCGTCGTCTCCGGCGTGTGCGACGGCTTCATCGGCAACCGCATGATCGAGCAGTACTCGCGCCAGGCCGGTTTCCTGCTCGACGAAGGCGCCACGCCCGCGCAGGTGGACAAGGCCATCGAGCGCTTCGGCTTCGCGATGGGCCCGTTCCGCATGGGCGACCTTGCCGGCAACGACGTGGGCTGGTACATCCGCAAGCGCCGCTACGTCGAGCAGCCCGACATGAAGTACAGCAAGACCGCCGACCTGCTGTGCGAGATGGGCCGCTTCGGCCAGAAGACGGGCGCCGGCTGGTACGACTACAAGCCGGGCAAGCGCGACGCGATCCCGAACGCCGAGGTCGTCGCCATGATCGAGAAGAACCGCAAGGACCTGGGCATCGCGCCGCGCAGGATCAGCGACGAGGAGATCGTGCAGCGCCTGGTGTTCGCCCTCGTCAACGAAGGCGCGCAGCTGCTCGACGAAGGCATCGCCCTGCGCGCCTCCGACATCGACATGGTCTACCTCACCGGCTACGGCTTCCCGCTGCACCGCGGCGGCCCGATGCACTACGCCGACCAGGTGGGCCTGTTCAACGTGGTGCAGGCGATGAAGCGCTTCGCGCAGAACCCGAACGCCGACCCGGGCTTCTGGAAGCCGGCGCCGCTGCTCGCGCGGCTGGCCGAAGAAGGCAAGACCTTCAGCTGAGCATCGAACCCATCCAAGGAGACAAGGCCATGAGCGAACGCGCGACTTTCACGAGCATGGAGACGAGCACGGCCGAAGACTGGGCCAAGATCCGCACGGAAGCCGTGCCCTTCGGCAAGTCGCTGCCGGACCGCATCATGGCCCACCTGAAGCTGCTCGAAGGCGACTACGGCGGCTTCCCGGTCGACCGCTACACCCATTCGCTGCAGACGGCCACGCGCGCGCTGAAGGACGGGCGCGACGAGGAATACGTGGTGTGCGCGTTGCTGCACGACATCGGCGACACGCTCGGCTGCTTCAACCACTTCGACATCGCCGCGGCCATCCTCAAGCCCTTCGTGAGCGACGCCAACCTGTGGATGGTGCAGAACCACGGCATCTTCCAGGGCTACTACTTCTTCCACCACCTGGGCCTGGACCGCGACATGCGCGAGCGCTTCGCCGGCCACGAGCACTACGCGCGCACGGAAGAGTTCTGCGCGCTCTACGACAACCCGGCCTTCGACCCGAAGGCCCCGTTCCTGCCCATCGACGAGTTCGAGCCCATGCTGCGCCGCGTGTTCGCCAAGCCGGTCAACAGCATCTACACGCCGGTCGCTCAAGACCTCTCGAACGAACTCGCCCAGGCCGCCTGATCTTTCAACGGAGCATTTCATGACCCAAGCCGTCATCGTTTCCACCGCCCGCACGCCGCTCGCCAAGAGCTGGAAGGGTTCGTTCAACATGACCCACGGCGCCACGCTCGGCGGCCATGCGGTCGAGCACGCCGTCAAGCGCGCCGGCATCGAGGCCGCCGAGGTCGACGACGTCATCATGGGCTGCGCCACGCCCGAGGGCGCCACCGGCAGCAACATCGCGCGCCAGATCGCGCTGCGCGCCGGCCTGCCCATCACCACCAGCGGCATGACCATCAACCGCTTCTGCTCCAGCGGCCTGCAGACCATCGCCACCGCGGCGCAGCGCATCATCGCGGGCGAGGGCGACGTCTACGTGGCCGGCGGCGTGGAGAGCATCTCCTGCGTGCAGAACGAGTCGAACAAGCACATGCTGGCCGACCCGTGGCTGGTGGAGCACAAGCCCGAGATCTACTGGAGCATGCTGCAGACCGCCGAGCAGGTGGCCAAGCGCTACAACATCTCGCGCGAGCGCATGGACCAGTACGGCGCCGCCAGCCAGCAGAAGGCCTGCGCGGCACAGGAAGCCGGCAAGTTCAAGGACGAGATCGCGCCCATCACGGTGACGGCCGGCTTCGCCGACCCGCAGCTCGGCCTGCGCACCAAGGAGGTGACGGTCAGCGCCGACGAAGGCCTGCGCCCCGGCACCACCTTCGAGGCCGTCTCGGGCATCAAGCCGGCGCTGCCGGGCGGCGTCATCGCCGCCGGCAACGCCAGCCAGTTCAGCGACGGCGCCGGCGCCGTGGTGGTGATGAACGAGACGCTGGCCGAGCAGCGCGGCTACAAGCCGCTCGGCCGCTTCCTCGGCTTCGCGGTGGCCGGCTGCGAGCCCGACGAGATGGGCATCGGCCCGGTGTTCGCCGTGCCCAAGGTGCTCAAGAAGCTCGGCCTGAAGGTGAGCGACATCGACCTGTGGGAGCTGAACGAGGCCTTCGCCGTGCAGGTGCTGTATTGCGCCGACACGCTGGGCATCCCGATGGACCGGCTCAACGTCAACGGCGGCGCCATCGCGGTCGGCCACCCCTACGGCGTGAGCGGCCAGCGCCTGACCGGCCATGCCCTCATCGAGGGCAAGCGCCGCGGCGCCAAGCGCGTGCTGGTCACCATGTGCATCGGCGGCGGCATGGGCGCGGCCGGCGTGTTCGAGGTGCTGTGACCATGGCGGCGCAGGGGCGCGCGGCGCTTGCGCTGCCGCCCGGCGTCACCGCCGAGCAGTTCCTGATGCACGGCCAGGCCGTGCTTGCCAAGCAGCCCTTCAGCGTGCTGATCGGCGCGCAGCTCACGGCGCTCGTGCCGGGCCGCTGCCAGCTCGAGCTGCCGATCGGCGCGCAGCTGCGCCAGCAGAACGGCTTCGCCCACGGCGGCGTGGTGAGCTACCTCGCCGACAACGCGCTCACCTATGCCGGCGGCACGACGATGCAGGTGCCGGTGGTCACGGCCGAGTTCAAGATCAACTACCTGCGCCCCGGCGTGGGCGAGCGGCTGATCGCCCGGGCCGAGGCCGTGCACGTCGGCCGGTCTCAGGCGGTGTGCCGCTGCGACGTGTTCGCCGTGCAGGCGGGCGAGGAGAAGCTGTGCGCCGTCGCGCAGGGCACCATCACCCGGCTCGGCGGCGACGGCGCCGAACGCGGCGAAGCGGCGCAGCAGTAGGGCGCGCCGCCTCGCTTCCCCATCCCGCGTGCGCGGCGGCCCGGCCGGCGCGCACGCAGCCCTTCTTGCGCACCATGAGCTACCGCCAGACCACCGACTTCCTTCTCTACGACTGGCTCGACGCCGAATCGCTGGCGCAGCGCCCGCGCTTCGCCGACCACTCGCGCGAGACCTTCGACTCGGTGCTCGACACCTGCGAGAAGATCGCGCGCGAGAAGTTCGCGCCCTTCAACCGCATCGCCGACACCGAGGAGCCCTGGTTCGACGGCGAGTGCGTGCGCCTGCCCGAGAGCAGCCACGCCGCCTCGCGCGCCTACGTCGAGTCCGGCATGCTGGCCGCCGCGCAGGACTACGACATCGGCGGCATGCAGCTGCCCTATCTCGTCGAGATGGCGGCGGGCAGTTTCTTCGCCAAGGGCGGCATCGGCCTGGGCGGCGGCGGCATGCTCACCAGCGGCAACGCCAACCTGCTGATGGCGCACGGCACCGCGTTGCAGAAGGAGGTGTTCGCGCGCAACGAGTTCGCCGGCCGCTTCTTCGGCACCATGTGCCTGAGCGAGCCGCAGGCCGGCTCCAGCCTCTCGGACATCGCCACCCGCGCCGAGCCCGACGGCGCCGGTTTCGAGAGCGACCCGCTGGGCCCGCGCTACCGCCTGCGCGGCAACAAGATGTGGATCTCCAACGGCGAGCACGAGCTGGCGGAGAACATCGTGCACCTGGTGCTCGCCAAGATCCCCGGGCCGGACGGCAGGCCCGTGCCCGGCACGCGCGGCATCTCGCTCTTCATCGTGCCCAAGAAGCTCGTCGACACCGGCGGCGCGCTCACCGGCGAGCGCAACGACGTGGCGCTGGCCGGCCTCAACCACAAGCTCGGCTACCGCGGCATTCCCAACACGCTGCTCAACTTCGGCGAAGGCAAGTTCCCGGTGCGCGGCTCGGGCGGCGCCATCGGCTACCTCGTCGGCCAGCCCGGCGAAGGCCTGCGCTGCATGTTCCACATGATGAACGAGGCGCGCATCCACGTGGGCCTGGGTGCCACCATGCTGGGCATGGCCGGCTACGAGGCCAGCCTCGACTACGCCCGCCAGCGGCCGCAGGGCCGCCCGAGCGGGCCCAAGGGCAAGGACGCGACCCAGCCGCAGGTGCCCATCATTCGCCACGCCGACGTGAAGCGCATGCTGCTCGCGCAGAAGAGCCTGTGCGAAGGCGCGCTGGCCCTGGCGCTGTACTGCGCGCGCCTCGTCGATGAGCAGCACACCGGCGACGCCGCCGCGGCCGGCGAGGCCAGGCTGCTGCTGGAGATGCTCACGCCGATCGCCAAGAGCTTCCCGAGCGAGTGGTGCCTGGAGGCGAACAGCCTGGCCATCCAGGTCATGGGCGGCTACGGCTACACGCGCGACTTCCCGGTGGAGCAGTACTGGCGCGACAACCGCCTGAACATGATCCACGAGGGCACGCACGGCATCCAGGCGCTCGACCTGCTGGGCCGCAAGGTGGTGATGAACGACGGTGCCGGTTTCGCGCTGCTGGCGCGGAAGATCGAGGCCACGGTCGAGCGCGCGCGCGCCGTGCCTGCGCTCGCCGAGCACGCCGATGCGCTGGCGGCCGCGCTGACGTCGCTCGGCCACGCCACGCGAGCGGCCTGGGCCACGGGCAACCCGGACGAGGCGCTGGCGAACGCCACGCCCTACCTGCAGGCCTTCGGCCACACGGTGGTGGCGTGGATCTGGCTCGACGTCGCGCTGTGCGCGCAGGCCCAGTCTCCGAGCGATTCGCGGCAAGGCCGGCTCGCCGCGGCACGCTACTTCTTCCGCTACGAGCTGCCGCGCATCGGCGCCTGGCTGCAAGTCGTCGAGACGCGCGACGACACCTGCCGCACCATGCAGGACGCCTGGTTCTGAGCATGAAGCCCGCCACCGTCGAGACGCTCGTCTGGGTGCTGATGTACGGCGGCCTGCTGGGCGTCGGCCTCGGGATCGCGCTGCAGCGCACCGAGCCGGCGTTCGGCTGGATGCTCATCGCCGGCGGCGGCGTGCTGGCGGCGGCCGGCGCGGCGCTGATCTACGTGCGCTCGCGCATGAAGGACGACCGATGATCCGCCACGTGGTGATGTGGAAGCTGCACGACCCGGCCGACGCGCCCGCGTTCAAGGCGCTGCTCGACGGCTGCCGCACGCTGGTGCCGGGCATCGTCGAGTTCGACGTCGGCCTGCGCACCGAGGGCTTCGACGCCGTGGCCGACGTGGTGCTGGTCTCCACCTTCGCCGATGCCGCGTCGCTCGACGCCTACCAGCACCATCCGCACCACAAGGCCGTGAGCGCGCAGGTGGGGCCGATGCGCGAGTCGCGCCTGATGCTCGACTACCCGCTGCCGGACCGGCCCGCCCAGTGCACATGAGGGGCGCGTGATGGCACGCCGGGCCTGCGCGCTGCTGCTGTGGGCGAGCGCTTTCGCCATGCAGGCCGCGCAGGCCGCGCCCGCCGAGCCCTACGTCTTCCCGCCCTACGGCGACGCGGCGCAGGTCACCCTCGACTGCGCGCACATGCTGGCCGACCTGAAGGTGCAGGCCTCGCGGCTCGCCGCGCCGGCGGCCGGCGGCGACGTGCTGGCCGGCCTCGACGCGATGACCCGGCGCTACGAAGACACGCTCGGGCCGCTGTCGCTGCTCACCGCCGTGCACCCCGACAAGGCGGTGCGCGACGCCACCGAGGCCTGCACGCTGCGCTTCGACGCCTTCTACACCGCCTTCCTGCAGGACGAGTCGGTCCACGCGCGGCTCGCGCAGGCGCAGCCGGCCGACGACATCGACCGCCGCTACCGGCGCGAACTGCTCGACGCCTTCGAGGACTCCGGCGTCGCCCTGCCGCCCGCGAAGCGCGAACGTGCGCAGGCCATCAGCCACCGCCTCACCGAGCTGTCGCAGGCCTTCAGCCGGCGCCTGCGCGAAGACAGGACCCGGCTCGCCTTCACCGCGGCCGAGCTGGCGGGCGTGCCGGTGTCGGCATGGCGGCAGGCGCCGCGCGACGCGCAGGGGCGCTACCTGCTGGGCCTGGACTACCCCACGCTCACGCCGGTGCTGGAGAACGCCGTCGACCCGCGCACGCGCGAGCGCATGCGCGGCGCCTTCATGCGCCTGGGCGGCACCGAGAACCTGGCCGTGCTGCAGCAGCTCGGCGACCTGCGGCGCGAGTACGCCGGCCTGTTCGGCTTCGCGTCCTATGCCGACTTCGTGCTGCGCCGGCGCATGGCGCACAGCGAGGCCGAGGTGCAGCGCTTTCTCGCCACGGTGAAGGAAGCGGTCGAGCGCCGCGAGCAGGGCGACCTGCAGCTGCTGCGCGAGGCCAAGGCGCGCCACCTCGCGCAGCCCCTGGCGAAGACGACGCTGCAGCGCTCGGACGTGGCCTTCTACAGCGAGCGCATCCGCCGTGCGCGCTTCGCCGTCGACCAGGAGCGCTTCCGCCCCTACTTCCCGCCGCAGGCGAGCCTCGACACCGTGTTCGCGCTCGCCGCGCGGCTGTTCGGCGTGCGCTTCGCGCCGCTGCGGCAGGCGCTGTGGCACCCCGACGCGCGTGCCTTCGCGCTGCACGACGCGGCCGGCGGCGAACTGCTGGGTACGCTCTTCGTCGACCTCTACCCGCGCGACGACAAGTACCGGCATGCGGCGGTGTGGACCCTGCGCAACGCCTCCGCGCTCGCCGGCCGGCGGCCGGCCGCCGCGCTCGTCGTGAACTTCGACCGCCGCGGGCTGACGCTCGAGGAGTTCGAGACCCTTCTGCACGAGTTCGGCCATGCGCTGCACGCGCTGCTGTCGCAGACGCGCTATGCCGGGCAGGGCGGCACCAGCGTGCAGACCGATTTCGTCGAGGCCCCGTCGCAGATGCTCGAGGACTGGGTCTACCAGCCGCAGGTGCTGGCGCTCATGCAGCAGGTGTGCACGGCCTGCCAGCCGGTGCCTGCCGCGCTGCTGGCGCAGGCCGAGCGGGCGCGCCACTTCGGCAAGGGCTACCAGGTCGCGCGCCAGCACCTGTTCGCGAGCTACGACCTCGCGTTCCACGGCAAGGTGCCCGAGGCGCCGCTTGCCTTGTGGAAGCGCATGGAGGCGGCCACGCCGCTCGGCCACGCGGCCGGCAGCATGTTTCCCGCCGGCTTCGCGCACATCGCGGGCGGTTATGCGGCGGGCTACTACGGCTACCTGTGGAGCCAGGTGCTGGCCGAGGACCTGCGCACCGCCTTCGCCGGCAAGCGCCTCGACGCCGCCACCGGCCGGCGCTACCGCGACACCGTGCTCGCCAACGGCGGCCAGGTGGCGCCGGCCGAGCTGGTGCAGCGCTTCCTCGGCCGGCCGAGCGACAGCCGCGCCTTCTTCGAATTCCTGAACAAGCACTGAGCACTGAATCGAAAGACCCGATCCCATGAAGTTCCCCGCACACATTCCCTTCGTCGAGAAGCTCGGCATCGAGCTGCTGAAGTTCGAGGGCGGCGAAGCCGAGCTTGCCGTCGACACGCAGGACGACCTGTGCAATTCCTGGGGCGTGGCCCACGGCGGCGTGGTGATGACGCTGCTGGACGTGGCCATGGCCCATGCCGCGCGCAGCCCGCTGCCGCCCGACCCGAACCGCCCGCCCGACCAGGAGGTGCCCGAGGGCCGCGGCGTCGCCACCATCGAGATGAAGACCAGCTTCATGCGCCCCGGCCAGGGCCGGCTGGTGGCGAAGGCGAAGGTGCTGCACCGCACCGCCGCCACCGTGTTCTGCGAGGCCTCGATCCTCGACGCCGCCGGGCAGATCGTGGCGCACGCCACCGGCACCTTCAAGTGCCTGAAGGGCCTGCCCGCCGCGGGCCGCCAGATCATGCGGCCGAACGCTTCCGACTGAACCCCGACGCAGGAGTCCTTGCCATGAACGCAGTGAACAAGCAGATCCACCTCGTCTCGCGCCCCGAGGGCGAGCCGAGCACGAGCAACTTCAAGCTGGTGGAGGCGGCCGTGCCGGCGCTGGCGGACGGCCAGGTGCTGGTGCGCAACCACTACCTCTCGCTCGACCCCTACATGCGCGGGCGCATGAGCGATGCCAAGAGCTATGCCCAGCCGCAGCCGCTGAACGAGGTGATGGTGGGCGGCACCGCGGGCGAGGTGGTCGAGTCGCGCCATCCGGCCTTCAAGCCGGGCGACCCGGTCGTGGGCAGCGCCGGCTGGCAGCTCTACCAGGTGGCCAACGCCGCGCAGCCGGGCGTGCTGCGCAAGGTCGACACCTCGAAGGTGCCGCTGTCGGCCTACCTCGGCCCGGTGGGCATGCCGGGCGTGACCGGCTGGTACGGCCTGCTGAAGATCTGCAAGCCGAAGGCCGGCGAGACGGTGGTGGTGAGCGCCGCCAGCGGCGCGGTGGGCAGCGTGGTGGGCCAGCTCGCCAAGGCGCGCGGCTGCCGCGCCGTGGGCATTGCCGGCGGGCCGGACAAGTGCGCCTACGTGGTCGACGAGCTCGGCTTCGATGCCTGCATCGACTACAAGGCGCACAAGGATGCGAAGTCGCTGCTGGCCGCGCTGGCCGAGGCCACGCCGGACGGCGTGGACGGCTATTTCGAGAACGTCGGCGGCGCCGTGCTCGACGCGGTGATGCAGCGCATGAATGCCTTCGGGCGCATCGCCTTCTGCGGAATGATCTCGGGCTACAACGGCGAGCCGATCCCGATGAGCAACCCGTCGCTCATCCTGCTGTCGCGCCTGACGCTGGAGGGCTTCATCGTCAGCGAGCACATGGAGGTCTGGGGCGAGGCCTTGGCCGAACTCGGCGCCATGGCGGCGAGCGGAAAGTTGAAGTACCGCGAGACCATCGCCCAGGGTCTGGAATCGGCGCCCGAGGCCTTCCTGGGTTTGCTCAAGGGCAGAAACTTCGGCAAGCAACTCGTCAAACTGATCTGAGGTCTTGCTCCCTCTCCCGCCTGCGGGAGAGGGCTGGGGTGAGGGTTGCGGCGCAGCCGCATCGGCCGATCCCTCACCCAACCCTCTCCCCAAGGGGAGAGGGCTTCCACTGCGTTGGAGGTGCGAATGAACACGACCCACGAAGTCTTCAACCAACCCCAGCCGCTGACCGCCTACAACGCCTTCACCGGCAACCGCCCGCTGCAGGACGCGCTGGCCTTCAACGCGCCCGCGCTCGCCACCGACGAGCTGCAGCAGCTCGGCATGGCGGTGGGCAGCGAGGCGATGCAGGCGCACGCGCGCCTGGCCAATACCCACACGCCCGAGCTGCACACCCACGACCGCTTCGGCCACCGCACCGACCGGGTGGAGTTCCACCCGAGCTACCACGCGCTGATGGAGATCGCCTGCAGCGCCGGCCTGCACGGCACGCCCTGGGCCGGCGCGCCGCACGACCACGTGCGCCGCGCCGCGGGCTTCATGCTCTTCACCGAGGCCGAGGCCTCCGTGCTGTGCCCCATCTCCATGAGCTACGCCGCCGCGCCCAGCCTGCGCGCCAACCCCGGCCTGGCCGCCGACTGGCTGCCCAAGCTCGTGCAGCGCAGCTACGACCCGGCCTTCGCGCCCGCCGCGGCCAAGGCCGGCGTGACCATGGGCATGGGCATGACGGAGAAGCAGGGCGGCTCCGACGTGCGCGCCAACACCACGCAGGCCGTGCCCGACGGCCGCGACGACTGGGGCGAGCGCTACCGGCTCACCGGCCACAAGTGGTTCTTCTCGGCGCCGATGTGCGATGCCTTCCTCGTGCTCGCGCAGTCGAAGGCCGGCCTGTCGTGCTTCTTCCTGCCGCGCTGGCTGCCCGACGGCACGCGCAACGCGCTGCGCATCCAGCGCCTGAAGGACAAGCTCGGCAACAAGGCCAACGCCAGCGCCGAGGTCGAGTTCGAGGACGCACAGGCCTGGCTCGTCGGCGAGGAGGGCCGCGGCGTCCCGCAGATCCTCGAGATGGGAACGATGACCCGGCTCGACTGTGCGCTCGGCACCAGCGGCCTGATGCGCCAGTCGCTCGCGCTCGCGCTCGACCACACGGCGCAGCGCCAGGCCTTCGGCCAACCGCTCATCGACCAGCCGCTGATGCGCAACGTGCTCGCCGACCTGGCGCTGGAGAGCGAGGCCGCCACGGCGCTCGCGCTGCGCCTGGCGCGCACGCTCGACCGGCCCGGCGACGCGCACGAGTCGCTGATGCGGCGCCTGCTCACGCCGGTGGCCAAGTTCTGGATCTGCAAGCGCGGCGCCGCCTTCGCGCAGGAGGCGATGGAATGCCTCGGCGGCAACGGCTACGTGGAGGAGGGCGGCGAGGGCGTGCTCGCGCGCATCTACCGCGAGATGCCGGTCAATTCCATCTGGGAGGGCGCGGGCAACATCATGGCGCTCGACCTGCTGCGCGCCCTGCGCAAGGGCGACATGGCCGAGGCGCTGGCGGCCGAGCTGACGCCCGCGCGCGGCGCGAACGCCGCCTTCGACCGCTTCGCCGACGCGCTGCCGCGGCGCATCGACGCCGCCGCGGCCGAGAGCGACGGCCGCCGCCTGGCGCAGGACGTGGCGCTGGCCGCGCAGGCCGCGCTGCTGAAGCAGCACGCTCCGGACTTCGTGTTCGACGCCTTCTGCGCCTCGCGCCTGGGCGGAGACTGGGGCCAGACCTTCGGCACCCTGGCCGCGGCCACCGATTTCGATTCGATCCTGCAGCGCGCGATGCCGCGCTGACGCGATCGCCGAACCCTTCATCCCACGAACCGGAGACACGCATGAAGCATTTCCAGGGCCGCACGGCCGTCATCACCGGGGCAGGCTCCGGCTTCGGCCTGGAGGCCTCGCGCATCGCCGCGGGCCTGGGCATGAACGTCGTCATGGCCGACGTGCAGCAGGACGCGCTCGACCGCGCCGCGGCCGAGATCGAGGGCCTGGGCGCGAAGGTGCTGCCGTTCCGGCTCGACGTGGCCAAGGCGGCCGAGGTCGAGGCGCTGGGCGCGGCCACGCTCGCGCGCTTCGGCGCGCCGCACTTCGTCTTCAACAACGCCGGCGTCGGCGCCGGCGGGCTGATCTGGGAGCACACGCTCAAGGACTGGGAGTGGGTCGTCGGCGTCAACCTGATGGGCGTGGCCCACGGCGTGCGCGTGTTCACGCCGATGATGCTGGCGGCGGCGAAGCAGGACCCGGCCTACGAGGGCCACATCACCAATACCGCCTCGATGGCCGGCATGCTCAGCATGCCCAACATGGGCGTCTACAACGTCACCAAGCATGCGGTGGTGGCGCTGTCCGAGACGCTGTACCAGGACCTCGGCCTCGTGACGGACCGGATCCACGCCTCGGTGCTGTGCCCGTACTTCGTGCCCACCGGCATCCACCAGAGCGAGCGCAACCGCCCGGCCGACCTGCACGACGCGAACGCCGCGCCGACGAAGAGCCAGCTCATCGCCCAGGCCATGACCGACAAGGCGGTGGGCAGCGGCAAGGTCACCGCCGCCGCCATCGCGCAGCGCGTGTTCGACGCGGCGCGCGAGGGCAGCTTCTACGTCTTCAGCCACCCGCATGCGCTGGCCGGCGTGCAGACGCGGCTCGACGACATCGTCAACGTGCGCAACCCGAGCGATCCCTTCGCCGCCCGGCCCGAGATCGGCGCCCAGCTGCGCGCCACCCTCCGAGACGCCGGCTGACGCGCCGCCCGTGCGGCTGCCGCCGCTGGGTACCATCCGCGCTTTGCCGATGGCTGCCCGCCGCTTGCCCATGCCCCAGATTCCGATGACCCGCCTGTGCGCGGCCCTGCTCGCCCTCTCGCTCGCCGGGGCGGCCGCGGCGCAGGACGATGCGCAGGAACCGCTGGCGGTGCGGCCGACGCACGTGCGCCTCGGGCTGGAGAAGGTGAAGCTGCCCGGCGGCGAGTCGGTGGGGCTCGTCGGCGCGAGCTACCTGCTCGACATCGGCCACGGCTTCGCGGCCGGCCCCACGGTGCACGGCGCGGTCACCGGCCGGCGCGGCGGGCTGTTCGTGCTCGGCGCCCAGGCGAGCTGGCGCCATCGCTTCGGGCGCGGCCCGATCTCGCTGGAAACCGGCCTCTTCGCCGGGGCCGGCGGCGGGGGCGGCGCGCCCACGGGCAACGGCCTGATGCTGCGCCCGCACCTCGACCTGCTGTGGGACTTCGGCCGCTACCGCGCCGGCATCTCGCTGTCGCAGGTGCGCTTCGCGCATTCGGGCATCGACAGCCGGCAGCTCGGCCTGGTGTGGACGGCCGACTCCGATTTCCGCTACGTGCCGCCCGAGCGCATCGGCACGAACAGCATCACCAGCGGCCGCTCGGGCGTCGGCGTCGACCGGGTGCAGGCGGTCGTCGGCAGCTACTTCCCGGCCTCGCGCTCGAAGCGCGTGGACGGCACGGCGCTGCCGTCGAAGATCGGGCTGATCGGCGCGCGCTTCGAGCAGTCGCTCGGCGGCCATCCCTACTGGGGCATCGAGGCCGGCGGCGCGGCCAGCGGCGGCGTGGCGGGCTATGCCGAGCTGCTGGCCACGCTCGGCACCGAGGCGCTGTTCTGGGACCGGCGCGTGGCGCTCGGCGCGCGCGCGGCGCTCGGCATGGGCGGCGGCGGCGGGGTCGACACCGGCGGCGGCCTGCTCGCCAAGGGCTCGGTCTACGGCACGCTGCGCCTGTCGCGCGACGTCGGCCTCACGCTCGAAGGCGGCGTGGCCACGGCGCCCAACGGCAGCTTCCGCGCGAGCTTCGGCGCGGCCTCGCTCACCGTCATCCTCGACGACCCCTACGACGTGAAGGTGCCGGCGCGCACCACGCGCACCGAGTGGGCGCTCGGCGTCGAGCGCTCCGACGCACTGCGCCGCGACGGCAGCACGCGGCCGATGAAGACGATCGCGCTCAAGGTCAACCGCTTCATGACCGACCACGCCTACCTCACCGGCCAGACGCGCAGCGCCTTCAGCGGCGACGCCGGCGGCCACGTCGTCGGGCTGATCGGCGCCGGCGCGCGCGTGCCCTTCGGCTCGCGCTGGCACGCCGGCGCGGAGATGCTGGTCGGCACGGGCGGCGGCGGCAACGTCGACACCCGCGGCGGCGCGCTCGTCCAGCCGACGGCCTACGTCGGCTTCGACATCACCCCCGCGGTGGCGCTGCGCGTGTCGGCGGGGCGGCTGAAGTCGATCCGCGGCGACCTGGACAGCAGCACCGTCGGCGTCGGCATGACGTTCTCCTTCGGCGTCGCCTCGCGCGGCTTCCGCTGAGCACGACGCGATGGCCGTGGTGATCGTCGGCGGCGGCCCGGCCGGCCTGATGGCCGCGCAGACGCTGGCCGAGGCCGGCGTCGCCGTCGACCTGTACGACGCCATGCCCTCGGTCGGGCGCAAGTTCCTGCTGGCCGGCAAGGGCGGGCTGAACCTCACGCATGCCGAGCCCTTCGACGCCTTCGCCGCGCGTTTTCGCGAGCGGCAGGGCGCGCTCGAGCCGCTGCTGCGCGAGTTCGGCCCCGCGGCGCTGCGCGACTGGGCGCGGGGCCTGGGCATCGACACCTTCGTCGGCAGCTCGGGCCGCGTGTTCCCCGTCGACATGAAGGCCGCGCCGCTGCTGCGCGCCTGGCTGGCGCGGCTGCGCCAGGCGGGCGTGCGCTTTCACATGCGGCACCGCCTGGTCGGGCTGGCGCGCGACGGGGCGGGCATCGGCCTGCGCTTCGCCACGCCGCAGGGCGAGGTTGCCGCGGCGAGCGCGACGGTGCTGCTCGCGCTCGGCGGCGCGAGCTGGCCGCGGCTCGGCTCGGACGGCGCGTGGGTGCCGCTGCTCGGCGCCCTGGGCGTCGAGGTCGCGCCGCTCGCGCCGTCGAACTGCGGCTTCGATGCCGCCCGCATCGACGAGGCCCGCACGCTGCACGCCGGCTGGAGCGAGTTCTTCCGCAGCCGCTTCGCCGGCCGGCCGGTGAAGAACGCGGCGCTGGCCTGCACCGCCCCCGACGGCAGCCGGTTCGCGCAGGCGGGCGAGTTCGTCGTCACCGAGGGCGGGGTGGAGGGCAGCCTGGTCTACGCCGCCTCGGCGCCGCTGCGCGAGGCGATCGCGGCGCATGGCCGCGCCGTCGCCTCGATCGACCTGCTGCCGGCGCGCAGCGAGGAGGCCGTGCGCGCGGAGCTGCTGCACCCGCGCGGCTCGCGCTCGCTGTCCACGCACCTGAAGAGCCGGCTCGGCATCGACGGCGTGAAGGCGGCGCTGCTGCGCGAGCTGCTGCCGCGCGCGAGCTTCGACGACCCCGCGGCGCTGGCGCGCGGCATCAAGGCGCTGCCGCTGCCGCTCGTGGCCGCGCGGCCGGTGGCCGAGGCGATCAGCAGCGCCGGCGGCGTGCGCTTCGAGGCCCTGGCGCCGGGCCTCATGGCCGCCGGCTGCCCCGGCCTCTTCGTCGCCGGCGAGATGCTCGACTGGGAGGCGCCCACCGGCGGCTACCTGCTGACGGCCTGCCTGGCCACCGGCCGCGCCGCGGCGCTGGCCGCCGCGCGCCGCGTCCGCGCGCCCGGCGACTCTTCGTGACGAATCACGCGGTCGGCGCCCGCAGTCGCCGGCGCGGCCGTGGCCGCGGCAGGACGCAGCACTAGCATCCGCGCAGCCGCGGCAGTACGTGCGGCCGTGTGCCGGTCCGCCCGCGTCGGGAGGGGCTGGCGTCGCCAACCCAAGCCCCCAGGAATCGCACAATGGCAAGTCTGCAGCAAGGCGTCGTGATCGACGTGCCGGCATGGAAGGTGCCGGTCATCTCCCGCAAGAAGTATCTGAAGCAGCCCGAGATCGCCGTCAACATCAAGTTCTCGGCCGAAGAGCTGAAGGAGATGCCCGACAAGCAGTTCAAGGCCTTCGAGCAGGCGTTCGAGAAGAGCTTCACGCCGGCGTTCCAGAAGATGAGCGGCGGCTGGTTCGCGGACATGCAGAAGACCATCGACACCACCGAGGCCGCCATCGACAAGCTCAAGTCGGCCGGCGTGAAGGCCAAGGACCAGGCCGAGAAGCTGATGCAGTCGATGGTCGACAAGAGCAACGCCGCGCTCGAGGCCAAGTGCAAGACCTGGACCGCGGCGGTGCAGAAGCTCGCGCAGGCGGCCTACGACAGCGCCTTCGTCGACGCGCTCAAGGCGATGAAGCTCAAGGTCACCAAGGCCAAGGCCAAGATGATCGCCAAGGTGGCGTTCATGGTGGCGCTCACGCTCACGGCCGCGGCGCTGACCATCGCGGTGAGCGTGGTGACGATGGGCGCGGGCGCGGCCCTCGCGCCGGTGGTGATCGCCGGCATCCTGACGGCGGGCAAGGCGCTCTTCGGCTCCGCCAACGAGGTGTTCAAGAGCTACGACGTGCTGGCCACCACCATCGCCGCCGTCGAGAAGGACGCGAAGAACCTGGGTGCGGCCACGACCGCCCTGCTCAAGGCGATGCAGAAGACCGCCGGCACGCTGGACCGGGCCAAGGCCTTCAAGGCGGCGCTGTCGGCCGACGTGCAGGCGCTCGACAAGCACGTGGGCCAGCTCGACAAGTTCGTCGCCGTGGCGCAGGCCAAGACGGCCGGCCGGCTGAAGGAGATCCAGCTGCTCGCCGACAAGCTCGCCGCCGCCAAGTCGGGCAGCAAGGAAGCCGACGAGCTGGAGAAGCAGGTGCTCGTGGCGCAGAAGAGCTTCGACGGCGCCATGGCCCGCCTGAAGGCGATCGACGAGGTGAAGGCCGCGGCCGCCGAGGCCAAGGCCGCGTTCGGCAAGCTCAACGGCGATGCCATCCTCAAGGCCGTGGGCCGCTTCGCGCCGGCGCTCACGCTGCTCGGCAACGCGGTGTCCACTGCCTCGCAGGCCGCCACGCCGCTGAAGACCATCGCCACCGGCGTGCAGAAGCTCGCCACCGCGAAGTAGCCGCAGCCCCCGTGCTCCACGGGCCCGCGCCGCGCCTTCGCCGCGGCGCGGGCATGCGCATTGCCGCATGAGAGTGCCGCTGCACGGTACCCCTCGGGGACGCCGCAGCAGCATCCTCATCCATTGCACAGGAGTACGAGACATGAGCAAGCTTTCCAATACCCTGGCCGCCGCCGCGGCCGCTTCGCTGCTCGCGATTTCGGGCGCGGCCCTGGCCCAGCCTTCGGGCACGACCGGTTCCGGCCCCAATGCCGCCGGCACGCCGCCGGGAACGCCGGCCCAGCCCAACAACCCGATCAACAACAGCACGGGCGCGACCGACAGCACGAGCGGCGCGACCGGCTCGTCGGGCACCACGACGGACTCCGGCTCGATGAACCGCGGCACCTCGTCGGACTCCGCCACGTCCGGCACCACGGGCAGCAGCGGCTCGATGAGCACCGGCAACGGCACCATGAACGACCGCACCACGCGTGCGCCGCGCGCGGACCGCAACTGACCCGCGACCGACACGCGACTGCCAGGCGCCCGCCCCGTGCGGGCGCTTTGCATGCGGGCTCCCGGCGCTACCGGGCGGGCGATGGCGCGGGGTGCAGGCCCGCCATGTCCTCGGGCACCGGCACGGGCCGGTAGGACGCGAACATCGCCTTCAGCGACCGCGTCTCCGGCAGCACGTAGACGATGCCCCGGCCGCGGCCGAACACCGGGTCGATGCGGGCCTCGTAGAACGCCACCGGCACGTTGATGCAGCCGTAGGAGATGCGGTTGTCGGCATCGGTGGGCGTGGCCAGCCGCTCCAGGCGGCGTTCCTTCGGGTTCGTCGGCCGCACGCGGTGCATGGACACCGCCGCGTCGTAGTCGACCCACACGATGTCCTCGCCGTGGGCGTTGCGCCCTGGCTCGGTGACGAAGCGGCCGGCGGGCGTAGTGCGCTCGTGCGGGCGGATCTTGCCGATGGGGCGCTCGCCGATGCCGGGCACGGAATCGTCGCCGACGGCCAGGCCGAGCAGCACGGGCGAGCTGCCCTGCAGCCGCCCGTCGCGGTCGAAGACGTGCAGGCGCGCGCGCACCTTGTCGAGCACCGCGAACGGAAGGCCGGCATGGTCGCCGGAACGCATCGCCCATTCGGCGATCTGCTTCACGTCGTGCGGCGGAAAGGTGCCGGCGAAATCGGCATGCGCAAGCGCAGCCGCGGCGCGGGGCGGGGGCGCCGCCGGCCGCGGCTGGATGACGGCGTCCGAGGCGCTCACGCCCAGCAGCACGGCCGTGGCGAGGAGGCAGGTGTCGAGGCGGCGCATGGGATCGGGAGCGTTCGAGGCGCGGGCGTTGCCCCTCCTTCGGCACCCGGCAAGCGGCGCGCCCGGCATGCCGTGGAGCCTGTGGCACACTGCGCCGCTTTCGCCCCAGCGCCGCCGCGGCGCCCCGTGTCTTGAACAAGATTCTTCTGCAGATCGCCGCCGAGCTGAACGTGCGGCCGGCCCAGGTGAACGCAGCCGTGGAGCTGCTCGATGGCGGTGCCACCGTCCCCTTCATCGCCCGCTACCGCAAGGAGGCCACCGACGGCCTCGACGACATCCAGCTGCGCGAGCTCGAGGCGCGCCTGTCCTACCTGCGCGAGCTCGAGGACCGCCGCGAGGCGGTGCTCAAGAGCATCGACGAGCAGGGCAAGCTCACGCCCGAACTGCGCGCCCTGGTGGAAGCGGCGCCGACCAAGCAGGAGCTGGAAGACATCTACCTGCCCTACAAGCCCAAGCGCCGCACCAAGGCCATGATCGCGCGCGAGGCGGGCATCGAGCCGCTGGCCGACAGGCTGTTCGCCGACCCGTCGCTCGATCCGCAGGCCGAGGCGGCCGCCTTCGTCAATGCGGACGCGGGCTTCGCCGACGCCTTCGCCGTGCTCGACGGCGTGCGCGACATCCTCGCCGAGCGCTGGGCCGAGGACGCCGCGCTGGTGGGCAAGCTGCGCGAGTGGCTGTGGGCCGACGGTGTGTTCCGCAGCCGGCTGATGGACGGCAAGGACCCGAACCATGCCGACGCGGCCAAGTTCCGCGACTACTTCGACTACGCCGAGCCCATCCGCACCGTGCCCTCGCACCGGGCGCTCGCGGTGTTCCGCGGCCGCACGCAGGAGTTCCTCGACGCCAAGCTGGTGATCGACGAAGAGGTGGTGCCC
This sequence comes from Rubrivivax sp., assembly GCA_044508835.1. Classification (GTDB taxonomy): domain Bacteria; phylum Pseudomonadota; class Gammaproteobacteria; order Burkholderiales; family Burkholderiaceae_C; genus JAKFDI01. The sequence continues at coordinate 47,297 of JBIQHD010000035.1, forward strand.
GGCAAGCCGACGCTCGCCGAGGGCCGCATCGCCGTGCACCTCGGCTGGAGCCACGCGAGGCGGCCGGCCGACGACCTCATCCGCAAGAGCATCGCCTGGACCTGGAAGGTCAAGCTCAGCCTCTCGCTCGAACGCGACCTGTTCGGCCGCCTGCGCGACGAGGCCGAGAAGGTGGCGATCAAGGTCTTCGCCGAGAACCTGCGCGACCTGCTGCTGGCCGCGCCCGCCGGCCCGCGCGTGGTGATGGGGCTGGACCCCGGCATCCGCACCGGCGTGAAGGTGGCGGTGGTCGACGCGACCGGCAAGGTGCTGGACACGAACACCGTCTACCCGCACGAGCCGCGCTGCGACTGGGAAGGCTCGCTGCACACCCTCGGCCGGCTGTGCGCCACGCACGGCGTGAACCTCATCGCCATCGGCAACGGCACGGCCAGCCGCGAGACGGACAAGCTGGCCGGCGACCTCATCAAGCGGATACAACAGCTGGCGCCCGAGACGAAGATCGAGAAGGTCGTCGTCAGCGAAGCCGGCGCCTCGGTCTACTCGGCCAGCGAGTACGCGAGCAAGGAACTGCCCGAGCTCGACGTGAGCCTGCGCGGTGCGGTGAGCATCGCGCGCCGGCTGCAGGACCCGCTGGCCGAGCTGGTGAAGATCGACCCGAAGAGCATCGGCGTCGGCCAGTACCAGCACGACGTGAACCAGGGCGAGCTGGCCCGGAGCCTCGACGTGGTGATCGAGGACTGCGTGAACTCGGTCGGCGTGGACCTGAACACCGCCTCGGCGCCGCTGCTGGCGCGCGTGTCGGGCCTGTCGAACACGGTGGCGGGCAGCATCGTGCGCTGGCGCGACGCGAACGGCGCCTTCCGCAACCGCCAGCAGCTGCGCGACGTGAGCGGGCTCGGCGCCAAGACCTTCGAGCAGAGCGCGGGCTTCCTGCGCATCCGCGGCGGCGACAACCCGCTGGACCAGTCGGGCGTTCACCCCGAGACCTACCCGGTGGTCGAGCGCATCCTCGGCGCGGTGAACAAGCCGGCCGCCGAGGTGATGGGCCGCGCCGACGTCATCCGCGCGCTCAAGCCCGAGGCCTTCGCCGACGAGACCTTCGGTGCCATCACCGTGAAGGACATCCTCGCCGAGCTGGAGAAGCCCGGCCGCGACCCGCGCCCCGACTTCAAGGTGGCGCGCTTCAACGAGGGCGTGGAAGACATCAAGGACCTGCAGCCGGGCATGACGCTCGAAGGCACGGTGAGCAACGTGGCGCAGTTCGGCGCCTTCGTCGACCTCGGCGTGCACCAGGACGGGCTGGTGCACGTGAGCCAGCTCAGCAACAAGTTCGTCAACGACGCGCGCGAGGTGGTGAAGACGGGCGACATCGTCAAGGTGAAGGTGCTGGAGGTCGACCTCGCGCGCAAGCGCATCTCGCTGACGATGAAGCTCGACGCCAAGCTTGCGCCCAAGGGGCAGGGCGGCGACAACAGCTTCCGCCCGGCGGCGCGCGGCGAGCGCATGGGCGGCGGGCGCGGCGCGCCGACGGCGCCGCAGGGGCAGTCCGCGATGGCGGCGGCGTTCGCGAAGCTGCAGACCAAGCGCTGACCATGAATGCGTTGGAGGTGCATGCGGGGCCGAAAGCGCTCGCCCATCTTCAGTCGCACGGCATGCGGCCGCAGGACGTTCGCCTCGTGCCCGGCGCGGCCGGCGGCCCCAAGGGCCTGGTCCTCAACCCGCTCGACCGCTTCCTCTTCGGCCAGTGGCTGGCCGCGACCGACCATCCCGTGCACCTGCTCGGCGCCTCCATCGGCGCCTGGCGCATGGCCTGCGCCTGCACGGCCGACCCGGATGCCGCGTTCGCGCGCATGGCCGACGACTACATCCGCCAGAAGTACGACCACCGCCCCGGCAAGCCGCCCACGCCCAGCCACGTGAGCGCCGTGTTCGGCCAAGCGCTGATGCACACCTTCGGCGGCCTGGAGCCGCGGATGCTCGCGCATCCGCGCTACCGGCTGCACGTGTTCACCAGCCGCGGCCGGCACCGGCTGCTGCGCCGCCAGGGGCGCGTGCGCACGCCGCTGGGCTACCTCGGCGCGTTCTGCGCCAACTCGCTGAGCCGCCGGGCCATGGGCGGCTGGATCGAGCGGGTGATCTTCTCCGACGCGCGCGCGCCGCTGCCGCTGCAATTGCAGGACTACCGCACCCGGGTGGTGCCGCTGGACGCGCACAACCTGTGCCGCAGCATCCTCGCGAGCTGCTCCATCCCGTTCTGGCTCGACGCGGTGCACGACATCCCCGGCGCGCCGCAGGGCGCCTACTGGGACGGCGGCATCACCGACTACCACCTGCACCTGGACTACGCCTCGATGGGCGAGGGCCTGGTGCTGTACCCGCACTTCCAGGCCTCGGTGATCCCCGGCTGGCTCGACAAGGCCTTCAAGCGGCGCCACCGCGCCACGGCGCACCTGGACAACGTGGTGGTGCTGGCGCCCAGCGCCGAATGGGTGCGCACGCTGCCGGGCGGCAAGCTGCCCGACCGCAGCGACTTCAAGCGCTACGGCGACGACGTGGCCGCGCGCGTGGCGGTGTGGCAGCAGGCCGTGCGCGAGAGCGGGCGGCTGCGCGACGAGTTCGCCGAATGGGTGGGCGGGTCGCGCCGCATCGAGGTGCGCCCGCTGGCTTAGGGCCTGTTAACGCTACGAGAGGGCTCGCGCCGGTGCCTGGCAGGGCGCAGGGCAAGGCGTCCGCGAGGCGGTGTGCCTGTGGCACACAACGAGCGGGCAACGCGGCCCTGCGCCC
>JBIQHD010000005.1:0-196815 GCA_044508835.1 Rubrivivax sp.
CGACTGTCTGAGCGCAGCGCCCGCAGGGCGCGCAGCGAGTTTCGCGCGAGCGCCAAACTCCGAGCACCGCAGAGCAGTCCGCGCAGCGGACCGCCTCCGTCGGGGTGCCCTTCTTTGGGTCACCTTTCTTGGGCAAGCAAGAAAGGTGACTCGCCCGCCGGGGCGAGTCCCGGCTCCTCTCAACTGCGACCGCAGCCTCAACCAAGCAAACCGGACCACGCGCACGCTTCGACAAGCTCAGCGCGAACGGGGTTGGTGGCACAGGCGCTTCGGCAAGCTCAGCGCGAACGGGGCTTCAGGCGACGAGCGCTTCGATACCTCAGCGCGAACGGGCTTCTGTGGCGTTCTCGCACTTTTGAACGCGACGCCCGTGAGGCCGGCCGAGAGGCGCGGCGACACGCCGCTACCCCGCGTCCCGCAGCAGGCGCCGCAGCACCTTCCCCGTCCCCGTGGCCGGCAGCGCGTCGAGCACCTGCACCGCGCGCGGCACCTTGTAGTGCGACATGTTCTCGCGCGCCCAGGCGACGAGCCGCTGGGTGTCGATGCCGCCGTTGGCCCTGGCCGCGTCGCTGGGCACGACGAAGGCCTTGACCACCTCACCCTTGTCGGCATCGGGCACGCCGGTCACGGCGACCTGGCCCACGTCCGGGTGGAGGATGAGGATGGCCTCCACCTCCTCCGGGAACACGCTGAACCCGGAGACCTTGATCATCTCCTTCACGCGGCCGATGAAGGTGAGGTAGCCGTCGGCGTCGAGCCGGCCGATGTCGCCGGTGTGCACCCAGCCGTCGCGCAGCACCTCGGCGGTGGCCTCGGGCCGGTGCCAGTAGCCCTTGAAGACGCCGGCGCTGCGCAGCACGATCTCGCCGCTCTCGCCCGGCGGCAGGGCGCGGCCCCCGGCGTCGACGATCTTCAGCTCGACGCCGCGGCACGGCACGCCGTTGGTGCCCCAGCGCACGCCGTCGCGCGGCATGATCACGTCGTTGGTGTGCGTCTCGGACAGGCCGTAGCCCGCCTCGTACACCAGGCAGCCGTTGGCGAAGCGGCTCCAGCGCGTGGCCAGCTCCTCGGTCAGCCTGATGCCGAAGCTCGTGCCCATCGTCGTGTGCAGCGAGGAGCGGTCGAAGGACTGCGCATCGGGCTCGTTCATCACCGCCACCAGCATCGGCGCCATGGCGTACCACCACGTGACGCGGTGGCGCTCGATGGCCTGCAGCACGGCCAGCGCGTCCATGCGGTTCAAGAGCACGAAGGTGGCGCCGGTGTAGGCCAGCAGCGTGACGCCGCAGATCATGCCGGCGATGTGATACAGCGGCGCCACGGCCAGCACCACGTCGTCGGCGCGGATGGCGAACATCTCCTCGCCCACCGCCGTCTTGTAGAGCGCGTTGCGGTAGGTGAGCATGGCACCCTTGGGCATGCCGGTGGTGCCCGAGGTGTAGGTCATCAGCGCCACGTCGTCCATCGACAGGCCGTCCACGGGCGCCGGCCTCGCGCCGCTCGTCACGGTGGCGAAGAAGTCGATGGTGCCGGCGGGCGTCTCGCGCCGCGCGGCGACTTCGTCCGGCACGCGCAGCGTCGGCGCCGCGGGCAGGAAGTCGGCGTAGCGCACGCTGTAGACGTGCTCGACGGGCACGCGCTCGCGCACCGACTGCACGATCGGCACGAGGTGGTCGGCCGCGACGATGGCCTTGGCGCCCAGGTCGCCCACCTGGTAGGCGAACTCGTGCGCCTTGAACATCGGGCTGCAGGGGCTGACGATGGCGCCGAGCTTCTGGATGCCGAAGTGGGCGACGAGGTACTGCGGGCAGTTCTGCATGAACAGCGCCACGCGATCGCCGCGGCCCACGCCGATGCCCTGCAGCGCATGGGCGAAGGCATCGCTCATCGCGTCGAGCTCGGCGTAGCTGATCTCGCGGCCGTACCAGACGATCGCCGCCTTGCGCGGCTGGGTGCGCGCATGCCGGCGCAGGTATTCGTGCAGGGGCTTCTCGCCTTGGAGATAGGTCATCGGTTCGTGGCTCGTCACAGGCCCAGCACGTGCTTGGCCATGATGTTCTTCTGGATCTCGGTGCTGCCGCCGTAGATCGTCATGGCGCGGCGCCAGAAGTAGCTCGAGGCCGGCGTGACGGCGTGCGCCGGCCCGATGGGCGCGGGCTCGCCGGTGCCGAACAGCAGCGCCGGCTGGTAGGGCTGCGCGTCCGGGCCGGTGGCCTCGAGGATGAGCTCGAGCACGCGCTGCGCGATCTCGGTGCCGCGCACCTTGATGAAGGACGACGCGCCCGCGCCGGCCGGCACCCCGGCCTGCAGGTCGGACAGCACGCGCAGCACGCCGATCTCCAGCGTCTTGAACTGCGCCTCCACGGCGCTGAGCTTGGCGGCGAACAGCGGGTCGTCGATCAGCGGCCGCCCGCCGCTGCGCACCACGCGCGCGATGCGCCGCAGCTTGCGCAGCTCCTGCGTGATGAAGCGCAGGTTGGCGTTCTCCACGCGCTCGTGCTCGAGCAGGAACTTGGCGTAGGTCCAGCCCCGGCCCTCCTCGCCCACGCGCTGGGCCTTGGGCACGCGCACGTCGCTGAAGAACACGGCGTTGAGCGAATGCGTGCCGTCCATCATGCGGATCGGCTGCACCTCGATGCCCGGCGTCTTCATGTCGATGAGCAGGAAGGAGATGCCCTCCTGCGGCCGCCCCTCGCGGCCGGTGCGCACGAGGCAGAACATCCAGTCGGCCCAGTGGGCGTAGGACGTCCAGATCTTCTGGCCGTTGACGAGGTAGTGGTCGCCGCGGTCGTCGGCGCGGGTGGCGAGCGCCGCGAGGTCGGAGCCGGCCGAGGGCTCGGAGTAGCCCTGGCACCACCACACCGACGAGTCGCGGATCCTCGGCAGGTGCTCGGCCTTCTGCTGCGGCGTGCCGTAGGTGTAGATCACCGGGCCGACCATGGCCGGGCCGAACACCTGCACCTCGGGGCAGTTCATCTCGCCGGCGATGGTGTTGAAGAGGTAGGTCTGCACGCCGCTCCATTGCGCGCCGCCGTGCGCCGCCGGCCATGCGCCGGTGAACCAGCCGCGCGTGCCGAGGATCCGCTGCCAGCGCATGTAGTCGTCGCGGTCGAGGTGGCGGTCGAGGCGGACCTTCTCCTCGATGTCGGCGGGAAGGTTCGCGGCGATGAAGGCCCGCACGTCGTCGGCGAAGGCCTGCTCGGCGGGGGAAAGCGTCAGGTGCACGGGGCGTCTTCTCCGGAGTCGGGGGGCAAACGGTCTTGCGCGGCGCGCGCGGCGGGGCTCAGCCCTGCGCGGCATGGCGCCGCAGGTGCCAGCTCGAATCCCCGAAGCTCACGCCGATCATCGACAGCCGCTTGAAGTAGTGGCCCACCGCCAGCTCCTCGGTCACGCCCATGGCGCCGTGCAGTTGCACCGCCTCCTGGCCGACGAGCCGCGCCGTGCGGTCGATCTCGATCTTGGTGGCCGACAGCGCCTTGCGCCGCAGCGCCGCGTCGGGCTCGGTGAGCATCAGCGCGCCGTACAGCGCCATCGAGCGCGCCTCGTCGAGCGCGACGTGCATGTCGACCATGCGGTGCTGCAGCGCCTGGTTGGTGCCGATGGGGCGGCCGAACTGCACGCGGGTCTTCAGGTATTCCAGCGTGGTCTCGACCAGCGTGCCCATCGCGCCCACCGCCTCGGCGGCGATGGCGGCGATCGCCTGGTCGAGCACCAGGTCGAGCGCCGGCAGCGCCTCGCCCTCGGCGCCGAGGCGGTGCGAGGCGGGCACGGCCACGCCGGCGAAGGCCACGTCGGCGGCGCGCGTGCCGTCGTGCAGGGCGTAGCGGCGCACGTCCACGCCCCTGGCATCCGCCGGCACGACGAAGGCCGAGAGCCCGTGCGCGTCGGCGGTGCCGCCGCCCGTGCGGGCCACCACCACGAACGCATCGGCCACGCCGCCGCCGTGCACGACGCTCTTCCGGCCGTCGAGCACGTGGCCGCCGCCCTGCCGCGCCGCGCGCGTGGCGCAGTGGGCGATGTCGTAGCGCGCCTCGGGCTCGGCATGGGCCAGCGCCAGCTTGTGCTCGCCGGCCATCATCGGCTGCAGCCATTCGGCCTTCTGCGCCGCGTCGCCCAGCGCGGCGAGCATGCCGCCGGCCAGCACCACGTTGGCGAGGTAGGGCTCGAGCAGCAGCCCGCGGCCCACGCCCTCCATCACGATGCCGGTGTCGGTGGCGTCGCCGCCGATGCCGCCGTCCGCCTCGCCGAAGGGCACGGCCAGCCAGCCGAATTCGGCGTACTGCCGCCAGCAGGCCTCGTCGTGGCCAAGCTCGGTGGCGGCGAGCCGGCGCCGGCGCGCGAAGCCGTACTCGTCGCGCACGAAGCGCTCCACGCTTTCGCGCAGCTGCAGTTGCTCGGGGGAATACTGGAGGTCCATGGGCTCTCTGCTCTCTGAACTGGATGGTGGATTCGGCGGGCTATAGCGCGAGGTAGCGCTGCTGGATCTGCGGGTTGCGGTCGAACGCGTCCCAGCCGCCGTCGAAGACGATGCGCCCGGTGTCGATCACCACCACGTGCTGCGTGCAGCGGCGCGCGAACCAGATGTTCTGCTCGCACAGCAGCAGCGCCACCTGCCGCTCGCTGCAGGTGCGCACCACGTCGTGCGCCATCTCCTCGACGATGATGGGCGCGAGGCCCTCGGTCGGCTCGTCGAGCAGCAGCAGCCGGGGGTTGGCCGCCATGGCGCGCGCCACGGCCAGCAACTGCTGCTGGCCGCCGCTCAGCTGGCCGCCGTAGCGCTGGCGCAGCGGCGCGAGCATGGGAAAGCGCGCCACGATGTCGTCCACCGCCACGGCCGGCCGCGCGGGAGCGCTGCCGTAGCGCGCCATGGCGATGTTCTCGGCCACGGTGAGGTGCGTGAAGATGCGCCGGTCCTCAGGCACGAGCGACAGGCCGAGCCGCGTGCGCTTGTGCGGCGGCAGCGCCGCCAGGTCCTGCCCGTCGAAGCGGATCACGCCCCTGGCGCGCGGGCCGGCGTTCATCACGCTCTTGAGCAGGGTGGACTTGCCGGCGCCGTTGCGCCCGAGCAGCGCCACGCGCCGGCCGGCGCCCACCGACAGGCTCACGCCCTGCAGGACGTGGCTGTCGCCGTACCAGGCGTCGAGATCGCGGATCTCAAGCATCGATCATCTCCTTGCCGAGATAGACCTCGCGCACCCGGGGATCGCGGCGCACCTCCTCCACCGAGCCGGTGGACACGACCTCGCCGTAGTTCAGCACCATGATGCGGTGGGCGAGGCCGAACACCACGTCCATGTCGTGCTCGGTCATCACCACCGTGATGCCGCGCTCGCGCTGGGTGCGCGAGACGAGCTGCGCGATCTCGGCGCGGTCGCTCGGCGACATGCCGGCGGTGGGCTCGTCGAGCATCAGCAGCGTCGGCCGGCCGGCGAGCGCGATCGCGAACTCGAGCCGCTTCTTGTCGCCGTGCGAGAGGAAGCGCGCGTCCTGCGCGGCCTGCGCCTGCAGCTTCACGTCGGCCAGCAGGGCCGCAGCCTCGTCGAGCACCTCGCCCGACGGCGCGCAGCGCCGCCGCGCGCCGAGCGGCTCGCCGGTGTGGCGGCGGCGCGCCTCGACGGCGACGACCACGTTGTCGAGCACCGTGAAGTCGCGGAACACGCGCGCCACCTGGAAGGTGCGGCCGAAGCCGGCGCGCACGCGCTGGTAGGCCGGCAGGCGGGTGACGTCGCGCCCGTCGAAGCGGATGCTGCCGCCGCTGCACGGCACCTCGCCGGTCATGACCTTGAACATCGTGGTCTTGCCCGCGCCGTTGGGGCCGATGATGGCGAACACCTCCGCGCGGTCCACGCAAAGGCTCACGCCGCGCAGCACCTCGATGGCGCCGTAGCTCTTGCGCACGCCCTCCACACGCAGCAGCTCGCTCATCGCGCGGCCCCCTGCCCCAGGCGCTGCAGCGGCGCCGCGGCGTCGGGCGCGCCGGCGGCGGCCGGGGCGCGGCGCCGCCACAGGCGCTCCTCGATCTGGCGCCACACGCCCACCGCGCCGTTGGGCGCGAGCAGGATGATGACCAGCAGGCCGCTGCCCACGATCAGCTCCGACAGGCCGATCAGCGTGCGCGTGGAGTAGGCGATGGCCGCGAACAGCCCCGCCCCCACCACCGGTCCCCAGAACGAGCCGACGCCGCCGAGCAGGGTGTTGAGCATGGGCTGCGCCGACGCCAGCCAGTGCACCTCCTCGACCGTGACGATGCGCGCCCAGGGCGCGTACATCGCCCCGGCCACCGCCGCCACCGCGCCCGAGATCACGAAGGCCGCCAGCCGGTAGCCCGCCACGTGGGTGCCCATGAAGGCGGCGCGCTCCGGGTCCTGGCGGATCGTCTGCAGCGTGCGGCCGAAGCGGCTGTGCAGCAGCCACCACATGAAGCCGGTGATGAGCACCGTGGCCGCCAGCAGGAACCAGTAGTAGGCGTGCGAGCCGCCGATGTCGATGGCGAACAGGCCGAAGTCGAGCGTGGGGCGCGGGATGTCGGTGATGCCGTCCTCGCGCCCGAGCCAGGAGCTGAAGCCGATCACGAGGCGCAGCGCCTCGGCCAGCGCCACCGTCAGCACGGCGAGGAACACGCCGGTCATGCGCCGCAGCGCCAGCACGCCGACGACCCAGGCCGCCGCCGCGCCGAGCAGCGCCGCGCCGGCCAGCACGCCGAGGAAGGGCACGCCCGCGATGTTCTTGAGCGCCAGCGCCGCCAGGTACGCGCCGATCGCATAGAACGCCGCATGGCCGAAGGACACCAGGCCGGTGTAGCCGAACAGCATGTTCCACGACAGCGCGAACACCACCTGGATCAGCACCGTGCCGATCACGTACAGCGGCCCGGCATTGATCCACAGCGGCAGGGTGGCCAGCAGGACGACCGTGGCGGCGCCGATGGCCTGCCACATGCCGCGCGGGATGCGCGAACGGCGCGACGCGCCGGAGGCATGCGCCTCGGACGCCTCCTCCTGCGTGCCCACCGAGGGGAACAGGCCGTTGGGCTTCCACAGCAGGAAGGCGGCCAGCACCACGTACACCGCCAGCCCCGGCACCGACGGCAGCAGCACCGTGTTCAGGCTCTGCACCAGCCCGAGCACCAGCGAGCCGATGAACGCGCCGCGGATGTTGCCCAGCCCGCCGATGATGACGGCGAAGAAGGCGAACAGCAGGTACGAGTCGCCCAGGCCCGTGGACAGGCTCTGGTTCGGCAGCAGCAGGCCGCCGGCCATGCCCGCGAGGAAGAAGCTGAGCATCACGCTCGCCGCGATGCCGAAGGAGACGTTGATGCCGAGCACGCCCGACATCCACGGGTCGGCGGCCAGCGCCTGCATCAGCTTGCCGAACCACAGCCGGTGGATGGCCAGCTCCAGCAGCAGGAAGGCCACGATGCCGGCGCCGATGACGAACAGCTGGTAGGCAGAGAAGAACAGGCCGAAGGGGTTCATCGGCTGGTCGAGCACCGGCGGAGGCAGCACCGAGAAGAAGTCGACGCCCCAGATCAGCTTGGTGGCGCCGGCGCACACCATCATCAGCGCGAAGGTGGCGATCAGCACGTAGTGCGGGTCGACGTTGCGCAGCCGGCGCAGCACCAGCCGGTCGGTCACCAGGCCGAGCAGCGCCACCACCACGCCGCCCACGAACGAGGCGAACAGGAAGAGGCCGAGCGACTGCACCTCCCGCCCCATGACCGAGTAGGCGGTGTAGGCGCCGATCATGAAGAAGCCGCCCTGCGCCATGTTGAGCAGGCGCAGCAGGCCGAAGATCAGCGTCAGCCCCGCAGCCACGAGGAAGATGGCCATGCCGAACGCTGCGGCGTTGAACACGGCGAACAGGAGGTCGTTGATCACTGGGTCGTCCTTGGGCTGGCCCCGGCGGCGGCGCGCCGGTGGGGTCTGGCGCCTCGCGGCGCGGCGGCGCGGCGCCCCGCGAAGGCGCCGTTCACGCCGTCACGCCTCGAACTTCCGGCCCGGCGTGGGCGGCTCGGCCACGTCCGCCTCGGTGAGCACCACGGCGTCGGTGATGCCGTAGCCCGGCGCCTCCTCGCGCACGCCGACCTTGGCGATGTAGGCGTTGCCCAGCCCCTGGTGGTCCTCCTTGCGGATGTGGTACGGCCCCATCGCCGTGTCGAAGGTCAGGCCCTCGAGCGCGGCGATCACCGCGTCGGTGCCGGTGCTGCCGGCCTTCTTGACGGCGTTGAACAGGCCCAGCGCCGAGCGGTGGCTCGCGTGCACGATGCCCGCCGGGTTGGGATCGCCCGTCACCCTGGCGTAGCCCTTGAGCAGCTGGTCGCTCAGCGGGTACTGCTCGGCCGCGGGGATGTTGGGCACCCAGAAGCTGATGCTCCACAGGTTCGCCGGCAGCGACTTCTGCATTGCCTTGGCGATCAGCATCTCGGTGCCGGCGTCGCCGATCACCTTGAACTTGCGGTCCAGGCCGACGGCGCGGCCCTGCTGCAGCAGGCTGATGCACGGCGCCGCCGTGAGGCCGACGAACAGGCCTTGCGAGGGCGCGTTCATCAGGCTGTTGATCTCCACGCGGTAGCTCGGGCTGTTCAGGCTCGCGAACACCGGGTCGAGCACCTTGACCTTGCGCCCCGCCTTCTCGGCGGCCCGCTGCGCGCCCAGCGTGAAGTAGCGCGCCATGTCGCGGCCGTTCTCGCTGTCGGGCACGATGCACGACCAGGTGCCCACCTCGGAGAACTTGTTCGTCAGCAGGTTGCCGATGCCGGCGAAGGCGATGTAGGCGTTCCACGACAGGCGGAAGAAGTTCTTCTGGAAGCCCTCGTGCGTGAGCGACATCACCGTCGGGCACGGCGCCACCATGACCGCCTTCAGCTCCGGCAGGATGGGCGCGGTGGCCAGCGCCATCGGCGACTGCGAGCCGCCGATCAGCAGGTTCACGCCGCTGCCCGTCAGCTCGCGTGCCGCCGCCACGGCGCCGGCGCTGGTGAACTTGTCGTCGCGCACCACCAGTTCGATCGGCCGCCCGAGCAGGCCGCCGGCGGCGTTCCAGCTCTCGACCGCCACCTTCACGCCGGCGTGCCAGGCGGCGCCCGCCTCCGCCCCGATGCCGCTCATCGGCAGGATGAGGCCGATGCGCACCGGGCCGGACTGCGCGCGCGCGAGCGGCACGCCCAGCATGGCGGCGCCGGCCGCGGCCCCCTTGAGAACGGAACGCCTGGACAAGTTCATGGTGCCTCCTTTGGCTGTCTCGAAACCGATGCGGCGCGGTCCGCGCCTGGGTCTGTCAACCACATTTGATATAACAGATCACCAATAGTGAAGCAGCGTACGGGCGGCGTCACCCCGCACAAACCCGCAGGCGCGGCGGGAGCGAAGACCGGCGAGCACGGGCGCCGGGTACAGGAAGCGTTCGGGCGGGAGATCGAAGCCCGGATGGTCCACTCATCCCGAGCCTGTCGTGCGCCGAGAGGCACTGCGATGCCTCACGCGGACTTGCGTTCGAAAGTACGAGAACCCCACGAGAGCCCCACGAGAGCCCGTTCGCACTGAGCTTGTCGAAGTGCCTTGCGTGCACGCAGGGCTTCGACAGGCTCAGCCCGAACGGTTCTTGTCGTTTGATCGCAGACCGGTCTCGGTGCGAACGGGCTTCCGTAGCGTTCGTACCCCCGAACGCGCCCCCCGCGTCAATGCGCGTACGAGCGCAGCATCAGCCCCCGCAGCCAGCGGTTGGCCGCGTCGTTGTCCGTGCTCGCGTGCCAGTACAGGTAGGCGTCCATCGGCGCGAGCGGCGCGGGAAACGGCAGCACCTGGTTGCCGAACTGGCGGCTCGCCAGGTGGGCGTAGCTCTCCGGCATGGTCAGCAGCAGGTCGGTCTGCGACACCGTGCGGCACGCCGCGAAGTAGAACTGGCAGCGCAGCGCGACGCGCCGCTGCAGCCCCTGCCGGTGCAGCTCGACGTCCTCGAAGCCGGGCCCGACGCGCCGCGAACTGACGAGGATGTGCCGCTCGGCGAGGTACCCGTCCATGTCGAGCCGGCCCCGCACCCGCGGATGGTCGCCCCGCGCCACCACCGCCATGCCGTCCATGCCGATCCGGGTGAACTTGACCGACGCCGGCACGGGCAGCAGCACGTCCACCGCCACGTCGAGCGTGCCGGCCGCGAGCTCGCCTTCGAGGTTGCGGCGGTTCGCCCGCACCGTGGACAGGTCCACCGCGGGCGCCTCCGCCGCCAGCGACTGCATCAGCCGCGGCATCACCGTCGATTCCATGTAGTCGCGCAGCCCCACCACGAAGCGCCGCCTGGCCGCCGCGGGCTCGAAGTGCTGCGTGTCGTTGAGCAGGGTGCCCAGCCGCTGCAGCGAGTCGCGCAGCGGATCGATCATGCGCTTGGTGAGCGCGGTGGGCACCATCCGGTGGCCCTGGCGCTCGAACAGCGGGTCGTCGAAGAGCTCGCGCAGCCGCCCCAGCGCATGGCTGATGGCCGGCTGCGTGAGGTGCAGCTTCTCGGCCGCCCTGGTGATGCCGCCCTCGGTGTAGATGGTGTCGAGCACCACCAGCAGATTCAGATCGACCCGGGAGATATGCATCGGCTGTATCCGGCTCCATTCCGAGCATTCATTGGCCGGCGCCTGCCGCTGCCCCTACGCTCGCCCTTCCGCCCGAACGTCGATGATGCGCCGCCGGCGCCGCGCCGGATTTCACCTAGGAGACAGGAGCCCCATGACCGCTGCGTCCGACGAACGATTCACCGGCACGGCCCCGGTGCAGGCGCGGCACGGCTTCGACGCGGCCGCGCTGCAGGGCTGGTTCGAGCGCCACGTCGACGCGCGCGTGGGCCCGCTGCGCGTGGCGCAGTTCCGCGGCGGGCAGTCGAACCCGACCTTCCTCGTCGAAGACGGCACGCGCCGCTACGTGGTGCGCCGCAAGCCGCCCGGCGAGCTGCTGCCCTCGGCCCACGCGGTGGAGCGCGAGTTCCGCGTGATGCGGGCGCTGCAGGGCCGCGGCGTGCCGGTGCCGCAGGTGCATGCGCTGTGCGAGGACGACGCGGTGATCGGCAGCGCCTTCTACGTCATGGCCTACGTCGACGGCCGCGTGCTGTGGGACCCGAAGCTGCCCGGGCTCGCCGCCGGCGAGCGCGTGCGCATCTACGACGAGATGAACCGCGTGCTCGCCGCGCTGCACGACGTGGACGCGGCGCAGGCCGGGCTCGCCGACTACGGCCGCCCCGGCAACTACGTCGCCCGGCAGGTGGCGCGCTGGACGCGCCAGTACCGCGCCAGCGAGACCGAGCACGTCGAGGCGATGGAGCGGCTCATCGAGTGGCTGCCCGCGCACGTGCCCGACACCGCCGGCACGGCCATCGTCCACGGCGACTACCGCCTCGACAACCTCGTCTTCGCGCACGACGAGCCGCGCCTCGTCGCGGTGCTCGACTGGGAACTGTCGACGCTCGGCGACCCGATCGCCGACTTCGCCTACCACTGCATGGCCTGGCACCTGCCGCCGCCGTTCCGCGGCCTCGGCGACCTGGACGCGCGGGGCCTGGCCCGCGAGTCGCTGCCGGACGAGGCCGCGTACCTGCGCGACTACTGCGAGCGCCGCGGCGTGCCGCCCGTGCCCGCCGCGCACTGGAACTTCTACATGGCCTTCAACCTGTTCCGCGCGGCCGGCATCGCCCAGGGCATCATGGGCCGCGCCCTCGCCGGCAACGCCTCCAGCCCGCATGCCCTCGAGGCCGGCCGCCAGGCGCGGCAGCTCGCCGAGCTCGGCTGGCAGCAGGCCCGGCGCGCCGGCGCAGGCTAGGGCCTGCCCGTGCAGCCCGCCGCTTCCGCCGCCCCCGCGCTGCGCGGCGTGAGCCTCGTGGTGCCGCGGCTCGACCCCGCCGCGCACCGGCTGCAGCGGCTGCTCGGCCTGCCCGCCGCGCACCGCGACCCGCGCACCGAGCCCTGGGGCATCGAGAGCCTGCGGCTGCCGCTGGCCGCGGGCGCGCTGGAAGTCTGCGCGCCCCTCCGGCCGGACGCCGACGCGGCCGCGCAGCGCCTGCTCGCGCGGCACCCGGACGGCGCTGCGTTCGCGCTGGCCTTCGCCTGCGACGACGTCCAGGCGCGCCGGCGCCACGCCGAGCGGCTGGGCGTGCGCGTCGTCGCCGACGTCGACGAGGCCGGCCTGCGGCGGCTGCAGCTGCACCCGCGCGACTGCGGCGGCTGCATGCTCCAGTTCGACGGCACGGCCGCGCCCGCGGCGCCAGGCGGCACGCCGGCCGCCGCCATCGCCGCGGTGGAGCTGCGCACGCAGGCGCCGCTGCGCGTGGCCGGGCAATGGGCCGCGCTCACGCACATGCGCGTCTCGCGCCGGCCGGGCCAAGTGGCGCTGGCCGCGGCCGCGGGCGTCGAGATCCGCATCGCCCCGCCGGACGAGGCCCTGCCCGACGGCCTGGCGGCGATCGACCTGGCGGTGCCCGACGCACCGGCCGTGCTGGCGCGCGCCGCCCACCTCGGCCTGGCGCACGACTGCAGCGCCCGCACGGTCGACGTCGCGGGCCTGCGCCTTCGCCTCGTGCCGATCCGAGGCGCCGGAAAGAGCGAGGGTTAAGATACCGTCCGTAACGAGTTCGGCACACCGCCGTGCTCGCGACACCGCGGACCGAGCCCCGCACGATCCGCCGGACGCCTCCGACCGAGGCGTTCTCCTTCCCGCAGCCGCAGCCCGCGCCTGAGCGCCGGCGCCGCGGCTGCCGCGCCGGCGCGGCGCGCATCGCCTTCCCTGCAAGGCGGCTTGTCGACAGCGCCTCCCTCGCCCCATCGGGCACCGAAGACGCACCGTCGCGCGCCGAACAACTTCGCCCCGCGGCATCGCCGCCCGCCCGCATCGGGCCGGCGCCGCCACGGATCCCCGCATCCGCGTCGCTGTCTGCGCGCCCGCGCACGGGCATCGACACGGCTTGCACGGCCGGCAGTCATTGCGCTGCCGTCCGCGCTTCCTTCACCCACTCACACGGAGAAACGCAATGAAGAACCGCTCGATCCCCCTCGCCGCCGGCGCCGCACTCCTCGGCCTGGCCGCTTCCGCCCATGCCCAGTCGAACGTGACCGTCAGCGGCTTCATCGACGCCGGCGTCTACCGCAACTTCGACAGGACGAAGAACGTGGGCACGATCCAGCGCAGCCATCTGGCGTTCTCGGGCGGCGAGGACCTGGGCGGCGGCATGGCCGCCACCTTCCGCCTCAGCCACCGCTTCGACGTGGAGTCGGGCGGCATCGAAAGCGGCGGCAAGCCGTTCTGGCACGACGAGGCGACGGTCGGCCTGAAGGGCGGCTTCGGCCACCTGCGCCTGGGCCGCGCGCTGAGCGCGATCTGGAGCCAGGACTGGGCCTTCGACCCCTGGAGCAACTTCAACCGCATCGCCTCGCCGGCATGGCAGTTCTGGCACTACTACGCGCCGACCGACCGGGTGAGCAACGGCGGCGCCGCCGAGTACGGCCGCGTGGACAGCGGCCTCTTCTACGACTCGCCCAGCTTCGGCGGCGTCACGCTGCACCTCAGCGGCAGCCCGCAGCGCACCGCGGCGCCGGGCAACGGCCACAGCCGCGCCGGCTCGCTGGTCTACGCGAACGGGGCCGCGGGCGCGATGCTCGGCGTCGAGCGCAACGGCAGCGGCGACCGCGACGTGTTCCTCGCCGGCAAGTACGGTTTCGGCGCGCTGACGCTGATGGGCGCCTACAACGAGAGCCGCCAGAACGGCACGGGCAACGAGGCCAGGGTCGCCAGCATCGGCGCCGCGTACGCGATGGGCGCCACCACGCTCAAGGCCAGCTACGCCCGGCTGGACCTGAACCACAGCGGCGACGACCGCGACTTCGTCGGCCTGGGCGCCGACTACGCGCTGTCCAAGCGCACGACGGTGTACGCGAGCCTCGGCCACATCCGCCCCGAAGCCGCCTCGTCGCAGACGGCCTATGGCGTGGGCATCGCGCACGCCTTCTAGGCCCTCGACGCCGGTCGACCGTCGTGGTTGACCGGCATCAGACGCGAAAGTTATACTTACACCCCTTTCAACGGCCAACAATGCATGTTGGCCTCCCTGGCGCTACTCGCGGATCCACGGCGGTCCCGTCGCGGCGCAGGGCTTCAATGCCGGGCCTTGTCCGGCGCCGGCCGGTTCTCCGGCCCCCATTGCCACGTCACGCTCGTCCAGGCGGCCCCCTCGACCAGGCCCGCCGCCCTGCGAACGAAGCGCCCGGCGGCACTGGTGTCGTCTCCCACGTCGTCTTCAGTGTCCACGGGCCGCCCTTCGGGATGGCGCGCCGCCGTTTGCCGCGCCGCCGCCGGGGGGCCGGTGGCCTGGTGCCGTCAGACCGACCCCAACCAGGAGCGCAGCCCGCATGGCCAAAGGAATCCTCGTCGACCACGTGTTCAAGGTCTTCGGCGACCAGCCCGAGCAGGCCCTCGCCCTCGCCCGCCAGGGCCTGGGCAAGAACGAGATCCTCGCCAGGACCGGCCAGTCGATCGGCGTCTTCGACGCCAGCTTCGACATCCGGGCGGGCGAGATCTTCGTCATCATGGGCCTGTCGGGCTCGGGCAAGTCGACGCTGGTGCGCCTGCTCAACCGGCTGATCGAGCCCACCGCCGGGCGCATCGTCATCGACGGCCACGACATCAACGGCCACTCCGACGCCAAGCTGCGCGCGCTGCGGCGCAAGGACATCAGCATGGTGTTCCAGTCGTTCGCGCTGATGCCGCACATGACGGTGCGCGACAACACCGCGTTCGGGCTCGAACTGGCCGGCGTGGGCCGGCAGGCGCGGCTCGAGCAGGCCGACCTCGCGCTGGAGCAGGTGGGCCTGGCCGGCTGGGGCGACAGCTACCCCGACGAGCTCTCCGGCGGCATGCAGCAGCGCGTGGGCCTCGCACGCGCGCTCGCCTCGGACCCCTCGGTGCTGCTGATGGACGAGGCCTTCTCGGCGCTCGACCCCATCATCCGCACCGAGATGCAGAGCGAGCTGCTGCGGCTGCAGCAGGTGCAGCGCCGCACCATCGTCTTCATCTCGCACGACCTCGACGAGGCCATGCGCATCGGCGACCGCATCGCCATCATGAAGGACGGCCACGTCGTGCAGGTGGGCACGCCCGAGGAGATCCTGCGCCACCCCGCCGACGACTACGTGCGCAGCTTCGTGCGCGGCGTGGACGCCACCGCGGTGTTCAAGGCGGGCGACATCGCGCGCAAGCGGTCGATCGTCGTCGAGCGGGACCCGGATCGCGGCTGCCGCGCGGCGCTCAAGACGCTGGAGGACGAAGACCGCGACTACGCCTACGTGGTGTGCCCGCAGCAGAAGTTCCTGGGTATCGCTTCGGCCGATTCGCTGCGCAGCGCGCTCGCCGACCACGTCGGGCCGCTCGGCCTCTCGCATGCCTTCCTGCCCGACGTGAAGCCCATCGCCGCCACCGATGCGGTGGGCGATCTCTTCGGCCAGGTGGCGCAGTCGCCCTACCCGGTGCCGGTGGTGGACGACGACGGCCGCTACCGCGGTGCGATCAGCAAGAACACCCTGCTCAAGTTCCTAGACAAGGGTTCCGCATGAGCTGCGCGCTGCGCGGACCGCGAGCTTCCAGGAAGGACCAGCCATGAACGACCAGATCACCGACTTGATCCAGGCAACGCCGCCCGAGCCGACGCCATGGGACGTGCCTGCGGCGCCCGTTGTGCCCGCCAGCGATGCCGAAGCGGCGAGCGACGCCCCGTCCGCCTGGGGCGCCATGCCGGCCGACGCCGCCCCGAGCGACGACTGGCTCGGCACGTCGGCCGATGCCGCCGCCGGCACCGACCCGTCGGCTGCGGCCGACGGCTTCCAGCTGCATCAGCTGTGGGACGGCAGCCTGCCCGTCGACGACTGGATCAATGCCGGCCTCGACTGGACGGTGCTGCATTTCCGCCCGTTCTTCCAGAGCGTGCGCGCGCCGATCGATGCGACGCTCGGCCACGTCGAAGGCGCGCTGATGAGCGTGCCGGCGCCGGTGATGATCGTGCTGCTGGGCCTGCTCGCCTGGCAGCTCGCCGGCCGGGCGCTGGCCATCGGCAGCGTGATCTCGCTGCTGCTGGTGGCAATGCTGGGCATCTGGCCGGAGGCGATGGTCACGCTGTCGCTGGTGCTGACCTCGCTGATGTTCTGCCTCGTGATCGGGCTGCCGCTGGGCATCCTGCTGGCCAACAGCGACCGGGCCGAGCGCATCATGCGGCCCCTGCTGGACGCGATGCAGACCACGCCGGCCTTCGTGTACCTGGTGCCGGTGGTGATGCTGTTCGGCATCGGCAACGTGCCGGGCACCATCGTCACCATCATCTTCGCGCTGCCGCCGCTGGTGCGGCTCACGAGCCTGGGCATCCGCCAGGTGCGCCCCGACCTGATCGAGGCCGCGCGCGCCTACGGCGCCTCGCCGTGGCAGCTGCTCGCCAAGGTGCAGTTGCCGCTGTCCATGCCGTCCATCATGGCCGGCGTCAACCAGACGCTGATGCTGTCGCTGTCGATGGTGGTGATCGCCTCGATGATCGCCGTCGGCGGCCTCGGCCAGATGGTGCTGCGCGGCATCGGCCGCCTCGACATGGGGCTGGCAACGGTCGGCGGGCTGGGCATCGTGCTGCTGGCCATCGTGCTCGACCGCATCACGCAATCGATGGGCCGCCCGCGCCGCGGCGTGCGCCACTGGTACCAGACCGGGCCGGTCGGCCTGGCGCTGCGCCTGCTGCGGCGCTCACGCAAGGCGACGGCGCCGAAGGAATCGCCCAGGGGCGCCTCGCCCGCCGCGACGCGCGCTCATTGAGAAGCCGAGCCGCGTCATCCAACGCTTTCCCACTACCACGAAAGGCAACATCCGCATGAGCTTCACACGATCCACGCCCCGATTCGCCACGCTGTTCGGCGCCGGCCTGCTCGCATGCGCCCTGAGTGCCCCGACGTTCGCTCAGGACAAGCCCGGCCAAGGCATCGAAGTCCAGCCGCTGAAGAGCTCCATCGCCGAAGAGACCTTCCAGACCCTGCTGGTGTCGCGCGCGCTCGAGAAGCTGGGCTACGACGTGAAGCCGATCAAGGAGGTCGAGTACCCGACGGCGCACATCGCGATTGCCAACGGCGACGCCACCTTCATGGCCGACCACTGGAACCCGCTGCACGCCGACTACTACAAGAACGCCGGCGGCGACGCCAAGCTCTCGCGCAAGGGCGTCTACTCCACCGGCGCGGCCCAGGGCTACCTGATCGACAAGAAGACGGCCGATGCGCACGGCATCAAGAGCATCGACCAGCTGCGCGATCCGAAGATCGCCAAGCTGTTCGACACCGACGGCGACGGCAAGGCCGACCTGACGGGCTGCACCCCGGGCTGGGGCTGCGAGGCGGTGATCGAACACCATCTCAGCGCCTACAAGCTGCGCGACCACGTGACGCACGTGCAGGGCGCCTACGCGGCGCTGATGGCCGACACCATCACCCGCTACAAGGAAGGCAAGCCGATCTTCTACTACACGTGGACGCCGTACTGGGTGAGCGGCGTGCTGCGCCCGGGCAAGGACGTGACGTGGCTGGAAGTGCCGTTCTCCTCGCTGCCCGGCGAGCAGAAGGGCCTGGACACCAAGCTGCCCAACGGCAAGAACTACGGCTTCGTGCTGAACAACCAGCACATCCTCGCGAACAAGAAGTTCGTGCAGGAGAACCCTGCCGCGGGCAAGCTGTTCGAGATCATGCGTCTGCCGGTGGCCGACATCAACGCGCAGAACCTGCGCATGCGCGACGGCGAGAACAAGATCGCGGACATCGAGCGCCACACCGACGGCTGGATCAAGGGCCACCAGAAGACCTTCGACGGCTGGATCGCGCAGGCGCTGAAGGCAGCCGGCAAGTAGTCGCGCGTTGCGTCGCGGGCCGCGCCCCGCGATTCGATCGAGCCGGCCACCGTGTCCGCGGTGGCCGGCTTTTCTTTTCCCGGGCGCGCCTACTTCGCCTGCCGGGCGGCCACGACCTGCGCCAGCGTCGCCTGGAACGCCGCGCTCTCCGCGGGCACCAGCCGCCCCTTCACGGTGTACAGCCCGATCGGCCCGGGCGACGAGCGCAGCGCCACGCGCAGGCGCACCAGCCCGTCGCCGGACGGCGGCGACAGCGCGCTCTTGCCGAGCAGCCCGAGGCGGCGCCCGTCGTACAGCAGCTGGCGCACGGCCAGGGGCGAGGCGCATTCGATGACGTCCTCGGGCAGGGGCAGGCCCTGGAACAGCTCGGCGAAGTGCGGGTACAGCGACGAGGTGCGGATCGGCGCCACCCACGGGCAGCCGCGCAGCTGCTCGGCCGCCACCTCGCGCCGGCGCGCGAGCGGATGCGCCTTGGCGGCCATGACGGACAGCGGCTCGTCGAGCAGCCGGCGGTAGGCCAGCGGCGGCTGCGCGAGCAGCGGGTCGTAGCGCGCGACCGCCACGTCGAGTTCGCCATCGAGCAGCAGCGGCAGCAGCGCATCCAGCGTGCCCTGGTGCAATCGGATGTCGCCGGTAGGCCGCTCGCGCTTGCACCGCTGCACCGCCTCGATGACCACCGGCGGCACGGTGGGCAGCGTGCCCACGCGCAGCGGGCCGGGCCGCTCGCGCTCGGTGCCGAGCGCGCGGCGCACGAGCTGCTCCTCCGCGCACACCATCCTCGCGAAGCGCAGCACCTGCGCCGCCGCCGGCAGCACGCGCACGCCGTGCCGCCCGCGGTCGAACAGCGGCCGGCCGAAGCGCCCTTCCAGTTCCGCCAGCAGGCGCGAGGCCGCCGGCTGCGTCATCGCCAGCGCCTCGGCGGCGCGGCCGAGATGGCGCTGCTCGGCCAGGGCGATCAGCAGGCGCAGGTGCCGCAGCTTGAGCTGGTCGAAGGCCCGCGGGCCGAAAATTTCCATACCAGAAATGATATGCGTCTGCATTGATCTGCATTGGACTGGAATGAGATGGCAACGTAGGCTTGCGGGCTTCACCGAGCCAGGAGAACCCTTCATGCCGTTGCCCTTCTTCCACCGCCTTGCCCCCCGCCCCGCCCGCGCGACGGTCCGCCTGATGGCCGGCGCCGTGCTGTGCGCCGCCGCGGCCGCGGGCTTCGCGCAGGGCTACCCGAGCGAGCCGGTGCAGCTGGTGGTGCCCTTCGCCGCCGGTGGCCCCGCCGACGCGCTGGCCCGCGCCCTCGGCCGCGAGATGAGCGCGGGGCTCGGCCAGACCGTCCTCGTGGTCAACCAGCCGGGCGCGGCCGGCAACCTGGGCGGCAAGGCCGTGGCGCAGGCGCGGCCCGACGGCCACACCGTGCTGTTCACGCTGGACGCGGCGCTCACCGCCAACCCCGCGCTCTACGGCTCGCGCATGGGCTTCGACCCGGCGAAGGACCTGCGCCCGGTCACCACGCTGGTCTCTTACGGCCAGACGCTGGCGGTGCATCCGTCGCTCAAGGTGTCGACGCTGCCGCAGTTCCTCGAACTCGCGCGCAAGCAGGACCTGACCTACGCCTCGGCCGGCAACGGCAGCACCGGCCATCTCGGCATGGCGCTGCTGGCCGACATCGCCGGCCTGAAGATGACGCACATCCCCTACAAGGGCGCGGCACCCGCGCTCACCGACATGATCGGCGGGCAGGTGCAGTCCGGCTTCCTGGTCACGCCCGGCGTGGCGCCCCACGTCAAGTCGGGCCGGCTGGTGGCGCTGGCCGTCTCGGGCAAGAAGCGCTCGGGCCTGCTGCCGCAGATCCCGACCGTGACGGAAGCGGGCCTTCCCGGCGCCACGCTCGAGTTCAGCATGGTGCTGATGGCGCCCGCCAGGACGCCCGACGCCGTCGTCAAGCGCCTCAACGACGAAGCGCACAAGGCCATGGCGAGCGCGCCGGTGCAGAAGCTGCTCAAGGACAACGACTACGACGCGGCCACCGACACGCCCGAGCAGGCCGCCGCCCGCCTCGCCGCCACGGGCAAGCAGATGGCGGACCTGATCGCCAAGCTCGGCATCAAAGCGGACTGACCATGGCGCAGCGGCCGAACCTCGTCTTCGTGCTGGCCGACGACCTCGGCTACGCCGACCTCGGCTGCTACGGCGCGCGGGCGGAATCGCCCGTGTCGCCCTGCCTCGACGCGCTGGCCGCGGCGGGCCTGCGCTTCACGCACGGCTATTCCAACTCGCCGGTGTGCTCGCCCACGCGCTTCGCGCTGATGACGGGCCGCTGGCAGTACCGCCTGCGCGGCGCGGCGGAAGAGCCCATGACCGCCCGCGCCCGCGGCGACAAGGTGCTGGGCCTGGACCCGGCGCACCCCACCCTGCCCTCGCTGCTGCGCGACGCGGGCTACGCCACGGCGCTGTTCGGCAAATGGCACCTCGGCTACCCGCCGCACTTCGGCCCGAGGCTGAGCGGCTACGAGCACCACTTCGGGCCGCTGTCGGGCGGCGTCGACTACTTCTCGCACCTCGACGCGAGCGGGCGCCACGACCTGTACGAGCAAGGCGAGGAGGTGGTGCGCCACGGCTACCTCACCGACCTCATCAGCGACGCCGCGGTGGACTTCGTCGGCCGGCAGGACGGCCGCCGGCCCTTCCTCATGAGCGTGCACTACACCGCGCCGCACTGGCCGTGGGAGACGCGCGACGACGAGGGCGAGTCGCGCCGCATCGGCCCGGCCATCCACCACAAGGACGGCGGCTCGCTCGCGACCTACCGCCGCATGGTCCACCACATGGACGAGGGCATCGGCCGCATCGTCGCCGCGCTCGAAGCGCGCGGGCTGCTGGACAACACGCTCATCGTCTTCACCAGCGACAACGGCGGCGAGCGCTTCTCCGACAACTGGCCCTTCGTCGGCCAGAAGATGGATCTGCTCGAAGGCGGCATCCGCGTGCCGATGATCGCCCACTGGCCGGCGCGCATCGCGCCGGGCCGAGTGGCCGGGGCGCCGGCCATCACCATGGACTGGACGGCGACGATGCTCGCCGCCGCGGGCGTGGCGCCGCATGCCGATCATCCGATGGACGGCGTCAGCCTGCTGCCCGTGCTCGACGGCGCCGAGAGCGACGCCGAGCGCCCGCTCTACTGGCGCATGAAGCACCGCCAGCAGCGCGCGCTGCGGCGCGGCCGCTGGAAGTACCTGTCGATGGACGGCCACGACTTCCTGTTCGACCTCGCGAGCGACGAGCGCGAACGCGCCAACCTCGCCCACCGCCACGCCGGGCGGCTCGCCTCGCTGCGCGCCGACTGGGAGCGCTGGGCCGCGGCGCTGCCGGGCATCCCCGAAGACGCGCGGGTGAGCCTGGTGGCC
Source organism: Rubrivivax sp. (assembly GCA_044508835.1). GTDB lineage: Bacteria > Pseudomonadota > Gammaproteobacteria > Burkholderiales > Burkholderiaceae_C > JAKFDI01. The sequence continues at coordinate 21,291 of JBIQHD010000005.1, forward strand.
GGCCCCGGGGACATGCCCAAGCCCTCGTACTGAGCCGCACGAGCGCTCTGCCCAGCGAAGGGGCCATGCCGGAGCCCCCCGCATGGTCGCGGCCAGCCGCCCTCGCCCCCGGGCAAGGCGGCCATCTTGATGTACCTCAAGCACGCGGCGGCACCGCAAAGCCCTCGACTCAAGGAGTCCAGGGCCCGGCCGATAAAGCGACCTGCCACTGCGGCACCGCGCAGGTGGCGCGACGAGACGGCGCCGATCACCCCATGAGCGATACCGAAGAACCCTTCACGAGCACGCGCGAAAGCCAGGATGGAGGGGCTTCGGCCCTGTTGGGGCTGCCTTCGCGGCAGGCGCCGCTGAAGATCCTGGTGGCGGACGACACCTTCGCGAGCCGCCAGTTGCTGGTACGCATGCTGCGGCAGCACGTGCGGGCGCATGTGCACGAGGCGCGCCATGGGCTGGAGGCGGTGCAGGAGTTTCGTGCCCTGCGGCCGCAGATCACCTTCCTCGACATCGACATGCCCGAGATGGACGGCATGGCGGTGCTCGAGGAGATCCGCGGGATCGAGCACGACGGCTTCGTCGTGATGGTCTCGGCCCACGGCTCGCTGAAGAAGGTGCAGGACGCGCTCTCGCTCGGGGTGGACGGCTTCGTCGTCAAGCCCTTCAGCGGCCAGCGCATCCTCGACGTCCTGAACAAGTACGCCGCCAAGGCGGGCCGCGACGGCCTGGTCCGCCCGGAATGAACGCCCCTGCGCCGCGCGGCGCGCGCCCGGCCGCCGGCAGCCTTGCGCAGCGCATGCACCTGCCGCGCACGGTCGGCCTGGCGCTCGGCGGCGTGTGCGTCGGCGTGGCCATGCTGCAGCGGGGCACCACGCCGCCCTGGCTGTGGGGCCTGCTCGCCTTTCACGCGCTGGCCTGGCCGCACATCGCCTATGCGTGGGCGCGGCGCGGCAAGGCGGTGTCCCCGCGCGAGTGGCGCAACCTGCTCGTCGATTCGGCGCTGGGCGGGTGGTGGGTGGCTGCCATGGGCTTCAACGTGCTGCCCAGCGTGCTGGTCATCGTGATGCTCACGGTGAACAACCTGGCGATCGGGGAAAGCCGCCTCTTCCTCGCCGGGCTGCTGGCGCAGGCGGCCGGCGCCGCGGCCGGCTGGTGGCTCATCGGCGGCCGGCCGGAGGTCACGGCGGGCCTGCCGGTGATCCTCGCCTGCCTGCCCTTCCTGGTGGCGTACCCGCTGATCCTGAGCCTGACGACCCACCGCCTGGCGCGCAGCCTGGGGCAGCAGAAGAAGGCGCTGGAGCGTTCGGAACGCCAGTACCGCATGACGCTCGACGCCATGGACGCCGGCATCGCCCTCTACGACGCCGACGACCGGCTGGTCCTGTCCAACCGGCACTTTCGCGATCTCTACCGGTCGATGGGCAAGATGCTCGTCCCCGGCCGGCGCTTCGAGGAACTGCTGCGCGAGGCCCTGGCCAAGCAACTGATTCCGCAGGCGGCCGGCCGCGAGAGCGCCTGGATCCAGGAACGGCTGGAGGCGCATGCACGGCCCCGCGGCGCCATCCTTCGCGAGCTCCCCGGCGACCGCTGGCGCCGCATCGTCGAGCAGCGCCTGCGCGATGGCAGCCTGCTCGCGTTCAGCACCGACGTGACCGAGCACGTGCGGCGCGAGAAGGTGATCCAGCGCAGCGCCGAGGAACTGCGGCGCGCGCGCGACGAGGCGGTGGCGGCCAGCAGCGCCAAGAGCGCCTTCCTCGCCAACATGAGCCACGAGATCCGCACGCCGCTGACCTCCATCATCGGGTTCGCGGAGCTGCTGCAGGGCCCGCAGCTCACGCCGGACGACAAGGCGAGCTCGGTGCTGTCCATCATCCGCAACGGCCGCCACCTGCTCGAAGTCATCAACGACATCCTCGACCTCTCGAAGATCGAGACGGGGCAGGTCGAGGTCGAGCGCCTCGCCATCGACCTGCCGATCCTGCTGCGCGACCTGGGCACGCTGGTGAGCGGGCGGGCGACGGAGAAATCGCTGGCGTTCGCCCTGACGCCGCAGCTGCCCCTGCCGGCCACCTTCGTCAGCGACCCGGTGCGCGTCAAGCAGATCCTGCTCAACTTCTGCAGCAACGCCATCAAGTTCACCTCGCGGGGCACGGTGCGGCTCGACGTGCGCTACCAGGCCGCGCCGCCGGTGCTGGTGTTCAGCGTGTGCGACACCGGCATCGGCATGACGCCGGAGCAGCTGTCGCGCCTGTTCCAGCCCTTCGCCCAGGCGGACGTGTCGACCACGCGCCGCTTCGGCGGCACGGGCCTCGGCCTGTACCTGTCGCGCCAGCTGGCCCAGGCGCTGGGGGCCCGGATCGAGGTGGAAAGCACGCCCGGCCAGGGCAGCCGCTTCCACCTGCACCTGCCGCTGGACCCCGCGCCGGCGAGCACCGACCTGCTGACGCTGGAGGGCGACCTGCAGGTGCGCGAGCGCGTCGACTTCGTGGCCAGCGGCTTCATGGTGCCCGACCTGAGCGGCCGCCTGCTGCTCGCCGAGGACGGCGTGGACAACCAGCGCCTGCTGGCCGCCTACCTCAAGCAGGCGGGGCTGGAGGTCACCGTGGTGGGCAACGGCCGCGAGGCGGTCGAGACCGCTCTCGCACGCGAGTTCGACCTCGTGCTGATGGACATCCAGATGCCCGTCCTGGACGGCGTCGAGGCCACGCGCCTGCTGCGCGCGGCCGGGTATGCCCGGCCGATCGTCGCGCTCACGGCCAACGTGATGAAGGCCGACGTCCAGCGCTACCGCGAGATCGGCTGCGACGACGTGCTGGCCAAGCCGGTGGAGCGCGAACGCTTCTACGAGGTGATCGCCGCCCAGCTGGCGCAGCATCGCCGCGCCCGCAGCGCGACGCCGGACGACGACGAGTTCGACCGGGAGATGGCGGCGCTGCACGCCGAGTTCCGCGCCGGCCTGCCCTCGCACATCGACACCGTCCGGCAGGCGCTGGCCCGCGCCGACTGGCCCGGCCTGCAGTCGCTGATCCACACGCTGAAGGGCACGGCCGGTTCCTACGGCTTCCCGCGGCTCACCGAGCTGTCCGCCCAGATCGAGGCCGAGATCGCCGCCGGCCGGCCGGGGCGCGCCACGGTGCTGTGCGAAGGGCTCATCCTGGAAGCGCGGGGCGCCCTGCTGGTGGCCGCGCGATGACGCCCGCCCGTCCTCAGGCCGGCACGCCGGCGACCGATATCCGAGCACGCCAGCAACGCTGAATGTCCGAGACCATGCCGACTTTCCCCACTTCGCCCGCCCGGCTGCCCGACGATGAACCGAAGCGGGCGCTGGTCGTCGACGACAACCAGCTCAACAGCCGCCTGGTGGCGGTGTTCCTCAAGCGGCTGGGCTGGCATGCGCAGGTCGCGGACACCGGCGAAGCCGCACTCGCGTGCCTCGCCTCCCAGCCCTTCGACCTGGTGCTGCTGGACGTGCGCATGCCCGGACTGGGCGGCGAGGCCGTGTGCCGGCGCATCCGCGAGGACCTGCGCCTCACCGGCCTGCCGGTCGTCGCCTACACGGCGCACAGCATGCCGGAGGAGAAGGAGCGCCTGCTCGCCAGCGGCTTCAGCGGCCTGCTCGTGAAGCCGCTGTCGTTCATCGACCTGCGCAACGTCTGCGAAGAATTCGCGACGGCGCGGCACTAGGCGCCGCCTGCCCTGCCCGACGACCTGCCATGCACGCCGAAACCCTACCAACCGCAACGTGCCCGCCGGCGCCCGCCGCGCCCCGCACGGCCTGGCTGGTGATCGACGACCCGGCCAAGGCCGCGGCGATCGAGGCCGCGCTGGCCGGCGCCGGCTGGCACGTCGGCGCCGCGGTGCACACCCTGGCCGGCATCCACGCCCTGCTGGGCAGCCGCGACGCCCTGCCGCACGTCATCGTCACCGGGCTGCGCTTCGGCGACGGCGACGCCCTGCAGCTCATCCGGATGCTGGCGCGCCGCGCCGCGCCCTCGGCGCTCTTCTTCGCGAGCCACCAGCAGCGCGCGGTCATCAAGGCGGCGGTGGCGATGGCCGACAGCTGCGGCGTGGGCGTGGCCGGGGTGGCGGAGCAGCCGGTCGACGCCGCCGCCATCGCGCGCAGCCTCATGGGCTTCAAGCCGGGCGGCCCGCCGGCGCGGCGCAAGCCGCCGCCGGCCCCCCTCGCCAAGAACGAACTGCTCGACCTGCTGGACCGCGGTGCGCTGCATCCGTGGATGCAGCCCAAGCTGCGCCTGAGCAGCCGCGAGATCGTCGGCTTCGAGGCGCTGATCCGCGCGCACGACGCCGGCGGCCGCCTCGTGATGCCCGACCAGCTCGTGAGCGCGCTGGCGGACCACGGCCTGCTCGACCAGGCGACCATGCACCTGGCCCGCCAGACGGTGGACTTCGTCGCTTCCTGCCTCGCCCAGGGCATGGCGGCCAGCGCCTCCATCAACGTGTCGATGCAATCGCTGTCCAACCTGGCGTTCTGCCAGGAGCTCGAGCGCACCGTGTCGCATGCCCGGCTCGATCCGAGCTGGATCACGATCGAGATCACCGAGACCGATGCCATGGCCGACCTCTCGACGGTCATCGAGAACACGGCGCGCATCCGCATGCTGGGCTTCAACCTGTCGATCGACGACTTCGGGACCGCCTATTCCAGCCTGTACCAGCTGTCGCGCATCCCGTTCTCGGAACTGAAGGTCGAACGGGCCTTCGTCACCGACATCGACCGCGACACCGGCAAGCAGGCGATCGTGCGGGCCTGCGCGCAGCTGGGCGCCTCGCTCGGCCTGCACGTCGTCGCCGAAGGCGTGGAAACCCGCCGCGAGCTCGACTGGGTCCGCCGCCTCGGCTGCACCGAGGTGCAGGGCTACCTGATCTCGAAGCCGCTGCCGGTGCCCCAGGCCGTGAAATGGCTGGGGACACTGCCCGACATGCGGCTGGAAATCTGAGTTCGCTCAGTCGAACTTCACCGAGATGCCGGTGGTCAGCAGCGTGTCCGTCGTGTCGATGCCCGGGCCCGGGTCGCTGTCGTGCCGCACGACGAAGCCCACGTTCAGGCTCATCGACCGGGTCATGGCCACCGCCAGCTTGCCGTCGAACTCGGCGCGGAACTCGCCGCGGTTGCGCATGCTCGGGAAGACGACGAAGCGCTGCTGCGCCGTCACCGATTCCGTGAAGGTGTGCGTCGATTCCTCGCCCAGCACGAAGCTGCCGTAGCGGTAGGCCTCGCGCGTGGCGCCGTCGGTGTAGCGCGGCGCGGTGTAGCGGTCGTCGGTGAGCTGCACGCCGCCGAAGACGCTGAAGGTCCTGTCGGGCAGGTTCAGGAAGCGGTGGCCGACGCCGGCGCTGAGCGACATGCGGCGCGACAGCTCGGCGATCGGGTCGCGCTCGGCGTTGGCGCCGGCGAAGGTGAACCACACCGGCGTGAAGTTCCAGTCGTAGCGCGTGCCGAGCCGGACCTGGTTGCCCGAGGTCGTGCCCTCGCTCTTGGCGAACAGCATGTCGCCGAAGATGCGCCACTTGTCCTGCGTGCGCGCGCGCACCAGGTCGCCGTTGAGCGTGAGGCTCGTGGCGTCGGTGTTGCCGCTACTGCTGCTGAAGGCGGCGCCGAGCGCGGAGCGCCACTGCCCGTCTTCCTTGACGGTGGCTTGCGCGAACAGCGATGAACTGGCGCCGGCCAGCAGCGCGGCGGCGATCGAACGGGACAGGCGGTGGGGCTGGCGCATCGTGCGAGGTTCCTCTGAGTGGGTGATGGGGCGGCCACCATAACGCGGCCCGGCTCAGGCGACGCGGCGGAAGGCCTCCGGCGCCGGCGGCATGCCGCGCAACTGCCGCACCATGCGCTCGACGGCCTGCACCACCTGCGCCGGCTGGTCGCGGTGGACGAAGTGCCCGCTGCCCGCCGCGAGCGGCAGGTACTCGCTGCGGCACGACAAGCGCAGCAGGTCCCGCCGATGAGCACCGCCGGCGAGCCGCTGCCGCAGCACCACGCCCCGAGGCGCCGTCCGCCGGCGTCGACGACCTGCGCCGCCGGCGCTTCGACCGCCGCGCCCATCAGGGCAGCGGCGCGGCCTTGTCGGTCTGCGCGGCCATGGCCTCGCGCGGCTTGCCCTCGCGCTGCAGCTTCTCCTGCAGCGCGATCATGTCGCGCCCCAGCGCCTCGCGCTCGGGCAGGCCGATGAGGGTCAGCACCTTCGGGAACAGGTGCTCCTCCTCTTCCTTGTGGTGGTGCTCGCCCTGTTCCTCGAGCACCTTGAACTTCGCCTCCCAGGTGGCGTCGTCGGGGGCGAGCGCCATCAGGTCGGCCAGCAGGCGCTTGAGCGAGAGGTGCTCCTCCAGCGATTCGAGCAGGATGTCCTCGGTGCGGCAGGCATGCACCGCGGGGTAGAAGACCTCCTCCTCCGAGGCGAGGTGCACGCTCAGGTGGTCGCCCACCTGGGCCAGGCAGGTGCTGCGCTGCGCCACGGGCGCGTCGAGCGTGGTCTTCATGCGCTCCTCGAGCGCGCGGTGCTGCAGGGTCAAGAGTTGAATGGCGTCCATCGGGCCTCCGTGGCAATGCCGTTCCTGCCGGCAGGCGGCGTGCCCGCCGGCGGCGGCACGGCGCTTGCCATGCGGGCGTCGGCCGGTGCACGCTCGCCCCTTCTTCCCGCTTCCGCCGACGCCATGACCCTGCGCCTGTTCTCCCTCGTCCTCTGCGCCGCCCTGCTGGCCGGCTGCGGCACCCGCGTGCTCAACCCCGTCACCGGCGAAACCGAACGCTCGGTGATGACCGAGGCCGACGAGGTCGCCGAGGGCGAACGGCTGCACAAGCAGGTGATCGAGGCCTACGGCGTGCTCGACGACCCGAAGCTGCAGGCCTACGTCGACGGCGTCGGCCAGCGGCTCGCGGCCACCTCGCACCGCCCGGGGCTGCGCTGGACCTTCACCGTGCTCGACAGCCCCGAGGTCAACGCCTTCGCGCTGCCGGGCGGCTACGTCTACGTGACGCGCGGGATCATGGCCTACCTCGACAGCGAGGCCGATCTCGCCGGCGTGATGGGCCACGAGATCGGCCACGTCACCGCCCGCCATGGCGCGCAGCGCGCGACGCGGCAGCAGCGCGCGGGCATCGGGGTGTTCGCCGCCACCGTGCTCGGCGTGGTGCTGGAAGGCGCGGGCGTGAGCGGCGCGGCCGACATGGCCGGGCAGATGTCGCAGAGCGTCGCCGCCGGCGCCATCGCCTCCTACAGCCGCGAGCAGGAGCTGCAGGCCGACCGCCTGGGCGCCGAATACCTCGCGCGCAGCCGCTACGACCCGGACAGCATGGTGGCCGTGATCCGCCTGCTGCGCGACCAGGAGCGCTTCGCCGCCGACGCGGCGAAGCGCGAGGGCCGCACGGCCGACGAGGGCAGCCACTGGCTGGCCTCGCACCCGACCAGCGAGCGGCGGCTGCAGGACATCCGCGAGATCGCCGCCGGCTACGCCGGCCAGTACGGCGACGACGGCCGCGCGCGCTACCTCGACGCCATCGCCGGCATGCCCTTCGCCGAGACGCGCGACCAGGGCGTGGTGCGCGGCCGCGAGTTCTTCCACGAGCCGCTGGGCATCGCCCTCACCGCGCCGGAGGGCTGGAAGATCCGCAACACGGCCGAGGCCGTGCTGCTGGTGAACGCGGCGGGCGACGCCGGGCTCATCGTGCGCGTCGTGCCGCCGCAGGGCGGGCGCACGCACGACGAGATCATCGGCCGGCTGAAGGTCGAGCAGCTGCGCACCGAGCGCACCACGCTCCACGGCCTGGCCGCCACGCGCCTGGCCGGCACGCGGCGCGATGCGCAGGGGCAGGCGCTGCCGATCCGCGCGACGGTGGCGACCGCGCCCTCGGGCCGCCACCTGCTGCTGGTGCAGGCCGGACGCGACGCCGCGGCGCTGCAGCGCGCGCAGGCCGCGCTGCGGCAGGCCGAGTCGTCGCTGCGCGGGCTCACCGCCGCCGACCGCAACGCCGCGCGGCCGTGGGTGGTGCAGGTCGTCGCCTACCCGCGCGGCGGCTTCGCGCAGCTGGCCAAGCAGTCGCCGCTGGACGTGCGGCCCGAGGCGCACCTGCGGCTGCTCAACGGGCTGTACGAAGGCGGCGAGCCGAGGCCGGGGCAGCGGGTGAAGGTGATCGGGGTGCGGTAGCGGGCCCTGCGCCGACGCCGGCCCTCACCCCAGCCCTCTCCCGCTGGCGGGAGAGGGAGGACGTGTGGTCTTTCGCGGCGGCCCAGCGCCCGTCGCTCAGGCGGCTCCCTCTCCCGCTGGCGGGAGAGGGAGGACGTGCGGTCTTTCGCGGCGGCCCGGCGCCCGTCGCTCAGGCGGCTCCCTCTCCCGCTGGCGGGAGAGGGAGGACGTGCGGTCTTTCGCGGCGGCCCGGCGCCCGTCGCTCAGGCGGCTCCCTCTCCCGCTGGCGGGAGAGGGCCGGGGTGAGGGCTCTCCGCCCCCGGCACGAACCCCGCCAGCAGCCGCTCCACCACCGCCGGCTCGGCCGGCTTGGTGAGGTGGTGGTCGAAGCCCGCCTCGCGCGAGCGCGCCCGGTCCTCCTCGGCGCCCCAGCCGGTGAGCGCGGTCAGCAGCGCATGCGCCGTCTGCGGCATGCGGCGCAGGCGGCGGGCGACCTCGTAGCCGTCGATGTCGGGCAGGCCGATGTCGAGAAACACCGCCTGCGGGCACGCCTCGGCGGCGCGGGCCAGCGCGTCGGCGCCGTTGCGCGCCACCGTCACCGTGTGCCCGGCGAGCTGCAGCAGCGCCGACAGGCTTTCCGCGGCGTCGACGTTGTCGTCGACGATCAGCACCCGCAGCCCGCGGGCCTGCCCCGGCGGCGAGGCGCTCGCGCCCGCGGCGGACGGCGCGTCGTCCGCCGCCAGCGGCAGGCGCACGGTGAAGGTGCTGCCCCGGCCCTCGCCCGGGCTGCGCGCCGAGACGGTGCCGCCATGCAGCTCGACCAGCCGCCGCACCAGCGACAGGCCGATGCCCAGGCCGCCCTGCATGCGGTCGGCGTCGGCGCCCACCTGGGCGAACATCTCGAACACCAGCGACAGCGACGCGGGCGCGAGGCCGATGCCGTTGTCGCTGACCTCCACCACCACCGCCTCGCCCTCGCGGCGCGCGGCCAGCGCGATGCGGCCGCCCGCGGGCGTGTACTTGGCGGCGTTGTTCAGCAGGTTCCCCACCACCTGGGCCAGGCGCGTCGGGTCGGCATCCACCGCCAGCGGCTCCTCGGGCAGGTCGACGCGCAGCTCGTGCCGGCCCTTCTCGATCAGCGGCAGGCTGGTCTCCACCGCGCTCGCGACCACCGTCTTCAGCGGCACGCGCTCCATGCGCAGGTCGAGCTTGCCGCTGCTGATGCGCGCCACGTCGAGCAGGTCGTTGACGAGGTGCACCATGTGGCCGAGCTGGCGCTCCATCATGTCCTGCGCCTTGGCCATGGCCGCCGGGTTGTCGGCCGCCAGGCGCATCACCTGCAGGCCGTTGCGCAGCGGCGCCAGCGGGTTGCGCAGCTCGTGGGCGAGCGTGGCGAGGAACTCGTTCTTGCGCCGGTCGGCCTCGGACAGCTCGGCGGCCAGGCGGCGCAGCTCGTCCTCGGAGCGCTTGCGCCCGGTGATGTCGCTGAACAGCAGCGCCACCGTGCGGCTGCGCTCGTCGCCCACGCGGGTGGCGTACACGTCGAACCAGCGGCCCAGCCCCCGCGCCTCGTTGACGAAGCGCACGGCGCGGCCCGTGAGCGCCACCTCGCCGTAGACGCTGAACCAGTGCGCCTCGTGCGCGGGCACCAGCTCGCGCATGGTGCGGCCGACGGCCCCGGAGAGGCCGGTCTGCTTCTCGAACGCCGGGTTCGCCTCGAGGAAGCGGTAGTCCACGGGCTCGCCCGCGTCGTCGAACAGCATCTCGATCAGGCAGAAGCCCTCGTCGATCGCCTCGAACAGCGCCCGGTAGCGCGCCCGGCTGGCGACGAGCGAGTCCTCGGCGGACTGGCGCTCCGTCTGGTCCACGCCGTGCACGAGGATGCCGGAGACGCCGCCGTCGGCGTCGCGCAGCGGCACGTAGGCGAAGTCGAGCACGTGCGCCTGCGGCGGCCCGCCGGGCTCGCGCTGGATCAGCACCCGCATGGCATTGCCGACGAAGGGCCGGCCGCTGCGGTACACCTCGTCGAGCAGGCGCACGAAGCCCTGGGTCTCGAGCTCGGGCAGCGCCTCCAGGATGCTGCGGCCCAGCAGCTCGCGCCCGCCGACGAGCCGCTCGTAGCGGTCGTTCACCATCTCGAACACGTGCCGCGGGCCGCCCAGCACGCACATGAAGGCCGGCGCCTGCTCGAAGATCGCCGACAGCCGCGCGTTCGCCGCCTGCAGCTCGCGCGAGGACTGGCGCGCCGCCTTGGCCTCCTGGCGCGCCGTGAGGTCGTGCATGGAGACCACCGCCCCGAGCTTGCGCCCGAGCGGGTCGGACAGCGGCCCGCCGCTGGCCACCACCGTGCGCGGCGGCCCCTTCCTGGGCGCGATCACCATCTTGGCGCCGCGCAGCCGCTCGCCGGCCAGGGCGCGCACGAGCGGGATCTGCTCGACCGCGAGCGGCGTCCTGCCGTCGGCGTCGAGCAGCCCGTAGTGCGAAGCCCACTGCGCCACGGGCAGCGGCTTGGCCGGCATGCCGTGGAAGGTGCGGCTCGCGCGGTTGAACAGCGTGAGCACGCCGTCCGCGTCGCAGGCCACGATGCCGTCCTCCACCGATTCCAGCACCGCGCTCAGGAAGGCCCGCTCGGCGGCGAGCGCCTGCTGGCTGCGCAGCAGCTCGATGAAGAAGGCCACCTTGCCGCGCACCGCGGCGGGCGAGATCGGCTTGGCGAGGACGTCCACGGCGCCCAGGGCGTAGGCCTCCTGCGCGTCCACGTCGGTGCCGTCGGCCGTGACGAAGATGATCGGCGTGAGGTGCGAGCGCGGCAGCGCGCGGATGCGCCGCGCGGCCTCGAAGCCGCTCATCGCGGGCATGCGCACGTCCATCAGGATGACGGCGAAGTCGCCCCCGCGCTCGCCGACCGCCCGCAGCGCCTCCTCGCCCGAGCCGGCCCGCACCAGCACCGCCCCCAGGTCCTCGAGCACCGCCTCCAGCAGCAGCAGGTGCGCCGGCTGGTCGTCGACCAGCAGAATCCTGACCCGATCCGTCTGTTCCACATGGCCTCCTGGCCCGCAGTCTCGCTCAAACCCCGCACGCCGGGGCACGCCCCCCGGCACGGCCGGGCCGCCCCGATTTCACCCGGAAACACGGCGCTTTTCCGGGCTTGGCCCCGCGGCCGCCGGCCGATAGTCGGCTGTCGGTCGCCCTGCCCGCCGCCGCGCGGGCGCGCGCGCCGTTTCGCAACAGGAGCCTCCATGGCAGATCGCAAGCCCGCCGGCCCGCCGCCGCCCGTCGCACGGGCCAACGCGCATGCATGCGCGGCCGATCCCGCCACCGCCTTCGAGGGGCTGCTGCAGCACACCGCGCTCCTGCCCAACCTGCACTACTGGGAACACGACGCGCAGCACCGGCTCGCGCGCATGGTCGGCCCGCGCGTGGGCGCGCTGAACGTCGACCGCAGCGCGCACGTCGGCAAGACGCTGCGCGAGCTGGGCGGCACGCTGCTGGGCGTGCCCGGCGGCTGGGCCGAGGTGGACGCGCAGTTCGCCCGGCGCGAGACCTTCACCGAGCTGGTCGTGCGCTACACCAGCGCGCGCGGCACGGTGCGCTTCATCTCGCACAGCGGCGAGCCGCGCTTCGACGCGCAGGGCGGCTTCGTCGGCTACCACGGCGTGTTCCGCGACGTGACGCGGCGCGCCACCATCGAGCGCCGGCAGGCGGCGGAGCTCGCCATCGCCCGGCTGCTGGCGCAGAACCCCGAGCCCGACGCCGCCGGCGGCGGCGTGGTGGAGGCGCTGCTCGACGCGCTGGGCTGGCGCTGCGGGGCGTTCTGGCGCCTGGACGCCCCGGGCGCCGCGCCGCGCCGCGCCGACGCCCCCGCCGCCCTGGCGCCGCCGGGCACCCCGCGCCACGCGGACGACCCGCTGCTGCGCGCGCTGGCGAGCGCCCGCGTCCAGTCCGTGCCCGACCTGGGCGCCCTGCCGGCGGACGAGCGCCTGGACGCCCTGCGCGCCGCCGGCCTGCGCAGCGCCTGGGTGATCCCGGTCACCGTCGACGGGCGCGCCACCGGCGCGATCGAGCTCTTCGGCCCGCAGGTCGAATGCCCCGACGCGCAGATGACGGCCTGCGCCGAGCACGTCGGCCCGGCGCTCGGCCAGTTCATCGAGCGCCACCGCCTGGACGTCGAGCTGCGCCAGTTCCGCGCCGCGCTCGACGCGCTGCCCGACATGGTGTACCTCGTCGACCGCGCCGCGATGCGCTTCCTCTACGCCAACGAGCGGGCCTGCATCGCCGCCGGCTGCACCGCGCAGGAGCACGTGGCGATCGGCCCGCAGGACCTGCTGCTGCGCAAGCGCGAGGACATCGAAGCCGACTACGACGCGCTCATCGAGCGGCCGGACCAGGGCATCACCATCGAGTTCGTCGCGCGCGACCGCGCCGGCAGCGGCAAGGCCTACATCGAGGCGCACAGCCGCGCCATCCACATCGGCGGGCGCTGGGTGATCCTCACCATCTCGCGCGACGTGACCATGCGCAAGCTCGCCGAGCGCGCCGTGCGGCGCATGTCGCGCATGTACGCGGCGCTGTCGGCCACCAACGAGGCCATCGTGCACGCCGAGACGCCGCAGCGCCTGTTCGAGGAGATCTGCGCGGCGGCCGTGGACGGCGGCGGCTTCGCGCTGGCCGCCATCGTGCTGCCGGAGCCCGACGGCAGCGCGCGCTGCGCCGCGGTGTGCGGCACGCACGCCGAGAAGCTGCGCAACACGCCCATCGCCCTCGACCCCCGCACGCCCGAGGGCCGCGGCCTGATCGGCATCGCCTTCCGCACCCTCGCGCCCTGCGTCAGCCACGACTTCCTGGCCGACGAGCGCACGCGGCCGTGGCACCGCATCGCGGGCGCGGCCGGCGTGGCCTCGGGCGGCGCCTTCCCGCTGCTGCGCGACGGCCGCGCGCTGGGCGTGCTGATCCTGTACTCGCGCGACAAGCGCGGCTTCGACGACGAGGTGCTCAAGCTGCTCGAGCGCATGGCCGAGAACGTGGCCTTCGCGCTCGAGAACATCGCGCGCGACGAGGAGCGCCGCGCGGGCCAGGCGCGCATCAGCTACCTGGCCTCGCACGACGCGCTCACCGGCCTGCCCAACCGAGTGATGTTCGGCGAGCTGCTGAACCACGCCATCACCACCGCGCAGCGCTACCAGCGCAAGTTCGCGGTCATGTTCGTCGACCTGGACCGCTTCAAGCTCATCAACGACAGCCTCGGCCACGCCGCGGGCGACCAGCTGCTCAAGGAGATCTCGCAGCGCCTGTCCGACTGCCTGCGCGCGAGCGACGTGGTGGCGCGCATGGGCGGCGACGAGTTCGTGGTGCTGGTGCAGGAGGTGGACGACCCCGAGCAGGTGGCCATCGTCGCGCGCAAGATCCTCAGCGCCACGATGCGCCCGGTGATGCTGCTCGGCCAGGAATGCCGCGTGACCGGCAGCGTGGGCATCAGCATGTACCCGGCCGACGCGACCGACGAGCAAAGCCTCATGAAGTGCGCCGACATGGCCATGTACAAGGCCAAGGACGAGGGCAAGAACAACTACCAGTTCTTCTCGCCCGACATCCGCAGCCACTCGCTCGAACGGCTGGCGCTGGAGACGCAGCTGCGCAACGCGCTCGAGCGCGGCGAGCTGTCGCTGCACTACCAGCCGCAGATCGACATCCAGTCCAACACCATCACCGGCGTCGAGGCGCTGCTGCGCTGGGAGAGCCCCGCGCTCGGCATGGTGTCGCCGGCGCAGTTCATCCCCCTGGCCGAGGAGACGGGCTTCATCGTGCCCATCGGCCGCTGGGTGCTGCGCACCGCCTGCGCGCAGAGCGCCGCCTGGCAGCGCGCCGGGCTGCCGCCGGTGTGCGTGGCGGTCAACCTGTCGGCGCGGCAGTTCACCGAGGACGGGCTGGTGGAGGACGTGGCCGAGGCCCTGCGGCTGTCGGGCATCGCGCCGCACCTGCTGGAGCTGGAGATCACCGAGGGCATGGTCATCGCGAGCCCCGAGCGCGCGCTGCACACGCTGGCGCGCATCAAGGCCATGGGCGTGCGGCTGGCGATCGACGACTTCGGCACCGGCTACTCGTCGCTCGCGCAGCTGAAGAACTTCCCGGTGGACACGCTCAAGGTCGACCGCTCCTTCATCCGCGACCTGGCCGCCAACGCCGACGACCGCGCGATCACCGAGGCCATCATCTCGATGGGCAAGTCGCTCAGCCTGAACGTGGTGGCCGAAGGCGTGGAGACGGTCGAGCAGCTCGACATCCTGCGCGCCGGCGCCTGCGACGAGATGCAAGGGTTCTACTTCAGCAAGGCGGTGCCGGCGGATGCGTTCGAGCAGCTGATGCGGGCGCACCTGGCGCGGTGACCCTCACCCCGCCCTCTCCCGCTTGCGGGAGAGGGCGGGGTGAGGGCCCGTGCCTCACGAGCCGCGCCCCTCCCGCCACCACTGCGTCAGCCGCATGCTCACGACGCACACCGCGAGCCACGCCGTCCCCGACGCGAAGCCCGCCGCCACGTCGCTCGGGAAGTGCACGCGCAGGAACACCCGGCTCGAGCCGACCGTGAACGCCAGCGCCACCGCCGCCAGCACCACCGGCAGGTGCCAGCGCGCCGGCAGGAAGCGCGTGAGCACGTACGCCAGCATGCCGTAGGCCACCACCGAGCCGGCGCTGTGGCCGCTCGGGAAGCTGAAGCCGTCGGCCAGCACCAGGCCGTCGTGGTGCAGCGGGCGCACGCGCTCGAACACCCGCTTGAGCACGGCGTTGAGCAGCCCGCTGCCGGCGAGCGCGACCACCCAGCCGAGCGCCAGCCCCCGCCGGCCGCGCCACACCAACGCCGCTGCCACCACCGCGCCGAGCGCCGCCAGCACCGCCGGGTCGCCCAGCCGCGTCAGCCGGGCGAATACCTGCAGCGCCGCGCCGGGCACCGACTCGCGCAGGGCGTCGGTGAACGCCTGGTCGAGGCGGCCCATGGCCTCCTCCTCGAGCAGCTCGTCGGCCAGCTCGGCGAAGCCGGCCGCGCCGGCGACGATGAGCGCGAAGCCCGCGCCCAGGCGCAGCAGCAGGAACACCGGCCGCGGCAGCCGGCTGTCGGCACGCGGGCGCGCGTAGCGCTGCAGCGCCCACCCGCCGGCCGCCGCCGCCAGCAGCACCCCCGCCAGCGCGGCGAAGAACAGCGGCAGCGCATGCGCGCCGAGCCACTGCGCGGCGCGCATCATCGGCTCGGCGCCGCCGTTCATCCCCGCGCCCGCCTGCCGCGCGCGCCGCGGATGTGGCAGGCTTGCTGCCTCGGGACGCCGCGGCGCCCCGGCCGACCCACGAAGGACGCCCCATGACCGCTTTCCGATCCCTGCTGGCCGCCACCGACTTCTCCGACGACGCCCGCCAGGCCTGCCTGCGCGCCGCGCAGCTCGCCCAGGCCCGGGGCGCGCGGCTGACGCTGCTGCACGTCGTCGACCGGGGCGCGCTCGACGCGCTGCAGGACCTCTTCGACGCCGGCGTCCAGCCCGAGGCGGCCGCCGTCGCCGCGGCGCAGCAGCAGCTCGACCGCTGGGCGGAGGAGCTCGCCGCGCAGACCGGCGTGGCCGCGCTCACGCGGGTGTGCACCGGCAACGTGCTGGACGCGCTCGTCGCCGCGGCGCAGGACGCCGACCTGCTGGTGGTCGGCGCGCGCGGCGCCAGCCCGCTGCGCGACCTGATCATCGGCAGCACCGCCGAGCGGCTGATCCGCCGCTCGCCGCGGCCCACGCTGGTGGTACGGCAGGCGCCCGGCGCGGCCTACCGGCACCTGCTGGTGCCCGCCGACTTCTCCCCCGCCTCGCAGCCCTCGCTCGAGCTGGCCCGGCGCTTCGCCCCCGAGGCGGCGCTCACGCTGGTGCATGCGCTGGACACCTCGGTGGAGGGCAAGCTGTGGCTGGCCGGCGTGTCGGACGAGAGGATGCGCGCCCACCGCGCCCGCGCGCACGACCAGGCGATGGCGCAGGCCGACGAGCTCATCCGGCGCGCCGGCATCCAGCGCCCGCGCGTCGCCGTGGTCGTGGAGGCCGACGACGCCGCCCGCCTGGTGCTCGCCACGGCCGCCGCGCGCGACGTCGACCTGGTCGTCATCGGCCGGCAGGGCCAGTCGCTGCTCGCGGACTTCCTGCTGGGCAGCGTCACGCGCCACGTCGTGACGGGCGCGGGCTGCGACGTGCTCATCGACGGCGCGTCCGGCGGGGGATGACTCCATCGCGGGACGGGGCGCCGCCCGGTCAGCGCGACAGCGCGAGCTTGATGCCGAAGCCGATCAGCAGCCCGCCGGCCACCCGGTTGGCCCACTGCGTGATGCGCGGGTTGGCGCGCAGCCGCTCGGCCAGGGTGCTCGTGAGCGCCACCACGATCGCGCCGTAGAGGAAGGTCAGCACGGCGATGGTGGCGGCCATGAAGCCGAAGGTCGCCACGCCCTGGTGCCGCGCCGGATCGACGAACAGCGGGAAGAAGGCCATGTAGAAGACGATGGCCTTGGGGTTGAGCAGGGTGATCGCCATCGCCTGGCGGAAGTAGTGCCGCGGCTGGATGCGCACCACCGGCGCCTCGCCCGGCCTGGCGACGATCATGCGCCAGCCCAGCCACGCCAGGTAGGCCGCGCCGAGCCACTGCACCGTGCCGAAGAGCAGCGGCGCCGCCTTCAGCAGCGCCGCCACGCCGGCCACCGCCAGCCACATCAGCACCTGGTCGCCGGCGATCACGCCGAAGGTGGCCGCGAAACCGCCCTTCAGGCCGCCCTTGCCGGTGGAGGTGATGAGCGCGAGGTTGCCCGGCCCCGGGATCGCGAGGAACACGATGATCGCGACCACGAAGGCCGCGTAGTCCGCCACGCCGAACATGCTGCACTCCCCGGGCTGCTACTGGACCTTGATGCCGGCTTCCCTGACGACGCGCGCGTTGGCGTCGTGCTCGCGCCGCACCTGCTCGGCGAAGGCCTCGGCGCTGCGCACGTCGACGATGTTGTTCAGCTTTTCCAGCCGCGACTGCACGTCGGCATCGGCCAGCAGCTTGTTGACCTCGGCGTTCAGCCGCGCGAGCACCGGCGCCGGCGTGCCGGCCGGGGCGAACAGGCCGAACACCGAGCTCAGGTTGGCCTGCGGGAAGCCGAGCTCGATGAAGGTGGGCGCGCCGGGAAACGCCGCCAGCCGCTGCTGCGCCGCCACCGCCAGCACGCGCAGCTTGCCCTGCGCGATCAGGCCGTCGAGCGCCGGGCTCGGGTTGGCGGTGAACAGGTCGAACTGCGCGCCCGCCGCGTCGTTGATGACCTGGCCGCTGCCCTTGTAGGGCACGTGGATGAACTGCACGCCCGCCGCGCGGCTGATCTGCTCGAGCATCAGGTGGCCGACGCTGCCCATGCCCGAGCTCGCCACGCTCAGCTGGCCGGGCCGCGCCTTCGCCTGGGCGAGCACGTCGGCGAAGGACTGCCCCTTGAAGGCCGAGGTGGCCACGAAGTACACCGGCGAGTACATCACCGAGGCGAAGGGCACCACGTCCTTGAGCGGGTCGTACGGCACCTTCTGCAGGTGCGGGTTGAGCGTGAGCGGGCTGATGGCCGCGAAGGCGATGGTATGGCCGTCGGGCGCGGCCTTGGCGAGCGCGTCCATGCCGCTGGTGCCGCTCGCGCCGGGGCGGTTCTCCACCACCACCGGCTGGCCCAGCACGGGCGACAGCCGCTCGCCCAGCAGCCGCGCGGCCGCGTCGCTGGTGCCGCCCGGCGCGTACGGCACGATGATGCGCACCGGCTTCGCCGGCCAGGCGGTGTCGGCCCATGCGGACGGCAGCCCGCCCGCCGACACCAGGGCCGCGACGGACAGCGCGCCCAGCAGGCGGCGATGGCGGGAGAACGACGAACGCATCCGGTTTCCTTGGAACTGAAGAAGGTTTCCGATGTTAGGGCGGCGGGCCGGCCCCGCGCTTCGAACGACAATTCGGGCCGACCCACATCCACCCACAGGAGCCCGAATGAAATTCCCGATCCGCGCCGCGCTGCTGGCGCTCGCCGCCTGCGGCCTCGCTGGCACCGGCTGGGCCCAGCCCGATGCCGCGCTCGCCGCCGCCGCGAAGGAGCCCGGCGCGGTGGTCACGCCCAGCGGCCTCGTCTACCGCTCGCTGGCCGACGGCAAGGGCGCGAGCCCGACCGCCGCCGACACCGTCAAGGTCCACTACCGCGGCACCTTCACCGACGGCCGCGAGTTCGACAGCTCGCACAAGCGCGGCGCGCCGGCGGAGTTCCCGCTCGACCGCGTCATCAAGTGCTGGACCGAGGGCGTGCAGCGCATGAAGGTCGGCGGCAAGGCGCGGCTCACCTGCCCCGCCTCCATCGCCTACGGCTCGCGCGGCGCGGGCGGCGTGATCCCGCCGAACACGACGCTGCAGTTCGAGGTCGAGCTGCTGGCCGTGGCCGGCCGCTGAACGCCGCGCGGGAGCGGGCCGGCCGATGAGCGCGGCAACCGACGACGCCTCCGCGCCCGGGCGCGCCGGGCGCTGGCTGCGCCGCGCCGTGCCGCGCGCGCTCGGCCTGTCGCTGGCGGCGCTGCTCGCGGGCGCGATGCTGCTGGCCACCGCCATCGCCGTGGCCTGGCCCAACCTGCCCGAGATCGACAGCCTCACCGACTACCGCCCGCGCCTGCCGCTGCGCATCTACAGCGCCGACGGCGTGCTGATCGGCGAATTCGGCCAGGAGCGCCGCCACTTCACGCCGATCGAGCAGATCCCGCGCACGCTGCGCCAGGCCGTGCTCGCCACCGAGGACGCGAGCTTCTACGAGCACGGCGGCGTGCACTACGTGGGCGTGCTGCGCGCGGCCATCGCCAACCTGCACCGCTCGCGCAGCCAGGGCGCCTCCACCATCACCATGCAGGTGGCGCGCAACTTCTACCTGCCGACGAAGAAGACCTTCACGCGCAAGCTCTACGAGATGCTGCTGGCGCTGAAGATCGAGCACCTGCTGACCAAGGACGACATCTTCGAGATCTACCTCAACCAGATCTTCCTCGGCCAGCGTGCGCACGGCTTCGCCGCGGCAAGCGAGATCTACTTCGGCAAGCCGCTCGACGCGCTCACCCTCGCCGAGACGGCGGTGCTGGCCGGCTGCCCGCAGTCGCCGAACTACGGCAACCCGATCGCCAACCCGGCGCATGCGAAGCGCCGCCAGAAGCACGTGCTCGACCGCATGCTGCGGCTGGAGATCATCACCGAGGCCGAGCACCGCGAGGCGCTGGCCGAGCCGCTCGTCTACCGCGAGCGCCCCGCCGTCGGCCCGGAGGCCGCCTATGCCGCCGAGACGGCGCGGCAGCTCGTCGTCGGGCACTTCGGCGAGGAGGCCTACACGCGCGGCCTGAACGTGACGCTGAGCCTTTCCGCCGCCGACCAGGCCGCCGCCTACCGCGCCGTGCGCGGCGCCCTGCTCGACTTCGCGCGCCGCCAGCCCTGGGCCGGCCCGGCCGCCCACGTGGTGCTGCCGGGCGACCCGGCCCGGCTCGGCGCCGCCATCGATCGCGCGCTCGCCGACCACCCCGACAGCGGCGGCCTGCGCGCCGGCGTGGTGCTCGAGGCGGACCCGCAGCGGCTGGTGGCCGCCCTGCGGGGCGGCGAGCACGCCACGGTGCAGGGCGCGGGGCTGGCCGTGGCGGCGGCCGCGCTCGGCGACAAGGGCGATGCGCGGCTGCAGATCCGCCGCGGCTCGGTGGTGTGGCTGCTGCAGGGCGAGGACGGCCGCTGGGCCGTGGCGCAGATGCCCGAGGTCCAGGGCGCCTTCGTCGCCCTCGACGCGCGCACCGGCGCCGTGCGCGCGATGGTCGGCGGCTTCGACCTGCAACGCAGCGCCTTCAACCGCGCGCTGCAGGCCTGGCGCCAGCCGGGCTCCACCCTCAAGCCCTTCCTCTATTCGGCGGCGCTCGAGCGCGGGCTGATGCCGTCCAGCGTGATCGACGACGCGCCGGTGACGATCGAGGCCGCGGGCGGCAGCCCGGCATGGCAGCCGCAGAACGCCGACGGCCACTTCGACGGCCCGATGTCGCTGCGGCGCGCGCTCGCCAAGTCGAAGAACACCGTGGCCGTGCGGCTGCTGCAGATGATCGGCCCGGTGCCGGCGCGGCAGTGGCTCACGCGCTTCGGGCTGGACGCCGAGCGCCATCCGGCCGACCTGTCGATGGCGCTCGGCAGCGGCGCCGCCACGCCGATGCAGCTGGCCGGCGCCTATGCCGTGTTCGCCAACGGCGGCCACCGCGTCGAGCCGCAGCTCGTCACGCGCATCACCGACGCGCGCGGCCGCCTGCTCAAGCAGGTGCCGCTGCCGCCGGTGGACGAATCGGCGCGCACGCTCGATGCGCGCAACGCCTTCGTGATGGACAGCCTGCTCGGCGAGGTCACGCGCAGCGGCAGCGCGCGGCGCGCGAGCGACGCCCTCGGCCGCGACGACCTGCACGGCAAGACCGGCACCACCAACGACGCCTTCGACGCCTGGTTCGCCGGCTACCAGCGCGACCTGGTGGCCGTGGCCTGGATCGGCTACGACACGCCGCGCAAGCTCGGCGAGCACGCCAGCGGCGGCGGCCTCGCCCTGCCGGTGTGGATCGACTTCATGCGCCACGCGCTGGCGCACGTGCCGCCCGACCGCCCCGAGCCGCCCGACGGCGTGGTGGCGCTGCAGGGCGAGTGGTACTACGAGGAGTTCGTGCCGGGCACCGCGCCCGCCGCCGCGCCCGCGACCCTCATCCCGGCGGCGCCGCTGCCGGTGGCGCTCGAGGACGAGCGCAAGAGCATCCTCGACCTGTTCCGCTGAACGCCCGCGACCCCGCCATGCACAGCCTCGGCACCGCGATCTTCGACACCGCCATCGGCCGCTGCGGCATCGCCTGGAGCGAGGCGGGCGTGACCGGCGTCTACCTGCCGGCCGCCGACGACGACGCGCTGCGCCGCCACATGCGCCAGCGCTTCGGGCCGGCGCCCCCATCGCCGCCGAGCGCCGAGGCGCGGCACGCCGTCGACGGCATCACGGCGCTGCTCGACGGCGGCACGCCCGACCTGCTCGACGTGGCGCTCGACATGCGCGGCATCCAGCCCTTCCACCGCCGGGTGTACGAGCTCGCGCGCCGGATCCGCCCCGGCCGCACACTCACCTACGGCGAGATCGCGGTCCAGCTCGAAGACCCCGGCGCCGCCCGCGCCGTGGGCCAGGCGCTCGGGCGCAACCCCTTCGCCATCGTCGTGCCCTGCCACCGCGTGCTGGCCGCCGGCGCGCGCCACGGCGGCTTCAGCGCGCCGGGCGGGGTGGACACCAAGCTGCGCATCCTCGCCATCGAGGGCGCGCGGCGCGGCGACACGCCCGACCTGTTCGATTCGCTCTAGCGCGCGACGCGCTCCGCGCTCCGCCACGGCGTCCAGACGAGGCCGGCGCCGACGCTCAGGTCGCCGTTCGAGCGATGCAGCGGGCTCGCCCGGTTCTCCGCGCCCTGCAGCGACATGCCGCGCAGCGTGGCGAACCAGGTGACGGCATCGTCGTGCCGGCGGGTCAGCGTCAGGGCGAACTCGGTGCCCAGGTAGCCGGCGCGCGCCCGGTAGGCCGGCCGGTCGGCGGTGGCCAGCGCGGCCGGCACCTCGTAGAAATAGCGCTGCAGCGGCGCGCTGGCCCAGGTGGGCTGCACCGACAGGCTGAGCGCGGACTGCGCCAGGGCCGGCACGCGCCACCGCCAGCGCACGGCGGGGCTCAGCGTGACGCCGCGGCCGTGGGCCTGCTTCAGGTCGGTGGAGACGAGGCCGCGCAGCTGCAGGTGCAGCGTCGGGCTGCCCGGCCGGTCGCGCCAGCCGGTGTAGACGAGCTGCGGGCCGATGCCCACGAGGTAGTCGAGGCTCGGCATGCCGCGGCGCGCGTCGTTGTCGCGCGCGCTGAAGGCCGCGGTGGCGGCGACGTCGAGGTGCAGGTCGGGGTGGTCGAACAGGCGGCCGCGCACGCCGTCGCCGTCGACCCGCAGCACCGGGCCGCGGTAGATGAACACCGGCACGGCGATGCCGCGCGTGTGCGACTGGCCGGCGCCGGGGTAGTCGGCCACGCGGCCGCCGCCGACGGCCACGCCCGCCTCCCAGCGCGGGCGGCCGGCGTCGGGATCGGGGGTGATGGCGCGGGCGTCGTCCGCCATGGCGGCCCACGGGACGGCCAGGCTCGCGGCGGCGGCGAGCGCGAGAGCGTGCTTCGGCATGCGCCGCAGTATCGGCGCGGCGTCCGCGGGCAGGCGTAAAGGGATGTCGGCGCCCGGCCGCCGGCTGCTAGCGCGCGTCCGGCGCATGCCGGCCGCGCCGCGCCGCGTCGATCACCCGGACCGCGCGCATCTCGGCCGACAGCGCCGCATCCAGCGGCGAGCGGCACAGCCCGGCGTGGTCGTAGTGCAGGTTCTCGTACAGCTCGGCGGCGGCCGGGTGGGCATCCAGCACCGCGCGCAGCTGCGGATGGGCGTCGGCATCGGCCAGCGCCCGCGACAGGCGCGAGACGACCTCGCGGTACTGCACGGCCGAGACGGGCGTCGTGCTGTTCTCCAGGCGGCCGAGCAGGCCGGCCAGCAAGGCGACCACGGCCAGGTCGGCGGGTGCGCGGGCGGGGGTGGTGGTGTCCATGGGGCTGCCCTTCGTGATGGCGTCGTCCATCGAACGTAGGGCCGCCCCGCGGCGATTCAAGCCGCCCGCCGGTGCCTCACCACGGCGGGCACGGCGTACTCGCGCCCGATGACGACGCGCGCGTACAGGTAGTTCTCGCGGGCGCGGTCGCTCAGCGCGTCCAGCGCCACGTGGCCGGCCGCGTCGCAGGGGAACGCGAGCGCGCGGCCCTCGTGGAACAGCGACTGGAAGCGAAGTTCGAAGCCGGACTCCGGGGTGCGGGTCGATGCGAGGTCCATGACGGCTGTGCTCCAGGGCGCCTGCGCGCGATGGCCCCAATGTAGGCAGGCGCCGGCGGCGCGGCATTGGACGGGCGCCGCGGCGGCGTGTCGGATGGCGGCTGAACGCGGCGTCGCAATCCGTCCGACAGGCAACACCCTCGTCCGCTGTGCGGGGCGTGCGTTTTGCGCAGAATCGGCGTCGACCCTCTTCCCACCAACGGAGAAATCCCCCCATGAAGCTGTATCTCAAGCCGGGCGCCTGTTCGCTCGCCGCCCACATCGTGCTCGAAGAGATCGGCGCGCCCTACGACACCGTGCGCGTCGACCTCAAGACGAAGAAGATGGCCGACGGCGGCGACTACTTCGCCGTGAACCCGAAGGGCTACGTGCCCGCGCTCGCGCTGCCCGACGGCGGCGTGCTGACCGAGAACGTGGCCGTGCTGGGCTACCTCGGCGACCGCAAGCCCGAAGCGAAGCTCGCCCCGGCCGCGGGCACGATGGCGCGCTACCGGATGATCGAGTGGCTCGGCTTCATCAGCTCCGAGCTGCACAAGAGCTTCAGCCCCTTCTTCGCCGGCTGGCCGGAGGAGGCCAAGGCGGCGTCCAAGCAGAAGCTGGAGAAGCGCCTCGACTACGTCGAGAACGCCCTGAAGGGCAAGGACTACCTGATGGGCGCCGACTTCACCGTCGCCGACGCCTACCTCTACACCATGCTCACGTGGGCGCCCGCCGCCGGGCTGGACGTGGCGAAGTGGCCCGCCGTCAAGGCCTACCAGGAGCGGGTCGCCGCACGGCCGGCGGTGAAGGCCGCGCACGCGGCCGAGGCCTGAGCTCAGGCGTCGACGTCGAGCAGCGTGCCGAGCATGCTGCGCTCGACTTCCAGCGTGCGCAGGTTGGCCTTGAAGGCGTAGCCCGCGCTCATCTGGCCGACCATCTCGTTCGCGAGCGACACGCCGGGCTGCGCGGCGGTGGCTACCTCGGCAGCCACGCCGCCGCCTGCCTGGGTGCGCTGCGCCACCTGCTGGGCCCGGAAGCCGGGCGTGAGCGCATTGGCGATGTTGTGGCCGGCGACCGCCATGCGCGTTTGCGCGGCGTTCATGCCGGACAGGGCGATGGATGACAAGGCCGTCATGCGCGCAGCCTACGGCGGAACGCCCGCCCGCGGCGCGTCAGGCGCCGAGCCGGTCGGCCAGTTCCGCGAGATCCGTCACGATGAACTGCGGCTGCGTGTCCAGCACCGAGATCGCCGCCGGGCCGGCGTCGTCGCGCCGCACCCAGGCGGCCTGCAGGCCGGCCCGCAGCGCGCCGGCCACGTCGACCAGCGGGTCGTCGCCCACGTGCAGCACCTGGGCCGCGGGCACGCCGAGCCTGGCGCAGGCCTCATGGAAGATGGCCGGCTCGGGCTTGCCCGCGCCGAACTCCCGCGCGGTGAGGCAGCCGCGGAAATGCGCCGCGAGGCCCACGCGCTGCACGTCGGCGTTGCCGTTGGTCAGGCCCAGCACCGGGTAGCGCGCGGCGATGCGCTGCAGCGCGGCCAGCGCGTCGTCGAACAGCACCACCTCCTGGCGCGCGGCGAAGAACACCTCGAAGGCCGCGTCGGCCAGCGCGGGGTCGTCGCCGCACTCGCCCAGCACGCGGCGGATGGACTCGCGCCGGATCATGGTGAGGTCGTGCGCCCACTGCGGGTGCTCGATGGCGAGCGCGTTGCGCACCCGGCGCAGGCTCACCGTGTCGTGCGCCGCCGCGGTGGCCGCCGCGTTCGCGGCCAGCCACTCGTGCAGCCGGCGCTCCGCGCGCTCGATGGTCGGCCACACCGGCCACAGCGTGTCGTCGAGGTCGAGCGTGATCGCGGCGATGGGTGCGGCCATGGCGGGCGCCGTCAGCGGGCGGCTTCGGGGAGTTCGATCTTGACTTCGAGCACTTCGAGGTTCTCCTGCCGCTGCAGGTCGACCTTGATGTCCTCGGGCTTGACCGACACGTACTTGGAGATCACCGCCACCAGCTCGCGCTGCAGCGACTCGAGGTAGTCGGGCCGGCCGGAGCGCCCGGTGCGCTCGTGCGCGAGGATGATCTGCAGCCGCTCCTTGGCGACGGTGGCGGTCTTCTTCTTTTCTCCCAGCAGGAACGAGAGGAAGGACATGGTTCACCTCCCGCCGAAGATGCGCTTGAAGAAGCCCTGCTTCTGCGCGTCGACGAAGCGCATCGGCTTGTCCTCGCCGAGGAAGCGCGCCACCACGTCCTTGTAGGCCTCCGACACGTCGGTGCCCTTGAGGTGGATGGCCGGCACGCCCTGGTTCGAGGCGTCGAGCACCGTCTCCGATTCCGGGATCACGCCGATCAGCGGCGTGCGCAGGATCTCCTGGATGTCCGACAGCGACAGCATCTGCCCGCCCTCGACGCGGTTCGGGTTGTAGCGCGTGATCAGCAGGTGCTCCTTGATCGGCTCCTGCTTGTCGATCGCGCGCTTCGTCTTGGAGCTGAGCATGCCGAGGATGCGGTCGGAGTCGCGCACCGACGACACCTCGGGGTTGGTGACGATCAGCGCCTCGTCGGCGAAGTGCATGGCCAGCAGCGCGCCGGTCTCGATGCCGGCGGGCGAATCGCACACGATGTAGTCGAAGCCCATCTCGGCGAGCTCCTTGAGCACGCGCTCCACGCCGTCCTTGGTCAGCGCCTCCTTGTCGCGCGTCTGCGAGGCCGCCAGCACGAACAGGTTGTCGCACTGCTTGTCCTTGATCAACGCCTGGTTGAGGTTGGCCTCGTTCTGCAGCACGTTGACGAAGTCGTACACCACGCGCCGCTCGCAGCCCATGATGAGGTCGAGGTTGCGCAGGCCGACGTCGAAGTCGATCACGGCGGTCTTCTTGCCCGCGAGCGCGAGGCCCGAGGCGAAGCTGGCGCTGGTGGTGGTCTTGCCCACGCCCCCCTTGCCGGAGGTCACCACGACGATGCGTGTCATTGGTTGTCGTTCCTTGTGTTCTCGGTTCAAAGCGTCAGCGGCTCGATGACGAGCGTGTCGCCGTCGAGCCGCACCTGGGCGGGCCGCCCGGCCACGTCGGCCGGCAGCGGGGTGTCGGTGGTGCGGTAGGTGCCGGCGATGGCCACGAGCTGCGCCTCCATGCAGGTGCTGAAGATGCGCGCCTGCGCGTTGCCGCGCGCGCCGGCCACGGCCCGCCCGCGCAGCGGCGCGTAGACGTGGATGCTGCCGTCGGCGATGACCTCGGCGCCGAAGTTCACGGCCGCCAGCACGACCAGGTCGCAGTCGCGCGCCACCACCTGCTGGCCCGAGCGCAGCGGGCGCTCGACGACCATCGTCGGCCGCGGCGCGGCAGGGGCCGGCGCGGGCGGCGGCCCGGGGTCGGGCTCGGCAGCCTTCGCCGGCGCGGGGCGCGGCGCCGGGGCTTCGGGCGCCTCGCTCAGCCCGCAGGCATGCGCCGCCTCGCGCTGCGCCTGGCTGCCGCCGCGCACGGCCACCGGCAGCATGCGGTGCACGCGCAGCAGGTCGACGAGCGCGGCGAAGTCGATGGGGGCTTCCGCCTCGGCCACCTGCGACAGGTCGACCACGACCGGGTCGTTGTCGAACAGTTGCGGCGCCTGCTCGCGGCGCGACGCCAGCTCGGCTTGCAGCACCGCGAGGTCGGTGCTTCGCAGCACCAGCGCCAGCAGGCTCATCGACGCGCTTTTCAGGTCGAACGCCGCGGCGTCGTGGGCACTCGGGACAGCAGCCATGGAAGCAGGGAGTCGAAAGGCCGCGAGTTTACCGGGCGCACGCGGCGCCCCTTGCGTCCAGACGCAACGCCGGCGCCCCGCCGGGCCGGTACGATGCGGCGATGAACCTGATCTACGTCGCCGACCCGATGTGCTCGTGGTGCTACGGCTTCGGCACCAGCGTCGATGCGCTGCTGGCCGATCCGCGCGAGGCCGCGCCCCTGAACCTGGCGCTGGTGATGGGCGGCCTGCGCCCCTACGCCACCGAGCCGATGACGGCGGCCAAGGCCGACGAGATCTTCGGCCACTGGCACCACGTGCACGAGGCCGCCGGCGTGCCCTTCGCGCAGGCGCCGGACAGCGCCCTGCACCGCCCCGGCTTCGTCTACGACACCGAGCCCGCGAGCCGCGCCACGGTGACGGTGCGCGCGATGTCGCCGCGCCACGTGTGGCGCTTCTTCAAGACGGTGCAGCACGCCTTCTACGCCGAGGCGAAGGACGTGACCCGGCCCGAGGTGCTGGCCGACCTGGCGGTGGCCATCGGCCTGCCGCGCGGCGAGTTCGCCGCCGCCTTCGCCTCGCAGCGCATGCGCGACGAGACCCGCGCCGACTTCGAGCAGGCGCAGGCCTGGGGCATCCGCGGCTTTCCCGCCGTGGTGGCCGAGCACGGCGGCAAGCTGCACCTCGTGGCCCACGGCTACACGCCGGTCGAGGGCCTGCGCGAGCGCCTGGCCGCGCTCGCCGCCACGCCCGCGGGCGACGGCGCCGCGGGCTGAGCGTGCGCCGCGGCGCACCGTCGACCCCATCCGATCCGGACGAAACGAGGAAGCCTTCCCATGCCCGCAGCCGACTTCGGCCCCCTGCACGCCGCCATGCAGCGCCTGGTGGACGACGAGATCCTGCCCGGCGTGTCCATCGCCGTGCTGCGCGGGCGCGAGGTGGTCGACCGGCACTGCACCGGCTGGGCCGACCGCGAGGCGAAGGTGCCGCTGCGCGAGGATCACATCTTCCGCGCCTTCTCCAACACCAAGCTGGTCACCACCATCGCCGTGATGCAGCTCGTCGAGGAAGGCCGCCTCGGCCTGGACGACCCGGTGGAGCGCACGGTGCCGCAGCTCGCGGACCGCCGGGTGCTGCGCCCGGGCGCGGCGAGCCTGGACGACACCGAGCCGGCCGAGCGGCCCATCACCATCCGCCACCTGCTCAGCCACGGCGCGGGGCTCGGCTACGGCTTCCTCGACCCGGAGGCGCCGCTGTCCAAGGCCTATGCGAAGGCGCGGGTGCTCAGCCCCATGACCACGCTCGCGGCCATGATGGACACGCTGGCGCCGCTGCCGCTGCTGTTCCAGCCCGGCAGCTCGTGGACGTATTCCGTGGCGAGCGACGTGCTGTCGCGCGTGGTCGAAGTGGTGAGCGGCGAGGCGTTCGATGCCTGCATCCGCCGCCGCATCCTCGATCCGCTGGGCATGGCCGACACCGACTTCGTCGTGCCGCCGGCCAAGCAGGAGCGCTTCACCGCCTTCTACGCCGGCGCCAGCCTGGCGGACCCGCGCAGGCCCGGCCTCGCGCCCCTGCCCGACGCGCCCTGGCCCGGCGCCTACCTGCGCCCCGTGCCGCGGCTGGCCGGCGGCAGCGGCCTCGTCACCACGCTGCCCGACATGGTGGCGCTGCTGCGCGCGCTGCTGCCGGACGGCCCGACGATCCTCGCGCCGCGCACCCTCGCCGAGATGATGCGCAACCAGCTGCCCGCCGGCTGCCCCATCCGCTTCAGCCTGGGCGACGTGCCGGGCAAGGGCTTCGGCCTCGGCGGGGCGGTGACGCTGGCGCCCTCGTCCATCGACCCGCCGGGCGCGGAGGGCGAGTTCCAGTGGGGCGGCGTGGCCGGCACCCACTGGTGGATCTCGCCGCAGACGGGCACGGCCGGCGTGCTGATGACCCAGCGCCAGATGGGCTTCTGGAACCCGTTCTTCTTCGAGCTGAAGGCGCTGGCCACGCGGGCCGCATTGCGGGCCTGATCAGGCCACGCTCAGGAACTCCACCCAGTTGCCGTCCGGGTCGGCCACCATGCCGATGCGCACGCCCGGGCGGATCTCGCGCTCCTTCATCAGCACCTTGTGGCCGGCGTCGGCGCAGGCCTGCAGCATCTCGCCGAGGTTGGACACCGAGATGGTGAAGTAGCGGTAGCCCGTCGCGCCCTGGATGCCGCCCGGCGCGGCCTGGGCCGGCGTCGCGTCGAGAACCACGAGCTTGACGAGGCTGGTGCCGCAGGGCATCTGGTGCATCACGCCCTGCCCGCCCGGCATCGGCATCTCGCGCGCGACGGCGAGGCCGAGCACGTCGCGGTAGAAGCCCAGCATGGCCGGGCCGTTGGTGGTGACGATGCCGAGGTCGATCGACTGCTTGGTGAGTTGCATGCCCATGATGCTGCGATCCGGCGCACTGGCCGGCAAATGAAGAGGTGCGGGGCACCTTATGCGAAGCCCGGGCCGTCGTGCAGCGGCATTGCCCTGTCACCCAGGCGACGCCCGCCGCCCGGCCGCCGTCAGCGCCGGCGCAGCAGGTCGCGCCAGCCGCCGCCCTCGGCCTTCGGCTCGCCGCGCGCGGCCGGGTTGGTGCGCGTGACCATCAGGCTGGAGACGAGGTACAGCGCGTTCAGCATGCGGCTCGCGCGCGCGAGGCCCATGCCGGGCCAGGCGGCGATGGTGCGCAGCGGCGCCGTCTCGCGCCGCAGCCGCTCGATCGCCGGTGCCAGCACGCCGGGCGCGACCAGGCCCTCGCCGACGGCGCCCGGCAGCACCCGGTAGGCGGCCGTGCCGCCGATCTCGCGCAGCAGGGTGCTGCGCGGCCCGGCCACCGCCATCAGCCACAGCAGCGGCGCGAGCGGCCGGTAGTGCTCGGCGGCGGCCACGCGCTCGGCCAGCCAGTCGCCGGGCGGGCGCACGCCCGGCGGCTCGTAGCCGACGAGCTTGAGGTCGGCGAGGCCCGGGCGGCTCGCGGCCTGCACCAGGTCGCGCGGCGCGTGGTAGAGCATGCGGTGCGGGAACAGCGTCACCGGCCACAGCAGCTCGGCATGGCGCAGGTACAGCAGCGCCGGCTCGCGGTGGCGCACGCAGGCAGCGGCGACTTCCAGCACGTCGCCGTCCGGGGCGGCGGGGTCGAGGTTGCGCAGCTCGGACAGCAGCGTCGTGGGCAGCACCGTGGCGTCGGTCAGGCTCATGAAGCCGCTGCCGCCGGTCTCGCGCCGCATGCGCTCGAAGGCGCTGATGCGCCACAAGGTGGAGTCGTCGAAGTCGCGCATGGCCCTGCTCCCGCCCCGCCGCTCCCGGCAAACGGCGCGCCGGCCCGCCACCGCCGTATCAAGTTTTTTCGAATGCGGCCGATAGACACGAACACGGCACAAGACCGATGGAGACGCACCCATGTCCTTCGCCCCCGTGAAACTCCGCTCCCGGCTGCTGCTGGGCTTCGGACTGCAGCTCGCCCTGCTGGCCGCCGCCTGGACCGTCGCCGTCCTGGCCCAGCCCGGGCACCGCGGCCTGCTGGCCGCCATGGCCGCCGGCGCGCTGGTGCTCGCGGCCGCCACCGCGGCCTGGACGATCCGCGGCGTGCTCGGCCCGCTCGGCAGCGTGCTCGCCGCGTCCCGGCGCATCGCCTCGGGCGACCTGACCGGCCGCTATGAATCGACCCGCCGCGACGAGTACGGCGAGCTGCTCAACGCGCTGGGCGGCATGAGCGACAAGCTCTTCAAGCTGGTGAGCGCCGTGCGCGCCGGCACCACCACGGTCGCCAGCACCTCCTCGCAGATCAGCCGCGACAACAACGCGCTGTCCGAGCGCACGACCAACCAGTCGGCCTCGCTGCAGACCACGGCGGCCTCCGTCGAGCAGCTCACGAGCACCGTGCGGCAGAACGCCGACAACGCGCTGCAGGCCAACCAGCTGGTCGTGTGCGCCGCCGACGAGGCCCGCAAGGGCGGCGCGGTGGTCGACCAGGTGGTGCAGACCATGGGCTCGATCAAGGACAGCTCGCGCAAGATCGTCGACATCATCGGCGTGATCGACGGCATCGCCTTCCAGACCAACATCCTCGCCCTCAACGCCGCGGTCGAGGCCGCCCGCGCCGGCGAGCAGGGCCGCGGCTTCGCGGTGGTGGCCAGCGAGGTGCGCAGCCTCGCCCAGCGCTCGGCCAGCGCGGCCAAGGAGATCAAGGCGCTCATCGGCGACTCGGTGGAGCGCGTGGACAGCGGCGCCCAGCTCGTCGACGACGCCGGCCGCACCATGGGCGCGATCGTCTCGTCGGTGCAGTCGGTGGCGCAGCTCATCGGCCACATCAGCGAGGCCAGCCGCGAGCAGAGCCAGGGCGTGGAGTCGGTGAACCGGGCGATCGCCGAGATCGACACCATGGTGCGCCAGAACGCCGCGGTGGTGAAGGACACGACCGGCACCGCCACCGCGCTGAACGAGCAGGCGGTGACGCTGCTGCGCTCGGTCTCGGGCTTCGAGCTCGGCACGCGCGAGCACGGCACGGCCGAGGAGGCGCAGGCGCTGGTGCAGCGCGGCCACGCCTTCCTGAAGCAGCACGGCAAGCAGGCGCTGCTCGACGACATCGCCCGGCTCGGCAAGGGCCAGTTCGTCGACCGCGACCTGTACCTGATGTGCGTCGGCGTGGACGACGCCAAGTTCGTCGCCCACGGCAACAACCCGCGGGTGATCGGCCAGGGGCCGGCCAGCAAGGACGTGGACGGCAAGCCCTTCGTCCTCGACATGGCCAAGCTCGCGCGCGGCGCGGGCAGCGGCTGGGTCGACTACAAGTGGGCGCACCCGGTGACGAACGAGGTGCGCACCAAGAGTTCGTACCTGGAGCGCGCGGGCGACCTCTTCATCGCCTGCGGCATATACAAGGACTGAGCGCCGGCGCAAAAAAACCGGCGTGCACGCGGCACGCCGGCTCGGTCCGCGCAGCGGGCGCGGGTCAGCGGGTCATCAGCTCTTCGGCTCGACGACCTGGAGCTGGTTCTCCACGCTCTTCACGCCCTTGACGCCCTGCGCGAGCGTCGTGGCGCGCTCCTTGGCGGTGGCGGTGGGCGCCTCGCCCTTGAGCGCCACGTTGCCGTCGACCGTGTCGACGTCGATCTTCAGCGCACTCAGCTGCGTGTCCTTGGCGAGTTCGGCGTTGACCATGGTGGTGATCGACGCATCGGCCACCTTGTCGCCCGCCGCGTCGACGGCGTTGCGCGTCGCCTCGGCAGCGTTGTCCATCGCGACGCCGGCATCCGAGCGCGGCTGGCCGGCGCTTGGGGGCTCGTTCTGGGCGATGACCGCCGGGTTGTTGCCGGTGTTGGCGACGCCCGCGTCATCGCGCGGGCTGCAGCCGGCCAGCACCAGCGCGGCGAGCGCGAGGCCGGTGGCCGGAACGCTGAACAGTGTCTGATTCTTCATGGCTCTCACTCCTGACCTGGTGGCCGCGGCGTGCGACGCCTTTGCGAGCGCACGGCCCACGCCGGGCCTTGTGGAACGAACCGAAGGAGCCGCCCTTCGACAGCCAAACCATAGCGAGGGCGGGCCGCGCCGGGCGTCGGGCGGGCGCGCGATCGGCTGTCGGACGTTGCCGACAGGCGGGGGCTACCGCGGCACGATGCCGGCGGCGCGCTGCACCTCGCGCCAGCGCGCGATCTCGCCCGAGAGCAGCTGCGCGAGCTGCGCCGGCGTGCCGGCCTGCAGGCGCACGCCCAGCGGCTCGAGCCGCGCCTGCACGGCGGGCGAGGCCACGGCGCGGCGCGCCGCCTGGTTGAGCCGCGCCACCACGGCCTCGGGCGTGCCGCGGGGCGCGGCCAGGCCGTTCCACGACGACACCTCGTACCCGCCGATGCCGGCCTCCTGCACCGTGGGCACGTCCGGCAGGCCGGGGTAGCGCCGCGCGGAGGTCACGGCGAGCGCCTTCACCGCCTTCGCCTGGAGCTGCGGCAGCATCGGCCCGAGGATCTCGAACGCCGCGTCGATCTCGCCGTTGCGCAGCGCCACCACCAGCGCCGGCGTGGCCTGGTACGGCACCACCACCGCGTCGATGCCGGCCACCGTCTTGAAGAGCTGGGCGGCGAGGTTCTGCGTGCTGCCGGCCGAGACGGTGCCGAGCGTGAGCGTGCCGGGCCGCGCCCTGGCGTCGGCCACCATCGCGGCCAGGCTCGCATGGCGCGAATCCGCGGCGGCGAACACGGCCAGGTCGAAGAAGCCGAGCGTCGTCACCGGCACGAAGTCGCGCTCGACGTCGAACGGCAGCCTGGCGAACTGGCTCGCGCTCACTGCGTGGCCGTTGCTCACCAGCAGCAGCGTGTGGCCGTCGGGCCGCGCCTGCGCCACGGCGCTCGACGCGACGATGCTGCCCGCGCCCGGCCGGTTGTCGACGACGATGCTGCGGCCCAGGTCGGCCGCCATCGCCTGCGCCACCGTGCGCGCGGTGATGTCGGCGATGCCGCCCGGCGCGAAGGGCACCACCAGCGTGATCGTGCGCGCGGGATAGCTGCCCTCCGCCCGCGCCGCGCCGGCCAGCGGCGCGAGCAGCAGGCCGCCCAGGAGGCGGCGGCGCGTCGGACGCGGGGACGGGGCGGCGGTCGGATCCACGGCGGTTCGGCATGAGGGAGAGAGAGAACGGCATTGTCCCCTCGCCGCCCGCAGGGCGCCGGCCCGCGGCCGGTCAGACGACCACGCGCACCGCCACGTCGCCGCGCTTGCGCACCACCTCCACGCCGACGTTGTGCGGGTAGCGCTGCAGTAGCAGGTCGACGCTCGCCTGGCCGATGCGCAGGTCGCGCAGCTCGACGCGGTCGAGGAAGCCGGGCAGGCGCGGCGCATGGAAGCTCAGCTGGCCGCCGGGCGCGTCGATGTCCAGCCCGAGGCAGGCCTGCAGCATGCCGAACACCGCCGCCGCGGCCCAGGCCTGCGGCGCGCAGGCCACCGGGTAGAGGGTCGGCCCCTCGCCGGCGCGGCGCGGGAAGCCGCAGAAGAGCTCCGGCAGGCGGTGCTGGTCGAAGTGCAGGCTGGCGTCGAACAGCGCGGTGAGCAGCGTCATCGCCGCCTCGGTGTGGCCGTAGCGGCCGAGGCCGGCGGCCAGCAGCGCGTTGTCGTGCGGCCAGATCGAGCCGTTGTGGTAGGACATCGGGTTGTAGCGCGCCTGCCCGCTCGCCACCGTGCGCACGCCCCAGCCGCTGAAGAAGTCCGGCTCGACGAAGCGCTGCGCCATGCGCGCCGCATGCGCGGGCGCGGCGATGCCGGTCCACAGCGCATGGCCGGCGTTCGACGCGGCGATGCGGCAGGGCCGCTTGCCGCCGTCCAGCGCCAGGGCGTAGACGCCGAGCTCCTCGCACCAGAAGGTGCGCTGGAAGCGCTCGCGCAGTTCGTCCGCCTGGGCGTCGAGGCGCCGCGCGAGCGCCGCGTCGCCGAGCGCCGCGGCCAGCCCCGCGGCCTGGCGCCGCGCCTCGTACACGTAGGCCTGCACCTCGCACAGCGCGATCGGCGCGTCCGCCAGGCGGCCGTCGTCGTGGAAGATGGAATCCTGCGAATCCTTCCAGCCCTGCTGCACCAGGCCCGTGGCGCTGCGCCGCGCGTACTCGACGAAGCCGTCGCCATCGCGGTCGCCGTAGCGGTCGATCCAGTCCAGCGCGGCGAGGATGTTGGGCCAGATGCCGCGCACGAAGTCCAGGTCGCCGGTGCGCCGGTGGTAGGCGCCGGCCAGCGCCACGAACAGGGGCGTCGCGTCCACCGTGCCGTAGTAGCGGCCGAACGGCACCTCGCCGGTGCGCGCCATCTCGCACTTGCGCGCCTCGTGCAGGATCTTGCCCGGCTCGGCGTCGCGCTCGGGCTCCTCGGCGGTGGCCTGCGTGGCGGCGAGGAAGGCCAGCACGCCGCGCGCCATGGACGGGTCGATCCACAGGTACTCGCGCGCGGTGAGCACGCCGTCGCGGCCGAAGGTGGTCGAGTACCACGGCACGCCGGCGTAGGGGTACGGGCCGCTGTCGAGCTCGGTCGTCAGCATCGCCAGGTCCGACACGCTGCGGTCCAGCCACAGGTCCACCAGCGGATGCGAGGTCTCGATGCGGCACTGCGCGCCCTGCAGCCGCGCGCGCGCCTCGGTGTTGCAGCGGTAGGCGCCGTCGTAGTGGAGGCCGGGGCCCTCCGCCTCGTCCTCGCCCTCGCCGCCGGTGCGGCAGGCCACGGTGCAGTACAGGTGTGCCTCCTGGTGCGGCTCGAGCGCCAGCGTGAAGCTCGCCTCCTGCCCGCGCCAGGCCGCGGGCGGCGGATCGAGCCGGATGTCGGTGCGGCGCTCGCGCCCGTCGAGGCCGCGGTAGCCGAACACCAGCCCGTCGGCGCGGGCGCGGTTCGGCAGCGTCTCGCCGCGGCGCTCGCGCGTGCTGCCGCGCACCTCGAAGAGGTCGGCGAAGTCGGCCTCGAAGTGCAGCCCCAGCGTGAGGCGAACCGGCTGCATGCCGTGGTGGGCGATGCGGATGTGCTCGTGGCAGGCGCCCCGCCACAGGAGCTTGGCGCGGAAGAGGTGCACCTCGCCCTTGGGCAGCGCCACCTCGCCGTCGAGCACCAGGTCGGCGTTCATCAGCTCCACGATGAGCAGGTTGTTGCCCTCCTTCACCGTGGCGCCGAGGAACAGCGGCTGCACGCCGTTGAGCGTGAGCTGCAGGCCCGACAGGAAGCGCGTGTCCTCGTGGTAGAGGCCCTGCTCGCCGCCGAAGCCGGCCCGGATGTCGCCGAAGCGGTCGAACAGCCCGAAGGTGTCGCCGCTCTTGACGACCTGCGGCGCCTCCTCGACGCGCGCCGACCGGGCCGACACGTACCACTGGTCGCCGATGCGGATGCGCTCGCTCACCGCGCCTCCTCGACGGCGCCGGGGTCGGGCGCGTCGGCGCCTTCGCATCCCGCGCCGTGGGTGTCGATCAGCGCCTGGTAGACCTGCACGTAGCGGCTCGCCATCCGGTCGGCGGTGAAGCGGCGCTCGAACGCCTCGCGGCAGCGGCGCCGGTCGAGGGTCTCGATGCGGCGCGCCGCGGCGATGGCCTCGTCCTGGTCGCGCACCACGAAGCCGGTGACGCCGTGCTGCACCACTTCCGCCACCGAGCCGCAGTCGTAGGCGACCACCGGCGTGCCGCAGGCGAAGGCCTCGATCATCACCAGGCCGAAGGGCTCGGGCCAGTCCACCGGGAACAGCAGCGCGCGGGCGTTGCCGATGAGGGCGTCCTTGCCCGCATCGCCGATCTCGCCGATGAAGTCCACCAGCGGGTGCGCGAGCAGCGGGCGCACGTCGCGCTCGAAGTACTCGCGGTCGGCGGCGTCCACCTTGGCGGCGATCTTCAGCGGCCGGCCGCAGGCGATCGCGATCTCGATGGCGCGGTCCACGCGCTTCTCCGGCGAGATGCGGCCGACGAAGACGAAGTAGCCGTCGCCGTGCTCATGCAGCCGGTACAGGCTCGCCGGCACGCCGTGGTGGACGGTGGCGCACCAGTTGGCGTTCGACAGCGGCCGGCGCTGGCTGTCGGAGATCGACACCAGCGGATGCGAGCTGAAGTGCGCATGCAGCGCCCGCAGGTCGGGCAGGTCGAGCCGGCCGTGCAGCGTGGTCAGGCACGGCGTCGCGCAGCGCCGCGCCAGCGCGTAGTGGAGGAAGTCGATGTGGAAGTGGATGACGTCGAAGTCGCCGGCCTGCTCGAACACGCGGTCGACCATGACGGTGTGCCACAGCAGCCAGTCGGGCGCGGCCGGGTCCAGCCGCAGGCTGCGCGGCACCACCGGCACCAGCCGGGCCTGCGTGCACGAGTCGCCGCTGGCGAAGAGCGTCACCTCGTGGCCCTGCCGCACCAGCGACTCGGTGAGGTAGGACACCACCCGCTCCGTTCCGCCGTAGGCGGCGGGCGGAACGCTCTCGAACAGGGGCGCGACTTCGGCGATTCTCATGGCCCGCGCCAAACGGCAACCGCCATGCCCGGCAGGGCCGGCGCACACCGCTGGACACGCCTGAATCGCCGCGTGCGCAGAACGGCGCCGCGGCGGGCCCCGCGGCGGCGGTCCTCAGGCGGCGGCGTCCGCGGGCTGCTTGCCGGCGGCGGCCGGGGCCGTGCCGTCGTTCCGGTTGATGCTGCACATCACGACCCAGTCCTTGCCGACGGGCAGCACGTAGGCCATCTTGTCGGCGGGCAGCTTGGTGATCGGGTGCAGGCTCTTGAACTGCAGCCAGCCGCCGCCCTCGTCGGCGCAGCGCCAGGTGCGGGCGTTCAGCTCCTCGATGTCCACGCCGGGCGCCGCCACCGCTGGCTTGTCGGCCTTGGACGGGTCCATGCCGAAGGCGCGGAACCAGCCGTTGCGGTCGATCACGATGATGAACATGTCGCGGTCGACGAAGCCGCCGTTGCGGTCGTGGAAGCGCTGCACCGCCGCGGCCCGGCCCGCCTGGGCGATCAGCGCGGCGGCGCGCTCCACCATCGCCCGCGCCTCGTCGGCACAGCCCTGGCGCAGGCGCATCGACACCACGCCGGCCGACAGCTGCCGCGCCTGCTCGCGCAGGCTGCGCGCCGCGTGCACGGTGGTGTCCACCATCTGCGCGTTGCCCTGCGTCAGGCCGTCGAGCGCGTTCACCGCCTGCGAGATCTCCTGCAGCCCGTTGCTCTGCTGCGCACTCGAGGCCGTCACCGCACCGAGCCGGGCCGCCACCTCGCGGATGCCGCGCACCACGCCGTCGAGCGACCGGCTTGCCTCGCGGATCTGCGCCACGCCGCCGTGCACCTCGCGCGTGGAGCCCTCGATCAGCTTCTTCACCTCGGCCGCGGCCTGGGCGCTGCGCTGGGCCAGCGTGCGCACCTCGGCCGCCACCACCGCGAAGCCGCGGCCGGCATCGCCGGCGCGCGCCGCCTCGACGGCCGCATTCAGCGCGAGGATGTTCGTCTGGAAGGCGATGCCGTCGATGACGCCGATGATCTCGGTCATCTGGACGGCGCGCTTTTCCATGCCCTGCATCGAGGCCACCGCCGCCTCGACCACGCGGGCCGCGTCCTCGGCCCCGGCGCGCACCGCCTCGGCCTGCCCGTCGGCGGCGCGCATCTCCTCGGCGTTGCGCCGCACCGTCGAGGCCAGTTCGCTCACGCCGGCGGCCGTCTGCTCCAGGCTCGACGCCTGCTGCTCGGTGCGGTCCGACATGGCGGCCGCCGTGCCCGACAGCCTGTCGCTGGCCATCGCCACGAGCTGCGCCTCGCTGCGCACGCTGGCGACCAGGCGCGACAGGCGCCGCGTCATGTCCTCCACGCCGCCGGTGATGCGGGCCACGTCGTCGCGGCCGCGGATCACCGGGCTGCGGCTGAGGTCGCCCTCGCACACCGCGTCGACCACGCGCTGCAGCTCGCGCAGCGAGCGCGCCTGCAGGTGCTGCATGCACCAGGCGAGGTAGCCGAGGGCGGCCGCGGCGGCCGCGCCGCTCCAGTGCAGGGCGCCGGCCGGCAGCAGCCAGGCCGCCATCGCCAGGGCCGCGAGCGCGGCGGGCACGGCCGGGCGCGTCCACCCCGGCAGGCGCGCCGCCCAGGCGACGCCGGGGCGCAACCACGGCAGGGGCTTGTCGTTCATCCGTGTCTCCGGCAAGTTCGTCGTCGGTGCGCCAGAAGCGCCCGGTGACGCAACTTCGGCACGTCCTGCCGCCGACTGGAGTCCCGCGGGATGGCGGATGTCACGGCAGGCGGGCGCGACGCCGCACAATCGGCCCGATCACGCAGGCGCCCGGGGAGACACGTGCACGACGATCAGGTTCGACAGGCGCCGCGGCGCCGGCTGCTCAAGACCGCGCTGGGCGCCTGCGCCGGGTGGCTGGCCAGCGCCGCATCGGCGCAGGGCGCCGGCGAAGCCGCCCTGCGCGGCCAGCTGAACGAGGCCACCTGGCCGGCCGAGATCGTGCGCCTCGCCGAGGACTACCTGCAGCGCTTCCCCGCCGGCCCGGCGGCCGCGCAGGCGCGCCTGCTGCACGACCGTGCCGGGCAGGCGGCGCAGGCCATCGCGCGCAGCGAGGTGAAGCTCTACCGCGGCGCCTTCGAGCCGCCGCACGCCACGCCCGACACCCGCCGCGAACTGCGCCGCGCCGCGCTCGGCGACCCGGACGCCGCCTGGCGCATCGCCCGCGCCAGCCCCCACGACGGCGGCGACGACCACCGCTACGTCGGCTGGCTGCAGTTCGCCGCCATGCTCGGCAGCGATGGCGCGAGCTACGAGCTGGCCCTGCACTACCGCCGGCGCGGCCAGCCCGCGCTGGCCGCCCGCTACGAGGCGCGCGCCATCGAGCTCGGGTTCACCCCGCCGCCGGCGCTCGACCACGTGCGCAAATAGCCCGGCGCACGCCGGCCCGGCGATTCCGCGACACTGCGGTGAACCAAACCGCGGGCGGGCTGTCCAATGCGCGACGCGGCCACGGCTGCCGACATTCGATTCATTGACCGGGAGACTTTGTTGAAGACTGTGACGCTCACGATCGCATCGCTCGCCATGGGCCTGATGCTCAGCCTGGCGCCCGCCGATTCCGAGGCGCGCCGCCTGGGCGGCGGCCGCGCGGCCGGCATGCAGCGCCAGGCGCCGCCGCCCAAGCCCGCGCCGGCCCCCAACGCCGCGCAGAACACGCCGGCCGCCCCGGCGGCCACCCCCGGCACGGCCGCGGCCACGGGGGCCGCCGCCGCCAATGCCGGCCGGCGCTCCTGGATGGGGCCGATCGCCGGCATCGCCGCGGGCCTGGGCATCGCCGCGCTGCTGAGCCACTTCGGCCTCGGGGCGGGTGTGGCCAACTTCCTCACCCTGCTGCTCCTGGCCGTGGCCGCCGTGGTGGCGATCCGCTGGCTGATGCGCCGCTTCGCCGGCCCGCAGCCGGCCGGCGCGCGGCTGGCCGCGGCGGGCGGGCCGGGCTTCGGCACGGCGCGGGACGAGCCGATGCGCTTCCAGCCGCTCGGCGCGGGCGCGCAGCCCGCGCCAGCTGCGGCCGGCCCGGTGCCCGAGGGCTTCGACGCGGCCGCTTTTGAGCGCATCGCCAAGACCATCTTCGTGCGCATGCAGGCCGCCAACGACGCCAGCCAGATCGACGACCTGCGCAAGTTCACCACGCCCGAGCTCTTCGCCTCGCTGCGCGTGGACCTGCAGGACCGCGGCGACGCCCCGCAGCAGACCGACGTGGTCAAGCTCGATGCCGAGGTGCTCGAGACGGCGCGGGAAGACGGCCAGTGGATCGTCACCGTGCGCTTCTCCGGCCTGATCCGCGAGGAAGCCGGCGGCGCCGCCCAGCCCTTCGACGAGATGTGGCACCTCGTCAAGCCGGTGGACGGCAGCCGCGAATGGGCGATCGCGGGGATCACGCCGACGCAGTGAGCTGATCCCGCAGATCCCATGCCGCCTCGGCGGCATGACTCACGCGGCGGCTTCGGCCGCCGCGGTCGTTCTGGCGTATGTACGCTGCACCAACCCGGCCCTCCCGTTCGCACTGAGCAACCGAAGAACCAATCCGTTCACGCTGAGCTCGCCGAAGCGCCCGTCCC
The DNA here is from genome assembly GCA_044508835.1 of Rubrivivax sp. Lineage (GTDB taxonomy): Bacteria > Pseudomonadota > Gammaproteobacteria > Burkholderiales > Burkholderiaceae_C > JAKFDI01. The sequence continues at coordinate 61,596 of JBIQHD010000005.1, forward strand.
GCCCCCCACCCGTTCGCGCTGAGGTATCGAAGCGCTCGTGCCACCAACCCGCTTGTCGAAGCGTGCGCGCAGTCCGGTTTGACAGTTTGTGACTGCGGCCGAAGCTGTGAGAAGCCGGGTCTCGCCCCGGCGGGCGAGTTACTTCTCTTGTCTCGCCAAGAGAAGTAACCAAGAGAAGGCGACCCGGAGCCGTCGCCCCTCGCTGCGCGAGGGGTGCGCTGCGATGCTCGGGCTTCGCAGCCTCGCGCGAAACTCGCTACGCGCCCTGCGGGCGCTGCGCTCAGACAGTCGCGCGAAGTCAGACCACGAGGGGCGCTGTCGCGCCCGGCTGCAAAGCCCTGCGCTTCTCGCCGACGCCTACGGGAGGCGATTCGGCTCGCTGCGCATCGCCACCCGGGGCGGGCGTCGCTGCGCGACGCCTCGCGCATCGAGCCGAGGTGAAGCGAGAAAGGAATTCGTCGTCAGGGCGAGACCCGGCTTCTTCCAACTGCGGCTGCACTTTTCAACCAGCCAAACCGGACTGCGCGCACGCTTCGACAAGCTCAGCGCGAACGGGACTTGGTGGCACGAGCGCTTCGATACCTCAGCGCGAACGGGTGGATGGGCGGGACGAGCGAAGAACGAACGCCAGCCGCGCCAGCCCCTCACCCCAGCCGGGCCAGCGCCTGCGCGAAATCGGCCTGCAGGTCGGCCAGGTCCTCGATGCCGACCGACACGCGGATCAGCCCGTCGGCGATGCCCATCTGCGCGCGCCGCTCGGCGCCCATCTCCCAGAAGATGGTCTGCGCCACCGGAATGGCCAGCGTGCGGTTGTCCGACAGGTGGCTCGACAGGATGACGAGCTCCAGCGTGTCGAGGAAGTCGAGGCAGTCGACCCCGGCCTTCAGCTCGAAGGCCAGCAGCCCGCCGAAGCCGCCCTTGAACAGCCCCGCCGCGCGCCGGTGCTCGGCATGGCTTTCGAGCCCGGGGTAGTACACGCGGTCGATCTGCGGCTGCCGCTCCAGCCAGCGCGCGAGGCCGAGCGCATTCGCGCAGGTGCGCTCGATGCGCAGCGCCAGCGTCTCGGCGCCCACCGAGATGCGGTGCGCATCCTCGGCGCGCAGGCTCGCGCCCATGTCGCGCAGGCCCTTCTTGCGGATCTGCTGCATGCCCCAGCCGGCCGGGTCGCCCTTGCGGTAGTTGGCGGCGATGTTGGGGTAGCGGCTCCAGTCGAACAAGCCGGTGTCGATCACCGCGCCGCCCATCGCATCGCCGTGGCCGCCGATGCCCTTGGTGAGCGCATGCACCACCAGCCCGGCCTTCACGTCGCGCGGGTTGAAGAGCGCGGGCGTGGTGAGCGTGTTGTCGACCACGTAGAGCACGCCGCGCTCGGCGCACAGCGCGCCGATGCCCGCCAGGTCGGCCACCTGCGTGCGCGGGTTGGCGATGGTCTCGACGAACACCAGCCGCGTGTCCGGGCGCATCGCCGCGGCCACCTGGGCGGCGTCGGTGGCGTCGGCGAAGCTGACCTCGACGCCGAGCTTGACCAGCGTGCTCAGCAGGCTGTTCGTGTTGCCGAAGAGGAAGTTGGAACTGACGACGTGGTCGCCGCGCTGCAGCAGCGAGAACAGCATGGACGAGATGGCGCCCATGCCGGTGGCGAAGGTGGTGGCGGCGCGCCCGCCTTCGAGCATCGCGAGCTTGGCCTCCAGCGCCGCCGTGGTGGGGTTGCCCTGGCGCGCGTAGACGTAGCCGGGCTTGGTGCCCTGGAAGGCCGCCACCAGGTCGCGCGAGGCGGCGTAGGCGAAGGTCGCCGAGCTGTGCATCGGCTTGTGCACGGCGCCGTGTTCGGCGCCGGCGAGGCGGTCGGCGTGCAGCAGTCGGGTGGTGATGCCTTGGGTCATGGGGCGGTCGGTGCGGGTCGAAGCTGCCGATTATCGGCCGCCGATGTTGCGCTGCCGCAAACGGCGTTCAGAGATTCGCGCGGTAGCAGGCCGCCGCCTGCCCGCGCGAGTTGGCGCCCAGCTTGTCCAGGATGTTGGCGACGTGGCGCTTGACCGTGTGCGGGCTCAGGTCGAAGGCGCGGGCGATGAGCTTGTTGCTGTCGCCGGCGGCGATGCGTTCGAGCACCTCGCGCTCGCGCTCGGTCAGCGGCAGGCCGGTGCCGGCGGGGGCGCCGGCCGCCTTCGCGGGCGCGGCCGCCGGCGCGCGCCGGGCCTGGCCGCGCAGCTCGGCCGAGATGCGCTGCCAGTGCAGCAGCCAGTGCTTGAGCGCGGGCGCCATGCGCGCGCCGAGCGCGCCGCCGGCCAGCGCCGCCAGCACGGCCTCGCCGACCATCAGCGCCGCGGCCGCATGGTCGCGCGGCACCGATTCGGGCAGCGGCCGCAGCGCGTCGAGCGCGCCGGCCACGTCGCCGAGCGCCTGGCAGGCATGGGCCAGGCGCAGCCGGATCTCCACGTTCTGCGCGAAGAGCACGAGCTGCGGCTCGCGCTCGAGCGCCGCGCGATAGCCGGGCACGGCCTCGGCGAAGCGCCCGTCGGCCCAGGCCACGTGCGCCGCCAGCGCGCAGCGCTGGGCCGCGAGCAGGGCCGGCTCGAAGGCGTCGGCCCGCGCCGGCAGCCGCTCGTGCATGGCCCGCAGCGCCGCGGCGTCGCCCACGGCCAGCGCCGTGCGCGCCAGGAAGAACTGGTAGTAGCCGCGCCACACGCGCCGGCGGTCGCGGCTGCGCGGGTCGTCCAGGTCGTCCAGCAGCCCCTGGGCCGCGGCCAGCGCCGCCGCGCCTTCGCCGTGCCAGGCATGCCACAGCGCCCGCGCGCTGCGGGTGAAGGTGGCCACCGCCAGCGGCATGCCGAGCCAGCGCTGGTCCTCCTCGGCCGACTGCAGCGCGGCAGCCGCCTCGTCGAAGCGGCCCTGCCACAGCAGCGACAGCGCATCGAGCGCGAACACGGCCGCGCGCCGGGTGGTCGGCACGTCGCCGACGTGGCGCCCCGCGCCGCGGTTGTAGCGCTGCAGCACCGGCGCCATGCCGGGCAGGCCGACGAACACCGGCAGCGTCTGGCAGCGCGTCCAGAGGTCGGGATCGTCCGCGCGCTCGAGCGTGTCAACGGCCTCGGCATAGAGCGCCGGCACCGGTGCCAGCGTGTCGCCGTCGAGCGCGTGCCAGGTGCGCAGCAGCTGCGCGGGCGCGCGCACCGCGTCGGGCATGGGCTGCGTCATCAGCGCGTCGATCTCGCGCCGCGACTGCGCGAGCAGCCCCTGCCCGCACAGCGCGACCGCGTGGTAGACGAGGCAGCGCTTGGCGTCGTCGCTGTCGCCGCCGCCCGCGCGGGCGTAGCCGGCGAGCGCGCGCTGCAGCGACTCGGCCATGCGCGGGAAGCTCCAGCGCGCCCAGTTGGCGATGCCGTCGAGGAAGTCGAGCCCCGGCGCCTGCTGGCGCCAGCCGGGCGGGAACTGCTCGATGACGCGGAACACCGTGTCGAGCGCGCCGGCGCCGATCCAGGCGGGCGCGGCGGCTTCGAGCACGGCCTGCGCCTGCGCCCAGTGGCCGCCGCGCAGCAGGAAGCCGATGCGCCGCTGCGCGTCGGGCTCGGTGTCGGCGGCGCGCTGCAGCAGGCCGGGCACTTCGTCGGGCAGCTCGCGGGCGAGGCGCTCCTCGAGGCAGTCGCGGAACAGGTCGTGCAGCGCGAGCGTGGGCTCGTCGCCCGCCAGCACCGAGACGAACAGGCCGCGGCGCTCGGTCTCGTCGAGCAGCCGGGCGGCGTCGCCATGGCCCGTCACCACCGCGCAGCGCGCCGCCGAGAGCTCGGGCAGCGGCGAGGCGCGCAGCAGGAAGTGCCGCAGCCGCGCGGGCAGCGCATCAAGCACTTCGCTGGCCAGGTAGTCGAACGCATGCCGGTCGGCGGCGCCGCGCGCCCCGGCGCCCTGCCCGGCGTTCAGGGCCAGCCGCAGGCCGGCGGCCCAGCCCTGGGTGCGCCGCCACAGCGGCTCGACGTCCTCGGCCCCGCCCACGCCGGCCTGGCCGGCCAGCGCACCCGCTTCCTCGGGCGAGAAGCGCAGGTCCTCGATGCGGAACTCGACCAGCTCGCCGCAGGCGCGCAGGCGCGGCAGCGCCAGCGGCGGATCGACGCGGCTGGACATCACCAGCGTCCAGCCGGCGGGCAGGCGCTCCAGCAGCAGGTCGCACCACTCGAACACCGCCGGATCGGCGATGCGGTGCGTGTCCTCCAGCACGATGACGCCGCGGCGCTCGGCGCCGGCGAGCGCGTTCACCAGCGCGTCGGCGCTGCGGCGCAGCCCGGCGCGGCCGGCCTGCGTGCCGCCGCCGCCGTCGACGCCGCCGGCCAGCGCATCGGGCGCCACCCGCCACGGCAGGTCCCAGGGTTCGAGCGCGGCGCACAGGCAGCCGAGCAGGCGGTGCAGGTCGTCGTCCTCGTCGCAGCCGACCCAGGCGCAGGCGACGCCGGGGTCGAGCTGCGCGAGCTGGCGGGTGAGCGCCGCCGTCTTGCCGAAGCCCGCCGGCGCGCACAGCAGCACCAGCCGCGGCCCGAGCAGCGCCTGGCCGAGGCGGCGCTCCAGCGCGGGGCGCGCCACCAGCCCGGGCCGCGGGCGCGGCGGCTGGATCTTCGTCAGGGCGAAGCGCAGGGTCTCCATCGTCGGGCGATTTTCAATCGGGGGCGTGCAGGTGTGCGCGGAACCAGGCCGCGGCCTGCCCGCGCGAGCCGGCGTCGAGCTTGTCCAGGATGTTGGCGACGTGGCGCTTGACGGTGTGCGGGCTCAGGTCGAGGGCGCGGGCGATGAGCTTGTTGCTGTCGCCGGCGGCGATGCGCGCCAGCACCTCGCGCTCGCGTGCGCTGAGCACGACGGCCGGCGGCGGCACGGCGTCCGGGCGCGGCGCCGCCGGCGCGCCGGCCGCCGCCGCCGGGCCGCGCGCCCAGGCCGCCAGCGTGCGCGCCTGCGTCGCGTCGAGCCGCCCGCCCCAGGGCGCGGCGGCCAGCGAGCGCAGCGCGCGCGGCCCGGCGAACAGCGCGCCGGCGGGCTCGCCGCTCGCGGCCACCTGCGCGAACGCCGGGCGCAGCGCCTCGGCCGCCGCGTCGAGGTCGCCGGTGCGCAGCAGCGCGTCGGCCAGGCGCACGCGCACCTCCAGGCCCTGGCCGTGCAGGTCGATGCCGACGGGGTCGTCCGCCAGCGCCCGCGCGTAGCCGCGCGCCGCCTCGGCGAAGCGGCCGTCCAGTGCGGCCAGCCGCGGCGCCAGCGTGGCGCGCTCGCGCACGAAGGTGGCGTGCTCCGCCTCGCCATGGCGGCTCTCGATCCGCCGCGCCACCTCGCGCTGGGTGGCGTCGTCGTCGCACATCGCGGCCACGCGCAGCTTGAAGAACAGGAAGTGGTTGAGCCAGACGGCGCGCCGCCCGCTCTGGCGCGCGTCGTCCAGGCCGTCGATCTCGGCCTGCGCCGCGGCCAGCGCCGCCTCCCGCTCGCCGCGCAGCGCGTGCACGAGGCAGGCGAAGGTGAGGTGATAGCCGCTCACGTTGGGCGGCCGGTTGAGCCAGCGGCTGTCGCGCTCGACGCGCTGCAGGGTCTCGAAGGCCGCGTCCGCCTGCCCGGCCCACAGCTGCAGCCCACCCTGCAGCGCATGGGCCAGCACGCGCAGCGGCGTCGGCGGCTCCTCGGGCGCGCGCCGCCACGCGCCGTGCACCCAGCGCTGGATGGCGGTGCGCGCGCCGGGCTGGCCGACGAAGGTGGTCAGCGGCACGCACTGCAGCCACAGCATCGGGTCGTCGCTGCGTTCGAGCAGCGCCACCGTGCGCGCCAGCGGCTCGGCGATGCGGTCGAAGCGCGACGCGGCGAGGGCGTGCCAGCTCTCGACCAGCCAGGCCGTGGCTTCGGTGTGCAGGTCCAGCGGCAGGCGGCGCATCTGCGCGAGCAGGCCGGCCGCCTGCTCCACCGCGCCGCCGGCGGTGAGTCCCATGGCGAGCAGCGCCCGCGCGCGCTGGGCCGCGGCCGGCTGCTGCGCGCGCTCGAAGCCGGGGATCGCGCGGCCGAGCGCGTCCTGCATCGCGTGCAGGTCCCAGTGCGCCCAGGCGCACAGGCCGCGCAGGTGCGCCAGCGCCGGCGAGGCCTCGCGCACCGCCGGCGGGAAGTGGTCGAGCATGCGCAGCACCTGCACGGTGCCGCCGGCCGCGACCAGCCCCGGGCCGACGCCGCACAGCACCTCCTCGGCCTGCGCCCAGGCGCCGGCGCGCGCGAGGTAGCCGACGCGGCGCACCGGATCGGTCTCGCCGGCGGCGGCGCGTTCGAGCAGCTGCGGCAGCTCGCCGGGCAGCTCGCGGCGCAGGCGGTCGTCGAGGCAGTCGCGGAACAGGTCGTGCAGCGTCAGCGTCGGCTCCTGCCCGTCGAGCACGCCGACGAAGAGCCCGCGGCGCTCGATGTCGTCGAGCCAGGCCGCGGCCCGGGCATCGCCCGAGACGGCGGCGCAGCGCGAGGCCGTCAGCTCGGGCAGCACCGAGCAGCGCAGCAGGAACAGGCGCAGCGGCTCGGGCATGGCGTCCAGCACCTCGGCGGCGAGGTAGTCGAACATGTGGCGGTTGCTCACGCTGCCGCCCGCCTGCCCGCCGGCGGCGCCCAGCACCAGCCCGAGGCCGGCCGCCCAGCCCTGCGTGCGCGCCAGCAGCGACACCGCGTCCACCGGCCCGCCGGCGCCGCCGTGCCGCGCCACCAGGCGCTTCACCTCGTCCTCGGTGAAGCGCAGCGCGTCCTGGCGGAACTCGCGCAGCTCGCCGCGCGCCCGCCAGCGCGCCAGGGGCAGCGGCGGGTCGACCCGGGTGGACAGTGCCACGCCCCAGTGCGCCGGCAGGCGCTCGATCACCGTGTCGAGGAAGCGGAACACCGCGGGGTCGTCGATGCGGTGCAGGTCGTCGATGACGATGAGCCCGCGCGGCACGTCGGTGGCGACGAGGGCGTTGACCAGGTCGAAGGCCACGGCGCGGGCGCCCGCGCCGTCGGGGCCGAGCGCGGCGACCAGTGCGTCGGGCTCGCTGCGCCACGGCAGGTCGTGCGGATCGAGCGCGGCCACGAGGCCGGCCACGAAGCGGGCGAGGTCGTCGTCGGCATCGGCGCCGAGCCAGGCGAGCGCGGTGCCCGGCGGCAGCGACGACGCCTGGCGGGCGAGCGCCGCGGTCTTGCCGAAGCCCGCCGGCGCGCACACCAGCACCAGCCGCTGGGCGGCCAGCGCGGCGGCGAGCTCGGCGTCGATGCGGTCGCGCGCGACCCAGGCCGGACGGAGACGCGGTGGACGGAGCTTGGTCTGGGCGAAGCTGCTGAGGTTCATCGCGGCCCGGCGGCGAAACCCGGAATCGGGCTGGCGCGAAGTATAGAAATGGACCGGGCGCCGCGCTGCAATGGCGGCGTTGCCGGCGCGAAACGCCGCGGCCCGCGGCCGGGCCACGAAAACCGCGTGCCAGCGTCACTGTTCACGGTCGGGCGCGGCGGCGGCGATCCGCGGGCTCGTGCGCCGCGTCCAATCCGCCGATACCCACACCGGACCCGTCCCTGGAGACAAGCGCATGACACCCCAATCCGCCGCTGCCGATTCGCAGACCCTGCGCGCGCAGCTGATGGCGCCGAACCCGATGGAGCGCGCCATCGCGCTGCACGCGCTCGAGCTCGAGCTGGCGCGCAACCGCGCCGGCCACCGCTGCCCGATCGCCGGGCAGGCCGAGAAGTTCGCCGCGCGCGGCATCCCCTTCTATTCGCCGCAGGACCCGCACTTCCGCGAGTGGGTGGGCAAGGCGGTGGGCTACTGGGAAGCGCTGCACCGCGCCAACACGGCGACCGCCACGGCCGCCTGAGCGCGCGCCCCGCGGGCTGCGAACATGCGGCGATGCACGCCGCGCCCGGTTCCGCCGCCCGCCTCGACCCCGTCTGGATCGACGACGCCCTGCTGGCCCTGGACAAGCCGGCCGGGCTGCTGTGCGTGCCCGGGCGCGGCCCCGGCAAGGCCGACTGCCTCGCCGCGCGGGCGCAGGCCGCGTGGCCCGACGCGCTGGTCGTGCACCGGCTGGACATGGCGACCTCCGGCCTGGTGCTGATGGCGCGCGGCGCGGCCATGCAGCGCGCACTGTCCGAGGCCTTCGCCCGCCGCGCGGTGGACAAGCGCTACGTCGCGGTGGTACACGGCCGGCTCGAACCGGCCGAGGGCCGCATCGACCTGCCGCTCATCGCCGACTGGCCGAACCGGCCGCGCCAGAAGGTCGACCCCGTGCACGGCAAGCCTTCGCTCACGCACTACCGCGTCGTCGCGCACGATGCGGCCGCCGGCACGACGCGGGTGGCGCTCACGCCCGTCACCGGCCGTTCGCACCAGCTGCGGGTGCACCTGCAGGCCATCGGCCACCCGATCGTCGGCGACGCGCTGTACGGGCCGGACCCGGCGCCGCCCGGCCGGCTGATGCTGCATGCGCAGCGCCTCGCGCTCGCCCATCCGCGCGACGGCACGCCGCTGCGGCTGGAAGCGGCGGCGCCGTTCTGAGCCCGGCGGCTATCCGGTCGATATTGCGAATCAATCTCATCTGAATGTGGATAGTCCTAGACTATTCACATGCGCTTCCGCCGACGCCCCTCCCCGCTCCACAAGACCCTCGCCTTCGGCCTGGTGCACGTCAGCGTCGCCGTGGCGGTGGGCTGGGTGCTCACGGGCAGCTTCGTGCTCGCCGGCCTGCTCGCCCTCGTCGAGCCGACGCTCAACACCGCGGCCTTCCACGTCTTCGACCGCGCCTGGACGCGGCGCGCCGGCGGCGGGCCGTCGCTCGCCAAGTCGTCGACCTTCGGCGTGCTGCACCTGCTGATCGCCGTGGGCGTGGGCTGGGCGCTGACGGGCAGCCTCGCCGTGGCCGGCGCGATGGCGCTGGTCGAGCCGGCGGCCAACAGCGTGGCGCTGTACTTCTTCGAGCGCTGGTGGGCGCGCCGCGGGGCCGGCCCGGCGGCGCTGCCGCACGCCGCCTGAGCCCGACGGTCAGAATCGACGCCATTTCCACTCATACGAGACGACATGGCTTCCTCGCTCCACATCGTGACCGGCGCCTCGCGCGGGCTCGGCGCCGCCCTGGTCGACCAACTGCTGGCGCCGGGGGCGGTGGTCGTCGGCATCGCCCGCCATGCCGATGCCGCCCTCGCCGCCAAGGCGCAGGCGGCCAGCGCCACGCTCGAGCAATGGACGCTCGACCTGGCCGACCCGGTGCCCGCGGCCGAACGGCTCGACGCCTGGCTGGGCGGCATCGACCCCGCGCGCTTCGACACCGCGGCGCTCGTCAACAACGCCGGCGTCATCACCCCGCCCGGGCCGATCGACGGCTGCAGCGCCGCCGAGCTGTCGGCCGCGCTGCGGGTGGGGCTGGAAGCGGCGGTGCTGCTCAGCGCCGCCTTCCTGCGCGGCACGCGCGGCTGGCGGGCGGGGAAGAAGGTGCTGAACATCTCGTCGGGCCTGGGCCGGCGGCCGATGGCCGGCAGCGCGCCCTACTGCGCGGCCAAGGCCGGCATGGACCTGTTCTCGCGCGCCCTGGCACTGGACGAGGCGCACCGCGGCGAGGGCGGCGCGAAGGTGGTCTCGCTCGCGCCGGGCGTGATCGACACCGGCATGCAGGTGCAGCTGCGCTCGGCCGACGAGGCCGGCTTTCCCGAGCGCGGCAACTTCGTCGCGCTCAGCACGCAGGGGCGGCTCGCCAGCCCGCAGGCGGCCGCGGCGCAGGTGCTGGCCTGCCTGAACCGGCCCGACTTCGGCGCGAAGGTGATCGCCGACGTGCGCGACACCGGCTGACGACGGTTGCGATCAATCGACAGGAACCGTTCGGGCTGAGCTTGTCGAAGCCCGGCATGTGCACACGGGTTCGATGGCGGGACGGTATGAACGCTCAGCCGGCCGCCGGCCCCTGGAAACCGCCTCGGCGGAAGGTCAGCACCAAGGTATCGCGATGGCCGCCGGGCTCGCCGAGCGGCTGGATCGGCGTGGTCTCGTGGATCACGCGCTCGTCGTCGAGCACCAGCGCGGTCCACGGCTCGGTGAGCGTGAAGCGGATGCCGGCCGGGCTGGCCACGTCGAACACCCGGGTCTCGCCGCCCTTCACGCCCTGGCGGTCGACGAGCACCACCACCACGAGGTCGACGCCGTCGCGGTGCGCGCCTTCGGGCGTGGGGCGGCCGATGCCGTCGGTGGTGTCGATGCGGAACTGGTGCGCCTCGACGAACCAGGGCTGTGCGCCCTTCAGGGCCGTGGCGCGGCCGGCGAGCGCGGCCAGCATCGCGCGCCAGGCCGGCTGGCCGGCGACGGCCGGCTCCATCGGCTCGAACCAGCGTTCCAGCCCACCGTGCAGCGCGTTGTATTCGACCGGCTGCCAGTGCGCACGGTGCGGCGCCGGCTCGACCCGCTCGCCCTCGACGACGAAGCAGGCGTGGCGCCGGCGGCGGTAGCGCCCGCCGTCGCGCAGGTAGGCGTCGGGCGGCAGGACGTTCCAGTTCGGGCGCCAGGCGTCCAGGTCGGCCAGCGCCGTGCCGGTGAGCCGTGCGAAGCCGGCGGGGTTCAGGGCCGCGTGGCCCTGGCGGCGCAGCAGCGTGTCGAGTTCACGCGGGTCGACCACCGGGGGCGCGAGCAATTGGGTCATCGCGTGATGATGCCGCAAGGCGGCGGCCGACATCGCCGCACGGCCTCGCTTCTTGCCGCGCGTCAACGCCGCCCGCGCCGCGCCTGATAGCGTCGCCTGCCCGCCCCGCCTCCGATCCGCATGCCGCCCCCCGCCGCATCCGCCCCCGCGCCCGCACCTGCGCCCCACACCTGGGTCGACGACGTGCAGGCGCTCGCCACGGGCGTGCTCACCACGGCGCTGGGCATCTCGCTGATGGCGCACGCGGGCCTGCTGACGGGCGGGCTGCCGGGCCTCGCCTTCCTCGTGCACTACGCCAGCGGCTGGCCGCTCGGGCCGGTGTTCTTCGCGCTCAACCTGCCGTTCTACGCCCTCGCCTACACCCAGCTCGGCGCGCGCTTCGCGTGGCGCACGCTGCTGTCGGGGGCGCTGCTGGCCGCGGCCATCCAGTGGATGCCGCAGGTGCTGCGCTTCGGCGCGGTGGCGCCGCTGTTCGCCAGCGCCATGGGCGGGCTGCTGATCGGCACGGGGCTCTTGATGCTGTTCCGCCACAACACCAGCCTGGGCGGCTTCAACGTGCTGGCGCTGTGGCTGCAGCGGCGCCGCGGCTGGTCGGCCGGCATGGTGCAGATGGCGCTCGACTGCGCCATCGTGGCGGCGGCGCTGTTCGTCACCGACACGACGCGGGTGCTGCAGTCGATCGTCGGCGCGGTGATGCTGAACCTGGTGCTGAGCTTCAACCACCGGCCGGGGCGCTACCGCGGCGCGTAGCGCACCCCGGTCAGGCCGGCTCCCCGGCCACGTGGATGCGCAGGTCGGCCACCTGCACCACCTGGCCCGCGCGGATCTTGCGGGTCTTGCGCAGCTCCTGACGGCCGTTCACCTGCACCTTGCCCTCGGCCACCATCGTCTTGGCCGCGCCGCCGCTGCCGGCGGCGCCCGTGGCCTTGAGCAGGGCATCCAGCGTGATGAACTCGCCGCGCAGGGCGAAGTCGACGCGGTTCATGCCGCGGCCGCCAGGCCGAACTCCCCGGCCAGCAGCGCATAGGAACGGCGCCGCACCTGCGGGTCGTGCGCCCAGGTGTTGACGACGAGCTCGTCCAGTTCGAGCTCGGCGGCCAGCGCGCGCAGCTTCTCGCCCACCTGCGCCGCCGTGCCGACGAAGGCGCGCCGGCGCATGGCCTGCACGCGCGGCCATTCGTCGGGCGTGAAGCCGCGCTCGGCGATGGCCGCCGGCGACTGCAGTGGGCCGAACAGGCCGCGCTCGCGGTCCATGCGCCAGCGCTCGCGCGAGCTGGCGTGGTGCACGGCCTCGTCCTCGGTGTCGGCCGCCAGCGCCCAGACGCAGATCGTCGGCTGCGGCTTCGGGTGCCGCTCGCTCGGCTTGTACAGGCGGCGGTAGAGGTCGAGCGCCTGCTCCACGCCTTGGCCGTCGGCGAAGAAATAGGCGTAGGCATACGGCAGGCCGAAGTGCGCGGCGAGCTGCGCGCCGTAGTCGCTGCTGCCCAGCACCCACAGTTCCGGCGCATGCGGCCCGCGCGGGTGCGCGGTGATGCCCTGCCAGGCCGGCAGCGCGGTCCAGGCCTGCAGGTCGCGCACCTGCTGCGGGAAGTTCTCGGCGGCCGCGTAGGCGTTCGGGTTGAGCGCCTGCGCGGTACGCATGTCGCCGCCCGGCGCGCGGCCGACGCCCAGGTCGATGCGCCCCGGCGCCAGCGCCTCCAGCACGCGGAACTGCTCGGCCACCTTCAGCGCCGAATAGTGCGGCAGCATGACGCCGGCGCTGCCCAGGCGGATGCGCGTGGTGCGCGCGGCGATGGCGGCCAGCAGCATCTCCGGCGCGCTGCCGACGATGGTGGCGAGGTTGTGGTGCTCGCTGCACCAGAAGCGGTGGTAGCCCAGGGCCTCCGCGTGCACGGCGAGGTCGAGCGTGTCGCGGATGGCGGCGTCTTCGCCGAGCCCGTGGATGGAGACGGATTGATCGAGGACCGAGAGCTTCATTCAGGCCGCCAGGTGTTGCGCGTGGTGGCGCAGATGGTCGGCCATGAAGCTCGACACGAAGTAGTAGCCGTGGTCATACCCCTCATGCCGGCGCAGCGTGAGCGGCTGGCCGGCGGCGGCGCAAGCCTGTTCGAGCAGGTGCGGATGCAGCTGCTCGGCGAGGAATTTGTCGGCCAGCCCCTGGTCGACCAGCAGCGGCGGCAGGCGCCGGCCGGCGGCGATCTGCTCGACCGCGTCGTGCGCCGCCCAGCGCGCGCGGTCGGCGCCGAGGTAGCCGGTGAAGGCCTTCACGCCCCACGGGCACCGGCTGGGCGCGCAGATCGGCGCGAAGGCCGAGACGCTGCGAAAGAGCTGCGGATGGCGCAGCGCGAGCGTCAGCGCGCCGTGGCCGCCCATCGAGTGGCCGAAGATGCCCAGGCGCTCGGCCCGCGCCGGGAAGCGCGCCAGCACCAGCGCGCGCAGCTCCTCGGTGAGGTAGCGCTCCATCTGCCAGTGCGTGCGCCACGGCGCTTCGGTCGCGTCGAGGTAGAAGCCGGCGCCTTCGCCGAAGTCCCAGTCGTGCGTGGCGCCGTCGACGCCGGTGCTGCGCGGGCTGGTGTCCGGCGCCACCAGCATCAGCCCGAGCTCCGCCGCGGCCTGCTGCGCGCCGGCCTTGATCGGGAAGGTCTCCTCGGTGCAGGTGAGCCCGGCCAGGTAGAACAGCGCCGGCACCGGCCCCTGCGCCGCCTGCGGCGGGCGGTACACGGCGAAGCGCATCGGCAGGCCGATGACGGCCGAGTCGTGGCGGTAGAAGCCCTGCACGCCGCCGAAGCTGGCGTGCTCGCTGATCGTCTCCATCAGTACACGACGACGGAGCGGATCGACTCGCCGCGCTTCATCAGGTCGAAGCCTTCGTTGATCTGGTCCAGGCTCAGCTTGTGGGTGATGAGGTCGTCGATGTTGATCTTGCCGTCCATGTACCAGTCGACGATCTTCGGCACGTCGGTGCGCCCGCGCGCGCCGCCGAAGGCCGAGCCCTCCCACTTGCGGCCGGTGACGAGCTGGAACGGACGCGTCGAGATCTCCGCGCCCGCCTCGGCCACGCCGATGATGATGCTGCGGCCCCAGCCCTTGTGCGTGCACTCCAGCGCCTGGCGCATCACCTGCGTGTTGCCGATGCACTCGAAGCTGTAGTCGGCGCCGCCGTCGGTGAGCTGCACGATGGCGTCCACCACGTTGTCCACGTCCTTCGGGTTGATGAAGTGCGTCATGCCGAACCGGCGCGCCATCGGCTCGCGCGCGGGGTTGACGTCCACGCCGATGATCCTGTCGGCGCCCACCAGCTTCGCACCCTGGATGACGTTGAGCCCGATGCCGCCCAGGCCGAACACCACCACGTTGGCACCCGCCTCCACCTTGGCGGAGAACAGCACCGCGCCGACGCCGGTGGTCACGCCGCAGCCGATGTAGCAGGCGGTCTCGAAGGGGGCGTCGGGGCGGATCTTCGCGACGGCGATCTCCGGCACCACGATGTAGTTGCTGAAGGTCGACGTGCCCATGTAGTGCAGCAGGGGCTTGCCGCCGATGGAAAAGCGCGAGGTGGCGTCGGGCATCAGGCCCTTGCCCTGCGTGCCGCGGATGAGCTGGCACAGGTTGGTCTTGCGCGACAGGCAGAACTTGCACTGCCGGCATTCGGGCGTGTAGAGCGGGATGACGTGGTCGTCGCGCGCGACGCTCGTCACGCCCGGGCCGACCTCGACCACCACGCCCGCGCCCTCATGGCCGAGGATGGCGGGGAACAGGCCCTCCGGGTCGGCGCCCGAGAGCGTGTAGTAGTCGGTGTGGCAGATGCCGGTGGCCTTGACTTCCACCAGCACCTCGCCGGCCTTCGGGCCCTCGAGGTCGACGGTCTCGATGGTGAGCGGCTGGCCGGCCTTCCAGGCCACCGCGGCGCGGGTCTTCATGGGTGATGCTCCTCGAACGGCCCGGCGGCACCGGGCGACGGGGCATTATTGCGAGCCCTGCGCGGCCGCGCGCCGCGCGGGGCATGCGGGCCGCGGCCTCAGCCGCGGTGAACCGGGTCGATCCACAGCACCGACTCCGGCTTCTCCACCGGCTCGATGTCGAGGTTGACCGCCACCGCCTCGCCGTCGCTGCGCACCAGCACGCATTCGAGCACCTCGGTCGGGCTGGCGTTGATCTCCTGGTGCGGCACGTAGGGCGGCACGTAGATGAAGTCGCCCGGGCCGGCCTCGGCGGTGAACTCCAGCCGCTCGCCCCAGCGCATGCGCGCCCGGCCCTTGACGACGTAGATCACGCTCTCCAGTGGGCCGTGGTGGTGGGCGCCGGTCTTGGCGTCGGGATGGATGTGCACCGTGCCGGCCCACAGCTTCTGCGCGCCGACGCGCGCGAAGGTGATCGCGGCCTTGCGGTCCATGCCGGGCGTCTGCGCCGTGTTGCCGTCGAGCGAGCCGGCGGGCACCACGCGCACGCCGTCGTGCTTCCAGGCGGGGGACGAATCCGTGGGGGTGGGCATGCGTGTTCTCCGTGCGATGGGATGACCCTGTTGCGAAGAGGCGGCGGCGCGGGAGGCCCGCTTCGTGTACATTCGCGCCTCACAGTTATACGCAAGACATTGGTTGCTTGAGATCTCCTTCCTTCCCGCTGCGGTTCTCGCGCCGGGCTCGCTCGAAATCCCCCAGATCGTCTCTTGAGTGTCGCTGCCAGCGCACGGCATGTCGCCGCGCGCTTCTTTTGTTCTGACAGATAGGAAATCGTCCATGACGACGCAAACCGGTACCGTGAAGTGGTTCAACGAGAGCAAGGGCTACGGCTTCATCGCTCAAGACGCGGGCGGTGCCGACCTCTTCGCCCACTTCCGCGACATCCAGGGCACGGGCTTCAAGACCCTGGCCGAGAACCAGCGCGTGGAATTCGAGGTCAAGCAAGGCGAGAAGGGCCTGCAGGCCGCGAACATCCGCACGATCTGAGCGCAGGCTCACGCGGGCTCCACGCCCGTGAAGGAAACGCGGCTGAGGCCGCGTTTTTTTTCGCCCGCTCAGGCGGCGAACATCTCCAGGCTCAGCGCCACGAAGGCCGCGGCGGCCAGCAGCATGACGAGCGCGGTGGTGAGGGTGGGCTTCTGCATCGGGTTCCCTGCGGCGGTTGTGCGTGAACAAGCTCACTGTCGGGCTGCCGGCGGCGCCGCGGTGCCGGCGCCGGGCTCCTGCCGCTGTCGGACAACGCCGACATTGAGCGATACCATGAACCGATCCGAGCCAACCGCACGAAGGAGTCCCCGATGCCCGTGTCGCCCGCATTGACAAACCGGCAGGTCCGGCTCGCCGCCCGGCCGGTGGGGGCACCGACCCGCGACAACTGGCGCTTCACGACCGAGCCGGTGGCGGAGCCCGGCGACGGCGAGGTGCTCGTCAAGTCGCTGTACCTCTCGCTCGACCCCGCCATGCGCGGCTGGATGAACGAGGGCCGCAGCTACATCCCGCCGGTGGGCATCGACGAGGTGATGCGCGCCGGCGGCATCGGCGTGGTGCTGGCGTCGCGGCACCCGGGCTTCGCCCCGGGCGAGCAGGTGAGCGGGCGCCTGGGCATCCAGCAGTACCGCCTGTTCGACGCGCGCGAGATCGCCTCCGGCGGGCTGGAGAAGATCGACGCGTCCAAGGGCTCGCCCACCCAGTGGCTCAACGTGCTGGGCATGCCCGGCATGACGGCCTACTTCGGCCTGCTGGACGTGGGCCGGCCGAAGCCGGGCGAGACGGTCGTGGTGTCGGGGGCCGCCGGCGCCGTGGGCCAGACGGTGGGCCAACTCGCGAAGATCCACGGCTGCCGCGCCGTGGGCATCGCCGGCGGCCCCGAGAAATGCGAGTGGGTGGTGCGCGAGCTCGGCTTCGACGCCTGCATCGACTACAAGGCCGGCAGCGTGCGCGAGGGCCTGAAGACGCACTGCCCGCAGGGCGTGGACGTCTACTTCGACAACGTCGGCGGCGAGATCCTCGACACCGTGCTCACCCGCATCTCGCGCGGCGCGCGCATCGTGATCTGCGGGGCGATCAGCCAGTACAACAACACCACGCCGGTGGCCGGGCCGAAGAACTACATGTCGCTGCTGGTGAACCGCGCGCGCATGGAGGGCATGGTGGTGTTCGACTACGCCGACCGCTACCCGCAGGCGATCGAGGCGCTGTCGGGCCACCTGAAGGCCGGCCGCATCAAGTCGAAGGAAGACGTGGTGCAGGGCATCGACACCTTCCCCGAGACGCTGATGAAGCTGTTCTCGGGCCAGAACTTCGGCAAGCTGGTGCTGCAGGTGGCCGAATAGGCCGCAGACCCGCCCCGCTGCAGGCGCCCGACCCGTCCACCGGCCCATGACGCAGCAACCGCCCCCCGAGAGCATCGATGCGGCAGCGCCCGCCCTGCAGGCGTGGCAGGCCTTCGCGGCGCAGGCCGCCGACCTCTTCGTGCTGCTGGACGCGCAGGGGCGGGTGCGCTGGACGAACCCGGCCTTCGAGCGCACGACCGGCTGGCCGCCGGCGCAGGCGCGCGGCCGCTCGCTCGACGCGCTGCTGGCGGCCGAGCTCGACGCCGACGCCGCCTGGCAGCGCGTGGCCGCGCAGCTCGCGCAGGGCGAGGCCGTCGAATCGACCGAGCTGCCCTGGCGCCGCGCCGACGGCCGGCTCGGCTGGTGCCGCCTGAGCGCGCAGCCGGTCGATGGCGGCCTGGCGGCGGCCGGGGGCGCCGCGTCGCCCGCCGTGGCCGTGTGCGTGCACGACCGCAGCGAGCCGCGCCGCCTGGCCGAGCTGCTGGACGTGACGCAGGAGTTCGGCCGCCTGGGCGTGTGGGAGCGCGAGATCCCCTCCGGGCGCGGGCACTGGGACCCGCACGTGTTCCGCTTCTTCGGCGTCGACCCGTCCGGGAGCACGCCGGACTTCGAGGCCGCCACGCGGCACATCCATCCGCAGGACCGGGCGCGGCTGAACTACATCGCCTCCACCGCCACCTGCGGCCAGTACGAGAGCCGCTTCCGCGTGGTGCTGCCGGACGGCCGCCTGCGGCGCATCCATTCGCAGTGGCTGGTCAAGCCCGGCCCTGACGGCAAGCCCGCGCGCACCATCGGCATCATGCTCGACGACACCGAGGTCTACGAGCTCGCCCGCTCCTACGACGAGACCGCCGAGGAGCTGCGCCTGGCGCTCGACCTGGGGCAGATCGCCATCTGGCGCCAGGACCTCGCCACCAACCGCGTCTACTACAACGACCGCGGCTTCGAGGTGCTGGGCATGCCGCCGCGCCCCGACGGCCTGTCGATCGACGAGGTGCGCACGCTCATCCACCCCGACGACCTGCCGGTGGTGGTGGAGACCGCGCGCCGGGCGCTGGAGTCCACGCAGCCGATCGACATGTCGGCCCGCTACCGGCGTGCCGACGGCACCTGGCGCGAGATCCTCATGCGCCGCGTCGTGCGCCGCAGCGACGACGGCACGCCGATCGAGTTCTTCGGCGTGGCGATCGACATGACCGAGCAGCTCAACGAGGCGCGCCGCGTGCGCGCCCTGGCCGAGCGCCTGGAGCACACCGCGCGCGCCGCGCAGCTCGGCCTGTTCAGCCGCGACATCGCCACCGGCAGGATCGAGTGGAACGATCAGCTCTACGAGATGATCGGGCGCTCGCCCGAGGAAGGGCCGCCGAGCGACGCAGGCTGGCTGGCCCTCGTCCATACCCGCGACCGGGCCGCCATGAAGGACGCGATCGCGCGCCTGCGCACGCCCACGGACGACGCCTCCTACGACCTGCAGTTCCGCGTGGTGCTGGCCCGCGGCAAGGTGCGCTGGCTCTCGGCGCGCGCGCGCCGCATGCACATGAACGGCCGCGACATGGTGTTCGGCGTGATGATGGACGTCACCGCCCACGTGCAGACCGAGGCCGCGCTGCGCAACGCCAACGCGCGCGCGGCGCTGGCCGCGCGCGGCGCCGGCATCGGCATCTGGGAATGGAACCCGCGCACGCGCGCCACCACCTGGGACGAGGCGATGTGGCGCCTGCGCGGGCGCGAGCCGCGCCCCGTGGCGCCGACGCTGGCCGAGCGCTCGGCCATGAACCACCCCGAGGACGACGCCCGCGCGCGCGAGATGCTCTACCGGGCGCTCAGCGAGCGCCGCACCTACACCTACCAGTTCCGCGTGGTCTGGCCCGAGGGCAGCGTGCGCTGGCTCGCCTCGCGCACGACGCCCATCTACGACGAGCGCGGCCGCCTCGACCGCTACGTCGGCGTCAACTGGGACGTGACCGACGCCGTCGACGCCGAGACGCAGCGGCGCGAGAAGCTCGTCGCCCAGCGCGACAGCGAGGCCAAGTCGCAGTTCCTCGCGCGCATGAGCCACGAGCTGCGCACCCCGCTGAACGCGGTGCTCGGCTTCGCGCAGCTGCTGCGCCGCGAGGACGGCCTGCCGCCGGCGCAGCGCCAGGCCCACGTCGACCACATCCTCGCCGCCGGCGAGCACCTGCTCTCGCTCATCAACGACGTGCTCGACCTGTCGCGCCTGGAGAGCGACCACACGGCGCTGGTGCTCGAGCCGGTGCCGCTGCAGCAGGCGCTGACGCAGGCGCTCGGCCTGGTCGAGCCGCTGGCGCGGCGCCTCTCGGTGCACCTGGAGAGCGCGCCGGCGCCCGAGCGCGTGCTGGCCCAGCCCACGCGGCTGCGGCAGGTGCTGCTCAACCTGCTGAGCAACGCCATCAAGTACAACCGGCCGGGCGGGCGCGTGTCCATCCGCACCAGCCGGGAGGGCGACGCCGTGACCCTGCACGTGCGCGACACCGGCCGCGGCCTGGACGCCGAGCAGATGGCCCACCTGTTCGAGCCCTTCAACCGCCTGGGCATCGAGCGCGAGGGCATCGAGGGCACCGGCATCGGCCTGGCCATCGTCAAGGCGCTGCTGGAGCACATGGGCGGCTCGATCGCGGTGCACAGCGAGCCCGGCGTCGGCAGCGAGTTCCGCATGACCCTCGCCTGCGCCGACGAGGCGCACGCGCCGGCGCCGGCCGGCGCGCCGTACGCACCCGCGCCGCCGCCGCCCGAGCCCGCCCCGGCCGGGCGCGACACCCGGCTGCTCTACATCGAGGACAACGCGCTGAACGTGCTGCTGGTCGAGGAGCTGGTGGCCACCCGCGCCGGGCTGTCGGTGTGCAGCGAGCCCGACGGCACGAGCGGCGTGGCGCGGGCGCAGGCCATGCGGCCGGACCTGATGCTGGTGGACATGCAGCTGCCCGACTTCGACGGCATCGAGGTGCTGCGCCGCCTGCGCGCCGACGCGCGCACCGCCGCGATCCCCTGCATCGCCCTGTCGGCCAACGCCATGCCGGCGGACATCGCCCGGGCCACGGCCGCCGGCTTCGACAGCTACGTCACCAAGCCCATCGACTTCGCGCTGCTGATGAAGACCATCGACGAGGTGCTCGAGCGCCGCACCGGCGCCGGGGCCGCCGGCACGCCCCCATGAACGGGCCGCCCACGCCCGGCGCGGCACCGCCCCGCCCGCGCCGGCGCCTCGCCGCGGCCGGGGCGGCCGTGCTGGCGGCGGCGCTCGCGGCCGGCTGGTTCGCCACGCGCCCGCTGGACGTCGACGCGCTGGTGCCGCCGCGCGGGCCGCTGCAGCGCACGCTGCAGTTCACCGCCCGGGTGGAGACGCCGGCGCGCGTGGACATCGGCGCCACGCTCACCGGCCGCGTGCAGGCCGTCGCCGTGCGCGAGGGCGAGCGCTTCGCCACCGGCGCCCCGCTGGTCCAGCTGGAATCCGCCGAGCTGCGCGCGGCCGCCGCGCAGGCCGAGGCGGCGCTGGCGCAGGCGCGGGCGCAGGCCGCGTCGCAGCAGGGCGTGTCGCGCCCCGTCGCCGCCGCGGCGCTGGCGCAGGCCGAGGCCAATGCCGAGGCCGCCCGGCGCGAGCTGGTGCGGGCGCGCGAGCTCGTCGCCCAGGGCTTCGTGAGCC
This sequence comes from Rubrivivax sp., assembly GCA_044508835.1. Lineage (GTDB taxonomy): Bacteria > Pseudomonadota > Gammaproteobacteria > Burkholderiales > Burkholderiaceae_C > JAKFDI01. The sequence goes on from JBIQHD010000005.1 coordinate 82,177, forward strand.
AGGCGCGCGTCGACGACGCCGAGCGCGCCCTGGCCGTCGCGCGCGGCCAGCGCGACGCCGCCCGTGTCCAGGCCGAGGCCAGCCGCGCCGGCGGCACCGAGGCAGCCGCCGTGCGCGCCCAGCTCGAAGCCGCCGCCGCCGCGGCGCAGGCCGCGGCCGCCCGGCTCGACCAGGCCACGCTGCGGGCGCCGGCCGCGGGCCGCGTCCTGGTGCGCAGCGTCGAGCCGGGGCAGATCGTGCAGCCGGGCCGCGCGCTGCTCACCGTCGCCGTCGACGGCCCGCTGGAGCTCGTCGCGCCGGTGGACGAGCGCTTTCTGTCCACGCTCGCCGTCGGCCAGCGTGCGCGGGTGGTGGCCGACGCCTTCCCAGGCCGCGTGTTCGAGGCGGCCGTGACGCGCCTGGCGCCCTCGGTCGACGCGCAGCGCGGCGCGGTCGAAGTGCACCTGCGCCCCGGCGCCGACGCGCCCGACTACCTGCGCGAGGACATGACGCTGTCGGTCGAGGTCGTCACCGGCGAACGGGCCGACGCGCGCCTGCTGCCGCTGCGCGCGCTGCTGCCCGGCGCCGACGCGCAGGAATCCGCCGGCGCGGTGCTCGTCGCCGAGGACGGCCGCGCCGTGCGGCGCGAGGTGCGGCTCGGCCTGCGCACGCTCGACCAGGCGGAACTCGCCGGCGGGCTGGCGGACGGCGAGGCGGTGCTGCTCGATCCGACGGTCGAGCCCGGGCGCCGCGTGCGGCCGCGCCTGGTCGACCTGCAGCAGGCGCTCGGCGGCCCGCGCGGCGCGACCAGCCGCGACAGCCTGGCGCCGGCCATGAACGCCGTGGGGCGCTGATGCCGCGGCCCACGCTCGCCGCGGTCGGCCGGCTCGGCTTCGAGCTGCAGGTGGCGGTGCGCTTCCTGCGCGAGGGCCGCTTCCAGACGGTGCTGATCGTCTTCGGCGTGGCCGCCGGCGTGGCGGTGGTGGCCTACATCGCCGCGCTGATCGAGGGCCTGCAGCGCAACACGCTGGAGAAGACGCTGGGCGCGCAGGCCCACGTGAGCCTGCAGCCGCGCGACGAGCGCGTGATCGCCCCGCCGCGCCCGGCCGGCGGCCCGCTGGTCGCCGCCGACGTGCAGCCGCGCGCGCAGCGCCTGCGCTCCATCGCCAACTGGCAGGCGGTGGCCGCCGTGCTGGAACGCACGCCCGGCGTCGAGGCCGTCTCGCCGATGGCCGCCGGCGCGGCGCTGGCGCAGCGCGCCGACGCCACGCGCTCGGTCGCCGTCACCGGCGTGGAGATCGAGCGCTACGACCGCATCGTCAGGCTGCGCGAGAAGCTGGTCGCCGGGCCGCTGCGGCTGCAGCCGGGCGAGGCCATCGTCGGCACCACGCTGGCCGACGACCTGGGCCTGCGCCTGGGCGACCGCCTCACGCTCACCACCGGGCCGCGCCAGAGCACGCTGCGCGTGTCGGCGCTGGTCGACCTGGGCGTGCGGGACCTCAACCGCCGCACGGTCATCGTGCCGCTGCGCGAAGCCCAGAGCCTGCTCGACCTCGCCGGCGGCGCCACCCACCTGGACCTGCGCGTGGACGACGTCTGGGCCGCGCAGGCGCTGGCCGGGCGGCTCGCGCGGCAGTTCCCCTACGAAGTGGAGAGCTGGCAGGAGAGCAACGCGCAGCTCGTCTCGGCGCTGAACGCGCAGAGCATCTCCACCGGCCTGATCCGCGGCGTGGTGGTGGTCGTGGTGGTGCTCGGCATCGCCAGCGTGCTGGTGGTGTCGGTCGTGCAGAAGCAGCGCGAGATCGGCATCCTGCGCGCCATGGGCGCCACGCGCGGGCAGGTGATGCGCATCTTCCTCGTGCAGGGCACGCTGGTCGGCGCCGCGGGCTCGGTGGCGGGGCTGGCGCTGGCGGTGCTCATGATCTGGCTGTTCACGCACTTCGTGCGCGGCTCGGACGGGCTGCCGCTGTTCGCGATCACGCTGCCGCCCGGCGTGGCGCTGCGCAGCGGCCTCATCGCGCTGGGCGCCGGCGTGCTCGCCGCCATCGCGCCGGCGCGGCGGGCGGCGCGCATGGACCCGGCGCAGGCGATCCGGATGTGAGCGCGGACGCGGACACGCCGCTTGTCGCGCTGTCGCAGGTGCGCAAGTCCTTCAACCCCGGCCAGCCCAACGAGGTGGAGGTGCTGCACGGCCTGGACCTGCGCATCGGCCACGGCGAGTTCGCGGCGCTGATCGGCCCCTCGGGCTCGGGCAAGAGCACGCTGCTGAACATCCTCGGCCTGCTCGACCGGCTCACCAGCGGCCGCTACCTGCTGGCCGGCACCTCGGTGGCGGAGCTCGACGACGCGGGCCTCACCTTCATGCGCCGGGCCACGCTCGGCTTCGTGTTCCAGTTCCACCACCTGCTGCCGGCCTTCAGCGCGCTGGAGAACGTGACCCTGCCGGCGCTGCTGCGCGACGGCCGCGTGAGCCCGCGGGAGCGCGAGCGCGGCCGCGCGCTGCTGGCCGCCGTGGGCCTGGCCGACGCGATGGACCGGCGCCCGGCGCAGCTCTCCGGCGGCATGCAGCAGCGCGTGGCCATCGCGCGGGCGCTGGCGCTCTCGCCCGCGCTGGTGCTGGCCGACGAGCCCACGGGCAACCTCGACACCGCCGCGTCCGACGAGGTGTTCGCCCTGCTGCGGCGCATGCACGGCGAGGCCGGCACCTCGTTCCTCGTCGTCACCCACGACCCGCGGCTGGCGGCGCGCTGCGACCGGGTGATCGAGCTGGTGGACGGGCGGATCGCGCGGGACGAGGCGCAGCAGGCGCGAGGGTGAGGGCCGGCGTCTGCGGGGGGACCCTCACCCCGACCCTCTCCCGCAGGCGGGAGAGGGAGCCAACCCCTCGGCACCAGCCGGCCTGCCCCCTCTCCCCCACCGGGGGAGAGGGTTGGGGTGAGGGGGCCGCTACGCCGGACCCGCCGCCGCCTTCGGCTCGCCGACCACCCGCGAGACCTCGCGCATCGTCACGAACTCCTCCGCCGCGGTCGGGTGGATGCCCACCGTCGCGTCGAACACCGCCTTGGTCGCGCCTGCCTTCATCGCCACCGCGAAGCCCTGCACGAGCTCGCCCGCCTCGTGGCCGACCATGTGCAGCCCGACCACGCGGTCGCTGGCGTCGTCGACGACGAGCTTCATGAAGACCCGCTCGGTGCTGCCCGACAGCGTGTGGCGCAGCGGCTTGAACTCGCTGCAGTACACGCGCACGCGGCCGTAGCGCTCGACGGCCTGCGCCTCGCTCCAGCCGACGGTGCCGATCGGCGGCGTGGTGAACACCGCCGTGGGGATGAACTCGTAGTCCATGCGGCGCACGCCGTCGCCGAACAGCCGGTCCACCACCACCATCGCCTCGGCCAGCGCCACCGGCGTGAGCTGCACGTGGTCGGTCACGTCGCCGATGGCGAAGATGGACGGCACGTTCGTCCGGTAGTCGTCGTCGACGAGGATCTCGCCCCGGTCGCCGAGCGCCACGCCCGCCTGCGCCAGGCCGAGGCCTTCGGTGTTCGGCCGCCGGCCGGTGGCGTAGAGCAGCGCGTCGACGGCGAGCGTGCTGCGGTCCGACAGCGTGAGCAGCAGTTCGCCCGCCTGGCGCTCGACCGCCCGCACCTCGGTCGACAGGCGCAGCGCCAGGCCCTTCTTCGCCACCTCGCGCTCGAGGAAGCCGGCGATGTCGCCGTCGAAGCCGCGCAGCACCTGCGGCCCGCGCACGATCTGCGTCACCTGCGCGCCCAGGCCCTGGAAGATCGACGCCATCTCGCAGGCGATGTAGCCCGCGCCCACCACGGCCAGGCGCTGCGGGAACACCGGCAGGTCAAACATCGCGTCGGACACGAGCGCATGCTCGCCGCCGGGAACCTGCGCCAGCACCGGCCGCCCGCCGGTGGCGACGAGGATGTGCCGCGCCCGCACGCGCTGCGGCCCGGACGCCAGGTCCACCGCCACCTCGTTCGGCCCGACGATGCGCGCATGGCCGCGCAGCAGCACCGCGCCGGCGTTCGCCAGCAGCTTCTCGTAGACGCCGTTGAGCCGATCGATCTCGGCCGCGCGGCGGCGCTTGAGCAGCGCCCAGTCGAGCACGGGATGCGGCTGCGCGCTCCAGCCGAAGCCGCGCGCCTCCTCGAAGGCCTCGGGGTACTGCGAGGCGTAGCTGTAGAGCTTCTTCGGAATGCAGCCGACGTTCACGCAGGTGCCGCCGAGCGCGCCCATCTCGGCCACGGCCACCTTCGCGCCGCGCTGCGCCGCCATGCGCGCGGCGCGCACGCCGCCGCTGCCCGCTCCGATCACGAAGAGATCGACCTCGATCGACGACATGGCGCCTTCCATGGAAGTGATGGACCGCCGTCCATGCTGCCAGCGATTCGCCGGGCGCGCGCCGCGGGCGGCGGATCAGCCCTACGCGCGATCAGCCCAGGCCCTGCGCCAGCAGGGCCGCCACCAGCGCGTTGAGCCCGCCCTCGTGCGAGGCGGCGCGCTCGTTCAGGCGCTGCACCAGCGGCGCGGGCAGCTTGCAGGCGAAGGGCACGAGGCCGGCGGCCGCGTCGCGGCGGCGCTGCTCGCGGCGGTCGACGACCTCGGCCGCGCCCTGGCCGAAGCGCCCCGGCACGCCGGCGTTCTTCATGCGGCCCTCGATCTTCAGGGCGAGGTTGCGGGCGAGGTCGGTCTTCTTCAGCGTCATGGTGCGTCGTGAGGATGGGCAGGCAGCGGATTGTCGTCTTGCGGGCGGCGACAATCCCCGCCCCTTCGCCCGCCCTCTCGCCATGGCACTCAAAGCCACGATCCACAAGGCCACGCTGCAGATCGCCGACATGGACCGGTCCGTCTATGCCGACCATTCGGCGACCATCGCCCGCCACCCGTCCGAGACCGACGAGCGCATGATGATCCGCCTGCTCGCCTTCGCGCTGAACGTGCCGGCCGACGACGCGCGCGGCCCGCTCGAGTTCGCCAAGGACCTGTGGGACGTGGACGAGCCCGCGCTGTGGCAGAAGGACCTGACGGGCCAGATCGTGCACTGGATCGACGTCGGCCAGCCCGACGACCGGCGGCTGGCGAAGGCCGCCCCGCGCTGCGGGCGCGTGAGCGTGTTCAGCTTCAGCAGCAGCACGCCGGTGTGGTGGAGCGGCATCGCGAACAAGCTCGCGCGGCTGCAGAACCTGGACGTGTGGCAGGTCGCCGCGGCGCAGAGCCAGGCGCTGGCGGCGCTGGCCGCACGCACGATGCAGCTGCAGGTGACGGTGCAGGACGGCACGGTATGGGTCTCGAACGGGCAGGATTCGGTCGAGATCGCGCCGCAGCGGCTGCTCGAGCGGCAAGCCGCGGACCGCTGAGGCGCTCGCGCACAATCCCCGCATGCCCCCGCCCACCCTCAGCCTGATCGCCGCGGTCGCGCGCGACGGCGGCATCGGCCGCCGCAACGAGCTGCTCTGGCACGAGCGCGAGGACCAGCAGCACTTCCGCCGCGTCACCATGGGCTGCCCCGTCGTGATGGGCCGCCGGACCTGGGAGTCGCTGCCACCGCGCTTCCGCCCCCTGCCCGGCCGCCGCAACGTGGTGCTCACGCGCGACGCCGCCTGGCGTGCCGAGGGTGCCGAGCGCGCCGCCTCGCTGGACGAGGCGCTGGCGCGGCTGGCCGCGGCGCCCCGGGTCTTCGTCATCGGCGGCGCGCAGGTCTACGCCGAGGCGCTGCCCCGCGCCGACGAGCTCGTGCTCACCGAGATCGACGCCGTGTTCGACGCCGACGCCTTCTTCCCCGACTGGCCGCGCGGCGCGTTCGAGGCGGTGCCCGGCGAAGCGCGCACGGCCGGCGACGGCACGCCCTACCGCTTCGTCACCTACCGCCGCCGCATCGACCGTTCAGCGCCATGAAGATCGCCACCTGGAACGTCAACTCCCTCGCCGTGCGCCTGCCGCAGGTGCTGGCCTGGCTGGCCGAGCACCGGCCCGACCTGCTGTGCCTGCAGGAAACCAAGCTCACCGACGACAAGTTCCCGCACGCCGAGCTGCTGGCCGCCGGCTACCAGTCGCAGTGGTTCGGCCAGCGCACCTACAACGGCGTGGCGCTGCTCAGCCGCACGCCGGTCACCGACGTGGTGAAGAACATCCCCGGCTTCGACGACGCCCAGGCGCGCGTGATCGCCGGCACGCTGGGCGAGGTGCGCGTGATCGGCGCCTACTTCCCCAACGGCCAGGCCCCGGGCACCGAGAAGTTCGCCTACAAGATGAAGTGGCTGGAGGCGCTGAACGCCTGGCTGCGCACGGAACTGGCGCGGCACCCGAAGCTCGCGCTGCTGGGCGACTACAACGTCGCGCCCGAGGACCAGGACGTGTACGACCCCATCGCCTGGACCGGGCAGATCCACTGCACGCCAGAAGAACGCGCGCACTTCACGGGGCTCATCGGCTGCGGGCTGGTCGACGCCTTCCGCTGCTTCGAGCAGCCGCCCAGGAGCTGGTCGTGGTGGGACTACCGCAACCTCGCCTTCCGCAAGAACCAGGGGCTGCGCATCGACCACATCCTGGTGAGCCACGCGCTGCGCGAGACGCTGCTGTCGTGCGTGATCGACAAGCTGCCGCGCAAGAACGAGCGGCCGAGCGACCACGCGCCGGTGATCGCCATCTTCTCCGGCGCCTGAGCGGAGGGCTCAGTCGTCCAGGCCCAGCTCCTGGATCTTGCGCGTGATGGTGTTGCGCCCGATGCCCAGCTTCTGCGCGGCCTCGATGCGCCGCCCGCGGGTGACTTCGAGCGCGGTGTGGATGAGCTGCGCCTCGAACTTGCGGGTGAGCGTGTCCCACACTTCCGGCACGCCGGACTGGAGCAGGTCGCGCGATTCGCGCTCCAGGCCGGCCAGCCACGGCGCGGGCACGCCGCGCAGGCCGTCGTCCGCCACGGCAGCGGGGGCCGCGGCGGCCTCCCCGCCCGCCGGCGCGGGAGCCTCGGCGGGGGCGGGAGCGGCGGCCGCCCCGGCGGCCAGCAGCTCGGGCGGCAGGTCCTTGGCCTCGATCACCTGCGCCGGCGCCATCACCGTGAGCCAGTGGCAGATGTTCTCGAGCTGGCGCACGTTGCCCGGGAAGTCGAAGCCCACGAGCCGCTGCAGCGCCGCCTCGGTGATGCGCTTGGCCTCCACGCCCAGCTCCCGGGCGCTCTTCTGCAGGAAGAAGCGCGTGAGCGCCGGCACGTCCTCGCGCCGCTCGCGCAGCGCCGGCAGGCGCAGGCGGATGACGTTGAGCCGGTGGAACAGGTCTTCGCGGAAGGCGCCCTGCCTGACCCGGTCTTCCAGGTTCTGGTGCGTGGCGGCGATCACGCGCACGTTGGCGCGCATCGGGCTGTGGCCGCCCACGCGGTAGAACTGCCCGTCGCTGAGCACGCGCAGCAGCCGCGTCTGCAGGTCGAAGGGCATGTCGCCGATCTCGTCGAGGAACAGCGTGCCGCCGTCGGCCTGCTCGAAGCGCCCCCGCCGCGTGGCCTGCGCGCCGGTGAAGGCGCCGCGCTCGTGGCCGAAGAGCTCGGATTCCAGCAGGTCCTTCGGGATGGCCGCGGTGTTGATGGCGACGAACGGCCCGTTGGCGCGCGGGCTGTGCTTGTGCAGCGCCTGGGCGACGAGCTCCTTGCCCGAGCCCGACTCGCCGGTGATGAGCACGGTGACGACGCTCTGGCTCAGCCGCCCGATGGCGCGGAAGACGTCCTGCATCGCCGGCGCCTGGCCGAGCATCTCGGGCATCTGCGCGTGGGAGACGTCGCCCACCTCCTCGCGCACGCTCTCGTCGAGCGCGCGGCGGATCAGCTCCACCGCGCGGGTCACGTCGAAGGGCTTGGGCAGGTACTCGAAGGCGCCGCCCTGGAAGGCGCTCACCGCGCTGTCGAGGTCGGAGTAGGCGGTCATGACGATGACCGGCAGCCCGGGGTGGCGCGCCTTCACCTGCGTGAGCAGGTCGATGCCCGAGCCGCCCGGCATGCGGATGTCGGACACCAGCACCTGCGGCGCCCCGGTCTCGAGGGCGGCCAGCACCTCGCGCGGATTGGCGAAGCTGCGCACCACCAGGTCCTCGCGCGCCAGCGCCTTCTCCAGCACGAAGCGGATGGATTGGTCGTCGTCAACGATCCAGATGGGTTTCATGCCCTGCGTTCGGTTGTCTGCCCGGCCACGCGCGGGGCGCGGTTCAGGGCAGCGGAATCATGATCTTGAACAGCGTCCGGCCCGGAACGCTTTCGCATTCGATCGTGCCGTGGTGCTGCTGCACGAAGGTCTGCGCCAGCGTGAGCCCCAGGCCCGATCCGCCGTCGCGCCCCGACACCAGCGGGTAGAAGACGCGATCGCGGATGGACTCGGGAACCCCCGGGCCGTTGTCCTCGATATGCAATTCCAGTGCCAGACGATAGCGCTGCTTGCCCAGTGTCACCTGCCGCGCGATGCGCGTGCGCAGCACGATGCGCGCGTCGCCGCCGGCGATGCGCTCGACCAGCGCCTGCGCCGCGTTGTGGGCGATGTTGAGCACGGCCTGGATGAGCTGCTCGCGGTCGCCGCGGAACTCGGGGATGGAGGTGTCGTAGTCGCGCTGCACCCGCAGGCCGGAGGGGAACTCGGCGAGGATCAGCGAGCGCACCCGCTCGCACACCTCGTGGATGTTCACGTCGCCCACCAGGTGCGGCTTGCGGTGCGGCGCCAGCAGCCGGTCGACCAGCGCCTGCAGCCGGTCGGCCTCGTTGATGATGACCTGGGTGTACTCGGTGAGCTCGCGCGAGCCGACCTCCATCTCCAGCAGCTGCGCCGCGCCGCGGATGCCGCCGAGCGGGTTCTTGATCTCGTGCGCCAGGTTGCGGATCAGCTCCTTGTTCGCCTGCGCCTGGTCGAGCGCGCGCTCCTCGCGGTCCTGGCGCGCCTGCTGTTCGATCTCGACCAGCTCGATCACCACGTCGCTCGCGCCCTCCATCTGGTTGACGATGGCGTGCACGGCGATGGGCTCGCCCTGCGGGCGCCGCAGCTGGGCGTCGAGCCGGCTGGTGGCGAAGTCGTTGCGCAGCACGGCGGCCACCGTCTCGCGCAGCGGCTGGGGGTCGGCCAGCCAGTCGAACAGCGAGCCGCGCAGCACGCTGCGCCGCGGCAGCCCCAGCACCTGCTCGAAGGCGGCGTTGGCGAAGACGAAGCCGCCGTCGGCCCGCACCACGGCCACCATCGTGGCCAGGTGGTCGAGGGCGCCGAAGCCGCGGGCCTCGCCGCCGGGAGGAACGGGCTCGCGCGACGGGGCGGCCTTCACTGGGCCTGGTTCTGCGGCGTGGACGGGGGCAGCTTGGAGAGTTCGCGCTTGATGGCGGCCACGTCCGCCTCCTTGCGGGCGATGCCGGCCTTCATCTCGGCCACGCGGTCGAGGTACTTCTGGTAGTTGCGCTCGTCGCCCTGGCGCTCCGGCTCGCCGTTGTTGTATTCCCTCTGCATGCTGGCGAGCTGGTCCTCGGCCCGGCGCAGCTCGCTCTCCAGGATGCGGCGGGCGTCGCTGTCGCGGGCGCGCTGCTCGTTGGCCGAGACGCGCGAGTCCGCCGGCCGCGCGGCCGGGGCGGCGGGCGCCGCGGCGTTCGGCCGCGGCTTGACCGACTGCACGATGGTGATCGGGGCGCCCTCGATGGTGCGGCAGCCCTTGTCGTGCGCCTCCTTGGCCGACAGGGCGTCGGTGTACACGTTGCCCGGGCAGCGGTAGACCGTCTTGGACTCTTGGGCCGCGGCCGGCGCCACGGCCGCCCCCAGCGCCAGGGCCGCGACCGGGGCCCAGGCCCACGGGCCGGCCGATATCACTCGCTTCATCAGGATGCTCCTTGGGTCCCCGGCGCGCTGCGGCACGCGCGTGACGGCCGGATTGTGAAGCATGCCTCGCCGCGGCCGGCGGCGGCGCCTGCGATGCGCGCGACACCGCGCCCGCCATGAAAAAGGGACGGCTTGCGCCGTCCCTTGCGGATCCCGCGAGCCGGTGCGCGGTTCAGAGCGCGTAGTACATGTCGAACTCGACCGGGTGCGTCGCCATGCGGAAGCGCTGCACCTCGCTCATCTTGAGCTCGATGTAGGCGTCGAGGTAGGTGTCGGTGAACACGCCGCCCTTGGTGAGGAAGGCGCGGTCCTTGTCCAGGTGCTCCAGCGCCTGGTCGAGGCTGTGGCACACGGTCGGGATCTTCGCGTCCTCTTCCGGCGGCAGGTGGTACAGGTCCTTGGTCGCCGCTTCGCCCGGGTGGATCTTGTTCTCCACGCCGTCCAGGCCCGCCATCAGCATGGCGGCGAAGCCCAGGTACGGGTTCATCAGGGGATCGGGGAAGCGCGCCTCGACGCGGCGGCCCTTCGGGTTGGCCACGTGCGGGATGCGGATCGACGCCGAGCGGTTCTTGCTCGAGTAGGCCAGCTTCACCGGCGCCTCGAAGCCCGGCACCAGGCGCTTGTAGCTGTTGGTGCCCGGGTTGGTGATGGCGTTGAGCGCGCGGGCGTGCTTGATGATGCCGCCGATGTAGAACAGCGCGAACTCCGACAGGCCCGCGTAACCGTCGCCGGCGAACAGGTTCTTGCCGTCCTTCCACACCGACTGGTGCACGTGCATGCCGCTGCCGTTGTCGCCGACGATGGGCTTGGGCATGAAGGTGGCCGTCTTGCCGTAGGCGTGGGCCACGTTGTGGATCACGTACTTCTGCAGCTGCACCCAGTCGGCGCGCTGCAGCAGGGTGCTGAACTTGGTGCCGATCTCCATCTGGCCGGCGTTGGCCACCTCGTGGTGGTGCACCTCGACCGGAATGCCCAGCGATTCGAGCACGAGGCACATCTCCGAGCGCATGTCCTGGCCGCTGTCGACCGGCGGCACCGGGAAGTAGCCGCCCTTGACCGTCGGGCGGAAGCCCGAGTTGCCGTGCTCGTACTCCTTGCCCGTGTTCCAGGCGCCTTCCTCGGACTCGATCTTGAAGAAGCAGCCCGACATGTCGTTGCCCCAGCGCACGCTGTCGAACACGAAGAACTCGGGCTCGGGGCCGAAGTAGGCGGTGTCGCCCAGGCCCGAGGCCTTCATGTAGGCCTCGGCGCGCTTGGCCAGCGAGCGCGGGTCGCGCTCGTAGGGCTTGCCGTCGGCGGGCTCGACCACGTCGCAGGTGAGGATGAGCGTGGGCTCCTCGAAGAACGGGTCGACGTTGGCGGTGTTCGGGTCGGGCATGAGCTGCATGTCCGAGGCCTCGATGCCCTTCCAGCCGGCGATCGAGGAGCCGTCGAAGGCATGGCCCGAGGTGAACTTGTCTTCGTCGAAGTGCGACACGGGCACCGAGACGTGTTGCTCCTTGCCGCGGGTGTCGGTGAAGCGGAAGTCGACGAACTTGATTTCGTTGTCCTTCACCATCTTCATCACGTCGGCGACGGTCTTTGCCATCAGGAATCTCCTAGCGGGTCAGCTTTGTGGGGGATTTGGAGAGGGCTGCGTCGGCGGGTGGCCGCACGCCCTGGAACAGAAACGCACTGCAATGAAGCAGAAGCCATGCCAGCAAACGGGTGGCTGCGCGCAGCGGCCGCGCGGCACCCGCCGGGCACGAACGCGAACGCACGCCGGGCCGGCGCATGGCCCGCGGCGTTATAGCACCGCCGCGGTGCCTCGCGGTGCACCATCTTGGTAACTGCCACGATCAGCGCACCAATTCGGGGCCGAGCGTCGCGCCATGCGCGCGCAGGCCGTCGAGCAGCATCGCGTAGGCGGCATCGAGCCGCGCCGGCTCGCCTTTCACGCCCAGCTCGATGTGCCGGCCCCACTGCGGATGGTCGACGCTCGGCAGGCTGAACACCTTGATGCCCGGGAACTCGGCCTCGACGCGCAGCATCAGCGGCGTGAGCGCCGCCTCCATGGCGCCGGCGACGATGACCGAGCGCTCGAGCACGGCCTTGGCGCGGAACAGGTCGGCGTAGTGGTGGTCGAGCACCCACTCGATCATCGGCCAGGCCATGACCGGGAAGCCCGGCACGAAGAACACCCCGCCACGGCCCGCGCCGGCCGGCGAGGCGACCGAGAAGCCGGGGATCTTGTTGTACGGGTTGGGAATGATGTCCGCGCCCCGGGGGAACATGCCCATGTTCAGCCGGTGCACGTTGTCGGCATGGTGCGGGTCGAAGGGCTCGCCCCGCTCGGCCGCCATGTCGCGCATGCGCTCGGTGATGAGCTCGCGCGCCTGCGGGTGCAGTTCCAGCGGCACGCCGAGCGCCTGCGCCGCCGCCTGGCGGGTGTGGTCGTCGGGCGTGGCGCCGATGCCGCCGCAGGAGAACACCGCGTCGCCGCCGGCGAAGGCGTCCTCCAGGTCGGCGGCGATGCGCTGCGGGTCGTCGCCGACGTAGCGCGCCCAGGCCAGCGACAGGCCGCGCACGCCCAGCAGCTCGATCACCTTCGGCAGATGCTTGTCGGCGCGCTTGCCGGAGAGGATTTCGTCGCCGACGATCAACAGGCCGAAGTTCATGGCACCTCGCGGGTGGGCGGCAGCTCGGCCGCGGCCTGGCCGCGCATCGCCGCCAGCTCGGCCAGCGCATAGTGCGCGAACCACAGCGACGAGAAGGCGAACACCAGGGTGTAGATCCAGATGGCGAGCGGCACGATCACCGGCGCCAGCACGAGCGCGATCGCCGCCGAGGCCCACAGCAGCGCCGGCGCCGCGCCGAGGAAGCCGGTCGCCACGCCGATGGCCAGCAGCGGCAGGCGCCGGCGGCGGATCAGCGCACGCCGCTCGGCGGCGCTGGCGTGCTCGGCCAGCACGTCGTAGCTCATCACGCGGTAGGTGAGCCAGCCCCAGATCAGCGGCGGGATCAGCAGCATCAGCGGCGGCACCAGCCACAGCGGCAGCGTCACGACGAATGCCGCCACCGCCGCGAGCGTGGCGCCCAGCCCCGCCAGGACGCTGCCGAGCGTGGAGCCGCCGCGGCGCGCCTCGAGCCCGGCGAAGCGCCGGCGCGCGACCAGGGCCACCATGGCCGGCGTCATCCAGGTCGCGACGACCAGCAGCACGCTCACGACGATGACCGGCAGGCTGACGACGACCACCACCACCGCCGGCAGCACGGTGCGCAGGCCGCCGATGCCCATGCCCTCGAACCAGGCCACGGCGCCGTCGAGCCAGGCCGAGGAGGCGATGAACGCCGCCACCCAGGCGACGGCCGGCTGCCAGAAGAACCAGCCGAGCACCAGCGCCAGCGCGGCCATCGCCACCAGCGGGAGCAGCGACATCACGATCACCCGCGGGTGCAGGCAGTAGCCGAGCGCGCGCCAGCAGGCATCGAGGAGCGAGCTCATGGCGAGCGGCGGCGCGCGGCCTATTCGTCGTCGCCGCCGAGCACCGTGCCCAGCAGCCCGCCGGCGCCGAAGCCGCCGAGCAGCGAGCCCTCGCCCCGCCCGCCGCCGCCCGTCTGCGGCGCCGCGGCGAACACGCGCGAGGCCAGGCGCGAGAACGGCAGGCTCTGCAGCCACACCGTGCCGGGGCCGCTGAGCCTGGCGAAGAACAGGCCCTCGCCGCCGAACAGCGCCGTCTTGATCTTGCCGACGTACTGGATCTCGAAGTTCACGTTCGGCGTCATCGCCACCAGGCAGCCGGTGTCGACCATCAGCGCCTGGCCCGGCTGCAACTCGCGGCGCACGACCGTGCCGCCGGCGTGCACGAAGGCCAGGCCGTTGCCGTCGAGCTTCTGCATGATGAAGCCCTCGCCGCCGAAGAAGCCGACCGAGAGCTTTCGCTGGAAGTAGATGCCCAGCGAGACGCCGCGCGCCGCGCAGAGGAAGGCGTCCTTCTGGCAGATCAGCGTGCCGCCGAGCTGGCTCAGGTCCATCGGCAGGATCTTGCCGGGGTACGGCGCGGCGAACGCCACCCGCGCCTTGCCGCGCGTGTGGTTGGTGTAGACGGTGGTGAACAGCGACTCGCCGGTGACCAGCCGCTTGCCGGCGCCCAGCAGCTTGCCGAAGAGGCCGCCCTGCTGGGCCGAGCCGTCGCCGAACACGGTGTCGAGCTGGATGCCGGCGTCCATGAACATCATGCTGCCGGCCTCGCCGACGGCGGCTTCGCCCGGGTCGAGCTCGACCTCGACGAACTGCATCTCCGAGCCCCTGATTTCGTAGTCCACCACGTCCATCGCCATCGCCGCGCCCCGCTGCCGGGATCGAAGAATGAAAGGGCGCCATGGTAGCGGCCGCGCAGGGCGGCGCGGGGTGCGGCGCACCGCCCCGGCGGCGCCGCGCGGGGCCCAAGGCCGGTCGGCGTTGCGGCCTTCCCGCAACGGTTCGCCCGAAGTGCGGCGGCGGCGCCACAATGCCCGGTTCAGGAGGCCCGACACCCGCACATGCTTCATCTGCTCAACCTGCTTGCCGCCATCGCGCTGCTGGTCTGGGGTACCCACATCGTGCGCACCGGCATGCTGCGGGTGTTCGGCGAGAACCTGCGCAGCGTACTCGCCAAGAGCTTCCACAAGCGCCTGAACGCGCTGGCGGCGGGCCTGGGCGTGACGAGCCTGGTGCAGTCGAGCACCGCCACCTGCCTGATCGTCGCCTCCTTCGTCGGCAAGGGGCTCGTCACCACCGGCGCGGCGCTGGCCGTGATGCTGGGCGCCGACGTCGGCACGGCGGTGATGGCGGTGGTGTACTCGTTCGACCTGTCGTGGCTGTCGCCGCTGCTCATCTTCACCGGCGTGGTGATGTTCCTCACGCGCCAGAACGACGCGGCCGGCCGCATCGGGCGGGTGCTGATCGGGCTCGGCCTGATCACGCTCGCGCTGCAGCTCATCGTCGCCGCCACGCAGCCGCTGACGCAGTCGCCCGAGGTGCGCGCGCTGCTGGTCTCGCTGCCGAGCGACGTGCTGCTCGACATCGTGGTCGGCGCGGCGCTCACGGTGATGGCGTACTCGAGCCTGGCCATCGTGCTGCTCACTGCCACGCTCGCGGCCTCGGGGCTGGTCCCGGCCGGCGTGGCGCTCGGCCTCGTGATCGGCGCCAACATCGGCAGCGGCGCGCTGGCGCTGCTGGCCACGGCCAACGCCTCGCCCGAGACGCGCCGGCTGCCGCTGGGCAACCTCTTCTTCAAGCTGATCGGCGCGGCGCTCGCGGTGCCACTGCTGCCGCAGGTGCACGTGCTGCTGCAGAACCACATCGACTCGGTGCACCAGCAGGTGGTGGTGTTCCACCTGCTGTTCAACGTCGCCCTGGCGGTGCTCTTCATCGGCGCCACGCACCGCGCCGGGCGGCTGCTCGAGCGCTTCCTGCCGCCGGCCACCAAGCGGCTCGACGCCATGCGCCCCCACCACCTCGACCCGGTGGCGCTGGGCACGCCGTCGCTGGCCATCACCTGCGCGGCGCGCGAGGCGCTGCACCAGGCCGACGTGGTGGAGACCATGCTGCGCGGCATCCTGCCGGTGATCCGCAACAACGACCGCGAGCTGGCGGCGCAGCTGCGGCAGATGGACGACACGGTCGACGAGCTCTATTCGGCGATCAAGTTCTACCTGACGCAGATCTCGCGCGAGGCGCTGTCCGAGCGCGAGGGCCGGCGCTGGACGGACATCGTGTCGTTCACGATCAACATGGAGCAGATCGGCGACATCATCGAGCGCGTGCTCCAGGACGTGGAAGACAAGAAGATCCGTAAGAACCGCAGCCTGTCGGACGCCGGCATGGCCGAGATCTGCCACCTGCACGAGCGCCTGCTCGCCAACCTGCGCCTGGGCATGAGCGTGTTCCTCGACGGCCACGTGCGCGACGCCCAGCGGCTGCTGGAGGAGAAGGCGCGCTTCCGCGACCTGGAGCACGAGTACGCCGCCAGCCACATCGCGCGGCTGCAGGACAACACGGCGCAGAGCATCGAGACGAGCTCGCTGCACCTGGACCTCATCAGCGACCTCAAGCGCATCAACTCGCACATCTGCTCGATCGCCTACCCGATCCTCGAATCGGCCGGCGCCCTGAGCAAGACGCGCATCCGGCATTCGCAGCTCGCCACGCTGCCGGGCGACGAGGCCTGACGCGGACCGGCGGACTTCGGCCGCTCAGGCGCCGCGGTTGCGCATCCAGTCGGCGGTGTTGAAGAAGGCGTCGTCCAGGCGCTGCCGCATCGCCGGCTCGACCTGCAGTTCGGCCATGGCCTGCCGCATGCATGCGAGCCACTGGTCGCGCTCGGCGATGCCAATGGAGAACGGCAGGTGCCGCGCGCGCAGCATCGGGTGGCCGAAGCGCTCGGCATAGTGCTGCGGCCCGCCCAGCCAGCCGCACAGGAACCAGTGCAGCTTGTCGCGCGAGCCGGCGAGCGTGGTCGGGTGCATGGCGCGCAGCTCGCGGTAGGCCGGCTCCAGGTCCATCAGGTCGTAGAAGCGGTCGACCAGCGCGCGCACGGCGCCCTCGCCGCCCAGCAGGTCGAAGGGCGCCGCGCCCGCGGTGCCGCCGCCGGCCGCGCTCACGCGGCGAGCTTCTCGGCCACGAGGGCGACGGCCTTGGCCGCCTCGCTGCCCGGCATGGCCGACAGCAGCAGCTGGCGCTTCTGCACCGCCTCGCGCACGCAGCGGTCGGTGGGCACGTCGCCCAGCAGGTCGAGCTTGACCGGGACATCGGTCCCGTTGCTCACGTACCGGTCCACCACGGCCTGCAGCTGGGCGCGCAGCGCGCGGCCCTCTCCCAGGCGGCCGACCTGGTTGACCACCAGCCGGATCGTCTGGCGGTGCTGCTGCCCCGCCAGCACCTTGATCGTCGCGTAGGCGTCGGTGAGCGAGGTCGGCTCGGGGGTGGCGACGACCATCACGTCGTCGGCCAGCGAGACGGCGTAGAGCACCACGTCGGAGATGCCCGCGCCGGTGTCGAGCAGCACGTGGTCGAAGCGCGGCGCCACGGTGTCGAGCGTGCCCTGCAGCCGGTCGCGCACCTCGGGCGTGAGGCGCGAGTACTCCACCATGCCCGAGCCGGCCAGCAGCACCGAGAAGCCGCCGGGCGCGGGCAGGATGGCCTCGTCGAGCGTGGCCTTGCCGGTGAACACGTCGTGCAGCGTGATCTTCGGGAACAGGTTCAGCACCACGTCGAGGTTGGCCAGGCCGAGGTCGGCGTCGAGCACCAGCACGCGCTCGCCGCGGCGGGCGAGGGCGGCGGCGAGGTTGGCGGCGAGGAAGGTCTTGCCCACGCCGCCCTTACCGCTCGTCACGGCGGTGATCCGGGCGCGCGGCGCGGAGGCCGGCGCCGCGGGTTCGAGCGGCTGGTCGGGCGCTGGCATCGTCATTCGAGATCCTGAAACTGCGAGGTACCGAAAAGAAGCCCCTTCTCTTCGGCGCTGACCTGCGAGATGGGCTGGTGTTCGAGGCAGGCGCGGTTGCGCCCTTCGGACTTGGCGCGGTAGAGCTGCTGGTCGGCGCGCTCGACCCACAGCGTGGCCGACGAGCGCACCCACTGCGGCGCGAACGCCCCGCCGATGCTGACGGTGACCGGCACGTGCACGCCCGGCGCCACGGCCACCGGCTGCGCCTGCACCTTCAACCGGATGCGCTCGGCCACCGTCAGGCCGAACACGGGCGGGCAGTTGGGGAGGATGATCGCGAACTCCTCGCCGCCGTAGCGCGCCACGGTGTCCATCGGGCGCACGCAGTCGAGCAGCACCTGCGCCACCGCCTTGATGACCTCGTCGCCGGCCGCGTGGCCGTGCCGGTCGTTCACCGCCTTGAAGTGGTCGATGTCGGCCATCAGCACGAGGGCCGGCTCGCCGGCCCGCGCCACGCGGTCGACCTCGTGGCCGATCGCCAGTTCGAGCTGGCGGCGGTTGGCCAGGCCCGTCAGCGCGTCGCGGCACGACAGGTCGCACAGCCCGTCGATCACCGCCTGCAGCCACGGCAGCGAGCCGCGCTGCGCGTCGTCGGGCAGCCCGTGGCCCGCCTGCGCCAGCAGCTGAAGCGCCTCGTGCAGGCGCAGGACCTTGTCCGGGCTGGAGGTGGCGGGCTGGGCAGACATGTAAGTGATGGTTTCGGGAAAGTCTAGCAGCGGCCTGCGAGGCGGCCATCGGGCGATTAGAGGCGCAAACCACGCCCGTCATCGCGGCTCGGCCGCCTCAAGCCGGTTCACTGTCGCGCCGATATGACACAGGTCACGTCCGCCCCCGGACCCGCCCCGCACCCGCCGCCCGCCACCGGAGAACCCATGCACCTTGCCCTGCCCGCCGACGCCCCCGCGCCCGCTCGAACGGCCATGGGGGGGGTGCCGGTGGAGCAGGAGTTCGCCTTCTCGGCAGCGGACTTCGAGCGCGTGCGCCAGCTGATCTACGAGCGCGCGGGCATCAGCCTGCACGCGGGCAAGCAGGCGATGGTCTACAGCCGCCTGTCGCGGCGCCTGCGCGAGACCGGCCACCGCAGCTTCGCGAGCTACCTGCAGGCGCTCGAATCGGCCGGCGGCAGCCGCGCCGACAGCGAATGGCAGGAGTTCGTCAACTGCCTGACGACCAACCTCACCTCCTTCTTCCGCGAGGCGCACCACTTCACCGAGCTGGCGCACGAGCTGGCGCACGCCCGCAAGCCGGGCCTGCGCATCTGGTGCAACGCCGCCTCCACCGGCGAGGAGCCCTACTCCATCGCGATGACGCTCGCCGAGGCGCGCGGCGCCGGGCACGGCATCCCGGTGCTCGCCACCGACATCGACACCCGCGTGCTGGCCACCGCGGCGCGCGGCGTGTACGCCGCCGATGCGCGCGGCCTGTCACCCGAGCGGCTGCGCACCCACTTCCTGCGCGGCAAGGGCGGCAACAGCGGCTTCATCCGCGTGAAGCCGGAGCTGGCGCGCTGCATCGAGTTCCGCGCGCACAACCTGATGGACGAGCGCTGGTCGCTGGGCGAGCCGTTCGACATCGTGTTCTGCCGCAACGTGATGATCTATTTCGACGCCGCCACGCAGCGCCGCGTGCTCGAGCGCATGCACCGCGCGATGGCGCCGCACGGCCTGCTGTTCGTCGGCCACTCGGAAAACTTCACCGATTCGCGTGATCTCTTCCGCCTGCGCGGCAAGACGATCTACGAGCGGCTGTGAACCCCGGGTCAAGCGTCCCGCAACCTTCGCCGATATCGAACCCACCATGGCCACGGCTCCTCCCACCGGCACCACCACGCCGCGCCTTGAACGGCTCAAGGCCGAATCCCGCAGGCCGGGCGAGGCCTCGTTCTTCTTCCACGACGCGCACTTCAAGAACGACGCGGTGAAGATCCTGCCCGGCGAGTACTTCGTGTACCACGAGGACCTGCTCATCCTCACCACCCTAGGCTCGTGCATCGCCGCCTGCCTGTGGGACCGCGAGGCGCGCATCGGCGGCATGAACCACTTCATGCTGCCCGAGGGCGCGGGCGACTCGGGCCGCTACGGCTCGTTCGCGATGGAACTGCTGATCAACGAGATGATGAAGCGCGGCGCCCAGCGCTCGCGCTTGGAGGCCAAGGTCTTCGGCGGCGGCCAGGTGATCGCCGGCATGACGAGCATCAACGTCGGCGAGCGCAACACCCGCTTCGTGCTCGACTACCTGAAGACCGAGCACATCCCGGTGATGTCCAAGGACGTGCTCGACATCTACCCGCGCAAGGTGTGCTTCCTGCCGGCCAGCGGCAAGGCGATGGTCAAGCGCCTCGCGCCGGCCAACGCCGAATCGCTGCTGGCGCAGGACCGCGCCGCCGCGCAGCGCGCCGCGCCGATCGCCAGCCGCGGCGGCTCGGTCGACCTGTTCTGAACCGGCGCGCGCACGACCGAGGAGACCGAGATGAAGCGAACCCGCGTGGTGGTGGTGGACGATTCGGCGCTGGTGCGCAGCCTGCTCGGCGAGATCATCAACCGCCAGCCCGACATGGAATGCATCGGCGCGGCGAGCGACCCGCTGGCCGCGCGCGAGATGATCCGCAACCTCAACCCCGACGTGATCACGCTCGACGTGGAGATGCCGCGCATGGACGGCATCGACTTCCTGTCCAAGCTGATGCGCCTGCGGCCGATGCCCGTCGTGATGGTCTCCACCCTCACCGAGCGCGGCGCCGAGGTGACGATGCGCGCGCTCGAGCTGGGTGCGGTGGACTTCGTCGCCAAGCCGAAGATCGGCATCGCCGACGGCCTGAAGCTGCTGGCGCAGGACATCACCGACAAGGTGCGCATCGCCTCCAAGGCGCACCTGCGCCGCCTGCCGCCGGCGCGCCTGGACGCCACCGCCACCACGCCGATGCCGCTGAACCCGGCGCCGGCGCTCGGCATCGGCCACCTCTCGACCGAGAAGATCATCTTCATCGGCGCCTCCACCGGCGGCACCGAGGCGACCAAGGAAGTGCTGATGAACCTGCCGGCCGACAGCCCGGCCGTGGTGATCACGCAGCACATGCCCCCCGGCTTCACGCGCAGCTACGCGGCGCGGCTGGACGGGCTGTGCCGCATCCGCGTGGCCGAGGCGCGCGACGGCGAGCGCATCCTGCCCGGCCACGGCTACCTGGCGCCGGGCGGCTTCCACCTGAGCGTGGAGCGCAGCGGCGCGAACTACATCGCCCGCGTGGTCGCCGGCGAGCCGGTGAACCGGCACATGCCCTCGGTCGAGGTGCTGTTCAAGTCGGCGGCGCGCGTGGTCGGCCCCAACGCCATCGGCCTGATGCTCACCGGCATGGGCGCCGACGGCGCGCGCGCGATGCGCGAGATGCGCGACGCCGGCAGCTACAACATCGTGCAGGACGAGGCGAGCTGCGTGGTGTTCGGCATGCCGCGCGAGGCCATCGCCGCGGGCGCGGCGCATGAGGTGCTGCCGCTCACGCAGATCGCGCCGCACCTGATCGAGCGCCTGCGCAGCACCTCGGGCATGGCGCTGAACCGGGTGTAGGGCCCGGCCGGCGCCTATGCGCCGGGCAGGAACAGCGACTGGAGATCGGAGAGGAAGTCGAAGCCGCGCACCGTCGGGCGCACCTGCGCCAGGTCTCGCTCGACGAGGCCGCGGCGCCCGGCCTCGGCCAGCGGCCGCTCGATGGCCGACGGCGGCAGGCCGGTGCGCTCGCTGAACTGCTGCAGCGTGAAGCCCTCGCGCAGGCGCGCGGCGTTGAGCATGAACTCGAAGGGAAGCTGCGCGCGCGGCACCTCCTCGTCCTGCGACACGGCGGCGCCGGCCAGGGCCTGCGCCATGTACGCCGCCGGGTCGCGGAAGCGGATCTGGCGTACCACGCGGTGCGGATAGCTCAGCTTGCTGTGGGCGCCGGCGCCGATGCCGAGGTAGTCGCCGAACTGCCAGTAGTTGAGGTTGTGCGCGCAGCGGTGGCCGGTGCGCGCGAAGGCCGAGACCTCGTAGCGGTCGAGCCCGGCGGCGGCCGCCGCCGCGGTGATCGCGTCGAGCATGTCGAAGGCCGTGTCGTCGTCGGGCAGCGCGGGCGGGTGCTTGGCGAAGAAGGTGTTCGGCTCGACGGTGAGGTGGTAGATCGACAGGTGCGGCGGCTCGAAGGCGAGCGCCTGCGCCAGGTCGGCGCGCAGCTCGTCCAGCGTCTGGCCGGGCAGCGCGTACATGAGGTCGAGGTTGAAGGTGTCGAAGCACGCGCGCGCCTCGTCCACCGCGGCGCGCGCCTGCGCCGCGTCGTGCACGCGGCCGAGCGCGCGCAGCTTGGCGTCGTCGAAGCTCTGCACGCCGACGGACAGGCGCGTCACGCCGGCCTGCGCATAGCCGCGGAAGCGGTCGCGCTCGAAGGTGCCGGGATTCGCCTCCAGCGTGATCTCGCAGCCGGGCTCCAGCGGCAGGCGGGCGCGGACGTCGGCCAGCAGGCGGTCGATCGACTCGGGCGAGAACAGGCTGGGCGTGCCACCGCCGATGAAGACGCTGTGGATGCGCCGGCCCCAGACGAAGGGCAGCGCCGCTTCGAGGTCGGCGCGCAGGGCGTCGAGGTAGGGCGTCTGCGGCAGCTCGCCGCGTCGTTCGTGGGAATTGAAGTCGCAGTAGGGGCACTTCTTCAGGCACCACGGCAGGTGCACGTACAGCGACAGCGGCGGCAGCGCGGCCAGCTTCAGCGTGCCGGGGCGAAGGTAGCGCGCGAGCACCTGGTCGGGCGTTTCCCTCGGCTCGCTGCCCGCCGGCGCGATGCGGATGCCGGGGCGGTCCGCATCAGCCAAGGCGCCACACCTCGCGCATCAGCGACAGCATCGTGGCCGCGGCAATGGCGCGGTGGCTGTGGCGGTTCTTCTGCTCCGCGCCCAGCTCGGCCACGCTCGCGTCCAGGCCGGGGATGAACAGCAGCGGGTCATAGCCGAAGCCGCCCTCGCCTCTCGGCGCCTCGAGCAGCTCGCCGTGCCAGCGGCCGAAGGCGATCAGCGGCTCCGGATCGTCGGCGCCGCGCACGGCCACCAGCGCGCTGACGAAGCGCGCGCGCCGATCGGCGACGCCGCGCATCTTCCCGAGCAGCACGCGGTTGTTGTCGGCATCGCTCTTCGGCTCGCCGAACAGCGTGGCATAGCGCGCCGACAGCACGCCCGGCGCACCGCCGAGCGCATCGACGCACAGCCCGGAATCGTCCGCGATGGCAGCCCCGCCGGCGTGCTGCGCCGCATGCCGCGCCTTGGCCAGCGCGTTCTCCACGAAAGTGACGTGCGGCTCCTCGGCTTCGGCGATCCCGAGCGAGCCCTGCGCCAGCAGTTCCAGGCCCAGCGGCGCGAACAAGGCCTGAAGCTCGCCGAGCTTCTTGGCGTTGTTCGACGCCAGCACCAGCCTCATCAGGCCAGGCCCAGCGCGCGGCGCTGCGCCGCGATCAGCTCGCGGATGCCCTTGTCGGCCAGGCCCAGCAGCAGGTCCATCTCGGCGCGCGTGAAGGCGGCGCCCTCGGCCGTGCCCTGCACCTCGACGAAGCCGCCGGCGTCGGTCATCACCACGTTCATGTCGGTGTCGCAGGCCGAGTCTTCCACGTATTCGAGGTCGAGCAGCGGCGTCGCCTCGACGATGCCCACCGACACCGCCGCCACGGCCCCCATGATGGGCGACTGCGCCAGCCGCCCCTGCGCGAGCAGCCACGCCACCGCGTCGTGCGCCGCCACGTAGGCGCCGGTGATGGCCGCGGTGCGCGTGCCGCCGTCGGCCTGGATCACGTCGCAGTCGAGCGAGATGGTGCGCTCGCCCAGCGCCGCCATGTCGAACACGCTGCGCAGCGAGCGGCCGATCAGGCGCTGGATCTCCTGCGTGCGCCCGCTCTGCTTGCCCTTGGCCGCCTCGCGGTCGCTGCGGGTGTGGGTGGCGCGCGGCAGCATGCCGTACTCGGCCGTCACCCAGCCCTGGCCGCTGCCGCGCTTGAAGGGCGGCACCTTCTCTTCCACCGAGGCGGTGCACAGCACCCTGGTGTCGCCGAACTCGACCAGCACCGAGCCTTCGGCATGGCGGGTGTAGCGGCGCGTGAGAGTCACGGGGCGCAGGGCGTCGGCGGCACGGCCGAGCGGACGTTGGTAGCTCATGGAAAACCTCTCGTTGATGGAGCGCGGGCGCGGCGGCCCGGCGCCTGCGAAGCTCAGCCCTTCTTCTGCGAAGAGCGTCGGATGGCTTCGTTGATTTCCTTGATCGAGCGTTCGATCTCGGCGTCGTCGAGCTCGTCGGGCACTTCCTGGCCGAGCACGCTGGCCTGGATTGTCGAGGCGAACACCTCGTCGCCCAGGGTGTCGGTGGAAATGCCGGCGGTGCTGTCGCTGTCTTCGGCGGATTCCCACTCCATCGCCAGCACCGAGACGTTGTCGCTCTTCGGCCCGCCGTTGCGCAGCGCCTGCTCGACGAGCTCGGGCACGGCGTCGGAGATGGCGTTCCTCGACAGCTGCTCGGTGATCTCGGCGTCGCTCACGCTGCCCCACAGGCCGTCGGAGCACAGCAGCAGGCGGTCGCCGCCCTGCATCAGCAGTGGGCCGACGGTGTCGACCACCGGCTTGCCGGGGCTGCCCAGGCAGGTGAACAGCACGTTGCGGTTGAAGCGCTCGCCCATGGGCACGACCTGGCTGAGCGTTTCCTGCAGCTCGGAATAGGAATGGTCGCGCGTGCGGGCGATGAGCTTGTCGCCGCGCACCATGTACAGCCGCGAGTCGCCGCAATGCGCCCAGTAGGCCGCGTTGCCCTGCAGCACGCAGGCGACGACCGTGGTGCGCGGCGTGTCGATCAGCGACTTCTGCGTCGCGTAGCGCAGCAGCTGGTGGTGGCCCGCGATGATCGCCTCGTGGAGGAAGCGCAGCGGGTCGTTCAGCGTCGGCTTGGCGTCGCGCTGGAACAGCGCGGCGAGCGTCTGCAGCGCCAGCTGCGACGCGACCTCGCCTTCGGGGTGGCCGCCCATGCCGTCGGCCAGGGCGAAGAGCCCGGCGTCCCGCGTGTAGCAGTAGCCCATGCGGTCTTCGTTCTTTTCGCGGCCGCCCTTGCGGCTCACCTGATACACCGAGAAGCGCATGGAAGTCAGGCGAAAAGGCTCAAGCCTTGGCGCCGGCGGTCAGGTTTTCGAGTTGCAGCTTCAGGCGTTCGCTGAAGCTGAGCTTGGTGTAGCGGCGCTCGGTCTCGCGCGCCAGCTCCTTCTGCAGCGCGAACACGCTTTGCGGGCGCGACAGCGGATCGAGCGACATGCACCATTCGGTGACTTCGATCAGGTTGTCGGAGTAGACGTTCCGCAGGCGCGACAGGCTCAGCGCCAGGCGGTCCTTCTCGATGCGCTGCGGCGCGTCGTTGGGCGGATAGCCCTGCATGCAGGCATAGATGCACGCGCCGATGGCGTAGATGTCGGTCCAGGGGCCCAGCGTGCCGTCGCGGCGGTACATCTCGGGCGCGGCGAAGCCGGGCGTGTACATCGGGCGGATGAAGTTGCCTTCCTTGGAGAGCACCTCGCGCGCCGCGCCGAAGTCCAGCAGCACCGCCTTGTTCTCGTTGGTGATGAAGATGTTCGCCGGCTTGATGTCCAGGTGCAGCATCTTGTGCTGGTGCACGATGCGCAGGCCGCGCAGGATCTCGTCGAAGAGGCTGCGGATGGTCGACTCGCGGAACACCTTGTCGCGCTTCAGGTCGCGCGCGGTGACGATGAAATCCTGCAGCGTGTCGCCCTGCAGGTAGTTCATCACCATGTAGACGGTCTCGTTCTCGCGGAAGAAGTTCAGCACCGAGACCACGCTCGGGTGCGAGATCTGCGCGAGCGAGCGCCCTTCCTCGAAGAAGCTCTTCAGGCCCAGGCGGTACAGCGGCTGCTTCTCGGGCTTGACGCGCGGCGTCAGCTCGCCTTGCGAGCGCTCGGCGAGCGACGACGGCAGGTACTCCTTGAGCGCCACGAGATGCCGGTCGGCGTCCTCGGCGAGGTAGACCACGCCGAATCCGCCCGCCGCCAGCTTCTTGATGACCTGATACCCGCCCACCACGGTGCCCGAGGGCAGCGGAGCAGGTTTCGGCTTTGACATAATCGAGTTTTGCTTGGGCGAAAAGCTGCATGGCAGTCTACAGCATGACCGGTTACGCCAGCGCCTCCGCGGGCGCCGGCAATGCCTCGGAAACCGGCACTAATGCCGACGGCCAAACCGCCCGCGGCGCCGCCCTCAACGTCGAGCTGCGCTCCGTCAACAGCCGCTTTCTCGACCTCGCCTTCCGCCTGCCCGACGAGCTGCGCGCGCTCGAACCGGCGCTGCGCGACCTGCTCGCCGGCGCGTTCCGCCGCGGCAAGATCGAGCTGCGCCTGGCCGCGCGCGCCGAGTCCGACAACGCCTGGCCGCAGCCGCTGCCGGAGCAGCTCGGGCGCCTCAACCAGCTCGAGGGCACGGTGCGCAGCTGGCTGCCGAACGCCCAGCCGCTGTCGGTGCACGAGGTGCTGCAGTGGTGCAAGGGCGGCGCCCCGGCCGAACGGCTCGACGAGCCCGCGCTCGACGCCGCGAAGCAGGCGATCGCCGGCCTGAAGAAGGCCCGCGCCCGCGAAGGCGAACGCCTCGCCGCCGTGCTGATGGAGCGCGTGGCGCGGCTGCGCGCGCTGGCCGCCGAGGCCGAGCCGCTGGTGCCGGCCGTCGTGGCGCGCCAGCAGCAGAAGTTCCTGGAGCGCTGGCAGGAAGCGCTGGCCGCCAGCAACGCCGCGCAGACCGTCTCGCCCGAGGCCTTGCAGGAGCGCGCCATCAACGAGGCAGCCGCCTACGCCATCCGCATCGACGTGGCCGAGGAGCTGGCCCGCCTGCGCGCCCACCTCGACGAGATCGCCCGCCTGCTCAAGGCCGGCGGCGAAGTGGGCAAGCGGCTCGACTTCCTGATCCAGGAACTGCTGCGCGAGGCCAACACGCTCGGCTCCAAGGCCTCGACGATCGAGCTGACCAACGTGTCGGTCGAGATGAAGGTAGCGATCGAGCAGATGCGCGAGCAGGTGCAGAACATCGAGTAAGCCCCGCCCCGGCGCTTGCCGCCATCCCCGAAGGGGTCTCGGTTTTGACAAGGCCGGGCGCGCTCACTACCCTGCCCGGGCGACGCCGCCGGCCGCTCGCCGGCGCCCGCCATGCCTAGGGAGTGGCCGTGCAACGCCTCGTGAACAAGCTGCTCGACGAACACCGCGACCTGTACCGGCTCGTGGCCCTGCTGGAACGCCAGCCGTCGCTCGATGCCGATTCGCTGGCGCCCAACATCGGGCTCATCGTGGATGCGCTGTTCTATCTCACGCGCTTTCCCGACGTGACGCACCACCCGCTCGAAGACCGCATCACCGAGCGGCTGCTGCGCAAGAACGCGCTCGGGCGCGACATCGGCGATGAGATCGAGGCGCAGCATGAGCGCATCGCGCGCCAGGGGACGGCGCTGCTGCGCGACCTGGAGGGCGCGCTGCGGGCCGAGTCGATGTCGCCCGGGCTGGTCGCGGCCAACACGCGGCTGTATGCCGAGCGCCTGCGCCACAACATGGCGTTCGAGGAGCTGACGCTCTTCCCCGCGGCCCTGCGCCACCTGGACGCCGATGACCGGCGCGCGCTCGAGCCGTCGATGCGCGATGCGCCGCCCGATCCGCTGTTCCGCCCGCAGGTCGAGGCCCGCTTCGCCGACCTGCACCGCGCCATCGCGGCCGAGGCCGGCTGCGACTGCGCGCACTGAAGGGGCCGCGCCATGCACCCGGCAACGCCTGCAAGCGGCAAGCCGGCACCGCGCTTCCTGGCGCTGTGGGAGATCCGCTTTCCGGTCGGCGCCATCGCGTCGATCGGCCACCGCCTCTCCGGCCTGGCGCTGCTGGCGGCCCTGCCCGCGCTGGCCCTCGCGCTCGATCGCTCGCTGCAGGGCCCGGCCGGCTACGACGGGCTGATGGCCGACCTGCATTCGCCCTGGATGGCGCCGGTGGTGTTCGTCCTGGCCTGGGCCGGCGCCCATCACCTGCTGGCCGGGATCCGCCATCTGCTGATGGACGTGGGCCTCGGCTGGCGCCTGCCGATCGCGCGGCGCAGCGCCCGGGCCGCGCTCGTGGCGGCGCCGCTGGCCGCGCTCGCGCTGACGGCCGGGTGGTTCGCATGAGGCTGTTCGCCGGCCAGTCCGCCTGGGTGCTGCAGCGCCTGAGCGCGCTGGTGTTGCTGGTGCTTCTCGTGATCGGCACGGTGGCGCTGCGCTCGGGCGCGCCGGGCTTCGCGGGCTGGCATGGGCTGGCCACCTCGCGGCACGGGGCGGTGCTGATCGTCGTCGGCTTCGCCGCGCTGTGCCTGCACGGCTGGATCGGCGCGCGCGACGTGGTGCTCGACTACGTGCATGCGCCGAAGGCGCGGCTGCTGTTGCTCGGCCTGGTCGGCACGCTGCTCGCCGGCGTGCTCGTGCGCGTGATCCTGACGCTGGCATCCGCCATCGCCGCGGGCGCCTGATCACGAAGGGCGCCGCCATGAAGTTCCGCATCTACCGTTTCGACCCCGACGCGGACGCGCGCCCGCGCATGCAGGACTACGAGCACACGCCCGGCCACGGCGAGCACATGCTCCTGGACGCGCTGCTGCAGCTCAAGCGCATCGACCCGAGCCTGTCGTTCCGCCGTTCGTGCCGCGAAGGCGTGTGCGGCTCCGACGCGATGAACATCAACGGCCGCAACGGCCTGGCCTGCATCCAGCCGCTGAAGTCGCTGAAGGAGCCGGTGGTGCTCAAGCCGCTGCCCGGCTTTCCGGTGCTGCGCGACCTCATCGTGGACATGACGCAGTTCTTCGCCCACTACCACGCCATCAAGCCGTACCTCATCAACGACGAGCCGCCGCCCGAGCGCGAGCGGCTGCAGTCGCCCGAACAGCGCGAACGGCTCGACGGCCTGTACGAATGCATCCTGTGCGCCTGCTGCAGCGGGTTCTGCCCGTCGTACTGGTGGAACCCGGACAAGTTCATCGGCCCGGCCGGGCTGCTGCAGGCCTATCGCTTCGTGGCCGACACACGCGACCAGGCCACCGCCGAACGCCTGTCGTTCCTCGACGACGTCTACCGGCTGTACCGCTGCCGCACCATCATGAACTGCACCGAGGTCTGCCCGAAGGGGCTGAGCCCGTCGCACGCCATCGAGCAGATCCGCTCGGCGATGGTGCGCAGTTCGTCATAGGGCCGCCGCCGGGCGCGCGGCGCCGCCCCGGTAAGATCGCGGACCGACGCGCGGCCACGACCTCCCGAGACACTGCATGGACCATCCCGGCAACCTTTTCGTCGTCGCCGCCCCCAGCGGTGCCGGCAAGTCCAGCCTGGTGACGTCGCTGCTCGAGATCGACTCCCACCTCGTCGTCTCCATCTCGCACACCACCCGCGCGCCGCGCGGCCAGGAGCAGGACGGGCGCGAGTACCACTTCATCGACCAGGCGCGCTTTCGCGCCATGATCGACGCGGGCGACTTCATCGAGTGGGCCGAGGTGCACGGCAACCTCTACGGCACCTCGCGCGCGGCCATCGAGCAGCGGCTGGCCGGCGGCCACGACATCGTGCTGGAGATCGACTGGCAGGGGGCGCTGCAGATCAAGAAGCTGTTTCCCTCGGCCGTGCTGGTGTTCATCCTTCCGCCGAGCTGGGACGAACTGGCCCAGCGCCTGACGCGCCGCGGCGAGGACCGGCCCGAGGTGATCGAGCAGCGGCTCGTCAATGCCCGCCACGAGGTGGCGCAGGCCCGGCACTTCGACTTCGTTATAATCAATGCCCTGTTCGAGACCGCCGTTTTCGACCTGAAAACCGTGGTCCACTCCCAGCGGCTCAAATATGCGGCCCAGCTTCGCGCGAAGCCCGCGGTCTTCAAGGCGCTGGGCTTGAGCTGAACCTGAGCTAAAAGCCACCCTCTTTCAGACCCGGAGCACGCCGCATGGCCCGCATCACCGTCGAAGACTGCCTGCAGAAGATCCCCAACCGCTTCCAGCTCGTGCTCGCCGCCACCTACCGCGCCCGCATGCTGAGCCAGGGCCACGCCCCCAAGGTCGAGACCAAGAACAAGCCCGGCGTCACGGCGCTGCGCGAGATCGCGGCCGGTGAGATCGGCCTGGAGATGCTGCGCAAGGTCCCGGTCTGAGGCGGCCCGCCCGCACCCCGCTTCCCAACGGCCCCTCGCGGGCCGTTGTCGCGTCCGGCCCTCGAAGGGCCGCTTTCGTTCGTGGGCAGCGCGGCACGCCCTGCGGGCGACCGCGGATCGCGGTTAAATTGGCACCATGCCGCCACGTTCGTCAGGTGCCGTGAAGGAGCCGTCCGCGACCCGCGCCTCGCGCGCCGCGCCGGCCGCGCGCGAGCCGGCGCCGGCCACCGACGCCGCCGCGGCCTCGTTCGCCGCGCTCACGCACAAGCTGGACTACCTCGACGCCGCCGACGCCAAGCGCGTGCGCGAGGCCTACCGCTTCGCCGACGAGGCGCACCTCGGCCAGTTCCGCGCGAGCGGCGAGCCCTACATCACCCACCCCATCGCGGTGGCCGGCCTGTGCGCCGACTGGAAGCTCGACGCCCAGGCCATCATGGCCGCGCTGATGCACGACGCGATGGAGGACTGCGGCGTCACCAAGGTCGAGCTGATCGAGAAATTCGGCGCGCCGACGGCCGACCTGGTCGACGGGCTCACCAAGCTGGACAAGCTGCAGTTCTCGACCCGCGAGGAATCGCAGGCCGAATCCTTCCGCAAGATGCTGCTGGCGATGGCGCGCGACGTGCGCGTCATCCTCGTCAAGCTCGCCGACCGGCTGCACAACATGCGCACGATGAACGCGGTGGCCGAGGAGAAGCGCCACCGCATCGCGCGCGAGACGCTCGACATCTACGCCCCCATCGCCCACCGGCTGGGGCTGAACCAGACCTACCGCGAGCTGCAGGAGCTGTCGTTCGAGTACCTCAAGCCGTGGCGGCAGGCCGCGCTGTCCAAGGCGGTCAAGCGCGCGCGCGGCTACCGGCGCGACATCGTCGACCGCGTGCAGAAAGACGTGGAGAAGGCCTTCGACCAGGCCAAGCTGCCCGTGCAGGTGTTCGGCCGCGAGAAGACGCTGTTCTCCATCTACAGCAAGATGCGCGAGAAGCACCTGAGCTTCGCGCAGGTGAGCGACGTGTTCGGCTTCCGCATCGTCGTCTCGACGCTGCCGGAGTGCTACCTCGCGCTCGGCGTGCTGCACCAGCTCTACAAGCCAATGCCGGGGCGCTTCAAGGACTACATCGCCATCCCCAAGGCCAACGGCTACCAGTCGCTGCACACCACGCTGGTCAGCCCGCTGGGCACGGCCGTGGAGTTCCAGATCCGCACCGAGCAGATGCACACGGTGGCCGAGAAGGGCATTGCCGCGCACTGGATGTACAAGAACGGCAAGGGCGCCGGCCCGGCCCACGCGCAGGAGGCGCAGCGGCTGGGCGCGATGTGGCTGCAGTCGCTGGTGGACATCCAGGACGAGACGCGCGACGCCAACGAGTTCCTGGAGCACGTCAAGATCGACCTGTTCCCGGACGCCGTCTACCTGTTCACGCCGAAGTCGAAGATCCTCGCGCTGCCGCGCGGCGCGACGCCGGTGGACTTCGCCTACGCCATCCACTCCGACGTGGGCGACCATTGCGTGGCCGCCAAGGTCAACGGCGAGCCGGTGGCGCTGCGCACCGAACTGCGCAGCGGCGACGTGGTCGAGATCGTCAGCGCCCCGGGCGCGAAGCCCAACCCGGCGTGGCTCAACTTCGTGCGCACCGGGCGGGCGCGCTCGAAGATCCGCCACTACCTGAAGACGATGGAGCAGGAGGAGTCGCAGGAACTCGGCTCCAAGATGCTCGCCCAGGCGCTGCGCGCCGAGGGCCTGGCGATGCCGGGCGACGACACGCCCGAGTCGGCCGTGTGGCAGCAGCTCATCCGCTGGAGCGGCAACCGCAGCCGCGAGGAGCTGCTCACCGACATCGGCCTGGGCCGCAAGATCGCCACCATCGTGGCCAAGCGCCTGGCGCGCCTGCTGTACGAGAGCGGCATGCGGCCCGACGCCGTCACCCTCACGCTGGGCCGCTTCGCGAGCGACGACGCGGTGCCGGCGCAGAACCTGGTGGTGATCGACGGCAGCGAAGGCGCCTCGGTGCGGCTGGCGCCCTGCTGCCGGCCGATTCCCGGCGACGCGATCGTGGGCTACCTCGGCCGCGGCGAGGGGCTGGTGATCCACACCGGCGACTGCGGCGTGGGCAAGCGCCTGTACGAGCGCGACAGCGAGCGCTGGATGGCGGTGGAATGGGCCGAGCAGCCCACCCGCGCCTTCGAGACCGGGGTGGCGCTGCTGCTGCGCAACGGCAAGGGCGTGCTCGCGGCGGTGGCCACCGCCGTGGCCTCGGCCGAGGCCGACGTGACGCACATCGACATGGGCGACCAGCACGGCGCCGAGAGCACCGAGCTCAAGATCGTCGTCAGCGTGCGCGACCGGCTGCACCTGGCCGAGGTGATGCGCACGCTCAAGCGCTCGCCGGCGGTGCTGCGCGTGGGGCGGATCAAGCCCTAGTTGGACCACCCCCGGAGCGGCCCGCGGCCGCTCCTCCTCAAGGAGGCAACACCAGCGGACCGGCAAAGCCGGATCCGCGGTGTTCGCTTGGGAACTCACCCGAGATTCGGCTTCGGGTAGTCGACCTGCAGCACCTCGATCCGCTCCACGCCCAGCGGCGTGACCAGCGGCACCTCGTCGCCCACCTTCGCCTTCAGCAGCGCCCGCGCGATGGGCGCGATCCAGCTCACCTCGCCGCGGCCGCTGTCGGCCTCGTCGATGCCCTTGATGGTGACGGTGCGCTCGTCGCCGGCCTCGTTGGCGTAGGTGACGGTGGCGCCGAAGAACACCTGCTCGCCGCCGTGGTGGGCCGAGGGGTCGACGACTTCGGCGATGTCCAGCCGCTTGGTCAGGAAGCGGATGCGGCGGTCGATCTCGCGCAGGCGCTTCTTGCCGTAGAGGTAGTCGCCGTTCTCGGAGCGGTCGCCGTTCTTGGCGGCCCACGACACCACGTCGACGATCTTCGGGCGCTCGACGTCGAGCAGGTCCATCAGTTCGGCGCGCAGCCGCGCGTAGCCGGCCGGCGTGACGTAGTTCTTGCCGCCCGGCGGCAAGGGCGGCAGCGCGGCGACGCCGTCATCGTCGTCATCGCCATCGCTTTCCCGGGTGAAGGCCTTGTTCATCGGACCCGAGGATAAGCGTCCGCGAAGACCCGCTATCGTGCGGGCCGGATCCACCACGGGGAGGGCGGCATGGTGTCGGGAAGCTGTCTGTGCGGCGGCGTGCGTTTTCGCATCGAGGGCGGGCTCGCGCCCACCCAGGTGTGCCATTGCGGCCAGTGCCGCAAGGCGTAGGGCACGCCGTTCGCGACCAACCTGCCCGTCGCGCGCGACCGTTTCCACCTGGACGACGGCGAGGCCCTGCTGCGCGGCTACGAATCCTCGCCCGGCAAGCGGCGGGTGTTCTGCGGGCGCTGCGGCTCGCCGGTCTTCAGCGAACGCGACACGCTGCCCGGCGTGCTGCGCCTGCGCGCCGGGCTGCTCGACGCGCCGCTGGACACGCGCCCCGCCTGGCACTTCCACACCGGCTCGAAATGCAACTGGTGGCCGATCGACGACGGCCTGCCGCAGTACGAGGCGGGCGCCGTCGAGCCGGCCGGATGAGGCTCAGCCGAAGCGCCCCTGCAGGAACCACCTCGCGCCGTCGCCCGCCGAGACCGGCGGCAGCCGGCGCCGGTAGACCCACACCAGCGCGCCATCGCCCGCCTGGGCGATGAAGTAGTCGCGCTCGACGAGCCCCGCGTCCCACCAGCCGGATTCGATGCGTTCCGGCCCGCTCAGCAGCTGCAGCGCCTGCCCGTGGAGCAGCGGCCTTCCCTCGCGTTCGGCCAGGGGCTCGGCCTCAGGCAGGAGCCACACCGGGCGCGGCGGCATCGCCATGCGCGGCCCGGGCGCGGCCGGCGGCGGCTCCCCGGCGCGGCACTGCGCGGTCTGGCGCTCGGGGCGGTGGTCGTCGAGGCAGACGAGGCGCCGCACCTGCCCGCTGCCCAGGCGCGCCTGCAGCCGCTCGACCAGCCGCGCCAGGCCTTCGCGCTCGCTGCGCGGCGTGGGAAACAGCTCGGCATTGGGCGGCGGCCGGCGCGCCACGTCGGCGCAGTGCAGGAAGAGCTCGAGCGTCGGCGCGGCGAGCTGCAGCTGCGCCAGCCGCTCGCGCAGCAGCACCTGCAGATGCGTCGGGTCGTTCGACGGCTCGGCCAGGGCGACCTCGAGCAGGGTGTCGGCGGGCGTGCGCGCATCGTGCCGGTGGCGCGCCTCGTGCTGCATGCGCAGGGTGAAGCGCCGCACCTGCGCATGCTGCGCCGACGCCCAGGCCACCAGCCGCGCCAGCAGCACCGAGGCGCCGTGCAGCAGCTGCTCGGCGGTGTCGGCGCGGGCGAAGAGCTCGAGCCGGCTGTCGAACACCTCGGGCAGCGCCAGCCAGGCGCGCGGATCGGGGCGCTCGCCGAGCGCGCGGTCGAGCTCGTCGAGCAGCGCGGCGCCGAAGCGGCGCGCCACCCCGTCGCGCGGCAGCGCCAGCAGGTCGCCGCAGGTGCCCAGCCCCATCGCCTGCAGCGCCGGCCGGTGCGGCAGCGCCGCGCCGGGCAGCCAGGACGGCGCCTGGGCGATGGCCTCGCGCAGCGCCGCCGGGTCGGCCGCATGGCGCGTCGTGCCGGGCGGTGGCTGCTCCATGCGCGCCAGCAGCGCCGCACCCTGCGCCGTGGGCGCACTGGCGTACACGCAGCAGTGGCCGAGCGGCGCGAGCGCGGCGCGCAGCCGCTGCATCAGCCGGCGCGGCCCGCCGAAGCAGCGCAGCGTGGACTGCACCTCCAGCAGCACGGTGTGGAAGGCCGCCACGCCGATGTCCAGCGTGACCGCGGGCGTGAACGCCAGCGCCGCATGGGCCACGCCCCGCAGCGCGTCCAGGTCGCGCTGCGCATCGGCCTGGCCGAGCAGGAGCCGCGGCGCGAGCGCCAGCGCCGTGGCGCGCTTCAGCCCGGGCTGCACGCCCAGCGCCTGCGCCGCCGC
This sequence comes from Rubrivivax sp., assembly GCA_044508835.1. Lineage (GTDB taxonomy): Bacteria > Pseudomonadota > Gammaproteobacteria > Burkholderiales > Burkholderiaceae_C > JAKFDI01. The sequence goes on from JBIQHD010000005.1 coordinate 116,592, forward strand.
GTTGGCCGCGGCCACGTGGTGCTCGTCGATCAGCGCGACCGGCGTGCCGTCCGCCGCCTCGCCGCCGCAGCCGGCAATGAACGATTCGAGCGACAGCAGCGGCAGGTGCACCGCGATCCAGCGCATGGCGGGCGCCTCGGCCTTCAGGGCGCGAAGTTGACGAAGGTGGCCGGATGCAGCGCGTCCTGCGGCAGCGGCTCTCCGGCGCGGGCGCGCGCCGCGTCGGACAGCACCGGCGGCAGCTCGAGCCGCAGCGGCGCCTCGAGCGGCGGGCCGCGGCGCTTGAGGATCGCCAGCGAGAGCCGGTCGGCCCCGCCCGGGCGCAGCGCCAGCCGCAGCGGCGCGGCGGTGGGCCGCTGCCGCGCGGCCAGCTCGCGCATCACGAAGGCCGGGCCGTCGTGCGCGTGTGCGGCCATCTGCAGCCGGCGCAGCCGCTCGGCGCGCAGCCGCGGCGGCAGCCAGGCCACCACCGCGCCGACGTGGCCGCTGCGCAGCGCCTGCTCCAGCGCCCAGAGGCTGTCGGCGCCGGGGATGACGCGGCTGCGGGTGTCGACGACCAGCAGCTGGTCGATGTCGAGCCCGAGCTGCCGCAGGCCCCAGGCCGACAGCGGCGCCGGCGGATCGAACAGCATCACCAGCCGCCCGGCCTGCTGCTGCGCGGCCAGGCAGGCGCTCAGCAGGCGGATCTCGCCGATGCCGGCGTGCGGCAGCAGCAGCTCGGTCAGCGCGCGCCGCGGGAAGCCGCGGCCGGGCAGCTGCGCATCGAGCGCGGCAAAGCCGCTCGGGGCCACCGGGTCGCGGCTGCGCCCGATCTGGTGGCCGAGCCACAGCGCCGGGTGCAGCGCCTCGGGCGCCGGCAGCGGGCGGCGCGGCGGCACGCGCGCCTGCAGCGCAGGCGGGGCACCGGGCGGGGCGACGACGAGGGAGGAGGTCATGAGCGGCGATCGAAGACTGTTCTTTTATACAGTATCTTGCAAGCCCCGCCATCTCCGCAGGCACGGGCTGCCACCTGCCAACTATTTGCTTTTGTCAAGCAATTGACCGACGATCCGGCTCTCGCCCGCGCGACTGCTCTCCATGGCCACCACCACCCTTGCCCAGCGCGCCGAACAGGTCCGCCGCTTCAACCGCTTCTATACGCGCCGCATCGGCGTGCTGCACGAACACCTGCTCGACAGCGAGTTCTCGCTGGCCGAATCGCGCGTGCTGTGGGAACTGGCCCACGCCCCGTCCGACCGCCCCGGCCCCACCGCCACCGAGCTGGCGCAGGCGCTGGCGCTCGACCCGGGCTACCTGAGCCGGCTGCTGCGCGGGCTGAAGGCCCGCGGCCTGATCGACGGCACGCGCTCGCCGCACGACGGCCGCCAGACGCACCTCTCGCTCTCCGCCGCCGGCCGGCAGGCGTTCGCGCCGCTGGACAGCCGCTCGCAGGCGCAGACCGCCGAACTGCTCGCCGCCCTCGGCGGCGCACAGCAGCGGCAGCTGCTGCAGGCCTTCGACACCATCACGCGGCTGCTCGGCCCGCAGGCCGCACGGCCTTCCGAGGCCGTCTCGCTGCGCCATCACCGCGCGGGCGACCTCGGCTGGCTGATCGAGCGCCACGGCGCGCTGTATGCGCAGGAATACGGCTGGGACCTGCACTTCGAGGCGCTGGTGGCGCGCATCGCCGCCGATTTCATCGAGCGCTTCGACCCGGCGCGCGAGGCCTGCTGGGTCGCCGAGCACGCGGGCGCGCGGGCCGGCTGCGTGATGCTGGTGCAGTCGCGCGACGAGAGCACGCAGCAGCCGCTTCCGGGCGTGGCGCAACTGCGCCTGCTGCTGGTCGAGCCCGACGCGCGGGGGCTGGGCATCGGCGCGCGGCTGATCGACCAGTGCACGGGCTTCGCCCGCAGCGCCGGCTACACCCGCATCCGCCTGTGGACGAACAGCGTGCTCACCGCCGCACGACATCTCTACGAACGCGCGGGCTACCGGCTGGTGGCGAGCGAGCCGCACCACAGCTTCGGCCACGACCTGGTCGGCGAAATCTGGGAGCTCGAGCTTTGACGACGCCCTGCCCCTGCAGCAAGACACCATATGCCGATTGCTGCGGCCGCTACCACGCCGGGCCGCTGCACCTGCAGGCACCCACTGCCGAGGCGCTGATGCGTTCGCGCTACAGCGCCTTCGTGCGGGGAGATGCGGACTACCTGCTCGCCACCTGGCACCCGGGCACGCGGCCAGCGGCGATCGAGGCCGATCCGCCGGGGCTGAAGTGGCTGGGCCTCGACGTGCGCCGCCACGAGGTGCAGGACGCCGATCACGCGACGGTGGAGTTCGTCGCCCGCAGCAAGCTGGGCGGGCGCGCCCACCGGCTGCACGAGACCAGCCGCTTCGTGCGCGAGGACGGGCGCTGGTTCTACGTGGACGGCCGCTGAACCGCGCGCCCGCTCAACCGGGCATCAGAAGCAGGATCACCACCGACAGGACGATCCATCCGAGCCATTGGAGCGTTCGCTCGCCGAGGCGAAGAAGGTGTTTGATCATGGTTCGTCGACGAGCGGGTTGATGGTTCGGATGGGGTACGCCGCATGAGAAGGGACGCGCATGTCAGCCATGCGAAAGGCAGCCGCGGCGAGCACGCACAGCACCCAGCAGATCCACGCCGACCACAGCACATGGCTGACGAAGTGCGCGCCGCGCACGACCTGTACGGCACCGAACACGCCGCCCGCGAGGCACACGGCCGCCAGCTCCCGGCGGGCGGCGTTGGACCGGTAGTCGCGCCAGAGGAAGTAGCCGCTGAAGAAGGCGAACGCAGCGACCGCGTGGCCGGACGGAAAGCAATGCCCCGGCCCGCCGTCGACCAGCCCGAGGCGCCAGTGCGGCACGTAGGCTGCGAGGCCGCCGAACGGCGTCAAGTCCCAAGGGCAACTGGTACGACTGGCGCGCTTGAGCGCCGGCACGAGCAGCAGGCAGGCCACAGTGACGCCGAGCCAGCGCCGGCGTTCCGAGCGCGACGGTCCCGCCCGCCGGGGCCACACGGCATCGACCGCCATGAACGCCAGCAGCGCCCAGGCGGCGATCCGGCCGCCGCCATGCAGCAGCGTGCTCGTCAGCCAGGCGTCGCGCCAGGCAAAACCGCTGGCATCGGCGATCCAGCCGCTCACGACGAGGTCGAGGCCCGAGATTTCCCAAGCGAGCAACGCGCCGAGGGCGAACAGCGACACCACCACATCGCGGCGAAGGCCCGAGGTGATCACTCTCATCGGGCCGCCTGCAGCGCCGGTGAACGGCAGGTGTGCAGCAGATCCAGCGCGGGCTCGTAGGCCGTCGTGCGCACGTCGAGCAAGCCAAGCACCGTGTGGAACAGGTCGTCGTGGCTCGCCGGCTGCGCCGCGCGGCCCTGCAGGCAGGCCATGTCCAAGCCGAGATCGGCCTGCATCCCGGCCGACAGCCACATCACCATCGGCACGCGGGTCTGCACCTGCGGCGCGATCGCGTAGGGCATGCCATGCAGGAACAGGTGGTTCTCGCCCAGCGATTCGCCGTGATCGGACACATAGATCACCGCCGAATCGACCCGCGCCGCCTGCGCCTGCAGCTTGGCGATCAGGCTCGCCAGCACATGGTCGGTGTAGCGCAGCGCGTTGTCGTAGGCGTTGACGATCTGCTCTTGGGTGCAGTGCTGCAGGTCGTCGTTCTCGCACACGGGCTGGAAGTGCGCGAAGGCCTTCGGGTAGCGGCGAAAGTAGGACGGCCCGTGGTTGCCGATCTGGTGCAGCACCAGCAGTTGCGTGCCCTGGGCCTTCGCGAGCCGTTCGTCCAGGCCGGCCAGCAGCGCCTCATCGAAGCAGCGCCCCTCGGGGCACAGCCCCGGCGCATCGGCGGCAGACACCGTCTCGCTCGGCAGCCCGTCGCACACGCCTTTGCAGCCCGACTGGTTGTCGCGCCATTGCACCGCCACGCCGGCGCGCGCGGCCACGTGCAGCAGCGACTCGCTGCGGCGGATGCGCGTCTCGTCGTAGTCGCGCCGGCCCACGGCCGAGAACATGCAGGGCAGCGACACCTCGGTGCTGGTGCCGCAGGCGCTCACGTCGGCGAAGTTGACGACGGGCAGGCGCGCGAGCCGCGGCGTGGTCTGGCGCGCATGGCCGCCGAGCCCCCAGTTGGCCGCGCGCGCCGTCTCGCCGACGACGAGCACCACCACCGTCGGCCTGACCCGCCCCACCCACGACGGGCCGGGCGCCGCATCCAGGCCGACGGGCTGCCGCGGCACATGGGCGCTGCGCGCGTCGGCCGCCGCGACGGCGGCGATCGACCACAGGTAGTTGGCCGGCGTGATGAGGTAGCGCACCTGCGTGTGGTTGCGCATCAGCGATGCGAAGGGCTGGAACATCGACAGCAGCGCAGCGCTCGCCGTGACCGCTGCCAGCAGCAGCACCATCAGCCGCACCAGTACCGCATGCGGCCAGCGGCGCCGCACGAGCTGCACGCGCCACAGCAGCGCGAGCGGCAGCCCGGCATGCACGAGCAGATACGGCAGCAGCGCCCAGGAGAGCAGCTCGCGCGCTTCGCCGGGATCGGTGCGCAGCACGTTGCGCAGCATCGACGGGTCCATGTAGATGCCGTAGTGCTGCATGAAGTAGGTCGCCAGCGCCGTCGCCACGACCAGCAGGGCCAGCAGCGGCTTGAGCGTCCAGCGGTTCGCCACCAGCGCCAGCAGGAACACGTGCATGGCCACCAGCAGTGCGGCCAGCGCCAGTGCGAAGCCCCAGGTCGCCGGCTCGCCGGGCGCGCGGCCGGCGAGCGCGGCATGAAAGAAGAGCTGGTTCGCCCCGAGCATCCAGTACGCGGCGGCCACGAGCAGCACCTGCTCGACGGTGGCGGGAATCGTGAAGCGCCGGGCGGGCGTGGCGGCAACCGCGTTCGGGGCACGGAAAACGGCAGGCACAAGACTCGGCATGCCCGCCATTCGGCCCGCCCGGCCTGAAGCGAAGCTGAAGCGCGGGCGCGGTGGCCGTGGTGATACCGTGGCGGCCGCACGACCCGACGTTCCATGCGCCTGCTGCTGATCGAAGACAACGACATCCTCGGCGAAGGCCTGCGCGACTTCCTGCGCGCCGAGGGCCATGTGGTCGACTGGTGCCGCACGCTGGGCGACACCCTGCCGACCCGCGGCGAGCCCTACGACGCGCTGCTCGTCGACTGGCAGTTGCCTGACGGCTCCGGCCTCGACTGGCTGCGCACGCGGCGCACCCGCGGCGACCGCACGCCGGCGTTGATGCTCACCGCGCGCGACCTGCTCGCCGACCGCATCGAGGGCCTGGACAGCGGCGCCGACGACTACCTCGTCAAGCCCTTCGAGCCGGAAGAACTCGCCGCGCGGCTGCGCGCGCTGGCGCGGCGGCTGGCGGGCGTCGCCGCGCCGCGGCTGCAGGTCGGCCGCGTCGACGTGGATCTCAGCGCGCGAGCCGTGTTCGCCAGCGGACAGCGCGTGGAACTGACCGGGCGCGAGTGGGCGGTGCTCGAAGCCTTGGCGTTGCGGCCGGGCCGCATCGTCGCCAAGAACGATCTCGAGCGCGTGGTGCTGGGCGCCGAGGCCGAAGTGGCGAGCAATGCGCTCGAAGTGCACGTCTCCAGCCTGCGCCGCAAGCTCGGGCGAGAGGTCATCGAAACCGCGCGGGGCCTCGGCTACCGCCTCGGCGCCACATGAGAGCCCTGCCGTCGATCCGCGGGCGGCTGTCGCGCGCCCTGCTGGGCTGGTCGGCCGTGTGGGGCGTGGCGGTGGCGGCCACCATCATGCTGGCCGTGCCGCACGAGGTGAACGAGCTGCTCGACGACACGCTGCAGGCCTCGGCCGAGGTGCTGGGTGTGCTGCTGTCGACCAGCCCCGAGACATTCGCAGCGCGCGAATCCGGCTCGGCGCCTGCGGTTCCGGCACTGCCGAGCGAGCGTTTCGCCTGGCAGCTGGTCGCCGCCGACGGTGCGGTGCTGCTGCGCTCGCCGCACGCCCCGCAGGCCGCCCTGCGCGCGACGGCGACGCCGGGCTTCACCGACACCGACGACTGGCGGGTGTTCGGCACCTCGCTGGGCAGCAGCGGCCGCGTGCTCTACGTGGCGCAGACGCAGGCCGAGCGCCGCGAAGCGCAGTTCGAGGTGGCGTTCGGCTCGGCGCTGGCGACGCTTGCCATCGGGCTGCTGGGCCACCTGTGGCTGCGCGCGCGGGTGCGCCACGAACTGGCGCCGCTGGAGGCGCTTTCGCAGCGGCTGGCGCGGCACGACCCCACGGCGTCCGGTGCTTCGCTCGGGCTGGCCGAGCGGGAAGAATTGCAGCCGGTTCACGCCGCAATCGATGATCTCGGCGCGCGGCTGGCGCGCCGCGTCGCCAACGAACGGGCGTTCTCGGCGCATGCGGCCCATGCGCTGCGCACGCCGCTGGCCGGCATCGACGCGCAACTGGCCGTGGCCTTGCGCGAAAGCCCGTCCACGCTGCAGCCGCGCCTGAAGCGCACCCGCGAAGCCGCCGCGCGCCTGCAGCGGGTGGTGGCCGCGCTGCTCGCCATGTTCCGCAGCAGCGGCGAGCTGCAGCGGCGCACGATCGATCTGAACGACCTGATCGCTCGGCTGCCGGTGGAGGGGTTGGCGGTCGACGTGCCGCCCGCATCGACGCTCGACGCCGATGCCGACCTGCTGGCCGCTGCCTTGCTCAATCTGCTGGACAACGCGCTGCGCTACGGCGCGCAGCGGGTGCTGGTTTCCGTGCCGGCACCCGGCACCGTGCGCGTGCACGACGACGGGCCAGGCACCGCGCCCGGGCGCCGCGCAGCGCTGCAGCAGGCCATCGACGGCCAGGCCGATGCGGGCGGCACCGGCCTCGGGCTGCGGCTGGCCGATCTGGTGGCGCGCGCCCACGGAGGCCGGCTCGTGCTGCCCGCCGTGGGCGAAGGATTCGCCGTCGATCTGGTGCTTGGCCCTGCCGGCTGACACCGCCGCCGACGGGGCTTCAGCAGGGCTTCAGCCCGTGGCGGCATCCTTCACGGCATCCGTCGACGAGCACCGCCTCGAAAGCCACATGACTTCATCCGAACAAACAGCGCCCATCGCACCAAGCGCGGCACCCCAGTCGCCGCTCAAGGGCCGCGGCGGCGCCGTACGCCTGATCAACGCCTTGCGCTATTCGCTGGCCGGATGGCGCGCCGCCTGGCGCCACGAAGCGGCGTTTCGCCAGGAGGTGCTGGTGGGCGTGCCGCTGATCGTCTTCGCGCTGTGGCGAGCCCCCAGCCGTTGGCAGGCGTTGCTGCTGGTCGGCGCGGTCGTGTTCGTGTGGCTGGTCGAGTTGCTGAACTCGGCCGTGGAGGCGCTGGCGGATGCCGTGTCGCCGCATCCGCATGCGCTGCTGGGTCGTGCGAAGGATCAGGCCAGTGCGGCGGTGCTGCTCAGCCTGCTGCTGGCCGCCGGCGTGTGGGCGGCTGTCTTCTGGCCCTGAGGCGGCCGCCGATCAGCTCAGACGAATTCCTGCCGCACCGCCGGCGACATCAGTGCGCGGATGATCCACACGAGTGCAAGGCAGGCGCCCAGCGTCATCAGCGCGCCCATCACGCGCGCAGCGGTGACGAAGCCGCCGAACACCCCCAGCGCCTGCTCGGGGAACGGGCCGCTGCTGAGCGTGGCGCTCACCACCGACTGCACCAGCTCGTGCTGCAGCCACAGGCCCGCCACGTTGGCGACGATGGCCACCGCCAGCAGGGCGATGAACACGCGCCGCGCCCAGTCGAGGCGGAACAGCAGGCCAATGGCCGAGGCCAGTGTCGCGAGCGAGAGCGCCAGCACGGCGGCGAGCGTCCACGGCAGGTAGTCCATCAGCAGGCCGCTGAGCCATGGCAGGCTGCCGCGCGCGGTGCCGGCCTGCAGCGCCGGCAGCAGCGACGCCAGGTTCGCGTTCTGCAGCAGCGCCGAGGCGCTGGCCAGGGCGCCGAGGGCGATGAACACCCAGGCGATGGCGGTGACGAAGAAGGAACGGGCCCCGACGTTGATGGTGTACGGCATGACGACTCCTGGTGCCCGGCATGACGGCGTTCCGGGGCTTGCGTGCGCGCGTGCGACACCGAAAGATTCTGTGCAGCCCCCGATGACAAGACATTCCCCCGCTTGGGTGTCGCGGCCGAGGTGTGCCGTGCGCGCCACACCGCCGCGCGAAACCGCACGCCCGGCGGCGCGAGCGCGGGGGCGCCGGCGCTGACAGAATCGGCGGCTTCGCCCTTCCCCGGCCGCCCATCCGCTCGGCGGCAAGCTCCCCCGTCCCATGCACACCGGCATCGTCTGCGCCGCCCTCGCCTATGCGATGTGGGGCCTGTTCCCGCTGTACTTCCGTGAACTGGCGCACGTGCCGGCGTCGGAGATCCTGCTGCACCGCATCGTCTGGTCGCTGGCCTTCGTGCTGGTGCTGCTGGCGCTGCGCCGCCAGTGGGCGTGGCTCGGGCCGGCGCTGCGCCGCCCGAAGGTGGTGGCCGCGTTCGCCGCGAGCGCGCTGCTGCTCTCGGGCAACTGGCTGACCTACATCTGGGCGGTGACGAACGGCCACGTGATCGACGCGAGCCTGGGCTACTTCATCAACCCGCTGGTGAACGTGCTGCTCGGCCGGCTGGTGCTGCACGAGCGGCTGCGGCCGGTGCAGTGGGCGGCGGTGGCGCTGGCGGGCGCGGCGGTGCTGTGGCTGGCGGTGGGCGTGGGGCACTTCCCGTGGATCGCCCTGGTGCTGGCCGGCAGCTTCGGCGGCTACGGGCTGCTGCGCAAGGTCGCGCCGCTCGGCTCGCTCGAAGGCCTGGCGCTGGAGACGATGCTGCTCGCGCCGCTGGCCGCCGTGGCGATCGGGGTGCTGCAGGCGCAGGGCGCCTCGCACTTCCCCGGCGACGGCACGCTCACGACGGTGCTGCTCGTCGGCGCCGGGCCGTTGACGGCGGTGCCGCTGCTGCTCTTCGCCGTGGGCGCGCAGCGCCTGCGCTTGAGCACGCTCGGGCTGCTGCAGTACATCGGGCCGACGCTGCAGCTCGCGCTCGGCGTGTGGCTGTTCCGCGAGCCGTTCGAGACGGCGCGCTTCGCCGGCTTCGCGCTGATCTGGCTGGCGCTCGTGATCTACACCGTGGACAGCTGGCGCGGCAGCAGCCGGGCGTAGCGCCGGCTCAGCGCAAGTCGCCGGCCAGGCTGGCGAGGGTTTCCGGCGCGATCACCACGTGCGCCGGGTAGTTCGTGTGGTCGCAGCCGAGCTTGACCGCGGCGCCGGCGCGGATCGCCCCGCGCAGCGCCGGCGGGAATTCGAAGCGCAGGAAATGCACCGCCGAGGTCTTCTCGTCGGTCTCGCGGTCGAGGTCCTCGTCGGCGATGGCGTAGACGCGGGCGTGCCCTTCCACCTCGACGAACATGCGGTCCTCCACGCCGATGAGCCGCGCCAACTCGCGCTTGCGCTCGTGCACGTCGGGATACTCGATGAGCATGGTGGCCTTCCAGTTGCCGCCGTCGGGCACGAGCGGCTGGTAGGCGTCGATCTCGCCCTGGATGCCCTCCTCGTCGAAGATCTTCTCGATGTGCAGCATCTCCTGGATCTGGCGGCGGATGGTCTCCTCGTCCTCGAACTGCACGCTCAGGTGCTCGCCCAGGCGCACCGTGCGCAGCCGCCGGTGGGCGATGACCTGCGGCTTGCTGGTCTTGCGGATCTTCGCGTAGGCCTCGAGCGTGAGCAGCGTGTCTCTGGTGATCGTGCCCATGGCGTCTCCTTGGTGTTCACAGCCCGTAGGCGATGCGCATCAGCCCGAGCGGGTGCTGCCAGGCCGCCGCCGGCAGCGCCTCAAGCGCCATGCCCTGGGCGATGTGATGGCCGGCGAGCGCGCAGTCGGAGGCGATGAAGTCGGGTTCATCCTTGCCCATGGCCTTGAACACCGGCTTGCCGATCTTCAGCGCCACGGGGTGCGTGGCCGTCTTGACGCCGTAGGTGCCGGCGTGACCGGAGCAGCGCTCCACGGTGTTGAGCTTGACCTCCACCGTCTGGCCGATGAGGCGGAACATCTCCTCCGTCTTGCGCCCGATCTTCTGCACCCGGCCGTGGCAGGGGATGTGGTAGCTCACCTTGCCGAGCGCCTGCTTGAAGTCGGTCTTGAGCAGGCCGTCCTTGTGGCGCGCGACGAAGTACTCGAAGGGGTCGAACATCGCCTGCTGCACCGCCAGCGTGTCCTCGCAGCCGGGGAACATCAGCGGCAGCTCCTGCTTGAACATCAGCGTGCAGCTCGGGATGGCGCTGACGATGGCCCAGCCCTCGCGCGCGTACTTCGCGAGCACCGGCATGTTGGCGGCCTTGTGCTTCGCCACCGCGTCCAGGTCGCCGAGCTCCAGCTTGGGCATGCCGCAGCAGCTTTCCTTCTCGACCAGGGTGTAGGGGATCTCGTTGTGCTGCAGCAGCCGGATCAGGTCGTGGCCGATGCCCGGCTCGTTGTAGTTGACGTAGCAGGTGGCGAAGATCGCCACCTTGCCCGGCGTGCGCTCGCCGTTCGTCGCCACGGTGGCGGTGTGCTTGCGGTCGGCGCTCCAGCGGAAGCGGCGGGGCGCCAGCTCGGGCATCCAGGCCGTGGGGTGCACGCCGAGCGCGCCGTCCATCAGCTTGCGCGCCGGCTTGGTGCGGTTGACGGCGTTCACCGCCTGCACCACCACCGGGATGCCGGCGAACTGGCCGTGCACGTCGGTGGAGGCGAGGAACTTCTCGCCCGTCTTCACGCCGCCCCGGCGGAACTTGATGGCCTTGGCGCGCAGCATGGTGTGCGGGAAGTCCAGGTTCCACGGGTGCGGCGGCACGTAGGGGCATTTGGTCATGTAGCACAGGTCGCACAGGTAGCACTGGTCGACCACCTTCCAGTAGTCGGGCTTGGCGACGCCGTGCACCTCGCCGTCCGCCGTGGCGTCCACCAGGTCGAACAGCGTCGGGAACGACTGGCACAGGCTCACGCAGCGGCGGCAGCCGTGGCAGATGTCGAAGATGCGCTCCATCTCCCGCTCGCAGGCCGCCTCGTCGTAGAAGCCGGGGCTCTGCCAGTCGATGGGGTGGCGTGTGGGCGCCTCCAGACTGCCTTCACGCTGGGTCATGGGGTGTCGTCCTCGTCGATGCGCGCGGCGGCATGCGCCAATGAACGAGGGGCGCGAAGCCCCTCGTCGGTTCCCGGTGGCGCGGCGGGGTCAGTCCGCCAGGGCGTCGAGTGCCTTCTGGTAGCGGTTGGCGTGCGAGCGCTCGGCCTTGGCGAGCGTCTCGAACCAGTCGGCGATCTCGTCGAAGCCTTCCTCGCGCGCGCTCTTGGCCATGCCCGGGTACATGTCGGTGTACTCGTGCGTCTCGCCGGCCACGGCGGCCTTGAGGTTGTCGCGCGTGGCACCGATGGGCAGCCCGGTGGCCGGGTCGCCCACCGCCTCGAGGAACTCGAGGTGGCCGTGGGCGTGGCCCGTCTCGCCTTCAGCCGTCGAGCGGAACAGCGCCGCCACGTCGTTCTGGCCTTCGATGTCGGCCTTGTTCGCGAAATACAGATACCGGCGATTGGCCTGCGACTCGCCCGCGAAGGCGTCTTTCAGGTTCTGCTCGGTCTTCGAACCCTTCAAGCTCATGTCTCTCTCCTGTGATGGGGGAAACGGCCGCCGGCATCGCCGCAGGCGACTCGGTGCCGACCGTACGCTCATCGTCCGCACGCCGCCAATACAAAGCTTCAATGCGGCGGATTGATACGGCGCATGGCGCATTCGCGTTAACCCTTGGCTGGCGCCGTGGCGGCAAGCTCTTTCGCCGCCTCCAGATGCTGCTTCGACGTGATGCCCATGGAGACATAGATGCTCGTCAGCCCGTCCATGCCCACGTCGGCGGGCGTGACCCACTCGCTCGGCACGTACAGCAGGCCCCCGCCCACCGGCACCGGCGCCGTGGGCACCAGCACGGCGAGGTAGTCCGCCTCGCCCACCCGCACCGGGTCGGGCGTGGACAGCAGCCCCAGCACGGCCGCGCCGCCGACGCCACCGAAGTGCAACCACACCGGGCGCATCGAGCGCATGCCGCTGTCATCGCGCTGCGACAGCAGGTCGACGAACTTCTTGGCCAGGTCGTAGATGTTGCGCACCAGCGGAATGCGCTGCATGACCGCATTGACGGTGTCGGCGATCACGCTGCGCACGCGCGTGCGCACCAGCAGCCCGAGGCCGAAGATGCCGGCCAGCACCATCGCCACGCCCAGCAGGTAGCCGACGAACTCCGAGCCGGCGATGCCCACCCCCAGCGCGATGAGCAGCCGTCCGGGCAGGCTGCCCGGCCCCACCCACTCGTAGAGCAGGCGCACGGCCCACACGATGATCAGCGTCGTGGCGGCCAGCGGCAGCGCGGCGATCAGGCCGGCGATGAAGGTGCGGACGATCCGGTTGCGAGTGAGTCTCATGCTGGTACGGGCGGGAAGTCGCGAGGCCCGGCCAGTCTCGCACGCGGGTGCGCCGCGGTCGGCGGCGCGCCTGCTGCCACGCGCCGGCGGACCGAGGGGTCATTCCGTCCGATACAACACCGCCGCCGCGCCGGCAGTACAAGCGGCCCACCGCCACCACCGAAAGGAATCACCATGAGCCAGACCCGTCGCGTCGCCGTCATCGTCGGCAGCCTGCGCAAGGATTCGTTCAACCGCAGGATGGCCCAGGCGCTGCCCGCGCTCGCCCCGCCGGGGCTGAACTTCGAGATCGTCGAAATCCGCGACCTGCCGCTGTACAACCAGGACGACGATGCCAACCCGCCCGCGCCCTCGGCCGCATTCAAGAAGAAGATCCAGGAAGCCGACGCGGTGCTCTTCGTCACCCCCGAGTACAACCGCTCCGTGCCCGGCGTGCTCAAGAACGCCATCGACATCGCCTCGCGTCCCTACGGCCAGAGCGCCTGGGACGGCAAGCCCGGCGCCGTGATCAGCGTCTCGCCCGGCGCCATCGGCGGCTTCGGCGCCAATCACCACCTGCGGCAGTCGCTCACCTTCCTCAACATCCCGGTGCTGCAGCAGCCCGAGGCCTACATCGGCGGCGCGGGCGACCTCTTCGACGACAAGGGCGGCATCAAGAAGGAAGACACCAAGGCCTTCGTCGGCAAGTTCCTCGCGGCGTTCGGGCAATGGGTGGAGAAGAACGCCAAGGCCGGGTAGCGCGAGCCGCCGCAAGGGTGCCGACCACGATGTGCCGGCGCGGCATGCAGGCCAGAATCGCTGCATGTCCTCCTCGACCAAGCCCACCGGCATCCACATCGACATCGCGGCCGACCTGCACAAGTGGCGGGCCTTCCTCGCCATCGCCGAACTGGGCAGCCTGACGCGCGCGGCGCTGTTCCTCGACAGCAACCAGTCGCTGCTCAGCCGCCAGCTCAACGCGCTGGAGCGCGACTGCCGCACGCGGCTGTTCAACCGCACGGGCCGCGGGGTCGAACTGTCGGAGGTGGGCGAGCGCATCCTCGGGCAGGTCAAGGCGCTGCTGAACGACGCGCAGCAGCTCGAAGCCGACATCCTCGGCGAAGCGCGCGAGCCGGGCGGCACCGTGACGCTGGCCTTGCTGCCGTCGATCGGGTCGGCGCTGGTCGGCCCGCTGTTCGCGCAGGTGCGCGAACGCCATCCCGCCATCGGGCTGAAGATCCTCGAAGGCTCGAGCGGGCAGGTGGAGGAATGGCTGGCCGATGCGCGTGCCGACATCGCCATCCTCTACCGCTACGGCAGCGCGCAGATGCGGCAGGAGCAGTCGCTCGCGCAGGTGGACAGCTATCTCGTCGGCGCGCCGGGCGACGCATTGACCGCCGGCGCCGAGGTGGCGTTCGCCGCATTGCACGAGCTGCCCTTCATCCTGCCCAGCGCGCCGAACGGCCTGCGCACCGCCCTCGACGGCATGGCCCGGCATGAGCGCATCACGCTCGTGCCGGTGATCGAGGCCGATTCGCTGCCGCTGCAGAAGTCGCTCGTCGCCGGCTCGCGCCTGTACACCGTGCTGCCGCTGCACGCGGTGTGGAGCGAGGTGCGGGAAGGCCGGCTGCAGGCGGCGCGCATCGTCGGCCCGCAGTTCCGGCGCACGGTCTCGATGGCCACGGCGCGCTCCAAAGGCCAGCCCAGGGCCGTCGCCGCCGTGATCCAGCAGATCACGCGCATCTGCGACGACATGGCCGCGCGCGGCATGTGGCACGCACAGGACGCCGCCGGCCCGCCTGCATAGCAGCGATGCGCCCGGCGGCATCGGTCGCCGCGGCGCCGGCGGCTAGGCTTGCGGGCCAAGGAGTCTTCATGCCACGCATCCCGCTTCCCGCCCCCGACGAGATGACCCCCGAGCAACGCCAGGTGCACGACAAGATCGTGTCCGGGCGGCGCGGGCGCATCCAGGGGCCGCTGCGCGCCGCCCTGCACAACCCCGAGCTGGCCGACCGCTGGCAGGCGCTCGGCGAACTGCTGCGCTACCGCACCGGCCTGCCGCCGCGGCTGTCGGAACTCGCCATCCTCGTGACCGGCCGCGCCTGCCGTTCGCCCTTCGAGTGGCATGCGCACCGCCTCGAGGCAGAGGCAGCAGGCATTGAGCCTAGGATCATCGACGCCCTGCTCGACCAGCGCATGCCCGACGACCTGCAGTCCGACGACGCCCTCGTGCTGCGTTTCGCCGCCGAGCTGAACCGCGACCACTCGGTCAGCGACGGCACCTACGCCGCAGCCCTGGCCCGCTTCGGCACGCGCACGGTGGTGGAGCTCACCGCGCTGGTCGGCTATTACACCATGGTCGCGATGACGCTCAACGCGCACGAGATCCCGCTGCCCGAGGGCGCGACCCCGGCCTTCCCGCTGCCGCAGCACGAGCCGCCGCGATGAACACGACGACCGGCTGGGACTGCCACGCGCACGTGTTCGGCCCCTACGCACGCTTTGCGCTCGCCGAGCCGCGCAGCTACACGCCGCCCGAGGCGACGACGGGCGGCTACCTGGCGCTGCTCGCGCGGCTTGGCCTGTCGCACGGCGTGCTCGTGCACCCGAGCGCCTACGGCGGCGACCATTCGCTGCTGCTGCATGCGCTCGATTCGCACCCCGACCTGCGTGGCGTGGTCGTGATGCGTGCGGATGGCGCGACGGACCTGCGTGCGCTGCGTGACCGCGGCGTGCGCGCCGCCCGCTTCAGCCACCGCAGCGGCGCGGGCTCGAACTTCGCCGGCAGCGCCTCCTTCGACGACCTGCGGCAGCTGGCCGCTGCGCTGGCCGATGCCGGGCTGCATGCCGAGCTGTGGACCGATTGCGCCGCCCTGCCCGCCATCGCCGCCGAACTGGAACGCCTGCCCGTGCCGGTGGTCATCGACCACATGGGCGGCTTCGACGTGGCGGCCGGCATCGACGAACCCGGCTTTCGCTGCCTGCGCTCGCTGCTCGAACGCGGTCGCGTGCACGTGAAGCTGTGCGCGTATCGCAACCTGCTGGGCACGGCGGACGCCGAGGCCGGCCGCCCCTTCCACGCCGCGCTGCTGCAGGCCGACCCCGATCGCCTCGTGTGGGGCAGCGACTGGCCGCACCTGCGGGTGGACCCGGCGCCGGATGCCGCGCAGCTACTGCAGCGCTTCCGGGACTGGACGGGCGACGATGCGCTGGTCCGGCGCATCCTCGTGGACAACCCGGCCAGGCTCTACGGCTGACGCCGTCAGCCGTCGACCGGCACCGTCCGCGCGAAGGAGGGCCGCTCGCACAGGGCGGCGTACCAGGCCGATAGCCGCGGCGCCCGTGTGCGCCAGTCGAAGCCGCCGAAGCGGTAGCCGAGGTAGCCGAGCGCGCAGCCCAGCGCCACGTGTCCGATGGCGAAAGGCGCCTGGGCCAGCGCCGCGGCTTCACCGTCCAGCCGGTCCAGCGTGGCGTTCACCTTGCGCTCGAACGCATGCAGCAGTTCGGGCATCGGCACGGCGCGCTCTCGCTCGTTGCGCCACAGAATCAGCGCGTCCAGCAGGCCGTCGCCGAGCGCGTGCCAGCGCAGCGCCGACCAGCGTGCCTCGCCCGTACGCGGAAACAGTGGGCCGCGCGCCAGGTCGTCGAGGTATTCGCAGATCACCGCCGAGTCGAACAGCGCGGCGCCGGTGTCGAGCACCAGCGTCGGAATCTTCGACAGCGGGTTGTCGCGCATCAGCGTCTCGTTGGGCGTGCGCATGGCCGCCACCGAGCGCACCAGCTCGAGCCGGTCGACAAGGCCAAGCTCGTGCGCGCAGACCATCACCTTGCGCACATAGGGCGAGCGCGGCGACCAGTGCAGCCTCAGGGTGGGCGTCATCTCAGACCACCCCGCCTTCGCGCAGCGCGGCGATCTCGGCCGCGCCGAAGCCGAGCTCGCCCAGGACTTGCGCGGTGTGCTGGCCGAGCAGCGGCGGCGCGGCCACGGGGCGCAGCGGTGCGTCGGCGAAGCGGATCGGGCTCGCCAGCTGTGGCACGTCCACGCCGCTGGGGTGCGGCACCTGCCGCACCATGCCGCGGTGGCGCACCTGCGGGTCCTCGAACACCTCGGCCACGTTGTTGATGGCGCCCACCGGCACGCCCGCCGCATCGAGCGCAGCCACCAGTTCGGCACGGGTGCGGCCCGCCAGCTCGGCGGCCAACAGCGGCGCGAGCGTGCTCAGGTGGCGCACGCGCTGCGCGTTGGTGGCAAAGCGTTCGTCGGTCTGCCACTCGGGCCGCCCGATCACCTCGCACAGCCGGGCGAACTGGCCGTCGTTGCCGATCACGAGGATCACGTCGCCGTCGCTGCAGCGGTACACGTCCTGCGGCTGGATGTTGGGATGGGCGTTGCCGTGGCGCCGCGGCGTGCGCCCGGACACGAGGTAGTTCATCGCCTGGTTGGACAACGCCGCCACCTGCACGTCGAGCATGCCGATGTCGATCGTCTCGCCCTCGCCCGTCGCCTCGCGCCGCGCCAGCGCCGCCAGCATCGCGACGGTGGCGTACATGCCGGTCATCAGGTCGACGATGGGCACGCCCACCTTCTGCGGCCCGCCGCCGGGGCGCTCGTCGCGCTCGCCGGTCACGCTCATCAGCCCGCCCATGGCCTGGATCAGGAAATCGTAGGCCGGCTGCTCGCGGCGCGGACCGGTCTGGCCGAAGCCAGTGACCGAGCAGTAGATGAGCCGCGGGTTGAGCGCGCGCAGCGACGCGGCATCGAGCCCGTAGCGCGCGAGCGTGCCGACCTTGTAGTTCTCGATCACGATGTCGGCACGCTTGGCGAGCTCGCGCACGATGCGCTGCCCTTCGGGCTTGTCCAGACTGACGGTGACGGATCGCTTGCCGCGGTTCACGGCCAGGTAGTAGGCCGCCTCGCGCGTGTCGTGGCCGTCGGCGTCCTGCAGGAAGGGCGGACCCCAGCTGCGCGTGTCGTCGCCGCTGCCGGGGCGTTCGATCTTGGTGACCTCGGCCCCGAGGTCGGCGAGGATCTGCCCCGCCCACGGCGCAGCGAGGATGCGGCTCAGGTCGAGCACCCGCACATGCGAGAGCGGGCCGGCGGCTGATGTCATGAACTGCGTTCTCCTTGATGCGTCCGGCTTCACTCTAGGGCGGGCGCGAGGCGCTGCCTACGGTTCACTGCGGCAAGGCTGGCATGCGGCGGCGCGCATAGCGGCGTTATGCGATGCAACGCATGGCTGCTTTGCGGCGTGGCGTTCTGGCAGCGCCGGCACGGCCTGCCTAGAGTGCAGCGCAACACCACAAGGAGACAAACACATGAACTGCACGGCACGCATTGCGCGATGGGGAGCCGGCTGCTTGCTGGCGGTGGCTACCGGCCTCGCCACAGCGGCCTTTCCCGACAAGCCCGTTCATCTCGTCGTGCCCTATCCGGCAGGCGGCGCCGCCGACCTGATGGCGCGCAGCCTGGCCCAGCAACTGGGCAGCGCTCTCGGCCAGCAGGTCGTCATCGAGAACCGCGGCGGCGCGGGCGGCGGCCCGGCCGCCGAGATGGTGGCGAACGCGCCGGCCGATGGCTACACGCTGTTCTTCGGCACCATGGGCACGCATGCCATCAACCCTTCGCTGTACCGCAAGCTGCCTTACGACCCGATCCAGGATTTCGCGCCGGTCGCGCTCACTCACAAGACGCCGCGCGTGCTGGTGGTCGGCACGCACCTGCCGGTCGGGAGCGTCGCCGAATTGATCGCGCTCGCGAAGGCCAAGCCGGGCGAGCTCACCTACGGCTCGGCGGGCAACGGCAGCTCCAGCCACCTGTCCGGGGCACTGTTCGAGAGCCTCGCCGGCGTCAAGCTGCTGCACGTGCCCTACAAGGGCAGCGCGCCGCTGCTCAACGACATGCTGGCCGGGCGCATCGACATCACCTTCGATTCCTACGCGGTGTACGAGCCGCACATCAAGGCCGGCAAGGTGCGCCCGCTCGGCGTCACGTCGAAGGAGCGCATGCAGACGCTGCCTGCGTTGCCGACGATTGCCGAGAGCGGCCTGGCCGGCTTCGAGGTGGCGAACTGGCTGGGTGTGCTCGCACCGGCCGGCACGCCGAAGGAGACGATCGTCACGCTGAACCAGGCACTCGGCAAAGCCATGGCGGATCCTGCGATGCGAAAGCAGCTTGCCGCGCTGGGCATCGAGCCGACGATCAGCACGCCGGACGAATTCGCTGCGCTGATCCGCAGCGAGATTCCGAAGTGGGCGGGGATCGTGAAGGCCTCCGGTGCGAGCATCGACTGAAGGACATGGAAAGCCGCACCGAGTTCGTGGCCGACTGCGACGCGCGCATCGAGGTGCGCACCGACGGTCGCGGCCCCACCCTCGTGCTGCTGCCTTCGTCGCAGCGTGACTCACTCGACCTCGACGAGTTCGCCGCCGACCTTGCCCAGCACGGTTTTCGCGTGCTGCGCCCGCAGCCGCGCGGCATGGCCGGCAGCACCGGCCCGCTCGAGAGCTTGACGCTGCACGACCTTGCGCGCGATGTGGCGCGCGTGATCGCACGGCTCGGCGAGGGCCGCGCCATCGTGGCCGGGCATGCCTTCGGCCATTTCATCGCACGTGTGGCGGCGCTCGACCATCCGCAGCAGGTGCGCGGTGTGGTGACGCTGGGCGCGGCCGCCCGCACCTTCCCGGCCGGACTGAGCACGCAGCTCGACATCGCCGCCGACCCGGCGCAGCCCACAGCGCTGCGCCTCGCAGCGCTGCGGCAGGCCTTCTTCGCGCCAGGCAGCGACCCGCGGCCTTGGCTCGACGGCTGGCATCCGCAGTTGCGCGCCGCCTACCGCCGCGCGGCGCTCACGCCGCCGAAGGACGCGTGGTGGCCGCGCAGCCGCGTGCCCGTGCTCGAGATCCTGGGGGCGGACGACCCGTGGCGGCCTGCGGCCACCCGGCTCGAGCTGAAGCAGGCGCTGGGCGATCTCGTGACGGTGCGCCTCATCGCCCACGCGAGCCACGCGCTGCTGCCCGAGCAGCCGGCGGCGGTGGCCGATGCGATCGCCGACTGGGCGGCCACCCTCCCGAGCTGATTCAGGCCGCGAACGTCACGCCGCAGCCCGGCCCCGCCGGCACCGCGATGGCGCCCTGCACCACCGGCAGCGGCGTGAACGGATCGTCCAGCAGGTGCTCGTGCTCCGACAGCTCGCAGGCAAAGGGCAGCGCCTTCACGACGCTCGCCGCCTGTACCGCCATTGCCTGCAGCAGCGCCGGCCCGAAGGCCGCGCCGACGCGCACCGCCACGCCGTTCGCCTCGCACAGGTGCACGGCCTCGATGAAGCGGCGGATGCCGCCGAGCTTGGTGATCTTGAGGTTCATGACGTCGACGCCGCGGTCGGCCGCGAGGCGCGCGACGTCGTCCACGGTCTGCGCACTCTCGTCGGCCTCGATGGCCACCGGCAGGCTGCGCGTGAGCAGGGCCAGCCCGGCGCGGTCGGCCGCTTGCACGGGCTGCTCGATCAGCGCGATGCCGTGGCGCTCCATGCGGGCGAAGGCGCCCATCATCTGCTTGGCCGAGTACGACTGGTTCGGGTCCAGCGTGAGCACCGGGCCGTCGCCCACGGCGTCACGCACCGCGGCCACCCGCGCCACGTCGAGTGCCGTGTCGCCGGAAAGCTTGAGCTTGAGCTGCCGGTAGCCGGCTTCGGCGAGCTCCGCCGCCTTGGCCGCCATCTCCGCGGGCGTCTTGATCGCGAGGATGCGCGACTGGGCAATCGCATCGCGCAGCCGCCCGCCGAGCAGCACGTGCACCGGCACGCCGAGCCGGCGCGCCAGCAGGTCGTGCAGCGCCATGTCGAGCGCAGCCTTGACGCTCGGATTGAACGCGAGCGCGGCATCCACCTCTTCGCAGATGGCCGCGATGTCATCCGTGCGCCGGCCCGTGAGCCTCGGCGCGAGCCACGCGAGCGAGGCCGCGGCACCGGCGCCGTGCGTCGTGATCGCGGGGATGGCGTGCGCGTAGCCGAGTCCTTGCACGCCGTCCTCGTCGGTGAGCACGAGCACATGCCCTTCGAGCCGCGGCACCACCGCGCGCGCGAACTTCCATTCGGGATCGCGCAGGCCCTGCGGGCAGGGGCGGATGTCGACGGCGGCGATGCGCATCGCAGCCTCAGTTGAGCGTGATCTTTCCGCGCGTGACGACCGCGCGCCACTTCTCGTACTCGGCGTTCATCAGCTCGCGGTACTCGGCCGGCGTGGAGCTCACCGCCACCGCGCCCTGCTCGCGCATCTGCTGGGCCACCTCGGGCGAGCGCAGCGCCGCGGCCACCGCGTCGTGCAGGCGCTGACGGATCGGCTCGGGCACGGCCTCGGGGCCGACGATGCCGTAGTGGGTGTCCATGCGCACGCCGGGCAGGCCCAGCTCGGCCGTGGTCGGCACGCCGGGCAGCAGCGGCGAGCGCTCGGCGCTGGCGAGCGCCATCACGCGCATGCGGCCGGCGGCGACGAAAGGCCGCACCGGCAGCAGGTCGAGCATCGCCAGGTGCACCTCGCCGGATGCCACCGCCGTGACCGCCGGCGCCGCGCCCTTGTACGGGACATGGGTGATGGCTATGCCGGCTTCCTGGCGCAGCAGTTCGGCGCCGATGTGCGGCGTGGTGCCGACGCCGGCCGAGGCGTAGTTGAGATCGCCCGGCGCCGCCTTCGCCTGCCGGATGAGATCGCCCAAGTCGGCGATGCCGGACTCCGCGCCCACCACGACCACGGCCGGAATGCGCGCCACCAGCGTGACGTAGCCGACGTCCTCGGGCGCATAGGGCACCTTGGTGAGCGTGCGCATGCCGGCCAGCGGCCCCGGCCCGGTGAGCGCGAAGGTGTAGCCGTCGGGCGCGGCGCGCAAGACCATGTCCACGCCGATGGTGCCGCCGGCGCCCGCCTTGTTGTCGACGACGACCGTCTGGCCCAGGTCGGCACCGACCTTCTTCGCCACGAGCCGGGCGACCACGTCGGTCGGCCCGCCGGCGGAGTACGGCACGATCAGGCGGATGGGTTTCTCGGGCCACGGTTGGGCGCCAGCCGGCACACTGGCCAGCACCGCCACGACGGCAAGACAGAGGCGAACGCACAAGCTCGAACGGGTCATGGTGTCTCCAGAAGTACGGGCAGCTGGAGCGCAGTGTGTTTCGCGATCTGCCAGCGGGTAAGACACGCGCGGCGCAATTCAGCTATGCGACGCGCGTGGCAGGTCCGGCGTTCTTCAGAAGTTGTACTTGATGCCCGCGTCCACCGCCGTCGTGCGCGAACGTCCCTCCTGCTTGGCCGATCCGAGGTCCGCGTACAGGCTCACCCGCTTGCTCAGCGGATGCACATAGCCGAGCCCCAGCTTGTCGATGTCGTTGTTGGCTCCGTCGGGCGAGTAGCGCGCAAAGCCCACGCGCAGCTGGCCCGGACCCACCGGCGCGGTGGCGCCGAGGCTCAGGTTGCGCGCGTCGATGCCCGCCACCGTCGCACGCGAGAAGGTGAGCATCGGCCGGACGACACCGAAGTCGTAGGCGCCACCGATCAACACCAGCCGCCGGTTCGAATCGACATGATCGAAACCGCCGCCGATGAACCACGGCCCGCGCTTGTATTGCAGATTGGCCGAGGCCGAACGTTCGCGCGCGCCTTCGCCGAGCGCCGTCGCGAGCTGCGCCGTGAAGCCGCCCCAGTTCGGCGACTTGTAGCCCACGGTGTTCAGGCTGCGCACGCCACCGTCGATCGAGTAGCCCGCAAACTGGTGGCGCGAGCCGAACATCGCCGTGGTCTCGAAACGCCAGGGGTCCAGTTCGACGGCCGTCCAGAACAGCGGGATGTATTCGCGCCCGAGGTACACCGCGCCGTAGGGCGACCCCAGTTCGACCAGGCTGCGCGCAGCCCAGAAGGGGTTGTCGGCCGCGCCCGAATCGGCGCGGAAGCGATGCTCGATGTGAAAGCCGGCCTTCCAGCCGCGGCCCAGGTCCTCGGTGCCGCGAAAGCCGAGCCGGCTGCCCGAACTCTGGCGCACATCCCAGCGCTTGCCGGCCGCGCCGGTCGCGCCATTGCCGCCGTTCAGGCTGGTGGTGCCGCTGTTCTGATGGGTGATGCCGAGATCGAGCCGGCCGTAGATCGTGAGGGCCGATGTCTGCGCGATGGCCGGCAGTGCAGCCGCAGCCGCGCACAGCGCGGCGAGTTTCCCGACGTGGTTCATGTGTCTCCTCTTGATGTCGTGGTGAAGGGCGCGGGCAGTGTGTTCACCCGTGCGCTTCGCCGTAAGACACCCGAGGCGCAAACCAGCTATGCAGCGTGCGGCCCGCGGGCCGCACGTTCAGCGCCCCGTGAACACGGGCGCACGCTTCTCGCGGAAGGCGAGCTGCGCCTCGCGCGCGTCGTCGGTCCTCGCGATGATGGCCGTCATGTCCTGCTCGTAGCGGTAGCCGTCGCGCAGGCTCATGTCCTCGATGGTGTTGAGCGTGTGCTTGCCCATGCGCGTGGAGATCGGGCTCTTGGAGGCAATGCTCTCGGCGATCTCCAGGGCCGCAGGCATCAGGTCGTCGGGCGCCGTGCAGGCCTCGGCCACGCCCAGCCGGTAGAGCTCCTCGCCGGACACGCGATAGCCGGTGAGCGCCATGCGTCGCAGACGTGAATGGCTGAACAGCCGCATCGCGTGCCGGCAGCCGCCGAGCAGGCCGACGTCGACCTCCGGCAGGCCGAGCGATGCGCGCTCGGACACCACGATGATGTCGGCCGACGCCACCATCGCCAGCCCCGAGCCGAGCGCCGCGCCGTTGACGGCGGCGACGACCGGCTTGGCGCATTCGCGGATCGCGTGGAAGCACTCGCGCGTGCGGCGCGAATGGGCCAGCAGGTCGCCCGGCCCCCTGATCATCTCGGCCCGGCCCTTGAGGTCGGCGCCGGCGCAGAACACCTTGCCTTCGCCCGTCAGCACGATGGCGCGAACCTCGTCGGTTTCCGACAGCCGATCGAGCGCGAGCGTCAGCTCGTCGTTGAGCACGCGGGTCAATGCGTTGACCGGCGGGTTGGCGAGCGTCAGGGTGGCCACGTGGCCGGAGATGGCCACGCTCAGTTGCGTCAGGTCTTGCATGTTCGGTGCGTCCTCGGAACGTGAAGCGTTCGAGTCTAGGAAAGGGGCAGGCTCGCCGCCCAGCCCGGCGCCCGCAGAGCAGCTATGCGTTCATCCGCTGCCCAGCACGGGCGCAGCGGGCGGGAGGCGGATGCCCGTCGCGCCCAGTCGGCGCGCCTCGGCGCACAGCCTCCACAGCGTGCGCGCCGCCTCGGCGGGCGCAAGTCCTGCATCGCGAATATTGGAGATGCAGTTGCGCTGCGAAGCGAGCCGGCCGATCTTCGGGGCGGCGGTGAGGTAGATGCCCAGGCTGTCGGGCGAACTCAAGCCGGGACGTTCACCGATGAGCATGGCGACGAAGCGAGCGCCCAGCAGATCGCCGATCTCGTCGCCCAGCGCCACCCGGGCCTGGGTGGCGATGACCACCGGCCCGATCGCCCATCCGGGCGCGGCCTGCATGACGATGTGTGCCACAAGCTGCGCGGCGCTGCGCTGCACGCCGAACGACGACAGGCCGTCGCCCACGACGAGCAGCAGGTCGGCACCGCCGGCCGGCGGCCGTGCCGCGCGTTCCCGCAAGCATTGCGCACTGTCCGCGTCAAGGCGCCGGCCGAGGTCGGGCCGCACCAGGTAGGTCGCCCGGTCGGGCGCGGCGCTGCGCACTTGCAGCGTGTCGATCCCCTGCGCGCGCAGCGCCGCGTCCAGTGCCGGCACGTCCAGCGGCAGCTGCACCGCGTCGCGCGCCTGCGCATGCGCCACGCCGAAGCGCAGCAGTTCGGCGGTGGGCAGGCTGTGGCCGCTGCGTCCGAGCGCGAGCCGCGCCGGGGTGAAGGCGCGCAGATCCGT
Source organism: Rubrivivax sp. (assembly GCA_044508835.1). Classification (GTDB taxonomy): domain Bacteria; phylum Pseudomonadota; class Gammaproteobacteria; order Burkholderiales; family Burkholderiaceae_C; genus JAKFDI01. The sequence goes on from JBIQHD010000005.1 coordinate 140,934, forward strand.
CCACGGGTCGGGCGGCGGCCCGGCCTCGGACGTTGTGGAAGCGGGCGAAGCCTTCGTCGTCATGAAGGCAGCGAGAGACGGCGCATTTGCGCCAGCGCCGGGTGAGACGCATCGACCGGCAGCAGCATCCCGTTCATATCGGTGAGCCCGAGACCCTGCAGCCACGCCTCGAACTCAGGCGCACGTTTGAGCCCAAGCAGATCGCGCAGGTACAGCGCGTCGTGGAACGAGGTGCTCTGGTAGTTGAGCATGATGTCGTCGGCGCCTGGCACGCCCATCACGAAGTTGACGCCTGCCGTGCCCAGCAGCGTGAGCAGCGTGTCCATGTCGTCCGAATCGGCCTCGGCGTGGTTGGTGTAGCAGACGTCGCAGCCGAGCGGCACGCCCAGCAGCTTGCCGCAGAAGTGATCCTCCAGCCCGGCGCGGATGATCTGCTTGCCGTCGCGCAGGTACTCGGGGCCGATGAAGCCGACCACGGTGTTGGTCAGCAGCGGCGAGAACGCGCGCGCCACGGCGTAGGCGCGCGCTTCGCAGGTCTGCTGGTCCACGCCGTGGTGTGCCTCGGCCGAGAGCGCACTGCCCTGCCCGGTCTCGAAATACATCACGTCGTCGCCGATCGTGCCGCGGTGCAGCGACAGCGCCGCGCCGTGCGCCTCGCGCAGCAGCGCCAGGTCGATGCCGAAGCCGCGGTTGGCCTGCTCGGTGCCGGCGATGGACTGGAACACCAGGTCCACCGGCGCGCCTTGCTCGATCATGCGCAGGGTGTTGGTCACATGGGTGAGCACGCAGGTTTGAGTGGGGATGGCCAGGCGCTGGACGACATCGTCGAGCGCGTGGACGAGCCGGGCCAGGCCGGGCAGGCTGTCGGTGGCCGGGTTGACGCCGACCACCGCGTCGCCCGCGCCGTACAGCAGGCCGTCGACCACCGAGGCGGCGATGCCGCGCAGGTCGTCGGTCGGGTGGTTGGGCTGCAGGCGCACGGCCAGGTGGCCCGGCAGGCCGATGGTGTCGCGAAAGCGCGTGACGACCTCGCACTTGCGCGCGACGAGGATCAGGTCCTGGTTGCGCATCAGCTTGCTGACCGCCGCAGCCATCTCCGGCGTGATGCCGGGTGCGAGCCGTGCCAGCACCGCGCTGTCGACGGCCGATGCGAGCAGCCAGTCGCGAAACGCGCCGACCGTGAGCTGTGCCACCGGCGCGAACGCCGCCGCATCGTGCGTGTCGACGATGAGGCGGGTCACCTCGTCGTCCTCGTAGGGAACCAGCGCCTCCTCGAGAAAGCGCTTCAGCGGCACGTCCGCCAGCGCCAGGCGCGCGGCCATGCGCTCCACATCGGAGGCCGCGGCGATGCCCGCGAGCACGTCGCCCGAGCGCGCCGGCGTCGCCTTGGCCATGAGCGTGCGCAGGCTGTCGAAGCGAAAGCCCTGCGCGCCGATGCGCTGTCGGTAGTCCACGCCGCCTCAGCGCGAGCCGCCGCGATGGCGTGCCGCCAGCGCGCCGCCAATCGCCAGCCCCGCGGCGAAACCGACATACACCCACGCGAGATTGCGCCGCGACAGCCGCCGCTCGAAGCCCGGCGTGAGCCGCTGGGGCACGAGCTTGAGGTCGACCGCCGCCGCGACGGCGGTGACGGCGGCGGCGTCGACGACGGCGTTGGCCGGCGTCGGGTGTTTCCGGCGGGCGCGCAGCAGTTCGTAGAACACGGCCCAAAAGAGCGCGGAGGCGTGGTGCGTGGCGGCGCCGAGCAGCGTGAAGCGCCAGGAGGCATCGTTGCGGCGCAGGGCGCGTTCGCCCCAGAACCAGTGGCTGGGCGCGTTGACGGCGGCCATGGCGCTGCCGGTGTCGCGGCGGCTGCCGCATGCCATGGCCGCCATCGACAGCGCGCTGGCAAGGCTGCCCGCGGCGAGCACATGCCGCACGGCGGGGTGGGAAGCAAGGTCGGTCCACGTCATGGTTGGCTGCTCCTGGAACGGTGCCGGACAACGCCGTCGGTCGGGCTGCCCCGGCGCATGTGCGAGACAGCAAGAGACGTTCCCTGCGCCCGCCGACAAGGCGCGGCCGCCTGTGCGACGATGCCGGGCTCCCCGTTTCCTTCTCCCTTTCCGGACGACACGCATGCTTTCCACCGCCGACGCCATCCGTTCCCGCCGCTCCGTGCGCGGCTTCCTGCCCAAGCCGGTTCCCGCCGAGACGCTGCGCGCGGTGTTCGAGCTGGCGCAATGGGCGCCCTCGAACTGCAACACCCAGCCGTGGATCACGCACGTGGCCTCGGGTGAAACCTGCGAGCTGCTGCGCCGGCGCATCTCGGACGCGGCGCAGGATCCGGCGCGCAACGCGCCGGACTTTCCCTATGACGGCAAGTACGCCGGCATCTACCGCGAGCGCCAGATCGACGCGGCGGTGCGGCTGTGGGGCGCGATGAACATCACCCGCGAAGACAAGGCCGGCCGCGCCGCCAGCTTCGCGCGCAACTTCGCCTTCTTCGGCGCGCCGCACGTGGCCTTCCTGTTCCTGCCCGAGCCCTTCGGCCTGCGTGAGGCGGCCGATTGCGGCATGTACGCGCAGACGCTGATGCTCGCGCTCACGGCGCACGGCCTCGCGTCATGCCCGCAAACGGCATTGAGCTACCACGCGCCCATCGTGCGCGAGCTGCTGTCGGTGCCGGATTCGCACAAGCTGCTGTTCGGCCTGTCCTTCGGCTACGAGGATCCGGCAGTGCCGGCGAACGAATGCCGCACCGAACGGGCGCCGCTGGAGGCCTCGGTGCGGTTCCACGAATAAACGGCGCCGCGCGATGCGGCGGACGGGTCAGCCGAAGAAGTGGCGGAACACCTCGGGCTCGTTCACCTCGCGGATCACGAGGCCGGCGATGGCTTCGCGAAACGGCGTCGGCTCGGGCACGGCGGACAGCGCGGCCGGCATGGTCACGTTCCATGCGGCGTTGAAATCGGCGACGGGCCGGGCGCCCGCCGCGGCGGGGGCTGCGCGCTGCGTCAAGGTGTGCGCCAGCGAGGCCAGTTCGTCCCACTCCATGAAGTCCTTGAAGCCAAGGAGCTGGTAGGTCGGCGTGGCGGGCTGCGGTGCGCGCGGGTTCATGGGGTGGCCCTCGGTTCGGTATTTGTAGCGAAGCGTATCGAAGGCGGCTCCGGCGCAGCCGGGGAAAAGCCGGCAAAGCATGCGCCAATTCGGCCGCCGCGCGCGGCCTGAACCGACGCCGCATAGCCGGCGGGTGGCCGGCATAGACTCGCCGTGATTGCCCCTCCCGTGCCTGGCGGCGCCCACCGCGCGCCGCGCGCCGTTTTCCGCCATGAAGTCCTCGTCCCTGCTCGCCCCTTCCGACGTGGTCGCCACCCTGAGCGCCGACGAGATGCGCCAGCGCATCCGGCGCCGCGGCCGGCTCAAGGGGCGGCAGCCGGACGACGCCGCGCTGGCCGAGGTGCGCGCCCTGCTCGGCGCGGCACCGGCCGGCGGCTGGCCGCGCGACCGGCTGATCGAGCACCTGCACCTGTTGAACGACCGGTTCGGCGGGCTGCACGAGGGCCACCTGGTCGCGCTCGCGCGCGAGACCGGCGTGCCGATGGCCGAGGTGTACGAGGTCGCGAGCTTCTATCACCACTTCGAGCTGCTGCGCGGCGGCGAGGCGGCGCCGGCGCTGACCGTGCGCGTGTGCAGCGGGCTGAGCTGCGAGCTGGCCGGCGCGCAGGACCTGCTCGCGCGGCTGCCGGCGCTGCTGGGCGGCGGCGTGCGCGTGATCCCCGCGCCCTGCGTCGGCCGCTGCGAGCAGGCGCCGGTGGCGGTGGTGCACCAGCGGCCGGTGCCGCAGGCGTCGCCCGAGGGCGTGGCCCGGTGCGTGGCCGCGGGCGGGACGGCGCATCCGGCGGCGGCCGCCGCCCCGTCGTTCGACCCGGCCGCGCAGGCGCCGTGCGAGATCACCACCGGCCCGGCCGACGTCAGCCCGGCTTGCGTCGGCTACGCCGCCTACCGCGCCGCCGGCGGCTACGCGCTCGCGGCCGACGTGGTCGCGCAGCGCCTTGCTGCCGACGAGGTGCTGAAGGCGCTGGAAGACGCCGGCCTGCGCGGCCTCGGCGGCGCGGGCTTTCCGGCGGGGCGCAAGTGGCGCATCGTGCGCGAGCAGCCGGCGCCGCGGCTGATGGCGGTGAACATCGACGAGGGCGAGCCCGGCACCTTCAAGGACCGCACCTACCTGGAGCGCGACCCGCACCGCTTCCTCGAAGGCATGCTCGTCGCCGCGGCGGCGGTGGGCGTCGAGGCCTGCTACCTCTACCTGCGCGACGAGTACGCCGGCTGCCGCGCGCTGCTCGCGCAGGCCATCGCCGACCTGCGGCGCGAGGCGCCCTTCCCGCTGCCGCGCATCGAGCTGCGGCGCGGCGCTGGCGCCTACATCTGCGGGGAGGAGTCGGCCATGCTGGAAAGCATCGAAGGCCGGCGCGGCGAGCCGCGCCTGCGCCCGCCCTACATCGCGCAGGTGGGCCTGTTCGGGCGCCCGACGCTGGAGCACAACTTCGAGACGCTGTACTGGGTGCGCGACATCGTGCAGCGCGGCGCCGCCTGGTTCGCCGGCTTCGGCCGCCACGGCCGCACGGGCCTGCGCAGCTTCAGCGTGAGCGGGCGGGTGAAGCGCCCCGGCGTGAAGCTCGCACCGGCCGGCATCACGCTGCGCGAGCTGGTCCATGAATACTGCGGCGGCATGGCCGATGGCCACGTGCTGTATGCCTACCTGCCGGGCGGCGCCTCGGGCGGCATCCTGCCGGCGGCGATGGCCGACATTCCCCTCGACTTCGACACCCTGCAGCCGCACGGCTGCTTCATCGGCTCGGCGGCGGTCATCGTGCTCGGCCAGCACGACCGCGCGCGCGACGCCGCGCTGAACATGATGCGGTTCTTCGCCGACGAGAGCTGCGGCCAGTGCACGCCCTGCCGCGTGGGCACCGACAAGGCGGCGCGGCTGATGGAAGCCGAGGACTGGGACAACGGCACGCTCGCCGACCTGGGCGAGGTGATGGCCGACGCGTCCATCTGCGGGCTGGGGCAGGCGGCGCCCAACCCGATCCGCTGCGTGCAGCGGCATTTCGCGCACGAGATCGGAGGGGCCGCATGAACGCGCCCGAGAAGCTCGTGCCTGTGCAGGCGGCGCACGTCGACATCACGCTGGACGGCCGCCGCGTCCAGGCCCTCGAAGGCGAGACGCTGCTGGGCGTGGCACGCCGCGAGGGCATCGACCTCCCGACCCTGTGCTTCAAGGACGGCTATCGCCCCGACGGCAACTGCCGCGCCTGCGTGGTGGAGGTGGCGGGCGAGCGCACGCTGGCGCCGAGCTGCTGCCGCCACGTGCTGCCCGGCATGGACGTGAAGACGGACAGCGAGCGCGCGAGGAAGAGCCGGCGCCTGGTGCTGGAGATGCTGCTGGCCGACCTGCCCGACACCGGCCACAAGTGGGCCGACGCCGCCGGCGCCCGGCCGCACGGCGAGCTGAGCGACTGGGCGGCCCGCGAAGGCGTGACGGTGCGCCCCGCATTGCGGGCCCTGCGCCGCGGGCAACCGGCGCCGGACGTGTCGCACCCTGCCATGGCGGTGAACCTCGACGCCTGCATCCAGTGCACCCGCTGCGTGCGCGCCTGCCGCGAGGAGCAGGTCAACGACGTCATCGGCTATGCCGGGCGCGGCGCGCACAGCCGCATCGTCTTCGACCTCGCCGACCCGATGGGCGAGAGCACCTGCGTCGCCTGCGGCGAATGCGTGCAGGCCTGCCCCACGGGCGCGCTCATGCCCAAGACGCTGCTCGGCTCGCAGGTGGTAGACAGGCGGGTGGATTCGGTGTGCCCGTTCTGCGGCGTCGGCTGCCTGCTCACCTACAACGTGCGCGGCAACACCATCGTGAGCGTCGAGGGCCGCGACGGCCCGGCCAACCACGGCCGGCTGTGCGTGAAGGGCCGCTTCGGCTTCGACTACGCGAGCCATCCGCAGCGCCTGACGAAGCCGCTGATCCGCCGGCCCGGCGTGCCCAAGGACCCGCAGTCCACGCCGAACCCGGGCGACTGGTCGGCGGTGTTCCGCGAAGCGACCTGGGAAGAAGCACTCGATCTCGCCGGCGGCACGCTGCGCCGCCTGCGCGACACGCACGGCCCGAAGTCGCTCGCCGGCTTCGGCTCGGCCAAGGGCAGCAACGAGGAGGCCTACCTCTTCCAGAAGCTCGTGCGCACCGGCTTCGGCAGCAACAACGTCGACCACTGCACGCGGCTGTGCCATGCGTCCAGCGTGGCGGCGCTGCTCGAGGGCGTGGGCTCGGGCGCGGTCAGCAACCCGGCGGGCGACGTCGAGCATGCAGAGGTGATCCTCGTCATCGGCTCCAACCCCACGGCCAACCATCCGGTGGCGGCCACCTGGATGAAGAACGCGGCGAAGCGCGGCGCGAGGATCGTGCTCGCCGACCCGCGCCGCACCGAGCTTTCGCGCCACGCCTGGCGCACGCTGCAGTTCAACGCCGACACCGACGTGGCGATGCTCAACGCGCTGATCCACACGGTGATCGACGAAGGCCTGGTGAACGAGGGCTTCGTGCGCGAGCGCGTCGCCAACTACGAGGCGCTGCGCGAGAACGTGCGCGGCTACAGCCCCGAGGCGATGGCGCCGATCTGCGGCATCCCCGCCGAGACGCTGCGCGAGGTGGCGCGCGCCTTCGCCACGGCGAAGAGCGCAATGATCCTGTGGGGCATGGGCGTGAGCCAGCACGTGCACGGCACCGACAACGCGCGCTGCCTGATCGCGCTCGTCTCGGTCACCGGCCAGATCGGCAAGCCCGGCTCGGGGCTGCACCCGCTGCGCGGCCAGAACAACGTGCAGGGCGCGAGCGACGCCGGGCTGATCCCGATGATGTTCCCCAACTACCAGCGCGTGGACGACGCGCAGGCGCATGCGTGGTTCGAGGACTTCTGGCGCACGCCACTCGACCGCACGCCCGGCTACACCGTGGTGGAGATCATGCACAAGGCGCTCGCGCCCGACAGCGACCCGCACAAAGTGCGCGGCATGTATGTCATGGGCGAGAACCCGGCGATGAGCGACCCGGACCTGAACCACGCGCGCCACGCCCTCGCCTCGCTGGAGCACCTGGTGGTGCAGGACCTCTTCCTGACGGAGACCGCGTGGCTCGCCGACGTGGTGCTGCCCGCCAGCGCCTGGCCCGAGAAGAGCGGCACGGTGAGCAACACCGACCGCATGGTGCAGCTCGGCCGCCGCGCGCTCGACCTGCCGGGGCAGGCACGGCAGGACCTGTGGATCATCCAGCAGATGGCGCGGCGCCTCGGCCTCGGCTGGCACTACGAGGGCGAGGAATCGGGCGTGGCCGCGGTGTACGAGGAGATGCGCCGCGCCATGCACGGCGCCATCGCCGGCATCACCTGGGAGCGGCTGCAGCGCGAGGACAGCATCACCTACCCCTGCCTCGCTGCCGACGACCCGGGCCGGCCGATCGTCTTCGACGACCGCTTCCCCACGCCCGACGGCCGCGTGAAGCTGGTGCCGGCCGACATCATCCCCGCCGCCGAGCGGCCCGATGCCGACTACCCCTTCGTGCTCATCACCGGCCGCCAGCTCGAGCACTGGCACACCGGCAGCATGACGCGCCGCACGCAGGTGCTCGACGCCCTGGAGCCGGTCGCCACCGCCTCGCTGCACGGCGAGGACCTGGCGCGCCTGGGCCTGCAGCCCGGCGACGCGCTCACCCTGCGCTCGCGCCGCGGCGAGGTGGCGCTGCACGCCCGCCGCGACGACGGCACGCCGCGCGGCGCGGTGTTCGTGCCCTTCGCCTACTACGAGGCCGCGGCCAACCTGATGACGAACGCCGCGCTCGACCCCTTCGGCAAGATCCCGGAGTTCAAGTACTGCGCGGTGCAGGTGCTGGCGGGCGGCACGCCGGCGGCGAGCGTGGGCTACGGGCGCCTGAACGCCTGAACACCTGAGCCGCGGCGCGGCCGCCGTCCGCCGGGCCCGCGCCGGCCCGACCGTCCCTCCCGCCATGGAACCGGCAGGCCGCCACGGGGAAACCATGGGGCCGTGCGCCCCGCCCCATGGTTTCCCCGCAGACACCCGCGCGGAAGCCGCGCCTAATATGTGAACATGAATTCATGTTCATTTGTCGACGGGGCTTGACAGTGAAGCCCGTACCGCTGCAGCAGCTCGCCGCCGCCGACCTCCCCGAGCGCCTGGCCGCGCCGCCGCGCCAGCAGCGCGGGCGCGACCGCCAGCAGGCGCTGATCGAGGCCGGGCTGCAGCTCACCGCCGCGCGCGACTGGGCCGACGTCACCGTCGGCGACATCGCCGCCGCCATCGGCTGCTCGGTCGGCACCTTCTACACGCGCTTCCACGACAAGGACAGCTACTTCGCCGTCCTGCTCGCACTGGTGTGCGAGCAGCTGCAGCAGCGTGCCGACGCCTTCTTCGCCGCCCCCGAGCGGGCCGGGGAAGACGCGCCCGCCTTCGTGCGCGCATGGACGGCGCTGGCCTGCCATTCCTTCGCGCTGCACCGCGGCCTGTACGCCGCGGCGGTGCTCGACGTCCGCCGCCGCCCGGCCGAAGAGGCCGCGTCGACGCCGCTGATCCGGCTGCGCGACCGCAGCCGCCAGCAGTTCCTGGAAGCGATGTCGCGCTGGCCGGCCTGCCGCGGTGCGGCCGCGCAGGCCCGGCTGCGCTTCGCCCACCAGATGACGCAGGGCGTGCTGATCAACGCCGTGCTCACGGACCCCGGGCCGCTCAAGCTCGACGACCCCGGCTTCGCCCGCGAACTCGCCGCGGCGCTGGGCGCCTACGTCGGCCTGCCGGCAACCGCGGCCCAGGCGACGCCGAAGCAGCGCGCCGGCACCACCAGGAGACCACGATGAACCGATTCCTCCACCCCCGGCATCCCCGGCACCCGCGCCACGCCGCCAGGCGGCCGCTCGCGGCCCTCGCGGCGGGGCTGCTCGCCCTGGCCTGCACGTTCGCCGCCCTGCCCGCCGCCGCGGCCGACCCGCCGGTGCTGCGCTTCCAGGACTACCCCGGCCACGGCAACCTGCTGATGCGGGTGGCGCGCAGCAAGGGCTGGTGCCAGGCCGCCGGCATCCAGTGCGAGCTCAAGCAGATCCCGGCCGCGCCGCTCGGCCTGCAGGCGCTGATCGGCGGCTCGATCGACGTGGCGCAGACGCCCATCGAGGTGGTGGCCGCCGCGGTCCAGCGCGGCGCCAGGCTGCACACCATCGCCGGCTCGGCGGTGTCCAACATCTTCCAGGTCGACGTGGCCACCCGCGTGGAGATGCCCCACCTCGCCAAGGGCTACCCCGCGTACATGCAGGACCTCGCGGGCCGCAAGGTCGGCGTGGTGGCGCGCGGCTCGGCCACCGAGTCGTACTTCGCCTTCCTGCTGCAGCAGGCCGGAATGAAGGCCGACGACGTGACCTACGTGGCGGTGGGCTCGCCCAACACCGCGTTCGCGGCGCTGCGCGCCGGCCAGGTCGACGCCATCGTCAGCTGGGAGCCCTCGGGCACGATGTGCGAGCTGACCCGCCTGTGCCGCGTGGTCTACCGCGACAGGGCCTTCGCCGAGCCCGCGCTGCTCAAGGCGATGTACGGCGCCGGCACCGGCCTCGTGATGCGCGCCGAGCAGATCGCCGCCCGGCCCGAGCTGGCGCAGGCGGTGGTCAAGGCCGCCCGGCAGGCCGAGGCCTTCGTCAACGACCCGGCCAACCAGGCCGAGGTGCTGAAGATTTCCGCCGAGTACTTCAGCTTCGACATGCCGCAGGGCGAGCTGATCGCGCGCCGCACCTTCGAGCTCGGCGTCGAGGCCGGCACCTTCAAGACCATGGTCAGGCGCGACGCCGTCGCGGCCACCCTCGAATACCTGAAGCAGACCCGGCAGATGGCCGCGCTGCCCAAGGTGGCCGACCTGGTCTGGGACCAGGCGCCAAGCGAGTGAGGCGGCCATGGCAGCGATTTCCATCCGCGACCTGAGCGTCGACTTCGGCGGCGCCGTGCTGGCCGTCGACAACGTGAGCCTGGAGATCGCCTCCGGGCAGTTCGTGGCCATCGTCGGCCCGAGCGGCTGCGGCAAGACGACGATCCTGAACCACCTGACCGGCCTGCTGCCGGTGCAGCGGGGCACGGTCACCATCGGGGGCCAGCCGCCCGAGGCCGGCAGCCCGCGCGTGACCTACACCATGGCGCGCGACTGCCTGTTCCCCTGGCGCACGGCGCTGCAGAACGTGTGCTTCGGCATGGAGCTGCGCGGCGTCCCGGTGGCCGAGCGCGAGGCGCGGGCGCGCGAGGCGCTGGCGCAGGTGGGGCTGGCGCGCTTCGCCGATGCCTACCCCAAGGCCCTGTCGCACGGCATGCGCCAGCGTTGCGCGCTGGCCCGCGGCTTCTGCCTGGAGGGCGAGGCGCTGCTGATGGACGAGCCCTTCGGCGCGCTCGACGCGCAGACCAAGATCCAGCTCGAGGACCTGCTGCTGGAGCTGTGGGGCCAGACGCGGCGCACCGTGGTCTTCATCACCCACGACCTGGCCGAGGCCGTGGCGCTGGCCGACCGCGTGGTGGTGATGAGCGCGCGGCCCGGGCGCATCGTGGCCGACATGGCCATCGACCTGCCGCGCCCGCGCCACGTGCGCGAGCTGCAGCGCGACCCGGCCTTCCTGCGCCTGTATTCGCAGGTCTGGGAGCAGCTCGAGCTGGGCATCCGCCATTCGCAGGCGGCGGAGGTGGCGGCATGAGCGCGCCGGGCCGCTCCCAAGCGCTCATCCCGCAGCGCGCAGCGCGGAGGGCAGTCCAGTGAATTCCCCCCTGCCCGCGATGGCCCGGCCCCTCGCGGCCGGCGCGCCGCACCGCGACCCCGCGCGCCGCCGGGGCGGCACCCCGCTGCGCCACGCGGTCTTCCTCATCGTCTTCTTCGGCGCCTGGGAATGGACCGCACGCCAGGGCCTGCTCGACCGCGCGCTGTTCGGCCAGCCTTCGCAGATCGCGCACTACCTGTGGCAAGGCTTCTTCGTGGACGGCAAGCTCTGGCTGGAGCTGGCCTACACCGTGGGCGGCACGCTGGCATCCTTCGCGTTGGGCGCCGTGCTGGCGGTGATGCTGGGCCTGGCCTTCACGCAGTGGCCGGCGATGGAACGCGCGCTGGAGCCGTACCTGGGCGTGATCAACGCCATGCCGCGCTTCGCGCTGGTGCCGCTGTTCCTGCTGTGGTTCGGCCTGGGCATCGGCTCGAAGATCGCCATGGGCACGAGCCTGTCGTTCTTCATCGTGCTGGCCAACACGGTGGCCGGCATCCGCGGCGTGCCGCAGGATTTCCTGACGCTCAGCCGCTCGCTGGGCGCCACGCCGCGGCAGCTGTTCTTCAAGGTGACGCTGCCGTCCGCCGTGCCGGTGATCTTCTCGGGCCTGCGCCTGGGCCTGATCTTCTCGATGCTGGGCGTGGTGGGCGCCGAGATCATGGCCGCCGAGCACGGCCTGGGCCAGACCCTGGCCTACCTGCAATCGAACTTCAACATGGACGGCGTGATGGCCCTGCTGTTCGTGCTCGCGGGCCTCGGCATGGTGGTGACCAAGGGCATGGCGCGGCTCGAGGCCTGGCTGCTGCGCTGGCAATGACGACCATGGCAACCATTCCCTCCGGCTGCGCCCACCCCGCCACCCTCGGCTTCCAGCGCCTCGTCGCCCGGTCGCTGCCGCCCGAGGACGGCGAGGACTTCGCCGACGCGCAGCGCGGCTTCATCGGCACCGTGCCGGACGCCGAGGTGCGGCGCGCCGACGGCACCGGCGTGTGGAACCTGCGCGCCTACGGCTTTCTCGACGAGGCCGAGGCGCCCGGCACGGTGCACCCCGGCCTGTGGCGCCAGGCCCGGCTCAACCGCGGGCACGGCCTGTTCCAGGTCACCGAGCGCATCTTCCAGGTGCGCGGCTTCGACATCGCCAACATCACCTTCGTCGAGACCGACACCGGCGTCATCGCCATCGACGCGCTCACCTGCGCCGAAACCGCCGCCGCCGCGCTGGCGCTGTACCGCCGCCACCGCGACCCCGAAGGCCGGCGGGCGCTGCTGGCGGTGGTCTACACCCACAGCCACGCCGACCACTTCGGCGGCGTGCACGGGCTGGTCGACGAAGCCGAGGTGCGCGCCGGCCGCGTGATGGTGATCGCGCCGGCGGGCTTCCTGCACCACGCGGTGGCCGAGAACGTGATCGCCGGCGTGGCGATGGCCAGGCGCTCGCAGTTCCAGTTCGGCCAGACCCTGCCCCAGGGCCCCGGCGGCCAGGTCGACGCGGGCCTGGGCAAGACGCTGCCCATCGGCCGGCCGGGCCTGATCGCGCCGACGCGCGAGATCAGCGCCGAGCACGAGGTGCTGGTGATCGACGGGCTCGCCATCGAATTCCAGCTCACGCCCGACTCCGAGGCGCCGGCCGAGATGCACCTGTTCATTCCGGGCGAGCGTGCACTGAACCTGGCCGAGAACGCCACCCACACGCTGCACAACCTGTGCCCGCTGCGCGGTGCGCAGGTGCGCGACGCGCTGGCGTGGTCCAAGTACCTGCACCAGGCGCTGCACCGCTACGGGCCGCGCACCGAGGTCGTGCTGGCCCAGCACCACTGGCCCACCTGGGGCCGCGAACGCGCCATGCGCTTCCTCGCCGAGCAGCGCGACCTGTACCGCCTGCTGCACGACCAGACCGTGCGGCTGATGAGCCACGGCCTGAAGGCCGCCGAGATCGCCGAGGGGCTGGCGCTGCCGCCGGCGCTGGCCGAGCGCTGGCACCTGCGCGGCTTCTACGGCACGGTCTCGCACAACGTGAAGGCCATCGTCCAGCACTACCTGAGCTGGTACGACGCGCACCCGGCCAACCTGCACGCGCTGCCCCCGGTGGCCGCGGCGCGCAAGACCGTCGAGTACATGGGCGGCGCCGACGCGGTGATGGCCCGCGCCCGCGCCGACTTCGAGCGCGGCGAGTTCCGCTGGGTGGCCGAGGTGACGAAGCACCTGGTCTACGCCGAGCCCGGGAACGGCGCAGCCCGCGAGCTGGCGGCCGCGGCGCTGGAGCAGATGGGCTTCCAGGCCGAGTCGGCCACCTGGCGCAACGCCTTCCTGCTCGGGGCGCACGAATACCGCCACGGCCCGCCGGCGCCCACCCTGGCCCCGGCCGGCGGCGCGCTGATGCGCGCGATGAGCAATGCCCTGCTGTTCGACGCGCTGGCGGTGCGCGTGAACGCCGGGCGTGCGCAGGGCCTGGCCTTCACGCTGCTGTGGGACTTCCGCGACAGCGGCGAGCAGTGGCTCTGCACGCTGTCCAACGGCGCGCTCAGCAGCCTGCGCCTCGACGGCGAGGCACCGGCGGCCGACCTCGCGGTCCGCACCGACCGCGACACGCTGGACGCCATCGTGCAGCAGCGCCTCACGCCCGCGCAGGCGCTGGCCGAAGGCCGGCTGCTGCTCGACGGCCAGGCGCCGCTGCTGGCACGTCTTTTCTCGCTGCTCGATCGCTTCGGCGGCAACTTTCCCGTGGTGGATGCCGCGCCCTGGCCGGCCTGAAGACATGACAGACGACACCTTCGACTACGTCATCGTCGGCGGCGGCTCCGCCGGCTGCGTGCTGGCCGGGCGGCTCAGCGAAGACCCGGGCCTGCGCATCGCGCTGGTCGAGGCCGGCCCGGCGGACAGCACGCGCTGGGTCTCGGTGCCCGCCGGCCTCGCCGGCACCGTGCCGACGCGGCGCCTGAACTGGGCCTTCGAGACCGAGCCGCAGCGCGGCCTGAACGGGCGCCGCGGCTACCAGCCCCGCGGCAAGGTGCTGGGCGGCAGCTCGTCCATCAACGCGATGGTCTACATCCGCGGCCACCGCAGCGACTACGACGACTGGGCCGCCGCCGGCTGCCCCGGCTGGTCCTGGGACGAGGTGCTGCCCTTCTTCCGCCGCTCCGAGGGGCTCACCGCGCCGGGGCTGGACGCCCGCTGGCATGGACGCGACGGGCCGCTGAAGGTCTCGGCCCTGGTCTCGCCCAGCGACTTCAACCGCCATTTCCTGCAGGCGGCCACCGAGTGCGGCCATGCGCTCAACCTCGACTTCAACGGCGCCGAGCAGGACGGCGTGGGCCTGTACCACGTCACCCAGCAAGGCGGCGAGCGCTGGAACGCCGCACGCGCCTACCTCGAACCGGCGGCCGGCCGGCCCAACCTCGTCCGGCTGCTGGGTGCGCAGGCGCGGCGCGTGCTGTTCGAGTCCGGTCCCGGCGCCGAGCGCGCCACCGGCGTGGAGATCGTCCAGGACGGCAGCGTGCGGCGGCTCACGGCGCGGCGCGAGGTGGTGCTGGCGGCCGGCGCCTTCGGCAGCCCGCAGCTGCTGATGCTCTCGGGCATCGGCGACGGCGAGGCGCTGCAGGCGCTGGGCCTCGCGACGCGGGTGCACCGGCCGGCGGTGGGCGCCAACCTGCAGGACCACCCCGACTGCCTGATCTCGCGCCGCCAGAGCGACCCGGGGCTGTTCGGCCTCGGCCTGCAGGGGCTGGCGCGCCTGGCCCGCGAGTGGCGGCTGTACGGGCGCGAGCGGCGCGGCCTGCTGAGCACCAACTTCGCCGAGAGCGGCGGCTTCTTCCGCAGCCGCCCCGGGCTGCCGCGGCCGGACGTGCAGTGGCACTTCGTCGTCGCCATGGTCGACGAGCACGGCCGGCGCCGCCACCTCGGCTGCGGCTTCAGCCTGCATGCCTGCGTGCTGCGCCCGCGCTCGCGCGGCAGCGTGCGCCTGGCAAGCAGCGACCCGCTGGCCGCGCCGCGCATCGACCCGGCGTTTCTCGACGACCCCGAGGACGTGCAGACGCTCACGCGCGCCTACCGCGCCACGCGCGCGCTGCTGGACACGCGCGCCCTCGCACCGCACGCCGGCCGGCCGCTGCACGACGAGCCCGCGCCCGGCGACGACGCCGCGATCGAACGCTTCCTGCGCGCGCGCGTGGACACCATCTACCACCCGGTGGGCACCTGCCGCATGGGCAGCGATGCCGACGCCGTGCTCGACCCGCAGCTGCGCGTGCGCGGCGTGCGGGGCCTGCGCGTCGTCGACGCGAGCGTCATGCCCACGCTGGTGGGCGGCAACACCAACGCGCCCACGATCATGATTGCCGAGAAGGCGGTCGACCTGATGCGCGCCAACGCCTGAGGAGAACGCCCATGTCCGCATCCGACGCGCCGCGCATCGGCCGCACCATCGCCGACTCGGTGCCGCACTGGCCGGCCCGGCCCAAGCGCCCGGCGGGCGCCCCCAACATCCTCGTCGTGCTGTTCGACGACGTCGGCTTCTCCGACTTCGGCTGCTACGGCTCGGGCATCCGCACGCCGGCCATCGACGCCATCGCCGCGCGCGGCCTGCGCTACACGGGCTTTCACACCACGGCCATGTGCTCGACCACGCGCGCCGCGCTGCTGACCGGGCGCAACCACCATGCGGTGGGCATGGGGTGCCTGGCCAACTTCGACAGCGGCTTTCCCGGCTACCGCGGCAAGATCAGCCCGAGCGCCGGCACCCTGGCCGAGATGCTGCGCCCGCACGGCTGGCGCAACTACATGGTGGGCAAGTGGCACGTGACCCCGCTCACGCAATCCGGCCCGGCCGGTCCTTACGACGGCTGGCCGCTCGGGCGCGGCTTCGACCGCTACTACGGCTTCATGGACGCCGAGACCGACCAGTACGCGCCCGAGCTGGTGCGCGACAACACCCACGTCGACGCGCCCGCGCGCTTCGAGGACGGCTACCACCTGAGCGCCGACCTCGTCGACGAGGCCATCCGCATGCTGGCCGACCACCAGGCCGACGCGCCCGACGCGCCCTGGCTGATGTGGCTGGCGCTCGGCGCCTGCCATGCGCCGCACCAGGCGCCGCAGGACATGATCCGCGCCTACGACGCGCAGTTCGCCCACGGCTGGGACGCGGAGCGCGCGCAGCGCCTGGCGCGCCAGAAGGCGCTGGGGCTCGTGCCGCCGGACACCGAGCTGCCGCCGCGCAACGACGGCGTGCCGGCCTGGGACGGCCTCGGCGACGCCGAGAAGCGCGTGTTCACGCGCCTGCAGTCGGCCTTCGCCGCCATGCTCGAGCACGCCGACCAGCAGATCGCACGGCTGACGGCCTTCCTCGACACCGCCGGGCTGTCCGAAGACACGCTGGTGCTGGTGCTGTCGGACAACGGCGCCAGCCAGGAAGGCGGCCCGCTCGGCTTCGTCAACGCCATGGGGCCGTACAACCTCAAGCCCGAGGACCTGGCCGAGAAGCTGCGCCGCATCGACGACATCGGCGGCCCCGACACCCACTCGAACTTCCCGCAGGGCTGGGCCATGGCGTCGAACACGCCGCTCAAGCGCTACAAGCAGAACACCCACGGCGGCGGCATCCGCGACCCGCTGGTGATGGCCTGGCCGCGCGGCATCGCCGCGCGCGGCGAGCTGCGGCATCCGTTCTGCCACGCCAGCGACCTGCTGCCCACGCTGCTGGCGCTGTGCCGCGTGGAGCCGCCGGCCACGGTGAACGGCGTGGCCCAGCAGCCGCTCACCGGGCAGAGCTTCGCCGACAGCCTGGCCGACCCGCAGGCGCCGGCGCGCACGCGGCCGCAGTACTTCGAGATGTTCGGCCACCGCGGCATCTGGCACGAAGGGTGGAAGGCCGTGGCCTGGCACGCGCCGGGCACGCCCTTCGACGCCGACCGCTGGGAGCTCTACCACCTCGACCGCGACTTCGCCGAGAACCACGACCTGGCCGCGCAGCAGCCCGAGCGCCTGGCCGCGCTGCAGGCGCTGTGGTGGCGCGAGGCCGAGGCCCACCAGGTGCTGCCGCTGGACGAGCGCTTCGGCGCCCGCTTCGCCGAGAACGCGCGGCGCGCGCAAGGCGCACGCACCGGGTTCGTGTTCCACGCCGGCATGGGCCACCTGCCCACCGACGTGGCGCCCGACGTGCGTTCGCGCAGCTACCTGATCGAGGCCGAAGTGCTGATCCCCGCAGGCGGCGCCGAGGGCGTGCTGATCGCGCACGGCGACGCGACCTCGGGCTACAGCCTGTACCTGCAGGACGGCCACCTGGTGCACGACCTGAACATCGGCGGCACCCACCAGCTGCTGCGCTCGGACCGCCCGGTCGCGCCGGGGCGGCGCCGGCTGGGCTTTCGCATGGCGCTGGGCCCGATGGTGCTGACCCCGCCGGTGCACGGCCTGGGCCGCATGGAAGTGCCCAGCGGCCGCAAGGGCAGCCTGTGGATCGACGGCGAGATCGCCGGCGAGACCCTGTTCAAGGCCGGCTTCAACTCGCTCATCTCCTGGTCGGGCCTGGACATCGGCCGCGACCGCGCGAGCCCCGTGTCGCACTACCCGGCGCCCTACGAATTCACCGGCCGGCTGTACAAGGTGACGGTGACCCTGGCGCCGCAGCAGCGCCTGGACGGCGAGGCCATCGGCAACGCGGAGATGGCCCGGCAGTGAGGCCGCCCCGGCGGCGCACGCCGGTCAGGGAAGCGCCGCGCCGCGCGCGCGGCGCCGGAAGTCGCCCGGCGGCTGGCCGACGTGGCGGCGAAACAGCCGCGAGAACGTCGCCACGTCCTCGTAGCCCACGGCCGACACCACCTGGCCGAGGCTCAGGCCGCCGCGCTCCAGCAGCTGCCGGGCCCGCTCGACGCGCGCCTGCTGCAGCCAGCGCAGCGGCGTGCTGCCGGTGTCGGCCCGGTAGCGGCGCAGCAGCGTGCGCGTGCTGGCGTTGAACGCCCGCGCCAGCGTCGGCAGGTCATAGGGCTGCGCCAGGCGCGCGGCGAGCCACCGGTTGACCCGGGTGGCGAACGTGGCCGGCGGCGCGGGCAGCAGGGCGTTGTCGACATAGGGCTTCTGCGTGCCGCGCCGCGCCTCCACCAGCGCCATCCGCGCCGCCGCGCGCGCGACGCGCTCGCCGAAATGGCGGCGCACCAGGTGCAGCCCCAGGTCCACGGCGCTGGTCACGGCGCCGGCGGTGACGAGGCCCTCGTCCTCGCACAGCAGCGCCTGCGGCTGCAGGTCGACCGCGGGGAAGCGCTCGGCGAACTCGCGCTCGAACGGCCACGACGTGGCCGCGCGCCGGCCGTCGAGCACGCCGGCCTCGGCAAGCAGGAAGCTGCCCATGCAGACGGAGGCGAGTGGCACGCCCGCGGCATGGCGGCGCCGGAGCAGCGCGACCTCGGCCTGCAGGCCGGCCGCCTTGCGCGGCCACTGCCCGAAGCGCTCGACCTCGATGCCGGGAACCACCAGCAGGTGCGGCCGCCGGCGCAAGGCCCCGGCCTGCACGCGCAGGCCGCCGGCCAGCGCCACCTCGCCGCGGCGGACCGCGACGAGGCGCGTCGCGAACGGCGCGAGGTGGCCCAGGCCCATGCCCGCCGCCAGGTGGTTGGCGATGACCAGCAGATCGGCCAGGCCGAACACGGTGAGGCCCATGCAGCCGGGGTAGACGAGGATGGCGACGTCGTGCATGGGGGCGGAGGAGGCGATTGGCGGCATCGACCAGAATTTAGGCGATCCCGCCACTGGCGCGCAGGCGCCGGGCCTTCGAGCATGGCGCCATCGCAACCCGCGCGAACGCGCACCTTCCGATGGACTACTTCTTCTCCCCGCTCGCCTGCTCGATGGCCGGGCGCGTGCTGATCCTCGAGGCCGGGCTGCCGGTGGCCATGCACCCGGTGTCGCTGCAGCGCAAGCAGACCGCCGGCGGCGAAGACTTCCACGCCGTGTCGGCGCTCGGCCAGGTGCCGGTGCTGCGCCTGGACGACGGCCGCAGGCTGACCGAGAACATCGCCGTGCTGCACGTGCTGGCCGACCTCGCCCCGTCGCACGCCTACCTGCCGGCGCGCGACACCGCCACGGGCCAGGCCGCGCTGCAGTGGCTGGCCTTCAGCGCGACCGAAGTGCACAAGCTGTGCCTCTACCCGATGTTCACCCGCCAGTCGCCGGAGGCGGTGAAGGACTGGTCGCGCGCGCAGCTCCCGCGGCGCCTGGCCGTCGCGGCCCGGCAGCTGGACGACACGCCCTGGCTGGCGGGCGACGCCTTCACCGCGGCCGACGCCCACTTCGGCTGGGCGCTGGCGCTGTGCCGCCTCGCCCGCGTGGACGGCGCGGGCGAGGGATCGCTCGCCCGCTACTGGGGCCAGCTTCAATCGCGCCCGGCGTTCGCCGCCTGCCTGGAGGAGGAGCGGTCGCTTTACGACCGGCACGCCTGACAGCACCGCCGCCGGCCGCGGCGCACCACAAGGAATCCCCGATGCGCGTCGGGTTGCGTTCCGGCCTAGACTGCACCTATGCAAGCGACAGCACAGGTCCCGTCCACCGGGCGCCCCTCGGTGCGCGTGGCGGTGGTGATGGAGCGCGAGGCCCGCCCCAATCCGTGGGAAGACTGGCGCTTCCGCCCCGTCGAGGTGGTGGCCGACGAGGCCGTCTTCGGCGCCGAGCCGCGCGTGCTGCGCGACGACGGCCGCATCAGTCGCACCCTCTTTCCCGGCTTCACGCTCGAGCTCTTCCGCGACGAGGGCGAGGGCTACCACCTCAACCTGCGCACCGGCACGCCGGTGTGGTTCGTGATGTGGCGCCGCGACGACGAGGACCCGTCGCGCGCCTGGCCGGAAACCGTGAGCGTGTCCTACAACGAGGCCGGCCGCTGGCTCGACGCGCAGGAGCGGGTGGACAACGTGCCGCTGCAGCCCGAGCTCGCCGCCTGGCTGCAGGCCTACACCGACGCCCACTACCGCCCCGAGCCGAAGAAGCGCCGGCGGCCGCAGTCGTTTCTGCCCCCCGAGCAGAGGCAGGCATGAACGGGGACGACGGCTTCCTCTCGCGCTGGTCGCGCCGCAAGACGCTGGTGCGCGAAGGCGCGGCGGTGGAGCCCGAGGCCCGGGTGCCGGTGCCCGCGGCGCCGGTACCGCAGGCGGAAATCGCGGCGGCGCCCGCCCCCGTGCCCCGGCAGGAACCGCCCGAAGCCCCCGCCGCGCCGCTGCCCACGATGGAGGACGTGGCGCGGCTCACGCGCAGCTCCGACTTCTCCGCCTACGTAGCGCCCGGGGTCGACGAGGACGTGAAGCGCGCCGCGATGAAGAAGCTCTTCTCCGACCCGCGCTACAACGTGATGGACGGGCTGGACGTGTACATCGACGACTACACGCAGACCACGCCCATCCCGCCGGCGCTGCTGCGCACGATGGCCCAGGCGGCGGCCCTGAAGCTGTTCGACGACGAACCCGGAGCGCACGCCGCCGTGGGCGCCGACGCGCAGGCGCCGGGCGCCGGACCGACTCCCGCAACGCAAGATGTCCCCGAAGGCGCGGCCGATGAAGACCCTGATCTGCGACTGCAACAAGACGATGCCGCTGGACGGCCCGGGGCTGCTGAAGGCGCTCGGGCCTGAGGCCGGCAACGGGCTGCAGACCGTCCACACCACGCTGTGCCGGCGCGAGGCCGGCGCCTTCCAGCGCGCGGCCCGAAGCGGCGAGGAACTGCTCGTCGCCTGCACCCAGGAAAGCCGCCTCTTCCTCGAACTCAACGCCGAGACCGAGGGCACGCGCAGCGTCGAGGAGCGGCCGATCCGCTTCGTCGACATCCGCGAGACGGGCGGCTGGTCGAAGGACGCGGCCGCCGCCCCGGCGGCGCTCACGCCCAAGATCGCCGCGCTGCTGGCCGCGGCGCAGCTGCCTGAGCCCGAGCCGGTGCCGAGCGTGAGCTACGAAAGCCGCGGCCGCCTGCTGGTGATCGGCGCGGCCGACGCCGCCGAGCGCGCCGCACGGCTGCTGGGCGACACGCTGGACGTGACGCTGCTCGTCACGACGGCCGGCACGGCGCTGCCGCAGGCGCACCGTGACCCGGTGCACGCCGGCACGCTGACGCGGCTCACCGGCTGGCTCGGCGCCTTCGAGGCCGCGTGGGAGCAGCGCAACCCGATCGACCTCGACCTGTGCACGCGCTGCAACGCCTGCCTGCCGGCCTGCCCCGAGGGGGCGATCGGCCTCGACTACCAGATCGACCTGGACCGCTGCCGCGCGCACCGCGACTGCGTGCAGGCCTGCGGCGCGGCGGCGGCCATCGACTTCGAGCGGGCGCCGGAGACCTTCGACGAGCGCTTCGACCTGGTGCTGGACCTCGGCCGCGAGCCGTTCATCCGCCTGCACCAGCCGCCGCAGGGCTACGTGCACGCGCCGGACGACGCGGCGCTGCTGTCGGCCGCGCTCACGCTGCGCGACCTGGTGGGCGAGTTCGAGAAGCCGAAGTTCTTCCGCTACGAACAGAGGCTGTGCGCCCACAGCCGCAACGAGCGGATCGGCTGCACCGCCTGCATCGACGTGTGCTCGGCGCAGGCCATCCGCAGCGACGCCTCGCTCAAGGGCCGCACCGGCGGCGGCGGCATCGTGGTGGAGCCGCACCTGTGCGCGGGCTGCGGCGCCTGCACCACCGTCTGCCCGAGCGGCGCGATCCGCTACGCCACGCCCGACACGCCCACGCAAGGGCAACGCCTGCGCACCCTGCTCTCCACCTGGCAGCGCGCCGGCGGCAACGCGGCGGCCGGGCCGCCGGCGCTGCTGGTACACAGCCGCGGCGCGGGCGCGGCGCTGATCGGCGAGCTCGGCCGCGCCGCGCGAACGCGGGCGCACCTGCGCGGCATTCCGGCGCGCGTGCTGCCGCTGGACGTGTGGCACACCGCCTCGGTGGGCATGGACCTGTGGCTCTCGGCCATCGCCTACGGCGCCTCGCAGGTCTGGGTGCTGATGACCGACGAGGAGGCGCCCGAGTACCGCGGCGCCGTGGCCGATCAGATGGCGGTGGCGCAGGCCCTCCTGCACGGGCTCGGGCTGCCGGGCGAGCACCTGCGGATCGTGTCGGCCGACGACGTGCAGGCGCTGGATGCCGCGCTGCAGGCGCCCCCGGCCGCCGTGGTGCGGCGCTGCGCGACCTTCGCGGTGCAGGCCGACAAGCGCAGCACGCTCGACCTCGCCATCGACCACCTGATGCGCGAGGCCGCATCCGTGCCCGAGGCGATCGAGCTGCCACGCGCCGGCAGCCCCTTCGGCAGCCTCGCGGTCGACGGCGACCGCTGCACGCTGTGCCTGTCGTGCGTGGGCGCCTGCCCCGAGTCGGCGCTGGCCGACAACCCCGAGCAGCCGCAGCTTCGCTTCATCGAGAAGAACTGCGTGCAGTGCGGCCTGTGCGCCACCACCTGCCCCGAGCAGGCGATCACGCTGCAGCCGCGGCTGTGGCTGGCCGACGACGGCAAGGCGCGCCGCGAGCCGCGCGTGCTCGCCGAGGCGCAGCCCTTTGCCTGCGTGCGCTGCGGCAAGCCCTTCGGCACGCTGCGCGCGATCGAGGCCATCATCGGCCGGCTGGCCGGGCATGCCATGTTCCAGGGCGCGGCCGCCGAGCGGCTGAAGATGTGCGGCGACTGCCGGGTGATCGACATGCACACCGACCCGCACGAAGTGAAGATCACCGAGTTGTGAAGCCGACGCCATGAGCACGACGCACGCGCTGCAGTTCAGCCCGCCGCCGGACGACGGCGAAGAGCGGGCCCGGGCCGAGGTCTACGGCCTGCTGGCCCACCTGTTCCACGCGCCGCCCCCGCCGGCGCTGCACGAGCAGCTGCGCACCGCCGAGACCTCGGCGCCGGTGCCGGGCGCCTTCCTCGAGGCGAGCTGGCGCGAGTTGGTGGCGGCCGCGCGGCGCCTGCCGCCCGACGCCGTGCGCGACGAGTTCGACGACCTCTTCGTCGCCATCGGCAAGCCCGAGGTCTTCCTGTACGGCTCGTACTACATCGCCGGCGCGCTGAACGAGAAGCCGCTCGCCGCGCTACGCCACGACCTGCGCGCCCTCGGCCTCGAGCGGCCGCAGGCCGTCAGCGAGACCGAGGACCACCTCGCCAGCCTGTGCGAGGTGATGCGCTGGCTCATCACCGGCGACGACCTCGCCGTGAGCAACCTGGCGTCGCAGCAGCGCTTCTTCGACGCCCACCTGCGCGGCTGGACCGAGGCGCTGTGCGAGGCGCTCGCCGGGCATCCGCGGGCCGATTTCTACCGGGCGCTGGCGCTGTTCACGCGCGATTTCCTCGCCGTGGAGGGCCAGGCCTTCGATTTGCTGGACGCCTGAGCGCCACCTGGGAGGACCTTGAGGACAACCCTGATGACGCTATGCACTGCCGTGCATACATTCGGGTCAGGCAAGCGCCAGCCATAGGCGCAGCCTGCGGGAAGGGGAACGCTTCGCTGGAGCCGACGACATGACGACCCAAGCCTTCGACCGCCCCCCGGGCGACGCGCCCGGCAACCCCCTCGGGCGCCGGCGCCTGCTGGCCGGCGCCGGCCTCGCCGGGGCGGCCGCCGTGGCGGCCAAGGCGCTGCCCGGCGCCCCGGCCGAGCCCGCCGACGTGGCGGCTGCCGCCACGCCGCCCGGCACCGCCGCCGGCTACCGCCTCACGCCGCACGTGCGGCGCTACTACGAAACCACCCGGGCCTGACCCGGGCCGATCACCGGTCCGCAGGAGGACACATGCTGCTCACACGCAAATCGTCCGGCGTGGGCGCCGCCGCGCCTTCGTCGTCGCTCGTGGCCGGGCTGGCGCGCGGCGTCTCGCGCGCGATTCCCACCATGGACCGCCGCGCCTTCCTGCGGCGTTCCGGCCTCGGCGTCGGCACCGGCCTCGCGGTGTCGCAGCTCGCGCTGGTGCAGCGCGCGAAGGCCGCCGATCCGGCGCCGGCCGCCGGCGGCAAGGGAGAGATCCAGGTGCGCCGCACCGTCTGCGGCCACTGCTCGGTCGGCTGCGCCTCGGACGCCATCGTGGAGAACGGCGTGTGGGTCCGCCAGGAGCCGGTGTTCGATTCCCCGCTGAACCTGGGCGCGCACTGCGCCAAGGGCGCCGCGCTGCGCGAGCACGGCCACGGCGAGTACCGGCTCAAGTACCCGATGAAGCTGGTCGACGGCAAGTACCAGCGCATCGGCTGGGACCAGGCCCTGAAGGAAGTGAGCGAGAAGATGCTCGAGCTGAAGAAGCAGAGCGGGCCGGATTCGCTGTTCCTCGTGGGCTCGTCCAAGCACAACAACGAGCAGTCCTACCTGCTGCGCAAGTGGATCAGCCTGTGGGGCAGCAACAACTGCGACCACCAGGCGCGCATCTGCCACTCCACCACGGTCGCGGGCGTCGCGAACACGTGGGGCTACGGCGCGATGACCAACTCCTACAACGACATGCGCAACGCCAAGGCGGCGCTGTACATCGGCTCCAACGCGGCCGAGGCGCACCCGGTGTCGATGCTGCACATGCTGCACGCGAAGGAGACGGGCACCAAGATGATCGTGGTCGACCCGCGCCGCACGCGCACCGCCGCCAAGGCCGACCAGTACATCCGCATCCGCTCGGGCTCGGACATCCCGTTCCTGTTCGGCATGCTGCACCACATCTTCAAGAACGGCTGGGAGGACAAGAAGTTCATCCACGACCGCGTCTACGGCATGGACAAGGTGCGCGAGGACGTGATGGCCAAGTGGACGCCCGACAAGGTGTTCGAGGCCTGCGGCGTGCCCGAGGAAGAGGTCTACCTCGCCGCCAAGACCATGGCCGAGAACCGCCCGAGCACGCTGGTGTGGTGCATGGGACAGACGCAGCACAGCATCGGCAACGCCATGGTGCGCGCCTCGTGCATCGTGCAGCTCGCGCTCGGCAACATCGGCGTGTCGGGCGGCGGCGCGAACATCTTCCGCGGCCACGACAACGTGCAGGGCGCGACCGACGTCGGCCCCAACCCCGATTCGCTGCCCGGCTACTACGGCCTGGCCGACGGCTCGTGGAAGCACTACGCCGCGGTGTGGGACCTCGACTTCGACTGGATCAAGCAGCAGTACGCGCCGGGCATGATGAACAAGCCGGGCATGACGGTCTCGCGCTGGATCGACGGCGTGCTCGAGAAGAACGACCTGATCGACCAGCCCTCGAACCTGCGCGGCCTCGTCTTCTGGGGCCACGCGCCCAACTCGCAGTCGCGCGGCTACGAGATGAAGACGGCGATGGACAAGCTCGACCTGCTGGTCGTCATCGACCCGTATCCGTCGGCCACCGCCGCCATGGCGGCCATGCCGGGCAAGGACGGCGAGCTCAATCCCAACCGCGCCGTCTACCTGCTGCCCGCGTGCACGCAGTTCGAGACCAGCGGGTCGCTCACGGCCTCCAACCGCTCGCTGCAGTGGCGCGAGAAGGTGATCGAGCCGCTGTTCGAGTCGCGCACCGACCACATGATCGCCTACCAGCTCGCCGAGAAGCTGGGCTTCGGCAAGGAGCTGGTCAAGAGCATGAAGCTCGTCTCCGCCAAGGGCGGCATGATGGAGCCCGAGCCCGAATCCATGCTCCGCGAGATCAACCGCAGCAACTGGACCATCGGCTACACCGGCCAGAGCCCCGAGCGGCTGAAGGCGCACATGCGCAACATGCACGTCTTCGACGTGAAGACGCTGCGCGCGAAGGGCGGCGTCGACAAGGAGACGGGCTACAAGCTCGACGGCGACTACTTCGGCCTGCCCTGGCCCTGCTACGGCACGCCCGAGATCAAGCACCCGGGCTCGCCCAACCTGTACGACACGTCCAAGCACATGATGGACGGCGGCGGCAACTTCCGCGCGAACTTCGGCGTGGAGCGCGACGGCGTCAACCTGCTCGCCGAGGACGGCTCGCACAGCAAGGGCTCGCCCATCACCACCGGCTACCCCGAGTTCGACCACGTGCTGCTGAAGAAGCTCGGCTGGTGGAACGACCTCACCGAGGCCGAGAAGACCGCCGCCGAAGGCAAGAACTGGAAGACCGACCTGTCCGGCGGCATCCAGCGCGTGGTGATGGCGCGCGGCTGCCACCCCTGGGGCAACGCCAAGGCGCGCGCGGTGGTGTGGAACTTCCCCGACGGCGTGCCGCAGCACCGCGAGCCCATCTACTCCACCCGGCCCGACCTCGTCGACAAGTACCCCACGCACGACGACAAGATGGCCTTCTGGCGCCTGCCCACGCTCTACAGGACGCTGCAGCAGAAGAACCGCGACATCGGCAAGACCTTCCCGCTCATCATGAGCTCCGGGCGGCTCACCGAGTACGAGGGCGGCGGCGAGGAGACCCGCTCCAACCCGTGGCTGGCCGAGCTGCAGCCGCACATGTTCGTGGAGATCAACCCGGCCGCCGCCAACGACCGCGGCATCCGCGACGGCGAGGACGTGTGGGTGTCCACGCCCACCGGCGCGCGGCTGAAGGTCAAGGCGCTGGTCACCGAGCGGGTGGACCGCGGCACGGTCTGGCTGCCCTTCCACTTCTCGGGTCACTGGCAGGGCCTGGACATGCTGCCCTACTACCCCGAAGGCGCCCACCCGGTGGTGCGCGGCGAGGCGGTCAACACCGGCACCACCTACGGCTACGACAGCGTGACGATGATGCAGGAGACCAAGACCACGGTGTGTCAGGTCGAGAGAGCCACCGCCTGAATGAACGACAACCCCCACGCTCGCTTCGCTCACTGCCCCCCGGGGGGGCGCCAGTCCGCTTGGGGCGGCCCGGCGTGGACTGGGAACTGAACACACACGGAGACGCCCATGGCCCGAATGAAATTCATCTGCGACGCCGAGCGCTGCATCGAGTGCAACGGCTGCGTCACCGCCTGCAAGCAGGAGAACAACATCCCCTGGGGCGTGAACCGCCGCCGCGTGGTCACGCTCAACGACGGGCAGCCGGGCGAGAAGTCGATCTCGGTGGCCTGCATGCACTGCTCCGACGCGCCCTGCATGGCCGTGTGCCCGGTCGACTGCTTCTACCGCACCGACGAAGGCGTGGTGCTGCACGACAAGGACACCTGCATCGGCTGCGGCTACTGCTCCTACGCCTGCCCGTTCGGGGC
This sequence comes from Rubrivivax sp., assembly GCA_044508835.1. GTDB lineage: Bacteria > Pseudomonadota > Gammaproteobacteria > Burkholderiales > Burkholderiaceae_C > JAKFDI01. The sequence goes on from JBIQHD010000005.1 coordinate 167,854, forward strand.
GCCGCAGTTCCCGAAGAACGGCACCTTCGGCCTGCGCGGCAAGATGGACAAGTGCACCTTCTGCGCCGGCGGCCCCGAGGCCAACGGCAGCGAGGCCGAGAACGAAAAGTACGGCCGCAACCGGCTGTCCGAGGGCAAGCTGCCCGCCTGCGCCGAGATGTGCTCGACCAAGGCCCTGCTCGGCGGCGACGGCGACGTGATCGCCGACATCCTGCGCACCCGCGTGCTCAGCCGCGGCAAGGGCAGCGAGGTCTGGGGCTGGGGCACGGCCTACGGCCGGCCCACGGCCAACGGCGGCACCGCCGGCAACGGAGCGAAGAAATGAGCGCCCGCGCATGGCTCGGCGCCGTTGCCGGCGCGGCGCTGCTGGCGCTCTCGGCCTGCTCCGAGAAGCCGCAGACGCCGGCCAACGACGGCCGCAACAGCGGGGTCGACGCCAAGGCCTGGAGCCAATCCGACAGCGCCCGGCCCGCCTTCCTCGCCCCCGGCTGGACGCCCGGCGACCAGGCGAGCTGGGAGGAGCAGATCCACCACCGCAACCAGTCGCAGAACGAGTACAAGCGCTGAGCCGCAGGAGACCCCGCCATGCATTGCCCGCGCCTGCGTTTCATGCGGCCCCCCTGGGGGCTGGCCGCCGGCCTGATGCTCGCGCTCGCGGTGCTGCTGCCCGGCGCCGCCTTCGCGCAGGACACCGGCGACGCCGCGAAGGCCGGCCCGCCCGCCGGCTTCGTGGCGCCCGAGCTGCCCAGGCCCGACGAGACCAACGCCGAGCGCGCGCGCAGCCAGCCCGGCAACAACGCGCCGTTCTGGCGCGGCGTGCGCAACTCGGGCGACGCGCCCGGGCGCATCGCGGTGGAAGGGCGCGAGATGGGCGTGCTCGTCCAATCCTTCGTGCAGTACCCCGGCGCCGACTTCACCAACGCCGGCGAGGCGTGGCGCCAGGTGCGCAACCACTGGATCATTCCCTACGGCGCCGCGCTGATGGGCATCGTCGTGCTCGCCATCGCGCTGTACTACTTCGCCAAGGGGCCGCTCGGCGGGCGCCACTCCGGCAACGGCCGGATCGAGCGCTTCACCTACTTCGAGCGCGCCGCGCACTGGGCCAACGCCATCGCCTTCGTGGCGCTGGCCGTCTCGGGCCTGGTGATGGCCTTCGGCAAGTTCTTCCTGCTGCCCCTGCTCGGCGGCACCCTGTTCGGGCTGCTCACCTACGGCCTGAAGACGCTGCACAACTTCGTCGGGCCGCTGTTCGTGGTGTCGCTCGTCATCATCTTCCTCACCTTCGTGCGCAGCAACTGGCCGACGCGCGACGATGCCGTGTGGCTCAAGCGCGCCGGCGGCCTGTTCAGCGGCCACGAGCCGCCCTCGGGGCGCTTCAACGCCGGCGAGAAGATCGTGTTCTGGCTCGGCGTGTTCCTGCTCGGCATCGTCGTCGTCGCCTCCGGCCTGGTGCTCGACCACCTGGTCCCGGGCCTGCTCTACCTGCGCGGCGACATGCAGATCGCGCACATGATCCACGCCACCGCGGCCGTGCTGATGATCTGCGTGTTCCTCGGCCACATCTACCTCGGCACCCTCGGCATGCGCGGCGCCTACCGTGCCATGAAGACGGGCTACGTCGACGACGGCTGGGCCGCCGAGCACCACAAGCTCTGGTACGACGACATCAAGGCCGGCAGGATTCCCGCGCAGCGCAGCGCGCCGCCGCCGGCCCGGCCCGCGGACCCCGCCGTCGCCCCGCGCTGACTCCACCCACCGAGGACTGCCATGCGTCTCGCCCTCCTGTGCCTGCTGACCGCGCTCGCCGCGCCCGCCCTCGCCGCGCTGCCGCCGCCCAGCGACGCCGCCAAGGCGCAGGCCGCGGAGAAGGCCGCCAAGGCCGCCTGGGCCGGCAAGGTGGACGCCTACAAGCTCTGCCAGGCGCAGGATGCGGCCGTCGCCAACTACCACGCCTACGTCCGGCAGCACGGCCAGCAGGCCCCCGAAGGCGCGCACATGCCGGCCTGCGTCGACCCGGGCCCGTTCAGCGCGGCACAGGCGCCGCAGCGGCCGCTGGAAGCGTCGGGCGCGCACTCGCCCGCGGAGACGGCCGCCAAGCCGCCCGGCTCGCAGGCCACGCAGAGCGAGATCGACGGCAAGGTGCAGAAGAAGTAGCCCCCGCCCGCAGCGCGCGCCGCGCCCTGCGGCGCGTCCGTTTGCGTACAGTCGACCGATGCCGACGCCCGCACCAGCCGCTTCCGACGCCAGCCCGCGCCTCACGTCAGCCAGCGCCCCGCTCATGCGCGAGATCGAGGTGCGCGACGAATTCGGCGCCTCGCGCCGCATCTCCATCCCGGCCGAACGCGCACTGACGGTGTTCGTCGACAACCGCGAGCTCGTCACGCTGATGACGCTGGGCGCCTCGCCCGAGCTGCTGGTGCTGGGCTACCTGCGCAACCAGCGGTTGGTCGACACGGTGGCCGACATCCACTCCGTCACCGTCGACTGGGAGGTGCAGGCCGCCGCCGTCAGGACGCGCGCCGGCATCGAGCGCTTCGACGAGAAGACGGCCAGGCGCGTGGTCACCACCGGCTGCGGCCAGGGCACGGTGTTCGGCGACCTGATGGGCGAGGTCGATTCGCTGCGGCTGCCGCCGGCGGACGATCCCGCCGCCCGCCTGAGCCAGCGCACGCTGTACGCCCTGCTCGACGCCATCCGCGTGCAGGAGACGACGTACAAGTCGGCCGGCTCGGTGCACGGCTGCGCCCTCTTCCGGCAGGACGAGCTGCTGTTCTTCGTCGAGGACGTGGGCCGCCACAACGCCATCGACACCATTGCCGGCTGGATGTGGCTGCACGGCGTGGAAGGCGGCGACAAGATCTTCTACACGACCGGGCGGCTGACCAGCGAGATGGTCATCAAGTCGGCGCAGATGGGCGTGCCCATCATCGTCTCGCGCAGCGGCATCACGCAGATGGGGCACGAGGTCGCCGCGCGGCTCGGCCTGGCGCTGTTCGGGCGCGCGACGAACCGGCACTTCATCTGCTACGGCGGCTTCGAGCGCTTCGACGCGCAGCCCGAGCCGCCGCGCGCCGGCTGACGGCCGCTACACCAGCCCGTCGAACAGCACCACGTCCACCGGGTCGCCCGCCGCCACGTCGCCCTGCGCGTGGCCCAGCACGACCAGCGCGTTGGCCTCGCTCATGCTGCGCAGGATGCCCGAGCCTTGCGAGCCGGTGATGCGCACGCACGGGCGGCCGTCGGCGTCGCGGGTGACGATGCCGCGCTGGTACTCCGTGCGGCCGGGCTTCTTGCGGATGGCCCGGGCGCTCGCCGCGCGCAGCATGGGCAGCGGCTCGGCCGCGGCGCCGCTCATCGCCAGCAGCGCGTTGCGCACGAAGGCATAGAAGGTCACCATCACCGCCACCGGGTTGCCGGGCAGGCCGAAGAGGATGGCCTGGCGCCCGCCGGCGGCGATGCGGCCGATGGCCATGGGCCGGCCCGGGCGCATGGCGATGCGCCAGAACAGCACGTCGCCGAGGCTGGCCATCACCGCCTTGGTGTGGTCGGCCTCGCCCACGCTCACGCCGCCCGAGGTGATGACGGCGTCGGCGCTCCCGGCGGCGGCGCGGAAGGCGGCGTCGAGCGCGGCCGGCTCGTCGCGCACCACGCCCATGTCGAGCACCTCGACGCCCAGGCGCTGCAGCATGGCCCACAGCGTGTAGCGGTTGCTGTCGTACACGCAGCCGGCCTCCAGCGGCTCGCCGATCGAGCGCAGCTCGTCGCCGGTGGAGAAGAAGGCGACGCGCAGGCGGCGGCGCACCGGCACCTCGGCATGGCCGAGCGAGGCGAGCAGGCCCAGGTCCGCGGGCCGCAGCACGCGGCCGGCGCGCAGCGCGGCCTCGCCGCGGGCCAGGTCCTCGCCGGCGAGGCGCCGGTTGTCGCCCGCGCGCACCACGCCCGGCGGCACGGTGACGTGCGTCTCGCCGTCGGGCTGGACGAACTCCTGCGGCACGACGGTGTCCAGGCCGGCGGGCATCACCGCACCGGTCATGATGCGCACGCACTGGCCCGCGGCCACCGCGCCGCCCTCGAACCGCTGCCCGGCGAGGCCGGTGCCCACCACCTCGAAGCGCGCGGGCCGCGCCGCGTCGAGCTCGGCGCCGCGCAGCGCGTAGCCGTCCATGGCGGAGTTGTCGTGCGCCGGCACGTCGATGCCCGAAACGACGTCGTGCGCCAGCACGCGGCCCAGCGCCGAGCGGATGGCGAGCCGCTCCACCGCCTCGACCCGCGGCACGAGGCGGGCAATGAAGTCCTGCGCCTTGTCCACCGGCAGCGCCTTCGGGTCGTAGCCGCTGACGCAGGAGGCGATCTCCTGCAGCGACGGCAGCGGTGCATTCGCGCTCATCGCGGCGCTCCCGGCGATGCGGCGTCCTGCTGCAGCTGCTGCAGCTCGGCCGCCGTGTTGGCGTTGGCGAAGGCCCGCGCGTCGTCGAACACCACCTCCACGCAGCGGTGGCGGGCGGTCCACTTGTCGATCTTGCGCTGGCCTTCCTGCGTGAAGCGCACCAGGCTTTCCATCAGCCCCGCCTTCATCAGGCAGAACACCGGATGCACCTGCCGCACGCCGCCTTCGAGCGTGGCCGCCATGGCGATGTCGGCGTCCTGCGCCTGCAGGCCGTCGGCGAGCCGCCGCACGAGGTCCTCGGGGAACAGCGGCGAGTCGCAGGGCACGGTGACGAGGTACGGCGTCTCGCAGCGCTCCAGCCCGGTCAGGAAGCCGGCCAGCGGCCCGGCGTAGTCGGGCAGCACGTCGGGCCACACCGGCACGCCCATCGACTCGTAGGCGCCGAGGTTGCGGTTGGCGTTGACCATGACCGTGCCCACCTGCGGCGACAGGCGCATCAGCGCATGCATCGCCATCGGCAGGCCGCGGTGGTTCTGCAGCCCCTTGTCGACGCCGCCCATGCGGCTGCCGCGGCCGCCGGCGAGGATGAGGCCCGTGATGTGTGTGCGTTCGATCATGGCGTGGGGACAGGCATCGCGATGCTGCGATGCATTCTGCCCTCGGCCATCATCCCGCCACCGGGTCCCCATCAAGCCAACACCGCGGATCCGGCTCCGCCGGTCCGCCGGTGTGCCCCCTGGGGGGCGCGCGAAGCGCGTAGGGGGGCCCTACTCTCTTGCGTTGGGGAAGAAGAGCTGCTGGCCGTTGATCTTGTAGTCCGCGATGCTCGCCTGCCCCGCCGGCGAGACCACCCAGTCGGAGAAGGCCTGCGCCAGCTCCTTCTTGACGTGCGGATGCTTCGCCGGGTTGACGACGATGACGCCGTACTGGTTGAACAGCCGCTTGTCGCCCTCGACCAGCACCTTCAGCGGCCCGGGGTTCTTGAACGACAGCCAGGTGCCGCGGTCGGCCAGCACGTAGGCGCCCGCGCTCGAGGCGATGTTCAGCGCCGGCCCCATGCCGCAGCCGCAGGCCTGGTAGGTGAAGCCGCCGCCCGCCTTCGCCGGGTCGGCGATGCCCGCCGCCTTCCAGTAGCGCAGCTCGGCGGAATGGGTGCCGCTCTTGTCGGCGCGCGAGACGAAGGTGGCCTTCGACGCCGCCAGCTTGCCGAGCGCCGCGACGACGTCGTTGCCCTTCACGCCGGCCGGGTCGTCCGCCGGGCCGATGAGCACGAAATCGTTGTACATGACCGGCCGGCGCTCGAGGCCGAAGCCCTCCGCGATGAACTTCTCCTCGGCCGCCTGGTCGTGCACGAACACCACGTCGGCGTCGCCGCGGCGCGCCATGTCCAGCGCCTGGCCGGTGCCCAGCGCCACCACGCGCACGTCGATGCCCTTGTCCTTCTTGAACGCCGGCAGCAGGTGCGAGAACAGGCCCGACTGCTCGGTGCTGGTGGTCGAGGCCATCACGATGAAGCGCTCCTGCGCCATCGCCGCGCCGGCCCAGCCCACGAGGCCCGCCAGCACCGCGGCCAGCACGCCGCGACGGGCCGAGGCCCGCTTCGTCATCTCACGTCCCATGACAGTTCTCCTTTCAGGAAAAGATCGGCCCGCCCGTCGACGTGTTCGCTGAAGAACCTGTCGCTCGGGAGGTCCGCGCGAATCTCGCCCCGGTCGAGGTACACCACGCGGCTCGCGAGCCGCTTGGCCTGGCCGAGGTTGTGGGTGCTCATCACCAGCGTCATGCCGTCTCGCACGAAGCCGGCGAGCAGGTTCTCGACATCCTTCTTCGCCGCCGGATCGAGGCTCGCCGTCGGCTCGTCGAGGAACAGGATGTCGGGGCGCACGGCCCAGGCGCGCGCCAGCGCGAGCCGCTGCTGCTGGCCGCCCGAGAGCACGCGCGCCGGGCGCTCGCGCTGGTCGAACAGGCCCGCGCGCTGCAGCGCCTCGGCCGCCCGCTCGCGCCGCTGCGACGCCGGCACGCCGGCCAGCCACAGCGCGATGCGCAGGTTGTTCCACGCCGACAGCCGCAGCAGGAACGGCCGCTGGAACACCATCGCCTGCACCGCACCCTGGCCGCTCACGCTGCGCGCGCCGGCGTGCGCCACCTGCCCGTGCAGCGCACGCAGCAGCGTCGTCTTGCCCGAGCCGTTGGCGCCGACCAGCGCGATGAAATCGCCGCGGTAGACGCGCAGCTCCACGTCGCGCAGCGCCGTCACCTCGCCGAAGCGCACCGCGGCGCCGGTCAGGCTGAGCAGCGGCCCGGGCGCCTTCATTGCGCCCCCGCCAGCGCCGCCGGCGGGTCCTGCCGCACCAGCGAGATGGCCACGTTCACCAGCCCCACCACCGCCAGCAGCACCAGGCCCAGCGCCAGCGCGAGCGGCAGGTCGCCCTTGCTGGTCTCCAGCGCGATGGCGGTGGTCATCACGCGCGTCACGCCGTCGATGTTGCCGCCGACGATCATCACCGCGCCCACTTCCGACACGGCGCGGCCGAAGGCGATGAGCAGCACCGTGAGCACCGCCCAGCGCTCGTGCACCAGCATCAGCAGCGCGGCGGTCATCGGCCGCGCGCCGAGCGAGCGCAGCTGGTCGCCGCCGTCGCGCAGGGCGTCGGCCACCAGCTGGCGGGCGAGCGCCATCATCACCGGCATGACGAGGATGATCTGCGCGACCACCATCGCGCTCGGCGTGAACAGGATGCCGAACTCGCCCAGCGGCCCGCTGCGCGACAGCAGCAGGTACACCATGAGGCCCACCACCACCGAGGGCAGCGCGAGCAGCGTGTTGAGCAGCGTCACCAGCAGCCGGTGGCCGCGAAAGCGCGCCACCGCCAGCCAGGCCCCGCCGGCCAGCGCGAAGCAGGCCGCGACGACGACGGCCGCGAGGCTCACGCGCAGCGAGAGCGAGACGATCTCGACCAGCGCCGCGTCGGCGTTCAGCACGAGGTCGAGGGCGGTGCGGGAACTTTCCGCGAATGTGCTCACGGGACTTCTCTCATACTTGCCCGCTTGTAACGACTGCGGCGGCCCGACGCCATATGAACAGAAATGCCTAAGGTCCGGCTGGCCTACACCCTGTCGGACGACGACAACGCCGCCGCCCCGCATCGTGCGCTGCACCATCCGCTGCTGCTGATCCTGGCGGCGGTGCACGACACCGGCTCCATCTCCGGCGCGGCACGTCGGCTCGAGCTTTCCTACCGCCACGTCTGGGGCGAGCTCAAGCGCTGGGAGCAGACGCTCGGCCAGCCGCTGGTGCTGTGGGCCAAGGGGCAGCCGGCCCTGCTCGCGCCCTTCGGCGAGAAGCTGCTGTGGGCCGAGCGCCGGGCGCTGGCGCGCCTCGCGCCGCAGATCGAGTCGCTGCGCAGCGAGCTGGAGCGCGCCTTCGCGCTCGCCTTCGACGACAGCGCCGGCGTGATCCCGATGTTCGCGAGCCACGACGAGGCCCTGCCCCGCCTGCGCGACCGCGTGGCGCGGCGCCACAACCTGCACCTGGACATCCAGTTCACCGGCAGCGTGGACGCGCTCGCGGCGCTGAACGACGGGCGCTGCCTGATGGCGGGTTTCCACGCGCTGACCGACTCGCCGCTGCGCTCGCCCACCGCGCGCACCTACCGGCCGATGCTCAAGCCGGGGCGGCACAAGCTGATCGGCTTCGCCAAGCGGCGGCAGGGCCTGATGGTGGCGGCCGGCAATCCGCTTCGCATCGGCGCCCTGGCCGACCTCGCGCGCCCCGGCGTGCGCTTCGTCAACTGCCAGCGCGGCACCGGCACGCGCGTGGTGCTGGAGGAGCTGCTGTGGGCGGCGCGCATCGCGCCGGAGCGCATCGTCGGCTTCGAGCGGGTCGAGCGCTCGCACCAGGCCGCGGCCGAGGCGGTGGCCAGCGGCGGTGCCGACGCGGCCTTCGGCATCGAGCCCGTCGCCCGCGCGCGCGGGCTCGAGTTCATCGGCCTGGCGCAGGAGCGGTACTTCCTCGTCACGCTGGCCGCAACGCTGCCGCATCCGCAGGTCGCCACCCTGCTGCAGGCGCTGTGCGACGACGCCTGGCGCGCCGAGCTCGACGCCATCCCCGGCCATGCGGCCGAGCGCTGCGGCGAAGTACTTTCGCTGCGCCGCGTGCTGCCGTGGTGGAGCTACAAGCGACCGAAGCTGTGAACTACATGCGCGATGCCAGCGGCAGGTTGAGCAGCAGGTTCTGCGGCTTGAGCCGGAGCGTGCCGTCGGCGGTCACCGCCAGACCCAGGTAGACCGGCTTGCCCGCCACGTCGGCGCGCATCTCGCGTGCGTCGCGAAAGCGCAGGCGGAACAGGCTGACGAGGCGCTGCATGCGTTCGGGCTCGACCGGCCGGTCCTCGTACAGGTCGTTGAGCAGGGCCGTGGACTCGACGTCGAGCCCGACGTGCCAGCGCCACGCCGCGTCGTCGATCTTCTGCAGCGGCTGGATGTCGACGCCGATGCCGAGCAGGTGCGCCAGCCAACGCTCCAGCACCCGCGCGAGGGCGTCCAGGCCGGAATGGGCCCTGGCCAGCGTGAAGCTCACGCCGTGGCCGAGGTCGCGGCGGACCTCGTGCGTGAGGTCGAGCACCATCGAATGGCGCGCGCCGGCCTGCCAGTAGCGGGCGGCGTTGTCCGCCGCCAGCACGTCCAGCGTGACGCTGCGCCAGGGCGTGTCGCTCTGCCGCAGCAGCCGCCCCATGTCGCCGAGCCCGCCGGTTTCGCCGAGCAGTTCGACCGTGTCCCGGTCGGCCGAGAGCCAATGGCCCTCCTGCAGCGACACGCGCTGCGCGCGGAACAGCAGCTCGGCGGCGCGTGCCTCGAACGGGTCGTCGACCGCGCCCGCGACCAGCAGGTTGTGCACGATGGCCTGCACCAGCCGGTCGACGAAGGCGGGCGGGATGTCGACGCGCCCGCCGCGCATGAGCTGCAGGTAGTAGGCCTCCAGCGTGCCGGCGGCGAGCAGCGCGTCGCGGAAGGCGAGGAACAGCGCGTAGTTGGCGCGGGCGTCCTCGTCGCGCACGGCGGCGAGCGTCCGGGCGCTCACGGCCTGCCCGGGCTGCGCCGCCAGCGCCGCATGCAGCCGCGATTCGTCCGCGCACGATTCGGGCACCGGCGCCAGCTCGGGCAGCGCGAGGTACAGGCGCCAGTAGGCGTCGGTCGGGCGCAGCCAGCCGCGGCCGGTGCGTTCGAGCTGCGCCAGGCCGCTGTCCGGCCAGAAGTCGTGCATGGACACCTCGGGGAAGGAAGGCTCGCGGCATGGTACGGTGGCCGGCCCGCCCCGGCGCGTGCGCGATCGACGAACATCGCGGCTGCGGCCCCGCCGACCCGCGGGTGCCGCCCCTCTCTCCACCAGCATCAAGACAAGGCCAGGATGAAAGTCGTCGGGTTCTGCGGGTATTCCGGCTCGGGCAAGACCACGCTGATCGAGCAGCTCATCGCGCGGCTGCGGCTCGCCGGCGAGCGCGTCTCGGTGCTCAAGCATGCGCACCATGCGTTCGACATCGACCACGAGGGCAAGGACTCGTGGCGGCACCGCCAGGCCGGCGCCTTCGAGGTGGTGATCGCCTCCGACCGGCGGCTCGCCAAGATGCGCGAGTACGACGCGCCGGGCGAGCCCACGCTCGACCAGATGCTGGGCGAGCTGAGCCCCTGCGACTGGGTGCTGGTCGAAGGCTTCAAGAGCTCGGCGCTCGTGAAGATCGAGGTCTGGCGCGCCGCCACCGGCAAGCCGGTGCGCTATCCGGGCGACCCGCGCATCGTGGCCATCGCGACCGACAGCCCCGGCGCGCTGCCCGAGCCGACGGCGCTGCCGCTGCTGGACCTCAACGATCCCGAGGCGGTGCTGGACTTCATGCAGCGCCACGCCGCGCGCTTCGCCGGCGCGGCGCAGGCCGCCGCGACCTGAAGGCCGCCGGCCCGCGCTACAGCAGCCACTCGATCGGCAGCAGCGCCAGCACGGCCACCGCCATTCGCCGCCAGAGGCCGGCGCCGGGCTCGCCGTCGTGCACGATGCGCTCGCCGCCGCGCTGCTCCACCCACTGCAGCCGGCCGTCCGCGGCCAGGCGCACCCGGTAGGCGGCCTGCGGCACGGCCTCGGCGAACGCCTCGCCGATCTGCCGCGCCATGGGCGGGCTGTCGATCACCACGCCCATCTCGGTGTTGAGCCGCACCGAGCGCGGGTCGAAGTTGAACGAGCCGACGAACACCCGCGCGCCGTCGACAGCGAAGGTCTTCGCATGCAGGCTGGCGCCCGAGCTGCCGGTCAGCCCGCGGTCGCGGGCGGTCGCGGCCAGCGCGGTGCGCTTCATCTCGAACAGCTCGACGCCGGCCTCGAGCAGCGCCCGCCGGCGCTTGGCATAGCCGGCGTGCACGGCGGCCACGTCGGTGGCCTCGAGCGAGTTGGTGAGGATGCGCACGGCCACGCCGCGCCGCGCCAGCCCGGCGAAGTACGCCACGCCCGCGGCCGTGGGCACGAAGTACGGCGACACCAGGTCGATGCGCTGCGCCGGCACGCCCAGGCCGGCGGCGAAGCGCTGCGGCAGCAGGCTCTCGGGCGCGGCGCGGCCGAGGCCCTTGGCCGGGTCGTCGCTCACCAGGTGTGCGGCGGCCCAGGCCAGCGGCAGGCTGCCGTCGAGCAGCGCGCGCACGAACGGCAGCGAGCGGATCGCCTCCACGTAGTCGCGCGCCTGCGGATCGCGCTCGGCGCGCGAGGCCGCCTCGGCGAGCGCCTGCAGTCCGGCCGGCCCGGCGGGCGGCAGCACGCGCGACGCCGGGTAGGCCGAGGCGCTGGCCCAGTAGCGGTCGAAGTCGCTCGACACCTCGTCGACCACCGGCCCGGCGGCCATCACGTCGAGGTCGACGAACAGCGGCGCCTGGCCCGCGCCGAAGTACTCGTCGCCCACGTTGCGCCCGCCGACGATGGTGACCTGGTTGTCGGCGGTGAACGACTTGTTGTGCATGCGCCGGTTCAGGCGCCGGAAATCGGTGAGGTAGCCGAGCGCGCGCCAGCGCCGGTCGGCGAACGGGTTGAACAGCCGCACCTCGACCCGCGGGTGCGCGTCGAGCGCGGCCAGCAGGCCGTCGAGCCCGACGGTGTTGTTGTCGTCGAGCAGCAGGCGCACGCGCACGCCGCGGTCGGCCGCGCGGTGCAGCGCCTCGAACAGCAGGGTGCCCGACATGTCGGCGTGCCAGATGTAGTACTGCACGTCGAGCGTGCGGTCCGCCGCGTCGGCGAGCAGCGCGCGCGCCGCGAAGGCGTCGCGCCCCTGCGCGAGCGCCACGAGGCCGGCCTGGCCGGGATGGGCCCGCACCCGCGGCGCCAGCGCCCGGCCGAGCCGCGTGTCGGCGGTGGCGCGCAGCACGCTCGACGCGGGGCGCCCGTCCAGCGGCGGCAGCGCCGAGCGCCAGGCCCACGCGCCGAGCGCCAGCGCCGCCGGCAGGGCCGCGAACAGCAGGAGGCGCCAGCTCATGGCCCGAGGCTACAGCCCCTTCTCGACCATATCGAGCAGCCGCTGCGCGAGCGCCTGCAACTGGCGCGGGTCGGCCTGCCGCAGCGGCCCGTCGAGGACCAGCAGCGCCATGCCGTGCACCGCCGACCACGCGAGGTATTCCGCGCCGGGGCGGCGCGCGGCGGGCAGCAGCCCGGTCGCCACCATGCGGTCGAGCGCGGCGCCCAGCAGTTCGAAGGGGTTGAGGCCGCTTTGGCCGGCCTTGTCGGGATCGGTGTCGCCCTCGACCGCATCGGCCACCGAGAACGCGGTGCGGAACAGGCCCGTCTCCTCCTGCGCGAAGCGCAGGTAGCCGGCGCCCACCGCGCGCAGGCTGCCGCGCGCGAAGTCGGCCGGCCGGCGGCCGCGGCGCAGGCCGGCGAGCTGCGCCTCCATCGCCATCGCCAGCGACGACAGCGCGAAGGCCCGCACCGCCTGCAGCAGGTCGTCGCGGCTCGCGAAGTGGCGGTAGGCGGCGTTGGGCACCACGCCGGCGCGCCGCGTGGCCTCGCGCAGCACCACCGCATCGGGCCCGCCCTGGCGCGCGAGCTCGATGCCCGCCGCCAGCAGCGCCCGGCGCAGGTCGCCGTGGCGATAGGTGCTGCGCGGCGCGGGGCGGGTCGTCGTCTCGGTCATTCGGGCTCCATCTCGACAGGGGAAATTCTCTTTGCTAAGGTGTTGTGGACGGCGTACACAAATAGGCACAAGTTAGCACATCGCCGCGCCGCGCGGCCGTTCCACCACCCGCTGCCATTCATTGCCACCCATTGCCACCCATCACCACCCATTGCCAGGAGATCGCCATGCACGTCCGACCCTACCTGTCGTTCGAGGGGCGCTGCGAGGAAGCGCTCGAGTTCTACCGCCGCGCGGTCGGCGCCGAGGTCACCGCCCTCGTGCGCTTCCGCGAAAGCCCCGATCCCGCCTCGGTCCCGCCGGGCACGGCCGACAAGGTGATGCACAGCAGCCTGCGCATCGGCGACTCCGAACTGATGGCCACCGACGGCGAGTGCACGGGCCGCGGCGGCTTCACCGGCATCTCGCTCGCCCTCTCGGGCAGGGACGACGCGGAGACCGCCCGCCTGTTCGAGGCGCTGGCCGAGGGCGGCAAGGTCGAGATGCCGCTCACCCCGACCTTCTTCTCGTCCAGCTTCGGCATGCTGAGCGACCGGTTCGGCGTCCGCTGGATGCTCATCACCGAAGCCGCCTGACCCGCGAGCCGGCCACCATGGCGCACGACCTCGACGAGCGCAGACACTGGTGGTGCTGTACCTGGGCGTGCTGATGATCGTGCTCGACACGACCATCGTGAACGCCGCCCTGCCCTCCATCCGCACCGGGCTCGCTTTCTCGGAGACCGCGCCGCTGCTGCTGGCGGCGATGAGCGACGTGGGCCCGGCCGACTCGGGCCTCGCCTCGGGCGTGGTCGACACCGCATTCATGATGGGCGGCGCGCTGCTGCGCACGCGGATGCGGCCCGCCCCCGGTGGGCAGGCGGCGCCGGTGGCGCAGCCCGGCGCCTAGTGCGGAAGCCGCTCAGGCCCGGCGCACTCTCGCCGGCTTGGTGGCGGCCACCGCGGTGGCGCTCTCGGCCGCCAGCACCAGCGCCGCCATGGCTTCCCCGCCCACGTCGATGTGCAGCCGCATGGCCGCCGCGGCCGCCGCTTCGTCGCCGGCGCAGATGGCCTGGACGATCGCCGCATGCTCGCGGTCGGAGGCCGCGAGCCGCCCCGGCTTGTCGAAGCCGCGCTGGCGATAGGCCGCGAGCGTCCTGCGCACGCCGCGCACCTGCTCCACCAGCACCGGGTTGCCGCTCGCCTGGTAGATGGCCTCGTGCAGCCGCGCGTTCGCGGCCTCGTAGCCGGGCCGGTCGGCCGCCGCCGCGCAGGCCGAGGCGGCGTCCAGCGCCTCCTGCAGGGCGCGGCGCTGCGCGCTGCCGGCCCGGCGCGCGGCCAGCCGCGCGAGCGCGGCCTCGAGCTCGGCCAGCGCCTCGAGCGTGGCCACCAGCTCGGCCGCGCTGGCGCGGCGCACGAAGATGCTCGCGCGCGGCACGATGCGCACCAGCCCCTGCGTCGCCAGCACGAGCAACGCCTCGCGCACCGGCGTGCGCGAGGCGTCGAAGCTCAGCGCGAGCGCGCGCTCGTCGATGGGGCTGCCGGGCGGGCGCAGGCCCGACACGATCTCGCGCTCGACGGCGATGCGGATGCGGTCCTGCAGGCTCGCGGGCGCATCGCGCGGGGTGGGCTCGTCCATGGCCCCGGAATATATCGAGGGCCGTGCCGGGCGCCGGGCGCGGCCGGCGCGCCGCTCAGAACCTGTAGGCCCCGGTCACGAGGATCCGCCGCGGCTCGCCGTAGGTGTAGGGCGCGCCCCACCAGCTGCCGTTGCGGTACTTCTTGTCGAACAGGTTGAAGACGTTCAGCTGCAGCGACAACCGCTCGCTGAAGGCGTAGCGCGCCATCGCCTCGGCCACGGCGAAGGCCGGCTGGCCCACCTTCTCCTCGAGGCCGGTCACCGGGTTGGTGGCCCGCGCCGGGCGGTCGCCTTCCCAGCTGACGCCGCCGCCGACGCTCAGGCCCCGCCACGCGCCCGCCAGCCGGTAGGTGGTGAACACCTTCAGTTGCCGGCGCGAATGGTCGACGGCCACGTCGGCGCCGGTGGCGTCCTTGGCCGAGAACTGCGTCCAGCCCACGGCGAGGTCCCAGCCCGGCGCCAGCTCGCCCGACAGCTCCAGCTCGTAGCCCTTGACCACCACGCCGTCGGCGGTGCGGAACGCCGGGTCGGAGGTGCCCGGCACGAAGAAGCCCGCATCCACCACGGCGAAGTTGCTCTGCTCGGTACGGAACACCGCGCCCGAGGCATTGAGCCGGCCGCCCAGCAGCTCGGCCTTCAGGCCCGCTTCGTAGCTCTTGCCCTGCAGCGGGTCGAGGTAGTCGCCGTTGCGGTCGCGGCTGTCCTGCGGCTTGAAGATGTCGGTGTAGCTGGCATAGGCCGAGAGCTGCGGGTTCACGTCGACTACCAGGCCGGCATACGGCGTCACGACGCCGTTGTGCTCGATCGTGTAGGCGGCGGGCGTCCACACGGCCGCCTGCTCGTCGCGCCGCCAGTTGCTCACGCGCGCGCCGACGATGAGCTTGAGCGGGTCGGCCAGCTGCAGGCGGGCCACGCCGTAGACGGCGCTCTGGGTCGTCTCGCCGGCCGAGCCGACGTAGCGGGCGCCCATCGGCGGCTCGGCATAGGAGCCGTCCCAGGTGTTGAAGTCAGGCAGCGCGTCCGGGTCCGGGCCGAGGGTGTCGCGGTTGGTCCATCCGTCCTTCAGCTTGCTGCGCATCACGCCGACGTGCAGCTCGTGCTCGCGGCCGAGCAGGCTGAACGGCCCGGTGGCGGACACGTTGA
The DNA here is from genome assembly GCA_044508835.1 of Rubrivivax sp. GTDB lineage: Bacteria > Pseudomonadota > Gammaproteobacteria > Burkholderiales > Burkholderiaceae_C > JAKFDI01. Next base: position 183,160 of record JBIQHD010000005.1, read on the forward strand.
CGTGCGTCTGCCGCGGCTTCGTGAGGTAGTGGTAGGGCGTGCCGAGCAGGCCCAGGCCGGTGGCGCGGTCGGGGTCGCCCCACAGCCACAGCAGCTTCGAGTCCTCCTTCTGGCGATGGGCGCTCAGGTCGCCGCGCAGCACCCAGCCGGTCGACAGCCGGTGCTCGAGGGTGGCGAAGGCCGTCCGGTCGACGGTGTCCCACTGGTTCCACCTGGTGGCGGTGGTCTTCGAGCGGTCCCAGTCGGTGCGGGTGCCGTCGGCGTACCAGTACGGCAGGCTGGCCCAGAGCACGCCGTTGCGCTTGTCGCGCTGCTCGCTCGCGCCCAGGCTCAGCCGCGTGTCGGGCGTGAGGTCGGCGTCGATCACGCCGTAGACCACGCTGTTGCGCGTGTTCTCCAGGTCGATGAAGGCGTCCTGCCGGCTCACGTTCGCGACGAAGCGCGCGCGCACCGCGCCGTTCGCCGTCAGCGGCGTGCTCAAGTCGACCGTGGCGGTGCGCTGGTTCCACGAGCCGAGCTCGGCGCTCAGCTCGCCGGTGAACACCCGGCTGTCGGCATGCTTGCGCACGAGGTTGACGGCGGCCGAGGGATCGCCCGCGCCGTTGAGCAGGCCGGTCGCGCCGCGCACCACCTCGACGCGGTCGTAGATGGCGGTGTTCAGGGTCTCGAGGCCGACGTTGCCGGTGGCCGTCGGCACGCCGTCGAACTGGAAGTTGGTGATGTCGAAGCCGCGCGCCGACACGCTGTTGCGTCCGCGGTCGGCCGGCTTGATCGACACGCCGATGGTGTTGCGCAGGGCATCGGCCACGGTCGTCATCGCCTGGTCGTCGATGCGCTGGCGCGTGACGACCGACACCGACTGCGGCGTGTCGCGCACCGACAGGTTCAGGCCGGTGGCCGTGGCGGTCGATTCGGTGGTGTATGAGCCGGTGCCCTCGGTCGTGGCGCGCGGCGTGGCAGCCTTCACCGTCACGGCCGGCAGCGTGGCCACCGCGGCGGATGCGGCGGCGGCCGGCGGCGCGGCCGTCTGCGCGAGCACCGGCGCGGCGCCCCAGGCGACGGCGACGGCCAGGCCGAGCGGCAGGCGCCGCGGAACGTGGTGAGTCATCTGCATCCTCCAATGAGAATGCGACTGTAAATGCAAATGATTTCGAATAAAGAATCATCTCCCTGCCGCGAGCCGGAGAGGCCGGGGCCGCGCGCTTGAGCGCCCGCCCAGCCCGAGCGGGCGGCATGACGGACACTGCCCTCCCCACGACACGCACGAGGAACCCGCATGCCCTACGTCAACATCCGCATCACCCGCGAAGGCGCCACCGCCGAGCAGAAGGCCGAGCTCATCCGCGGCGCCACCGAGCTGCTGGTGCGCGTGCTCGGCAAGAACCCGGCCACCACCTTCGTCATCGTCGACGAGGTCGACACCGACAGCTGGGGCATCGGCGGCGAGACGGTGACGACGCTTCGCGCGGCGGCCGCGGCGCGCAAGTCGCCGGGCTGATCGCCCCGGCGCGCGCCGTCGGCGACCCGTTCCCGCCGCCCGCGTTGCCGCCGGTTACAGGCCGCGCGCCGGCAGCCGGAAGACTGTGCCCCGATCAGGCTGCACTGGAGTTTCATGTCGGCGAAGAAGGCGACCGTCCGGGGAATCGTCACCACGCACTCGGCCGCGTTCGTCGAATCGGTCTTCGAGTCCTACCGCCAGGGGCACCTGGCCGTCATGCTGCGCGGCGCGGACGACCGGCGGCGCATCGGGCAGACCGGCGTCACCGAGGTGGTGCAGCCGCCGCCGCGCTTCGGCTGGATGGCGTTCGACGCGGCCGCGCGCGCCTCGCTGCGCAGCGACGACGCGCAGGCGCACGTCTCGTTCACCTCGGGCACCGAGGGCGAGCCCAAGGGCGTGGTGCTGACGCACCGCGCGCTGCACGACGTGACGCAGCGCCTGAACGACGTGATGGCGGTGGACGACGGCATCCGCGAGTACGTCGGCGTGCCGGTGAACTACTCCTTCGGGCTCGGCCGCTGCCGCGCGGTGGCGGCCGCCGGCGGGCGCGTCTTCATCCCGGAGCACGGCTTCAACCCGGTGGAGATCCGCGACATGCTCGCGCGCGGCGAGATCAACGCCGTCTCCGCCGTGCCCAGCCTGTGGCGGGTGCTGCTCAAGGGCCGCTCGCTCTTCGGCGACGAGGCGATGCGCGTGCGCTGGATCGAGATCGGCAGCCAGGCGATGAGCCGCGCCGAGAAGGAGGAGCTGAAGGCGCTGTTCCCGCAGGCGCGCATCGTGCAGCACTACGGGCTGACGGAGGCCTCGCGCAGCACCTTCCTGCGCGTGGACGAGACCTCGGGCGAGGCGCTCGATTCGGTCGGCCGCGCCTACGGCGCGACCGAGCTGGCGCTGTCGGACGACGGGCGCATCCGCATCCGCGGGCCTCACGTGGCCTCGTCGCTGCTCAACGGCCGCGGCGTCCTGCCGGCCGCCGACGCCGAGGGCTGGTTCCAGACCCAGGACCTCGGCCGCCTGGAGGGCGGCTACCTCTACTACCTCGGCCGCGCCGACGACCTCATCAACTGCGGCGGCATCAAGCTCTCGCCCGATGCGCTGGAGGACGAGCTGCGCCGCGAGCTCGGCATCAAGACCGGCATCGCCGTCGCGCCGGTGGACGACGCGGCCACGGGCCACGCCATCCTGATCGCGCACACGCCCGAGGCGGGGGTCGATGAAGCCGCCCTGAAGGACGCCGCCGCGCGCGTGGTGGCCGGCCACGGGCTGCGCAACCGCAATGCGCTGCGCCTGCTGGCGCTCGACGACTTTCCACGTACCGACACCGGCAAGGTCCGGCGCCGCGAGCTGGCCGCCCTGCAGGCGGGCCGCGCCCCCGACGCGGCCGCGCCCGTGGCCGCGGCTTCCGGCGCCCCGCCGGCCGGCGCCGAGGAGGCCATCGCCCGCGTCTGGCGCGAGGTGCTCGGCACCACGGACGTCGACCCCGAGCGCAACTTCTACGACCTCGGCGGCGATTCGCTCACCGCCCTGGTCGCGGTGATGGAGATGGAGCGCCGCGCCGTGCCGCCGGCCATCGCCAAGGGCATGCTGCAGGGGCGCAGCATCCGCGAGATCGCGGCGCTGATGGCCGCGCCCGCGCCGGCGCGCGAACCGGTCCACGAACTGACGTCGCCCGAGGTGCGCTCGGGCATGGCGATCAACGTGCTGCGCGGCGCGCTGGTGCTGTGCGTGATCCTCGCGCACTGGTCGGGCGGCCTGCTGGAGCGGCTGCCGGCCGGCATCCAGGCCATCACGCCCTGGCTCGCGCCGCTGCTGGCCATCGGCACGCCGGGTTTCGCCATCGTCTACGGCGTCTCGGCGGGGCATTCGATGTGGCCGATCTACCTCGGCGACCCGGCGCGCTTCCGGCGCATCCGCCGCAAGACGCTGGCGCTGCTGTCGGCGGGCATCGTGCTGCTGGCGCTGGTGGTGTTCCTGCGCAAGTGGCTGGCCGGCGGCATCACCTTCACCGACTTCACCAACTCGTTCTATTCGGTGCTCGCCTACTACTGGCTCATCACCGCCACCCTCGGCCTGTGGTTCGCCTGGCTGGCGCGGCAGCGCCACCGCGTGGCGAGCTGCCTGCTGGCCGCCGCGGCGTGCTACGCGCTGCACTACTACGTGATGGCGCCGCTGGCCGTGCATCCGGCCGAGGGGCTGGTGGAGTTCGCCAAGCTGCTGTTCACCGCCAAGTACGCCTACTTCAACATGCTGGGCGGCACGCTCGTCGGCGTGGGCCTCGGCCTGTGGCTGCGCGACGCGCTGAAGGCCGGCCGGCCGGTCGACGCGCTGGCGCCGGCCGGCGCGGCCTGCCTGCTGCTGGCGGTGGTGATGGCCAGCCACGCCGGCGACGCCGCCGGCTGGTGGGTCTGGCCGGTGCCGACGAACGCGGTCTGGCGCTGGACGTTCTACACCGGCGTCGTGCTGCTGGCGCTGGCCGCGGTGCGCCGGCTGCTGGAGCGCTACAACGGCTACGGCCGCGCGCGCAGGTACGTGTTCCAGCTGCTCGCGGTGTGCGGCATCCTCGCCTTCCCGCTGTTCATCACGCACCAGCTGGTGATCCCGCTGAAGGACATCCTCGTGCGGCTCACCGGCCTGCCGCAGGCGCCGCTGCTGGCGTTCAGCATGGGGCTGTTCCTGCTGTCGGGCTGGGCGATGTACCGCAAGGTGCATGCGATGAACTTCGGGGCGTAGGGCGGGCGAGCCCTCACCCCAGCCCTCTCCCGCGAGCGGGAGAGGGAGTCACGCCGGGCCGCACCTGTGCGGATTGCTCCCTCTCCACCGGAGGGGGAGAGGGCCGGGGTGAGGGGCCGCCGCTCAGGCCCGCCCTCCGCCTTCACCAGCGGCATAGACCAGCGCCGGCCGCAGCGGGTATGTCGTCTCCGGAGGGCGGGGCTGCCGGGCGGCGGTGGAGACGATCCCAGGGAAAGCGTGGGCGGGGCCGTAGAGGGTTTGTGCCTTGCAGGCACCGGCTCATCGCGGCCGATGCTCGCGCAGCCATTCGCGCAGTGCGTTGTTGAGGCGAGTCTGCCAGCCCGCCCCCGTGCGCCGGAACGACTGGACGATGTCGGCATCCAGGCGGATGTTCACGTGTTCCTTGGGCGCGTCCGAGGGCGGCCGGCCGCGCCGGGGCTTGAGCATCTCCTGCGCCGCCTGCTCGCCCATCAAGCCGGGCAGCACCTCGCTCCCGGGGCGCGCCGTGGCAAACCATTCGTCCGTGGCTTCAGGGGCGTCGTCATCGATCAACTCAGGATTGGGCTTGCGCGGCATATCGACTCCTTTCGCGCTTGTTCGCACGGCGCAGACTGATCACATGCACGGCACCATCACGAGGACTGAACACCAGCATGTGCAGGTGCTCGCCGATGAATCCAAGAGCCTGGAAACGCCGTTCCGCATAGTCTCTTCGCAGGTCTTCGACAATCAGTGCGCTGCTCCAGTCGAACGCCTCCGCCAAGTCGAACGCGAGGCCGCGTTCAGCGATGTTGCGCTCGCTCTTGGCGGGGTCGTAGCTGAAGCGCATTCATTTATTGTATCCACATCAATTCACCGGGAACGCCGCTCACGACGCCCGCACTGGCATACACAGCAAACACGCCATGCTGCCGGTGGCCGCGTCCATGCCACCCCGGTCGTACAGCTCCAGCGCCGGGCGCTCGTCGGCCTGCCAGCCGCTGCCGGGCAGCCACTCGGCGAACATGCGCTGCCAGGCGGCGTGGATGTCGAGCGCCGTGCCGGCGAACTCGCCGCAGGCATAGCGGCCGCCGGGGAGCGTCTGCACGCCCACCTCGCCCTTCGGGCGGAAGTCGGCATCGACCTCCACGCAGGCGTCGTAGCGGCATCGGTCCGGCGCGGTCAGGTCGGGGCTGTCCTGGCTGATGCCCACCATCGCGCGGCCGGGCCGCATCAGCCCGCGCCGGCCGGCCCAGGCGCCGAAGCGCTGCCACAGCTGCGAGATGCCCGGGCCGCCGTACGGCCCCGTGTGGCGCATGTAGGCCAGGCGCATGTCGGGCAGGGTCTTCACTTCCACGTGCATCGTCGTTCCCTTCGTGTCGACGGCGGGCCCCTCGGGACGGGCCTCAGCCCGGCGCGGCAATGCGCGACCCGCGCGCGCCGAAGGCCGCCCGCACGATCGCGCCCGCGCCGGCCAGCACCGCCAGCAGCCACACGAGCCAGCCGACGTAGGGCAGCAGCCCCAGCGCGAACAGCAGCACGAGCGCCAGCGCCGCCGCGGCGATGCGCGGCCAGGTGCGCGTCGGCGCGCGGCGCTCCGCCACCATGTCGCCGAGCGCCACGGCGGTGGCCAGTGCGCCGAGCAGCAGCAAGGCCGTCAGCGCGAGGCCGGCGAGCAGGCCGAGCGGAATGCCCACCACCGTGACGAGCAGCAGCACCGCCAGCACCGGCAGGCCGGCCAGCACCGCCACGCCGAGCAGGGGCGCAGCCAGCGGGCGTTCGCGCAGGGCCTGCGCGACGCGGCGCGACGCGCGCGGCGCCAGCGCGAGCAGCACGGCGGCGGCCGCGATCCAGCCGAGCAGCCACACCGCCAGCAGGACGAGCGGCAGCCCGCGGTGCGGCGCGGCCCCGGCCGTCGCCTCGTCGACCCCGCCCTGCACCTGCGCGCCCGGCGCGATGCGGGCGGGCGTGCGGCCGCGGTGGGTGAGCCGGCCCTGCACCACGGCGTTCGGGCCGAGCACGAGCTCGCCGCCGATCACGCGCAGGTCGCCGTCGATGCGGCCGTTCACGCGCGTGCGGCCGGCGCTCACCAGCGCATAGCCGCGCACATGCCCGTCCAGCGTCACCTCGCCCCCGGCCACGGTCAGGGCGCCGCCGATGCCGGCATCGCGCGTGACCGCCACGCGCCCGCCCGCGAGCCGCGCGCTCTCGCCCACGGCGCCGGCCACGCGCACGTCGCCGCCGGCGGCGTACAGGTCCTGCCCGACGTCGGAGGCGATGTCCACCTCGCCGCCGGCCGCCAGCGCATCGCCGCCCACCCGGCCCGTGAGGGACACCCGGCCGCCGATGACCACGGCGTCGCCGGCCACGGCCTGCCGCATCGCGGCCTGCCCGCCGCTCAGGTAGAGGTCGTCGCCGAACGCCTCGGCCGCCGGCCCGGGCGCCGCGGCCGCCGAGCCGGCCAGCAGCACGGCGGCCGCGCCCAGCACGCGGCGCAGCGCCGCGGCGCGTCCTCTCCATGCGTATGTCTCGATCATGCGTGCCTGCCTCGTCGCGTCCGGTTCATGGCGTGCGCGGCAATCCGCGTGCGCAGGCGGCCTGGGGCCCGGGGTACTCCATCTCCTGCATCACCCAGTCGCGCCGCGCGTCGCCATAGCGCGCGGCGATCTCGCACAGCGTGCGGTCGAGCTGCGGCACCGGCGCGATGCCGGGCGCGAGCGTCACGCGGCCCGAAGCGCCGGCCACCGGCTGCGCGAGGAGCACCAGCCCGCTCGCCAGCACGACCGGCCCGGGCGCCGAGGCCGCGACGTCGACGTGCCCGGTGCGCGCCCACGCATCGGCCGCGAGCGCCAGCGCCACGTCGTCCATGCCGTCGTGCACGTCCACGCGCCACTGCTCGCCGCGCCAGAAGGCGGCCTTGGCGAGCAGGTAGCCCAGGCCGCGGCGAGCCGTGATGCCGAAGCGCGCGCTGTCGTGCGCCGGCGTCCAGTCGTCGACGCCCAGCCCGGCGGCCACGGCCTGCGCCTTCCCGCGCCCGCCGATGGCCTCTACCAGCGCGAGCATCGTCGGCACCGAGGCGGTGATGCCCGTGGTGGTGGCCACGGGGCCGTCGACCACGTAGCGCCGGTCCGGCACGTGGGTCGCGCCGGGGTGGCGCCGGTGCAGCGTCCGGCGGTCGTACCAGTGGCCCGCGAAGCGCCGGCCGTCGAGCAGGCCGGCCTGCCCCACCACGCGCACGCCGGAGCACACGCCGATGATCCGCGCGCCCGAGGCCGCCTGCCGCCGCAGCCAGGCCGTGACGGCGGGGTCGCCGTCGGGCTCCATCGCCGGCACGACCACGTAGTCCGCGCCCGACGGATGCTCCCGGTCGAAGCCCGCGAAGTCCTGCGCGCCGTCCACCTGCAGCGCGGGGAACAGCGCCACCCGCCCCGCCCGCGGCGCGACGATGCGCACCTCGGCCACGTCCGCGCGCTTCAGCACCGCGTGCGGCAGCATCAGGTCGGTCATCTCCGTGCCCTCGTTCAGCGCCAGCACGGCCACGACCGGCCGCGCCTCGCCGCGCGGCGCCATGGCCGCGACGAAGGCCTGCCGGTCACGCTCGATCATCGCCATCTCCCCGTCCGCAGGCCGCGGAACGCCCGCACCGCATGCCGCGACGCCGAGCGCTGCAATACTTGCAGCCGCCAGCGCCCACACCCACTTCGACATCACCCGTCCTCGTCGACTGCGATGCTTCCAGCCTAGGCATGCCCACCCTGCCCCACAAGGACGAAGAAGCCGCGGTTTCTGCCAGGGACGTGGCGCTCGTCGTGTTCGACGGCGTCGAGGCCATCGACGTGGCCGGCCCCGCCAGCGTCTTCACCAAGGCCGGGCAGCTGTGCCCGGGCGCCTACCGGCTGCACCTGGCCTCGCCCGCCGGCGGCACGGTGCTCACCAACGGCGGGCTGAGCCTGGCCGGCACCTGCACGCTGGAGGCGCTGCCGGCGTCGATCGACACCCTCATCGTGGCCGGCGGCGACGAGCCCGGCCTGCGCACGGCCATCGTCGAGCAGCGCGTCGGCGCCTGGCTGGCGCGCAGCGCGCCGCGCATCCGCCGCGTCGCGAGCGTGTGCACCGGCGCCTTCGCGCTCGCCGCGGCCGGCCTGCTCGACGGCCGCGAGGCCACCACGCACTGGCGCGTGTGCGAGCTGCTGCAGGCGCTGCGGCCGCAGGCGCGCGTGCTGCGCGAGCGCATCTACGTGCACGACGGGCCGGTGTGGACCTCGGCCGGCGTCACCACCGGCATCGAGCTCGCGCTCGCGTTGGTGGAAGACGACCTCGGCCATGCGGTCTCGATGGAGATAGCGCGCACGCTGGCCCTGCCGATGCTGCGCAGCGGCGAGCAGCCGCAGCTCAGCCAGGCCCTGCAGGCGCAGGGCAACGCCAGCCGCCGCCTGCGCGAGCTGGTGGCGTGGATCCGCACGCATCCGCAGGAGGCCTTGTCGGTCGAGGCACTGGCCTCGCGCGCGCGGATGAGCCTTCCGCAAGGCACCCTGCGCGGCTCCCTGCGCCGCACTGGCCTCGCGCGCGCGGATGAGCCCGCGCCACTTCGCCCGCGCCTTCGCGGCCGAGACCGGTTGCACGCCGGCGCGCTTCGTCGAGCAGACCCGCGTGGCCGCTGCGGCGCAGCTGCTGCAGCAGACGCAATGGACGCAGGAGCGCATCGCGCAGCGCAGCGGCTTCCGGTCGGTGGATGCGCTGCAGCGCGCGTTCGCGCGGCAGCATGGGGTGACGCCGGGGACGTATCGGGAACGCGGGCCGCAGGCGTGAAGAGCCGTTCAGGCTCGGGGGACGACGCCCGACGGTACGCCGCCGGAAGAGGACGGGCCGGTCCATGTCCCGCCATCGCGCTTCGCGCTGCGGCGGCCGCCGGCAAGCACCGCGAGACCGGCGAGCATCAGCATCCAGGTCTCGGATTCCGGCACCGCCACCACCGGCTCGGCCAGAAGCCCGGCGTCGGCGACGACCGCCCCGATGGAGAACGCCACATAGCCGGGATTCACCTCGTCGGGCAGGCCGAGCACATGGCCGAAGAAGGTGCCCTCTTCCGTGATGACCATGCGCTTGCGCGGCAGCGGCATGCCGTCGAAGGTGGTGGCGAAGGCTTCCGCCTCGAACGGGCGGTCCCACAGCACATGGCTGCTGCCGATCGAGTTGCTGTTCGCGCCCACGAAGCCGTGCACGCGCTCGTCGACGCCGTAGCCCTGGTAGAGCGTCGCCTCGAACCTGTAGTCGAGGCTCCAGCGAAGCGCACTGTTCGGGCCGAGGTCGAACGCCTGCAGTTCCGGCGTGATCGAGATCTGCGTCTCGGAGGGATAGCCGGCGTAGCTCGCATCCCGGTTGACGTACGTCGGCCGCGTGCCGAGCACGATGCCTGCGCTGATCCACGGGTCGACCCCGTCATCGGGCGTCATGTCGACCAGTTCCAGTTTCATGTTGGAGATCGTGAGCACGATCTCGGCTGCGCCCGCCAACGAGGCGACACATGCGCAGATCAGGGCGGCGACGACACGCTTCATCGGGATCTCCTACGGTGTGGCGATCCGCTGGCTCTTCCGGCCCGGGAGCAGATGTAGCACGGCGCGTTCTTCTTCCAGTGCAACAGTTGGTGTACCTCGGCAAGGTGGAGCGCCTGCCGGCACGGGTGCGCGCGGTGCCGGACTTCCCGGTGGCGAACGTCGGCGCCGGCACGCGCTTCCCGCGTGGACCCGGCGCCGATCCGCCCTTGCCGCGGTGCGCCGCCTCAGGCGGTCCTCGCCACCCGCGCCGGCCCCGCGCCGAACAGGGCGAGCAGCACCCCCATCACCCCGACGAGCCCCCACAGCGGCAGCGTGGGGCCGAGTTCGTACAGCGTCGTGCTGACGATCGGTGCGACGACGAAGCCGGTGCCCTCCGCCGCGGCCGTGAGGCCCGCGACCGCGCCCTGCCGGTCCGCGGGCGTGGCCAGCGACGCACCCGCCATCGTGCCCGGCAGCAGCAGGCCCGAGCCGACGCCCAGCAGCGCATAGGCCGCGAAGTAGGCCGGCACGTTGGCGGTGAGGATCAACACCCCCATGCCCGCCATCCAGCACAGCGCGCCGCTGACCACGAGGCGGCGGGGCGCCCACCGCAGCAGCTTCACCTGCACCAGCTGGACCGCGAGCAGCGCCAGCCCGACCAGCGTGAGCGCCATGGCCAGCAGCGAGGTGGCCTCGGCCGTGCGCAGCCCCAGCCTGTCCTGGAAATAGAAGCCCACGCTCACCTGCACGGTGACGATGGCTCCCCGTCGTGGCCAACGTTGGTGACCTCGTGGGCCACGATCATGTGGTGCTTGGCGTCCACGGCGACCTGCACGTTGTAGCCAACGATGCCTGTACCTCGACCACTTGTGGCCATGGATCGTGCATCGGGATCGGTCAACGAGATCTGCCCGTCCTCGGCCGCGCTCATCTGTTCGCCGATCGCGCCCAGCGCCTGCATCTGCTGCTTCACCTTGGCGATCTTCTCCTGCAGGTGAGCGACCCGGCTGGGCAGGACGGCCGTCGCGTCGCGGTCGGCACGGTCGAGCTCAACCAGGTAGCGCCTGATACCGTCCTCGAGTTGCTCCAGCCTCGCCTTCAGCTTGCGGTCGGTGAAGTTCTTGTCGCGGTTGTTGACCGCCTTGAACTTGCTGCCGTCGATGGCCACGATGCCATCGGTGAACAGCTTCAGCCGACGGCACAGCAGCACGAACTCGCGGCAGACCTTGCGGATCGCATCGCCATGGTCCCTACGGAAGTCGGCGATGGTCTTGAAGTCGGGCGCCAGGCGGCCGGTCAGCCACATCAACTCGACATTGCGCTGTGCTTCGCGTTCAAGCCGTCGGCTCGACTGGACACGGTTGAGGTAGCCATAGATGTAGATCTTCAGCAGCACCGCCGGGTGGTACGACGGCCGCCCGGTTGCGGCAGGCTCGGCGCCATCGAACCCCAGCCCGTGCAACTGCAGTTCGTCGACGAAGACATCGACAACTCGGATGGGGTTGTCCTCCGTGATGTAGTCGTCCAGGCACTCCGGGAGCAACGTGACCTGGCCTCGCTCTTCTCCCTCGATGAATCGCTTCATGCCGTGACCCGCTCAGCTGCGTTGCCACAACTTAGGCGATCACGTCAGGCAATCAAGCCGTTTTCACACAGCCTCGACCCATTGCTGCCACTCGCCTCTGGCGAGAGGCGGTCGGTTGTTGCCTGGTGGTCCACGTCTGCAGGAGCGATGTCTCTGCGATGCCGCGCAGGGGTAAGGTCGTAATCGGCCTGGGCGGTGTGATCGTCACGGTGTATCACCTTCGCGCGCCACCTGAGCGCCCTTCACCAGTTCAATCAGGATCTTCTCAATCCTCATTAGGCTGTCGATCGCATCATCCAGCGACATGGGTGTGCCACGACTGAGAGTGAACGCTGCTGCCATGTTGTCACCACCTAGCAAGAACCCAAGACTCTCGTGCAGCACTGAATCCGGTACGTCTTGCGTGCAAGCCCCAGCGACCTTACCTTTCAGGAACGCGAACCGTGGTGGTGTCAGCCAATGCATCCGCGTCGCGGTCGCGGCAAGCTGAGGCAACACCTGGGCTCCGGGCGCCTTGTCCATCGCTCCGACAAGCCGCACAACGTCTTGAGTGACCTTCGCCGCGAGGTCCTCTGGCGACGAGAACGCATTCACCACGTGCGCTTTCTTAAGCTGCCCCTTGAACGCAAGTAGCTTCTCTGCGCCGGCACCAGTGTCAACAAACTTCGGAAGCACAGGGTGGTGCTCCTCGTCGATCAGGTACATCAGCGTTGGCAGGCGAATGGCTTGCGCTTCCTCGTATTCGAGCTGAGTCATCGACTTCCCATCGTCAGGGTCGATGAAGCCATACCGCATGCCAATGATGCCGACGAAGATGTTCGAGGCGCGAACCAGTCGGAGGCACTCGGCCTTGGGCGTGTCAGGAAGTGCCCCGAAGAACTCCATCGCCTTAAAGGTCAGCTCCAAGCGGGCAATGGCATCGCGCACAAGACGCCGGTGCGCCTCGAGATCGATGAACGTGCTGCTGACGAATATCGTCTGCGTCATACGCTCACATGCGCAAGGCCGACTGCACGGCGAGCCAGTTCACTGACTTCACGAACACGATGGCGTGCAAGACCATGAAAATCCAAGGCACGAGCGACTCGACGTGAGACAGCGGCCGATAGAGTACTGGGTTCGTTCCACGATCAACATACTTCCACTCCGCGTCGTACGGGCGGATCGGCAGCCGCTTCTCAATCTCGTGCACCACAGCCCATTTGGCGGTGTTCAGGTTCCGGTACGACGTGATGATCACGTACCACAGGTACGTCAGCGCGACTCCTGCGAGCGCAATGAGCCAGTGATGCTCATTCGTGTCCTTGACTGTGAGGTACCCGACGAAACCGAAGATCGCTGTGTTCACTGCCAGGAAATACTGATTCGCCGTCGTTCGTCGATGGCTGATGCGATCAGCCATTTCCACGTACAGTTTGTACTGATCGAGCAGGTGGCTGTACCACTTTTCGTTGTGCGGGTACTCGGCGCCTTCCTTGATCGGGATTTCGTTCCACAGCGTTTCGAGATCGACCTGTGGCATCAGCGCCCACCATGGATCAAAGTCTTGAGGTTCTCCCAAGTCCAGTTGTACATTTTCTCGTTCTCAGCACCCTTCGGACGCGTGCAGTCCGCATCCCTGTAGCCCTTCAACAGGAACAGCGGCTTGCCTAGCTGCTTGGCGATCGAATACTCGATCGAGACACCTTTGGCGGTGTGAGTCCTGGTGCCGCACAGCACACAGACCACGTCGGCGCGGCTGATCCTTCCTCTGACTTTGTCCTGCCAGTCGCCGGTCAGATGCTCTTTGACCGAAGCATCCGCTACGTCGAATGGCGTGTCATCGTGCTTTGACTGCCCGATCAGGAATGTCTTGAGGATCTCGTCGTTGTCGTAGTCAAAGCTGACGAACAGGCGCTTCCTAGTCGGCATGCTGGTCTCCTCTAAGGGGGTATTCGTTTTACTGGTCAAGGTCTTCAAAAGTGGCCCTATTTTCTGGCATTTCGTCGAAATCTCGTAATGCAAAGTTGCACTTGAGCTACTCAACCAACGGGAGGCTGCCATGGCGAACCGAACCCAAGTATGGCGTGCCATCGGACTGATCGAGGAACTGCTTGGCTTGAACGACGCCACTAACGGCGACGTAATTTCTGACTCGTACTCCGAAGCAACCCGATGACCAACGAGGGTTGAACGACCGGTCCCGGCAAGAGCAGTCACTCAAGCTTCGCACCTGACTAACCGCAAACAGCCTATTCCTGCCGTTCAGTCAGGAAATTCGAGCGACAGGTCGTGGCCGAGGCTGTGTGAGAACGCATCGGCGCAGAACTTGTGGCGCGGTCTGAGGC
>JBIQHD010000065.1:0-6437 GCA_044508835.1 Rubrivivax sp.
GCGCTTCTCGCCGACGCCTACGGGAAGCGCTTCGGCTCGCTGCGCATCGCCACCCAGGGCGGCGTCGCTGCGCGACGCACCGCCCATCCAGCCGAAGCGCAGCGAGGCGAGGCTGGTGTTGCGGGGTCCCCGTGGGAGGCGTCGAGGAGCGCAGGAGTTTGGCGCGGCGCGCAGCGCCTTCGTCTTCTGACTTCGCGCGACTGTCTGATACTAATTCGCGTTCAAAGATATAGAAGTTATCCACTTGAAGCCCGTCATGGACTGGATCCGTTGCGGGTTGGCTTCAAGGGAACGCAGGCCAGCGCTGAGCGAGTGCTCGACCGCGTCGAGGTTGGCGAAGACGTGGTTGGCGAAGCACTGCTCTCGCAGTGCCTCCCACAGGTGCTCGGCCGGGTTCAGCTCGGGGCTGTAGGGCGGCAAGAACAGCAGCCGCATGTTCGTGGGCACGAGCAGCTCGCCCGCGAGGTGCCAGCCGGCCTGGTCCATGACCATCAGGATGAACTCGCTTGGGTGGCGCTGTGCGACCTCGTGCAGGAACAGTGACATCGTCTGGGCGTTGACCCAGGGCAGCACGAGGCTGTCCATGACGCCGTCGTGCGGGCTGACGGCGCTGAAGGCGTAGATGTACTTGCGCTCCAGCCGTGCACCCACCACCGGGCGAGTGCCGTGCGGTGCCCAGCAGCGCCGCGGCGTGCCCAGCAAGCCGAAGCGGCCCTCGTCCTGGAACATCAGCCGCACCCGGGGGCAGCGTTCAGCCTGGCGCGAGACCTCGTGGCGTACCGCTCGGCGCAGTTTTTTTAAAGGCGGCCGGCGCCGCAACGTCTGCCTTCGGATGCCTGGGGCGCGGCACGACCTTGCGCCAGCCGTGACGCTGCAGCAGCCGGTAGATCGTCGAGCGTGCCACGTCCGCGCCCACACTGTCGCGGTAGGCCTGCTGCACTTCGGCCACCGTGAGCATGCCGCCGGCCTGGGCGCGCTGCACGAACGGCGCCAGCAGCTCCTGCTCTTGCTGCTCGGTGAGGTGCTGGTGGCGCCTGCCTCCGCGGGCGCGCACATCGAAGATCGCCTCGCCCTCCTTGGCCCAGCGCGAGTGCATCACGTGCACCGTCGCTGTGGACCAGCCCAGCAGTCGCCCAATCTCTGCGGCCGAACTGCCCAGCGTGGCCCTGATCAGCACGCACTGGATTCGCTGGTACTCCGTGTGACTGCCGGCCTGCTTGAGCCTCTCGGCCAGCCGCTCCACGGTCGCCTTGTCGCACGCGATCAGACTCTTCATCCACGACTCCTCAAAGTCCGTGGATCAACATCATATCTAAATTATTGAACGCTACTTGGTATCAGGCGACGAGCGCTTCGATACCTCAGCGCGAACGGGACTTGGCGGCGCGGGCGCTCGACACCTCTGCCCGAACGGTTCCGGTTCTTGCCGTTCGATCGCCAATCGACCTCAGGCGCGCCGCTGCCGGTCCTCTTCCGCCGCCGCCGCAGAGAACGGCCGGCTGCGCTCGATGCGGCGCCACTTGCGCTGTTCCCAGGTCTGCGGCCCCTCGAGCGGCCACTGGTCGATGAGCGCGGCCAGTTCCGCGCGCGGCACGCGGGCGTAGTGCGGGCCCGACAGGCCGAGCCACCAGCGTCCGCGGCGCAGGCGCAGCGGCAGCGGGGCGCGTGCCTGCGGCACCCAGTAGACGCAGGCGCGCTCGGCCCAGTAGCCCGTGCGCTCGAAGTTCACGCGGCCGGCGAAGCCGGTGTCCGCCGGGAAGACGAGGCAGTCGCCGGCCGTGAGGGCCACGGCCTGCACCAGGTCGCCGGCCGATTCGCCGCTGCCGCGGTAGATGAAGATCACGCGCTCGATGTCGCCGGCCGCCACGCGGTCGACCTCGGCATCGCCGTGGAATACCACGATGTCCGGTCCGCGCCACGCCGTGCGCCACGTCTTGCTGCTGCTCATTGCTCGGGCCTCCAGCCGGCAAGGCTAGCGCCGATGGCGGCCGGCGGGTGTGTCCAGTCGCGTCAGCCGCGCGTCAGCGCGTCAGGTACAGCGCCCAGGCGGCGCCGAGCTGCAGCGCCAGCGCCGCCGTCACGGCCGCGGCGAACCGCGCCCCGCCCGACGCCTGGGCGACGGCGGCCCGCGTGGCGCTGTTGGCGCTGATCGCGGTCAGCACGCCCAGCAGCCAGGTGGTCGTCGTCACGCTGCCCGCCGCGAACAGCGCGGCCAGCGAGGCGATGGGCGCGTGCGCGTCGGCGAGGGCGACGAGCGCCGCGCCGGTGAGCGCCCCCGCGTCGCCGAAGCGGCGCTCGGCCCAGCCCACGCCGAGGGTCACGCCGGTGAGCAGCAGCGCGACGATCACCGCCTCGCGCACGCGCAGGGCCGACGTGCGCGGCGCGCGCTCCGCAGGCGCGGGCGGCGCCGGCGCCCGCCGGGCCAGCCACAGCAGCGCGCCGCCCGCGGCCAGGGCGCAGCCGAAGCCGCCCGCGGCGATCGGCAGCAGCGCCAGTGCCGCCGCGGGCGCCATGGCGGCCGCGATCAGCATCGCCTGCACCCAGGTCGCCGCGCTCGACAGCACCCCGCCCGCGGCCTGCAGCAGGT
Organism: Rubrivivax sp.; assembly: GCA_044508835.1. GTDB lineage: Bacteria > Pseudomonadota > Gammaproteobacteria > Burkholderiales > Burkholderiaceae_C > JAKFDI01. The sequence goes on from JBIQHD010000065.1 coordinate 2,588, forward strand.
GCTGGCCGGGCGTCGCGCGGGCGCGGCTGCCGGCCGAGGCGATGGTGGCCGTGCTCGACACGAAGCCCGAGAAGAAGCCCGAGGCGGCGATGCCCGCCGTGGCGCCGAGCCAGCGCAGCGCCACGTGGCCCGCCGCCTGCAGCGCCAGGATCAGCACCACCAGGCCGACCATCGCCCGCGGGCTGACCCCGGCCAGCCATGCCAGCGGCTCGGCCGGCATGAGCGGCAGCACGATGAGGATGAGCGCGGCCAGCAGCAGGGCGTCGTGCAGCTCCTGCTCGGTCATCGCCTGCGTGGCGAAGCGGTGCAGCCGGTCGCGCGCCGCCAGCACGGCCGCGAGCGCGGCGCCGCAGGCGGCCCCGAGTGCGGGCGAATCGACCGACTGCACGCCGACCAGGTAGGTGGTGAACAGCGACAGCTCGGTGGTGAACGACGGGTCGCGGCCCTGCGTCTTCCAGTGCATGGCCGCGGCGAGCACGCCCACGAGCAGCGCGCCGGCGATCACCAGCACCGGGTTGCCGAGCGAGTGGGCCAGCGCCCCGGTGAGCGCCGCCACGGTGAAGGTGCGGATGCCCGCATGGTCGCGGTTGCGCCCGCGCCGCTTGCCCTGCTCGCGCTCCAGGCCGATCAGCAGCCCGACGCCCAGGGCCACGGCCAGGCCCAGCCATTGCGCGTCGGCCGACGCGAAGCCGTTCACCGGGGCGCCCGCCGCTCCGCGGGCCGTGCGGGAGCGCTCACACGTCCACGCTGGCGCAGTGCTCGGGCACGCGCACGCGCCAGCCGAGCTCGTCCTGGATGCGGCTGCGCAGAGTGTCGGCCGCCTCCGGCTCGCCGTGGACCACGAAGCAGCGTTCGGGCGGCGCCTCGAAGCCGCGCAGCCAGTCGAGCAGCTCGTCGGCGTCGGCGTGACCGGAGAAGCCTTCGAGGTGGCTCACCTCGGCGCGCACCGGCACGTACTCGCCGTGGATCTTCACCTCGGTGGCGCCGCCGATCAGCTTGGCGCCGCGCGTGCCGCCCACCTGGAAGCCGGGGAACACGATGTGGTGCCGGCCGTCGGGCGCCAGGGCCTTCAGGTGGTGCAGCACGCGCCCGCCGGTGGCCATGCCGCTGGCGGCGATGATGACGCCCGGCCAGCGCGCCTGCGAGACGCGCTGCGACTGCTGCGGCGTGGCCACGAGGGTGACGCCGTCGGTCAGGCCGGTGATCTCGCGCGGCGGCACGCGCAGCTCCCTGCGGTGCTGCCGGTAGAGCGCGGTGGCCTCGATTGCCATCGGGCTGTCGAGGTAGATCGGCATGTCGCGCGGGATGTCGCCGCGGCGGCGCAGGCGCTGCAGCACCAGCAGCAGCGCCTGCGCGCGGCCGACGGCGAAGGAGGGCATCAGCACCGAGCCGCCGCGCGCCACGGTGGCCTGCACGATGGCGGCGAGCTCACGCTCCACCGCGTCGGCCGGGTGGCGGCGGTTGCCGTAGGTCGATTCGACCAGCAGCACGTCGGCATGGGGCACCCGCTGCGGCGGCGGCATGAGCAGGTCGGCGCCGCGGCCGAGATCGCCCGAGAACACCAGCGTGCGCGAGCCCGAGCGCAGGCTCACCGAGCAGGCGCCGAGCAGGTGGCCCGCGGGCGTGAGGGTGACGGCGGCCCCCGCCACGTCGACGGCCTGGCCGACGGGGATGGGCACGAAGCGCGCGATCGCCCGCTTCGCGTCGGCCGTGGTGTACAGCGGCAGGGCCTTGCCGTGGCGGGTGTAGCCGTAGCGGTTGGCGCGGCGGGCGTCCTCCTCCTGCAGCCGGGCGCTGTCGAGCAGCAGCACCTCGCACAGGTCGCGCGTGGCGCGGCTGGCGTGGATCGGCCCCTTGAAGCCCTGGCTCACCAGGCGCGGCAGGAAGCCGCTGTGGTCCAGGTGGGCATGGCTGAGCACGACGGCGTCGATCTCGCGCGGCGGCACCGGGAAGGGCGCCCAGTTGCGCTCGCGCAGCGTCTTGAAGCCCTGGAACAGGCCGCAGTCGAGCAGGATGCGCGCGCCGCCGGCGTCGACGAGGTGGCGCGAGCCGGTGACGGTGTCGGCCGCCCCGAGGAAATGGATCTGCATGAAGGAGGGCGTGGGACTCAGGAGGCCGCCGGCTGCATGCCGGCGGAGCGGAGGACGTGCACGCCGGGCGGCGCGGCCCGCAGGGCGCGCAGCATGGCGCGCGCCACCGCGTCGGCGCGGATGGGGCGGACGCCGCGCGGCACCAGGCCCATCACCGGGCGCAGCAGCCGCTCGGCCCAGCGCTCGCCGGGGCGCACCGGCTGGCCGAGCGCGGCGCGGTCGCCGAGGAGCAGCGAAGGCTGGGCGATGACGAGCGAGTCATAGCCGAGCGCCTGCACGGCCTGCTGCATCTCGCCCTTGACGCGGTTGTAGAAGACGCGCGAGTGCGCGTCGGCGCCCAGGGCGGACACCACCGCCAGCCGCGTGGCGCCGGCGGCGCGGGCCGCCCGCGCGGTGTTCACGACGGCATCGAAGTCGACGCGGCGGAACGCCGCCTGCGAGCCGGCGGCCTTGATCGTCGTGCCGAGGGCGATGTACACGTCGTCCGCCGGCGGCACGCGCAACTCGGCGGCAGTGAAGTCCACCACGTGCAGCATCAGCCTGGGGTGGGCGTCGAGCCCCGGCACCGGGCGGCGCACGAGCGCGTGCACGACGGCGCAGGACTCGTCCGCGAGCAGCTGCCGCAGCAGCTCACGGCCGACGAGGCCGGTGGCCCCGGCCAGCAGCACCGCGCGGGCGGGCGTGGCCTTCGGGGATGGGGCGTCGGCATGGACCTCGGTCATGCCGTGAATGTAGCCGGGCCTGCCGCCCGGCGCGGCCTCAGCGCTTGGGCTGCGTCAGGCGCGGCGTGGGGCGGGCGCCGTCGCGCCGCGGCTCGGGCCGGGGTGCCGGCGCGTGGGCGCGCGGCGCGCTGCCGGCCGCATCGCGCGGGGCGGGGCGGGCGCCGCCGTGGTGCGCGGGCGGGTGGCCGCCGGCGCGCGCCGGCTGGGCCGGGCGCGAATCGTGGCGGCCGCGATGGCCGCCGCCCCCGCCGCCATGGCCGGGCCGTCCGCCGCCGCCGCCGCGATGGCCGCCGCGGCCGGCGCCTTCGCCGATCACCATGCGGCCGAGCACGATGGGCTCGGCCTTCTCGCCGGTGGGCGGCTCGAAGCCGGGCACGGCTTCCTTCGGGATCTCGCGCTTGATGAGCCGCTCGATGTCGCGCAGGAAGATGTTCTCGTCCACGCACACCAGCGACACCGCCTCGCCCTGCGCGCCGGCGCGGCCGGTGCGGCCGATGCGGTGCACGTAGTCCTCGGGCACGTTGGGCAGCTCGAAGTTGACGACGTGCGGCAGCTGGTCGATGTCGATGCCGCGCGCGGCGATGTCGGTGGCGACGAGCACCTGCAGGTCGCCGCTCTTGAAGTCGGCCAGCGCCTTGGTGCGCGCGCCCTGGCTCTTGTTGCCGTGGATCGCCATGGCGGTGATGCCGTGCTTCGCCAGGTGCTCGGCCAGCCGGTTGGCGCCGTGCTTCATGCGCGTGAACACCAGCACCTGGTGCCAGTCGTTCTCCTTGATGAGATGGACCAGCAGCTCCTTCTTCATCTCGCGCCCGACCGGGTGCACCTTCTGCGCGATGGTGTCGGCCGTCTGGTTGCGGCGCGCCACCTCGATCAGCGCCGGCTTGTTCAGCAGCCGGTCGGCCAGCGTCTTGATGTCGTCGCTGAAAGTGGCCGAGAACAGCAGGCTCTGCTTGGCCGCCGGCAGCACGGCCAGCACCTTCTTGATGTCGTGGATGAAGCCCATGTCGAGCATGCGGTCGGCTTCGTCGAGCACGAAGA
>JBIQHD010000006.1:0-183881 GCA_044508835.1 Rubrivivax sp.
ACGCGGCCCCGGGGCTTGCCAGGCATCGGCCCTACGGGTGATCTCAGCAAAACGGCGCCTGCCGCGTTGCAAATGCTCGCCGTAGCACGCGCTACGGCTGCGCTTTGCGCCTTGCAGGCGCCGCTTTGCCGAGTCACGCGAGCCCTCCCATGGCGTTAACAGGCCCTAGGCAAGCTCGAACCCTTCAGGCCAGAGAAAGTACGGGCCAAACCGCGACTTCGCGACATGCTCGATTCCTGCAGCCGCCCCTTTGGGCGTCAGCATATGTTTTCCATCAAGCAGCTCGAGATAGCCGAGGCCGGCAGCCTGCTCCAGCAACTCGTTGGTCTTCAGTCCGATCTTCTGAGTGAACTTCGATGAGATGAGCTTGTCACCACGCGAGTCTTCCGCCTCGCCCTTCACCTCCGCCACAGGCCTGGCTTCGGGTTCACTCGACACGCGCTCGAGTGAGATACGGACTTCGTCGCTGATGCGAATGATGCGCTGCGCCTCTTCGGCGACATCCTTGTAGAGCTCGCCGTCTTCCGAGCGCCGGATCAGGATGCCCATCTCGTTGTTGTTGACCTGGCTGAACTCGTACAGATTCAGGCTGGTCACGATGCATAGCTCTTCGTTCATGTAGCACTTGGCATGCAGGTTCTTGCAAAAGCTCGTGCGGATGAACGTGAGTCTGCGCAGCCATTCGATCTCCTGCGGCTGCAGCTCGCTCTTGCCGTAGACGATGCGCACGTCGATCTTGAGGCGGTTCTTGTCCGCCAGCAGTTCCTTCATCCGATCGTTCAGCTTGAGAAACGGGCTGATCAAGATAAGGCGGTCCTGCGCGTCCTTGATCAGTTCCTCGAGGAAATAGTTGGTCCCACTGGTGTTCAAGAATTTCGCCATCGAATCCCTCTGTTCAGCCGCCCGTCGGCCGGTCATGTTGCCAAAGTCCGCGGTGGCCAGCGTCGATTCGATATGACAAGCGTGCGCAAGTTGACAGGCATCGGCAGCCACGGTCATGCCGACAGGTCGGTGGACATCAGCGACTTCGACGTCGCGGCGCTGATGCAGCGCGCCCCACCGCGCCTTCCGCGCTCAATCCATGCCCCCACCCGGGCACATCGATGTAGTAGCGGACTGCCTTGCCCTGCCCGTGCGTCCACAGCAACCCACCGCCGACCAGATACGAAAGATCCCGCGTCGCCGTCGGCTTGGACACGCCCGTGAGCTTCATGTACTTGTCGGCATTCAGGCCGCCGAGAAAACCGCCGTCGCCATCGTCGAGCAGCCGCTGCAGCACCTTGCGCTGGCGTGCGTTGAGTATGACCTCGGCGTGCGCGGCCCAGAACCGCGATTTCTCGATCGCCCGGTCAATGACACGGCTCGAATGCTCGCAGGCGAGCGCGTACTGGCGGGCGAACCAGAGCACCCAGTCGGTCGCGTCGCCGCTGCCGCATTGCGCGGCGTTCAGCGCATCGTAATAGCCCTTGCGTGAGGCAAGAAGCTGCGCCGACAGGCTGACGAGCCGCACGCCGCCGGGATGATCCTGCATGATCGCCATGTCCACGATGGCGCGGCCGATGCGGCCGTTGCCGTCCTCGAAGGGATGGATGGTCTCGAACCAGAGATGCGCAATCGCCGCGCGCGCCAGACCGTCCAGTTGCGGTACGCGCCCATTCATCGGCGCTGTGCGATCGAACCAGTCGAGAAAGCGCGCCATCTCGGCGGCGACACGTTGCGACGGCGGTGCCTCGTAGTGGATGACTTCCTTATCGGGCATGCCGCTGACGATCTGCATCGGCTCGACATGATCACGCCAGCGGCCTACCGCGATACGGCGCAACCCGCTCGTGCCGCCTGGGAACAGTGCGGATTGCCACCGTTGCAGGCGATCGCCGTCCAGCGCCGACGCAAAGGCCGTGGTGGCATCGTTGATCACGGCGACGAGCCCGTCGACACTGCGGTCCCTCGGCCCGGTGGTTGCCAGCCCCAGCCCGCGCATCACCGATGAACGCACGGCCGCAGCGTCCAGCCGCTCGCCCTCGATCGCCGCGGTAGCAGTGATCTCCTCCTCCATCACCGAGCGCACGATCTCGCCGTCACTGGCGATGCCAATCGCCAGCGCCTTACCTTCGACCACGCCTTGCAGTCGCCGCGCCTCGGACAGCGCGGCACCGACGCGCTGGTAGTCGATGCGCCACGCCGGCCACTTGGGCTGCTGCCAGACATAGCGCGGCTTGATAGGTCTCATGAGCCGCATTCTGGCACTTTCGGCTCATCCCGTGAGCCGAAAATTAGGGTTTGCGGCTCACTCCACCGTCACGCTCTTCGCCAGATTCCGCGGCTTGTCCACGTCCGTCCCCCGCGCACACGCCGTGTGATAGGCCAGCAGCTGCAGCGGCACCACGTGCAGGATGGGCGACAGCGCGCCGTAGTGCTCGGGCATGCGGATCACCTGCACGCCTTCGCTGGGCTCGATGCGCGTGTCGGCATCGGCGAAGACGTAGAGCTCGCCGCCGCGGGCGCGCACTTCCTGCAGGTTGCTCTTGAGCTTCTCCAGCAGCGTGTCGTTGGGCGCGATGGTGACGACGGGCATCTCGGCCGTCACCAGCGCGAGCGGGCCGTGCTTGAGCTCGCCGGCCGGGTAGGCCTCGGCGTGGATGTAGCTGATCTCCTTGAGCTTGAGCGCGCCTTCGAGCGCGATCGGGTAGTGCAGCCCGCGGCCGAGGAAGAGCGCGTTGTGCTTGCGGGCGAACTCCTCGCTCCAGGCGATGACCTGCGGCTCCAGCGCCAGCACGGACTGCACGGCCACCGGCAGGTGGCGCAGCGCCTTCAGGTGCGCCGCTTCCTGCTCGTCCGAAAGGCGGCCGCGCACCTGCGCGAGCGCCAGCGTCAGCAGGAACAGGCCGACGAGCTGCGTGGTGAAGGCCTTGGTCGAGGCCACGCCGATCTCGGTGCCGGCGCGGGTGATGAAGGCCAGCTCGCATTCGCGCACCATGGCGCTGGTCTGCACGTTGCACACCGTCAGCGTGTGCTGCATGCCGAGCGAGCGCGCATGCTTGAGCGCGGCCAGGGTGTCGGCCGTCTCGCCGCTCTGGCTGATGGTGATGACGAGGGTGCGCGGATTGGGCACGCTGTCGCGGTAGCGGTATTCGCTCGCGATCTCCACGCTCGTCGGGATCTTGGCGATGCTCTCCAGCCAGTACTTGGCGGTGGAGCCGCTATAGTAGCTGGTGCCGCAGGCGAGGATGAGCACCGAGTCGATCTCCTTGAACACGCGGTAGGCGCCGTCGCCGAAGAGCTCGGGCGTGATGCTGCCGACGGCGGCCAGCGTGTCGGCGATCGCCTTGGGCTGCTCGAAGATCTCCTTCTGCATGTAGTGGCGGTAGGGGCCGAGCTCGGCCGCGCCGGTGTGCGCCTGCACCACGCGCACCGGGCGCTCGGCGCGCTCGAAGCGGCCCTCGGCGTTGCGCGCGCTGATCCACATCTTGCCCGGCTGCAGGTCGACGACGTCGCCGTCCTCGAGGTAGACGATCTGCTCGGTGACGCCGGCCAGCGCCATCGCGTCGGAGGCGAGGAAGTGGTCGCCCCCCCAGTCGCCCGCGCCGATGCCCAGCACCAGCGGCGAGCCCTCTCGCGCGCCGACCACGCGGTGCGGCTCGTCGCGGCAGAACACGGCGATGGCGTAGGCGCCGCGCAGGCGCAGCGTGGTGCGCTGCACGGCGTCGAACAGGTCGCCGTCGTAGAGGTGGTCGACGAGGTGGGCGATGACCTCGGTGTCGGTCTGGCTGTCGAAGGCGTAGCCCTTGGCCTGCAGCTCGCGGCGCAGCTCCTCGTGGTTCTCGATGATGCCGTTGTGCACCAGCGCCACGCGGCCAGCGGCGCTCTGGCGCGCGGCCGGGCCGTGCGAGAAGTGCGGGTGCGCGTTGTGCACCGCCGGCGCGCCGTGCGTGGCCCAGCGGGTGTGGGCGATGCCGGTGCCGCTGTCCAGCCCCTCGGCGGCCACGTTGGCGACGAGCTCGGCCACGCGCGCGGTGCTGCGGGCGCGGCGCAGCTCGCCGCCCTGCTGCACGGCCACGCCGCAGGAGTCGTAGCCGCGGTATTCGAGCCGCTTCAGGCCTTCGAGAAGAACCGGCAGCACGTTCCTGCTGCTGACTGCGCCGACGATGCCGCACATGATGAAAGTCCTTGGTTGGGAATGCGAAGGGCGTGATCGTAGGCAGCGTCTACCGGCGTTTTCTTGCTTGATTCACCCCATCAAGACCGATAATTTCATGTCATGCATTGATTCGCATAATCCTCCACAGAATCCGCATTCATGAAATCTTCGATCACCCTGGACACCACCGATCTGCGGGTGCTGGACCTGCTGCAGACCGACGCCTCGCGTTCCAACCAGGATCTGGCCGAGGCGGCGCACGTCTCCCCGGCCACCTGCCTGCGGCGGGTGAAGCGGCTGGTGGAAGCCGGCGTCATCGAGCGGCGGGTGGCGCTGCTGTCGCCGCAGCACCTGGGCGCGGGCCTGACCGCCATCGCCGAGGTGACGCTCGACGCGCAAGGCGCGGAGCACGTCGCCGCCTTCGAGTCGCGCGCCGTGGCCGATGACGCCGTGCGCCAGTGCCACCGCGTCTCGCCCGGGCCGGATTTCGTGCTCACGCTCCAGGTGCGCGACATGGAGGAATGGAAGGCCGTGACCGAGCGCCTGTTCACGCAGGACGCCAACGTGCGCAACGTGAAGAGCTTCTTCAGCGTGCACCGGGCGAAGTTCGACACGCGCCTCCCGCTTCCACAGCCCCGCTGACGACGAAGACTTTCTCAAGCAAACACCGCGGATCCGGCTCTGCCGGTCCGCCGGTGTGCCCCCTCGAGGGGGCTGAGCCCGGACACGAAAGGTCCAGTGGACCTTTCGTGCCTGGCGAAGGGCCGGGCCACTGGCCCGGCGCGGCCTGCAAGGCGCGCGAAGCGCGCAGGGGGTGGGCCTATTCCTCCGGTCGCATCCAGAGCCAGATGCCGACGCACAGCATGATCGACGGCACGGCGATGCGCACCCACAGCGGCAGCGGCAGGAGCCACAGCAGCGCCGCGCTGCCGGTCATGCCGGCCGTCGCGAACCACTTGGCGCGCCGCGGCACGGCGCCGCGTTCGCGCCAGTGCCGGATGGGCGGCCCCCAGCGCGGATGCGCCAGCATGCGCGCCTCCAGCTGCGGCCAGCCGCGCCCGGCCGCCCAGGCCGAGAGCAGCAGGAAGGGCACGGTGGGCATGACCGGCAAGGCGATGCCGACGATGCCCAGCAGCAGCGAGATCACCGCCAGCGCGCGCCACAGCAGTCGGGTCAGGGGCACCACGCTCAGCCGCGCTTCTTCGCGCGCGGATGCGCGGCGTCGTAGACCTTGGACAGGTGCCCGAAGTCGAGCCGGGTGTAGACCTGCGTCGTGGTGATGTCGGCGTGGCCGAGCAGTTCCTGCACCGCGCGCAGGTCGCCGCTGGACTGCAGCAGGTGCGAGGCGAACGAGTGCCTCAGCATGTGCGGATGCACGTGCGTCGGCAGCCCGGCCTTCAGCCCGCGCCGCGCCAGGCGCACGCGCAGCTGCCCCGGCGTGAGCCGCGCGCCGCGCACGCCGACGAACAGCGCCGGCTCGCCCGGCCGCGCCAACGCGCCGCGTGCCGCCAGCCAGGCGCGCAGCGCCGCCAGCGCCGGCGCGCCGAGCGGCACGCTGCGGCGCTTGCCGCCCTTGCCCAGCACGTGCGCGGCCGCGTCCGACGCGTCGATCCAGCCCGCGGCCGCGCCACTCGCGCGCAGGTCGAGGCCGACCAGCTCGCCCACGCGCAGGCCGCAGCCGTACAGCAGCTCGGTGATGCAGCGGTCGCGCGCCTCGACGGCCGGGTCGGCCCCGGCGTCGTCCAGCTCGGCCAGCGCCACCGCCTGGTCCACCGACAGCGCCTTGGGCAGCGGCTTGCCGGTCTTCGGCGCGCGCACGCCGTCGACCGGGTTGGCGGCCACGAGACCCTCGCGCCCCAGCCAGCGGTACAGCCCGCGCCAGGCGGAAAGCACGAGCGCGATGCTGCGCGGCGCCAGCCCCTGCCCGTGCAGCATCGCGGCGAAGCGGCGCACGTGGTGCTGCTGCACCGCGCGCAGCTCGACCGGCACCTCCCCCGCCATGCGCTGCAGGCGCTGCAGCGCGTCGGCGTAGATCGCGAGCGTGCGCGCCGCCAGCCGGCGCTCGACCTCTAGGTGCGCGAGGTGGCGGCGGATGTCGTCGTGCAGGCCGCCCGGCGGCGCCGTCATGGGCGTGGCGCTCAGTGGAGGCTCAGTCGGCGCCCGTCAGGCGCGACAGGCCGGCGCCGGCGATGTCGCCGATGCGCACGAGGAAATCGGTGCCCATGTCGGCCGAGAAGCGCGTGGCGTCGGGCGAGGCCAGCACCAGCAGCCCGAAGGCCTCGCTGGTGACGCCGTGGCGCAGCGGGATCATGGCGATCGACGCGGCGGCGTCGGGCTCCTCGAGCCAGCCGGCGGCCTCGAAGCCGGAGTTCATGCCGCAGTACGGCAGCGTGAGGCTGGAGGCGAAGCTCCTGGCGTCGTCGCTCACGCCCTCGGCGAAGGGCAGCGCGGCATAGGCCGGCGCCACGCCCCACACGCGGATGCCCGCCTGCGGAATCATGAACTGGTGCATCAGCTGCTCGGTCACCACCTGCGGCAGCTCGGCCGCGTCGGTGGTCAGCATCACCGCGCGCGTGTAGCGGTGCAGCCGGTCGGCGATGGCCACGTTCTCCTGGCCGTGGCGAATCATCTCCATCACCTTCTGCTCCATGCCCTTGATCTTCTCGCGCAGCATTTCCATCTGCCGCTCCTGCAGCGAGACGGCGCGCTGGCCATGCGGGCTGGTGAGCTGCACCGAGGCCAGCAGCTCGGCGTTGCGCTCGAAGAAGGCGGGCGTGTTCGCCAGGTACTCGACGATGTCCTGCTCGGTGATGCCCTGGATGCCGGTGGTGCTGCTCACAGTTCGATCTCTCCTTGGAAAACGGTTTCGGCCGGGCCGGTCATCAGCACGTGATCCTCGCCGCCGCGCCACTCGATGGTGAGCTGGCCGCCGCGCGTTTCGACGTCCACATGCGCATCCAGCCAGCCGAGGCGGATACCCGCGACCACGGCCGCGCAGGCGCCGGTGCCGCAGGCCAGCGTCTCGCCGGCGCCGCGCTCGTACACGCGCAGGCGGATGCGGCCGCGGTCGACCACCTGCATGAAGCCGGCGTTCACGCGCCGCGGAAAGCGCGCGTGCTGCTCGATCAGCGGGCCCTGCGTGGCGACAGGCGCGGTGTCGACGTCGTCCACGCGCTGCACGGCGTGCGGGTTGCCCATCGACAGCACCGCCAGCTTCAGCGGCTGGCCGGCCACGTCGACCGGCCAGCGCTCGAACGCGCCCGTGCGCTCGGGCGCCAGGCCAGCGGCGTCGAAGGGCACGCGCGGCAGCTCGAAGACCGGCGCGCCCATGTCCACGGTGACGCGGCCGTCGTCCTGCAGGCGCAGCTCGAGCTGCGTGTTCATCGTCTCGACGCGGAGGGTGCGCTTGTCGGTCAGGCCGCGGTCGCGCACGAAGCGCACGAAGCAGCGCGCGCCGTTGCCGCACTGCTCGACCTCGTCGCCGCTGTTGTTGAAGATGCGGTAGCGGAAGTCGACGCCCGGCGTGCTGCTGCGCTCCACCACCAGGATCTGGTCGGCGCCGACGCCGAAGCGGCGGTCGCCGAGCGCGCGGTACTGCTCGGGCGTGAGGTCGATCGGCGCCTGCGTGGCGTCGAGCACGACGAAGTCGTTGCCCGCGCCCTGCATCTTGGTGAAGCGCAATTTCATGCGCGCGATTATGGGGTGGCGGCCTGCGCGCGTTCGTTCATCCACACGCTCAGCTCAGTACAGGGAAGGCTCGCCCGGCGGGCGGGTCTTGAAGCGCTTGTGCACCCACAGGTACTGCGCCGGGTTGCGGCGGATTTCATCCTCGATCCAGCGGTTGATGCGCCGCGTGTCGGCCAGCGCGTCGTCGGTGGGGAAGTCGGCCCACGGCGCGAGGAAGCGCACCGTGTAGCCGGCTCCGCCGGGCCGCATCTCGGCCACCACCGGCTGCACCACCATGTCGAAGGCGCGCGCCATGCGCGAGGGCGCGAGCAGCGTGGCCGCCGGCACGCCGAAGAAGGGCACGAAGGCGGCGTCGCGCTCGCCGAAGTCCATGTCGGGCAGGTTGAAGAACGCATGCCCCTGGCGGATGGCGCGGATCAGCGGCTTGGCCGATTCGCTGCGCGCGAAGATCTCGCCGCGGCCGAAGCGCAGGCGGCCGGCGCGCATCGCGGCGTCGAAGACGGCATTGCTCTGCGTCTGGTAGATCGAGGCCACCAGCCGCTTCTGGTAGAGCTGCGTGGCGACGCCGGCCACGTCCAGCCCCATGAAATGCGGCACCAGCCACATGACGGGGCGCTCGCTGGTCTCGGCCAGCGTCGCATCGCCCTCCACGTGGATCAGCCGCGCCAGGCGCTCCGGCCGGCCGTACCACAGCAGCCCGCGCTCGACGAAGCTGCGCCCGAGCCAGCCGAAGTGCTCGCGCAGCAGCGCATCGCGCTCGGCCTCGGGCTTCTCGGGAAAGCACAGCGCGAGGTTGCGCGCGGCCACCTCGCGGCGCGCCCGCGCCAGCCGCAGCAGCAGCGCGCCCAGCGCACGGCCGAGCGCGGCCTGCGCGCCCAGCGGCAGCCAGTGCACGAGCCACAGCAGTGCCAGCAACAGTCGTGATCCCAACGATCGGCCTTCTTCGATCAGGTCTTCGGATGGACCGCATCGGCGACGTCGCCGGCCATGCCGGCCGGCCGCGGCTTCTTGTAGCGGTGGTAGCCCCACAGGTACTGCCGCGGGCGCTCGCGGATCAGGCGTTCCATGGCCCGGTTGATCGCGGCGGCCGATTCTGCCTGAGCCCCCTCGGCGTCCAGCGGCGCGTCGTCGAACGGCACGACGTGCACCCGGTAGCCCTGCCCCCGCGGCAGGCGCTCGCCCCAGGCCAGCAGCGGCACGGCGCCGGTCTGCTGCACCAGCCGAGCGGCCAGGGTCATGGTGTAGGCCGGGCGGCCGAAGAACGGCGCCCACACGCCCATGCCTTCGGGCGGCACCTGGTCGGGCAGCAGGCCGACCGCCTCGCCGCGGCGCAGCGCGCGGATCATGCGGCGCACGCCGGCGAGCGTGGCCGGCGCCGCCGCCAGCCCGGGCCGCCGGCGCGAGGTGTCGACCAGCTCGCGCAGCCACGCCTTGCGCGCCGGGCGGTAGAGCACGGTCATCGGGTGCTCGCGGCCGTGGCGCTCGGCATACGCCTGCGCGGTGACCTCGAAGCAGCCCATGTGCGGCGTGAGGAAGACGATGCCGCGCCCGGCCGCATGCGCCGCCTCGATGTGGGCCGCGCCCGTCCAGTCCACCGGCGGCGTGATCGGCGCGCCGGGCGGGCGCATCCACAGCCAAGGCAGCTCGAGGACCAGCCGGCCGGCCTCGGCCACGGCGGCGTGGCGGTCGGCGCGCGACACGCCGGCCTGGCGGGCATTGGCCTTGAAGCGCGCGCGGTAGCTGGGCGACAGCGCGTAGCTCAGCCATCCGAGCACGCCGCCGAGCGCGTGCAGGCGGCGCAATGACCATGTCGACAACCAGCGAAACAGCGTCAGCATCGTTCCTATAATCGCGGGGTCGCCGAGTTATCGAACTACTTGCGGGCGACGCAGGCCGTGAATCACGGGCACCTGCCGGGCCGGAAGGCTCAACAAATCCTGCTAAAGCGTTCGCCGCTCCTCCAGGAACCTTCGGGCCGGCAACGCACCGAGCAACCCGACTGGAGTTTAAGAGTGGCAAACGACTTCCTTTTCACCTCCGAATCCGTCTCGGAAGGCCACCCCGACAAGGTGTCCGACCAGATCTCCGACGCGATCCTCGACGCCATCTTCACGCAGGACCCGCGCTCGCGCGTGGCGGCCGAGACGCTGTGCAACACCGGCCTCGTGGTGCTGGCCGGCGAGATCACGACGAACGCGCACGTCGACTACATCCAGGTCGCGCGCGACACCATCAAGCGCATCGGCTACGACAACACCGAGTACGGCATCGACTACAAGGGCTGCGCCGTGCTCGTGGCCTACGACAAGCAGAGCAACGACATCGCCCAGGGCGTCGACCAGGCGAGCGACGACCACCTGAACACCGGCGCCGGCGACCAGGGCCTGATGTTCGGCTACGCCTGCGACGAGACGCCCGAGCTGATGCCCGCGCCCATCTACTACGCCCACCGGCTGGTAGAACGCCAGGCCCAGCTGCGCAAGGACGGCCGCCTGCCCTTCCTGCGCCCCGACGCCAAGAGCCAGGTGACGATGCGCTACGTCGACGGCAAGCCGCACAGCATCGACACCGTGGTGCTGTCCACCCAGCACAGCCCCGACCAGAGCGAGACGGCGAAGACGATGAAGCCGTCCTTCGTCGAGGCGGTGATCGAGGAGATCATCAAGCCGGTGCTGCCCAAGGAGTGGCTGAAGGACACCAAGTTCCTCATCAACCCGACCGGGCGCTTCGTCGTCGGCGGCCCGCAGGGCGACTGCGGCTTGACCGGGCGCAAGATCATCGTCGACACCTACGGCGGCGCCTGCCCGCACGGCGGCGGCGCATTCTCCGGCAAGGACCCGACCAAGGTGGACCGCTCGGCCGCCTATGCCGCGCGCTACGTGGCGAAGAACATCGTCAAGGCAGGCCTGGCGCGCCAGTGCCAGATCCAGGTGGCCTACGCCATCGGCGTGGCCCGGCCGATGAACGTGACGGTCTACACCGAAGGCACGGGCGTCATCCCCGACGACAAGATCGCCGCGCTGGTGCAGGAGCACTTCGACCTGCGGCCCAAGGGCATCATCCAGATGCTCGACCTGCTGCGGCCGATCTACGAGAAGACGGCGGCCTACGGGCACTTCGGGCGGGAGGAGCCGGAGTTCAGCTGGGAGCGGACTGACAAAGCCCAGGCGCTGCGTGCAGCGGCGGGGCTCTGAGTCCGGGCTTTTCGATCGAGGGCGGCACGAGCCGCCCTTTTTCTTGGCCGATCAAACGTCTCGCACGACCTCGGCCTCGGCCTCGGCCTCGATCGCCAGCGCCCCGCTCGCCGCCAGTTCCCGCGCCAGCACCTCGCCCCATTCGCCGGCCGTCGCCGCCTGCCCCCGCCCCACCCGCTCCCACACGCCACGCATCAGCGGTGTCGCATCCGCCCATGCCCGCAGCGCCTCGAGCGACTGTTCGCGTTCCTCCATCAGGTGGTACTTGAGCAGCACCTTGGCGCCGTGCCGCGCGTGCTTCGCCGGGTCGGCCACGAAGGCAGCGAGCCGGGAGCGCGCCCGGGCGAGCGCACCGGCCACGTCGGTGAACGGTGCGCCATGGCCCGGCACGACGATGCGCACCGGCAGGCGCTCGATCGCGTCGAGCACCGCGGCCACGTCATCGAAGCCGGGCTCGCCCTCGATCTCGGGAAAGACGACGCCGAAGCCGTGCTCCCACAGCGCGTCGGCCGAGAGCAGCACGCCCTGCGCGGCGTCGAAGAACATCACCGAGGCCGGGTCGTGGCCCGGCGCCTGCAGCACCTCCCAGCGGCGGCCGCCGGCGGCGATCGCCTCGCCCGGCCGCACCAGCCCCTGCACCGTGAAGCGCTCGCAGCGCTGGCCGGTGGCGGCGTAGCTGAGCGCCGCGGCGTCCCACGCCCGCACCGCCTGCGCCTGGCCGGGCGGCACGAACACCGGCACGCCGAACTCGCGCTGCAGCGCAGCGTTGCCGCCGCAGTGGTCGGAATGCAGGTGGGTGTTGAGCACGCGCGCGAGCGGCCGGCCCTGCAGGGCATGCCGCACCAGCGCCAGCGTCTGCGCCGCGTGGTTCACGTGGCCGGTGTCGACGAGCACGGCGCCCGCCTCGTCGCCGGCGGCATGGACCAGCACGTTGTTCGACGACAGCCAGCCACGCTCGAGCACCGTGAGGCCGGCCAGGGCCGGATGGGAGGTCGCGTGGGCGGGAGCCGTCATGGGGCGGGTGCGCCGAAGCGCTCGTGGCGGGGCCGGCATTCTCGCGCCCACGCGGCGCGCGCCGCGCATCCGCGGGTGGCCGGATGCGCGGGCGCGGGACGGCGGCGTCAGTTCAGCTTGACCATCTCGCGCGTCGTGCGCACGCCGCCCACCGTGGCGTCCAGCCGCACCCAGTAGACGTTGGGCGACAGGTAGTAGGTCTCGGTGTTGCCGTCGCCGTAGTCGAAGCGCACCTTGCAGGTGTCGAACTCGCCGGCGTAGGTGGCCACCTTCTCGTGGCCGACGAAGGTGAAGCGGTCGTCGGAACGGGTGACGGTGCCGTCGGTGTTGGCGGTCTGGGTGTAGGCGGCCGTCTGGCCCTGGGCCGTGCCGGTGAGGTCCGGGCGGCCGCTGTACGTCGTGGTCGAGGCGACGCTTCCGTTCGAGGCGTAGATCTCGAAGCCGCGCTCGAGCAGGGCGCCGACCGCCGGGTCGAAGTAGGCGATCTTGTTCGGCGTCCGGGTCGGGCTGTCGCCGCGCACGCTGCGCTGGCTGACCAGCGTGCTCGCCGCGCCGTTGAAGCTGCTCGACAGGGTGAAGCGCTTGTCGCTCAAGGCCTCCTGCGCGTTGCTGGCGGTGTACTGCAGGGTCTGGCCGGGCCGCACCGCCGCGCACTGCGCGAGCGTGGGCGCGGCGCCGGCCGAGGCCGGCAGGTAGGTCACCGGCTGCGAGCTGCCGGCCAGCTCGTTCAGGTAGGTCTGGTCCTTGTCGATCAGCACGAACTCCATGTTCGTGCGCGTGAGGTAGCGCTTGACCACGCCCAGCCCGGGCGCGTAGTGCAGGCGCTCGCGCGAGCGCTCGGCCAGCGTGCCGCCGGCGCCCGCGGCGCTCAGCACGGTGTCCACCGTGCAGGTGTTCAGGCGCCCGCCCGGCAGCGTGACCTCGTGGTTGGCGGTGAAGGTGCGCGTCAGGCTCTCGCTGGTGTCGGCCTGGGCGGGCACCAGCGACTTGACGGTGTAGGCCACCGTCTCGCTCGCACCGGCAGCCAGCGTGCGCGACTCCACCCAGCCGGCGAACTGCACGCGCGTGGCCAGGCTGCCGTCGGCGTTGAGCTTCTCGCGCCCGAGCACCGTGCGCGTGCCGGCATCGGACTTGAAGTACCAGATCTCCGACGGCGTGGCGGCGCCGGCCGTGGCGTAGTCGTGGCGGCTGACGGTCGCGTCGGGAAAGGCCGCCGACGCGGCGGTCTTCCATTCGCGCTTCGCCCACGAACTATCCAGGGCGCCGTTGAGGTAGGTGTTGGTCACGCCGGCCGGCAGGGCGGTGCAGTCGGCCAGGCTGATCGGCGCGCCGGTGCCGGGCGCGGGCGCAGCGGGAAGGTCGTCCGGGCCGGAGTCGCCGCCGCCACCGCCGCCGCAGGCCGCGAGCCCGAACACGGTGGCGAAGAGCGCGGCAACTCTGGCGTGCCGCACAGCCGGTATTTTCTGGATCAAGGCAGTCTTCCCTTCAGGTTCGCGGGGCGGAAACTGCTGCCGGTCGGCGACGAACGGTGACCGGCGGCAACCGAGAGGCCGCAGGGCAAGCCGCGTGCCCGCGCCGCCCGCCGGGATCAGGACAGCGGCTTCTGGCGCGTCGCGGCCAGCGCGCCGGCGGCGAGGAACACCGCCGAGCAGGCCAGCCCGCGGGCGAGGCCGCCGCTGCCGTCGGCCAGCCAGCCGACCAGCGTGGGGCCGACGATCTGTCCGGCCGCGAAGACGATGGTGAACGCGGCGATGCCCGCCGGCCATGCCGCCTGCGGCAGGTTGTGCCGCACCAGCGCCGTGGTGGACGCCACCACCGAGAGGAACACGCCGCCGAACAGCAGGCCCGAGGCGACCAGCGCCGCCGGGTGCACCGAGAGCACCGGCAGCAGCGTCGCCAGGGCGAGCAGCCCGTTGAGAATGGCCAGCGACTCGCCGCCGCGAAAGCGCTGCAGCAGCCCGGCCCACAGCCACGACGACGCGACGACGCCCGCGCCGAGCAGCACGTAGAAGCCGACGATGCGCGCCGGCGCCACCTGCTGCTCCTGCAGCAGCGTGACGATGAAGGTCATGTAGCCGATGTAGCCCAGCCCGAACATGAAGTACGCCGCCAGGCCGAAGCCGAAGGCGCGCCAGCCGAAGCGGCTGTGCGCCGAGCGCGGCACCGGCGCCGCCGCGAACCGGCGCACCGCCGCCTGCGTGACGAGCGTGGCCGCGAGCGCCACTGCGCCGAGCGCCCACCACGCGCCCTGCCACGCATGCGCCGCGGCGCGCGCGGCCAGCGGCGGCACCAGCAGCGCCGAGACGATGATGCCCAGCCCCGTGCCGCCGTAGTACAGGCCGAGCACCAGGCCCGCCAGCACCGGCTTCGCCGCCGCCGTGCCGGCCTGCGACAGCCGCGCGGCCAGCAGCCCGCCGGCGACGAAGGTGGCGGCGCTGCCCACGCCGGTGAGCAGGCGCAGCAGGTACAGCGCCGCGTCGCCGAGCGCCCATCCGTGGGCCGCCAGCAGCGCGGCGGTGCCGAAGCCGCCGGCCAGCAGCACGCGGCGCGCGTCGTGGCGCGCCAGCCAGCCGGGCGCGAGCAGCGCGCCGGCGAGGTAGCCGGCCGCGTTGGCGGTGTTCATGGCGCCGGCGGTGAGGTAGCTCCAGCCGAGGTCGGCGCGCATCGGCGGCAGCAGCAGCGCGTACGAGAAGCGCGCGAGGCCGAGCGACACCGCCGCGGCGAGCGCGAGGCCGAAGGCCGTCGCCAGCACCGGCAGCGCGGCGCGGCTCATCGCGCCGCGCGCGCGGCGACGAGCCGGTGCGCCACCTCGGCGAAGCCGGCGCCGCGCTCGCCCCGCGTGAGGTAGCGCGGCCAGGTGCGCAGGTCGTCCGCGAACTCGCGGAGGTTGGCCACCCCCACGCTCAGGGCGAAGCGGCCGAACATCAGCTGGTCGTTGGTCGAGTCGCCGACGTAGACCCAGCGGCGCGCCTCGGCATCGTCGAGCGCGCGCCCGAAGAGGCGGCGCAGCATCCAGTCGGCGCCGGTGAGCTTGGTGTGCTCGCCGAACCAGCCGTTGACGTGGATGGAGCTCACGGTCGCGTTCATGCCCTCGGCGTTCATCACGGCCACGACGCGCTCGATGCCGTCGTGCGCAAGGCGTGCGAACTCGTGGTGGTCGATGGCGATGTCGGTCACCCGCCCGGCGCTGTCGCGCGCCAGCGTGGCGCCGGGCACCTCGCGCAGCACGCGCTGCGCCGCGGCCTGCAGGCGCACGGTGTTGGCGGTGCGGGTGGCCTCGTCCTGCGCGTACTCGATGCTCAGCCCGCCGCGCTCGGGCATCAGCGCCACGGCGCCGTTCTCGGCCACGATGGCGGCCACCGGCCAGGCCCGCGCGAAGGGCTCGCTCCAGCCCATGGGCCGCCCGGTGATGGCGATCACCGGGATGCCGGCGCGGCGCAGCGCGTCGAGCGCCTGCACGGCGTCGGCGGTGATCGCGCCCTCGGTCGTGAGCGTGTCGTCGATGTCGGTGAAGACGCCGCGCACCGCGGCGGCCTCGTCGCGCGGCAGGGCGTCCCAGGGGTGCACGCCCGCGGGCGGCCAGGTGGCAGTCATGCACGAAGTCTTGCACAGCGGCCGCGGCGGCGCCTGCGCGCCCGCTACAATTGCCGGCTTCCGAGGAGCGTTGCAAGGCACCCCCGTCACGGCGTGGCGCCCCAGGCTCGGAAGCTCTTCCGCAACCACGCTCACCCGCACGGCTCTCGTGGGTGAGTGGACAAGACTCCTTTCCCTTCTCTCGGTCCGGCGGGCTATCCAGCATTTGGAGAAACCCACATGAACGCCGTTCCCAAGCCCGATACCGACCACGCCATCGCCGACCCCTCGCTCGCCGACTGGGGCCGCAAGGAGATCCGCATCGCCGAATGCGAGATGCCCGCGCTGATGGCGATCCGCCGCGAGTACGCCGACGCGCAGCCGCTGAAGGGCGCGCGCATCACGGGCAGCCTGCACATGACCATCCAGACCGCGGTGCTGGTGGAGACGCTGCAGGCCCTGGGCGCGGAGGTGCGCTGGGCCTCGTGCAACATCTTCTCGACCCAGGACCACGCGGCCGCCGCGCTGGTCGCCAAGGGCACGCCGGTGTTCGCCTACAAGGGCGAGTCGCTGGCCGACTACTGGGACTACACCCACCGCATCTTCGAGTTCGCGCCCAAGGGCGCGGCGGGCGAAGGCCCGAACATGATCCTCGACGACGGCGGCGACGCGACGCTGCTCATGCACCTGGGCCGCAACGCCGAGAAGGACCAGGGCGTGCTCGCCAACCCGACGAGCGAGGAGGAGCGCGTGCTTTACGCCGCCATCAAGGCCAGGCTCGCGCAGGACGCCACCTGGTACAGCCGCAAGAGCGCCGAGATCATCGGCGTGACGGAGGAGACCACCACCGGCGTGCACCGCCTCAACGAGATGAGCGCCAAGGGCACGCTGCTGTTCCGCGCCATCAACGTCAACGACTCGGTCACCAAGAGCAAGTTCGACAACCTGTACGGCTGCCGCGAGAGCCTGGTGGACGGCATCAAGCGCGCCACCGACGTGATGGTGGCCGGCAAGATCGCCGTGGTGGCCGGCTACGGCGACGTGGGCAAGGGCTCGGCGCAGGCGCTGCGCGCGCTGTCCGCCCAGGTGTGGGTGACCGAGATCGACCCGATCAACGCGCTGCAGGCGGCGATGGAGGGCTTCCGCGTCGTGACCATGGACTGGGCCGCCGACAAGGGCGACATCTTCGTCACCTGCACCGGCAACAAGAGCGTGATCACGCACGACCACATGGCGGCGATGAAGAACAACGCCATCGTCTGCAACATCGGCCACTTCGACAACGAGATCGACATCGCCTCGGTCGAGAAGTACGAGTGGGAAGAGATCAAGCCGCAGGTCGACCACATCATCTTCCCCGACGGCAAGCGGATCATCATGCTGGCCAAGGGGCGGCTGGTGAACCTGGGCTGCGGCACGGGGCACCCGAGCTACGTGATGAGCTCGAGCTTCGCCAACCAGACCATCGCGCAGATCGAGCTGTTCACGCGGCCCGATTCGTACGCGGCGGGCAAGGTGTACGTGCTGCCCAAGCACCTGGACGAGAAGGTGGCGCGGCTGCAGCTCACCACGCTGAACGCGCAGCTCACCGAGCTGACGGACGAGCAGGCGGCCTACATCGGCGTGCCCAAGAACGGGCCGTACAAGCCGGACACGTACCGCTACTGAGCGAGCGCCCGCCCCGAACGGGCGGCTGCCTGTCCATGCGCGCCGACCAGCTCCTCGTCCACCGCGGCCTCGCGCCCACCCGCTCGGCGGCCCAGCGCCTGATCGAGCGCGGCGCCGTGCGCTGGCTCGGCCCGCGCGGCTGGGCCGTGCCGAGGAAGGCCGGCGAAGACCTGCCCGAGACCAGCGAGGTCGAAATCACCGACGACGCCGAGCTGCGCTTCGTCTCGCGCGGCGGCCTCAAGCTCGACGGCGCGCTCGCGCGCACCGGCCTGGACGTGCGCGGCCGGCTGTGCCTGGACGTCGGCCAGGGCACCGGCGGCTTCACCGACGTGCTGCTGCAGCGCGGCGCGGCGCGGGTGGTCGGGCTGGACGTGGGGCGCGGGCAGTTGAACGCACGCCTCGCGGCCGATGCGCGCGTGCAGGCGCACGAAGGCCTGAACGCCCGCGACGTGTCGGGCAGCGCCTTCGCGCGCGAGCACCCGCCGCGCAGCTTCGACCTGGTGACGGGCGACGTCTCCTTCATCTCGATGACGCTGGTGCTGCCCACGCTCGCGCGATGGCTCGCGCCCGATGGCGACCTGCTGATGCTGGTGAAGCCGCAGTTCGAGCTGCAGCCCGCGGACATCGGCAAGGGCGGGCTGGTGAAGGACGCCGCGAGCTACGCCCGGGTCGAGGCCCGCATCCGCGACGCCTGTGCCGCCCACGCCCTGGCCGTGCGCGACTGGTTCGCCAGCCCCATCGAGGGCGGCGACGGCAACCGTGAATTCTTCGTCTGGGCACGGCCCAGCGCCTCCGAGGAGGACCCCACATGACCATTGCGACCCCTGCGGCGACGACCGGGCTCCCCGTGAGCCTCGAGTTCTTCCCCCCCAAGACACCCGAAGGCGCGGCCAAGCTCGCCGCCGCGCGCCGCGCGCTGTATGCGCTCAAGCCGCAGTTCTGCTCCGTCACCTACGGCGCCGGCGGCTCCACGCAGGACGGCACGATGCAGGCCGTGCGCGCCATCCTCGCCGAGGGCGTGCAGGCGGCGCCGCACTTCTCGTGCATCGGCGCCAGCGCCGAATCCATCCGCGAGCGGCTGGCGCAATTCGCGGCCGACGGCATCACCCGCCTCGTCGCGCTGCGCGGCGACCTGCCCTCGGGCTACGGCGGCGGCGCCGGGCTGGGCGAGTTCCGCTACGCCAGCGACCTCATCGCCTTCATCCGCGCCGAGACCGGCAGCCGCTTCCACATCGAGGTGGCGGCCTATCCCGAGATGCACCCGCAGGCGCGCAGCCCGGGCGACGACCTGAAGGCCTACTGCGCCAAGGTGCAGGCCGGCGCCAGCTCCGCGATCACGCAGATGTTCTTCAACGCCGACGCCTACTTCCGCTTCGTCGACGAGGCCGCGAGGCACGGCGCCGACATCCCGGTGGTGGCCGGCATCATGCCCATCACCAACTCGAGCGGCATCATCCGCTTCGCCGACAGCTGCGGCGCCGAGATCCCGCGCTGGATGCGGCTGCGGCTGCAGGCCTTCGGCGACGACACGGCCTCGATCAAGGCCTTCGGGCTGGACGTGATCACCGCGCTGTGCGAGCGCCTGCGCGCCGGCGGCGCGCCGGGGCTGCACTTCTACACGATGAACCAGAGCGCGGCCGTGCTCGAGATCGGTCGGCGGCTGGGACTGCCGGCCGCCTGATGCGGCTCAGCCGCGGCTCGCGTCCCACATCACGCCGTCCTCGGTGAGCACGGCGTCGAGCAGCGGCTCGCCGGCCTCGGCCCGCAGCATCGGCAGGAAACCGTTCGCGTAGCTCAAGCCGACGGTGAACGGCCGCGGCGACAGCGCCGCCACCGTGCGCGCCACGAAGCCGCCGCCGTAGCCCAGGCGCACGCCGCCCGGGCCGTAGCCGACGCAGGGCAGCAGCAGCATCTGCGGCGCGAACACCTCGGTGTCCTTGGGCTTGGGGATGTTGAAGGCGTCGAGCTCCGTCGGGCAGCCGGGGAACCAGACGTGGAAGTTCAGCGAGCCGGCTTCGCGGTCGACCACCGGCAGACCGATGCGCCGGTCGTCGTGCGCCTCGGACCAGCGGTAGAGCGCCGGCAGCGGGTCGAACTCGCCCTTGATCGGCCAGTAGCCGCCGATGGCCGTCTCGCGGCGCGAGACCAGCCAGACGCGCAGCACGCTCTGCAGCTGCACCGCGCGCTCCAGCCGGTCGGGCAGCGCCTGCCGGGCGGCGATGAGCTTGTGGCGCGCGGCGTCGCGGTCGAAGGGCTGCATGCGCGAAGGCTCGGGTTGATGGCGGGACGGCCATTGTGCAAGATGCCCCCCGCCATGCCCGCGCCCATCCACCCGCTCGTCGAGCTGAGCACCGAGCTGCTCGCGCCGCTGGGCAGCGTGCGCTCGCGCCGCATGTTCGGCGGCCACGGCTTCTACGTCGACGACCTCTTCCTCGCCCTCATCGCCGGCGAGCGCCTGTACCTGAAGGTCGACGACGCCACCCGCGCGCAGTTCGAGGCGGCCGGCTGCGAGCCCTTCGTCTACGAGGCCAAGGGCTCGCGGGTGGCGCTGGGCTACTGGACGGTGCCGGCCGAGGCGATGGAATCGCCCGCGCTGATGCAGCCCTGGGCGCGCCTGGCGCTGGCCGCGGCGCTGCGCGCCAGGGCCGCGAAGCCCGCCTCGGCGCGCCGCAGGGCGCCGGCCGCCGCCGCCGCGGCGAAGGCCACGCCGCGCAAGGGCCAGGCGAGCGCCGCGCGGCGCAAGGCGCCGGGGCGGGGCTGAGCGCGCGGCGCCACGCCGGGATGCCAGTCGAACATCGCCGGCTGGTCGCGCCGCCACTGCTCGATGACCGCGCGGTCGTGCGCCGACAGGCGGATGCGCTGGCCGGCGGCCAGCACGTGGTCGTCGAGATCGCCGCGCCGCGTCACCCACACCCGGCCGTCGAGCACCGCCAGTTCCCCGTCGACGGCATCGATGCGCACGGCGCGGCCTTCGGACACGACGTGGGTGCGGCCTGCTTGAAAGTGCGAATTCATCATGAATCTCCTGTGACGGACAATGCCTTGCCGATGGCTGAATCTTCGTCGAGGGCCGCCGGGGAATCCAATGAAATGCAGAGCGCGCTTTGATGCGCAATTGGAATGAATAAGGGAATGAACAGCCAGCGCCACCGCCCCCTCGCCGTGGGCAACCTGCGCGCCTTCGAGGCCGTGGCGCGGCGGCTGAGCTTCCGCGAGGCGGCGGAGGAGCTGCACCTCACGCAGTCGGCCGTCAGCCGCCAGATCAAGGCGCTGGAGGACGAGATCGGCGCGCCCCTGTTCCTGCGCGGCACCCGCCACGTCGAGATCACCGCCGACGGCCTGCTGCTGCACCGCGCCGTCGTGCCGGCGCTGGAGCGGCTGGACGCCGGCGTGCGCCAGATCCGCCAGGCGCGCGGGCGCAAGGCGGTGTCGGTGACCACCTTCGCCTCCTTCGCCTCGCTGTGGCTGATCCCGCGGCTGGAGATCTACCAGCGCGCGCACCCCGACGTGGACATCCGCGTCTCGGCCAGCGACCCGGTGGTCGACCTCGACGACAGCGACGTCGACCTCGCCCTGCGCTACCGCACGCCGGAGCACATGCCCCCGGATGCGCACCGCCTGTTCGGCGAGATGGTCACCCCCGCCGTCAGCCCCTGGCTGCTGCAGCAGATCGAGCGCGGCGAGGCGCCGCGGCTGGACACGCCGGCCGACCTCGCGCGCCACGCGCTGTCCGAGGAGGACGACTACCGCCTCGTCAGCTCCGAGTACCTGAGCTGGCGCCACTGGTTCGCCGCCCACGGCCTGACCGCGCTGCAGCCGCGCAGCTGGATCTACTTCAACTACACCTACCAGCAGATCCAGGCGGCGCTCGCCGGGCAGGTGGTCACCCTGGCGCGGCTGGCGCTGGTGGCCGAGTCGCTGGCGCGCGGCGAGCTGATCGAGCCCTTCGGCGCCGAGATGCGCGTGCGCTCGCCGTGGGCCTACTGGCTGGTGCGCTCGCCGACGGCCGATTCGCGGCCCGAGGTGCGCGAGTTCGCCGACTGGGTGCTGGAGCAGGCCGCGCAGACGCGCCAGCAGATCGGCGAAGAGAGCGCCTGACGCTCAGCCGCCGATCACGCCCTGCTCGGTGACGATCACCATCAGCGGCCGGTCGTGCGGCTGCGGCGCGAAGTCGGCGGCCGCCAGCGCCCCCACCGACCAGGCCACGCCCACCGCCGTGACTTGCGGCTGGTCCGCCAGCCAGCGGTCGAAGTAGCCGCCGCCGTAGCCGAGGCGGAAGCCCTCGCGCGTGAAGCCGAGGCAGGGCACGAGCACCACGTCCGGCACGACCGGGCGGCCGTCGCCGCAGGGAATGCCGCATTCGTCCTTCACGGCCGGCTCGGCGCGGTCCCACCGGCGGTAGTGCATCGCCACCGGCGCGCGGCTCGCGCACGGCAGGGCGAAGACGACGTCTTTCAACCCGTCGTCGGCCAGGCATGGAACCACTGCGTTAAATTCAGACCGAAGCGGCCAGTACAGGCCGAGCACGGTCGGCGCCAGCTCGGCCAGCACCGCCCCGAGATGCCCGGCCAGCGCGGCGTGCGCACGCTGGCCGGCGCCGGTTGCGACGAAGCGCTCGCGGGCCTCACCCAGGCGAAGGCGAAGCGCGGCTCGACGGTCCCTGGCGGCCTCGGCCGCGGCGGCTTCCATGGGCAACACGATCCTTTCCGGAAGGCAAGATGTTCGCAACCTTCATTTCAGCACACGGCCATCAATGCATGCGCTGGGCCGCGGCCGCCTCGATCGCCGTGGCCGGCGTCGCCGCGCTGCCCGCCGCGCACGCGCAGGCCGGCGGCGACGTGATCGTCGAGAGCCGCGAGGCGCTGCGCGTGCGCGACCGCGCCCGCCTCGCCGCCACGCGCGACGCGGCGATGGCCGCGCAGCACCCGCTGGCGATGTGGGCCGACTACTTCGAGCTCGGCAACCGCCTGTCCGAGGCGCAGCAGGCCGAGCTCGACGCCTTCTACGCCCGCTGGCCCGGCACCTACGTCGAGGACCGGCTGCGCAACGACTGGCTGCTGGAGCTGGGCAAGCGCCGCGACTGGAACAACTTCGCGACCGACTTCCCGAAGTTCCGCATGAACGACGACCGCCAGGTCACCTGCTATGCGCTGCTGACGCGGCACCTGCAGGGCCAGGACGTGCGCGACGCCGCGCGCGAGGCCTGGCTGGCCCAGCGCGACGCCGACGACGGCTGCGCGCTCATGGCGCAGACGCTGGTCCAGGCCCGGCGCCTGAACGACGGCGACGTCTGGCGGAAGGCGCGCCACGCCATGGATGCCGGCCGCCCGCGCGCCGTGCGGCAGGCCGTCGCGCTGATCGGCCCCGAGGCCGACGCCGCGGCGCAGGCGCTGCTCGACAGCCCGGCGCGCTACCTCGCCCGCACGGCGTCAGCCCGCGGCCGCGCGAACGCCGAGCTGGCGTCGCTGGCGCTGGCGCGCATGGCGGCCGGCAACCCGGACCAGGCGGCCACCGCGCTCGCGTCGAAGTGGGAGCGCGCGCTGCCCGCCGACCTGGCCGCCTGGTCGTGGGCCATGGTCGCCAAGCAGGCGGCGATGAACCTGGACCCGAAGGCGTCCGACTACTACCAGCACGCCGCCCTGCGCACCCGCGACGACATCGACTGGCCCGACGCCACGCTCGCCTGGAAGGCGCGCGCCGCGCTGCGGGCCAACGAGGGCCGGGGCCGCTGGCAGCAGGTGATGCAGGCCATCAACGCCATGTCGGCGGACGAGCAGCGCGACCCCGCCTGGATCTACTGGAAGGCCCGCGCGCTGCAGGCGCTGGCCGCGGATTCGCAGAAGGGCGAATCGCTGAACGCGCAGGCCGAGGAGATGCTCGGCGCCATCGCCGGCGGCTTCCACTTCTACGGCTCGCTCGCCGCCGAGGCGCTCGGGCGCACGCTCGCGCTGCCGCCGCCGCCGCGTCCGCTGAGCGCCGAGGAGCGCGCCGCCGCGGCGAACACGCCGGGGCTGCGCCGCGGGCTGCAGCTCATCGGCCTGGGCCTGCGCAGCGAGGGCGTGCGCGAGTGGAACTACACGCTGCGCGGCATGACCGACCGCGAGCTGCTCGCCGCCGCGCAGATGGCCTGCGACCGGCAGGTCTGGGACCGCTGCATCAACACCAGCGACCGCACCAAGGCCGAGATCGACGTGGCGCAGCGCTTTCCGATGCCGTTCCGCGACGAGCTGGTGGCGCGCGCGCGCGAGATCGGGCTCGATCCGGCCTACGTCTACGGCCTGATCCGCCAGGAGTCGCGCTTCGTCACCGACGCGCGCTCGCACGCCGGCGCCTCGGGGCTGATGCAGGTGATGCCGGCCACCGCGCGCTGGACGGCGCGCAAGATCGGGCTCGACTATTCGCCGTCGATGCTCAGCGACCCCGAGACCAACCTGAAGCTCGGCACCGGCTACCTCAAGCTGGTGCTCGACGACTTCGAGGGCTCGCAGGCCATGGCCGCCGCCGCCTACAACGCCGGCCCCCGGCGCCCGCGCCGCTGGCGCGAGGGCCCGGTGCTCGAACCGGCGGCCTGGGCCGAGAACATCCCGTTCAACGAGACGCGCGACTACGTGAAGAAGGTGCTCTCGAACGCGAGCTTCTATGCCGCCCTTCTCAGCGGCGAGGCGCCGTCGCTGAAGTCCCGCCTCGGGCGCTTCATCGGCCCGCGCGCCGCCGCCGAGCCGCCGGCCGACGGCCAGCTCCCTTGAACCGACCCGACCTGGAGGATTCCCGATGCGCGCCGACAACCTGTTGATCCTGGGCGGCACCGGCTTCGTCGGCCGCAGCACCTGCGAGAAGCTGGTGGAGCGCGCGCAGGGCGGCGGGCGCCTGGTGGTGCCCTCGCGCTTCGCCGCGCGCGACCAGCACATCCGCATGCTGCCCACCGTGGAGGTGGTGCAGGCCGACGTGCACGACGACGCCGCGCTCGCCGCCCTGGTGGCCGGGCGCCACGCGGTGATCAACCTCGTCGCCGTCCTGCACGGCGACGAGGCGCAGTTCGAGCAGGTGCACGTCGAGCTGCCGACGCGGCTCGCGCGCGCCTGCGCCGCCGCCGGCGTGCGCCGCATCGTGCACGTGAGCGCGCTCGGCGCCGCGCCCGACGCGCCCTCCATGTACCAGCGCAGCAAGGCGCGCGGCGAGGCGGCGCTGCGGGACAGCGGGCTGGACGTGACGCTGCTGCGGCCGTCCACGATCTTCGGCGAGCATGACCGCTTCATGAACCTCTTCGCCCGGCTGCAGGCGTGGCTGCCGCTCATGCCGATCGGGCGCGCCGACGCGCGGTTCCAGCCGGTGTGGGTGGAGGACGTGGCCGCGGCCATCGCGCGCTGCCTCGACGACCGCACGACCATCGGGCAGACGATCGAGTGCACCGGCCCGCAGGTGCTGACGCTGCGCGAGCTGGTGCACTGCGCCGGGCGCTGGTCGGACCATCCGCGCCCGGTGATCGGGCTGCCGGACGCGCTCGCGCGGCTGCAGGCACGGGTGATGGAATGGCTGCCCGGCACGCCGCTGCTCTCGCGCGACAACCTCGATTCGATGCAGCGGCCGAACGTGGCGAGCGGCGCGCTGCCCGGCCTGGAGCGCCTGGGCATCGTGCCCGCGCCGATCGAGGGGGTGATGGCCCCGCTGCTCGGCCGGCGCACGCCCGAGGCGCGGCTGGACCTGTGGCGCGCGGCGGCGCGGCGCTGAAGGCGGGGCGCGATGCCGCGTGCGCATCGCTCCCATGCGCAAGTCTCACGACGGCCGCCGCCCGCCGCGGCTAGCATCGGGCGCTCTGCACTTCCGGGGACGCGCGCATGCAGCTCTACATCGGCAACAAGAACTACTCGTCCTGGTCGCTGCGGCCCTGGCTGCTGATGCGCCACGCGGGCATTGCGTTCGACGAGGTCCGGCTGCGGCTGGACGCGGCCGAGGGCTCGCCGTTCAAGCAGCAGGTCGCCGCCGTCAGCCCGGCCGGCCGCGTGCCGGTGCTGGTGGACGACGGCTTCGCCGTGTGGGACACCCTGGCCATCGCCGAGTACCTGGCCGAGGCCTTCCCGGACCAGGCGCTGTGGCCCGCCGACCGGCACCGGCGCGCCCGGGCGCGCAGCCTGTGCGCCGAGATGCACGCGGGCTTCGGCGCGCTGCGCTCGTGCTTCGGCATGAACATCGAGGCCTCGCTGCCCGAGGTGGGCCGGCGCCTGCTCGCCGAGCGCGAGGACGCACGGCGCGACCTGGCGCGCATCGTCGAGATGTGGCGCGGCCAGCTCGACGCCTCGGGCGGGCCCTTCCTGTTCGGCGGCTTCTGCATCGCCGACGCCTACTACGCGCCGGTGTGCTGGCGCATCCGCGGCTACGCGCTGCCGGTGCCGGACGACGTGCAGGCCTATGTCGACCGGATGCTGTCGCTGCCGGCCATGCAGGAATGGACGCAGGCGGCGCTGGCCGAGCACGACTTCGTGGCCGACGACGAGCCCTACCGCACGAAGCCCGACTGGTAGGGCCTGCCAACGCCACGATGCAGCTCTACAAGGTCGGCGGCGCGGTGCGCGACGCCTTGCTCGGACTGCCCGTCGTCGACCACGACTGGGTGGCGGTGGGCGCCACGCCCGAGGAACTGGTCGCCGCCGGCTACACGCCGGTGGGCCGCGACTTCCCGGTCTTCCTGCATCCGCGCACGAAGGAGGAAGTGGCGCTCGCGCGCACCGAGCGCAAGACGGCCGCCGGCTACCACGGCTTCGTCTTCCACGCCGACCCGCAGGTCACGCTGGAGGAAGACCTGGCGCGGCGCGACCTGACCATCAACGCCATCGCGCAGGCCGCGGACGGCACGCTCGTCGACCCCTTCGGCGGGCAGCGCGACCTGGCGGCCAGGGTGCTGCGCCACGTCTCGCCCGCCTTCGCGGAGGACCCGGTGCGCATCCTGCGGCTGGCGCGCTTCGCCGCGCGCTTCACCGACTTCGCCGTGGCGCCGGAGACGCTGGCGCTGATGCGGCGGATGGTGGCGGCCGGCGAGGCCGACGCCCTGGTCGCCGAGCGCGTGTGGCAGGAGCTCGCGCGCGGGCTGATGGAGACGCAGCCCTCGCGCATGTTCGAGCTGCTGCGCGCCTGCGGGGCGCTCGCCGTGCTGCTGCCCGAGGTGGACCGGCTGTGGGGCGTGCCGCAGCGCGCCGACTACCACCCCGAGGTGGACACCGGCGTGCACCTGATGATGGTGCTCGACATGGCCGCGCGGCTCGATGCGCCGCTGCCCGTGCGCTACGCCTGCCTCGGCCACGACCTCGGCAAGGGCACGACGCCGGCCGACGTGCTGCCGCGCCACATCGCCCACGAGGCGCGCAGCGTGAAGCTGGTGCGCGCGGTGAGCGAGCGCCTGCGCGTGCCCAACGACTGCCGCGAGGTGGCGCTTGCGGTGGCGGCCGAGCACGGCAACGTGCACCGCAGCGGCGAGTTCGGCCCGGCGGCGCTGCTGCGCCTGCTGGAGCGCTGCGACGCCCTGCGCAAGCCGGCGCGCTTCGAGCAGATCCTGCTCGCCTGCGAATGCGACGCCCGCGGGCGCCTCGGCTTCGAGGACCGCCCGTACCCGCAGCGCGGGCGCCTGCTGCGCGCGCAGGCCGTGGCGGCGGCCGTCGACACGGCGCGGGTGGCGGCCGACGCCGCCGCGCGCGGGCTGGCGGGGCCGGCCATCGGGCAGGCGGTGCACGACGCACGCGCCGCCGCGCTGGCGGCGGCCGAGCCGCCGCTGTAGCGCGCTCAGCCCAGCATCGCCGCCACGCCCGCGGCGATGGCGCTGAGCAGCACGCTGCTGGCCAGCGGAATGAACCACTCGCGTCCGGCCAGCCGGAAGCGGAAGTCGCCCGGCAGCCGGCCCAGGCCCACCTTCTCCAGCCAGGGCCGCAGGCCGCTGAAGATCACCAGCGCGAGGAACATCACGATCAGCCAGCGGATCATCGGCGGGCGCTCACAGCGTGTGCGAGCGGTCGCCCGCCGCGAAGCCGAGCGGGTCGGCGGTGAAGGCCGCGTCGCAGCCCCGGGCGAAGCCGATCACCTTGAAGAGCTCGCCCATCTCGTGCTCGGCCACCAGCTTGTGCGCGTTCGCCGCCGTCTTCACGTCGGCGCCGGCCAGCAGCTCGGCCAGCCCGCAGTTCAGCAGGAAGCGCGCCTGCGAGGTGTAGCCCAGCACCTCGAAGCCGGCCGCCTGCCCGGCCAGCGCGATGCCGGTGAAGTCGACGTGGGCGGTGATGTCCTTGCGGCCCACGCGCACCAGCGGGTCGGTGTCGGCCAGGTGCCCTTCGTGGCACATCAGCGTGCCGCCGCTGCGCTGCGGGTGGTAGTACTCGTCGGCCGGAAAGCCGTAGTCGACGAAGAAGGCCGCGCCGCGGGCCAGGCGCCCGGCCAGCGTGGCGACGAAGGCCTCAGCCTGCGGATGGATCTCGGTCACGGTGCCGGGCGGGAACGGGCCGTCGTGCGGCGGCGCGAGCGCGGTCGGCCGGTCGGCCCAGGCGAAGCGCTCGCCGTCCCAGGCGACGCCGCGCTCGGCCCAGGCGCGGCCGTCGAAGTGCAGCAGCTGCACCGGCATGGCGTCGAGCACCTCGTTGCCGACGACCACGCCCTGCATCGCGTCGGGCAGGGCGTCGATCCAGCGCACCCTGGCGCCGTGCGCCCGCAGCGTCTCGCGCTGCCGCTCGCGCAGGGCACCCGACAGGTCGACGATGGTGTAGCGCCCGACCCGGTCGCCCAGGGCGTCGAGCAGCTGCGACGCGAGCGCCCCCGAGCCGGCGCCGAACTCCCACAGCTCGTCGCCGCCGCAGGCGTCGAGCGCCTGCGCGGCCTGCCGCGCGAGCGAGCGCCCGAACAGCGGCGAGAGTTCCGGCGCGGTGACGAAGTCGCTGCCCGAGGACGGCAGCAGGCCGAACTGGCGGCTGCCGGCGGCGTAGTAGCCGAGGCCGGGCGCGTACAGCGCCATCGCCATGAAGCGGTCGAACGGCAGCCAGCCGCCGCCGCGTGTGATGGCCCGGCGGATCAGGTGCTCCAGCGCCGTCGATACACTGGCGGGTTCGTTCTGCGTCATCGCGCCCATTGTCCGCGCGGTCCGCGCGCGGCGCGCCGCCCACCGTTTTCGCCATGTCTTCCCGCCCCGTCGTGCTGGTCACCGGCGCGGCCCGCCGCCTGGGCCGCGCGATCACGCTCGACCTGGCGGCGCACGGCTTCGACGTCGCCCTGCACTACGGCCGCTCGCGCGGCGAGGCCGAAGGCACCGCCGTGCAGGCGCGCGGCTGCGGCGCCACGGCCGAGCTGTTCTGCGCCGACCTCGCCGACGAGGCCGCCTGCCGCGCGCTGGTGCCGGCCGCGGCGGCGCGCTTCGGCCGGCTCGACGCGGTGGTCAACAACGCCGCCGCCTTCGCCTACGACGACGCCGGGAGCTTCGGCTACGCCGCGATGGAAACCCACCTGCGCGCCAACGCCGGCGCGCCCGTCGTGCTGGCGCAGGCGCTGCACGCGCTGCCCGGCGGGCAGCCCGGCTGCGTGGTCAACCTGCTCGACCAGAAGCTGTGGAACCCCAACCCCGACTACTTCTCGTACACCCTGTCCAAGGCGGCGCTGCAGGCGGCCACCGTGATGCTGGCCCAGGCGCTGGCGCCGCGGCTGCGCGTGTGCGGCGTGGCGCCGGGCGTGACGCTGGTGTCGGGCGCGATGAGCGACGAGGAGTTCGCCGCCGCCCACGCGCTCACGCCGCTGCGGCGCTCGTCCACGCCCGAGGACGTCGCCCGCGCCGTGCGCTTCCTGATCGAATCGCCGGCCATCACCGGCACCACGCTGCTGGTGGACGGCGGGCAACATCTGCAGGCCCAGCCGCGGGACGTGATGTTTCTCGCCAACCCCGAGAAAAGAATCTGACATGTACAGCCTGCTCTCCCACCCGAGCCTGATGGACTGCCGCCGGCTGTTCCTGCGCAACTACGAGGTCTGGATCAACATCGGCGTGCACGAGTTCGAGAAGAAGGGCGAGCAGCGGGTGCTCATCAACGTGGAGCTGTACATCCCGCTGGCACTGTCCACGCCCACGAACGACGAGCTCGACGAGGTGGTCGACTACGACTTCATCCGCCGCAGCATCGCCATGCGCGTGAAGCAGGGCCACATCCACCTGCAGGAAACGCTGTGCGACGACGTGCTCGCGCTGATGCTCGCGCACCCGCGCGTGAAGGCCGCGCGCGTGTCCACCGAGAAGCCGGACGTCTACCCCGACTGCGACGCGGTCGGCTGCGAGGTGTTCGGCATGTCCCCGTCGAAAGACCAGAAAGCCCCCGAGGAATCGAGATGAGTGCCGTGCTCGACAGCAACACCCCCGCCACCGCGCCCGGCGCGCGCCGCGAACGCGACGACCGCGAGACGCGCAAGCTCTCCAAGCGCCTGCACCGCCTGGTCGGCCACGCCATCGCCGACTTCAACATGATCGAGGACGGCGACAAGGTCATGGTGTGCGTCTCGGGCGGCAAGGACAGCTACGCCCTGCTCGACATCCTGAACAACCTGCGCCAGCGCGCGCCGATCCGCTTCGACCTCGTCGCCGTCAACCTCGACCAGAAGCAGCCCGGCTTCCCCGAGCACGTGCTGCCCGAGTACCTGGCGAGCGTGGGCGTGCCCTTCCACATCGAGAACCAGGACACGTATTCCATCGTCAAGCGCGTCATCCCCGAGGGGCAGACGATGTGCAGCCTGTGCTCGCGGCTGCGCCGGGGCATCCTCTACCGCGTGGCGGGCGAGCTGGGCGCCACCAAGATCGCGCTCGGCCACCACCGCGACGACATGCTGCAGACGCTGTTCATGAACATGTTCTTCGGCAGCCGCCTCAAGGGCATGCCGCCCAAGCTCGTGAGCGACGACGGCAGGAACATCGTCATCCGCCCGCTCGCCTACGTGGCCGAGACCGACCTGGAGCGCTGGGCGGCGCACCGGCAGTTCCCCATCATCCCCTGCAGCCTGTGCGGCAACCAGGAGAACCTGCAGCGGGTGCAGATGAAGCAGATGCTGCGCGAATGGGACCGCAAGTTCCCCGGCCGGCTGGACAACATGTTCACCGCCATGGGCAACGTCGTGCCCTCGCACCTGATGGACCGGAAACTCTATCCCTTCACCACGCTCCAAACGACGGGCGTGGCCGACCGCAACGGCGACCGCGCCTTCGACGACGACGAGGACGACTGCGCGCCGCCCCTCGCCGCGCACACGATCACGCTGCACCGCCACGACGACCGGGACGGTGACGACGACTGAGCGGCACGCCGCCTGCTGGAGAACCGCCATGTGGAAGACCGTCCCCCTCCTCGCCGCCGCGGCGCTGTTCGCCGGCTGCGCGAACATGACCGAGCTGCACAGCGACGTCTCCACCTACAGCCAGTGGCCCGCCGCCCGCCAGCCGGGCAGCTATGCCTTCGAGCGCCTGCCCTCGCAGCGCGAGAACGCCGACCAGCAGCTGATCGAGGACGCCGCGCGCACCGCCCTGGAAGGCGCGGGCTTCACGCCGGCCGCCGACGACGCCAAGGCCGACGTGAAGGTCCAGGTCGGCGCGCGCGTGAGCATGAACCAGGTGCTGCCCTACCCCGACCCCTTCTGGGGCTGGGGCTACGGCCGCTTCTACGGCGGGCGCGGCGCCTTCTTCGGCCCGAGCTTCAACATGCACTACCCCGTGACCACCTACGCGCGCGAGGTGATGGTGCTGATCCGCGACAGCAAGAGCGGCCAGCCGCTGTTCGAGGGGCGCGCCGTGAGCGACGGCGTGTCGCCCTCGGCGCGCGAGCTGCTGCCGGCGCTGTTCGAGGCCGCGCTGAAGGACTTTCCCCAGGGCGGCGTGAACCCGCGCAAGGTCACCACGCGGCTGCAGTAGCGGCCTCCGGCGAGGCGGCGGCGAGCGCCCGCACGTCGTCCTCGTAGCCCTGCAGCTTGCCCGCCGCGTGCGCGCGCTGGGCCGGCGTCATGGCGTTGTGGATGTCGGCGACGAAGCCGCAGTTGAATTCCCGCAGGCGCTGCTGGTCGCCGGCATGGGCCTCGCGCGGCGACCGGTGCAGCTGCGCCACGAGCATGCGCAGCATCTGCTCGACCTGCGCCGCCGGCGGACGCTCGGCCACGACGCGCCGCAGCATCCGCACCACCGCCTGCTGGCGCGCCACGCGCTCGGCGAACAGCCGCTCGGCGTCGACGGGCGAGTGCGCCACGGCCTCGGCGATGCGCTGGCGCTGGCCGTGGTCGAGCCGGCCGTAGAAGTCCTCGGCGCGCTCGACCACGCGCTTGGCGTGCGCCGCGCGCCGCGCCTCGGGGTCGGGCTGGAGGAAATCGCGGGTGAACTCGTCGTTCAGCTTGCGGTGCTTGCGCTCGAGGTGCGCGATCTGCTGCGGCGTGACCGTGAGCGCCAGCTCGGCCGCCGCCGGGATCGCCTGCGCCACGGCGCGGTCGAAGCGCGCCCGGGCCTCGTCGAACCAGCCGCAGACCTGGGCGGCCGTGGCCGGCTCCGGCGCCTCGGCGCGCAGGCGGGCGAGCAGGCGCGCGTAGCCGGGCAGCTCGCTCGCGCGGTGCCAGCGGTACCAGTCGGCCAGCGCGGCGCGCAGCTGGGGCGCCTGCGCCTCGTTCACGTCCAGGTAGCTGTCGATCCGCCAGTAGCTGAGCTGCGGCGCCTGGTTGTACGCGAAACGCAGCGTGCTGCAGCCGCCGAGCAGCAGCGCCAGCGCGCACAGGCACCCGATAATCCGGCTTCTCGACGAGGACAACGGCATGGCTCTGGACATCGTGATCATGGCGGCGGGCAAGGGCACCCGCATGAAGTCGGCCCTGCCCAAGGTGCTGCACCGGCTCGCGGGCCAGAGCCTGCTGCAGCATGTGCTCGCGGCCGCCTCCACGCTGGCGGCCGCGCGCACCATCGTCGTCACCGGCCACGGCGCCGACGCGGTGGAAGCCGCGGTGGCGGGCCAGGGCCTGCGGTTCGCGCGCCAGATGCCGCAGCTCGGCACCGGCCATGCCGTCCAGCAAGCCGCGAGCCTGCTCGACGACGACGGCACGACGCTGATTCTCAACGGCGACGTGCCGCTGATCCAGCCCGCCACGGCGCGCGCGCTGGTCGAGGCCTGCGGCGGCGCGCGGCTGGCACTGCTGACCGTCGACCTGGCCGACCCGGCCGGCTACGGCCGCATCGTCCGCGAGGGGCCGGCCGTGCGCGGCATCGTCGAGCACAAGGACGCCACGCCCGCGCAGCGCGAAATCCGCGAGGTCTACACCGGCATGATGGCCGTGCCCACCGCGGCGCTCAAGCGCTGGCTCGCCCGCCTGACCAACGACAACGCCCAGGGCGAGTACTACCTGACCGACATCGTCGCCATGGCCGTGGCCGACGGCGTGGCCGTCACCGCCGCGCAGCCCGCGCACGAGGACGAGGTGCTGGGCGTGAACAGCCCCCTGCAGCTCGCCGACCTGGAGCGCCGCCTGCAGCGCCGCCGCGCCGAGGCGCTGATGGAGGCCGGCGTGCGCCTGGCCGACCCGGCGCGCTTCGACCTGCGCGGCGAGCTGCTGTGCGGCAGCGACGTGGAGATCGACGTCAACTGCGTCTTCGAGGGCCGCGTGCGGCTCGGCGACGGCGTGCGCATCGGCGCGAACTGCGTCATCGCCGACGCCGTGATCGAGGCCGGCGCGGTGATCCATCCCTTCACCCACATCGACGGCGAGACGTCCGGCGCCACGGTGGGCGCCGGTGCGCGGGTCGGCCCGTTCGCGCGGCTGCGCCCCGGCGCGCAGCTCGGCGCCGACGTGCACATCGGCAACTTCGTCGAGGTGAAGAACTCCACGCTCGCGCGCGGCGCCAAGGCCAACCACCTGGCCTACCTGGGCGACGCCACCGTGGGCGAGCGCGTGAACTACGGCGCCGGCAGCATCACCGCCAACTACGACGGCGCCAACAAGCACCGCACCGTGATCGGCGCCGACGTGCACGTGGGCAGCAACTGCGTGCTGGTCGCGCCGGTGACGCTGGGCGACGGCGCCACCGTCGGCGGCGGCTCCACCATCACCCGGGACGTACCGGCCGGCCAGCTCGCCGTGGCCCGCGGCAAGCAGGCGGCGATCAGCGGCTGGTCGCGGCCGGTCAAGGCGAAGAAGTAGCCCCGGCCTGCTCGGCCACGTCGAGCGCGAGGCACAGGTCGTCCCAGGCGCGGGCCTTGTCCTCGAGGTTGCGCAGCAGGTAGGCCGGGTGGTAGGTCACCACCAGCGGCACGCCGTGGTAGCGGTGCACCCGCCCGCGCAGCCGGCCCACCGGCTCCTCGCTGCGCAGCAGGCTCTGCACCGCGAAGCGCCCCATCGCGAGGATGATGCGCGGCTGCAGCAACTCCACCTGCCGCAGCAGGAAGGGCTCGCACTGCGCCAGTTCCTGCGGCAGCGGATTGCGGTTGCCCGGCGGGCGGCACTTGAGGGTGTTGGCGATGTAGACCTGCTTGGCCGGGTCCGCCCCGTCCTCGCCGCGCGTGAGGCCGATGGCGCGCAGCATGTTGTCGAGCAGCTGGCCCGACTTGCCGACGAAGGGCTCGCCCTGCCTGTCCTCCTGCTCGCCCGGCGCCTCGCCCACCACCATCCAGTGCGCGCGGGTGCTGCCGACGCCGAACACCGTCTGCCGCCGGCTGCCGCACAGCGCGCAGGCGGTGCAGCCGGCCACCGCCTCGCGCAGCGCCGGCCAGTCCATCGTCTCGATGCCAGGGACGCGTGTGCGCGCGGCGGCGGTCACGGGCGGCGCCTCGGCGGCCACCCGGGCGGGCGGTGCTGCCGGGCGATCCGGCGCGGCGGCCGGCGGCGGGGCGTCCTCGCGCACGGCGGCGGGCGCGGCCTCGGCCGCCGCCGCGGCCGGCACCTGCAGCTCCATCTCGGCGAGCATGGCCCGCTGGCGCTCAGTCCAGCGCATGCCGCGGCGCCTCCATCGCGATCTCCAGGCTCATCACCGCCGCGTCCTCGCGCCGGCCGTCCGGCGCCGGGTAGTAGCCGCGGCGCACGCCGATGTGGCGAAAGCCGTAGCGCAGGTAGAGCGAGCGCGCATGCGCATTGCTCTCGCGCACCTCGAGCCACAGCTTGAGCGCGTTCGCCTCGTGGCAGAAGGCCACCAGCTCGTCCAGCATGCGCCGCGCATGCCCGCGCCCCTGCTGCGGCGGCGCGACGGTGATGTTGAGCAGGTGCATCTCCTCGACGCCGCTCATGGCGATGTAGTAGCCGACGAGCGCCGTGTCGGCGCGGAGCACGCGCGCCAGGTAGCCGGCCGCCAGCGAATCGACGAAGTTGCCCCGCGTCCACGGGAACGGGTAGGCCTGCCGCTCGACGGCCGCCACGTCGTCGAGGTCGCCCACCGTCATGGCGCGCAGCTGCGGCGCCTCGCGCAGCAGGGCGCTCAAGACAGCCCCTCGCCCGGCGGATGCGCCGTGGTCATCGGCCGTTCCCGGCCTCGGCCGCGCGGCGCACGGCCTCGCGTTCGGCCGTGGTCTGCGCCACCTTGTCGCGCAGGTAGACGGGCAGCGCGAGCGCCGCGTCGACCGCCTCGCCCCGCGCCCAGGCGGCCTGCGCCAGCGGCAGCAGCGCCGCGGCACGCGGCAAGGCCCCGGGCACGCAGGCCGCGGCGCCGGTGGCGAGCCGGCCCTCGAAGGCCCGCAGCGCGCTGCCCGCCACGCGCTGCGGCGCTTCGCGCCGCCAGCGTTCGTTCAGCCCCTCGGGCCGGGTGAGCATCGGTGCGTCGAGCACCCGCCACGCGCCGCCGGCGAAGCCGTACCGCGCCGCATAGATCTCGTCCATGCGCGCGTCCATCGCCACCCACAGCGTCTGGTCGGCGTCGCCCGCGCGCGCATCCTCGGCCACGGCCATCAGCGTGTCGAGCGCCAGCACCGGGCGCCCGCTGCCGAGGGCCAGGCCCTGCGCCGCGGCGCAGGCGGTGCGCAGCCCCGTGAAGGCGCCCGGCCCGCGGCCGAAGGCGATGGCGTCGAGCCCGGCCATGCGCAGGCCGGCGCGCGACAGCAGCGAAAGAATCGTCGGGACCAGCGCGGCCGAGGCCTTCGCGCCGCCGGCGCCGTCGTGCAGCCACACCTGCCCGCCTGTGCCGACCGCCACGCTCATGTGCTCGGTCGACGTGTCGAAGGCGAGGAGCGCGGGCGCGGCGGGCATGCCGGCAAGTTTAGGCCAGCCGTCCCCACGCCCCCGGCCTGCCGCTTCGCGCCAGGCCCTCCGAGGGGTCAAGGAAACCGGGCGGCCCGGCGTTTCCGCGAGGGGCCCCATGCGATCATTCGCCGCATGCTCCACGGGCTCGTTCGCCGCGCCGCCGCCGCCTTCGCGGCGGCCTTGCTGCCCTTCGCCGCCGCCCATTCCCAGGCGCCGCCGCTCCCGCGCCCCGTGGCCGCGGCGCTGGATGCGGCCCGCATCCCCCGCGAGGCGCTCGTCGCCGTGGTGCACGAGGTCGACGCCCCACGGCCGCGCCTGGCGGTGCAGGCGCAGCGCCCGGTGAACCCGGCCTCGCTGTTCAAGCTGGTCACGACGAACGCCGCGCTCGACCTGCTCGGCCCCGCCTTCAGCTGGAAGACCGGCGTCTGGCTCGACGGCCCCGTGCGCCAGGGCGTGCTCGAGGGCAACCTCGTGATCCGCGGCAGCGGCGACCCGAAGCTCGTGCACGAGCGCGTGTGGCTGCTGCTGCGCCGCGTCCAGCAGCTCGGCGTGCGCGAGATCCGCGGCGACATCGTGCTCGACCGCAGCGCGTTCAACGGCCCCTGGCCCGACCCGGCCGCCTTCGACGACGAGCCGCGCCGCCCCTACAACGTCCAGCCCGACGCGCTGCTGCTGAACTACCACGCGCTCACGCTCGCCTTCATGCCCGACCCGGCGGCCGGCGTGGCCCGGGTGTCGAGCGAGCCGGCGCTCGCCGGCTTCGCCATCGATGCCACCGTGCCGCTGTCCAGCGCCGCCTGCGGCGACTGGCGCGATGCGCTGCGCGCCGACTTCGGCGACCCCGCGCGCCTGCGCTTCGCCGGCGCCTACCCCGCCGCCTGCGGCGAGCGCGCCTGGCCGCTCGCGCCGCCCGACGCCGCCGGCTACAACGCGCGCATGCTGGCCGGCCTGTGGCTCGAGATGGGCGGTCGCCTCGGCGGCAGCGTGCGCGACGGCGCGGCGCCGTACGCGCCGCCGACCTTCGAGTTCGCCTCGCCTACGCTCGCCGACGTGGTGCGCGAGATCAACAAGTTCAGCAACAACGTGATGGCGCAGCAGCTCTTCCTCACGCTCGGCCTCACGCAGCGCGGCCAGGGCACGGCCGGCGCCTCGCGCGCGGTGCTGGAGCAGTGGCTGGCCGAGCGCTTCGGCACCGCCGCGAACGGCGCGGTGGTCGACAACGGCTCGGGCCTGTCGCGCGAGCAGCGCGTCAGCGCCGAGCTGCTGGCCGCGGTGCTGCGCGCGGCGTGGGCGGGCCCGGTGATGTCGGAGCTGATGAGCTCGCTGCCGGTGAGCGGCGTCGACGGCACCCTGCGCCGCTCGAAGGCGCCCGCCGGGCGCGCCCACCTCAAGACCGGCTCGCTGCGCGACGTGGCCGGCATCGCCGGCTACGTGCTCGGCGCGAGCGGCCGCCGCTACGTGGTGGTGGCCATCGTCAGCGACCCGAACGCCGGCGCGGCGCGGCCGGCGCTCGATGCGCTGGTGCAGTGGGCCGGCGCCGACCTGCCGGCGGCGGCCAAGCTCGCCGAGTGAGCGCCGCCGCAGGTTTGGTCAGCCCCCCGCGGGGGCACACTCAGAACGGGTTTTCGGTGGCGCGAAGCAGCGCCTGCTGGCCGAGCGTCAGCTGCCCCTGGGCGCTCAGGCGAAGGTCATCGGCCCAGAGCCAGCGCTGGGTGTCGCCGACGGCGGCGGACACCACGGTGCTCGTGGTGCAGCTCGGCAGGTTCGCGCCGCGATTGGCCTCCAGGCATGCCGCCCGGTTCGCCGGCGCGACGTAGCCGTAGTAGGGCGGATTGTCGGTGACCACGCGCACGGTCTCGTCGAACTGGACCAGCCCGACCTTGGTGCCGTCGGGCAGCCCGAGGCCGAGGTGGTCGTTGAACTCCTTCGTCAGCAGTTCCAGCAGCGCGCCCCGCCCGGCGCCGGGCGCCGCCGCCTCTTCGGCCACGGCGAACGGCGAGTACTCCAGGCCCGGGAGGAAGGACAGCAGGACCTTGCCGCCCGCATCGGTGATGCGGCGGACCTGGACCGCGAGCAGCGCGCCCGCATCGCGCACCGCGGTGATGGCGGCGGCCTGGTCGCCGCCGGCCTTGACCGCGGCGTACTGCCTCAGCACGTCGTGGACGCCCGCGTAGAGGGTGACGAGGTCCCGGCCGCTCAGCGTGTCGGTGGCCAGGAAGGCGTCGATCTGCGCCTGGACGCCCGCCACGTCGGCGTCGGGCACGGCCAGCATCAGGCTCGGCGTGGGCGTGCCGGCGGCGAGGCCCTTGGAGCATTCGGGGAAGTACAGGCGGTAGGACGACGCCACGTACTGCGTCCAGTTGGGGCTGGTGTGGCAGTTGACGGTGTCGGAAAACACCGGGTTCACGCTGTACTTGCGCGCGTTGCCCGCTTCCGCGGAGTCGTCGAGCACGCTGCTCTCGTCGCCGAAGGCGATCACGCGCACGGGCTGGAAATCCGACACGCGGTCGCCGCCGCCGCAGGCGGCCAGCAGCAGCGCGGCCGCCACGGCGGCCAGCGACTGCTTCATCCGGCGCCGCGCGCCGTCACGGTTCAACTTCATCAACGCTCCAGGAAAGGTGGATGGATCGGGGGTCGAAGGGCCGCTCAGGCGGCGGCCGCGCGGCGCAGCCGGTCGGCGACGCCTTCCCATTCGGGGGTGGCGGGCGGCTCTTCCACCCAGATGAGCTGCACGCCCTCGTCGTCGAACGCGCGCAGCACCGAAAAGAGCTCCTGCGCCACCTGCTGCGGCCCGCCGGGCATCACGCGATGGTGCACGCCGGCGGCCATGCGGCGCGGGGGGCGCATCGAATATACCGCCAGCTTCAAAGGCGATTCGCCCAGCATCTCGAGCGCGGCGTCGAGCATCGCCGCCGGCATCAGGCGCAGCTTGGCGCGCGGCGCGTAGTGCGCCGCCAGCGTGCCTGAGGCGCGCGGCGCGGCGTCGTCCGGCGCCTGCAGCGGCTCGCCCGCCGCCGCCTCGAGCTGCGCGCGCGTGAGCACGCCCGGGCGCAGCAGCACCGGCCGGCCGCGCGAGCAGTCGACGATGGCCGATTCGATGCCGACCTCGCACGGCCCGCCGTCGAGCACGACCATCGCATCGCCGAACTCGTCGCGCACGTGCGCGGCGCGCGTCGGGCTGATGCGGCCGAAGCGGTTGGCGCTGGGCGCGGCCACGCCCGGCACGCCGTGCGCGCGGGCGGCGTCGAGCAGCGCCCGCGCCACCGGGTGCGACGGCGCGCGCAGGCCGAGGGTGTCCTGCCCGCCGGCGGCCGCGGCGGCGATGCGGGGCAGCCGCGGCACGATCACCGTGAGCGGCCCGGGCCAGAACGCCTCGGCCAGGCGCGCCGCGACGGGCGGCCAATGGGCGGCGAACTCGCGCGCGGCGTCGGCGCCGGGCACGTGCACGATCAGCGGGTGCTCGCTCGGGCGGCCCTTGGCGGCGAAGACCTTCGCCACCGCCGCGTCGTCGTCGGCGCGGGCGCCCAGGCCATACACCGTCTCGGTGGGAAAGGCGACCAG
Source organism: Rubrivivax sp. (assembly GCA_044508835.1). Classification (GTDB taxonomy): domain Bacteria; phylum Pseudomonadota; class Gammaproteobacteria; order Burkholderiales; family Burkholderiaceae_C; genus JAKFDI01. The sequence continues at coordinate 39,025 of JBIQHD010000006.1, forward strand.
CTCGCCGGCCGAGAGCGCGACCGCCGCGCGCTCGATCGCCGCCGGGTCCTTCGCGTCGAGCAGCACGGCGGCGAACCTCAGAACGGCGCGATGCCGAGCACGGCCGCGGCCCGCAGCGCCGTCTCGTGCGCGGCCTTCGGCGTGGCGGCGGTGATCGTCAGGTGCCCCATCTTGCGGCCGCGCCGCGCCTCGGCCTTGCCGTACAGGTGCAGGTGCGCCCCGGGCAGCGCCAGCACGTCGCGCCACGGCGGCGACGTCTGGGCGTCGCCGGCGCGGAACCACAGGTCGCCCAGCAGGTTGAGCATCACGCAGGGCGAATGCAGGCGCGGCGCGGCGAGCGGGGCGCCGGTCATGGTGCGCACCTGCAGGTCGAACTGCGACACGTCGCAGGCGTCGATGCTGTAGTGGCCGGAGTTGTGCGGCCGCGGCGCCATCTCGTTGGCGACCACGCGGCCGCCCTGCAGCACGAAGAACTCGACGCACAGCACGCCGACGTAGCCCATCGAGGCGGCGACGTGCTCGGCCGCCTCGACGGCCTGGCGCTGCACCGTGGCCGTCAGGTCGGGCGAGGGCACCTGCGTCACGGCGAGGATGCCCTCGCGGTGCAGGTTCTGCTGCAGCGGGAAGTGCACCACCTGCCCGTCGGCGCCGCGCGCGACGATCACGCTCACCTCGTAGGCGAGCGGCAGCATCTTCTCGAGCACGCAGGGCGCCTGCTTCAGCGCGTCCCACGCGGCGGCCAGCCCGGCGCGGTCGTGCACGCGCGCCTGGCCCTTGCCGTCGTAGCCCAGGCGCGAGGTCTTGAGGATGCCCGGCAGCAGCTCGTCGGCCACGGCCTCGAGCTGCGCGGCCGACTCGATCACCGCATGCGGCGCGCAGGCCACGCCGCAGCGCGCGAAGTGCGCCTTCTCGGCGGCGCGGTCCTGGCAGATCGCCACCGCCGCGGCGCCCGGCGCCACCGGCCGCCGCGCCGCCAGCGTGCGCAGGGCGTCGGCCGGCACGTTCTCGAATTCGGTGGTGACGGCCGCGGCCACCTCCGACAGCGCGGCCAGCCCCTGCGCGTCGAGGTACGCGGCGCGCACGTGGTGGTGCGACACCAGGCCGGCGGGGCTGGCCGCGTCCGGGTCGAGCACCGCGGTGGCATAGCCCATCTGCTGCGCGGCGTGCACGAACATGCGCCCGAGCTGGCCGCCGCCCATCACGCCGAGCGTCGCGCCGGGGGCGATGAAGCCGCTCATTTCAGGTCGGCCGACATGGCCCGCGCCGCGTCCGTCTGCTTCGCGCGGAAGGCCTCGAGCCGCGTGCGCAGCGCCGGCTGCTCGCTGGCCAGCATGGCGACGGCGAACAGCGCCGCGTTGGCGGCGCCGGCCTGGCCGATGGCGAAGGTGGCCACGGGGATGCCCTTGGGCATCTGCACGATGGAATACAGCGAATCGACGCCCTGCAGGTGGCGGCTGGCGACCGGCACGCCGAGCACCGGGACCGTGGTCTTCGAGGCCAGCATGCCGGGCAGGTGGGCCGCGCCGCCGGCGCCGGCGATGATGGCCTTCAGCCCGCGCCCGGCGGCCTCCTCGGCGTAGCGGAACATGTCGTCGGGCATGCGGTGGGCCGAGACCACGCGCGCTTCGTGCGGGATGCCGAACTCGGCGAGAATCGCGGTCGCAGCGGAAAGGGTGTCCCAGTCGCTGCTGGAGCCCATCACCACTCCGACCACCACAGGGACGCGGCTCATCGCGGTCGCTCCGGGTGCTTGGGAGCCTTGAATTGTAGGCGGCAGGCCATCATCTGCCGCCCTTCCCCCGCCCGCCCGGAACGGCACGCCATGATCGACATCTCCCTGCAGAACTTCGAATCCGACCTCATCAACGCCTCGCTGCAGCAGCCGGTGCTGCTCGACATCTGGGCGCCGTGGTGCGGCCCGTGCAAGGCGCTCGGCCCGGTGCTCGAGAAGCTCGAGGTCGCCTACGCCGGCCGCTTCAAGCTCGCCAAGCTGAACTCCGACGAGCAGCCCGAGATCTCGGGCCAGCTCTCGCAGATGTTCGGCGTGCGCAGCATCCCCTTCTGCGTGATGTTCAAGGACGGCCAGCCGGTCGACGGCTTCGTCGGCGCGCTGCCCGAAGGCGAGATCCGCAAGTTCCTGGACAAGCACGTGCCGACCACCGAGGAGCTGGCCGCCGAGGAAGACGTGCAGCAGGCCGGCGAGCTGCTCGCCGAGGGCGACACCGACAGCGCGCTCGAGAAGCTGCAGGAAGCGGTGGCCATCAACCCCGCCAGCGACGACGCGCGCAGCGACTACCTGCGCGCCCTGCTGATGCTCGGGCGCGTCGAGGAGGCGCGCCGCGCCTACGAGCCGGTGGCGAACCAGCCGATGCCCGATGCGCGCCTCGTCGCCTGCGGCCTGTGGCTCGACGCCTGCGAGAAGGCGCCGGCGGCGCGCACGCCCGAGGCGCTGGCCGCCGCCATCGCCGCGAACAAGCGCGACTTCGAGGCGCGCCACGAGCTGGCGCAGACGCACTTCGCCGCACAGCGCTTCACCGAGGCGATGGACGAGCTGCTGGAAATCATCATGCGCGACAAGGCGTGGAACGACGAGCTCGCGCGCAAGACCTACGTCGCCATCCTCACGCTGATGGCCAAGCCCGCCGCCGCGCCCAAGGCCGAGGCGCCCAAGGGCACGCTCGAAGTGGCCGGCAAGGTCGACACCGCGTCGGCCGACCCGGTGGTCGACGCCTACCGCCGCAAGCTGAGCATGGCGCTGTTCTGACCCCCCCTGCGCGCTTCGCACGCCCCCTGGGGGGCGCCACTGGCGGGCCGGCAGAGCCGGTCCCGCGGCGGCCGCTTGATCACAAGGCTCGCGCGTCGCGGGACAGTCTTGTCGCGGCTACCGCAACCCCGGCACCTGCCGCAGCGCGTCGTCGAGCAGCTCGACGATGCGCGCCTGCTGCACGCGCAGGGCGGCGAGCTGGGCCCGCGACTCCGCCTGGTGGCGCTCGGCCTTCTCCGGCCGGCCGAGCGCCGCGAACACCTGGGCCAGCCGGCCGTGCGCGGCGGCGCGGTCTTCTTCCTCGCAGTCGTCGGTGAAGCCGTCCTCGGCGCGCTGCGCATCGGCCAGCGCGGCCTCGGCGCGGCCGAGCTGCACCTTGCACCACGCCATGTCGGCGTGCAGCACCGGCGACATGAAGTCGAAGCCGTCGGCGCTCGCCTGCAGCAGCGTGCCCTCGAGCCGCGCGAGCGCGTCGGCGTGGCCGCCCTGCACCAGCACGAGCTGCGCGTGGATCAGCGCCGCCATCGAGCGCAGCGACTGCCGCCCGACGTGCGAATCGAAGTTGCGGCTCGACTCCGCCGTCAGCAGCGCCTCGCGCACCGCCGCCTCGTCCAGGTCGCCGGCCTCGGCGCCGAAGATCGACGCCAGGCGCGCCTGGTTGCCGCCGATCCACGCGCGGTTGATCATCAGCGAGCTGAGGGTGGATTCGTCGCCGTCGGCCACCGCGTGCTCGCGCGCCCGCTGGTACCACGGCGTGGCGCGGTCGGGCCGCGCGCCCCAGTGGTACGACTGCGCGGCGACGAGGCAGGCCCGGGCGCGGGCGGCGTGGTGGTCGTCGGCCGCCTCCTGCAGCGACTCGGCCACGTGCCGCGCCATCGCCGGCAGGTCGCCGTAGACGTAGTCGGTGTGCGCGTGCCAGGCCGCGCTGATGGCGATGAGCGGCCGGTCGCGCGAGGCGGCGGCGAGCGCGTAGGCGCGGCGGATGCGGTCGCGCGCCAGGGCCGACTGGTCGCGGTAGTGCTCGGCCAGCCCCTCGGCGAGCGCGAGCCAGGCCGACAGCGTGGGGTGCACCAGCCGCGCCTGGCGCTGGCGCACGTCGGCGAGGATGGCGCGCACCTCCTCGACGTGGCCCAGGCGCGCCAGCAGGCCGGCGCGCTCGGCCATCAGGCAGGCTTCCTCGACCGGGCCGCGCGCCGCGGCGATGGCGGCGTCGAGCCGCGCCAGCGCGCGCGACCGCGGCATGTTCATGACGTGATCCGGTCCAGCGCCTCGCGGTACTTCCGCGCGGTGTGCTCGATCACGTCGGCCGGCAGCGCCGGCGCCGGCGCCCGCTTGTTCCACGGCGCGCCGTTCACCTGCGCCTGCTCCAGCCAGTCGCGCACGAACTGCTTGTCGTAGCTCGGCGGGTTGCGGCCTTCGGCCAGCGCGGCGTCGTAGCCCTCCACCGGCCAGAAGCGCGAGGAATCGGGCGTGAGCACCTCGTCCATCAGCGTCAGCGTGCCGTCGGCGTCGAGGCCGAACTCGAACTTGGTGTCGGCGATGATGATGCCCTTGGCCAGGGCCATGGCCGCGGCCGTCTCGTACAGCCGGATCGACACCTCGCGCACCTTCGCCGCGAGTTCGGCGCCGACGATGCCGCACATGCGCTCGAAGCTGATGTTCTCGTCGTGGTCGCCCGCCTCGGCCTTGGTGGCCGGCGTGAAGATGGGCTGCGGCAGCTTCTGCGCGTTGCGCATGCCGCCTGGCAGCGCCACGCCGCACACCGAGCGGCTGTCCTGGTATTCCTTCCAGCCGCTGCCGGCGAGGTAGCCGCGCACCACCGCCTCGACCGGCAGGGGCTTCAGCCGCTTGACGAGCATCGAGCGGCCGCGCACCTGGTCGCGCTCCCCGGGCAGCACCACGCTCGCCGGGTCGTCGCCCGTCAGGTGGTTGGGCACGAGGTGCTGCAGCCGCGCGAACCAGAACAGCGCCATCTGCGTGAGCAGCTCGCCCTTGCCGGGAATGGGCTCGCCCATCACCACGTCGAAGGCGCTCAGGCGGTCGCTCGCGACCATCAGGATGCGGTCGTCGCCGACGGCGTAGTTGTCGCGCACCTTGCCGCGCGCGAGCAGCGGCAACGAGCGGATCGACGAATGCAGCAGCGCTTCGGCCATTTGATTTGTCGTCGCGCCGCTCGTGCGGCGCGTCCCAGCGAAAGAGCGGTGGATTGTAAAACCGGCCGACGCACGGCCCATGAAAAAGGCCGCCCGCAGGCGGCCCGCAGACGGGGGACGGCGGCTCAGACCACCGTCTGCGCCAGTTCGCCGCTCGCGTAGCGCTGCGCCATCTGCGACAGCGGCTGGCCCTTGATCTTCGCGGCCTGGCCTTCGCAGCCGAACTCCAGGTAGCGCTGCCTGCACACCGCCTTGGCGGCCTCGCGGGCGGGCTTGAGCCATTCGCGCGCGTCGAACTTGTCCGGGTTCTCGGCCATGAACTTGCGCACCGCGCCGGTCATCGCCAGGCGGATGTCGGTGTCGATGTTGATCTTGCGCACGCCGTGCTTGATGGCTTCCTGGATCTCCTCCACCGGCACGCCGTAGGTTTCCTTCATCTTGCCGCCGTACTGGTTGATGATGGCGAGCAGTTCGGGCGGCACGGAGGACGAGCCGTGCATCACCAGGTGGGTGTTGGGAATGCGCTGGTGGATTTCCTTCACGCGGCTGATGGCCAGGATGTCGCCCGTGGGCTTGCGGCTGAACTTGTAGGCGCCGTGGCTGGTGCCGATGGCGATCGCCAGCGCGTCGAGCTGCGTGGCCTTGACGAACACGGCGGCTTCCTCGGGGTCGGTCAGCATCTGGCTGTGGTCGAGCTTGCCGGCGGCGCCGATGCCGTCCTCCTCGCCCGCGTCGCCGGTTTCCAGGTTGCCGAGGCACCCCAGCTCGCCCTCGACGGTGACGCCCACCTTGTGCGCCATCTCGACCACCCGGCGCGTCACGTCCACGTTGTAGTCGAAGCTGGACGGCGTCTTGCCGTCCTCCATGAGCGAGCCATCCATCATCACCGAGCCGAAGCCCAGGCCGATGGCGCCCTCGCAGACCTTGGGCGAGGTGCCGTGGTCCTGGTGCATGACCAGCGGGATGTGCGGGTACGCCTCGGCGGCCGCCAGGATCAGGTGCTTGATGAAGGGCTCGCCCGCGTACTTGCGGGCGCCGGCGCTGGCCTGCAGGATCACCGGGGCGCCCACTTCGTCGGCCGCCGACATCACGGCCTGCACCTGCTCGAGGTTGTTGACGTTGAAGGCCGGGATGCCGTAACCGTTCTCGGCGGCATGGTCCAGCAGCTGGCGCATGGAAACGATGGGCATGGGAAAACTTCCTGGAAGTGGACAAACAGTGTCGGCGCCGGCGGCGCGCGGGGCGTAACCGTCCCGTAACCGCGGGGAATTCTAGCGGCGGGGTCTTTCCGGCACGGCCCGCGCGGCCACTGCGCGCGCGGCGCGGGCACGGCGATTTGCCGGGCCAAACGCCTGCTTTTCCGGCCCGGCGGCGCGGACCGCGGCGCGACACTGCCCGTCCCTGCGTCCGATGGGAGCGTGCGATGCCCCGTGTCGACCTCAATGCCCTGACCCTCTGGATCACCGCCGCGGCGGTGCAGCATCCGCGCGACCTGGCCGCCCACGTGGCGCAGCGCCTGGGCGTCACGCGGCCCACCGCCGTGCGCGCGCTCAGGCGGCTCGCGGCGCTGAACTGGCTCGCCGTCGACGGCACGCCGCGGCGCCCCGTCTGGCGGCCCGGCCTGCTGCGGCAGGTGGTGCAGCGCTATCCGCTCGCCGGCCTCGACGAGGACCTGCCCTGGGCGCGCGACTTCGCGCCCTTCTTCACCCTGCCCGCGCACGTGCGGCGCCTGGCCCAGCACGCCTTCACCGAGCTGCTCAACAACGCCGTGGACCACAGCGGCGGGCGCGGCGTCACGGTGTCGCTGCGGCAGACGCCCAGCCACGTGCAGCTGCTCGTCTCCGACGACGGCCGCGGCCTGTTCGACAAGCTGCACGAGGCCTTCGACCTGGCCGATCCGGCGCTGGCCATGCTCGAGCTGAGCAAGGGCAAGCTCACCTCGCAGCCCGAGCGCCATACCGGCCGCGGCCTGTTCTTCACCTCGAAGCTCGCCGACGTGTTCGACCTGCACGCCAACGCGCAGGCTTTCCAGCAGCGCCACTGGCAGCCGCACGCCTGGACGGCCGGCACGGCGCTGCCCCACCGCGGCACCTCGGTCTACGTCGCCATCGCGCTGGACACGACGCGCACGCTGGACGCGGTGCTCAACGCCTACAGCCTCGACGGCGCCACGCTCGGCTTCGAGCGCACCGTCGTGCCGCTGCGGCTGATCACCTCGGACGCGTCCGGGCTCGAATCGCGCGCGCAGGCGCGGCGCGTGGCGTCGCGGCTGCAGGCCTTCCGCCGCGCCGAGGTCGATTTCGCCGGCGTGCCGCACGTCGGCCACGGCTTCGCCGACGAGCTGTTCCGCGTGCAGGCCGGCGCGCTGCCGGCGCTCGACCTGGTGCCGCTGAACATGGTCCCGGCGGTGGCGGCGATGGTGGGCAGCGTGCGCGCGGCGGCCTGACGCGGCGGATCAGTCGACGCGCTCGGCGCGGTAGCCCTTCGCGCGCATCCCGGCGAGGATGTCCTCGACGTGCGCCGCGCCGCGCGTCTGCACCATCGCCTCGATCTGCACCCGCTCGACCGACAGGGACGAGAACGCGCGCTGGTGCTGCACCTGCTCGATGTTGGCGCCCAGCGCGCCGAGCAGCGCCGTCACTTCCGACAGCGCGCCCGGCACGTCGCGCACGTCGAAGCGCAGCCGCGCGAGCCGGCCCGACTTGACCATGCCGCGCTGGATGATTTCCGCCAGCGTCAGCGGCTCGATGTTGCCGCCGCACAGCACGAGGCCGACCTTGCGGCCGGCGAAGCGCCGCGGGTGGCGCAGCAGCGCCGCCAGGCCCACGGCGCCGGCGCCCTCGACCACCGTCTTCTCGATCTCCAGCAGCATCAGGATGGCCTGCTCGATCTCGTCCTCGGCGACGAGCAGCACGTCGGCCACGTGCCGCTCGATCAGCGGCAGGGTGAGCGCCCCGGGCGCCTTCACGCCGATGCCGTCGGCGATCGTCGGCTGGCCGCCCTCGCGCTGCTCGGCATGGGTCGCGTTCCACACGCCGGCGAAGCGCTCGGACTGCACGCCGACGATCTCGATCCGCGGGTTCAGCGCCTTGGCGGCCACCGAGATGCCGCCGATCAGGCCGCCGCCGCCGATGGCGATCACCAGCGTGTCGAGCTGCGGCTGCTGCGCCAGCATCTCCAGGCCGACCGTGCCCTGGCCGGCGATGACGGCCGCATCGTCGTAGGGGTGCACCACCTTCAGGCCGCGCTCGCGCGCGATCTCCAGGCCGCGCGCACGCGCATCGTCGAAAGTGTCGCCCTCGAGCACCACCGTCGCGCCGAAGCGGCGGGTGTTCTCCACCTTCACCGAGGCGGCGAAGCGCGGCATGACGATGGTGGCCGGGATGCCCAGGCGCTGCGCGTGGTAGGCCACGCCCTGCGCATGGTTGCCGGCCGACACCGCGAGCACCCCGCTCGCGCGTTCGCCGTCGCCCAGCTGCAGCAGCGTGTTGAGCGCGCCGCGCTCCTTGAACGACGCGGTGAACTGCAGGTTCTCGAACTTGAGGAACACCTCGCAGCCGGTGATCTGCGACAGCGTGCGCGAGGGCACGAAGGGCGTCTCCATCACCTGGCCGCGGATGCGATCCGCCGCCGCGCGGACGTCTTCGAGGCTGGGCGCAGCGCTCATGGCGATCAGCCCACGCGGCAGACCTTCAGCATGTTGGTGCCGCCCGGGTAGCCCATCGGCTCGCCGCAGGTGATGGCGTAGGTGTCGCCCGGGCGCAGCACGCCGCGCTCGACCAGCAGCGCCTCGGCCTGGGCGAGCGCCGTGTCGCGGTCGGCGAAGGTGGGCATGAGCAGCGGGCGCACGTTGCGGTACAGCGCCATCTTGCGCTGCGACAGCACCTGCGAGGTCAGCCCGTAGATCGGCACCTTGATGTTGTGCCGGCTCATCCACAGCGCCGTCGAGCCCGATTCGGTCAGCGCCACGATGGCCTTGCAGCCGAGGTGGTGCGCGGTGAACAGCGCGCCCATGGCGATCGACTGGTCGATGCGGCCGAAGCGCTTGTTGGCGAAGTCGGTCTCCAGCGACACGTCGTCGGCCGACTCGGCCTCGAGCGCGATGACGGCCATCTGCTCGATGGTCTCCACCGGGAAGCGGCCGGCGGCGGTCTCGGCGGACAGCATCACCGCGTCGGTGCCATCGAGCACGGCGTTGGCCACGTCGCTCACCTCGGCGCGCGTGGGCACCGGGTTGACGATCATCGACTCCATCATCTGCGTGGCGGTGATGACGACCTTGTCCATCTCGCGCGCCATGCGGATCATGCGCTTCTGCAGCGCGGGCACGGCGGCGTTGCCCACCTCCACCGCGAGGTCGCCGCGCGCGACCATGATGCCGTCGCTCGCCTTCAGGATGGCCTCGAGCTGCGGGATGGCCTCGCTGCGCTCGATCTTGGCGATCAGCCCCGGCTTGTGCCGCCACGGCTCGCCGGCCACGTTGGCGAGCTGGCGCGCCATCTCCATGTCGGTGGCGTTCTTCGGGAAGCTCACCGCCACGTACTCGCACTGGAAGCCCATCGCGGTGCGGATGTCCTCCATGTCCTTGGCGGTGAGCGCGGGGGCCGTCAGGCCACCGCCGGCCTTGTTGATGCCCTTGTTGTTGGACAGCTCGCCGCCGATGACGACGGTGGTGTGCACCGCCTCGCCCTTCACGGCGTCGACGGTGAGCTTGAGCAGGCCGTCGTTGAGCAGCAGCGTGTCGCCGGGCTTCACGTCGCGCGGCAGCTCCTTGTAGTCGAGGCCGACGCGCTCGTTGGTGCCCAGCTCCACCGTGGAGGCGTCGAGCACGAACTTCTGGCCCGGCTCGAGCACGGTGCGCCCGTCGAGGAACTTGCCGACGCGGATCTTCGGGCCCTGCAGGTCGGCCATGATGGCGACCTCCTTGCCCACCTGCTGCGCGATCTCGCGCACCAGCTTCGCGCGCTCGATGTGGTCCTGGGCGCTGCCGTGCGAGAAGTTGAGCCGCACCACGTCGACGCCGGCACCGATCACGCGGGCCAGCACCTCGGGCGAACTGGAGGCGGGGCCGAGGGTGGCGACGATCTTGGTGGCACGGGTCATGGACTCTCCTGTGATTCGTGCGCGATTATCGGCGCCGCCTCCCGCCATGGCCCGCCCCGCTCAATACATCAGCCGCCCGCCCGTCGTCATCACGCCGATGTCCACGAAGCTGCTGCCGACGTTGTTCTTCTCGAAGCGCACGCGGTAGCCGCCGAGGTCGACCTCGCCCATGCCGCGCAGCGTCCTGGCCAGCGCCTCGGGCGTCGCCTGCGGCGCGCGGCGCAGCGCCTCGGTCAGCACGCGCGCGGTGATGTAGCCCTCGAGGTGGAACGAGGTGTAGCTCGTCACCTCGGGGAAGGCCGCCTTCATCGCCGCCTGGAACTCGCGCTGCAGCGGCGTGTTGACGCCCGCGGGGTTCGGGAAGGTCTGGGCGATGCCGACGCCGCGCGCCGCATCGGCGCCCGCCACCTTGGCCAGCAGCCCCGGCGGCACGTAGGAGAAGGCGAACATCGACGGTGACGCGCCGGCCTTGCGCAGCTCGGCGATGGCGTCGACGGTGAAGCGCGGCGAGCCGAGCACCAGCACGTTCTGCGTGTCGGTGGCGGCGATCTGCCGCGCCGCCGCCGCGATGGCCCCGGCCTCGCGCGGCGCGGCCACGCTGCGCAGCGCGGCGCCGCCGGCCTTCTCGACCTCGGCCTTCGCCACCGCCACCGCCGACTCGCCCATCTCGATCGTCTCGTACAGCGCCGTCATGCGGGTGATGCCCAGCGTGCGGGCGTGCTGCACCATCTTCTCGACCTGCTGGCGGTCGCCGGCGCGGATGTGGAAGAAGCGCGGATGGCCCGGCGCGCGCAGCGACTCGGCGCCGGGGATGGCGTTGAGCACCACCACGTCGTGGCGGTCGAGCAGCTTGTCGTCGAGCATGCGCTTGACCGCCGCCGAGCCGATGGGCGAGAGCAGCGCCACCGGCTTGCGCTTCATCGCCTCCTCGAAGCGCTGCACGAAGGTGTCGGCGGCGTAGGCGTCGTCCAGCTCGAACAGCGAGATCCTGCGGCCGTTGATGCCGCCGCGGGCATTGACCTGGGCGAAATGCGCCTTCAGGCCGGCATTGACCTGCGGCGCGTCGGGCACCGGGATCACCGTCCACGGGCCGATCTGGCCCACCACGATGTCCTGTGCCGCGGCGGCGAAGGCGCCGCCCAGCGCCGCCGCGGCGAGGGCCAGCCGGCCCAGCAGCAGGCGCCACGATCCGATCGCTTGCATACGATGCTTCCCTCTCGCGTGACTGGAGTGCGCCGGATTGTGGGCACTGGCACGACGGGAAGCAGCGCGCCATGAGGTAGATCAGCAACGAAGCGCGCGGCGGCCGCCGGGTTCGTGAAATCGGACCGCCGGCGTGCGGCGCGAACGCCGCGCTCAGCCGGCGGCGCGCTTCTGCAGGATCTCGAAGGCCGGCAGCGTCTTGCCCTCCAGCACCTCGAGGAAGGCGCCGCCGCCGGTGGAGATGTAGCTCACGTCCTTCTCGATGCCGTACTTGGCGATGGCCGCCAGCGTGTCGCCGCCGCCCGCGATGCTGAAGGCGTCCGAGGCGGCGATGGCGCGCGCGATGGTCTCGGTGCCGTGGGCGAAGGCGTCGAACTCGAACACGCCGACCGGGCCGTTCCAGACGATGGTGCCGGCGGACTCGAGCTGCTCGGCGAGCTGCTGCGCCGTCCGCGGGCCGATGTCGAGGATGAGATCGTCGGCGGCCACGTCCCGCGCGTCCTTCGTGCTCGCCGACGCGTCGGCGGCGAAGGCCTTGGCCGTCACCACGTCCACCGGGATCGGCACGGCCGCGCCGCGCGCGCGCATCGCCTCGATCACGGCGCGGGCCTCGTCCACCAGGTCCGCCTCGGCGAGCGACTTGCCGATGGGCAGGCCGGCGGCCAGCATGAACGTGTTGGCGATGCCGCCGCCGACGACGAGCTGGTCGACCTTGTCGGCCAGCGATTTCAGGATGGTCAGCTTGGTGCTCACCTTGGAGCCGGCCACGATGGCCACCAGCGGGCGCTTCGGGTTCGCCAGCGCCTTCGTGATGGCGTCGATCTCGGCCGCGAGCAGCGGGCCGGCGCAGGCCACCTTGGCGAACTGCGCGATGCCGTAGGTCGAGGCTTCGGCCCGGTGCGCGGTGCCGAAGGCGTCGTGCACGAAGATGTCGCACAGCGCGGCCATCTTGCGCGCCAGCGCCTCGTCGTTCTTCTTCTCGCCCTTGTTGAGGCGGCAGTTCTCGAGCAGCACCACCTGCCCCGGCTCGACGCTCACGCCGTCGACCCAGTTCGCCACCAGAGGCACCTCGCGGCCGAGCAGTTCGCCCAGGCGCTCGGCCACCGGCGCGAGCGAATCCTCGGGCTTGAACGCGCCCTCGGTCGGGCGGCCGAGGTGCGAGGTGACCATCACCGCGGCGCCGGCGGCCAGCGCCATCTCGATGCAGGGCACGGAGGCGCGCACGCGGGTGTCCTCGGTGATGCGGCCGGCGTCGTCGAGCGGCACGTTGAGGTCGGCGCGGATGAACACGCGCTGGCCGCGGGCCTTGCCGGCGGCGGCGAGATCCTGGAATCGAAGGACGTTCATGGCGGGAATCGACGGACGGAAAGACGAGCCGGCCATTCTAGGCAGCGTCCTTCGCGCTACCAGCCGAGGCCGAGGTGCAGCGCCAGCAGCACCGCCATGCCCGAGACGATGGTGCCGAGGATGCCGCGGCGCCAGAAGAACCAGGCGCTCGCCACGGCCACGGCGGCGAGCTGCGGATCGCGCCAGGTGTGGATCAGCCGGCCGTCGGTGAACAGCACCTCGGGCACCACCACGGCCGCCAGCGCCGCCAGCGGCGCGTAGCGCAGGCCGCGCCGCACCCAGTCGGGCATGGAGAGCTCGCGCTCGGGAAACAGGAAGAAGGCGCGCGTGATCACCGTCACCGCGGCGAGCCCGGCGATCGCGAGGAACGCCTCCCAGCCGTTCATATGCGCCCCTCGTCCGATGGGTACATCGGCCGGTCTTGCAGACCGCGCTGGGCCTGATGGCCCAGCCCTTCGCCAGGCGTGAACAGTCCACTGGACTGTTCACGTCCGGGCTCAGCCCCCGCGGGGACGCGGGCCGGCTTGGGAGCGGCCCGGCGCTCGGCCCGCCGACCGCCGGAGCCGTCCATCAGCAGGCCCAGGCACACGGCCGCGCAGATCGCCACCACGATGTTCAGCTTGAGCGGCAGCGCGTAGGCGGCCACCGCCGCCGCGCCGGCCACCACGGCGGCCACGGTCGTCGCCCTGTCGGACAGCATGGAGTAGGTCAGCCCGAGCAGGGCCAGCACGCCCGCGAAGCCCAGGCCCCAGTGCGTGGGCACCGCGTCGGCCAGCACGATGCCCGCGACCGACGGCACCTGCCAGGCGAACCAGTTCAGCGCATTGGTGCCGGCGAAGTACGGCATCTGCCCCTCGCCGCTGCCCGGCTCGGGAAAGCGCTTCATGAAGAGCACGTAGCTCAGGTCGACGCCGAAGTAGCCGAGGATCACCCGCTGCCAGCGCGGCCGGTGGATGAAATACGGCCGCCACTGCGCGCTGAAGATGATGAAGCGCAGGTTGACGCAGAACGCGGTGGCCCAGATGACCCACAGCGGCGCGCCGGCCGTCATCAGCGGCAGCACGGCGAGCTGCGCGCTGCCGGCGAAGACGGTGAAGGTCATGAACAGCGCCATCGGCACCGACAGCCCGCTCTTGACCATCGCCACGCCGGTGACGAGCCCCCAGGCGGCCAGGCCGAGCGAGATGCCCGACATGTCGCGCACGCCGGCCTTGAATTCAGGATGACGCGCGAGCGCGCGAAGGGACTGCATGAGGGCTGCGATTGTGTCGCGCCCCCGCCGCGCGCGCCGGCGCAGGGGATTCGCCGCGGCGCGGCTCAGGAACCCTGCACGCGGGGCGCGCGGCGGTTCGGCGCGGCGCCGGAGGCCGGCGCGGCGGGCGCCGCGGCCGCGTCGGCCCCGGCGGCGTCGAGCGTGCCCGCGGTGGCCGCCACCCGTGCGCCCTGGGGCGACAGCTGCGGCGTCACGGCCTCGATGCCGTTCTCGCGCATGTAGTCGTTCATCTCGCGCCAGCCGGCGAACACGGCGGCCTTGTCGGCGCGGCCGTTGAGCGTGTAGCAGTCCTCGAGGGCGCGCCCGGCATGGCGGCAGGCGGCACCGATGGCGCGGCCGTCGGCCTCGCGGGCGGCCACGAGGCGCTCGAGCTCCTGGGTGCCGAACAGGTCGCAGCCGCCGAGCAGGGCGGCGGCGGCAAGGGCGGCGGCGAGGGCGAGCGGCTTCATGGCGTGCGTGGTCGGGTCCTGCCGGCTTATCGGCCGCCGGCGGCGGGACTTGAGCGCGCCGCTCAGCTCGGACGCATCGCCATCAGCCGCGCCACGCGCTCCTCCATGCTGGGGTGCGTGGAGAAGAGCCCGCGCAGGCCGCCGCCGGACAGCGGGTTGACGATCATCATCTGCGCCGTCTCGGGGTGGCGCTCGGCGGCTTGCATCGGGATGCCGCGCGAGTAGTTGTGGATCTTCTGCAGCGCCGAGGCGAGGGCCTGCGGGTCGCCCGAGATCTCGGCGCCGCCACGGTCGGCCTCGAACTCGCGCGCCCGGCTGATCGCCATCTGGATCAGGCTCGCCGCCAGCGGCGCGAGCAGCATCACCGCCAGGCTGACGATGGGGTTGGTCGGCCGGCCCTCGCTGTCGCGCCCGCCGAAGAACATGGCGAAGTTGGCCAGCATCGAGATCGCGCCGGCCATGGTGGCGCTGATGGTGCTGATCAGGATGTCGCGGTGCCGCACGTGCGCCAGCTCGTGCGCCATCACGCCGCGCAGCTCGCGCTCGCTGAGCACGCGCAGGATGCCGGTGGTGGCGGCCACCGCCGCATGCTGCGGGTTGCGCCCGGTGGCGAAGGCGTTGGGCGCGTCCTCCTCGATGAGGTAGACCTTGGGCATCGGCAGGTTGGCGCGCTGCGCGAGCTCCTGCACCATGCGGTAGAACTGCGGCGCCGAGGAGGCGTCGACCTCCTGCGCGCGGTACATCTTCAGCACCAGCTTGTCGGAGAACCAGTAGCTGAAGAAATTCATCGCGATGGCCACCGCCAGCGCCAGCATCATCCCCGTCTGGCCGCCGAGCAGGCGCCCGATCGCCATGAACAGCGCGGTGATCGCCGCCATCAGCACGGCAGTCTTCAGCAGATTGAACATCTCGGTGGCCTTTCGGTCAGGGATTCGTCGAAGCGCGCGCGGCGGACGCCGCGCACCAGCCTCAGATGCGGGTGGGGCGATTCAGTTCAAGCGCCGAGCACGGCGCCGGGCGCGAGCGGGCGCGCCTGGAGGAACTGCGCCGCGCCGACGCGCTTGCCGCCGGGGCGCTGCAGCTCGGTGATGCGCAGCGCCCCTTCCCCGCAGGCCACGGTGATGCCCTCGGCGCCGGCCGCGAGCACCGTGCCGGCCGGCGCGGCGGCCCCCGGCAGCGCCTGCGCCCGCCACAGCTTCACCGTCTCGCCGCCGATCACGCTGCTGGCCCCGGGGAACGGATCGAAGGCGCGGATGCGCCGCTCGATCGCGGCGGCCGGCAGCCGCCAGTCGACCGCCGCTTCGGACTTCTCGATCTTGTGCGCATAGGTCACGCCGTCGGCCGGCTGCGGCGTGGCCGCCAGCGGGCCGCGGGCCGCGGCCTGCAGCACCTCGACCACGAGGCGCGCGCCCAGGTCGGCCAGCCGGTCGTGCAGCCGCGCGGTGGTGTCGTCCGGCGCGATGTCCACCGCCTCGGCCCGCAGCATGGCGCCGGTGTCCAGCCCCGCGTCCATCTGCATGAGGGTGATGCCGGTGCGCGCGTCGCCGGCCTCGATGGCGCGGTGGATCGGCGCGGCGCCGCGCCAGCGCGGCAGCAGCGAGGCATGGATGTTCAGGCAGCCCAGGCGCGGCAGCGCCAGCACCCACGGCGGCAGGAGGAGGCCGTAGGCGGCCACCACCAGCACGTCGGGCCGCGCCGCCTCGAGCGCCTCGCGGGCCTGCGCCGCATCGCCCGGGAACTTGCCGTCCAGCCGCAGGCTGCGCGGCTGGGCCACCGGCAGGCCGTGCTGCAGCGCGAACGCCTTCACCGGCGAGGGCTGCAGTTGCAGGCCGCGCCCGGCGGGGCGGTCGGGCTGGGTCAGCACCAGCGGGATCTCGAAGCCGGCCGCGTGCAGGCGTGCCAGCGCGGCGCGCGCGAACTCGGGCGTTCCGGCGAAGGCGACGCGCATGGCGGCTTCGCTCAAGCCTTCTGCTCTTCCCGCGTCTTCTTGAGCATCTTGGTCTTGATGCGCTCGCGCTTGAGCGGGCTCAGGTACTCCACGAACACCTTGCCCAGCAGGTGGTCCATCTCGTGCTGCACGCACACCGCGAGCAGGCCCTCGGCCTCGAACTCGTGGCTCTCGCCGCTGCGGTCGAGCGCGCGCACCCGCACGCGCGCATGGCGCGGCACCTTGTCGTAGATGGTGGGCACGGACAGGCAGCCTTCGTCGCCGAGGATCATCTCCTCGCTGGTCTCGATCAGCTCCGGGTTGATCAGCACCCGCGGGTGATTGCGCGTGTCGGAGGTGTCCATCACCAGCACGCGCTCGTGCACGTCGACCTGCGTCGCGGCCAGGCCCACGCCGTCGGCCTCGTACATGGTCTCCAGCATGTCGTCGACCAGCTGGCGGATGCGCGCATCGACGGTCTCGACCGGCTTGGCCACCGTGTGCAGGCGCGGATCGGGGTAGCGAAGGATGTTCAAACGTGCCATTGGTAAGCGGAGGTTTCGCCGCGTCGGCTGTGCGCAACCACTGTGGAACGCGAGCAACGGGTAGTGGCGTGACAGGTCTCACACACTGGCGCGCACACGCCCGATTTCATTGCGATATCAAGGGTTTAACGGCAGAATCTGTGAAACTGATTGAGCATTTTCGCCGAATTGCGGCGCCATCCGGCGCAGCCGGCCACAACAACCCCACCGCGCGAGGACAGCCGCGCGACCGGAGACTCAAGCCGATGACGCGTCGCACTCCTTCCGCTCTTTCCTACGCCATCGTCAGCGGTCTCGGCTCCCTCGGCGTGGCGCTCGCCGCGCTCGTCCCGGCCACCGCGTCGGCCGTCAACTATCCCATCACGAGCCAGCAGCGCAGCACCGCGCAGAAGGTGGCGCAGGCGGGCGTGCCGCTGTCCGAGCTCGCGGCCGACGCGCCCGACACCTACACCGTCAAGCGCGGCGACACGCTGTGGGACATCTCCAAGCTCTTCCTGAAGAGCCCCTGGCGCTGGCCCGAGCTGTGGGGCATGAACCTCGAGCAGATCCGCAACCCGCACCTGATCTATCCGGGGCAGGTGCTGTACCTCGAGAAGTCGGACGGCTTCGCGCGCCTGCGCATGGGCCGCGGCGTGGGCGAGCCGTCCCACACGGTCAAGCTGTCGCCGCGGGTGCGCGCCTCGCAGCTCGGCGACGGCGCCATCGCCTCGATCCCGTTCCACCTGATCGAGCCCTTCCTCAACGAAGCCGTCATCTTCGACGAGAACGCGCTGGCGACCGCGCCGCGCATCGTCGCCGCCCAGGAAGGCCGGGTGAACCTCGGCCGCGGCGACACCGCCTACGTGCGCGGCGAGCGCGCGGGCGACACGGCGTTCCGCATCTTCCGCGAGCCGCGCGCGCTGAAGGATCCGACGTCCGGCGAGGTGCTCGGCTACGAGGCCGCCTACGTCGGCGCCGCCGACTTCGTGCGCCAGGCGCCCGACGCGACCAGCGCCGACGGCAAGCCCCAGGTCGTGCCGGCCACTTTCGTGATCACCAGCACGCGCCAGGAGGCCAACATCGGCGACCGGCTGTCGCCCGTGCCGCCGCGCGAGTTCACCAACTACGCGCCGCACGCGCCGGCCTCGTCGATCGACGGCCGCATCGTGTCGATCTACGGCGACGCGCTCACCGCGGGCCAGAACCAGATCGTGGCGCTGAACAAGGGCACGCGGGACGGCGTCGAGCGCGGCCACGTGTTCGCCCTGTGGCGCGACGGCCAGGTGATGCGCGACCGCACCGATCCCGAACGGGCGACGATGAAGCTGCCCAACGAGCGCCACGGCATGCTGTTCGTCTTCCGCGTGTTCGACCGCATGTCCTATGCGCTCATCCTGTCGGCGCAAAGCCCGGTCAGCCCGGGCGACCGCTTCACGCAGCCCTGAGCGCGGCGGCGCCGACCACGCCCGCCGTGATCGAGCGCGACGAACTGGCCGCCTGGCTGCGGCTGCTCGAGACACCCGGCGTCGGCCGTGACACGGCGCGGCGCCTGCTCGCCGCCTTCGGCTCGCCCGAGCGCGTGTTCGAGGCGCCGGCGCCCGCGCTGCGCGAGGTCGTCGGCACGGCTGTCGCGAACGCGCTCGCCCGGCCCGGGCCCGGCCTCGATGCCCTGGTCGACGCCACGCTGGCGTGGCTCGCGCAGGGCGGCGACGCCGACGGCGCGCGCACCATCCTCACCATCGGTGACGCGGCCTACCCGCGCACGCTGCTCGAAGCACCCGACCCGCCGCTGCTGCTGTACTGCCGCGGACGCATCGAGTGGCTGCAGGCCCCGGCGATCGCGATCGTCGGCAGCCGCCACCCCACGCGCCAGGGTGAGGACCATGCGCGCGCCTTCGCGGCGCAGCTGAGCCGCGCCGGGCTGACGGTGGTGTCGGGCCTGGCGCTCGGCATCGACGGCGCGGCGCACGACGGGGCGCTGGAAGGCCCGGGCCGCACGGTGGCCGTGGTCGGCACGGGGCTCGACCGCCTCTATCCGCCGCGCCACGCGGCCCTGGCGCGGCGCATCGCGGCCGACGGCCTGCTGGTCAGCGAGTTCGCCCTCGGCACCCCGCCGCTCGCGCAGAACTTCCCGCAGCGCAACCGCATCATCGCGGGGCTCGGGCGCGGCACGCTGGTCGTCGAGGCGGCCTTGCGCTCGGGCTCGCTGATCACGGCCCGCCTGGCCAGCGAGGCCGGCCGCGAGGTCTTCGCGATCCCCGGCTCCATCCATTCGCCGCAGTCGCGCGGCTGCCATGCGCTGATCAAGCAGGGCGCGAAGCTGGTCGAGTGCGCCGAGGACGTGCTCGAAGAGCTCCGGTTCGACGTGCCGGCGCGCGCGGCGCCCGCCCCCGAGCCGGCGGCCGGCGGCGACGGCGACGGCGACCCGCTGCTCGACGCGCTCGGCTTCGACCCGGTCTCGCTCGATGTCCTGGTCGCCCGCACCGGCGAGTCGCCCGCCGTCCTGGGCGCGCGGCTGCTCGAGCTGGAGCTGTCGGGCGAGGTGGCCCGCCTGCCCGGCCAGCTGTTCCAGCGCATCGGCCGCGCGTGAGCGCCCCCGCCCGGCCGCCCGAAGGGGCGCTCGCGTCCCTCCTGGAGGGACCCGCGAAGCGGAGGGTGCACAGTGAGCCGCCCGGAGCGGTAAGACGCCCCGCGGGACGGTGTCTTTCGCACGGGACGGGACAGGCCGCTGGGGTATAGTGAATTCATGTTCGACGTGCTCGTGTACCTGTACGAAAACTACTGGCGACCCGACGCCTGCCCCGACCACGCCCAGCTGACCCGCAAGCTGTCGTCGGTGGGGTTCGAATCGGACGAGATCCAGGAGGCACTGTCGTGGCTCGAGGGCCTGGCCGGCGCGGCCGGGTCCTACGTCGGCGCCCAGGGCGGCGACAGCCTGCGCGTGTACTCGGCCGCCGAGCACGAGCACCTGGGCGAAGCCTCGATCGGCTTCATCAGCTTCCTCGCGTCCGCCGGGGTCCTGCCGCCGCCGATGCTCGAGATGGTCATCGATCGCGCGCTCGCCATCCCGGGCGGCCCGATCGACCTCGAAGACCTGAAGATCATCGTGCTGATGGTCTTCTGGAGCCTCGGCGAGGAGCCCGACGCGCTCATCCTCGACGAGCTCTTCGTGGACGAGGAAGACCGCCTGATCCACTGAGCGGCTGCGCCCGCCTCTCCTGCGCCAGGCCGCCCATCGGGCGGCCTTTTTCGTCGCGCGGGCGGCTCAGTGCAGCAGCCGGCTCGGGTCGACGTCGAGCTTGGCCAGCGCGCTGCGCGTGGCGCGCACCGTGAGCGATTCGTCCTGCGCCGGCACCAGCAGCCCCGCCTGCAGGAAGGCCGCGAGCCGGTGCTGCTGGAACAGGATGCCGCGGCCCTGCGGCGAGACGAACAGCGTGAGCTGCCGGCGCAGGCCCTGCCAGGCGAGCTGGACGGCCTCGTTGCGGCCGCGGTAGTCCAGCATGTACCAGCTGCCCACGTGCAGCTCGCGCGCCCAGGACAGCATCGCCGGCGTGGGCATCGAGCCGCCTTCGCCGACGACCTCGAGCTCGGAGCTTTCGTGGCCCGACAGGTCGAGCACCAGCGACTCGTCGATCTCGACGTCCTGCGCGTCGGGCAGCAGCTCTTCCAGCGTCTCGAGCCGCGCCATCAGCTCGTCGAGCCGGTCGGTCGGGATCGCCGCCGCCTTGGCCGTGAAGGCCGCGGCGAGGGAATTGTTCAGGCGCTGCACGTGCTCGTCCTGCTTCTGCGCCGACAGCCCGGCGTTCTGCATGCCGTCGCGCAGCAGCTTGAGCAGCGGCGGCAGGCGGCGGATCACCTCGGCGCGCTCCTCGCGCGAGACCTTGGCGCTCGCCGACCAGATGAGGTCGGCGGCGGCCTTCTTCATCGTGCGCGTCTCTTCGCTGTTGCGCCCGGCCTTCACCGCCGTCATCGCCAGCACGTCGGCCCACACCTGGAACAGGAACTCGCGCACGCCTTCCTGCACCGGCACCTCGTTGAGCATCTTGCGCAGCTCGATCGTGTACTGGATGGCCAGCGTCTCGCGCTGCTCGACCTGCTGCGCGAGCGACACGCCCTTGCGCGAGGCCTCGTTCTCGTTGCGGAAGTAGTTCTCGAGGAACTTCTCGAACTCCGTCAGCACGGTCTGGAACACGCGCCGGCCGGTGTCGGGATAGGCTTCGACCACCTGCACCACGCGCTTGATCTCCTTTTCGAGCAGGTCGCCGGCGTGCGCGGCGGCGTCGAAGCCCATGACGCAGGCGCCCATGCGGTCGATCAGGCGGCGCGCCGGATGGTCGGTGGTGGCGAAGAAATCCGGCTCGCTGATGGCTACGCGCAGCACCGGCATCTGCAGCCGCGCGAACCACACGCGCACGGCGGCGGGAATGCGCTCTTCGGTGAGGATGCTCTGGAACAGCAGCGCGACGATCTCGATGGTGGCGCGCTCGACCGGCGTCTCGGCCGCCTGCTTCAGCGCCTGCTTGCGCTGGTGCAGTTCCTCGAGCAGCGCCGGCGTGCTCAGCACGGCATCGGCCGGGCCTGCCGCACGGCCCGGGGGCGGCGGCACGAGGCGCTTGGCGATGCCGGTCTGCGCATCGGCGATCGCGGCCGACAGCGAGGCCGAGGCGGGCCGCGGCACGGTGTTGGCGAACTGCGGCAGCTGCCGCCCGATCAGGCGGTTGAGGCGGCCGAGCACGGCATCGGCATGGTCGGCACCGCGCACGAGCGCATCGGTGCGGGTCATCAGCCGCGTCTCGTCGTGCACCTCGCCCGCGGCGGCGCCCGGCGCGGCGGCCGCGCCGGAATGCACGAAGCCGCCGGTGCCCGAGGCCTGCGGCGCACTCGCGCTCCAGGCGGCATTGCGGCTGCGGCGGATGAAGGGCCGCAGGTCGATCTCGGGCGCCACGCGGCGCTGGATGAGCCAGCGGTTGGTCTCGTGGTAGGCCTCTTCGGCGAACAGCGAGATCTCGTCGTGCAGCACCGGCTGCAGGATCTTCCAGGCGTCGTGGCTCAGGCCGGCGGTGCGCCATGCGCTGGTGAGGACGCGGGCGAAGACGTGGGGCCGCAGCACGTCGTTCGGATCGAGCTCCTCGCGGCCCTCGAGCACGGTCATGCGCGAGCGCAGGTCGGTGAACTCCCAGGACGCACGGTCCATCATCGCCAGCGCCAGCCGCGAGCTGAGGATCTCGGTCTCGATGGTGTCGTTGTCGACGAGCGTGAGGCCGCCGCGGCTCGACGGGCTGGGCAGATCGCTCGGGCGCACGGCCGACACCGTGCCGCTGTGCAGCGCCTGCCGCAGCAGGTCGGTGGCGGCGCGAAGCCACGCCGGCGTTGCCTTGGACAGGTCCTGCACCAGGTCGCGGCGGCGCGCCATGACCGCCGGTTCAGCCACCTGCGACACCAGGATCCGGGCGCCCTGGTTGGCCGCCTCGACCACACTGGGCAGACCGTTGATCAGCCCCTCGACATAGGACCGCCTCGCCTGCGCGGCCAGTGCCATCGAGTTGGCGTCGGTCGGCATGGGTGTGTGAGTACTCGCGGGAGTGGATCCGCCGGGACTCTACACCACGGCCCCCGCGTTGGGATCGTCCGGGTCGATCTCCTTGGAGCTCGGCTTGGCCAGGTCCTCGCGCTTCACGCCGAGCCACTTGGCGATGGCGGCGGCGACGAACACCGACGAATAGATGCCGAAGCAGATGCCGATGGTCAGCGCCATGGCGAAGTAGTGCAGCGTCGGGCCGCCGAAGAAGAACATCGACAGCACCACCATCTGCGTGCTGCCGTGCGTGATGATGGTGCGGCTGATGGTGCTCGTGATCGCATGGTCGATCACCTGCTCGGTGTCGAGCTTGCGGTAGCGCCGGAAGGCCTCGCGGATCCGGTCGAAGATGACCACCGACTCGTTCACCGAGTAGCCCAGCACGGCCAGCACCGCCGCCAGCACGGAGAGCGAGAACTCCCACTGGAAGAAGGCGAAGAAGCCGAGGATGATGACCACGTCGTGCAGGTTGGCGATGATGCCCGCCACGCCGAACTTCCACTCGAAGCGGAAGGCGAGGTAGATCATGATGCCGATCACGACGAAGGCGAGCGCCTTGGCGCCGTCCTCGGCGAGCTCGCGCCCGACCTGCGGGCCGACGAACTCGGTGCGCTTGAGCTCGATCGGCTCCGCGCCGGCGGGCGTCTGGCACACCGGCTTGCCCACCGACTGGCCCTCGTCCGTCAGCATGCGCGTGGACACGGTGCCGCCCTCGACGCGGCACAGCTCGCCGAAGACGCGGCCGACGACCTCGTCCTGCTTCACGCCTTCCCGCGTCTGCAGGCGGATCAGCACGTCGCGCGAGCTGCCGAAGTTCTGCACCTGCACTTCGCTGAAGTCCAGCGTCTCGACGGTGGACCGCACCTTCCCGATGTCGGCCGTCTGCGCGTAGGCCGTCTCGATCACCGTGCCGCCGGTGAACTCGATCGACAGGTGCAGGCCGCGCGTCACCAGGAAGAACACCGCCGCGGCGAAGGTGAGGAACGAGATGACGTTGAACACCAGCGCATGCCGCATGAACGGGATGTCGCGTCGGATCCGGAAGAACTCCATGTCTGCCCCTGTGTTGCTGCGTCGCGCGGGCCGCTCAGCCCTTGGCCGGCTGGTCGGCCTGCGGCTTCCAGACCGTGCCGATGGACACGGCCTTCAATTTCTTCTTGCGCCCGTACCACAGGTTCACCAGGCCGCGCGAGAACATGACCGCCGAGAACATCGACGTCAGGATCCCGATCGTGTGCACCACCGCGAAGCCGCGCACCGGCCCCGAGCCGAAGGCGAGCAGCGCCAGCGCCGCGATGAGCGTGGTGACGTTGGAGTCGAGGATGGTCGCCCAGGCGCGCTCGTAGCCCAGGTTGATGGCCGTCTGCGGCGACGCGCCCGCGCGCAGCTCCTCGCGCACGCGCTCGTTGATCAGCACGTTGGCGTCGATGGCCATGCCCAGCGTGAGCGCGATGGCGGCGATGCCGGGCAGCGTGAGCGTGGCCTGCAGCAGCGACAGCACCGCCACCAGCAGCAGCAGGTTGAACGACAGCGCCAGCGTCGAGAAGACGCCGAACAGCATGTAGTACGCGCACATGAACACCGCGATGGCGATGAAGCCGTAGAGCACGCTGTCGAAGCCCTTGGCGATGTTCTCGGCGCCGAGCGTCGGGCCGACGGTGCGCTCCTCGATGATCTCCATCGGCGCGGCGAGCGAGCCCGAGCGCAGCAGCAGCGCCACGTCGTTCGCCTCCTCGGTCGTCATCCGGCCGGAGATCTGCACGCGCCCGCCGCCGATCTCGGTGCGGATCACCGGCGCGGTCACGACCTCGCCCTTGCCCTTCTCGAACAGCAGGATGGCCATGCGCTTGCCGATGTTCTCGCGCGTGATGTCGCGGAAGATGCGCGAGCCCTTGGCGTCCAGCGTGAGGTGCACCGCCGGCTCCTGCGTCTGGCTGTCGAAGCCGGGCTGCGCGTCGGTGAGGTTCTCGCCGGTGAGGATGACCTGGCGCTTGACGATGACCGGCGAGCCGCCGCGCTCCTGGTAGCGCTCGGTGCCGAAGGGCACGGGGCCGGTGCCGGCCGCCGCCGCATAGGCCTCGGTGCTCTCGTCGACGAGGCGCACTTCCAGCGTGGCGGTGCGGCCGATGATGTCCTTGGCCTTGGCCGTGTCCTGCACGCCCGGCAGCTGCACCACCACGCGGTCGGCGCCCTGCTGCTGGATCACGGGCTCGGCCACGCCCAGCTCGTTCACGCGGTTGTGCAGCGTGGTGATGTTCTGCTTGATCGCCGATTCCTGCACGCGCCGCGCCGCCTCGGGCTTGAGCACGCCGGCGAGGCGGAACTCGCTGCCGTCGGGCCGGGCCGTCCACTGCAGGTCGGGCAGCTGGTCCCGCAGGATGTCCTGCGCGGCGTTCAGCGTCTGGTCGTCGCGGAAGCGCACCTCCACGTTGTTGCCGTCGCGCGTGATGCCGGCATGGCGCAGGTTCCTGTCGCGCAGCAGGGTGCGGATGTCGCCCGCCAGCGATTCCGCGCGCTTGGTGAGCGCCGCCTTCATGTCGACCTGCATCAGGAAGTGCACGCCGCCGCGCAGGTCGAGGCCGAGGTACATCGGCTTGGGTTCGGCGCCGAGCAGCCGCAGGTGCGACAGCCACACCGGCGAGCGCGACAGCAGGTTCATCGCGACGATGTACTGCGGATCCTCGGGGTTCGGATTGAGCGCCTTGTCCAGCGCCTCCTTGGCATGGCGCTGCATGTCGAGGTCGGCGACGCGCGCCTTCACCGAGTTGCCGTCGAACTGGACGAAATCGGCCTGCACCTTGGCCTGCGCCAGGATCTCCTCGACGCGCGTGGCGGTCGAGGCGTCGAGCTTGAGCGTGGCCTTGCCGCTGCTCACCTGCACGGCCGGCGCTTCACCGAAGAAGTTGGGCAGCGTGTAGATGAGCCCGGCCAGCAATGCGAACACCAGGATCGCGTACTTCCACAGCGGATAGCGGTTCATGCTGCCTTTCCTGCGGCGAGGCCCGCCATGTCACGTCCGCCGACGCGCCGGTGGGCGTGTCGGCGCGCGGCGGGCCGGAGTGTTTACTTGAAGGTGCCCTTGGGCAGCACCTGGACCACCGAGGCGCGCTGCACCTGGAGCTCGACGCCCTTGGCCACCTCGACGTGGACGTAGCTGTCGCTGAGCTTGGCCACGCGCCCGAGCACGCCGCCGCCGATCACCACCTCGTCGCCCTTGGCGAGGGCGTCGATCATCGCCTTGTGTTCCTTCTGGCGCTTCATCTGCGGACGAATCATCACGAAGTACAGCACCACGAACATCAGCACGATGGGCAGCATGCCGCCCAGGCTTCCGAAGATGGACGGGGTGCCGGCTGCGGCGTCGGTGCCTTGGGCAAGGGCTTCGGAAATGAACACGTGGATTCCTCTGTAGACGGGGCCTGCGCGAACGGCAGGGGCAAAACCGGCGGATTGTACGGCGCGCCTCCCTGGCGCCGCCCCGGGGCGACCCCCCGGCGAACGCGGCCGCGGCGGCCTGTTCCGGCGTGAAGTAATCCCGTAGGACAACGCGAGGCGCCAGAAGTTTCCGGCTCGTTACGCGGCTGCGAAGTCGCTCACCGGCCCGATTCGCATACTGCGCCGGCACAAGCGGCCGCCGGCCGCACCAACCACGAGACGAGGGATTCCGACATGAGCACGCCCATGGACGGCGCACCGCCGCCGCGCGGCGCCTTCGCCCGCGCCGCGCGGGCCGCCGCGGCCGCCGGACTGATCGTGCTGCTCGGCGCCTGCGGCGGCGGGGCCGGCGGCCCCGGCGGCACGACGCTGGCCTCGGTCAGCGGCGCGGGCGGCGAGCAGCCCCCGGCCCCGGCCGCCGCCGACCGCCCGGGCGCCGAGGACGCCGCCCGCTTCCTCGCGCAGGCCACCTTCGGCATCCGGTCGGTGGACGAGATCGAGGCCCTCCGCGCCGACGGCTACGAGCGCTGGCTGTGGCGGCAGTTCAACGCGCCGACCATGCTGCACACCAGCTACCTCGACTGGCAGCGCCAGCGCGACGAGAAGCAGCGCGCCAAGGAGGAGATGAGCTACGAGGCCGTCTGGCACCACTGGCTCAACGGGGAGGACCAGCTGCGCGCCCGGGTGGCCTTCGCGCTGTCGCAGGTCCTGGTGATCTCGAACATCGCGCCCGACCTGCGGCCCTACGCCATGTCGTCGTACATGGACCTGCTCAACCGCAACGCCTTCGGCAACTACCGCACGCTGCTGGAGGAGGTGACGCTGCACCCGGCGATGGGCTACTACCTGAACATGGTGGAGAGCGAGAAGGACGACGACAGGCGCGGCATCCACCCGAACGAGAACTACGCGCGCGAGGTGCTGCAGCTGTTCTCGATCGGCCTGGTGCAGCTCAATACGGACGGCAGCACCCGCTTCGGCAGCGACGGCAAGCCGCTGCCCACCTACGGCGAGGCGCAGGTCAAGGGCTTCGCGCGCGCCTTCTCGGGCTGGACCTTCGCCTCGCAGGACCCGGCCGACGACCGCAGCTTCCACAAGGCCGACCAGAACCTCGAATCGAACTGGACGACGCCGATGCGCGCCTTCCCCTCGCGCCATTCGCCGGGAGAGAAGACGCTGCTGGACGGCACCGTGCTGCCGGCGGGCCAGAGCCCCGAGAAGGACCTGGCCGACGCGCTGGACAACATCTTCGACCACCCCAACGTCGGCCCCTTCATCGGCCGCCGGCTCATCCAGCGGCTGGTGACGAGCAACCCGAGCCCGGCCTACATCGCCCGCGTGGCGCGCCGCTTCAACGACAACGGCGCCGGCGTGCGCGGCGACCTGCGCGCGGTGGTGCGCGCCGTGCTGCTCGACCCCGAGGCGCGCGACGTGGCGCTCGCGCGCAGCGGCCACTTCGGCAAGCAGCGCGAGCCGGTGATCCGCTTCGCCGGCTTCCTGCGCGGGCTCGGCGCCAAGAGCGCGAGCGGCGTGAACGCCATCCACGACCTCGACGGCTCCGACGACGGCCTGGGCCAGAGCCCGCTGCTGGCGCCCTCGGTCTTCAATTTCTACGCGCCAGACTACCGCCAGGCCGGCGCCGTCGCGCGGGCGGGGCTGGTCGCGCCCGAGTTCCAGATCACCACCGAGACCACGGTCGTCGGCTCGCTCAACTTCTTCGCCAGCCGCTTCAAGGACGGCGGCTACGGCTGGGGCGACAACCGCCTGGCCTTCGACTACGCGCCGCTCGAGGCGCTGGCCAAGGACCCGGCGGCGCTCACCGAGCACATGAACCGGCTGTTCTTCGCCTTGCAGATGACGGCCGCCACGCGCGCGCGCATGGAGAAGATGCTCGCCGCGCTGCCGTCGCGCGACGCCAGGCGGCGGGTGCGGGCGGCGCTGACGCTCACCTCGATCTCGCCCGACTTCGTGATCCAGAAATGAGGCCGACGATGACCACCGCACGACTCGACCGCCGCCGCTTCCTGAAGATGGCCGGCGCCGCGGGCGCCACCGGCCTCGGCCTCACCACCCTCGCCCACCTGCAGGCGGCCGCGCAGGGCGCCGGCGGCTACA
The DNA here is from genome assembly GCA_044508835.1 of Rubrivivax sp. Lineage (GTDB taxonomy): Bacteria > Pseudomonadota > Gammaproteobacteria > Burkholderiales > Burkholderiaceae_C > JAKFDI01. The sequence goes on from JBIQHD010000006.1 coordinate 66,896, forward strand.
AGGCGCTGGTGTGCCTGTTCCTCTACGGGGGCAACGACGGCAACAACCTGGTCGTGCCGCTGGACGCCGCGCAGTTCGGCCTCTACCAGCGCGGGCGCACCAACCTCGCGCTCGCCCGCGACGCGCTGCTGCCCATCGCGCCGACGAACACCGGCGGGCGCCCCTTCGGCCTGCACCCGGCCATGCCCGGCCTGCAGGCGCTGTTCGGCCAGGGCAAGGCGGCGGTGGTCGCCAACGTCGGGCCGCTGGCCGTGCCCACCACCAAGGCGCAATGGAACGCGCGCTCGGTGCCCATCCCCGACAACCTGCAGTCGCATGCCGACCAGCAGGCGCAGTGGCAGACGGCCATCGTCGACGAGGCGCCGCGCAGCGGCTGGGGCGGGCGCATGATGGAGCGGCTGCTGGCCGAGGGGCAGGCGAACCGCGGCTACGGCGTGCTCTCGGTCGCCGGCGGCAACCAGTGGCAGAACGGCGACCGCACGCTCGCGGCCTACAAGGTCTCGGCCTCGGGCAACTTCGGCTTCGACTTCTACACGCCCGGCGCCACCGACCCGGTGTCGGTGGCGATCGCCGAGACGCTGGCCGAGCCGCGCAGCCACCTGCTCGAAGCGGCGTGGACGGACGTGGTGGGCCGCTCGATCGAGACGCAGCGCGTGCTCACGCAGGCGCTCGACGGCAACGAGCTCGCGACGCCCTTCCCCGACACCGGCCTGGGGCGGCAGCTGCGCATGATCGCCCGGCTCATCGCCGCGCGGTCGAGCCTGGGTCTGTCGCGCCAGGTCTTCTTCGCCTCGATCGGCGGCTTCGACACCCACGGCGACGACCAGCTGCAGCGCCAGGACGAGCTGCTCGGCGAGATCAGCGCGGCCGTCAGCGCCTTCTACGACTCGACGGTGGCGCAGGGCGTGCAGGACCAGGTGACGCTGTTCACCGCCAGCGACTTCAACCGCACCTTCCAGAGCAACGGCCAGGGCTCGGACCATGGCTGGGGCAGCCACCAGTTCGTGGTCGGCGGCGCGGTGCGCGGCGGGCAGATCGTCGGCCGCTTCCCGGACCTGACGGTGGGCGGCCCCGACGACACCGGCAGCGGCGGCGGCGTGTGGCTGCCGAGCACGGCGGTCGACCAGATGGGCGCCACGCTCGCCACCTGGTTCGGCGCGGGGTCGTCGCTCGCCGAGGTCTTCCCGCGCATCGGCCACTTCGACGCCGACCTCGGCTTCATGGCCTGACCGGCGCCGCCGGCAGGCCGCGGCCTCACTCCAGCGACTTCAGCAGCTCGGCGAGCTCCGGGTCCATCTCCTCGTCGTCGCCGGAGCCGGCGTCGGCCTCGGCGTCGGCCGATGCGTCGCCGCTGTCGTCGTCGCCCAGGCTGGCGAGCAGCGCGTCGAGGTCGTCGTCGCCGCCGCTGCCGTCGTCGTCGGGCGCGCCGAAGTCGACCTCGGCATCCGCCTCGGCGCCGGCTTCTGCCTCATCGGCCGACGGGGCCGCCGCCGGGCGGGCCTTGGCCGAGGGCTTGCTCGTCACCTGGCTGCCCGTCGCCACGCTGATGCGCGCGCCCTGCGTGCGCACCACCTGCAGCGCGAGCGCCGAGCCGTCCACGGCATCGAGCCCCGCGAGCCGCAGCTCGGGCTGGCCCTTGTGCGCCATCAGTGCCGTGATGCCGAAGCCGCGCAGGCGCGCCGCGAGGTCGGTGGGAATCAGCCGCTCGGTGCAGGGCAGCGCGATCTGGTCGCCGTCGGCATCGGTGAAGTAGTGGAAGGGGATGTCGCCGATCGACAGCGTCTTGCCCGTGGGCGCGGCGAGGATGGCGGCGGCGATCAGCGCCGGGTGGCCCCACAGCATGCCGCGCAGGCCGTCGGCGGCGGTGAACTCCTCGAAGGCGAAGCTGCTGATCGGGTCGCTGCGCTTGCCGTAGGGATGGCGCAGCATGAAGCGCGGCGACAGCAGCGCAAGCGCCCCGGCCTCGGGCAGGCCGCGCAATGCGTTCATCGCCTGCGCGACCAGCGGATGCGGCGCGCGCTTCCTGTCCATGAAGGCGTCGCTCGCGATGGCGGTGACGAAGGGCGCGCCGGCCGCCGCCGCGATCTTGGCCATGCGGCCCAGCAGCTCGGCATGCGGCGGCGTGGCCTCGAAGTGGAACAGGCCGCAGATGAGCGAGTAGCCGCCGTTCTTCTCCTGCGAGGGCTTGTCGACCAGGAGCGAATGCAGCCCGGTCTCCGACAGGTCGCTCACGCTGCTGAGGTCGGCGGCGAACTCGTCCGCCGAGACGTCGATCAGGTGCACCTGCAGCGACGGACCGGTCTCGATGCGGCGCAGCAGCATGTCCAGGCCGCGCCACAGCGACTCCAGGTTCTGGAACTCGCTCTGGTGCAGCACCGCGCGCATCGCGTCCGACAGCGCCTGGTCGACGGTGGCGACCAGCGCCTCGCGCTTGGGGTCGGGCGCCTTCTGCACGAAGGGGCCGACCACCTGGCGCAGCAGCGCATCGATGGAGCCGCCGACGCGCAGTTCGGCCGACGCGGCAGCGCCGCCCACCAGCCGCGCGAAGTCGCTCAGCTTCGCATCGGCCGCGGGCGCGCCGCCCCTGGAGCGCTTCGGCCGGGCGCGCGAGGCGCGCTTCTTCGCGCCGCCCGCCCACGACTGCACCTCGGCCGCCGCCTTGGCGAAAGTGGCGGTGTTGTTGAGCTTCTTGCGCAGGTCGGCCAACGCCTTGAACACCGGCAGCTCGCGGTACAGCGTGTCGGGGTGGAAGGCGTCGAGCTCGCCGAATTCGAGCGTCACGCCCTCGCCGCCGTGGCCCAGCGGCAGCGTGAGCGTGGGTTCGAGGCGGGCGAGCGTGTCCTCGAGGGTGTCGAACTCCACCGGGATCGCCTTGCGCGCGGCGAGGTCGCTGCCGAGCTCGAGCCGGCCGGCGGCGGCCCCGGCGCTGAAGTCGCCGAGCACCGCGATGCGCACCGGGCGCTTGGGCGCCCATTGGGGCGGCGCGGCGCCGAGTTCGCCGAAGTCGGGGGTCCAGCCGTTGTCGTCCATGAAGCCTCCTGGGGTTGTTCGTTGCCGGCTACGGCACTTCGACCGACGAGAAGTACACGGCGCCGTAGTCGTCCGGGCACGGCCCGGCCGACGGGCACACGGCGCGGCCGGCGTAGGGCGAGCCGGCGCCGGTGTGGCGGCGCAGCACGTCGGGCCCGGCGTCCTTGGGGAACTCGCCGAAGCCGAAGCCGCTCTCGCGCGTCATGCCCGTGGCGCCGAAGTCGCGCGGCACGGCCGAGACGATGGCGACGAAGTGGTCGGTGCCCGGCGGGCCGGCGGTCTCGAGCGCCCAGTGCGCCTCGGGCAGCAGCACCACCTGGCCGGCGCGCACGCGGTTGTTCTTCGACTTGTCGTTCGGGTAGAGCTGCAGGAACAGGCCGTCGGTGCCGGCGAGCAGCACGTACAGGTAGCCGTCGCGCGACGAGGTGACGGTCAGGCCGAGGTTGTCGTGCCCGATGCGGAACTGCGGGTGCGTGGTGGCGCCCTCGACGGTGAAGCCGGGCGTCTGCGCGGCGACGATGCGCTGCATCTCCTGCACCGGGTCGAAGCTCGCCGGCGCGGGCGCGGCCGCCGCGGCGGGCGGCGGCGCTGCCGGGGTTTCGGCGGGTGCGGGCGCGGCGGCGGGCGGGGCCTCGGCCACCGCCGGCGCCGGTGGCGAACTGGAGGACAGCAGCGCGTAGCCGCCGGCCGCCAGCGCCGCCAGCACGACCACGGCGGTGCCGGCGATCAGGGGTGTGCGGCTGCGAGCCGGGGCAGTTGCGGCCCCCGTGCGCACCGACGCTGCGGCCGTCCGCGGCGCCGGCGCGGCCGCCGCCCGCTCGGGCACGAAGCCGTCGAGCCCGAGCGCCACGCGCAGCTCGCCGATCGACTGCGTGCGTTCCTCCGGCTTCACCGCCAGCGCCCGGTCGATGGCCGAGAGGAAGCGTTCGCTGTAGCGCCCCTTCGCCGCTTCGGCCAGCGGCACGAAGTTGTCGTTCATGAGCCGGCCCACCGAGGTCGGCGGCGTCTTGCCGACGATGGCGAAGTACACCACCGCGGCGAGCGCGTAGACGTCGGTCCACGGCCCCTGCTTCATGCCCGGCACCTCGGCGTACTGCTCCACCGGCGCGTAGCCGGGCTTCAGGATCACCGTGAGCGCCTGCGTCATGTCGCCGATCACGCGGCGCGCGGCGCCGAAGTCGAGCAGCAGCGGGCGGTTGCTGCCCTCGAGCCGGATGACGTTGTCGGGCGCGATGTCGCGGTGGTAGCACTGCTCGCGGTGGATGACCTCCAGCGCCTCGGTCAGCGGCGCGAGCAGCTCCATCAGCCAGGCTTCGTCGGGCGGCCCGCCCAGGTCCTTGAGCTGCTGCTTGAGCGTCACGCCCTCGTAGAAGGGCATGACCATGTAGGCGGTGCCGTTGGCCTCCCAGAAGCGGTAGACCTTCACCAGCGAGGGGTGGTCGAACTGCGCCAGCAGCCGGGCCTCGTTGACGAAGCTCTTCAGGCCTGCCTCGAAGGTCTCGCGGTGGCGCTCCGACTTCACCGACACCTGCGTGCCGCCGGTGCGCGCGGCCAGGGCCGAGGGCATGTACTCCTTGAGCGCGACCATGCGCTGCAGCGAGTGGTCGCGTGCGAGGTAGACGATACCGAAGCCGCCCTCGCCCAGCACCTGCGTGAGTTCGAACTCGCCGAGGTAGGTGCCGATCGGCAGGTTGTTGTCGGAACCGGCGGCGGGCGCCGGCGCGGGCGGCACGGCGGGCGCGGCGGCGGCCTCGCCGCGCGGGTGGATCACGGTCGCGTCGCCGTCGGCCGGCTCGAACACCGTCTTCGGCGCGATGACGGTGCGCGCAGGATCGTCGTCTTCTTCTGGGCTCATGGCATGCGGGTCAGAACACGGTCTCGGCTTCGGCCCGGCCCGTGCCGCCGAGCATCTGCACGAACTGGTCGACGGCCGGCAGGCCGTGGCTCACGAGCAGGCGGGCGTCGTCGGGGCTGTCGGCGAGCCAGAAGGCGCGGCCGGCGGCGCGCGGCGGCCCGGCGGGGTCGGAGTCGCCGCGCAGCGCGCCGGCGAACAGCCCGGCGAGCTGGGTGCGGCTGCGGATGCCGTCGATCGGCACGAAGCCCGGCGAGCCGCTGAGCGCCGCGTCGAGCGCGCGGCGCGCCGCGGCCACGGCGGCATCGTCGATGCGCTCGTGCTCGACGACCGGCGGCAGCGTCGCCAGCGCCTCTTCAAGCTGCTCGATCGACCAGTCGCCCTGCAGCGCGTCCACCGCCAGGTCCTCGAGGCAGTGCAGCCAGCCCAGCAGCTGGTCCACCTCGTGCGTGCTGCGCGGCAGCTGCTGCAGCGGCATGGCGAGCGTGAGCGGGAAGTAGCGGCCGACGCGGTCGACCGAGGGCATCAGCACCCCGGCGATGGGCGCCGCCTGCGCCGACGAGAGCACGCCCGGCAGCAGCGCGAAGCGCCACACGGGGCTGCGCAGGTAGGCGTCGAGCCAGGTCTCGCCCAGTTGCGCGCGCTGCGCCGCCAGCCCCTCGCCCAGCCAGCGGTCCCAGGGCTCGATGAAGTCGGCATCGAGCCGCCGCGAGGCGAAGTCGCCCAATGAAGGCAGCTTGCCGTACCAGCCGGGAATCACGGTCATCACGTCACCGCACCCATCAAGCGGGCGCCGCGGATTCGGCTCTGCCGGTCCGCTGGTGCCGCCCCCTCGAGGGGGCGCGCGAAGCGCGTAGGGGGTGGGTCATAGACTACCCGGGCAGCGGAATTGCTGGATTTCTTTCAGGCGGAAGGGGTTGAAGACGCTGCTCGCGGTGACCTCGAAGCGCGCGCGCTTGCCGCCCAGGTTCATCACCAGCGCGAACTTCTCCGGCTGCGCCGAGGGCTGCACGTCGAAGCGGTCGAACAGGCGGAACAGCGCCCACGGCCCCTCGAACAGCAGGGGCGTGCCGCCCGGGTCGGCCTGCAGCTTGATCTGCGAAGCCACGCGGGGGCTGGGCCACTGCACGGTCACGGGCGCGGTGTTGCCGGGCACGAACTTGAAGACCTGGCCGTCGATGTCGATCGTCACCGACTGCAGGCCGTCCTGCAGCTCGATGGCGCGCAGGTCGACCTTGAACGACGGGTTCTTGCCGCCGCCGCGGAAGAACACCTCCTTGATGCGCGCGGCGCGCTGGAAGTCGGCCAGCGCGGCCACGTTCACCGGCCGGCTGCTGTCGCCCGTGGGCTTGAAGCGCCAGGGGTTGGCGCCGGTGTCGACCAGCGGCGCGAGCCGGCTCTGGAAGAACTCGTCGAGCATGCCGCCCACGCCGAAGAGCTGCGAGAAGTCCTCGGGCAGCACATCGGCGGTGGCGCTCGGCGTGAACGGATAGCGGCCGTTGATGGCACGCCGGCAGACGTCGGCCACCGGCTTGAGCTCGCTGGTGAGCGACTGGCGCTCCACCGTGCGCCCCTGCGACGCCGCGGCGCCCGACAGGCTCTCGAGCATCGAGCGGATGGGCTCGGGCTGCTGGCCGGCCTCGGCGCGGATGCGCTCGGCGCCGCCGGCGGGCGGCGGGGCCGACTTCGTCTTCTGCGCCTGGTCGACGGCCGAGAGCTGCACGTAGACGTCGTTGAACAGGCGCAGCACCGCATCCATCGGCGGCGGCGTGCCGGCCATCAGGCGGTGGATGTGAGCGAAGTGGTCGTCGACCATCTGCTCCAGCGGGCGGCCGTCGTTCACGCCCTTCGAGCGCGGCCCCTGCACGCTGCCCGTGAGCGCGGCCAGTTCCTGCTTGGCCTCGTTCAGCCGGTACTTGATCTCGCCGGCAGTGGTGTTCATGTCGATCTCTTCGCGCTTTTGCACCAGCGTGGTCTCGCGCGTCACGCCGCGCAGGAAGGCGGCGAGCGGCGAGTCGACGCCCGACAGCGCGCGCGCGACCTGCAGGCTCTGGTCGATGCCGCCCATCTTCACGATGCGCACGTCGGCGATGTAGCGGTCCCAGGTCTTGATGTACTCCTCGAAGTACAGCCGGCGCACGCGGTTGGTGAGCTCGGGGTCGGCGCGCACCGCGGACAGCGCGCCCGCCGGCCGCTTCACGCCCAGCACCCATTCCTCCTCGCCGGCGAGCTGGCGCGTGGCGCGCTCGACCGACTTCTCGAAGGCCTGGCGGTAGCCGTCGCGCGTGAACAGGCCCGGGATGCCCTTGGTCAGCGGCTCGCCGCTCACGCGCTCGAAGACGTTGAGCGCCTGCGGGCCGGCCGCGCTCGCCACCGAGAACGGCGGGATGTCGGCGCCGACGTTGGCGCGCTTCAGGCGGCTGAAGATGCGGAACTCGAGCGGGTAGGCGACGAGCATGTCGCGCACGCCGGCCACGAGCTGCTTGTCCATCGGCGCGGCCGGCGGCGGCGCGCCGTGCTGCAGCATCGCGTCGAGGTGGGCGGCGAGCGCCTCGCGGTCCTCGGGGCTCAGGCTGCGCTCGAAGGTCACGTCCCAGTCGATCGCCACCCAGGCCTTGAACGACTCGGCGTCGAAGTGCTCGGGCGTGTAGAGCATCAGGTAGTTCTTCAGGCCCTCGTAGGCGAACTCGAGATTGTCGCGGCTGGCGCCGCGCAGGCGCTCTTCCAGCCGGCGCACCACGCGCGGCATCAGCGCCTTGTCGAGCAGGCGGTTGTAGCCGAGCTCGGCGCCGGCATCGAGCTTGTCGCCCTGGTACAGGCCGAAGGCCATGGCCAGCGGCGGGTCGGCGAGGTCGAAGGCCGGCGTCTTCGCGGTATCGCGCACGAGGCCCAGCACCGGCGGCAGCGGCGTCACGTCGCCGCTGGTGGCCGGCGGCACGGTGTCGACCGCGCGCACCACCTCGGGCAGCTTGGCCTCGATCTCGCTCACGTAGGCGCGGTTCTTCATGAAGCTCACCGTCCAGCCGGCGACGAGCACCACGCTCGCCAGCGCCGTGAAGGCGAAGCCCGCGGCGCGCCAGCGGCGCCGCCGCGCCTCGACGCGGCGGTTCTCGCCGACGAGGCCCTGCTCCTTGAACACCACGTCTTTCAGCAGGCGGTGCAGGAAGAAGCTCTTGCCGCGCGCCCCGGCCGCCTGCGGCAGGCGGCGCTCCACGCCGAAGGTGCGCGCGAGCGTGCCCATCACGCGGTCGATGGGCGTGCCTTCCTGCGTGCCGCTGGTGAAGTACACGCCGCGCAGCAGCGCTCGCTCCTCCAGCGAGCCGCCGCCGCCGAACACCTGCTCGAGGAAGCCGCCGAGCAGCCCGCGCACGCCGCTGAACTGCTGCGGGAAGTTGAAGACGGCCGCGCGCTTGAGCACCTCGTGCTCGGCGTTCATGCGGTCCATCACGCGGTCGCGCACGCGCTTCTCCAGCGCGGCGAACTCCGAGCCGAACTGCGTCAGCGGGTCGTCGCTGCCGTCCGGCGCATACGGGAAGCTGAAGCCCCAGACCTGGTTGCGCTCTTCCTTGCCCAGGTCCTCGAACATCTCGTTGAAGCCGGCGATCAGGTCGGCCTTGGTCACGAGCACGTAGACCGGCGCGCGCACGCCCAGCTTCTCGGTCAGCTCCTGCATGCGCGCGCGCAGCTTGGCGGCGTGCTCCTTGCGCTCGGGCGGCGTCTGCTGCAGCAGGTCCTGGATGTTGACGGTGAGCAGCACGCCGTTGATCGGGCGGCGCGGGCGCGACTTCTTCAGCAGCGCGAGGAAGCCGTCCCAGGCGGAGGCGTCGACCTGCGCGTCCGACTCCTGCATGGTGTAGCGGCCCGCGGTGTCGATCAGCACCGCCTCGTCGGTGAACCACCAGTCGCAGTTGCGCGTGCCGCCGACGCCGCGCACGCTCGCGTTGCCCAGCTTCTCGGCCAGCGGGAAGGTCAGGCCCGCGTTGAGCAGCGCCGTCGTCTTGCCCGAGCCCGGCGCACCGATGAAGATGTACCAGGGCATCTCGTACAGGAACTGCCCGCGCTTCATGAACGAGCCGCCGCCGCGCGCGGTCTTGAGCACGTCGATGGCCTGGGTGAAGCGCTCGTTGAGCGTGTTCAGCTCGCGGTCGGTGGTCTTGGGCCCCTTGGCGATGCCGTCGACCAGCGCCGCGTTCGTCTTCTTGCGCCGCCACGCGCCGAGCGCGAGCTTGAGCACCAGGATCAGGAACAGCGCGCCGACGAGCAGGCCGCGGCTCCACAGGCCGTCGAGCGGGCGCCATTCGCCGATGGCGATGAGCGGGCCCACCCACCAGATCAGCGCCGACAGCGCCGCGATGCCGATCACGGCCCACAGCACGGGATGAAGGACGACGTGCAGCAGCTTTTTCATGGCGGTCAGTCGCCCAGCGGGACGAACAGCGTGATCTCGACGCGGCGGTTCTTCGCGCGGCCCTCGGCCGTGGCGTTGTCGCCCACCGGCTCGGATTCGGCGCGCCCTTCCGCGCGCAGGCGCTCGGCCTTGATGTTGGCGCCGAGCATCATCTTCACCGAGTCGGCCCGCGCCTGCGACAGGTGCCAGTTCGACGGGAAGCGCAGCGAGCGGATGGGCTGGCTGTCGGTGTGGCCGGTGATGAGGATGCGCCCCGGCACCTTCATCAGCGCCGCCTGGATGCGCGCGAGCGTGGGCATGACCTCGTCGGACAGCACCGCGCCGCCCGACTGGAACATGCCGTCGCCCTTGATGATGACGATGGAGCGGTCGCCCAGGTCCTGCACCTGCACGCGGCCGGCATCGATGTCGGGCTTGAGCAGCCCGGCCAACCGCGGCGCGGCGGGCGGCGGCGGGGGCGGCGGTGCGGCGGCGACCGGCGGCGGCTTCACGTCCAGCGCCTGCAGCGTGGCGAACACCGGGTCGGAGTAGCTGTTGATGCCCAGGCGCATGCCGAAGTAGACGAGCGCCAGCACGATGGCCGCGAGCGACATCACCACCCACATCGGAATGCCGGCGCGCAGCTTGCCTTCCGCGGCCACGCCTTCCCAGCGCGGCGAGAGCGCAGCTTCAGCGCGCTCCTTGCCGCCCTTGAGCATCTGCGCGAGCCGCGTGCGCACGCTGTCGAGCTGGGCGCGGCCGTCGTTGGCCACGCGGTAGCGGCCCTCGAAGCCGAAGGCCAGCACGACGTACATCAGCTCCAGCAGGTTGCGGTTGGCCGCCACGTTCTCGGCCAGCTTGGACATGAGCTGGAAGACCTTCTCGCCGCCCCAGGTCTCGTTGTGGAACTGCACCAGCAGGCTCTGGTTCGACCACACGCCCGAGCTGCCCCAGGGCGTGCTGGCGGCCGATTCGTCGAGCAGCGTGCACAGGATGTAGCGCCCGGCGATGACCTGCTCGTTGGGCAGCCCTTCGGCGCGCGCCTGCTGCTCGAACTTGCGGATGCCGTCGGCCAGCGCGTCCTTCAGCCCGGCGGGGTTCGGGTGCGTGGCCATGGCGCGGATGCGCGGCGCCGCGCTGAGCAGCGGCGCGGCGGCGGCCACCAGCGGGTTGAGGTTGGCCGTCATCAGCGCGTCCATCGCCATCGGCGCCTCGCGCCCGGCGGGCTCGGCGCGCGGCGCGGCGGCGGCCGCCGCACCCGCGGCGGTGCGCGGCGCGCCGCGGCCGGCGGCCGGCTTGATCACCGTGCGCTCCGACTCGAAGGCGGCGAAGGGATCGTTCTCGCGTCCGGGTTCACTCATGCTCGTCTCTCACTCGCTGACCGCCGACGGCGCAGCCGCTGCGCGCCTCACGCGCGGATGGCCCAGAACTCGAGCTCGAGCCCGGGGAACTCGCCCGCGATGTGCATCGCCAGGCCCCCCGAGGTCTCGAGCTGCTTCCACAGCTCGTTGCCGCGCGTCTCGAGCTCGAAGTAGTTGAAGCCCGCGTGGTACGGAATCTGCCGCGGCGCCACCGGCAGCGGGCGCAGCGCCACGCCGGGCAGCTGCAGGTTGACGAGGTCGCGGATGCGCTCGACCGGGCCGATCTTGACCTGCGTGGGAAAGCGCGCGCGCAGCGCCTCGCCGGGCATCTGCGAGGCCACGGCGAGCACGAAGCTCGCGCTGCGCTGCAGCTCGGTGTCGGCGATGATGGCCACGCGGATGCCGTACTTGCGGTCCTGCAGCTCGATGGGGATCGCGGTCTGCTCCATCACCATCGACAGCGACTGGCGCAGATCGTCGATGACGAAGCGGAAGCAGCGCGCCGGGTCGTCGTGCTCGTATTCGAGGAAGGCGGGCGGGCGGCGCTTGTCGCGGAAGGTGGACAGGTCGCCGGCCAGGCTCAGGCAGGCCGCGTACAGCGTCTGCGGGTGCAGCACCGAGCGCTGGTGCAGGTGCGCGAACAGCGGCTCGTTGCGGTTCACCGTCTCGAGCAGCAGGAAGTCGGCGATCTCGGCCACGCCGCCGCGCCCGGGCTGCGCCATGCGCGCGGCCAGCGCCTCGCCGCGCTGGTGCAGCAGGCCGCGGATCTCGCGCAGGTAGCCGTCGAGGATGGCGTGGCCCTGCGCATGCAGCATGGGCGGCACGTGCTGCGCGTCGAGCACCACCTTGTTGTCGGCGCGGCGCTCGACCACGCGCGCCACGCCGAGCGTGGCATAGCCGTCGCCGGCATCGCGCTCGAGCATCAGGCGCAGGTTGAGCCGGCCGATCTGCAGCGAGGCGTCGCGGTCCACCGTGGTGTTGCTGTCGCGCACGTCGACCTCGGCCACCGCATAGCGCGGGCCCATCGAGCCGGCGGTCTGCTCGGCGTCGGTCTCGACGATGCCCGGGCGCGCCAGCACCAGCGCCAGCACCACGCGCTCGTTGCGCGCATCGGGCGGGATGTCGAGCGCGGCGGGCGCCGCGTCGTTGCCGGGGATCGAGAACGCCGTGCCGTCGGGCAGCACGCCCTGCGCGGTGTTCAGCGCCAGCTTGCCGAGCGCGAGCGCGGCCTCGTCGAGCACCAGCGAGACGAAGCCCCAGCCGTAGCCGGCGGTGGCCGCCAGGCGCGACTGGAGCTGGTGTTCGAGGTGGCGGTCGTGCTGCTGGAAATGCTGCGGCTGGAGAAACATGCCCTCCGTCCACACCACCTTGTTGTGCCAGGTCATAGCGTCTCTCAGCCGTGGAGTTGCCCGCTGGTCACGGCATCCGGGCGTGCCGGTGCGTGATTCGTTCGTGTTGGTCGATGGCCCCGGGCGCGGGCCGCATCGAAGGGCTCGCGCGAGGCGTGGCTCACTGTACTGCAGCAATCCCGCGGGCGGCGCGCATTCGCGCCCGAGCGTGACCCGGTTCGCGAACCTCGGCACGCACCCCGCCCCCGCGTGGATCGGTGTGTCGCCGGGCGGCCGGAAGTGACTATGATCCCCGCTCTCACGCACGGCATCGGGCGCCACGCCGCGATGCGGTCGACCCGGGGCCCAGACACGCGGACCGCCCCTCCATTTCGTTCCACAGAGGAGTGCACATGAAGCATGCCCCCCGCCTTCGCAGCGGATTCGTCCTGCTGGCGCTGGCCGCGGCGCTGGCTGCGCCGGCCATTGCGCAAACGTCCGACGCGCCCGTCGACATCGGCAACGCGGTACCCGACGCCAAGGCCATCAAGGAAGGCCTGTTCCCCGAAGACGCCTGCAAGGAGCTCGAGCAGAGCGGCTTCAAGTGCATGGGCTTCAAGCCGGCGGTGAGCTACTCGCTGCCCGCCGCCTCGTTCGCCCTCGGCTCGGCCGAGATTCCCGAGACGCTGCGCCGCCAGCTCGACGTGTTCGCCGAGGTGCTCAAGGGCAAGAGCGGCTCGGGCCGGCAGATCAAGGTGGTGGGCCATGCCGACGCCTCGGGCGAGCCCGAGGCCAACCTCGTGCTGTCGCTCAAGCGCGCCAACGCGGTGAAGAGCTACCTCGTGCAGAAGGGCGCCGACCCCGCGATGCTGGTGGCCGTGGGCCAGGGCGCGAAGAAGCCGAAGAACGCCAAGGATCCGTACGCGGCCGAGAACCGCCGCGTCGAGATCGGCCGCGAGCTGCACCAGTAGCCCGCGCCGCGCGCGGGCCCTGCCCCCGCCGCCCGCCATGCCCGGCTCGCCCGGGCATTTTTCATGGAGCCTGCGCACCGGGCGCCCGCTACGGAATCATCTCGGTCGTCTGGCCCGCCATCACGACTTCGATGACGCCGCCCCAGGTGCACATCAGCTTGGACGTGTTGTTGAGCGCCGGGAAGTTGGCCAGCAGCACGGTGGGCGCGCCCGGCGCCCAGGGCGCGGGCGTGACCGGCACGCAAGGCATCGGCGTGAGCACGCCGAGCGCCGCCGCGGTGGCCGAGGCCACGGCCGGGTTGGCCGGGCAGTTGCACATGCCGAAGGGCATGACGTTGACCATCGGCTTGTGGTCCATGATGTTGGCCGCCGGCACGTTCGAGGTCATGACGCGGTTGGCCGGCAGCACCACCAGCGAGCTCGGCGCGGCGCCGAAGCTGCACTTCAGCGTGGCACCCATGCAGACGTGTTGGGGCATCGCGAGACTCCTTGGTTCAGGGCGCGGGGTCGCTGACCCAGACGGTCAGTGCGCTGAAGTTGTCGTGGCTCGGCTTGTGCGCGGCGTTGCGCAGCACCGCGGCTTCGAGCGCTTCCATCCAGGCGTGCGGGCCGCCGGCGGCGGCGAGCGCGGCTTCGAGCTCGTCGTCCTCGACGTACTCCCACAGGCCGTCGGTGCACAGCAGGAACACGTCGCCGGCCTGCACGTCCCATGGCCGGGCCGACACGTTGACGAGCAGGTCGTCGTCGCCGGTGCCCAGCGCCGACAGCAGCTCGCTGCGCTGCGGATGGCTGCGCACCTTCTCGCGCGCGAGCATGCCGCTGTCGACCAGCGACTGCACCAGGCTGTGGTCGCGCGTCATCGCCGCGATGCGCCCGCCGCGGAACACGTACAGCCGCGAGTCGCCGCAGTGCGCCCAGCTCGCGGCCTGCGCCTCCAGGTCGACGAACAGCGCCACGATCGTGGTGTGCATGTTCTGCTGCACCGTGCCGTCGATGCGGTGGTCGAGGATGGTGTCGTTGGTGCGGCGGATCAGCGCCTCGATGGCCGGCGGCGAGCCGTCGGTGTCGGCGGCGTAGGCCGAGATGAGCTGCTGCACCGCGAGCTTGGAGGCGCGGTCGCCGCCGCCGTGGCCGCCGGCGCCGTCGGCGACGACGCAGCACAGGTGGCTGTCGGAATGCCAGTGGCCGCAGGCGTCCTCGTTGTAGGCGCGGCCGCCGCGCCGCGAAAGGATGGCGAGTTCGAGCTGCACCGTCAGTGGTCCTCCGCCGCCGCGCCTGCCGTCGTCATGGCTGGTCTTTCTTGAGTTGTTCGATGTGCGCTTCGTACGCCCGCAGGAACGCCTTGCCGAAGAGCTCGTGGAAGTCGTCGGCGGCCTCCTCGGAGATCTGCTGGTAGAGCTCCTGGAACACGTCCCACATGCGCGCCTTGCGGCCGGCGGGCAGCAGGCCGCCGAGCATGGACTTCTTCTGCGTCAGCTTGGCCTCGAGCTGGGCCGGGTCGAAGCGCTGCAGCACGCCTTCGAGCGCCGCGCGCATGCCGGCGAGGAAGCCGAACTGGTGCGCGCGCAGGTCGTCGTAGGCGTCGCGCATCGCCCGGTCGGCCGGCATGAAGCCGCGCACCGGCGGGCTCAGCAGGTGGTTGAGCGCGACTTCGGCCGAGGGCGAGAACTTGAGCGGGTTGTTCTCGCGCGCGACGATCATCGTCACCTCGGCGCGCACCTCGCGCTTGAGCGCGGCGCGCGCGACCAGCAGCTCGACGGTGCCGCGCGTCGCGTCGGCCAGCAGCTGGCCCATGAGGCGCATGAACTCGGGCGTGAGCGAGTCGATGGGCAGCGCGGGCATGCCCAGGCCCTCGCGCAGGGCGGCGATCAGCGCCTGCTCGTCGGCCGACGCGGCGGACGGACGGACGCTCGGCGCCGCGGGTGCGGGCCAGGCGGCGGGCACGGGCGGCGGAACGGGCACGGGGGCGGGCGCGGCGGCAGGGGCCGGCGCCCCCGCCTTGCGGATGATGGTGCGCGACTCGGCCGACGGCTCGTCCCAGGACAGCACCGCGCCCTTCGGGGCGCTCGGCGCCGCGGGCGGCGCGGCGCGGGCGGCGGGCGCCTTCATGGGCGGCAGGTCGAACGGCGCGTTCAGTTCCGACAGCTGGTCGGGCGCGGCGCTGGCCGAGGCCTGGGTGAGCGAGTTCAGCGAGCGCATCGGGTCGGCGTGCGCGGCCATGTTGGGCTGCGCGGCGGCGGCCTGCATCGCCGAGTTGGCGAAGGGATCGGCGGAAGCGCTGCCCGCGCCGCCGAGGCCGAACAGGTTGTCGAGCGAATCCGCCGCCGGCGCCGCGCCCCCCGGCGCGTCGGGAATGAGCGGGCCGGCGCCGCGCCCGCCGACTTCGAGGCCGAGGTCGCGCACGCCGCCGCCGCCACGCGCGAACGGATCGGCCGGGCCGGGCGCGACCGGGTCGGGCGCGAACGGGTCCCAGTCCTCGGGGATGCCGCCGGCCGCCGCCGGCGCCGCGGGCGCGGGGGCCATGCCGAAGCCAGCCAGCGGATCGAGCGACGCGCCGCCCGGCGCCGCCGTCGGCGGTCGCGCCGCGGCGGCCGGCGCGGCGAGCCCGCCGAAATCGGCGAAGGGGTCGAGGTCGACCGCCGCGCCGCTCGCGCCCGCCTCGACGTTCAGCGCGTAGCCGCCGATCTGCACCTGGTCGCCGGGCTGCAGCGGCGCCTCCTGGCCGTTGCCGAGCGGGCGGCCGTTGACCGAGATCGGGTTGCTGCCGCGGTCGACGATGGCGTAGCGGCCGCCGCGGAACACCACCTGCGCGTGCACGCGCGAGATGGTGCGCTCCGGGTCGGGCAGCACGAGCTGGTTGTTCTCGGCGCGGCCGATGTTGCCGCCCAGCTCGTCGAAGTGGGCCGTGAGCGGCTGGGCCAGGGGCGCGCCGTTGAAGGAGGCAACGGTGAGTGTGATCACGGGTGGGGCCTGTTAACGCTATGGGAGGCCTCGCGCCGACGGCTGGCAGGCCGCAGGGCTAGGCGTGGCCGAGGCC
The DNA here is from genome assembly GCA_044508835.1 of Rubrivivax sp. GTDB lineage: Bacteria > Pseudomonadota > Gammaproteobacteria > Burkholderiales > Burkholderiaceae_C > JAKFDI01. The sequence goes on from JBIQHD010000006.1 coordinate 82,862, forward strand.
GTGTGCCTTCGGCACACAACGAGGTTGCAACGACGCCCTGCGGCCTGCCAGCCGTCGGCCCGAAGGGTGATCCCAGGAAACGGGCGCCCTCCGCGTTGCAAATGCTCGCCGCAGCAACCGCTGCGGCTGCGCTTTGCGCCTTGAGGGCGCCCGTTTCCTGGGACACGCGAGACCTCCCATAGCGTTAACAGGCCCCCAGTTCCGTTCATCGCCGCGGGCCGGTCGTCACCGCAGCACATAGATCTTTCCTTCGACCATCGCGAGGCGGATGGGCCAGGCGGCGTTGCCGAGCGCGGGGTCGGTGTTCTGCGTGCGCAGCGCCGGCGCGCCGAGCGGCGTCAGGCAGTCGATCAGCCGGCCGTCGTGCACGGGCCGCAGCGTGAGCTCGTCGGCGGTGGGCGGCACGAGCTTCAGCGCCTTGGCAGCATACAGCCGCTGCAGGTGCTCGCGGAACCGCTGCATGCCCTGCTCGGGCGGGCGCTGGTAGGCGAGCGCGAGCTCGTCGAAGCGCAGGCGCGCCGCGGCCAGCAGCGAATCGGGCCGGCCGGCGGCCAGGTCGATGGCGAGCTGCTGCAGGAACTCGAGCACCTGCCGCTGCACGCCCACGTTCTGCGGGATCGGCGGCGCGTCGAGCCAGCGCCAGCGCGGGAAGTTCACCGGCAGGTCGATGGCCTGCTTCTGGCTGACCGGCGCCTCGTAGGGCTGGTTCTGCGGCGCCGTCCACTCCACCATGGCGAGCACGCGCACGTTCGGGTCGAGCGCGCCGTGGCCCTGGCGCGGCAGCACCAGGCGCGCGCGCGCGAAGGTGGTCTCCACCGCCGCGCGCGACTGCGCCGGCACCGGCTGGCCGGGAATGCCGGCGCCGGCCACCAGCTCGATCTGGTTCTTGCCGGCCAGCGTGTACTCGTGCACCGCCAGGCACACCTCGCCGCCGCCCGCGCCGACAAAGGCCACCGGCATGCCGTTGAGCAGCACTTCGGCCGAGCAATTCTGCGACTGCAGGTGCAGCATCAGCAGGCGTTCCATCAGCCGGCGCTCCAGTCGACGAGCGGCAGGCCGGGCAGCAGCGCGCGGGTGACCACGGCGTTGCCGGCCACCGGGTCGCTCAGCTGCAGCGCCACGCCGCAGGGCTCGGCGCGCAGGGTGAAGAACCACTGCCACCCGCGGCCGTCGGCGCGCGGGCGCAGGCCGCATTCGCCGGCCAGGGCCCCCAGCGCCTGCGGCACGGCGGCGACGCCGGCGGTGGCCGGCTCGGTGGTGGCGATGGGATCGACCTCGATCGTGAACGGCGCGCGGAACTTGCGCACCGCCGCGTCGAGCGATTCGCCCTCGGCGGCCTCCTCGCCCAGCTGGCGCAGGGTCATGCGCAGCTCGTGCCGGTCCTGCGCGACGAGCCGCACGCGCGAGCGCGTGGCGCCGACGGCCAGCTCGCCGGCGAGCTGCAGGTCGAGCGCGAAGGCGGTCATGTCGATGGCGCCCTCGGTGCGCAGGCGCACCGTCGCCGCGTCGGTCTTGGCGTAGCCCCAGGTCGCCGCCGCGCGGCCGGCCAGGCACTCGGCCCGCACGTCGAGCTTCGGCGCCTGCGTGCCGGTGCCGGGCGGCGTGACCACGCGGCACCAGGCGGCGAAGAGCTTGTCCATGCCCTGGCCGAAGGCGGCGCGCAGCCCGGCCCAGGCGCGCTGCTGGGCGGCGGCGTCGCACGCCGCGCCGTCGGCCTCGACGCGGCAGGCGATGGCCGGCGGCGCCTCGGGCGGCGCCGGCACCACCGGCCACTGCATCGCCGGCCAGGCCGGGTGCTGCACGTCGGCCAGCCATTGGGTGGCGGGATAGACGCGCACGCCGACCTCCAGGGCGCCGAAGGGCGCGCCGGCGTCGCGCAGGCCGCAGCTCGAGGCGGTGACGGCGTGCCGGTCGGGCGCCGGCGCGGCGGCGATGCCGGGCAGCGCGTCGTCCTCCGGCGGCGAGGCGTTGAGCGCGATGCTCAGCCGCGCCGCGTCGCGCCCCTTCCAGGTGAGGCGTCCGCCCGGCGCGGCATGCATCACCTGCGGATGGACGCGCGCATCGCACACCGCGAGCGCGGCGAGCTTGAGGTTGAGCCGCGCCGCGGGGCCGCGGCGCAGGGCGTGGCTGAGCACGGCCAGGTCGAGCGGCGCCTCGGGCGCGCGGTCGAAGTGCTCGCGCGTCGGCGCCGGCTTGGGCGCGGCCTGGCGCTGCCACTGGCCGCCTTCCAGCCGGTAGGCCTGCACCTCGATGTCGGCCACCATCAGGTCGACGGTGCCCAGGTCGCAGGCCTGGATGCGCGCCGGCGGCCGCTCGGGCGGGAACACCACGCGCGCCGCCGCCGTGCGCGCCTGCGCATCGACCAGGGCGACGGCGGCATCGAACTGCGCGAGCGTCACGCCCGAGGCCGAGGCGGCCGACTGCGGCTGGCGCTGCGAGAGGTCGCCGCGCGTGTGCTGCACCAGCTGGTGCAGCTTGAGCGGCGGCGTGCGGCGCGGGTCGTCGAGGATCTCGCGCGCCCAGGCGAAGGCCGGCTTGTCCTCGAAGCTCGCGCCCCACAGGCACCACAGGCCGGTGTAGTGCGCGAGGTCCACGGCATCGTCGATGCCGTGGCGCCGCGCCTGCTGCATCGCCGCCTCGACGAAGGCCGGCCAGCGGTCCTGCAGCCGCTCGGTGACCGTCGGCCAGGCCTGCGCCAGCACGCCGGCGACGCTGCGCGCATGGCGCGACACCGTCAGTGCCTCCAGCAGGTCGAGCTGTTCGGCGTTCAAGCGCAGCATGCGGGCTCCGCGTTCTCTGGCCGGCGCGCGCTCACGACGCCGCCCGCTCGGCCATCAGCGCCCGCCGCTCGCTGGCGAGCAGGCCCTCGTGCATGGCATGCCAGGTCCAGGCGTCGGCGCCGGGCACGACGAGGGTCTGGTCGAGGCGGAACACGGTGTCCAGCTGCGACGGCGACAGCGCCGGCAGCAGCGCCTGCAGCACCTCGGGGTCGAACCAGCGGAAGGCGCGCCGGGTGCCGTCGGGCAGGACGACGGTCGACAGGTCGCGGCACCACTCGCGCACGCGCAGCAGCGCCTCGGTGCAGGCGATCACCACGCCCCACTGCGGATGGGCCGCGGTGGCCGCGCCGAGCAGCCAGTCGGTGAAGGGCGAGCCTTCGCGCAGCTCGGCCACGTAGGCCGCGCGCTCGGCCGCCGCGGGCGACAGGGCGCCGCGTTCGAGGCAGTCCCAGCCGGCCACGTCGGCTTCGGCCAGCCGGGCGGGCAGGCCGGGCACGACCAGCCCGTCGACGACGGCGTGCACGCGCGCGCCGCCGCGGCTCCACAGGGCGGACTTCAGCTGGGCGTAGGACAGGACCCGCGAGGCATCGCTCATCGTCGGTCAGGGCTTGGTGCCGCCCCCTTCGGTGGGGATCGGGTCCTTGAAGCGATCCTTGTAGGAGTCTTCGGTCAGCGGCTCGTGCTTCTTCGGCTTGGCCGCCTTGGCCGGCGCGGCCTTCTTCGCCGCGAGCGCGGAGCCGGCGGAGCCGCCGCCGCCGCCCGAGTTGATCTTGACCATCGGGCCGACGATGTCGACCCCGGACGGGCCGATGTTGACGAGCGAGCCGCCGACCTTGAGCGTGATGCCGGCCGTGGCCTCGAGCACGATGTTCGCCGAGCCCTTGACCTTGATGTTCATGCCCTCGGCCATCACGTCGCTGGTGGCCTTCAGCGACAGCTTGCCGGTGGCCTCGACCACCGCGTCGCCGTCGACCTTGAGGTCGAAGTTGTCGCCCGTGGCCACGGCCGCCTTGCCGCCCACGTTGACGGCGGTCTCCGCGCCGACGTCGACATGCAGGTTGGCGCCGATGGTGACCGTCGAGTCCTTGGCCACGGTGAGCTGCTGGACGCCGCCCACGTCGTGCAGCACGTCGCCGCCCACCGTGAGGTGCAGGTCGGCGCCGACGCGGGTCATCGTCTCCTTGCCGATGTCGGTGTAGACGTTCTCCACCACCACGTCACGCCGGGTGAGCAGCACCTTCAGCGTCTCGTTGCCCTTGACCAGGTCGAAGGCGTCGCCCTCGACGTGGCGGAAAAAGTCCTTCTCGGCATGGAACCAGATGTGCTCCTTGCCCTTGGCGTCCTCGAAGCGCAGTTCGTTGGCGGTGTCGGCGTTGCCTTCCTTGCTGCTGCGGGTCTTGAGGCCGCTGACGGTGGCGTGGTCGGGCAGCTTCCAGGCGACGGGGTTCTCGTCGTTGTAGACCGAACCGGTGACGAGCGGGCGGTCGGGGTTGCCGTCGAGGAAGCTCACCACCACCTCGTGGCCCACGCGCGGCAGCGCGAAGTAGCCGAAGCCCTTGCCCGCCCACGGCTGCGCCACGCGCACCCAGCACGAGCTGTTCTGCGCCCTCTTCTCCTTCTTGGCGATGCGGTCCCAGTGGAACTGCACCTTGATGCGGCCGTGCTTGTCGGTCTCGATCTCGTTGCCCGAGGCGCCCACCACCACCGCCGTCTGCGGGCCGTGGATGAAGGGGCGCGGCGTGCGGCGCTCGGGACGGAAGTTCGGCGCGGTAAAGCTCATCACCGTGAGGCTGGCGAGAAAACCGTCCTTGCGCCGGTCGCTGCGCAAGTCCTCGATGGCCTCGTGGGCCGCGAACTCCAGCCGGTATTCGGCGCCGACGACGAGGTACTTGCCGTCGTCGCCCTTGTGCGGCAGGTTCTCGACCTCGAAGGTCATGCCCACGGCGATGTCGCGCGTGTTGACGATGGTGGTGCTGGTGCGCTGCAGCGACGTCAGCTCCTCGATGCGCACCGTCGCGCGGTGCGTGGCCGCCTCGGCCGAAGACTGCGCGGTGGGCTTCTGGCTGTTCTGCACCACGTCGGCCGGGTACTCGAAGACCTCCGTCGCGCCGAGCTTGGACGCGGGCTTGACGGCCGCCTTGGTGCCTTCGATCTTGGTGTTCGGCGACAGGTAATCGTAGTCGGCCACCACGGCCTTGGCGGCGCGCGCCTCGTCCTGGCTCTGCCAGTTGATCGCGGTGCCCTCGTACTTCATCGCGTTGGCCCACTTGATCGGGTCGCGCGTGGGGCGGCTCTTGTGGCGCGCCATGCCGTCGATCAGCACCATCGTGTGCTTGCGCTCGGTGTGCTCGAAGAAGTAGTAGATGCCGGCTTCCTCGAGCAGGCGGCTGACGAAGTCGAAGTCGCTCTCCTGGTACTGCACGCAGTAGTCGAGCTTCGGGTAGGCGGCGGCCGAGACGAGGCGGAACTCGAAGTCGGTGCTGTACTCGGTGAGCACCTTGGAGACGATGTCCTTCACGCTCATCGACTGGAACACGCGGCTGTCGCGGCTGCGCGTGAGGAACCACAGCCACGGCCGCAGCGTGGCGGTGTAGCTCTCGTAGCGCCCGCGCCGCTCGCCGCGCTTCATGCGCGTGACGTAGCCGTTGAAGTGGCGCGGGTCGTCGTCCACGTCCATCGTCACGTTGGCGCGCGTGCCGAGCAGCTTGTGCATGTCGACCGGCTTGGGCTTGCCCATCATGTCGAGCTCGCCGACGAGCTCGACCTCGTACTCGGGCAGCCGCCCCAGCTGTTCGCGGCCGGTCATGCTCATGACCAGGAAGCCGCCCGAGCTGGTCGTGATCTTCATGACCTCGTTGGCCGCCGTTCCCAACCCTGGAATCGCCATCGTCACTCTCCCCCGTCAGACCCCTCGGCCGCGCCCTCAGGCGAAGGCGTAGCTGAAGTCGTCGCCGTCCACGCCGAGCGTGATGCCCTTGAGCTGCGCGCCTTCGGCCGTGCGCGTGAGGTACTCGATCGACACCTTGGGCAGCACCGTGTTGGTGAGGATGGCGTCGATGATGCGTCCGCCCGACTCGGCGTTGTTGCAGCGCTTGACGATGAGCTCGACCGCCTCGTCGCTGTACTCGAACGGGATCTTGTGGTTCTCGGCCACGCGCTTCTTGATGCGGTTCAGCTGCAGCCGCACGATCCGGCCGAGCATCTCGTCGGACAGCGGGTAGTACGGGATCGTGACGATGCGCCCCAGCAGCGCCGGCGGGAAGATCTTCTGCAGCGGCTCGGTGAGCGCCGTGGCGAGCGAGTCCGGGTCCGGCAGCAGCTCCGGGTCGCGGCACATGTTCATGATGAGCTCGGAGCCGGCGTTGCTCGTGAGCAGGATGATCGTGTTCTTGAAGTCGATCATGCGGCCCTCGCCGTCTTCCATCCAGCCCTTGTCGAAGACCTGGAAGAAGATCTCGTGCACGTCGGAGTGGGCCTTTTCCACCTCGTCGAGCAGCACCACGCTGTAGGGCCGGCGGCGCACCGCCTCGGTGAGGATGCCGCCCTCGCCGTAGCCCACGTAGCCCGGGGGCGCGCCCTTGAGCGTGGAGACGGTGTGCGCCTCCTGGAACTCGCTCATGTTGATGGTGATGACGTTCTGCTCGCCGCCGTACAGCGCCTCGGCCAGCGCCAGCGCCGTCTCGGTCTTGCCCACGCCCGAGGTGCCGCACAGCATGAACACGCCGATCGGCTTGTTGGGGTTGTCCAGCCGCGCGCGCGAGGTCTGGATGCGCCGCGCGATCATGTCCAGCCCGTGCTGCTGGCCGATCACCCGCTGGCCCAGCGTCTCGCCGAGCTTGAGGATGGCCTGCAGCTCGTTCTTGACCATGCGGCCCACGGGAATGCCCGTCCAGTCGGCGACGACGCTGGCCACGGCCTGCGCGTCGACGCTGGGCATGATCAGCGGGTTGTCGCCCTGCAGCGCGGCGAGCTGCGCCTGCTGGTCGTGCAGCTCGGCGAGCAGCTTCTCGCGGTCGGGCGCCGCGGCATCGGCCGGGGCGTCCACCGGCTTGTCGTCGCCGCGCAGCTGCGCGCGCAGCGCGAGCACCTTGTCGACCACCGCCTTCTCGTCCTGCCAGCGCTTCTCCAGGCCCGCCAGGCGCTCGCGCTCGGCCGCCAGCAGCGCGTCGACGTCGCCGCGGCGCGAGCCCACGTCCACGCCGACGTTGGCCTCGCGGTCGATGATCTGCCGCTCGATCTCCAGCGACTCGATGCGCCGGCGCGAATCCTCCACCTCGGCGGGGATCGCGTGCTGGCTCACCGCCACGCGCGCGCAGGCGGTGTCGAGCAGGCTCACCGCCTTGTCGGGCAGCTGGCGCGCCGGGATGTAGCGGTGCGAGAGCTTCACCGCCGACTCGATGGCCTCGTCGAGCAGCTGCACGCGGTGGTGCTTCTCCAGCACGGTGGCCACGCCGCGCAGCATGAGCACGGCCTTCTTCTCGTCGGGCTCGCCCACCTGCACCACCTGGAAGCGGCGGGTCAGCGCCGGGTCCTTCTCGATGTACTTCTTGTACTCGGCCCAGGTGGTGGCGCCCACGGTGCGCAGGTTGCCGCGCGCGAGCGCGGGCTTGAGCAGGTTGGCTGCGTCGCCGGTGCCGGCCGCGCCGCCCGCGCCCACCAGCGTGTGGATCTCGTCGATGAACAGGATGATGGGCTTGGGCGACGCCTGCACCTCGTCGATCACCTGGCGCAGGCGCTGCTCGAACTCGCCCTTCATCGAGGCGCCGGCCTGCAGCAGGCCCAGGTCCAGCGACAGCAGCGACACGCCCTGCAGCTGCGGCGGCACGTCGCCGCGCGCCAGGCGCTGGGCGAAGCCCTCGACCACCGCCGTCTTGCCCACGCCCGCCTCGCCGGTGAGGATGGGGTTGTTCTGGCGCCGGCGCATGAGGATGTCCACCATCTGGCGGATCTCCTCGTCGCGCCCGGTCACCGGGTCGATCTCGCCGCGGCGCGCGCGCTCGGTCAGGTCGACGGTGAACTTCTTCAGCGCCTCCTGCTTGCCCATGGCGGCCGGCGCCATCGCGCCCGAGGCCTCGCCCGGCTCGCCGGCGCCGACGATGCTGCCGTCCTGCGCGCCCAGGCCCGTCTCGCCGGTCTTGGCGCAGATGCTCGCGACGTTCTCGGCCAGGTCGTCGGCCTTGATCTTCTCGAACTGGCGCGAGATGGCGACCAGCGCATGCCGCAGCGTCGGCGTGTTCAGGATGCCGATCATCAGGTAGGCGGTGCGCACCTGCGAGTCGCCGAACATCAGCGTGCCGTAGACCCAGCCCTGCTGGATGGCGTGGGTGATGTGCTCGGAGAAATCGGAGATGGCGGTCGAGCCGCGCGGCAGCCGGTCGAGCGCGGCCGTCACGTCGCGCGCCAGCGCCGCCTGGTCGAGCGCGTAGTGGCGCACGATGGCGGCGAGGTCGCTCTCGTTGTTCTCGAGCAGCTGCGTGATCCAGTGCACCAGCTCCACGTAGGGGTTGCCGCGCAGCTTGCAGAACACCGTCGCGCCCTCGATGGACTTGTAGCCCAGCGGATTGAGCTTGCCGAACAGGGCCACCCGACTGATTTCGCTCATCTCGATCTCTCCGTTGTCGCTTGTTTTCAATGCAGCCGATTCGCCGCCCGCAGGACGGCGTTCGACCGGATGCTTTCCACGTTCATGACCAGCTCGCCGGCGTCGCCCGCGCGCACATTGCCGCGGGCCATGTTCATCCACGCCGTGCGCCCGAGCCGGCCGACGGCGCGGCCGTGCCCGAGCGTCGAGCCCAGGCGCCAGGCCGGCACGTCCTCGCGGCGCAGGATGAGCCGCAGGTCCCAGTTGAACTCGAAGCCCACGTACTGGCGCACCAGCGCCTGCAGCCGGTCGAGCGCCGCGCCGCCGGGCAGCAGCGCGTTGAAGCGCGCCCAGTCCACCGGGCCGATGACGATGCGGAACTTGTGCTGCACGTCCCACACCGCGCGCCCGAGCACCGCGCCGCGCCCGAGCGCCGCCTGGCCGTCGCGGCGCAGCCGGGTGCGCTCGTCGGCGTCCAGCGTCATCCAGTGGCCGCGGAACTGCTCCACCACCACGGGCACGCCGAACTGCAGGCCGATCCAGGCCTGCAGGCCGTCGGCGTCGCGCACCGAGCGCGCCAGGCGCCCGGCGAAGAAGAGCTTGGGGAAGTCGCCCAGCGCGTCGCGCCCGCGGGTGGACGGCTCGGCCATGCCGAAGAAGGCGCCGACCTGGCGCACGATGGGCGCATCCTGGGGCCGGTCCAGCGACACCGTGGGCTGCGCCCGCGCCCACGCGCGGTAGAACAGCAGGCCGAAGCGGTGCGCCAGCATGTTGACGAACCGCATGAAGGTGAGGTCGTCGTTGTAGAACTGGCGCTCGCGGGCGTATTCGGTCAGGTGGATGGGCAGCGCGCCGTTCGGCCCGAAGAAGCCGAACACGCGCTGCACCAGCCGCGGGTGGCCCGAGGGCGTCTGCTCCACCTCGGCGATCGGCGCCGGCGCGAAGATGAGCGAAGGCTCCTGCGCGAAGCGCAGCGGCTCGTCGCCGGGGCGCAGCGCGTCGCCCAGGCGCGGCAGCTCGCGGTGCGCCGCCTCGATGCGGCGCAGCGCCTGGAACAGGTCGTGGGCCGCGGGCCGGCGGGTGATGCGCTCGATGACCTCGGCCCCGCTCGGCCCGGCCGAGGCGGCGCCCGCCGCCGGGTCGAGGCTGCGCGGCTCGGGCGCGTTCACAGCAGCGACCTCGCGCCGGCGCGGGGCGCCCAGCGCATCACGTCGCCGCGCGTCATGGAGGCGAGCACGGTCTGCACGAAGCCGTTCATCGACACGTGGCGCGTGAAGTACTGGTGCAGCACCGCGCCGAGCAGCACCGCGCTGCCGCCCTCGAACGACAGGTCGTCGACGGTGACGCGGATCTCCAGCCCGCGGCCGAAGGCGATCGGCCCCGGCGCCGGGTGGCGGCGCACCACCGGCTTGACCGACACGGCGCGCACGCCGTCGATCTGGCGCTTGAGGCCGGCCTCGGCGCCGTGCGCGAACAGGCCGAGCAGCTCGCGCAGGGTGGTCGCGCCGCGCTCGGGGTCGTCGTCGAGCAGCGAGACGTAGTTGAGCGACAGCAGCCCGAGCAGCCGCCAGGCGACCGGGCCCTCGCGCATGGCGCTCTGCGGGCGCGACGGGCCGGCCACCACGTCGATGGCCTCGACCGGCGCGCTGGCGGTGAGCGTGAGCTCGCCGTGGCTCTGGCCCACCGGCATGAACATCGGCAGGTCGCGGTTGGTGCAGCGCACGCGCACGGCGAGCTGGCGCAGCTCGTCGGCATACGGCGCCTCGCGCGGATCGACCAGCGACAGGAAGGCCTCGGTGCCGACGTAGCCCGAGCGCGGCCCCTCGCGGCGCGCGCGGTCGGAGACGACGCGCGGCTCGCGCAGCATGGTGTAGAAGCCGCTGTCGTCGCCCGGTTCCATCTGCGGCACGGCGAACAGCGGCACGAAGGCCTGCTCGTCGCGGTCGTCGACGAAGCCGGTGACCGACAGCACGTCGAACACCTCGTAGTCCATCGGCGCGGACCGCTCCGGCACGATGTGGAAGGTGGTGCTGCCGTCGGTCACGTTGAGCCGGTCGGCGCGGCGCTCGAACAGGTTGATGGCCGGCACGCAGTGCAGCATGAAGTTGTCGGGCTCGACCGCGCCTTCCAGCGGCGCCGCGTAGCGGTTGAACAGCAGCGCGAGCTCGAAGCTGTTGCCCTTGCAGCGCGCGAACGCGGGCGCGAGGCCGTCGACGTCGATGAAGAGGAAGCGCTGCGGGAACGCGAAGTACTCCTGCATCAGCCGCGTGCCCGACAGGCCGCGCAGCGTGACCGGCAGCATGGCCTCGTCGTCGCCGTAGCCCGCGGGCTTGACGTGGGCGCCGGGCAGGAGCTGGCGCGTGCCCTCGTTGCCGCGGCCCGGCGTGCCGGTGAGCACGCCGATGCACGCGCCCGCCAGCAGCTCGTGCAGGCGCAGCGCCACGTCGGACAGGCCGCCGATGTAGAAGCGCAGGCGGTCGAGCTTGAGCTGCGCGAAGCTCATGCCCTCGGGCAGTTCCAGCCGCAGCCGCACGCCGCTGCGGGGCCGCTCGGGCAGCGCCAGGCTCGACAGCGCGAGGTCGGCCGCGTTCAGGAAGTACTCGGCCGAGGCCACCTTCAGCGGCGTGAGCACCACGTCCTGCGCCGTGCGGAACTCGCAGCGCGTCGTGCTCATCGACGACTCGGGCCCGAGCAGGGTGGCGCCGCGCCGGATCGGCAGGCCGCTGATGAGGTTGGGGTCGTTCGAGGGCTTGAGCCGCGCCACCAGCATCGACGGCACCGGCGCCGTGAGGTTGGGGCAGACCATGTCGAGCAGGCGCTGTGCGAGCTGCGGGTACTCGGCGTCCTGCTTGAGCTGCACGCGCGCGGCGAGGAAGGCGCTGCCCTCGATCAGCCGCTCGACGTACGGGTCGGCGACCTCCATGCCTTCCATCCCCAGGCGGCCGGCGATCTTCGGGAACTCGCGCGCGAACTCCGCGCCCATCTCGCGCAGGTAGCGCAGTTCCTGGTTGTAGTAGCGAAGCAGCCGGGGGTCCATGGTCAGCCTCGCATGTCGCGCACGGAGGCCATGCCGGTTTCCACGTCGACGTCGGCGCTGAGCAGCAGCTCCAGCGGCACCGGCTGGTTCCACATCTGGCCGCGGATGACCAGGCGCAGGCTGTTGTGCTGCAGGTTGAAGCCGGCCTCGCGGTTGACCTCGACCACGAGCGTGGATTCGTCGATGCGCGGCTCGAAGGCGACGATGGCCTCGTGGATGGCCTGCTCCAGCACGGCGAAGTCGAGCGAGGACACGGTGCTGCCCGACAGCGCGGGGATGCCGAAGTTCAGCACCGAGCGGCGCGCGTGCGGCGCGGCGCGCCACATCGCCACGGCGGCGGTGTCGGGCGAGGCGGCGTCGGGCTCGCCGCGCGTGGTGTTGAACAGCCAGGCCAGGTCGCGCAGCACCGCCGCGCGCAGCTGCTGGCGGCTGAGCACGCGCGACTCGAGCGACTCCCTGGCGGACGACGGCTGGTCGTCCGTCAGCCGGTCGAGCAAGGACGGTTGCAGCCGCTCCTGGGACGTGAGCCCGGCCACTAGGCGGCCTCGCCGAACTCGAGGCTGCGCACCGACATCAGGTCGACCTCGCCGGCATCGGTGACGAGCACGCGCTGGCCGAGGCCGGCGTAGCGGTCGGCGCCGATCTCGGCCCACTCGGTCTTGCGCGCGAGGCAGATCAGGCCGTCGCCGCTCTCGTGCGAGCCCACGTAGCGCGTGGGCACCAGCGCCACGGTCTCGCCGCCGTTGGCGAAGGTGAGCTGCGCGGGCATCCAGACGCAGTCGCGCAGGTCTTCCGGCGCGTCGAAGCTCACGCGCGCGAGGCGCGAGAACGGCACCCAGTAGTAGCGGCCGTTGACGCAGGCCTCGAGCACGGGACCCAGGCGCGAGTCGGCGTCGGCGATCCACTCGAAGGGCTGGTCGTTCAGGCGGCCCGCGCCCGCGGGCGCGGCGTCGAAGGCGCGGCGCGCGAGGTCCTCGGACATCGCCGCGTTGCCCTGGCCCTTCTGCAGCAGCGACTCGATCAGCAGCGCCAGCCATTCGTCGGGCTGGCCGAAGACCATCGGCGTGCGCTTGCCGGCGAACACCTGGGCGCGCATCAGCTCGCAGCGGATGGCGTGGCCCACGGTCTCGCGCATCGGGATGGCCAGCGCGTCGAGGTCGGCGACGACGTTGAGCTGCGTGTGCGCCCGCTCCCACTGGCCGAGCACGCACAGCAGCTGCGCGAGGAACACGCGCAGGCTCGCGTCGGCCGGCTTGGCGCGCACCGCGGCGGTGAGCTGCTGCAGCGCGGCGCGCGGGTCGCCGGCGCGCAGCGCGGATTCGGCATCGGAGCGGGGATCGGCCATGGTGTGGGCAGTGCGACGGGTGAAGGACGGAGCCGCGGCGCCCGGGCTAGAAGCCGTGGCCGCAGTCGGGGCAGAAGCGCGCCTGGCGCGACACGGTGGTGCCGCAGCCGGGGCAGCTCTTGTGGGTGCTCGCCATGTCGAAGCCGCACTCGTGGCAGAAGCGGCCGCCCTCGGAGGGCGTCTGGCAATTGGGGCAGACCGGGCCGGCGGCGGCCGGCGCGTCGTCGGCGTAGCCGACGTGCCCGCCGTCATCCGCGCCGCCGCCGCGGGCGCCGCCCGCCTTGGCGCTGCAGTCGCGGCAGTGGCCGGTCTCCTCGCGGAAGCAGTTGTCGCACACGTGCCGGTCGCAGCGCTCGCAGGCGTGGAAGCGCCGCGCCGCCTGCGCGCGGGCGGCGGCCAGCGCCGCTTCCTTGGCCTTGAGCGCCCCGGCGTCGGCCAGGGCGCCGCTGGCGTGGCCGACGCGGTGCAGGTTCACGAAGACGAAGTCGAAGCGCTTGAGCCAGCCGGTCAGCCGCCCGCGCCGGTAGGGGGTGAAGGGCGAGCGCCAGGTGTCGTTGCAGCACTCGCAGAAGAACTCGAACTGGAAGCCGGCCTTCAGGTCGCTGCTGGTCGAGCTGCTCAGGTCGTGGTAGTTCTTCATCGACATGCGCGCGCCCCGGTCGTCAGAACGGCACCAGCGGCGTCTTCATCTTGAAGACGCGGGCCGTTCCCTTGGTGACGCCGTTCGCGCCGCTGGCGGCCGGACGGTTCTGGTAGACGTAGTCGACGCCCTCGAACTCGGCCGTCCAGTCCTCCTTCATGTCGGACATGGTGTCGGACGCCTCGACGGACAGCGCGTACTCGGTCAGCCGCACCTTCTCGAACTTGATGACGAGCGACAGCGGCTCGTTCTTGGAGCGGTGGTACAGGGTGAGCGTGGCGTGCGGGAACACGTCGCCCGCCTTCATCGAGTTCAGCATCTGCGTGCTGGCCAGGTCGACGTTCTTCGAGAAGGTGAAGCGCAGCTTCTGCCGCTCCTCGGGGTCGAGCGTCTTCGGCTTGGTCTCCTCGACTTCCTTGTCGATCTCGTCGAGCTGGTCCTCGGGCGGCGTGCCGCTCAGGCCGCGGATCGCCTCGATGCTGCTGATGAGCCCGGCGGCGATGTTGCGGTCGTTGCGCCGGCGGTCTTCCTGCGCCTCGACCTGGCGCTGGCGGTCGGCCTGGCCCTGGTTGAGCAGCGTCCAGCTCCACGAGTCGAGCTCGATCTGGCCGTCGAAGGGCGTGGGCACCGCCTCGCCGGCGATCGGGATCGTCGTCGGGCGGACCAGCAGCAGGTAGACCTCGGCAATCGACTGCGACATGCGGCCTCACTGATTCTTCGGTTTGGCGTAGGAGAACGGGTTCATCGGGAAGTTGTCCTTGCCCAGCCGCTTCAGGTAGGTCATGTCGACCCCGCGGAAGTTCAGCTTGACCGTCTCGCGCAGCTCGGCGCCGTTGCCCGAGGGCACGAGGTTGAGCGACGACTCGGTGAAGTAGCCGTCGGACGCGATGAACATGAAGCCCGGCTGGTGCAGCGCGCGCCCGCCCTGCTTGATGTGCAGCACGGTGATGGACAGCTTCACGATGGGCGTGTCGTTGTCGATGCAGCTGTGGATGCGCGCGGAGGCGATGTCGAAGCGCTTGGTGATCTCGAGCTCGTTGAGGTCGAGCCCCTTGGCGGCGCTCACGCCCACCATGCTCTTGAGCTTCTTGACGCTGATCCCGTAGCCGCCGCCGGACTGCTGCGCGTCGGTGCGCACGCTCATGCCCCACTTGAAGTCGAGCAGCTCGATCGAGGTCTGGAAACCCTCCAGCAGGCCCTCGCCGACGATCGGCCCGGTCTTCGTGAGGATCTGGCAGTAGATGTTGGACCAACTCATGAATGCGCTTTCGCCGCCTCGGCCCGCAGGCCGGCACGAGGAAGAAGAATGCCGAAGGCCGGCGCGCCCGGGGGCGCACCGGCGGTGCCGCGCCGGGGCCGCGGCCGCGCGCCGCCGCGACCCGGCGTGATCAGGCCGAGGGAGAGGCCGTGCCGGCCGGGATGTCCCAGTTGTAGGTCTTGACCGCGCCCAGCGCGCCGGTCTTGTTGTCCTGCGGCTTGTACTCGATCTTCACGGTCTTGAAGACGAGCTCCACCTTCTGCAGGACGTTGCCTTCTTCCGTGCCGCTGTTGGCCACCTTGGTGATGAAGGCGCCTTCCATGATCATCGTGAAGTAGGTCTCCGGGCTGCCCTTGCCGGTGGTCTTCATCATCTGCAGCTCGAGCTTGGGGAAGGCCTTGCCGGTGCAGATGTAGCCGAGGATCACGGTCGACGAGGTGTCGAAGTAGTGCTCGAAGTTGAACTTGCCGGGGTTGGGCTTGCCCACGCTCGCGCCGCCGCCCTTGGTCCAGCTCGTCTCGGCCTCGACTTCCCAGTCCCAGCCCTGGATCTCGATCCACTTCTCCTTGCCCTTCTGCATCGACTCGCCGTCGGCCTTGTCGAAGAAGCTCAGGAATGCGTTCACGGCCATTGTTTACTCTCCTTGGGTAGGTATGCGGTGCACGAACGGTGCGTCAGCCGCCCGACTTCTCGGACGGCAGTTTGGAAACCAGGCGCAAAGACACCGTCAGACCTTCGAGCTGGTAGTGGGGCTTCAGGAAGAAGCGTGACTGGTAGTAGCCGGGCTGGCCCTCGACCTCCTCGACCTCGACGGTCGCGGCGGCCAGCGGGCGGCGGGCCTTGACCTCTTCGCTCGAGTTCTGCGGGTCGCCGTCCACGTAGTTGAGGATCCACTCGTTGAGCCAGTTCTCCATCGACTCGCGCGAGCGGAACGAGCCGATCTTGTCGCGCACGATGCACTTGAGGTAGTGCGCGAAGCGGTTGCACGCGAAGAGGTACGGCAGCCGCGCGGCGAGCGCGGCGTTGGCCGTCGCGTCGGCGTCGTCGTACTCGTGGGGCTTCTGCAGCGACTGGCCGCTGATGAAGGCGGCGAAGTCGGAGTTCTTGCGGTGGATCATCGCGAGGAAGCCGTTCTTCGACAGCTCGGCCTCGCGGCGGTCGGAGATGGCGATCTCGGTCGGGCACTTGATGTCCACGCCGCCGTCGTCCGAGGGGAAGCTGTGGGTGGGCAGGTTCTCCACCGCGCCGCCCGACTCGATGCCGCGGATGCGCGAGCACCAGCCGTATTCCTTGAACGAGCGGTTCACGTTCACCGCCATGGCGTAGGCGGCGTTGGACCAGCTGTACTTGTTGTGGTCGGCGTCGGCGGTGTCTTCCTCGAAGTCGAACTCGTCGATCGGGTTGGTCTTGGCGCCGTAGGGCAGGCGCGCGAGGAAGCGCGGCATGCACATCGCGAGGTAGCGCGCGTCGTCGGACTCGCGCAGCGAGCGCCAGGCGGCGTACTCGGGCGTGCCGAAGATCTTGGTCAGGTCGCGCGGGTTGGCGAGCTCCTGCCACGACTCCATCTGCATCACCGTGGGGCTCGCGCCGGTGATGAAGGGCGCGTGCGCCGCGGCGGCCACCTTGGCCATCTCGGTCAGCAGCTCCACGTCGGGCGGCGTGTGGTCGAAGTGGTAGTCGCCCACCAGCGCGCCGTAGGGCTCGCCGCCGAACTGGCCGTATTCCTCTTCGTACAGCTTCTTGAACAGCGGCGACTGGTCCCAGGCCGTGCCCTTGAAGCGCTTGAGCGTCTTGCCCAGGTCCTGCTTGGAGACGTTGAGCACGCGGATCTTCAGCTGCTCGTCGGTCTCGGTGTTGTTCACCAGGTAGTGCAGGCCGCGCCACGCCGACTCCAGCTTCTGGAAGTCCTCGTGGTGGATGATGCGGTTGACCTGCTCGGTGAGCTTCTTGTCGAGCGCGGCGATCATGCCCTCGATGGTCTTGATCGCGTCGCTGCCGATGATGTTGGTGTCGGCCAGCGCCTGCTGCGCCAGCGTCTGCACCGCCTGCTCCACCGCGCTCTTGGCCTCGGCGGTCTTGGGCTTGAATTCCTTCTTGAGCAGCGCCGCGAAGTCGTTGCCTTCGAGCGTGACGCCGGCCAGCGCCGAGCCTTGTGATTCGAGTTCAGCCATGAAAGGTGCTCCGGTTCCTTGGGTTCAGTTCGCGACGCGCGCTCATTCCTCGGGCTTGGCCTCGGCGGTGAGCGAGGCCAGCAGCGCCGGGTCGGCGAGCACCTTGGCGATCAGCTCCTCGGCGCCGGTCTTGCCGTCCATGTAGGTGATCAGGTTGGACAGCTGCGTGCGCGCTTCCAGCAGCTTGTTCAGGCCGTCGACCTTGCGCGCCACGGCGGCGGGCGAGAAGTCGTCCATGCTCTCGAAGGTGATGTCCACCGGCAGGTTGCCTTCGCCGGTGAGCGTGTTCTCGACCGAGAAGGCCACGCGCGGCTTCATCGACTTCATGCGCGCGTCGAAGTTGTCGACGTCGAACTCCAGGAACTTGCGGTCGGCCACCGCGGGCAGCGGGTCCTCGGGCTTACCCGACAGGTCGGACATCACGCCCATCACGAACGGCAGCTGCACCTTCTTCTCGGCGCCGTAGAGCTCCACGTCGTATTCGATCTGCACGCGCGGCGCGCGGTTGCGCGCGATGAACTTCTGGCTGCTACCCATTTCGGCTCCTGTTTGTCTGTGACTGGTGGTGATGAAATGTACGTTCGAAGGCGCGGTTGCACGAGCCCAAGAGTGCGTCGAATGCCGCAGGCGGCGCGGTTGAGCGCGCGTCAGTAGCCCGACGACTCGTCGGCGCTCACGCCCATGACCTTGGCGACCTCGCCGAAGGCGTCGGGCGCGAACTCGCGCACCAGCTCGAGGAAGTTCTTGTCGACGAGCTTCGCGGCGCGCCGCAGCAGCAGCTGGGCCGGGCTGGTCGGCTCGGCGCGCTCGAGGTAGTCGCAGACCATCTCGATCGCGCGCAGGGCGTCGGCCCGCGAGTCGATGCGCGTGCCCAGGCCGCCGCCGCGCCCGCGTCCGCCCCGCGGGGCGCCGGACTCGGCGTCGGCGTCGTCGGACAGCGCGTCGAGGTCGAAGGCATCGGCATCTCCGCCGCCGCCTTCCGAGGGCACCCAGCCGGCCAGGCCTTCGAACACCGCGCCGAGCGCGGAGAAGTCGGGCGCCCGGTCGTAGCCGACGCGCTCGCGCATCAGCTCGGTGAGCTTCTCGAGTTCGCCCACCACGGCGGCGGGCATCGCGGCGAAGCCGGGGTCGGACTCGCAGGCGGCCGTGATCATCTGCTGGATCTGGCTCGCCGTCATGGCGTAGTCGCCGTCGCGCGGCTCGAGGCTGCCGAGCGCGATCTCCACGTCGCGCCCGCGCAGCTCGCCGACGCTGCGGTCGGCGATGATCAGCGACTGGCGCAGGTCGCCGGCCAGCCCTTCCTGGCTGGACATGTCGGCCAAGGCGTTGATGCGCGCATAGGCGTCGCCGTCGTCGGGATCGGGCTTCGGGTGCAGCTCGTCCCAGAAGCGGGTGAGCAGGCCGCGCACGAGGCGCAGGCTGTCGGGCAGCGTGGCCGCACCTTCGAGGTGCAGCATCGCGCGCGCCCAGTAGATGGCCACGCGCAGGTCGCGCGTGCGCCCGAGCAGGCTCTCGGCCAGGCCGTGCACCGCGCGCCAGTTGGGGGGTTCGCCTTCGGGCTGGAACTGGTCGCCGGGCTTGCCGGCGGCGGCCTGGGCGAGTTCGAGGAATTCGTTGTCGTATTCGAGGTCCTCGCCGCAGGCGCCGTCATCGAGCGGTTCGAGCCACGCCGACGCCATGGGGTTGGTGATCGAATCGAAATCTCCCTCGCTGTCGTCCATCGCCGTCTTTCGAAGACCGTTCTCGTGAGGGATCGGGTTGTATAGCGCACGCTAACAGGCGTCAAGCGCGCCAGGGAGCCATGGCTCGATGGGGCCATGCCTCGCACAAGCCCTTGAACAAAGGGCAGACCGGGCGCAAAGGCCGGTCATCCATACACGCCGATCGCGTGACTTGTTCACGCACTTCGCTGCGGCGGAACCCACACCGGCCCCGCATCACGGGCAGCCGGGGGATGCGCGCGGGCGTACCTCGCGTTACCCTTCGGCACCTTCTCCGGCGTCGTTGCCGGCAGGCAGAACAACAGGCCAGAGCCGGGGGCGCGGTTGGGACAGACAGCACGATGGATGGGCGCGACCGTCATGGCCGCATGCCTCGCGGGGCCGTGGGGCGCGCGCGCGCAGGCGACGCGCGCCGAGCCGCCGCCCGGCGCCGTCCCCACGCCCGAGCAGCTGCGCCCGGTGCTGCCGGGGGCGTCGAGCGAGGCCGCCCTGCCCGAGCGGCCGGCGACCCAGGCGCGCGAGCTGGGCAAGCCCGGCGACGAACTCACGCTCGACGTGGCCGGCTACCGCGTCGACGCCTCGGCGCCCGCCGCCCTGCGCGCCGCGCTGCCGGCGCTGACCGCGCCCTACACCGGCCGCGACCGCAGCTACGAGGACCTGGTGAACGCCACCGTCGCCGTCACCCGCTTCCTGCAGCGCGACCTCGGCTACTACCTGGGCTACGCCTTCCTGCCCGAGCAGGACCCGCAGGACGGCATCGTGCGCATAGCGGTGCTCGAGGGCCGGCTCGACCAGGTGACGCTGCAGTGGCCCGAGAACATGCCGCTCGCGCGCGAGATCGTCGAGGCCTACCTGTCGCGGCTGAAGCCGGGCGAGATCCTGCACGTGCGCGACGTCGAGCGGGTCGTCTTCCTCGTCAACGACCTGCGCGGCCTGACCGCGCGCTTCGAGGTGAAGGCCGGGCGCACGCCGGGCACGGCGTCGCTGGTCGTCACAGCGCAGCCCGAGGCGCGGCTGGCCACCCGCGTCGACGTCGACACCCTCGGCTCGCGCTACTCGGGCGTGGGGCGCTTCAGCGTGCTCGGCACGATCGCGAGCCCCACCGGCCGCGGCGACGGCCTGGTGCTCAACGCCCTGACCACCACCACCCGCGGGCTGAACTTCGCCCTCGCCGGCTACACCCTGCCGGTGGGCGCCGACGGCCTGAAGCTCGGCGCCTCGGCGTCGTTCGTGCAGTACCAGCTCGACGAGACCGAGCTGCCGCTCGACCTGCACGGCGACGCCACCTCGATCACCACCTACGCGCTGTACCCGGTGGTGCGCTCGCGCAACCTCAACCTCTTCGCCCTGGCCTCGCTCAACGCCAAGCGCTACGAGGACAAGCAGGGGGCCACCGGCCTGAACGCGCGCAAGAAGGTGAACGACCTGCAGCTGTCGATCTCCGGCGACGCGCGCGACGACGCGCTCAGCGGCGGCGTCAACACCTTCGAGCTGTCGCTCACCCACGGCAGGGTGACGCTCGGCAGCCGCGCCGCCAACGACAACCCGCCGACGTTCACGCTCGCGCGGCTGAACGTGACGCGGCTGCAGAACCTCGTCGACGGCCGGCTGCTGCTCTACGCCGCGCTGCGCTCGCAGGTCACCGCCGACAACCTCGACAACGTGGCGCAGTTCCAGCTCGGCGGCGCCGAGCGCGTGCGCGCCTTCGCGCCGGGCGAGGGCACGGGCGACGAAGGCGTGGCGGTCACGGCCGAGCTGCGCTTCCTGCCGCCGGAGAGCTGGTTCGGGCGCATGTCGCGCGAGATGGTGCTCAGCGCCTTCGTCGACGCCGGGCGCGTGCGGTTCCGCCACCGGCCCTCGCCCATCGTCACCAGCCGCAACGCCGCCTCGCTCAGCGGCTGGGGCGTGGGCGCCATCTGGGACCGGCCGAACGACTTCGCGCTGCGCGCCTACCTGGCCTGGCCGCTCGAAGGCGAGGCGAAGAACGATCCGGTCGTGAAGAAGCCGCGCGCCTACGTCACGGCCACCAAGCACTTCTGACCCCCGAGCCGCGCCGAACGAAAGCCCCGTCATGAAGCCGTCGCCCCGCCGCCACGCCATGCCGCGCAGCCCGCGCGCCGCGCAGACGTTCGCGCTGCAGCCGCTCGCCCTGGCCGTGCTGATGGCCTGGGCGCCAGCCTGGGCCGGGCCGGACGGCGCCCAGGTCGTCGCCGGGCAGGCCACCGTCAGCCAGACGGCGCCCGGCCAGCAGCTCATCACCCAGGGCACGGCCAAGGCCGTCATCGACTGGCAGGGCTTCTCGATCGGGGCGAACGAGTCGGTGCGCATCCAGCAGCCGACGGCCTCGTCGGTGCTGCTCAACCGCGTGGTCGGCACCGACCCGTCGCACATCCTCGGGCAGCTGCAGGCCAACGGCCGCGTCTTCCTGCTCAACCCCTACGGCGTGGTGTTCGGCGCCGGCGCGCGCATCGACGTGGGCGGGCTGGTGGCCTCGACGCTCGACATGTCGAACGCCGACTTCATGGCCGGCACCTTCCGGCTCACCTCGGCCGGCGGCCCGGCGCAGCGCGGCGTGCTGCGCAACGAGGGCACGATCTCGGCGCCCGGCGGCACCGTGGCGCTGGCGGGGCCGCACGTCGCCAACACCGGCACGATCACGGCCGACGGCGGGCGCGTCGGCCTCGCGGCGGCGGACAGCGTGCTCGTCGACGTGGAAGGCGACGGGCTGATCTTCTTCCAGACCGACGCGACGCAGGCGACCAACAAGCTCGAGCAGCTCGGCCGCCTGCAGGCCGACGGCGGCAGCGTCGAGGTGCGCGCCGCGGCGCGCGGCGCCTTCGCCGACACCGTGCTCAACCTCGGCGGCGTGGTGCAGGCGCGGGGCCTGGGCCAGCGCAACGGGCGCATCGTGATCGACGGCGCGGCCGACGGCATCGTGCAGGTCGGCGGCGCACTCGACGCCTCGTCGGCCGGGGCCGGCGCGAGCGGCGGGCACATCACCGTGCAGGGCGAGCGGGTGCTGCTCGCCGACGGCGCCGTGCTCGACGCCTCCGGCGCGGCCGGCGGCGGGACGATCCACGTCGGCGGCGGCTTCCAGGGCCGGGACGCGGGCGTGCGCAACGCGCTCGTCACCACGGTCGCGGCCGGCGCCACCCTGCGCGCCGACGCGGTGCAGCAAGGCGACGGCGGCGAGGTGGTGGTGTGGAGCGACGACACCACGCGCTTCGCCGGCACGGTCTCCGCACGCGGCGGCGCGGCCGGCGGCGACGGCGGCGCGGTGGAGGTGTCGGGCAAGCAGACGCTGCTGTTCCGCGGCGACGTGGACACGCGCGCGCCGCTGGGCGAGCGGGGCACGCTGCTGCTCGACCCGAACGACCTGATCGTCGGCAACGACGCCGGCGCGGTGGACGACGCCGACGTGAGCGTGGCCCCGGGCGGCGCCAACGTCACGGTCAGCGCCGACTACCTGAGCGGCTACACCGGCGCGGCGATCACGCTGGTCGCGGCGGGCAACCTCACCTTCCGGGACTCGGTGGCCAACGCCACGCCGGGCACCTCGCTCTCGGCCGCCGCGGGCGGCACGCTCACCGTGAACGCCGGGCAGTCGATCCAGGTCGACGGCAACCTCACGCTCGCCGGCAGCGCCATCACCCTGCAAGGCAACCTCGGCTCGGGCTCGGGCCAGGTGCGGCTCACCGGCCCCGTCGCCCTGCAGAGCCAGGACATCGCCATCACCGGCGCCTCGGTGGTGATCGACAACGCCGTCACCTCGACGCAGCGCGCGCTGTCGCTCACCGCCACCGGCGGCGACATCACGCTCAACGACGACATCACGCTCGGCGGCAGCGCGGCCAGCCACTTCAGCGGCCCGGTGGTGCTGGGCGCCGACGTGCGGATCACGTCCAACGGCACCACCTTCGACGGCAACGTGTCGGGGGCCCACGCGCTCACCCTGCTCGGAAGCGGCATCAAGTCGCTGAAGGCCGTCGGCGTCGCCAGCCTCACGACCGGCAGCGCCGGCCGCACCACGCTGGCCGGCAACGTGACGACCAGCGGCGACCAGCAGTACGGCAACGCCGTCACCGCCGCGGCCGACGTGGCGCTCGACGCCGGCAGCGGCGCCGTGAGCTTCGGCGGGACGCTCGACGGCACGACGGCCGACACCGAATCGGTCACCGTGACGGCCGGCGGCGGCACCACCTTCGGCGGCACCGTCGGCGGGACCACCCGGCTCGGCGCCCTGAGCGTGACGAACGCGGCCCGCGTCGACGGCGCCCGCATCGACGCGGTGACGCAGGGCTACGGCTCGCTCGTGATCGGTGGCGACACCACGCTGAGCGGCAGCAGCGTCGCCATCACCGGCGCCACCACGCAGGCGGGCACGCACGCGCTCACCATCGACGCCACGGCCACCAGCCTCGGCCCGGTGACCGTCGACCAGCTCGATGCCAACGGCACGGCCACGCTGCATGGCGACGTGACCACCGGCGGCACGCAGCAGTACGCGAACGTCGTGATCGCCGCCGACGCGACGCTGACCGGCAGCAGCGTCGGCATCGCCGGCAGCACCACCCAGTCGGGCGCGCGCTCGCTGACCATCGATGCCACCACCACCAGCCTCGCGTCGGTGGACGTCGACGCGCTGACGGTCGACGGCACGGCCACGCTCGCGGGCAACGTCACGACCACGGCCGCCCAGCAGTACGCCAACGTCGTGATCGCCGCCGACGCGACGCTGAAGGGCGGCAGCGTCGGCATCAGCGGCAGCACCACGCAGTCGGGCACCCGCGCCTTCACCATCGACGCCGCCACCGCCAGCCTCGGCGCGGTGACCGTCGACCAGCTCACGGCCAACGGCAGCGCCACGCTCCACGGCAACGTCACCACCACCGGCAGCCAGCAGTACGCCGACGTGGTGCTCGCAGCGAACGCCACGCTCAGCGGCAGCAGCGTCGCCATCGGCGGCGCCACCACCCAGACCGGCAGCCGCGCGCTCACCATCGATGCCACGACGGCCAGCCTCGGCGCGGTGACGGTCGGCCAGCTCGATGTCGACGGCACGGCCACGCTCCACGGCAACGTGACGACCACCGGCGCGCAGCAGTACGACGACGTCGTGCTCGCCGCGAACGCCACGCTCAGCGGCAGCAGCGTCGCCATCGCCGGCAGCACCACCCAGACCGGCACCCGCGCGCTCACCATCGACGCGGCGACGTCCAGCCTCGGCGCCGTGACCGTCGGCCAGCTCACGGCCCACGGCAGCGCCACGCTGCACGGCAACGTGACGACCACCGGCACCCAGCAGTACGACGACGTCGTGCTCGCCGCGAACGCCACGCTCAGCGGCAGCGGCGTCGACATCGGCGGCGCCACCACGCAGACGGGCACGCGCACGCTCGCCATCACCGCCGCGGCAACCCGCCTCGGCCCGGTGGACGTCGGCCAGCTCTCCGTCGACCACACCGCCACCCTCCACGGCAACGTCACCACCGGCGGCACGCAGCAGTACGCGAACGTCGTGCTCGCGGCCGACGCGACGCTGACCGGCAGCGGCGTCGGCATCGCTGGCAGTACCACGCAGTCCGGCGCCCACGCGCTGACCATCGACGCCACCACCACCAGCCTCGCGTCGGTGGACGTCGACGCGCTGACGGTCGACGGCACGGCCACGCTCGCGGGCAACGTCACGACCACGGCCGCCCAGCAGTACGCCAACGTCGTGATCGCCGCCGACGCGACGCTGAAGGGCGGCAGCGTCGGCATCAGCGGCAGCACCACGCAGTCGGGCACCCGCGCCTTCACCATCGACGCCGCCACCGCCAGCCTCGGCGCGGTGACCGTCGACCAGCTCACGGCCAACGGCAGCGCCACGCTCCACGGCAACGTCACCACCACCGGCAGCCAGCAGTACGACGATGTGGTGCTCGCCGCGAACGCCACGCTCAGCGGCAGCAGCGTCGCCATCGGCGGCGGCACGACGCAGACGGGCACCCGCACGCTCGCCATCGACGCCGCCGCCACCAGCCTCGGCGAGGTGGCCGTCGGCCGGCTCACCGTCAACGGCACCGCCACGCTCCACGGCAACGTGAACACCGGCAACACGCAGCAGTACGGCAACGTCGTGCTGGGCGCCGACGTGCAGCTGACGGCCGGCGGCGCCGGCGACATCGACGTCGCCGGCACGCTCACCGGCGCGCACGCGCTCGGCACCAGCGCCGGCGGCACCACCCGGCTGGGCGGCGCGGTGGCCATCGGCTCGCTCGCGACCGGCACCGCCGGCCGCACCGAGATCGGCGCCGGCATCACCACCACCGGCGGCCAGGCCTACGGCAACGCGGTGTGGCTCGCCAACGATGCCGTGCTCACGGCCGGCGCCGGCGGCGTGGACTTCGCGGCCACCGTCGACGGGGCGAGGGCCCTCACCGTCGACACCGCCGGCGAGACCCGCTTCCAGGGCACCGTCGGCGGCGGCACGGCGCTCGCGAGCCTGGCCACCGACGCCGCCGGCAGCACCCGGCTCGGCGCCAGCCTCTTCACCACCGGCGACCAGACCTTCGCCGACGCGGTGACGCTCACCGCCGACACCGCCATCGACGCGAACAGCGTGCAGTTCGGCAACGGGCTGGCCCTCGGCGCGCACGACCTCGTGCTGCAGCTCGGCGGCAACTTCGGCCTCGCCGGCGCGGCCAGCGGCAGCGGCTTCGTCAGCCTCGCCCCGCGCGACGCCACCCAGGCCCTCTACATCGGCAGCGGCGCGGCGGGCACCGGCGAAGTCAGCTTCGACCTGAACCCGCTGCTGAGCGCCGGCATCACCCGCATCGGCGTGGGCCGCGGCGACGGCAGCGGCACGCTGCGCGTGGGCGCGCTCACGCTCGCCGCCGACACCAAGCTGCAGACCGGCAGCGGCGACATCGTCTTCACCGACGCCATCACCGGCTCGCACGAGCTGGCCGTGGAAAGCGCTTCCGGGACCATCGCGCTCCAGGGCGTGACCATCGACACCGGCAGCGCCGCCCAGAGCTACCAGGGCGCCGTGGCGCTCACCGGCACCAACGTGCTGCGCGGCGGCAGCGTCAGCCTGGGCGGCAGCGTCGACGCCAGCGCGTCCCTGAGCGGCGGCCTGACCGTCCAGGCCGCCGGCGGCCTGGCGCTGCACGGGGCCGTGGGCGCCGGCGCGGCGCTGGCGTCGTTCGACGCCCAGGCGCCGATCACGCTGCTGCAGGACACCTCGATCACCGCCTACTCCCTGCAGCTGGACAGCGTCGACGGCGGCTTCGCCCTCGGCCTCACCTCGGGCTACGCCGACTTCCGCGGCGACATCGGCGGCAGCACGGCCCTCGCGAGCCTCGCCAGCAGCTCCGGCGAGCACCGCTTCGGCACCGGCGCCGCGCTGCGGGTCGAGACCACCGGCAACCAGCACTACAGCGGCCCGACCCGCATCGACACGGCGAGCCTCACCCTCGCCGGCAACGACGTCGCCTTCGGCGGCACCGTGTACGGCACCGGCGCGCTCACCGTCACCGCCGCCGGCACGGCCGCCTTCGGCAGCACGGTGTCGCTGGCGGCGCTCACCGTCGACGGCGCCGGCAGCACCACGCTCGCCGGCAACGTCGGCACCAGCGGCGCGCAAGCCTATGGCAACGCCGTCACGCTGGGCGGCAACCTGGCGCTCAGCGCGGGCAGTGCCGGCATCCACTTCGCCGACACCGTGGACGGCGCGCGCACGCTCGCCGTGAGCACCACCGGCACCACGCGCTTCGACGGCGCGATCGGCGGCACCACGGCGCTGAGCGGCCTCGTCACCACCGGCAGCGCCGCCACGGTGCTCGGCGCCGACGTGTCCACCAGCGGGAACCAGAGCCACGGCCGCCTGACGCTCGGCGCCGACCTCGCGCTGACCGCCACGGCGGGCAGCATCGGCTTCGGCGCGGCGGTGGACGGCGCCCATGCGCTCACGCTCGACGCCGCGGGCGGCACCACCATCGGCGGGGCGGTGTCCATCGCCTCGCTGGACGCGGCGGGCGCCGCCACGCTCGGCAACGTCGCGGTCACCACCAGCGGCGCCCAGCGCTGGCGCGGCGCGCTCGGCCTCACCGGCGCCGCCACGCTCGCCTCCACCGGCGCCGGCACGCTGCGCTTCGACGGCGCCATCGACGGCCCCGGCTCGCTCACCGTGAACACCGCCGGCGCGACCGAATTCAACGCCGCCGTCGGCGCCGCCCAGGCCCTGGCCGCTCTCACCACCGACGCCGGCGGCACCACCACGCTCGCCGGCGACGTGCGCACCAGCGGCGCGCTGGCCTTCAACGACGCGCTCACGCTCGCCGCCGACGCCACCGTCACCGCCGGCACCGCCACCTTCGCCGCCACCGTCGACGGCGCCCACGCCCTCGCCGTCAACGCCGCCGGCCTCACCGCCTTCGGCGGCGCGGTGGACGTCGCCAGCCTCGCGACCGATGCCGCCGGCACCACCACCCTCGCCGCCGCCGTGCGCACCGGCGGCACGCAGAGCTTCGGCGACCGCGTCACGCTCGCCGGCGATTTCGCCGTCGAGTCCGGCGGCGCGCTCGGCTTCGGCGGCGGCATCGACGCCGGCAGCCATGCGCTCACGCTGCGCGCCGGCGGCGCGCTCACGGTCGGCAACACCGTCACCGGCAGCGGCGCGGTGGTGATCGAGCAGGTGGCCGCGGGCACCAGCCTGGGCATCGCCGGCGGCCTGGGCGACATGCAGATCGCGCAGTCCACGCTGGACCGCTTCGCCGGCCTCGCCTCGCTCACGCTCGGCCGCAGCGACGGCAGCGGCGCCATCGACGTCGGCCACCTCGTGCTGCCCACCACGCTGACCCTGCGCAGCGGCAGCGGCACGGTGAGCTTCGGCGGCACGGTGGACAGCGCCGCCGGCTTCGCCCACGGCCTGTCGGTGGACACCACGGCGCTCACCACCTTCGCCGGCAACGTGGGCGCCGCGAACGCGCTGGGCAGCCTGGCCCTCACCCACGCGGCGCGGATCGACGCGGCCGAGGTGCGCACCAGCGGCACCCAGCACTACGGCGGCACGCTGGGCTTCGGCGCCGACGGCGCGCTGCACGCGCCCGCGCTGCTGCTGGACGCCGGCCTCGCCGCCGGCGCGCACGACGTGGCGCTGTTCACCGACAGCCTCGGCCTCGCGGGCAGCGTCTCGGGCACGGGCAGCGCGCGGCTGGCCACGTTCGGCGCCGGCGGCAGCATCGGCCTGGCGGGCGCCGCCGGCACGCTGCAGCTGTCGCAGTCGCTGCTGGACCAGTTCGCCGGCCTGTCGCTGCTGCACATCGGCCGCAGCGACGGCACGGCGGCCCTCGCCGCCAACGCCCTCACGCTCGCCACCGACACCACGCTGCACAACGGCAGCGGCGGCGTGACGCTGGCCGCCGTCACCGGCAACGGCCATGCGCTCGCGGTCGAGAGCGCGGGCACCACGCGCTTCGGCGGCGCCGTCGCCGGCGTGTCCACCCTCGCCACCGACGCGGCGGGCGGCACCACCGTCGCCGCGGCCATCACCACCAGCGGCGACCAGTTCTACGGCGACGCGCTCACGCTGGACGCCTCGGCCACGCTCGCCAGCACGGCCGGCGGCGTGCGCTTCGGCGGCAGCGTCGGCGGCGCACACGCGCTGACCACGGACGCCGCCGCCGGCACCACCTTCGACGGCACCGTCTCGCTGGCCGCGCTGGACGTGCGGCAGGCCGCCACCGTCAACGGCGGCAGCGTCGCCACCACCGGCAGCCAGCACTGGGGCGGCACGGTGGCGCTGGGCGCCGACACCACCTTCGCCGGCAGCACCGTCACCTTCGACGCCGGCGTGAGCGGCGCCCACGCGCTGACGGTGAACGCCAGCACCACGCTGCACGGCGACGTGAGCACCACGGGCGCCCAGACCTACGGCGGCACGCTGACCCTGGCCGGCGACCTGCGCCTGACCAGCAGCGGCAGCATCGGCTTCACCGGCACCGTGAACGGCCCCCATGCGCTGACCCTCGACGCCGCCGGCGGCACGAGCTTCGGCGGCGCCGTGTCCATCGCCTCGCTGGACGTGCTGCGCGCGGCCTCGCTCGGCAACGCCACCCTCACCACCAGCGGCGCCCAGCGCTGGCGCGGCGCGCTCGGCCTTACCGGCGCCGCCACCCTCGCCTCCACCGGCGCCGGCACGCTGCGCTTCGACGGCGCCATCGACGGCCCCGGCTCGCTCACCGTGAACACCGCCGGCGCGACCGAATTCAACGCCGCCGTCGGCGCCGCCCAGGCCCTGGCCGCTCTCACCACCGACGCCGGCGGCACCACCACGCTCGCCGGCGACGTGCGCACCAGCGGCGCGCTGGCCTTCAACGACGCGCTCACGCTCGCCGCCGACGCCACCGTCACCGCCGGCACCGCCACCTTCGCCGCCACCGTCGACGGCGCCCACCACCTCGCCGTCAACGCCGCCGGCCTCACCACCTTCGGCGCAGCCGTCGGCGGCGGCACGGCGCTCGCCGGCCTCACGACCGACGCCGCCGGCGGCACCCGCGTCGGCGCCGACATCACCACCAGCGGCACGCAGCACTATGGCGACGCCGTCACGCTCACGGCCGCCGCCGACTTCACCGCCGCCACGCTGGTGTTCGACGGGGCGCTGGCCGCCGGCAGCTTCCAGCTCGGGCTGCAGGCCGACGCGCTCACGCTGGGCGGCACGGTCTCGGGCAGCGGCACGGTCTCGCTCGCGCCCTCGCTCGCCGCCACCACCATCGGCGTGGCCGGCGGCGCCGGCGCCTACCAGCTCACGCAGGCCACGCTCAGCCGCTTCACCGGCTTCTCCACGCTCGCCATCGGCCGCGGCGACGGCAGCGGCGACATCCACGTCGGCCACCTGGTGCTGCCGATGGACACCGTGCTGCAAAGCGGCAGCGGCACCATCCACCTCGACGGCGGCGTCGACAGCGCCGCCGGCACGCACCACGACCTCGCCGTCCACAGCGCAGCGCTGACGCGCGTGGGCGGCGCCATCGGCGGCGGCACGGCGCTGGGCACGCTCACCATCGGCGGCGACGCGAGGCTCGGCCACGCGCTCGTCTCGGCCACCACGGCGCAGCACTACGGCGGCAGCGTGACGCTGGCCGCCGACGCGACGCTGCAGGCCGCCGCCATCAACATCGCCGGCCCCCTCTCGCTCGGCGCCCACGGCCTCACGCTGCACGCCGACGCCCTGTCGCTCGGCGCCGCCGCCAGCGGCAGCGGCACGGCGCGGCTCGCGACCTTCGGTGCGAGCGGCAGCATCGGCATCGCCGGCGGCGCGGGCACGCTGCAGCTCTCGCAGGCTCTGCTCGACCGCTTCGCCGGCCTGCCGCAGCTCGCCATCGGCCGCGCCGACGGCAGCGGCGCCATCACCGCCAATGCCTTCACCCTGCCCACCTCGCTGGCCATCGACAGCGCCGTCGGCGCGGTCACGCTGGCCGGCGCGGTCGACAGCGCCGGCACGGCGCGCGACCTGCGCATCACCACCGGCGGGCTCACCACCCTGGGCGGCGCGGTGGGCGGCAGCGGCGCGCTGCGCGACGTCGCCATCGCCGGCGCCGTGGCGCTGGCCGCCGACACCACGCTCACCGCCGCCAGCGTCGACTTCGCCGGCACGGTGGACGGCGCCCACGCATTGCGCGTCGATGCCGCGGCCACCCGCTTCGGCGGCGCCGTGGGCGCGGCGACGGCACTCGCCAGCCTCGCCACCGACGCCGCCGGCAGCACCACGCTCGGCGCCGGCGTGCGCACCAGCGGCGCGCAGCGCTACGGCGACGACGTGGTGCTGGCCGCGAGCGGCACGCTGCAGGGCGCCAGCCTCGCCTTCGACGGCCGCCTGGACGGCACCGCCGACGGCGCGCAGTCGCTGGTGCTCGATGCCGCCGACACCACGCTCGGCGGCGCCGTCGGCGGCACGGCGCGGCTGGCGGCGCTCACGACGACCGGGCGCGCCACCCTGGCCGGCGGCAGCGTGTCGAGCACCGGCGCGCAACACTGGGGTGGCGCCGTCACGCTGGCCGCCGACACCACGCTGTCCGGCGCCGGCCTCGACTTCGCCGGCACGGTCGACGGCGCGCAGGCGCTCGTCCTGCGCAGCGGCGGGCCGACGCGCTTCGGCGGCGCCGTGGGCGCCACCGCGGCGCTCGCGAGCCTCGACGCGCAGCTCGGCGGCACGGTGCAGCTCGCCGGCGCGAGCATCGAGACGCTGGGCGCGCAGCACTATGGCGGCGCGCTGCAGCTGGGCGGCAGCACGCGGCTCACGGGCAGCGCGCTCGCCTTCGACGGCGCCGTCGGCGGCGCGGCCGACCTGCAGCTGCAGGCCGACACGCTGGCGGTGGGCGCGGGCCTTGCCGGCAGCGGCGTGCTCACCATCGCCGCGCGCGATGCGTCGCGCAGCATCGGCGTGGCGGGCGGCAGCGGCGGCCTGCAGGTCACGCAGGCCGTGCTCGACGGCGCGAGCGGCTTCACGCAGCACGTGATCGGCCGCGGCGACGGCAGCGGCACGATGAACGTCGGCACGCTGGCGCTGCGCGCGAACACCACGCTGCAGGCCGGCAGCGCCGACCTGCAGCTCGACGGCGGCGTGAACGGCGGCCACGACCTCGTGCTCGCGAGCGGCGGCACGACGCGCATCGCCCGCGACATCGGCACCGTCGACGCGCTGCGCAGCCTCACCACCGACAACGACGCCGGCGCGGCCGACTGGAACGGCAGCAGCGGCGAACACACGCGCATCGATTCGGGCAACGGCAGCGCCGTGCGCATCGTCACCAGCGGCGCGCAGACCTTCCTCGATCCGCTGGTCACCGGCTCGGCCACGGCCTTCGCGGGCAGCGCGCTGAGCGCGGTGCATGCGGCCAATGCGTTCGGCGGCGCGGTGTCGGTCGCCGCCGATTCGCTGCAGCTGCGCAGCGCCTCGAACCTGCGGCTCGCCGACGTCGCGCTCACCGGCGGCGGCAGCGTGGAAGCCGACGGCACGATCGAGCTCTCGGGTGCGCTGCAGCTGCAGGGCGGCACGCTCGGCCTGGTGTCCCACGCCGTGCCGAGCGCCATCGGCTTCACCGACCCGGCGCTGCAGAACCCGCTGCTCAACCTGCGCGGCGTGGCGCTGTCCGAGGCCTCGGCCGCCATCTTCCAGAGCGGCGGCAGCCTGGCGAGCGCCGCCGGCAGCCTGCTGTCGCTGCGCGCGACGGGCGGCGGCTCCATCCTGCTGGAGCAGGCGGGCAACACGCTGCTGGGCGGCATCTCCGCCGTGAGCGGCACGCCCGGCGACACGGGCACCGCGCGCTTCGACAACGCCAACGGCGTGGCCCTCGGCTTCGTGCGCATCCATTCGAGCGAGATCCACGTCGCCGGCTCGCCGCCCGACGCCGGCGACCCGGCCGGCGCCGACGCGGGCATCGAGGCCGACGCGGTCAAGCTCTCGACCGACTGGCTCACCACCGGCCCCACCGGCCAGATCCGCGCGCGCCTGCCCTACGAGAACCTGCAGGGCTTCCAGACCTCGGTGCCGGGCCTGACGCTGGTGATGGGGCCGAAGGCGCTGGCCGCCAACGGCGGCTTCGGCGGCGCGGCGCCCGAGAGCTGGGTGCAGGTGCACCTCGGCGGCGCCACCGGCGGCTACCTGAGCGTCAGCCCCAAGGGCGCCGGCGGGCAGCCGGGCAGCGTACTCGTCGGCGGGCGCCTCGAGCCGCGGCCGTTCTACGACGGCGAAGGCAAGGCCGGCGAGGTGCGCATGTTCTACAACGGCTCGGCGCCGCGCACGCCGCAGGAGCAGGGCGCGCTGACGGCCGTGACGGCCACCGTGGAAGAGGCGCGCCAGGCCCGCTTCGACGACGCGGTGCGCACCGAGAACGTGTCCTCGCGCCTACGCTCGGGCGTCATCGCCGAGGTGGGCGCCGGCCGGCCGGCCACCGTGGGGCGCGAGTCGATCCGCATGCCCGAGGTGTGCGATCCGGCGCCCGGCCGGCTGTTCTGCGAATGAGCGGCCCGGCCGCGTCTTCCTCCGTTTCCCTCGTCCCGATGCCGACTCCGACCCGCGCCGCCTCCCGCTTCCTCCATTCCGCCGCGGACGCGCCCGCCGACCCGCGCCGGCGCCGCGCCGCGCTCGCCCTGCCGCTCGCGCTGGCGCTGGGCGGCAGCGGCCTCGCCGGCCATGCCGCGGCCAAGGCCGCCGACGCCGCCGCGGCCGAGACCGGCCTCGGGGCGCCGCGGCTCGCGCTGCTCATCGGCAACCGCATCTATCCGAATCCCTTCGACCTGCCGCCGGTGCACAAGAACGTGCGCGACATGCAGGCGGCGCTCGAGGCGCGCGGCTTCACCGTCACCGCCACCATCGACCAGGACCCCATCGGCCTCAAGCGCACGATCGACGAGTTCGCGAGAAGCGCGCATGCCGCCGCGCCCAACGCCACGGTGATGTTCTATTTCACCGGCCACGGCATGCAGGTCGACGCCGAGAACCTGCTGCTGGGCGCCGGCATCGCGCCCGACGCCCGCGAGCCGGTGCTGCTGGCGAGCTCGCTGCACCTGCAGCGCGACGTGATGGAGCTGCTGCCGCGGCGCTCCACGGGGCTGACCATCGCCGTCGTCGACGCCTGCCGCACCTCGCTGCGCGCGGCCATGAACGCGAGCGACGGCCTGAACCAGGTGGAGGCGCCGCCCGGCTGCCTGATCGTCTTCTCCACCGCCGCCGGCCGCCCGGCCATCGCGCCGGCGGTGGAGACGCTCAACACCTTCTACACCGGCTCGCTGGTGAAGCTGCTCAAGACCGCGGCCGACGAGCTCTCGTTCTCCGACTTCTTCCGCCTCGTCAAGCTCGACGTGCAGCAGACGATGAGCACGCACCCGATCGAGGCGATCCGCAACCTGGCGCAGAACCCCTTCATCGCCGAGAACACGCAGGTGCAGTTCCGCCTCACGCCGCACGCGCCGAGCGCCACGCCGGAGCAGATCGCCGCCGAGCAGGCGGCGCTGTGGCAGCAGCTGCAGGACAGCCAGTGGCCGGCCGAGGTGCTCAAGCTCGCCGAGCAGTACCTCGAGCGCTTCGGCGACAGCAAGCTCGCCGGCAGCGCCGAAGTGGCGCGCGCCGGCGCCGGCGAGGCGGTGCGCGCGCTGCGCAGCAACCAGGTGCGGCTGTACCGCAGCGCCTTCCAGCCCAAGGACGCCGACGAGCAGCTGCTCGCCGAGGTGCGCAAGGCCGCGCGCGGCGACAAGGACGCGGCGGCCCGCATCGCGCGGCGCTACCAGGAAGGCACGGCCATGGCCGACCCGAACCGCTACGAAGGCTGGCTGCAGTACGCCGCGGCGCTGGGCAACGGCATCGCGAGCTACGAGCTGGCGCTGCACTACCGCCGCCAGGGGCAGCCGGCGCCGGCGGCGCAGTACGAATCGCGCGCGCGCGAGCTGGCCTACACGCCGCCGCCGACGCTCGACCATTCGCGCAAGTAGCGCCCGCCATAACCCTGCCCGCGTCGGCGGTTCACCCGCGGCGCGCGGGCCTGGGCCAACATGCGGCGCATCGCCACTGCAAGGAACGCCATGGCCCTGGACCACGGGCGGGCGCTGGAGCCCATCGACGTGCGCCCCCTCGGCAGCGCCTGGGCCGGTGCGCGCAGCACGAGCCTGCTCAAGAGCCAGCGCCTGCAGCTCATGCGCCTGGTGCTGCGCCGCGGCGAATCGCTGCCCGAGCACCACGTGCCGGGCGAGATCACCATCCAGTGCCTCGAGGGCGAGGCGACCGTCGGCACGCCCTCGCGCGAATCGCGGCTGCGCCCGGGCGAGGTGATGCTGCTGCCCGGCGGCCTGGCGCACACCGTGTCGGCGCAGGCGGACACCTCGCTGCTCGTCACCCTGCTGCTGGACCTCGAGGCCGCGCCGCGCGAGAAGTCGCAGGCCGCGCACCGCAAGGGCTCGGCCGAGGAGCACCCGCGCTGATGCCGGAGCGCCGATGACCCTGCCGCCCGACCGGAGCGAGCGGCGCGCCGCCGAGGCGGAGAAGAGCCCACCCCCCGACACGCTGTCGCCCGCCGACCGCTACGGCGAACTCTTCGTCGCCGTGCAGACCCAGCGCGTGTTCGCCGACAGCAAGACCTTCGTCGACTGCGCGCCGCGCGGCGACCCGAAGGCCATCCTTGCCGCCTGGCGGCGGGAGCGGCACCTGCCGGGCTTCGACCTCGCCGCCTTCGTCGGCGCGCACTTCGACGCGCCCGTCGTGCCGCGCAGCGGCTACGTGTCGCTGCCCGGCCAGCCGCTGCCCGACCACATCGACCGCCTGTGGCCGGTGCTCACGCGCCAGCCGCGCGAGCACCCGGCGTACTCGTCGGCGCTGCAGATGCCGCATGCCTACGTGGTGCCCGGCGGGCGCTTCGCCGAGCTGTACTACTGGGACACCTACTTCACCATGCTCGGCCTGCCCGAGGGCGGACGCAGCGACCTGCTGCAGGCGATGACCGACAACTTCGCCTACCTCATCGACACCTACGGCCACGTGCCCAACGGCACGCGCACCTACTACCTCAGCCGCTCGCAGCCGCCGGTGTTCGCGCTGATGGTCGAGCTGTGCGAGCGCTGCGGCGGCCCCGACCGCACCGGCCACCTGCCGCAGCTGCTGGCCGAGCACGCCTTCTGGATGGACGGCGCCGAGAGCCTGGCCCGCGGCGAGGCGCGCCGGCGCGTGGTGCGCCTGCCCGACGGCACGCTGCTCAACCGCTACTGGGACGACCGCGAGGCGCCGCGCGAGGAGGCCTGGCTGGAGGACGTGCGCACCGCGCAGGCCTCCACGCGGCCCGCGGGCGAGGTGTGGCGCGACCTGCGCGCCGCCGCCGAGTCGGGCTGGGACTTCAGCACCCGCTGGCTGCGCGGCGACGACGGCGGGCCGAGCACGCGGCTGTCGGACGTGCGCACCACCGCCATCGTGCCGGTGGACCTGAACGCGCTGCTCTTCCGGCTGGAATTGGTGATCGGCCAGCTGGCGCGCACGAGCGGCGACGTGCGCACGGCCGAGGCCTTCCGCGCCAAGGCCCACGCGCGCCGCCGCGCGGTGGTCGCGCTGATGTGGGACGACGCCCGGCAGGCCTTCTTCGACCACGACTGGCAGACGGGCGAGCGCCGGCCGAACCTCACCGCGGCGACGGTGGTGCCGCTGTTCTGCGGCCTCGCCCCGCCGCGCTGCGCCGAAGGCCTGGCGCGCACGCTGCGCGAGCGGCTGCTCGCGCCCGGCGGCCTCGCGACCACCGAGATGCCCAGCGGCGAGCAGTGGGACCGGCCCAACGGCTGGGCGCCGCTGCAGTGGATGGCGATCCAGGGCCTCGCGGCCTACGGCCGGCGCACCCTGGCCCGGGAGATCGCCAGCCGCTGGCTCGCCACCGTGTCCGACGTCTACCGGCGCGAGGCCAAGCTGGTCGAGAAATACGCGCTGCGCCCCCTGCCCACCGCCCACGCCACCGGCGGCGGCGGCGGCGAGTACCCGCTGCAGGACGGCTTCGGCTGGACCAACGGCGTGACGCGGCGGCTGCTGCGCGAGGCGCCGGGGCACGAGGCGCAGGAAGCGCGGGCGGGGCAGGACGAGGCGGGTTGACGAGGCGTCGCCATCGCCCGCCGGTCATGCCGGGCCGGTCGAAGGTTCACCCCACTCGTCCGTTCGCGCCGAGGGATCGAAGCGTTTCGCCGCATCCACCCCGTTCGCGCTGAGCCTGTCGAAGCGTGCGCGCAGTCCGGTCTGATGGGTTGTGACTGCGGCCGAAGTTGAGACAAGCCGGGTCTCGCCCCGGCGGGCGAGCTACTTCTTTCGTCTCGCCGAAAGAAGTAGCCAAGAAAGGGCGACCCGGAGCCGTCGCCCCTCGCTGCGCGAGGGGTGCGCTGCGATGCTCGGGCTTTGCAGCCTCGCGCGAAACTCGCTACGCGCCCTGCGGGCGCTGCGCTCAGACAGTCGCGCGAAGTCAGAAGACGAGGGGCGCTGTCGCGCCCGGCTGCAAAGCCCTGCGCTTCTCGCCGACGCCTACGGGAGGCGATTCGGCTCGCTGCGCATCGCCACCCAGGGCGGCGTCGCTACGCGACGCACCGCACAAGCCGGACTGCGCGCGCGCTTCGACAGGCTCAGCGCGAACGGGGTGGATGCGGCGAAACGCTTCGATCCCTCGGCGCGAACGGGTCGGGGTGGCACAAACGGGTTGACGGGACGAACGGGTTGACGGGACGAGCGCCTCGACAGCGCCCGGCGCGAACCGATGGACGTCCCGCGCCCTCTTCACTTTCACTCCCCCACCGGCATCCACCGCCGCAGGTGCGCCGCATTCCGCCCCCGCATGCCCTTGGCCTTCGCCAGCTCGGCGCGGGCCACGCTGCGCAGGTGCACCTCGTCGGGCCCGTCGAGGAAGCGCATCGCCCGCCCCCAGCTCCACAGCTGCGCCAGCGGCGTGTCGGGCGTGAGGCCCATGGCGCCGAAGACCTGCATCGCGCGGTCGAGCACCCGGGTCTGCAGCTGCGCCGCCACCACCTTGATGGCCGACACGTCGGTGCGCGCCGCCGCGTTGCCCTCGCGGTCCATGCGCCAG
The DNA here is from genome assembly GCA_044508835.1 of Rubrivivax sp. GTDB lineage: Bacteria > Pseudomonadota > Gammaproteobacteria > Burkholderiales > Burkholderiaceae_C > JAKFDI01. The sequence continues at coordinate 119,976 of JBIQHD010000006.1, forward strand.
GCCGCGCGCAGCACGAGCAGGCGCGCCTGGTCGATCTCCAGGCGGCTGGCGGCGATCCAGTCCTGCACGTTGGCGAAGTCGCCCACGCGCGCGCCGAAGGTCCGCCGCTCGAGCGCGCGCTCGCACATCAGCTCGAGCGCCAGCTCGCACTGGCCGATGCTGCGCATGCAGTGGTGCACCCGCCCCGGCCCGAGCCGCGCCTGCGCCAGCGCGAAGCCGGCGCCCGCCTCGCCGAGCAGGTGGTCCAGCGGCACGCGCGCGTCGCGGAAGACGAGCTCGCAATGGCCTTCCACCGCCTGGTGCGACATCACCGGGATGTTGCGCTCCACCACCAGCCCCGGCGTGTCGATGGGCACCAGGAGGATCGAGTGGCGCCCGTGGCCGCGGGCGTCGTCCGGCGTGCCGTCGCCGCTGCGCGCCATCACCACCACCAGCCGGCAGTTCGGGTGCGCCGCGCCGGTGATGAACCACTTGCGCCCGTTGAGCACCCAGGCGTCGCCGTCGCGCGCCACGCGCGTCTCGATGTTGGTGGCGTCGGACGAGGCCACGTCGGGCTCGCTCATGGCGAAGCAGGAGCGGATCTCGCCGGCCAGCAGCGGGTCGAGCCAGCGCTCGCGCTGCGCCGGCGTGGCGAAGCGCTGCAGCAGCTCGATGTTGCCGCTGTCGGGCGCGCTGCAGTTGAAGACCTCGGCGCTCCACGGCACGCGGCCCATCATCTCGGCCAGCGGCGCGTAGTCGAGGTTGGACAGGCGCGTGCCCGGCTGGTCGTCGCGCAGCTCCGGCAGGAACAGGTTCCACAGGCCGAGCGCGCGCGCCTGCTGCTTGAGCGGCTCGATCACGTCCAGCGGGTACACGCCGGCATCGGCCCAGCGCAGCCATTCGCGGTGCGAGGGCAGCACCAGGTCATCGAGGAAGCGCTGCAGCGTCTCGCGCAGCGCGGCCGTGCGGGGAGAGAGGTCGAAATCCATGGCGGGTCCTGGAGGGCTGCGGCCATTCTGGAAGGCCGTGCGCGCGCCCGGCTGTCGCAGCAGCGACCCCGCGGCCCGGCCGGCTTGCGCCAAGTCAATCAATCGTCAGGGAAAGGGTTTCGGGGCCGGTGCCAGACTGGCCGGCCTCCCATCAGCGAACGAGTCCCATGCCCGTCTCCTACAAGCCCGAGGGCTACACGAGCGTCGCGCCCTATCTCGTCGTGGACGGCGCGGTGCGCACGATCAATTTCCTGGTGCGCGTGTTCGACGCCACCGAGCTGCGCCGCTATCCCACGCCGGACGGCCGCATCCGCCATGCCGAGGTGCGCATCGGCGACACCGTGGTGATGGTGGCCGACGGCAACGCCGGCTGGCCGCCGATCGGCGCGCACGTGCACGTGTACGTGCCCGACGTCGACGCCGCCTACGAACGCGCGCTCGCCGCCGGCGCCATGTCGGTGCAGGCGCCGGTGAAGAAGGACGACGCCGACCGGCGCGGCGGCGTGAAGGACGCCGGCGGCACCACGTGGTGGATCGCGACGCAGGTGGCCTGAGCGGCCCGCCCCCGGGGCGCGCCCCGGCGCCGGCGTGGTATGAAGCCACCCGACGCGACATCCGGGCCGCCCCATGACCCTGCCCCCCGACGACAGCGCCTCCCCCGCCGCCGCGCCGGTGCGCGCGCACGACGCGCTCGCGGCGCTGTGGCGCGCTGCGCAGCTGCCGCCCGAGGCGCTGCAGGCGATCGACCTGCCCGGCGCGGAGCCGGTGCTGCCCTCGTCCTTCGCCGTGGCCACCGCGGCGCAGGCCAGCCTCGGCGCGGCGGCGCTGGCGGCGGCCGAGCTCTGGCACCGCCGCACCGGCGAGCGCCAGCGCGTGCGGGTCGACGCGGTGCACGCGGCGCTGGACAGCTGCGGCTGGTTCACCCTCGACGGCCGGGCGCCGGTGGTGTGGGACAAGCTCTCCGGCCTCTACCCCTGCGGCGCCGACGCCGGCATGCCGGGCTGGATGCGCATCCACGCCAACTTCGCCCACCACCGCGACGGCGCCCTGCGCCTGCTCGGCTGCGAGCCGGGCGACGCCACCGGGCGCGAGGCGGTGGCGCAGGCCCTGCGCGCCTGGCGCGCCGAGGACTTCGAGGCCGCGGCCGCCGAGGCCGGGCTGGTGGTGGCCGCGGCGCGCGACTTCGCCGCCTGGGACCGGCATCCGCAGGGCATCGCGCTGGCCGACGCGCCGCCCGTGCGCATCGAGCGCATCGCCGACGCCGGGCCCGCCGCGCCGCTGCCCTGGCCGCCCCTCGCCGCGGACGGGCCGCCGCTCGCCGGCCTGCGCGTGCTCGACCTCACGCGCATCCTCGCCGGCCCGGTGGCCGGCCGCACGCTGGCCGCCTACGGCGCCGAGGTGATGCTGGTGAACTCGCCGCACCTGCCCAACATCGAGGCCATCGCCGACACCAGCCGCGGCAAGCTCTCGGCCCACGTCGACCTGAAGACCGGCGCCGGGCGCGAGACGCTGCGCGCGCTGCTCGCGGGCAGCCACGTCTTCCTGCAGGGCTACCGGCCCGGCGGCCTGCGCGCGCTGGGCTTCGGCCCCGCGGATGCGGCGCGGCTGCGGCCGGGCATCGTCTGCGTGTCGCTGTCGGCCTACGGCCCGCAAGGCCCGTGGGCGGCGCGGCGCGGCTTCGATTCGCTGGTGCAGACGGCCACCGGCTTCAACCTCGCCGAGGCCGCGGCCCGCGGCGCGGACCAGCCGCAGGCGATGCCGATGCAGATCCTCGACTACGCCGCCGGCTACCTGCTGGCCTTCGGCGCGCAGGCGGCGCTGCTGCGCCAGGCCGCCGAGGGCGGCAGCTGGCACGTGCAGGTGTCGCTGGCCGGCGTGGGCCGCTGGCTGCGCGGCCTGGGCCGCGTGCCGCAGGGCTTCGGCGCGCAGCGGCCGCCGTTCGAGCCCTACCTGGAAGCGGGCGACAGCGGCTTCGGGCGGCTGGTGGCGCTGCGGCATGCGGCGCAGTTCTCGCGCACGCCGGCGCGGTGGCGGCGGCCGTCGATGCCGCCGGGCACGCACGCCGCGGCATGGCCGGCGGCGCCGGATCGCGCCTCGGCATAGCACCGCCGCACCCACGCGGCGGCCGCTGGGCGCCGCGGTGCTTCGCTTCGAGGGGCTTGACATCGGGCAAGGATCGCCTAGATTTAAACGACCGTTTAAACCACTCGGTCAACCCGATCCGCCATGGCGTCGACATCCCCGGCCCGCAGCCTGCCCTCGCCCTCGCGCCTGAACGGCGACGAGCCGACCCGCACGCGCCAGCGCATCCTGGACGCGGCCTTCCGCCGCCTGGTGTCCGACGGCTACGCGGCGCTGAGCGTGCGCGAGATCGCCAGGGATGCGGGCGTGAACCACGCGCTGATCAACTACCACTTCGGCAGCAAGGACCAGCTGGTGATCGACGTGCTGGACACGGTGAACCAGCGCCTGCTGGCGCGCCAGGCCTCGATGTACTGCGGCGGCGGCGGCTTCGCGCAGAAGTGGGCGAACGCGCGGCGCTTCTACCAGGACGACCTCGAGTCCGGCTTCGTGCGGCTGCAGGCCGAGCTGTGGGCCGCCAGCCTCTCCAACACCGGGCTGCGCGAGAAGTTCCTGCCGCGGCTGCTGGCCTGGAAGCAGCTGGTGCTCGGGGCCGTGCGCGAGGCCCTGGCCGCGCTGCAGGCCGCCGGCGTGGCATTGCCGCCGCCGTTCACCCCGGAGGTCATCGCCTGCTGGATCTCCGAGTTCTGGCTCGGCATGGAGTTCGCCGACCTGCTGGACGTGAAGCAGGAGCAGGCCCAGCGCCGCGCCGCGCTGGACGCCGTGCAGCAGCTGCTGGAATCGCTGGACGCCCGCGTCGCGCAGGCGGCCGATCCTCCCGCCCGCCGAAGGAGCCGTCGATGAACACGACCGGTCGCCCCGAACGCCTCGATCGCCTCGCCGGCCCGCTGCCCGAGCCGGGCACGGCGCCGAATCCCGGCGCCTCGCCCTACGACACCGTGCAGCCCGCGCGGCAGGGCTTCGTCGAGCGCGACGGCGTGAAGCTGTGGTACGCGGTGTGGGGCGACGGCGGGCCGTGGATCGCCTTCGCGCCGTCGTTCCAGATCGTGCACAGCCAGATGCTCAAGGCCACGGTGCCGTACCTGTCGCGGCACTTCCGCGTCGTCACCACCGACCCCCGCGGCAACGGCCGCTCCGACCGGCCGATGGGGCAGGACGCCTACAGCTTCGAGCACTTCCACGCCGACTTCGTGGCCGTGCTGGACGCGGTGGGCGCCGCGCGCGTCGCCCTGGTCGGCATCTCGGCCGGGGCGATGACCGCGCTGCGGGTGGCGGCCGAGCAGCCGCAGCGCGTGACGCATCTCGTCGCCGCCGGCGGCTTCGCCGAGTCGCTGCCGCCCGGCGACGAGAAGATCGCGCAGCGCCTGAGGCGGGAGGGCGAGCTGCTGCGCAGCGACTGGCCGGCCTACGTCGACTGGTTCATGGGCACCATCTTCAGCGAGCCGCATTCGACCAAGCCCTATGAGGACGGCGCGCACTACGCCTTCGCCACCAACGCCGAATGGCTCGGCTGGTGCCGCAACGCCTGGCGGGGCCTCGACGTGCGCGCGCTGGCGCGCCGCGTCGCCTGCCCCACGCTCGTGATCCACGGCGACCGGGACGCGCGCGTGCCCCATGCCAAGGGCGAGGCGATCCATGCGCTGGTGCCCGGCGCAAAGCTGCTGACCATCGGCGGCGGCGGCCACGTCACGGCGGTGCGCGACCCGGTGGCGTTCAACCGCGCGCTGCGCGGGTTCGTCGAGGGCGCACCGGAACGGCGCCGCTGGACGCGGGCCATGGCGCGCCCGCGCCGCGCGCTGTTCATCTCCAGCCCCATCGGCCTCGGCCACGTGCAGCGCGACCTGGCCATCGCGCAGGCGCTGCGCAAGCTGCAGCCGGACCTCGCGATCGACTGGTTCACCGTCGATCCGGCAGCGCGCTATCTCGAGCGCGAGGGCGAGCGGCTGCACCCCATCACGCAGCGCCTGGCGAACGAGAGCCGCCACTTCGAGCAGGTGGCCGGCGAGCACGACCTGTCGGCCTTCTTCGCGCTGCGCACGATGGACGAGATCATGAGCCACAACTTCATGACCTTCGTCGACCTGATGGAGGCCGAGCACTACGACCTCGTCATCGGCGACGAGGCCTGGGACGTGGACTACTACATCCACGAGAACCCGGAACTCAAGCGCCAGCCCTTCGTCTTTCTCACCGATTTCGTCGGCTGCCTGCCGATGGAGGAAGGCAACGCGCGCGAGGCCGCGCTGTGCGCCGACCGCAATGCCGACGACATCGAGCATGTGGCGCGCTACCCCTACCTGCGCGATGCGGCCATCTTCGTCGGCAACCGCGAGGACGTGACCGAGCAGCCCTTCGGCCCCGGCCTGCCGGGCATCCGCGAGTGGACCGACCGCAACTTCTGCTACTGCGGCTACTGCCTGCCTTTCGACCCGCGTGCGCTGGCCGACACCGAACGCCTGCGCGCGAAGCTCGGCTACCGAAGCGACGAGAAGGTGGCCATCGCGGCGGTGGGCGGCACCGCCACCGGCCGCCACCTGCTGCAGCGCATCGCCGCGGCGTTCCCGCGCATGAAGCGCGAGATGCCCGAGCTGCGCCTCATCCTCGTGACCGGGCCGCGACTGTCGACCGACGAATTCGAGCCGCAACCCGGGCTGGAACTGCGGCCCTACGTGCACAAGCTGTACGAGCACCTGGCCTGCTGCGACCTCGCGCTGGTGCAGGGCGGGCTGTCGACCACGATGGAACTGGTGGCCACGCGCCGGCCCTTCCTGAGCTTTCCGCTGCAGCGCCATTTCGAGCAATGCGTGCATGTGAGACAGCGCCTGGCCAACTACGCCGCCGACCGCTCGATGGACTATGCGGCGACGCTCGATCCGGACCTGCTGGCCCAGCGCGCGCTGGCTGCGATGCACGAACCCGTGCGCTACCGACCGGTGGAAACCGACGGCGCGGCGCGGGCGGCCCTGCGCATCGCGCAGGTGCTGGACAACCGGTGGTGGGCGCGATGATGAGGTCCATCTGCCTCTGCCGCCCGCACACCCCGCCGGGCTGCGAAGTGCCCTAGCGCGCACAAACCGCCGCTTCCTCGCTTCTTCCTTTCAATCGACCTGTTGCTGCGAGACGGGCCGTGGGTCCGCTCGTCCTCGGGTTTCCGCTCCGGGAGATTCATCATGGCCATCGTCACGACGCTCTATGGATTGATCGTCTACCTCTTCTTCCTTGCCACCTTCGTCTACGCCATCGGCTTCGTCGGCAACCTGCCGCTGCTGCCCAAGACCATCGACAGCGGCGCCGCCGCACCGCTTGCCGAAACGCTGGCGGTGAACCTCGCCCTGCTCGGCCTCTTCGCCGTGCAGCACAGCGTGATGGCGCGACGCGGCTTCAAGCGCTGGTGGACGAAGGTGATTCCCGAGCCGATGGAGCGCAGCACCTACGTGCTCGCGGCCACCGCCGCGCTCGCGCTGCTGCTGTGGCAATGGCGGCCGCTGGCCGAGCCGGTGATCTGGTCGGTGGACGACCCCGCCGGCCGCCTCGTGCTGCACGCCGTGTTCTGGCTGGGGTGGGGCGTGCTGCTCATCAGCACCTTCCTCATCAACCACTTCGAGCTGTTCGGCCTGCGCCAGGTGTGGGCGAACCTGCGCGGCCAGGCGCTGCCGGCACCGCAGTTCCGCACGCCGCTGTTCTACCGCCACGTGCGCCACCCCATCTACCTCGGCTTCGTGCTCGCCTTCTGGGCCACGCCGCACATGACCGCCGGCCACCTGCTGTTCGCTGCGGCCTGCACCGGCTACATCCTGATCGGCATCTGGTTCGAGGAACGCGACCTCGTGGCGCACTACGGCGAGCGCTACCGCGTGTATCGCGAGCAGGTAGGGATGCTGCTGCCGAAGTTCGGTGGGCGGGATCGGCATGGGCCGGCACAACGCTGACAGCGCGGCGGCGGGCACCGGCCGTCACTGCACGCGCTTGGTGCCCGGCAGCTCGCCAAAGCGCTCGCGATAGACCTTCGCGAACTGACCCGGATTCGAGAACCCCCACTTCAGCGCGACATCGGCCACGCGCGGGCGGTTGCCAAGGCGGCCCAGTTCGCGCCGGGCCGCGTCGAGCCTTCGCTCGCGCAGCCAGCGCATCGGCGAGATGCCCATGTGCCGCGCGAAGCCCAACTCAAGCGCCCGCACGCCGACCGATGCGGCGCGGGCCACGTCGGCCACCGTGATGTGCTCGCACAGATGCGCGTCGATGTACTCGCAGGCGCGCCGCACCGCGCGCGGCACGAGCGTCGGCCGCTCGAGGTGGCGCAGCAGCGAATGCGGCCACACCGAGAGCAGCTCCATCGCGAACATGTGCTGCCACGCCTGCTGCAGCGCGGCCGTGACCGCGCGCGAGCCGCCGTCGGCCGTGTACATCAGCTCGACGATGCCGCGCAGCCGCTCGGCCTGCGTGCTGTCGGGCGCCATCCGCGTGTCGAACGTCGGCGGGCGGTCAGGCCGCTCGCCCAGCAGGCTGCACACCGCGTCGTCCATCGTGCCGCGCGGCACGAAGGTGTTGCGCATCTTCGTGTGGCGCGCCATGTCGATACGGCCGCACCACTCCGGCGGGTACATGATCAGGTCGCCGCTGACGAAGCGGTGCAGGTCCGAGGCGCCTTCGTGTCCGAGCGTGTGCGTGATGACCCAGCCCGGGCGCTCCTCGTCGACATCGGCGCTGGTGTCCACGCCGTACTCCAGCTGCCCGACGATCAGTGAGCCGCAGCGCTGCGCCTGCAACCGCGCCATGTGCCGCGGCCCGCCGCTCGAGATGATGCGGTGATGCCCGAACAGCCGGTTGATCGTGTCGACGAACTGGTCCATGTCGGCCGTCTCGACGACGAGCCGATCGGGCGGCGGCGCTGCCGGTGGCGCGCCGCCATGCCGCGACGGTGTGCGCTGCATCATGGCTGTTCGGGGTGCGCTGCGACTTTAGAAGCGCTCAGGGCATCAGCGTCTTCAGGAAAGCGAGCATGTCGGCGCTGCCCTGCGTCATGATGGTGCTGTGGTCGGCCCCGGTGAAGGTCTTGTAGGTGATGGGCATGCCGGCCGTCTGCCACTGGTCGATCAGCGGCGTCTGCAGCGCCTCGAACACGAACGGGTCGGCTGTGCCCTGCAGGACCAGCGTGGGCTTGGCGATCGTGAAGCCGCTCGCCACCGCCGAGTCGTTGGCCTGCAGGAAGGCCTTCATCGCCGGGTCGTCCGCCCACGTCGGCGAGAAGCCCTGGTAGGCCGCCGGCGTCTTGTCTGCGACATCCTGGCCGACGATGCCCAGCAGCGCGAAGATGCACTCGCTCTTGTACTGCGGCATCAGCGCCAGCAGGTCGGCGCCCATCACCTGGCTGGGCTCGAAGCCCGGCTGCTGGTTCGACAGCGCCGTCGCCATCATGCCGACGAAGAGCTGCTGCTGCGTGCGATACGCCGAGAGGTTGGCCGGGTCGGCCGCGGCGAAGGTGTCGATCAGGTCGACCGACGCCTCGATCGAATTGAACGGCGCGAAGGCGACGGCGCCCTTGTAGTCGTAGCCGCTCGCCTCGGCAGCCGTGCTCTCCAGCGCGAGCACCACGTGCCCGCCCTCCGAATGCCCGACCGCCGCCCAGTCGTTTGACAGGTTGGCCGCCGCCTGATGCGCCGCGATCACCGCGGCGCCCACCGCGCGACCGCTGCTGGCGAGGTTGTAGTACGCATGCGGCGTGCCGTTGCGCTGCGCCTCGGCGCCCAGGCCTTCGAGGTCGGGGGCGACGACGGCATAGCCGGCGCCGACCAGCGCCGCGATCGTCTCGATGTAGTGGCTGGCGAAGCCGTCGGCCGTCAGCCCGCCGTCGAGCGTGACCGACTCGCTGGCGGAGCAGGTCGCGCCAGCGGGCGAGCCCGAGCCGACCGTGGTCGTGCCGTGCACCCACGACACCAGCGGCCAGCCGCCGGCCGGCGCGGTGCCCTTGGGCACGAAGAGCAGGGCCGTGGCCTTGGTCATGCGGCCATCGGCGCCGGTCATCCAGTGGATCACCCGCTGGCTGTCCGCGGTGATCGCCGCCGGCGCGGCGTAGACCTCTGCCAACACCACGTCGCCCGCGGCCGGGCCGTCCGATCCGCCACCCCCACAGCCGGCCAGTGCCAGCGCGACCATCCATGCACCCAGCAGGCACCCGACATTTCCGATTCGCATCGTCGTCTCCATATCGGCCCGACTTCGACGGTGACCATCACCGGTGATCGGGCTCGCCGCGATGCTAGGGATCGGACGCGAGGCCCTCCATACGGATTGCGAACAGTCGCGGGACGATTCGCGAAGGGCTGCGGACCCAATGACGCTGCGCCCGGCAGGCCGCGATACTCGAACGGTCCTTCTCGATACGAAGTCACGCCCCATGCCACCCCCCGGCCTCGCCCGCATGAAATGGATGGCGCTCGCCCTGCTGGCGGGCGCGGCGGTGCTGTACGTGACCGGCTCGCTCATGCACGGCCGGCATCCCGCCTGGGACTATCTCGCCGCCTTCGGCGAAGCCGCGATGGTGGGCGCCATTGCCGACTGGTTCGCGGTGGTGGCGCTGTTCCGCCATCCGCTCGGGCTGCCGATCCCGCACACGGCCATCATCTCGGCCAACAAGGACCGCATCGGCGAGAACCTCGCCACCTTTCTGTGCGCCAACTTCCTGAGCACGCCGCAGGTGCTCGAGAAGGTGCGCGGCTTCGACGCCTCGGGCAAGCTCGCGCGCTGGCTGTGCACGCCGCGGCATGCGCAGCAGGCGGCAGTTCACGTCGGCACGGCGCTGGCCTATGCGCTGGGCGCGCTCGACGACCGGCGCGTGCGGCACTTCGTCGGCGGCACGGCGACCGACTTTCTATCCCGCATGCTGACCGCGCCGCGCATCGGCCGCTGGCTGCATCTGTTCACCCGCGACCAGCGCCACGAGCCGCTGGTCGACGCGCTCCTGCGCAAGCTCGCGGCCCTGGCCGATCACGAGCCGCTCAAGGCGCGGCTGGCCGATGCCATCGCCGGCGAGGTGAAGCTGCTGCGCTACGTCGGGCTCGACAACGTGGCCGGCCGCTATGCGACGAGCAAGACGGTGGCCGGTCTCGTGCGGCTGGTGCATGAGATGGCCGAGGACCCGCGGCATCCGCTGCGCGGCGAGTTCGACGCGGCCATCGCCTCGCTCGTGCGGCGCCTGGACACCGACGCCGACCTGATCGCCCGCGTCGATGCGCTGAAGGCAAAGCTGCTGGACAACCCGGTGATCGCCGACTACCTGCACGAACTCTGGGGCCAGGGGGTGGCGTGGATGCAGCGCGATCTGGCGCAGGACGATTCGCTGCTGCGCGAGCGCGTGGCGGGGGCCATTCAGCACATCGGCGCACGGCTGGAGGCGGACGCCGACATGCGCCGGTGGATGGACGCGCAGCTCGCCGACGTCGCGCCGCGATGGATCGAGCGCTACCGCGAAGACATCCGCCAGTACATCGTCTTGCGCGTGCGCGAGTGGAATGCCGAGGAGATGACCGCCGAACTGGAGCGCAACATCGGGCGCGACCTGCAGTTCATCCGCATCAACGGCACGCTGGTAGGCGGGCTGGTGGGCCTGGTGATCCACGCGGCAACGCAGTTCGCGCGCAGCTTCTGAACACATACTGCGCGGCCTGCGCCATGCGCTTTCCGAGGGAGTTCTCTCTTGCGCATCTTCCTCAGCTACGCCTCCCAGGACCGCGCGAAGGTCGAGCCGATCCATCTGGCCTTGACGGCGCAGCGCCGCCACGAGGTGTTCTTCGATCGCGCGAGCCTGCCGGCCGGCGAGGCCTACGACGCCCGCATCCGCGAGGCGATTGCACGCGCCGATCTGTTCGTCTTTTTCGTCAGCCCCGATGCGGTGGACGCCGGCAGCTACACCTTGAGCGAACTCGCGATGGCCGCGCAGCAGTGGCCCCACCCGGGCGGCCGCGTGCTGCCGGTAGTGATCGGCGAGACGCCCTTCGATGCCTTGCCCGCCTACCTCAAGGCCGTCACGCTGCTCACGCCTTCGGGCAACCTCGCCGCCGATGTCGCCGATGCGGTGGCGCGCATCGCCACCGGCCGCCAGCGGACGCGGCGCAGGCGGGCCGCAATCAGCGCCGCGGGGTCGATCGCGCTGCTGGCGCTTGCCATGCTTGCCTGGCAGCAGCGCGATGCGTGGTTCTCGTCGACGCCGGCCACCGAGATCACGGCGCAGGATGGTGCGCCCGCCGTGCTCGTTCCCGCAGGCTCTTTCGTGATGGGCGATGACGAGCACTCGCCGCTGCGCGAAGTTCATCTGGATGCGTTCTACATCGACAAGTTCGAGGTCACGCTCGCGCGCTACGCCACCTTCCTGAAGGCCACCGGCAATATGCAGCCGCCCGATGGCTGGCCCGGCGATGCAGCCGAGAAGGAGCTGCCGGTGGTCGGCGTCGGCTGGGACGACGCCGATGCGTACTGCCGCTGGGCCGGCAAGCGGCTGCCGACCGAGAGCGAATGGGAGAAGGCCGCGCGCGGCGGCGACCAGCGCCGCTACCCGTGGGGCAACGACGAGCCGACCACCGCGCACGCCGCCGCGATGAAATCGGCCGATGGCGCCTATGCCGGCGGACTGGCGCCGGTCGGCAGCCATCCGGCGGGCGCGAGCAACCGCGGCGTGCACGACCTCGCCGGCAATGCGTCCGAATGGGTGGCCGACTGGTTTGCCGAAGGCTTCGCGCGCGGCAGCGTGCGCAATCCGAAGGGGCCGGCCGGCGGCACGGATCGCGTCATCCGCGGCGGCGGCTGGCAGGACGCCGGCGAGCGGCTCGCGTCGGCGCGGCGCTGGCATGCAGCGCCCGACACGCGCGCATCCGACATCGGGTTCCGGTGCACGCGAGACGCGCGCTGAAGCATCGCTGCGGCGTCAGCCGGCCTGCACCAGCGCCGCGCCCTTCTCGCCGATGAGCACGGCCGCCGCATTGGTGTTGGTCGACACCATGCGCGGCATCGCCGACGCATCGATCACGCGCAGGCGATCGACACCGCGCACGCGCAGCGCCGGGTCGAGCACAGCACGCTCGTCGCTGCCCATGCGGCAGGTGCCCACCGGGTGGAACACCGTGCCGCCCTTGGTGCGCGCGAAGGCTTCGAGCTCGGCATCGGTGCGCACCTCGTCACCGGGCAGGTATTCGCCCTTGGCGAGCAGCGAGCGGAAGGCCGGCTGCTGGTAGATGTCGCGCAGGATCTTCAGGCCCGCGACCATCACCTTGATGTCCTTCGGCGCGGTGAGGTAGTTGGTCACGATGCGCGGCGCCTCGTGCGGATTGGACGAGCGAATCTCCACGCTGCCGCTCGAATCGGGCCGGCACTGTGTGACCGAGGCCGAGAAGCCGGAGAAGCGGTGCAGCGGATCGCCCGGCTTGTCCACCGACAGCGGCATCACGTTGATCAGCGCGTCGGGCCGCCCGCCTTCGGCGTGCTCGGTGGCGACCAGCCCGCCCACCTGGCCCGCGCCCACGGTGAGCGGCCCGCGCTGCTGCAGCAGCCACTGCGCGCCCATCTGCGCGAGCTTGATCGGGTTGCGCACATCGTCGTTCAGCGACATGCGCTTCTCGAGCCGCGCGATCACACGGGCCTGGTAGTGGTCCTGCAGATTGCTGCCGACTTCCGGCGCATCGACAGCGACGGCGATGCCGTGTTGGCGCAGCAGCGCAGCCGGCCCCACGCCCGACAGCTGCAGGATCTGCGGCGACTGCAGCGCGCCGGCCGACAGCAGCACCTCGCGGTCGGCGTGGGCGCGGTCGATGCGGCCGTCCACCGTCCATTCGACGCCGGTGGCAACGCCGCGTTCGATGACGATGCGCGTGACGTGCACGCCGGTCTGCACCGTGAGGTTGGGGCGCTTTCGCGCGGGCTCGAGAAAGGCGTTGGCCGCGCTGCAGCGCCAGTGGCCGCGCAGCGTGAGCTGGTAGGCACCGAGGCCCGCGTCGTCGGCGCCGTTGAAGTCGGCGTTGCGATGAAAGCCCGCCTGCACGCCCGCCTGCAGCCAGGCCTCGCAGTACGGATGCTCGTTGCGCAGGTTCGATACGCACAGCTCGCCCGAGGCGCCGTGGTACTCGGATTCACCGCCCGCGTAGTTCTCCGAGCGCCTGAAGTACGGCAGCACGTCGCGGTAGCCCCAGCCCGTGGCGCCCAGGCGCGCCCAGTCGTCGTAGTCGGCGTGCTGGCCGCGGATGTAGAGCAGGCCGTTGATGCTGCTCGACCCACCCAGCCCTCGCCCGCGCGGCCAGACGATGCGGCGGTTGCCGGTCTCGGGCTGCGGCTCGGTGTCGAACTGCCACGAGAAGCGCTTGTCGTAGATGGTGCGGAAGTAGCCCACCGGCAGGCGCAGCCAGAAGTTGCGCGATTCGCCGCCGGCTTCCAGCAGCAGCACCCGACACTGCGGGTCGGCACTGAGGCGGTTGGCGAGCACGCAGCCGGCCGAACCGGCGCCGATGATGATGTAGTCCCAGCCTTGCGCTGTCATTCGTTCGCGCCGGGTCGGCGCCTTTCATGCGGATTCGCGTTCAAGAGAAAACAACGCCCCGGAGAACCGTTCGCACTGAGCCTGTCGAAGTGCCGGTGTGCAGGCACAAGGGCTTCCTTCGACAAGCTCAGGACGATCGGAATTACCAGGCTCAGCCCGAACGGGTCTTTGCGTCATGCCTTGACGGCGTCGAGATACGGCTTCGCGTCGAAGTACTTCGCGGCCGGCACCGGGTTGGCGATGTTGCCGCTCTGCACGAAGAAGTCGGTCACCTGCTGCAGCCACTTGGTCACCGTGCCGTCGGTGTAGCGGGTGCGCCACTCGGCGGAGGTGAAGTACTTCGAAGCCTTGAACTGCTCCTTCAGGTCGGGCAGCGGCACGCGCTGGTAGTGGTTCTTCTGCAGCACCTCCAGCGCCTCGTCGGTCTTGGCGAGCAGGTGGTCGTTGGCCTCGGCCCAGCCGCGGATGAGCTTCTGGATGACGGCGCCGTTCTTGTCGTAGTAGTCGTTGCGCGCCGCCCAGCCGCCGATGATGGCCGCCTCGGGGTAGAAGGCCGAGGCGTCGATCAGCTTGCGCGCGCCGGGCACCTTCTCGCGCACGGTCACGTCGAAGGGCACCCACAGCGCCACCGCGGGCACCGCGCCCGAGACGAAGGAGGTCACCGCCTCGGCCATGCGCTGGTTGACGATCTGCACGTCCCTGGCCGGGTCGAGCTTGGCGCTCTTGAGCGCGTTGTCGAGGAACACGTGGGCGGTGGTGCCCGCGGTCGTGGAGATCTTCTTGCCCTTCAGGTCGGCGAGCGACTTGACGTCGTCGCGCACCCACAGCTGCGCCGTGGCGTACTCGATGTTGTTGATGAGGAAGACCTTGCCCTGGCCGCGCGCGGGGAAGTTGGACACCACGGCGCCGGTGGACAGCATGTCCAGGCTGCCGCCGATCATGGCCTGGAACAGCTCGAGCCCGGTGGTGAACTGGATCATCTCCAGGTCCAGCCCCTGCTTCTCGAAGGCGCCGGTGTGAAGGCCCGTCCAGATCTGCGCGTCGACGGCCGGCGTGTGCAGGTAGCCCACCTTCACCTTGGCGCGCGCCTGGGCGAAGGCGGGGAGGCCGGTGGCCGCCACGGCGGCCGCGGCAGCGGCGGTCTTGAGAAGCGTTCTGCGGGGGGTGTTCATGGGCTGTCTCCTGGTTCGTCTCAATCGGACAGGCGCACCGCCTGGCGCGCCTGGGCTTCGTACTCCTGCATCACGAGGTCGCGGATGGCCGAGCGCAGCTCGACGAAGCGCGGGTCTTCGTGCACCCGCTCGGACCGCGGATAGCCGAAGGGCACGTCGATCACCGTGCGGATGCGCGCCGGGCGCGCCGTCACCACCACGATGCGCGAGGACAGGTAGATCGCCTCGTCGACCGAGTGCGTGATGAGCATCACCGTCTTGCCCTCGGCCTGCAGCACCTGCAGCAGCAGGTCCTGCATGGCGCTGCGCGTCTGCGCGTCGAGCGCGCCGAAGGGCTCGTCCATCAGCAGGAACTGCGGCTTGACGGCATAGGCGCGGGCGATGGCCAGGCGCTGGCGCATGCCGCCCGAGAGGTGCTTCGGATGGTGGTTGGCGAAGTCGGTGAGCCCCATCAGCGCCATGTAGCGCTGGCAGATGGCCTCGCGCTCGGCCTCGCCCACGCGGTTGGCGGAAAGGCCCAGGCCGAAGGCGATGTTCTGCTTCACCGTGAGCCAGGGGAAGACGCCGTACTCCTGGAAGATCACGCCGCGCTCGGAGCCGGGACCGGCGATCGGCTGCCCGTCGAGCCGCACCGCGCCCTCGCTCGGCTGCACGAAGCCGGCGACGAGGTTCATCAGCGTCGTCTTGCCGCAGCCCGAGGGGCCGATGATGGAGACGAACTCGCCCTGGCGGATGTCGAGCGAGACCTTGTCGAGCACGCGCATCGGGCCGTGCGCGGTGTCGAAGTCGACGCACACCTGGTCGAAGGCGATGCGCACCGGAGGCTGGGAAGCATTCATGCGATGCGGTCCTGCCAGGCCACCATGCGGCGGGTCAGCGCGCGCAGCGCCACGTCCATGGCGAGCGCGATGAAGCCGATGCAGATGATGCCGACGTAGATGATGTCGAGCTGGAAGAACGCCGAGGCGTTCTGGATCATGGCGCCCAGGCCCTGCTGCGCCGCGATCAGCTCGGAGGCGACGAGCGTGGCCCACGCGACGCCCAGCGCCACCCGCACCGCCGTGAGCATGTGCGGGAAGGTCAGCGGCACGATGATGCGCAGGAAGATCTCGAGGTCGGTGGCGCCCAGCGTTCGCGCCACGCGCACGTAGATCGGGCTGATCTGCGCGATGCCCTCGTACATCACGATCACGCCGGCGAAGAACGAGGCGTAGAACAGGATCGCGATCTTGGCGCTCTCGCCGATGCCGAAGTAGACGATGACCAGCGGGATCAGCGCGATCGGCGGCAGCGCGCGGAAGAAGTTGATCACCGGGTCGATGAACACCCGCAGCCGCTGGTACCAGCCGAGCAGGAAGCCCACCGGCACCGCCAGCACCACCCCGAGCGCCACGCCGACGAACACGCGCTGCGTGGACATCCACATGTCCATCAGCAGGCGGTCGCCCAGCAGCTCCACGAACTTGGCGAGCACCTGGTGCGGCGCCGGCACCAGCGCCGGGTTCACGAGGCCGCTCAGCCGCACGGCGTACCACGCCAGGACAATCAGCGCCCACGGCACCAGGATCAGGCCGGCGCGCCCGAGCAGGGGCACGAGCGGCCGGGCGCGCGGCGCGGGCGGGGAGGCGGCAGTCAGGGACATCGTCGTCTTGCTCATCTTGTCGGATGATCGTACTATCAACCATACCTTTCGTCGAATCAGTAATGTCCATTACCTTCAACGACAGCGCCATCCCCCGCTACCTGCAGATCGCCGACCTGATGCGCCAGCGCATCTCGCGCGGGCAATGGAGCGAGGGGCAGAAGCTGCCCTCGCTCGAGGCCCTGGTCGAGGAGTTCGGCGTGGCCCGCGTCACGGTGCGCCAGGCGGTGGACCTGCTCGCGCGCGACGGGCTGGTCTCGCCGCAGCAGGGCCGCGGCACCTTCGTCACGGCTCGCCCGCCGTCGAACCAGTGGCTGAAGGTGCAGACCTCGCTGGAGGAGCTCGCCAAGGTCTACAGCGACACGAAGCCCGAGATCGTCAACACCGACGAGTCCATCGCCCGCGCGCCGCTGCGCGACGACGACGGCCTGGCCGCCGAGCAGTACGTCTACATGCGCCGCGTGCATTCGCGCGAGGGGCAGCCGTACTGCGTCATCAACATCTACCTCGACGAGCGCATCTTCCGCAAGCACCCCAAGCGCTTCCGCAACGAGACCGTGATCCCGCTGCTCGCCGCGCTGCCCCGTGACGTCGGCATCGCCCACGCGCGCCAGGTGCTGACCATCGGCACCGCCGACATGGAGGTCGCCCGGCTGCTGCAAGTGCCCGTCAACGCGCCGGTGGCCGACGTGCGCCGCGTCTTCACCGACGCGCGCGGCCGCGTGATCTACCTGGGCGAGGTGACGTACCGCGGCGACTTCATCCATCTGGAGATGGACCTCAAGCCCTGACGCCCGATCGAGCCCGCCCTTGAACCCTGCCCCGCCGCCCCATGCCGCCACGCCCCGCGGCGCCCTGCGCCCCGTCCGGCTGGCGGCGCACGTGTTCCGCCACCCGGTGGCGCGGCCGGTGCGCACCTCGTTCGGCGTGATGCACGACCGGCCCGCGCTGCTGGTGCGCGTGGAGGACGCGGACGGCGCGCACGGCTGGGGCGAGGTGTGGTGCAACTTCCCCTCTTGCGGCGCGGAGCACCGGGCGCGGCTCGTCGAGTCGGTGCTCGCGCCGCTGCTGTGCGGCGGCGACTTCGCCTCGCCGCGCGCGGCCTTCGAGCACCTGGGCGAGCGCACCGCGGTGCTGGCGCTGCAGGCGGGCGAGCCGGGGCCGATCGCCCAGGCCATCGCCGGCGTCGACCTCGCGCTGTGGGACCTGAGCGCGCGGCGCGCCGGCATGCCGCTGTGGCGCCTGCTCGGCGGCGAGAGCGACCGCGTCGGCGTGTACGCCAGCGGCATCAACCCCGACGCGCCGCACGAGACGGTGGCGCGCAAGCAGGCCGAGGGCTACCGGGCGTTCAAGCTGAAGGTGGGCTTCGGCGCCGAGCGCGACCTCGCCAACCTGCGGCTCGTGCGCGACGCCGCCGGCGGCGCGCGCGAGCTGATGGTCGACGCCAACCAGGCCTGGGATCTGCCCGAAGCGATGGCCATGGCCGGGCGCCTGGGCGAGTTCGGCCTGTCGTGGCTGGAGGAGCCGCTGCGCGCCGACCGGCCGTGGTCCGAATGGTCGGCGCTGCGCGCGCATGGCGGCATGCCGCTGGCCGGCGGCGAGAACGTGGCCGGCGAGGCCGGCTTCGAGGCGCTGCTGGCGGCCGGCGCGCTCGCCGTGGTGCAGCCCGACGTGGCCAAGTGGGGCGGCATCTCGGGCTGCCTGCCCGTCGTCCGGCGCATCCGCGCGGCCGGCCTGCGCCACTGCCCGCACTTCCTCGGCGCGGGCATCGGCCTGCTGCATTCCGCCCACCTGCTCGCGGCCACCGGCGGCGACGGCCTCCTGGAAGTGGATTCCAACGACAACCCGCTGCGCACCCTGCTGTGCGGCGAGCTGGCGCACGTGGACGACGGCCATGCGCGCCTCGGCGAGCAGGCGGGCATCGGCGTCGAGCCCGACCTGAAGGCCTTGCGCGACGCTTGTGGCCAATGACCCCCCTACGCGCTTCGCGCGCCTCCCAGGGGGCAGCGTCAGCGGACCGGCAGAGCCGAATCCGCGACGTTTGCTTGATCGCTGGCTCATCGGATGTTTCACCGTTCCCATCCCCTTTTGCAGCACAGGAGCATGGCCATGACCCCTTCCACGAAACGCGGCACGACGCGACGCGCCGCGCTCGCCACCCTGGCCGCCGCGGCGCTGCTGGGCACGGCCGGCCTCGCGCAGGCGGCGTTTCCCGACAAGCCGCTGCGCATCGTCGTGCCCTGGCCGGCGGGCGGGCTGGTGGACATTCCGGCGCGCCTCGTGGGCGAGAAGCTGGCGGCCGCGCTCGGCCAGCAGGTGCTGGTCGACAACAAGACGGGCGCGGGCGGCGCCATCGGCGCCGACATGGTGGCCAAGGCCGCGCCCGACGGCTACACGCTGCTGGTGACGACCAGCGCCATGTCGATCAACCAGGCGCTGGGCATCAGGCAGCCCTTCGACCCGATCCAGGACTTCCAGCCCGTGGCCGTCCTCGCCACCGCGCCGCTGATCCTCGTCACCACGCCGGGCAAGGGCGTGGACTCGGTGGCCGGCCTGCTGGACAAGGCGCGCAAGGCACCCGGCAGGCTGACCTATGCCTCGGCCGGCAACGGCACGCCGGCCCACCTGGCGGGCGAGTGGCTCAAGGCGGTGGAGAACGTCGACGTGGTGCACGTGCCCTACCGCGGCGCGCCGCCGGCGATGGTCGACCAGGTCGCCGGCCGCGTCGACTTCCACTTCTCCAACGCCGCCGTGGGCCTGCCGCAGATCGCCGCCGGCAAGGTGACGGCGCTGGCCATCGCCAGCCCCAGGCGGCTGGAGCAGTTGCCCCAGGTGCCGACGATGATCGAGGCCGGCGTGAAGGACTTCGACACCGAGCAGTGGATCGGCCTGCTGGCGCCCAAGGGCACGCCGCCGGCGCTGGTCCAGCGCCTGAACGAGCTGGTGCGCGACGCGATCAGCGCGCCCGACGTGCGCGCCGCCATGGCGCGCGCCGGCATGGTGCCGGCCACGCCCGCGTCGGTCGAGGCCTTCGGCGCCACGGTGCGCGCGGACCTCGACAAGTGGACGCAGGTGGTCAAGACCACCGGCATCAAGCTGGACTGACAAGGACGGGACCGAGCCCATGCGCACGATCTTCGTGCTGTTCGACTCGCTCGTGCGCTCGGCGCTCGGGTGCTACGGCGGCAGCGACATCCACACCCCCAATTTCGAGCGCTTCGCCCGGCGCGCCGTCACCTTCGACACGCACTTCGTCGGCAGCCTGCCGTGCATGCCGGCGCGGCGCGAGATGCACACCGGGCGGCTGAACTTCCTGCACCGCAGCTGGGGGCCGCTGGAGCCCTTCGACCAGTCGTTCGCGCAGGTGCTGGGCGCCGCGGGCGTCTACACCCACCTCGTCTCCGACCACTACCACTACTGGGAGGACGGCGGCGCGACCTACCACAACCGCTATGCCTCCTGGGACTTCGTGCGCGGCCAGGAATGGGACAAGTGGAAGGCGATGGTCGAGCCGCCGCTGGAGCGCTTCCGCGCCATGTACCACGCGATGCAGCAGCCCGCCGGCAAGGCCGACGGCCGGCTGCAGGCCATGATCAACCGCGAGTTCATGCGCGAGGAGGCCGACTACTGCTGCCCGCGCACCTTCGCCGCCGGCTTCGAGTTCCTCGACCGCAACCGCAGTGCCGACCACTGGCTGCTGCAGCTCGAGTGCTTCGACCCGCACGAGCCCTTCCACGCGCCGGAGCGCTTCCGCGCGATGTACCCGACGGGCTACGACGGGCCCATCCTCGACTGGCCGCGCTACAAGCGCAGCACCGAGTCGGCCGGGGAGATCGCCCAGCTGCGCGCCAACTACGCCGCGCTGGTGACGATGTGCGACGACTACTTCGGCCGCCTGCTCGATTACCTCGACGCGCACGACATGTGGCGCGACACGGCGGTGATCCTCACCACCGACCACGGCTTCCTGCTGGCCGAGCACGACTGGTGGGGCAAGAACCGCATGCCGTTCTTCAACGAGCTGGCGCACATCCCGCTGATGGTCCACCACCCCGACCACATGGCGCAGGCAGGCCAGCGCCGCCAGGCGCTGACGCAGACCATCGACCTCATGCCCACGCTGCTCGCGCTGCACGGCGTGCAGGCGCCGGCCACCTGCGAGGGCCATTCGCTGCTGCCGCTGCTGGCGCAGGACGGGCGCCTGCGCGAGGCGGCGCTCTACGGCATGTTCGGCGCCGGCACCAACGTGACCGATGGCCGCTACACCTACTTCCTCTACCCGGAAGACATGACGCGGCAGATGCTCTACGAGTACACGCTGATGCCGATGCACCTGAAGAGCCTGTTCCACGTCGACGAGCTGCGCGGCGCGCAGCTCGCGCCGCCGTTCTCGTTCACGCAGGGCGTGCCGCTGCTGAAGGTGCCGGCGCGCCGCAACGACCTCGGCCAGCCCACCGGCCACCAGGGCCAGGGCGGCGGCTTCGAGGACACGACGACGGTGCTCTACGACCTGGCCGCCGACTACGCGCAGGAGCGGCCCTTCCGCGACGAGGCCATCGAGCGGCGTCTGAAGCAGGCGATGGCCGACGTCATGCGGCGCAACGACGCCCCGCCCGAGGCGTTCACGCGGCTGGGGCTCGCGCCGCCGTGACCGCCGCCGGCACGGCTCAGCCGCGGCCGGCCGAATGCGCGCGCCACTCGATGCGGGCGAAGGCGAGCGACGCCACGGCCAGCGGCGCCAGCAGGTAGAGCCCGCGCCACGCCACCAGCCCGGCCATCAGCTCGTAGGCGGGCAGGCGCCCGCCGAGCAGCGCGACGAACACCGTCTCGGTCACGCCCAGCCCGCCCGGCACGTCCACCAGCGCCAGCACCAGCGCGTTGACGACCACCGCCGCCAGCACGTCGGCCAGCGGCACCTGCGCGTCGAACAGCAGGAACCACACGCCGGCGAGCAGGCTCCAGTTGAGCGCCGACAGCAAGATCTGCGCGAGCGCCAGCCGCCACGACGGCAGGGCGAAGCGCCGCCCCCGCCACGCCAGCGCGCGCCGGCGCGCCGCGGCGCAGGCCGCCACATACAGCGCCGCGGCCGCGAGCAGGGCCAGCCCGAGCGGGCGCAGGGCAACCGCGCCCGGGCCCCAGCCGGCCGGCAGGGCCACGGCGCCGGCGGCGAACAGCACGCCGGCCACCGCCAGGAAGCCGAGCCAGTTGGTCACGAGATTGAGCAGCCACACGGCCGCCACCGTGGGCGCCGGCATGCCCGAGTGCATGTAGGCGCGGAAGCGGAAGCCCACGCCCACCGGCCCCAGGTTGAGCGCGAACGCATGGCTCACGAAGGCCGCCTCGAGCACGCGCAGGCGGCCCAGGCGCTGGCGCAGGTGGCGGCGCGCCAGCAGGTCGAACGACGAATACACCGCGTAGCTCGCGAGCGTGAGCGCGGCCGCGCCCCACAGCGCCGCATCGGCGCGCCCGCGCAGCGCGGCCAGCGTGCTGGCCCAGTCGACCGAGCGCAGGTGCGCCGCCAGCAGCGCCGCGCCGGCCAGCGCCAGGGCCACGCCGAGCCAGCGCTTGGCGCGCGCCACCCACGGGCGGTGCGGGCGGCGCGGGCAGGGCGCGTCAGCGCGTGGCGCCGCGGGCCGCCGGTCCGGCGCGCTCGCCATGGCCCTCGTTCGCGGCCACGTCGCCGGCGGCGCCCGGGTCTTCCTCGCCCACGGCGGATTCGGGCGGGTCGTCGAGCGGAATGGGCGAGGCGCCCGGCGCGTCGGCCGCGGTGATCGTCGGGTGCTCGCGCGAGGGCTCGCGGTTCGGGTGCGGGGGTTCCGGCGCCGGCGCCGGCGGCGCGGGCGGCGGCGATGGCGCCGGCGCGGGCGGGGGAGCGGGCGAAGGACCGGGGGGCGCGGCGCTGGCCATGGCGTGCCTCTTCATGTCGGGACGGGCGGCCGGGCGTGCCGCCTCCCCGACCGGCAAGCGGCATGCCGCCCCCTCCCGGCGGGGCGCTACTGGCGCCAGAACTGCGGCGTGAACAGCACCAGCACCGACAGCAGCTCCAGCCGCCCGAGCAGCATGGCGGCGGCGCACACCCAGGTCTGGAAGTCGGTGAGCGTCGCGAAGTTGCCCGCCGGGCCGATGGCGCCCAGGCCCGGGCCCATGTTGTTCAGGCTGGCCACCGCGGCGGAGAAGCCCACGTCGAAGCTCAGCCCCGAGAGCATCAGCAGCAGCGTGAAGACGATGACGGCCACGCCGTACACCAGCATGAAGGCGAACACCGCGAAGATCGTCTCGTTGGCCACCGGCCGTCCGTCGAGCATCACCGGCGTGACGGCGCGCGGGTGCAGGATCTTGCGCATCTCGCGCCGCGCCTGCTTGAACAGGATGATGACCCGGATCATCTTCACGCCCGCGCCGGTGGAGCCGGCGCTCGTCGCCACGCCCGACAGCAGCAGCATCAGCACCGAGGCCACCGGCGGCCAGGCCGTGTGGTCCAGCGTCGAGAAGCCGGTGGTCGAGCCGATCGACACCACGTTGAAGAAGGCATGGCGGATGGTCTGCGCCGTGCCCTCGGGCGGCCCCTCGATCAGCAGCAGCACCGAGACCAGCACGCTCGCGCCCACCAGCGCGAACAGCGTCCCGCGCACCTCGGGGTCGCGCAGGATGTGCCCGGGCATGCGCTTCTTCAGCGCGACGAAGTAGACCGCGAAGTTGCAGCTCGCGATCAGCATGAAGACGATGCAGATCCACTCCAGCTCGGCCGACTGGAAGTAGGCGAAGCTCGCATCGTGCGATGACAGGCCGCCCAGGCTGACGGTGGCGAACATGTGCATCCACGCGTCCATCCACGGCATGCCGGCGGACCAGTAGGCCAGCAGGCACGCCAGCGACATGCCCGAGTAGACGATCCACAGGCCCTTGGCCGTCTGGGCGATGCGCGGCGTGAGCTTGGCGTCCTTCATCGGCCCGGCAGCCTCGGCGCGGAAGAGCTGGCTGCCGCCCACGCCCAGCAGCGGCAGGATGGCCACCGCCAGGATCAGGATGCCCATGCCGCCGATCCACTGCAGCAGGCAGCGCCACAGGTTGATCGAGTCGGGCAGCTGGTCGAGCCCGCTGAGCACGGTGGCGCCCGTGGTGGTGAGGCCCGACATCGCCTCGAAGTACGCATCGGTGAACGAGATCGGCGCGCCCGCGAGGTGGAAGTACAGCAGCAGCGGCGCCGAGGCGAAGAGGGGCAGCACCGTCCACACCAGCGCCACGAGCAGGATGCCGTCGCGCGGCTCGAGGTCGCGCGGCGCGCGGCGGCTGCCGACCCACATCGCGAGCCCGCTGCCGAAGGTGAGCGCCGCCGCGCCCTCGTAGGCGCGCAGCGCGATGTGCGACTCGCCGATCCAGGCCGCCACGCCCATCGGCACCAGCATGGCGACGGCGAAGGCCATCACCACGCCGCCGAGGATGTTCAGGACCGCGCGGAACGAGGGCATGGCGTCGTCAGAAGAAGGTGGCGCTGACCTGCAGCAGCTTCTCCACCTCGCGCACCATGCGCTTGCGCGGCAGGAAGACGATGAGGTGGTCGTCGGTCTCGATCACCGTGTCGTGGTGCGGGATGATGGTGCGCGCCTCCTCGCCCTCGCCGCGCACGATGGCGCCGATCTGCGCGCCGCGCGGCAGCGGCAGCTCGCCGATCGGGCGGCCCACCACCTTCGACGACTTGCGGTCGCCGCGCGCCACCGCCTCCAGCGCCTCGGCCTCGCCGTGGCGCAGGCTGTAGACGGCCTGCACGTCGCCGCGGCGCACGTAGGCGAGCAGCTCGCCGATGACCGTCTGCGCCGGCGACACGGCGATGTCGATCTGCGTGCCCTGCACCAGGTCGGCGTAGGCGCGGCGGTTGATGAGCGCCAGCACCCGCTTGGCGCCCAGGCGCTTGGCGAGCAGGCAGGACATGATGTTGTCCTCGTCGTCGCTCGTGAGCGCGAGGAAGAGGTCGACGTCGCGCACGTACTCGCGCTCCAGCAGCTCGCCGTCGGTCGAGTCGCCGTGCAGCACCAGCGTGTCGGCCGGCACCTGCGTGGTGAGGTACTCGCAGCGCAGCGCGTCGTGCTCGATGATCTTCACGCGGCGGTCGTCCTTGAGCTGGCGCGCGAGCCGCAGGCCCACGCGGCCGCCGCCGGCGATCATCACGCGCCGCACGGGCCGCTCGCGCCGGCGCAGCGCCTCGAGCACGCGGCGGATGTCCTTCGTGGCGGCGAGCACGAACACCTCGTCGCCCGGCTCCACGCGGGTCTCGCCCTCGCAGCCGATCTGCTGCTCCTTGCCGAACTCGTCGCGGCGGTAGACGGCGACGAAGCGCATCTGCACGTCCGGCGCCACCTGCGGCAGCTCGGAGATCGTGTGCCGCACCATCGGCCCGCCGCTCACCGCGCGCACCGCGATCAGGCTCGCCAGGCCGCCGGCGAACTCCAGCACCTGCAGCGCCTCGGGGAACTCGATCAGGCGGTGGATGTAGCGCGTGAGCGATTCCTCCGGGCAGATCACCTGGTCGACGGCGAAGCCCGAGCGCTCCATCAGCGGGCTGCCGTGCAGGAACTCGGGCGAGCGCACGCGCGCGATGGTGGTGGCGATGTTGAACACCTCGTGCGCGATCTTGCACACCACCAGGTTGGTCTCGTCCAGCGGCGCGCAGGCGATGAGCATGTCGGCGTCCTCGGCGCCGGCCTCGCGCAGCACCGAGGGCTGGATGCCGTTGCCCGGCACGCCGCGCAGGTCGAGCCGGTCCTGCAGGTCGCGCAGGCGGCGCGGGTCGGAGTCGATGATGGTGATGTCGTTGCGCTCCGACACCAGGCTTTCCGCCACGCTCTCGCCGACGCGGCCGGCGCCGAGGATGATGATGTTCATGGTTGGTCGCGGCTCGCGGTGGGGGCGCATTCTGGCCCATGTGCGATGCCATTGGCGCGCGCGCCGCCGCGGGCCTGGCCGCGCGCGGCTCCCCGCGCTGCTACACTGCCCGCTCAGCGCTGATTTGTTCCGGCTTGCGAGCGCTCTATAAATTCCGCTAAAGACAGGACCCTGCAAACCCGGTGTCCCCTTTCGCGGCGCCGGGTTTTTTGTTGGGCATGCCATGGGCTCGGTCGGCCACGTTCACGCACAGACGATGCACTTCCCCGAGGCGCTGCCGCTGCGCAGCGGCGCCTCGCTGCGCGACTACACCGTCGCCTTCGAGACCTACGGCACGCTGAACGCCGCGCGCAGCAACGCGGTGCTGGTGTGCCACGCGCTCAACGCCTCGCACCACGTGGCCGGCACCTACGAGGGCCAGGCGCGCAGCGAGGGCTGGTGGGACAACCTCGTCGGCCCCGGCAAGCCGCTGGACACGAACCGCTTCTTCGTCATCGGCGTCAACAACCCCGGCTCCTGCTTCGGCTCCACCGGCCCGATGAGCGAGAACCCCGGCACCGGCCGCCCCTACGGCGCCGACTTCCCGGTGATGACGGTGGAGGACTGGGTCGACGCGCAGGCGCGACTGCTCGACCGGCTGGGCATCGCGCAGCTGGCCGCGGTGATGGGCGGCAGCCTCGGCGGCATGCAGGCGCTGGGCTGGGCGCTGCGGCACCCGGCGCGGCTGCGCCACTGCATCGCCATCGCGACGGCGCCCAACCTCTCGGCGCAGAACATCGCCTTCAACGAGGTGGCGCGCCGCGCCATCGTCACCGACCCCGACTTCCACGGCGGCCACTTCTACGCCCACGGCGTGGTGCCCAGGCGCGGCCTGCGCGTGGCGCGCATGATCGGCCACATCACCTACCTGTCGGACGACTCGATGGAGGCCAAGTTCGGCCGCAGCCTGCGCGGCGGCGACACGCCGCACTACAGCACCCAGGACATCGAGTTCGAGATCGAGAGCTACCTGCGCTACCAGGGCGACAAGTTCAGCGAGTACTTCGACGCCAACACCTACCTGCTCATCACCCGCGCGCTCGACTACTTCGACCCGGCGCTGGCCCACGGCGGCGACCTGTCGGCGGCCTTCGCCGCGGCGCGCTGCAAGTTCCAGCTCGTGAGCTTCACCACCGACTGGCGCTTCTCGCCCGAGCGCTCGCGCGAGATCGTCAAGGCGCTGCTCGACAACCGGCTGGACGTGAGCTACGCCGAGATCGACGCGCCGCACGGGCACGACGCCTTCCTGCTCGACGACGCGCGCTACCACGGCGTGCTGCGCGCGTACTTCGACAACGTGGCACAGGAGTCGCAGGCCGCGACCTCGTTCACGGGGATAGCCGTATGAGCGAGCGCAAAGACATGGAACTGATCGCGGAACTCGTGCCGCGCGGCTCGCGCGTGCTCGACCTCGGCTGCGGCACCGGCGAGCTGCTCGCCCACCTGCGCGACGCGCGCGGCTGCAGCGGCTACGGCATCGAGATCGCCGACGCCAACGTGCTCGCCTGCACGCAGCGCGGCGTCAACGTCATCCAGCTCAACCTGGAGGAGGGCCTCGCGATGTTCGAGGACCAGAGCTTCGACGTGGTGCTGCAGCTCGACACCATGCAGCACCTGCGCAACACCGAGCGCATGCTGCGCGAGACGGCGCGCGTGGGGCGCGTGGGCATCGTGAGCTTTCCCAACTTCGCGCACTGGGCCAACCGCCTGCGCGTGGCGGGCGGGCGCATGCCGGTGACGAAGGCGCTGCCCTACGAGTGGTACGACACGCCCAACATCCGCGTGGGCACCTATGCCGACTTCGAGGTGCTGGCGCGCAAGGAAGGCTTTCGCGTGCTCGATTCGTTCGGCATCCAGGACGCGGAGGTCGTGCGGCGCTGGCCCAACCTGCTCGCCAGCGTGGCGGTGTTCAAGTTCGAAAGGGCGTGAGCCGCCTCAGCGCTCGCCCATGACGGACGCCGTCGCCGCCAGGTCCTCGAACAGCGCCATCGCCGCCGCGCCCGACATCGCGAACGCGTCCAGCGTCGCCGTCTCGGCGTACTTGAGCACCTGCGCCGCGTTCAGCCGCGACATGTTCACCTGCCCCATCGCCCAGCCGGCGAAGCGGCGCTCGCGGATCTCGTCGTAGCCGAGCAGCACCACGTCGGCGTGGCGCTCGTCCTGCGCGATGCGGTTGTAGAGCGCGTTCACCTGCGAGCGCCCGCCCTCGAGCACCTGCATGAAGGTGTGGCTGCCGGCGCAGTAGCACAGCAGCCCGGTGATGCCGGTGCCCGCGTTGTGGGCCCGGGCCTGCTTCAGCATCGCGGCCAGGTCGTCGTGCGCCACGGCGCCGACGGCGCGGCTCGCATACATCAGTCGCACCAGCATGGCATTCTCCTCAGCGCTTGCGGTTGAGCAGGGAAAGAAACTCCCGCCGCAGGTTGGCGTCCTTCAGGAAGGCGCCGCGCATCACGCTGTTGATCATCATCGAGTCGTTGTCCTTCACGCCGCGCCACTGCATGCAGAAGTGGTCGGCCTCCATCACGATGGCCAGGCCGTCGGGCTTGACGCGCTCCTGCAGCTCGTTGGCGAGCATGGTCACGGCCTCTTCCTGGATCTGCGGGCGGCTCATGATCCAGTCGCAGATGCGCGCGTACTTGGACAGGCCGATGAGGTTGGAATGCTCGTTGGGCAGCACGCCGATCCACACCTTGCCGAGGATGGGGCACAGGTGGTGCGAGCAGGCGCTGCGCACGGTGACGGGGCCGACGATCATCAGCTCGTTCAGCCGCTCGGCGTTGGGGAATTCGGTGACGGCGGGCATCGGCACGTAGCGCCCGCGGAAGACCTCGTGCACGAACATCTTGGCCACGCGGCGGGCGGTGTCGCCGGTGTTGTGGTCGCTCGCGGTGTCGATCACCAGCGACTCCAGCACGCCCTGCATCTTGGCCGCCACCTCGGCCTGCAGCTCGTCGAGCTCGCCGTCCTCGATGAAGCCGGCGATGTTGTCGTTCGCGTGGTAGCGGCAGTCGGCGCCGACGAGGCGGTAGCGGATGCGCTCCGACGCGGTCATGGGGGCACCCTCCGCTTCGCGGGTCCCTCCAGGAGGGACGGGAGCGCCTCCTTCGGGCGGCCGGGCGGAGGCGCTCGTGCGCGCGAGCTCGTCCTCGTTCCGGAAGATCGGTTGCGTTGTCTCGGTCAGCACGGGCCACCTCGGTGAACAGCGGGTCGCCGAGGGTACCGCAGCGGCGCGCACGGCATCTTTTCGCAGGCATCGAGCCCGTAGACTCCGCGCGGTGAACCGCCGCCCCGCCCCCGCGCCGCCCGCGTCCCTGCCCCTGTCGCGCCTGCTGTCGCACACCGCCGACGCCGTGCAGGCCGTGCGCGCCGGCCAGTCGCTCACCGACGCGCTGGCGCGCTGCCCCGCCGAGGCGCGCCCGGGCACGCAGGCGCTGAGCTTCCACGTGCTGCGCTGGCTCGGCAGCGCGCAGGCGGCGCGCGCGCTGCTGGTGCCGAAGGCGCCGGCGCCGGCCGTCGACGCGCTGCTGCTCACCGCCCTCGCCCTGCTGTGGCCCACGGGCGACGCGCCCTACCCCGACCACACGCTGGTCGACCAGGCGGTGAGCGCGGCACGCATGCGCGCGCGGGCGAGCGCCTCCTTCGTCAACGCGGTGCTGCGCCGCTTCGTGCGCGAGCGCGAGGCCCTCGTCGAGGCCGCCGGCCGCGACCCGGTGGCGCGGCACAACCATCCCGCGTGGTGGGTCGAGCGGCTGCAGCGCGACTGGCCCGACCGCTGGCGCGACATCCTCGCCGCCAACAACCAGCGCCCGCCGATGACGCTGCGCGTGAACGCGCGCCGCGGCACGCCGGCGGCGTACGTCGAGCGCCTCGCGGCGGCCGGGCTGGCGGGCCGGGCCCTCGGCGCCCAGGCCGTGGTGCTCGACGCGCCCTGCCCCGTGTCGCGCCTGCCCGGCTTCGCCGAAGGCGACGTGTCGGTGCAGGACGCGGCCGCGCAGCTCGCCGCGCCGCTGCTGCTCGGCGCCGCCAGGCCGGCCGCCGGCGCGCGGCTGCGCATCCTCGACGCCTGCGCCGCGCCCGGCGGCAAGACGGCGCACCTGCTGGAGCTGGCCAATGCCGACGTGCTGGCCATCGACCGCGACCCCGAGCGCCTGGCCCGCGTGAAGGAGACGCTCGCGCGCCTGTCGCTCACGGCCGAGACCCTGGCCGCAGACGCGGCCCGGCCCGAGCGCTGGTGGGCGCACCAGCCCTTCGACGCCATCCTGCTCGACGCGCCCTGCACCGCCTCGGGCATCGTGCGCCGCCACCCCGACGTGCGCTGGCTGCGCCGCCCGGGCGACGTCCAGGCGCTCGCGCGGACGCAGGCGCAGCTGCTCGACGCCCTGTGGCCGCTGCTGCGCCCCGGCGGCCACCTGCTCTACTGCACCTGCTCGGTGTTCAAGGCCGAAGGCCGGCAGCAGATCGACGCGTTTTTGCAACGCCAGCCGCAGGCGCGGCCGGCCGCGCACCCGCCCTCGCCCGGCCATCTGCTGCCGCTGGCCGACAATCCCCCGGATGCGGGCGATGCAGCGCCCGCCGTGCCGTCCGACGGCTTCTTTCACGCGCTGCTCGAGAAGAACTGATTGGCTGACCTGCCACCGCCGCGCCTTCGCACGGAGTGCGCCTGCTCCCCATTCGGCGCCCGGGCCGTGCCGCGGCGCCGCGGCTTCGCTGCCGCGCTGCTGGCCGCGTGGCTCGCGCTCGCCGCGCTGTGCTGGCCCGCGGGCGCGAACGCGCAGGTCCCGGCCTTCGCCAACCTCCAGGTCGTGCGCAGCGAGGACGGCCTGTTCGCCAGCTTCGACACCCGCTTCGAGCTGCCCCGCGCGGTCGAGGACGCCCTCGGCAAGGGCGTGCCGCTGTACTTCGTGGTCGAGGCCACCCTCTACAGCGACCGCTGGTACTGGACCGACCGGCGCATCGCCCGCGCCTCGCGCGTGTGGCGCCTGGCCTACCAGCCGCTCACGCGCAAGTACCGCGTGACGCTCGGGGGCGAGAACCAGAGCTTCGACACGCTCGCCGAGGCGCTGTCGGTGGTGCGGCGGGTGAAGGACTGGAAGATCGCCGAGTCCGCCCAGGTGCAGCCCGACGGCGGCCACTACGTCGAGTTCAGCTACCGGCTCGACACGACGCTGCTGCCGCGGCCGATGCAGATCGGCATCGGCGGGCAGCCGGAATGGACGCTGGTGATCGAGAAGGCCCAGCGCCTGAACTGATGCACGCCCTACGCGCTTCGCGCGCCCCCTCGGGGGAGCACCAGCACCACTGGCGGACCGGCAGGGCCGGGCCCGCGGCGGCTGCCCGGGAACGCCGGACGGCCCGAGGGCGGCGGTCATGAGCAAGGTCCGGCGCTGGGCGTGGGTGATCTCGCTCGTGGCGCTCACCGGCGCCGGCCTGGTGCTGACCTTCCTGCTGTCGATCACCACCAACGACCGCGCGTTCTACGAGCGCCACTACGTGTGGCTGTTCTGGGTCAACGTGGCGGTGGCGGTCTTCCTGGTGCTCATCATCGGCATCGCCGGCGTGCGGCTGGCGCTGCGCGTGCGGCGCGGCAAGTTCGGCAGCCGGCTGCTGCTCAAGCTGGCGGCGATCTTCGCGCTGGTGGGCGTGGCGCCGGGCCTGGTGATCTACACCGTGAGCTTCCAGTTCGTCTCGCGCAGCATCGAGAGCTGGTTCGACGTGAAGGTCGAGGGCGCGCTCGACGCCGGCCTGAACCTCGGGCGCGCGGTGATCGACGCGCAGGTCAACGACCTCGCCGACAAGACCCGCCAGGCGGCCGAGCGGCTGGGCGAGGGCCGCGCGGCGATCCAGCCGATCGCGCTCGAGCGGCTGCGCGAGCAGTTGTCGGCGCAGGAGGTGGCCATCGTCGGCAGCAGCGGCCAGATCCTGCTGTCGGCCGGCAGCTCGGCCGCCTCGCTGATGCCCGACCGGCCGTCGATGGCGCTGCTGCGCAGCGCGCGCACCTCGCGGGTGACGAGCCAGGCCGAGAACCTCGACGAGGACGCCGCCGCCGGCACCGCGCGCGTGCGCGCCGTGGCCCACATCCCGAGCAGCGGCTTCGAGCTGTCGCAGCAGGACCGCTTCCTGCTCGCCACCCAGCGCCTGCCGTCCGCCATGGCCGCCAACGCGATGGCGGTGCAGAGCGCCTACCGTGAATACCAGCAGCGGGCGCTCGGGCGCGAGGGCCTGCGCAACATGTACATCGGCACGCTCACGCTCACGCTCATCCTCGCGGTGTTCGGTGCGCTGCTGCTGGCGGTGGCGCTGTCGAACCAGCTCGCGCGCCCGCTGCTGCTGCTGGCCGAGGGCGTGCGGCAGGTGGCGCGCGGCGACCTCGGGCGCAAGGCGGTGTTCGCCTCGCGCGACGAGCTCGGCGGCCTGACGCGCTCGTTCGCCGACATGACCGACCAGCTCTCCGACGCACGCGCCATGGTGCAGCGAAGCGTGGCCCAGCTCGAGGGCGCGCGCGCCAACCTGCAGACCATCCTCGACAACCTGACGGCCGGCGTGATCGTGTTCGACCGCGCCGGCCTCATCGACACCGTGAACCCCGGCGCCACGCGCATCCTGCGGCTGCCTCTGTCGGTGTACCGCGGCCACCGCCTCGACGAGGTGCCGGGGCTGGAGGCGTTCGCGCCCGCCGTGTGGCAGCGCTTCGAGCTGCACGCGGCCGGGCCGGAGGCCGGCGAGCGCGACCACTGGCAGGACTCCTTCGAGCTGCAGACCGCGCCCGATCGCGACAAGCTCACGCTGCTGGTGCGCGGCGCCGCCATGCCGCAGGGCGCACGGCTGATGGTGTTCGACGACATCAGCGAGGTCGTCTCCGCGCAGCGCAGCGAGGCCTGGAGCGAAGTCGCGCGCCGCCTCGCGCACGAGATCAAGAACCCGCTCACGCCGATCCAGCTCTCGGCCGAGCGGCTGCAGCACAAGCTCGCGCCCAAGCTCGAAGGCGCCGACCAGGCGATGCTCGAGCGCTCGGTCGGCACCATCGTCACGCAGGTGCAGGCGATGAAGAGCCTGGTCAACGAGTTCCGCGACTACGCGCGGCTGCCCTCGGCGCAGATGGAGCCGCTCGACCTCAACGACCTGGTGCACGAGGTGCTGGCGCTGTACGGCGCGGCGCAGGAGGCGGGCCACCTGGTGGCCGAATGCACGCCCGAGCTGCCCGCCATCGTCGGCGACGCCACGCAGCTGCGGCAGGTGATCCACAACCTGGTGCAGAACGCGCTCGACGCCGTGGCCGACCGGCCCGACGGCCTGGTGCGCGTGCGCACCTCCATCGCGCGCAGCGAGCAGGGCGTGCTGCGCGCGGTGCGGCTGCAGGTGCAGGACAACGGCGCCGGCTTCGCCGACAAGGTGCTCAAGCGCGCCTTCGAACCCTACGTCACCACCAAGAGCAAGGGCACGGGCCTGGGCCTCGCGGTGGTCAAGAAGATCGCCGACGAGCACGCCGCGCGCGTGCGGCTGGCCAACATGGGCGCCGGCGCCCCGGGCAGCCCCGAGGCGGGCGGCGCTCAAGTTTCGCTATCATTTTCTCGATTCGCGTCCGGCGAAGGCGCATCCACCGCATCCGACGCCGAAGTACGCGCGCACTGAGGGTCCATGGCCACCATTCTTGTAATCGACGACGAACTGGGCATCCGGGCACTGCTCGCCGAGATCCTCACCGACGAAGGCCACACCGTCGAACTGGCCGAGAACGCCGCCCAGGCCCGCCTGTGCCGCGAGCGCATGCGCCCCGACCTCGTGCTGCTGGACATCTGGATGCCCGACGTGGACGGCATCACGCTGCTCAAGGAATGGAGCGCCGGCGCCCTGCTCACCATGCCGGTGATCATGATGAGCGGCCACGGCACCATCGACACCGCCGTCGAGGCCACCAAGCACGGCGCGATGGCCTTCCTCGAAAAGCCGATCACGCTGCAGAAGCTGCTGCGCGCGGTCGAGCAGGGGCTGGCCAAGCCCGCGCCCCGCCCGGCGGCGAACCATGCGCCGCCGCGCTACGACGCCGCGTTCCCCGGCGAGCGTCCGGCGCCGGGCGCGGCCGGCCTGCACCTGGGCGCCGCGCCGCTGGCGCTCGGCCCGCAGGCCGAGCAGAGCTTCGACCTCGACCGGCCGCTGCGCGAGGCGCGCGACGCGTTCGAGAAGAGCTACTTCGAGTTCCACCTCGCGCAGGAGAACGGCAGCATGACGCGCGTGGCCGAGAAGACCGGCCTCGAGCGCACGCACCTGTACCGCAAGCTCAAGCAGCTCGGCGTCGACCTCACGCGCAACAAGCGCGGCGGGCTCTGATTTTTCGTTGGCTATAATCGTCGGCTTGCCGAGAACACTCGGGGCCTGGTAGCTCAGTTGGTAGAGCAGCGGATTGAAAATCCGCGTGTCGGTGGTTCGATTCCGCCCCAGGCCACCAAGGACTTTTCAGGCCATCCCGGCAGATTCCGCAGCAGCGCCACCCAGCCCTCGAGCCCCAAGGCCCCAGGGCTTTTTCGTTGACTGCAGGCACCCGCTGCGAGTGCGTGTCGCATCCCCCAGGAGAGGGGGCATTCTTCTGCTGGACTCCCCCCATGTCGACACCAAAGAAGTAAAGCCGGCCACGATGGCATGACAGAGCATGCGCGCCTCAAACGGAGGAGGACGCATGAACAATGGACACATCGGCGCCCGGCCGAGCGCGTGTCACCCCGGCAAGTGCTGCTGCATCGCTCGGCGCCGCAGCCCGACGGCAGTCGACATCGCGCCGCAGGCGGCGGACCTGACGAGACACAGCCAGCAGGGATATCGCGCGGTGCTGATCGGCCATTCGCAGGGCAACCGCTTCGCCAGTACTGTCTATGACGACTGCCTCGCACATGCCCGGAAGACGGGGGCCGCTGCAAGGCAAGCCAAAGTCCAACTCAGGACCGTTGCATTCGCGCGCCCGCTGTCCATCTGCCTGCTCAATGCCGCGCTGTGCCTGGCGCTGGCTGCATGCGGAGGCGGCGGCGATGACGGTCCGACGAATGCCATCACGGCCGACACTGCGGCGACGCCCACGACTGTCACGCCGTCGCATCCCGTCACCGCCCGGACCGCTGTGCTGGAACAACGGAAGACGCCTCTGTCGGCTTCATCGGACACATCGGTGGTCGACGGCGTGCGTCCCGACGTGACAGCGTTCATCGCTGCGCTCACCGTTGCCGATACGCAGCGTGCCGTGCTCTACCAGGCTGCCCGCGCCTTGCAGACCACGTTGACCGTGGACCTGGCCAGGCGCGCCGGGTTGCAGGCGGCGGTGGACGACCTGGCGCAGGCACAGGCTTGCACGAGAACCCATTTCGCCAATGGCGAGGCGATATGGGGCGCACTGAAGAAGAGGACCTACGACACACTGCTGCGGCGTTTGCGCCAGGCCTTGTTCCTCGCTGCAAGCCATTTGCTCACTGAGCGGCACGCCGATGTGGTTTGCACCAGCGCACCGCCCCCAGACAGCGGGGATGGTGACAGCGGCATCCCGACCCCACCCTCACCGCCATCGCCACCGCCCAGCGCTGCCCTGCAGCTGCGCGAGGAGATTGCGCGCCTCGAACAACAGGGAGTGCTGCCCACACTGGACCGCGGCACCGACATCCGCGGGCCGGATGCAAACAGCAACGGCGTGCGCGACGACATCGATGCCTACATTGCCGCGCTGCCGATCACCGATCCGCAAAAGAAGGCCGCCATGCAAACGGCCCGCGTGCAGCAGCGTTCCTTGCTGATGGATCTGGACGACAAGGCCGCAGTCAAAGCGCTGGGCGACGCCAGCATGGCAGCCACGGCATGTATCGGTGATGCATTCGAACCCGATCGCCGCCAGTCATACGAGGTCGCCAGAAGGATCGAGGCGATCACGGCCAACACGCCCGAGCGCGCGAGACGTTATATCCAATACATGGCGGCGTTGTCGGGCACCTCCACGACTTATCCCGAAGGCAACACTTGCGAAGAGTGAGCAAGGCAGCTGAGCGCTCGCCGCCACGGCAGGCGGGTTGTGCACTTCAGCTGCGGCGACGCATCGTCTTCTTCGCCTCGTTCCGCGACACCTCCATCAGCGCCATCAACGCACGCAGCGGCGCGCTCGCATCACCAGCCCACACCAGTCGGGTGCGGTTGACGCGCAGCTTGGCGGGCAGGGGGTGGCGCTGCACGGCTCGGCCGAGGACGGCCTGGTCAAGCAGTTCCGAAGGGATGATGCCCACGCCGGTGCCGGCAGCCACGCAGGCCACGATGGCGTGGTACGAGCCCAGGTCCAGGATCTTTCCGGGCGAGACGCCTCCGCCGGCCAGCCACTCGGTCAGGCGGCGGCGGTAGGAACAGCCGTTCGGAAAGGCGACCAACGTCCGGCCCGCCAGGTCGCGCGCACGCCGCAGCGCGGGCGCCCCCTTGGCACTGATCAGCACCAGTTCCTCCTCGAAGGCCGGCGCCGCGGTGAAGCGGCCCTTGTCGAAGGGCTCGGACACGAACGCCGCCTCGACCTCGAAGCGTTCGAGCATGCGCAGCAGCGCCGCGGTCGTCCCGGTCTGCAGCTCGACCGACACGTCCGGGTAGCGGGCATGGAACGCCGACAGCACCGGCGGCAGCCGCGCGCCCGCCGCGCTTTCCAGCGAGCCCAGCCGCAGCACGCCGCGCACGGCGCCGCTGCGCAGTGCCTGCTCGGCGGCGTCGGCCATCTGCAGCAGGCGCTCGGCGTGGCCGAGCAGCGTGCGCCCGGGCTCGGTGAGCGCGAGGCCGCGGCCCTGCCGCTGGAACAGGGCGACGCCCAGGCGCTCCTCGAGCTGCTTGATCCGCGTGGTGACGTTGGAGGGCACGCGGTGCAGCCGGCCGGCGGCCCGCGTGACGCCGCCTTCGTGCACCACGGCGCGGAAGATGTCCAGGTCGTCGAGATCCATCATTCTCATTCAGAGAATGGTATGTCTCGATAATTCAGTAGTCAAAGCGCATTCGATCCGCTCCAATGCGCGCCATGGCCCGCGCCGCGCACCCCCCGATCGATCCGCCGGACGGCCCGGCATGGCATCTCGTCGCCGCCGGCATCGTCGCGCTGGCCATCGCGATGGGGATCGGCCGCTTCGCGTTCACGCCGCTGCTGCCGCTGATGCTGCGCGACGGCACGCTGAGCGCCGCCGCGGGCGCCGAGTGGGCGGCGGCCAACTACGGCGGCTATTTCGTCGGCGCGCTGACCGCCTCCTGGTTCGCCCGCGACCCGCAGCGCGGCCTGCGCCTGGCGCTGGTCGGGGTGGCGCTGACGACGCCCGCCATCGCGGGGCTCGACGGCGCCCTGCTCCGCCCCGGCGGCCTGGTGCTGCGCGCGGCCGCGGGCGTCTTCAGCGCGTGGGTGCTGGTGTGCACGAGCAGCTGGTGCCTGGCGGAGCTGGCACGGCGCGGCACGCCGCGGCTGGGCGCCTGGATCTATGCCGGCGTCGGCCTGGGCATCGCCCTGGCCGGCATGCTCGCCTGGCTCGGCGGCCGGCAGCCGGCCCGGTGGCTGTGGCTGGAGCTCGGGCTGCTCGCGATGGCCGGCACCGCATGCCTCGCGAGAGGCCCGCGCAGTGCCCCGGCAGCCGTCGCCGCGCCGGCCGCGCCGCCGACGGACGCGCCGCGCGGGCACCGTCCGCTGGTGGCGTGCTACGGCATCCTCGGCTTCGGCTACATCATCCCGGCGACGTTCCTGCCGACGATGGCCCGGGAGCAGGCCGCCGATCCGATGGTGTTCGGGCTGACCTGGCCGCTGTTCGGCGCGGCGGCGGCGCTGTCCGTGGCGGCGGCCGCCCGCTGGCTCTCCGGCTGGCCGCGCCGGCACGTCTGGGCGCTCGCCCACGCCGCGATGGCGCTCGGCACCGCGCTGCCGGTGGCGACGCAGGCGCTCGGGTCGCTGGCCGGCTCGGCGGTCCTCGTGGGCGGCACCTTCATGGTCGCCACGATGGCCGGCCTGCAGTTGGCCCGCGAACGCGCCCCCGCCGACCCGACGCCCCTGCTGGCCCGGATGACCGCCGCCTTCGCCCTCGGGCAGATCGCCGGGCCGCTGGTGGTGCGCGCATTGGGCCCCGGCCGCTGGCTCGGCCTCGATGCCGTCGCCTGGACGCATGCGGCCGCCACGCTGCTGCTGTGCGCGAGCGCCGCCTGGCTGTGGCGCCGGGCCGCGCCTGCCCCGCGATGAAGCGCGACGGGCGAACCCTCGCCGTCGGCCTCAGTCGTGGGCGACCGGCAGGCCGCTCGCCTCCCACTCGGGCAGGCCGCCGCGGAACCAGTAGACCCGGCTGAAGCCGTTCGCCGCGGCGAACTTGCTGGCCTTGTACGACTTCCAGCACTCGGCGCCGTTGCACGAGAAGATGGTCGGCTTCGACTTGTCGAGCTTCGCGATGGCCGAGGCGTCGTCGTGGCTCATGTCGAAGGCCACGTCCTTCAGGCTCTTCTCGACGTACGGCGCGAACACCGCGTTCGGCACGCGCCTGGCCTTGTATTCCTTCTCGCTGCGCGCATCCACGATCACCGCGCCCTGCTCGATCAGCGCCTTCGCCTGCGCCGCCGTCACCACCTGGGCGCCGGGCAGGTGGGTGGGCGTGAAGATGCCCAGCTCGGCGACGTGCTGGTACTCGCTCAGCTCGGGGCGCAGCGTCACCGGCTTCAGGCCGACGCCGGGCACGGCGGCGGTGAACCATTTCGACAGGCGCGCGCGGACGTCCGGCGGCAGGTCGCGCCTCACGACGACGGAGAAGCCGCCCGGCACCGCGGTGGAGGTGGCGAGCACCCGCGCGACGCCCGGGTTCTGCCGGGCCCAGTCGTCCCAGTCGCTGCGGCGGATCACGGTGGCGTCGGACACGCCCACCGTCACCGCGGCCAGGCCGGCCTGCGGATAGCGCGCGTGCTCCACCGCCTTCAGGTCCTTGAACGACAGGCCGGTGGCGTTGAGCATGCCGCGCGCCATGTAGGTGTAGATGGAGTCCTGCTGCGGCAGGTAGATCTTGCCGCCGCGCACCGCTTCGGCGGAGGCGAGCTGCTGCCGGCCCACGAGCACGTACTGCTCGGCCTGGTCGGTCGCCCCCACGAGCTCGTAGCCACGCGACAGGGCCGAGGCCGCCACCTGCGCCGGGGCGATGAAGACGTCGTAGCCGCCGCTTCGCGTGGCGCGCATCACGTCGGCGAGGTCTTCGCTGGTCACCACGCTCACCGGCTGGCCCAGGGCCTTCGACAGGCTGGCCGCCATCGACAGGCGCGAGACGCTCAACCCGTCCTTGCGCGAGGTGGGCTCGATCGCCACCACGGCCGACAGCTCCGCCGCCGCATGGGCGCACGCCAGCAGCGTTGCCGCCGCCGCCCACAGCCTGATCCTGCTGATTCCCATGACGACCTCCTCGTTGGTTTATCCGGCACCGGGGACGGGCAAAAGCATGCCGCCCCTGCATGGCTTGTCGGCCGGCGCTGGCGCGTGGATGAGACGAAGACACA
The DNA here is from genome assembly GCA_044508835.1 of Rubrivivax sp. Classification (GTDB taxonomy): domain Bacteria; phylum Pseudomonadota; class Gammaproteobacteria; order Burkholderiales; family Burkholderiaceae_C; genus JAKFDI01. The sequence continues at coordinate 158,775 of JBIQHD010000006.1, forward strand.
TCCGGAAACGTTGCAACCGGTATCCGGCGCCGCCCGTGGCACGAGGCGAGGGCCGCGAGCCCCCGTGCGAACCCGGGTACGGCCCTCGGCGTGGCTGGGCAATATGGCCGCTCGCCCTTCCCGCCGACGGTCTCGCTGAACGGCCGCGGCCCCTTCCGGAGAACGATCCCGATGAACGCTTCCCTTCCTTCCCTTCGCCGCCGTCATCTGCTGGCCGGTTCCGCCGGCGCCATGGCCGCCGCCGGCCTCGGCACCTGGCCGGGCGCGGCATCGGCACAGGCCAAGCCGCTGCCGGCCTACGCGGCGTGGAAAGACGCCGGAAGCGTGATCGTGCACAGCGCCAACACCATCGAGACGCGGCGCGGCGCCTACGGCACCAGCGTGCTGACGCCGTCGAACCAGCTCTACGTGCGCAACAACCTGCCGCCGCCGGACGCCTCGGTGGTCGACGATGCCGACGCCTGGCAGCTCGCCATCGAGGGCGTGACGCACGCGCGCACGCTCACCCTCGGCCAGCTCAAGTCGCTCGGCATCGAGACGGTGGCGACGGTGCTGCAGTGCTCGGGCAACGGACGCGGCTTCTTCCCGCACAAGCCGAGCGGCACGCAGTGGACGGTGGGCGCGGCCGGCTGCGTGCTGTGGAGCGGCGTGCCGGTGCGCACCGTGGTCGAGGCGCTCGGCGGCGTGTCCGCCGGCGCGGTCTACATGACCGGCACGGGGGGCGAGAAGCTGCCGGCCGGCGTCGACCCGAAGAGCGTGCTGGTGGAACGCTCGGTGCCGCTGGGCGCGATGGCCGACGCGCTGCTCGCCTGGGAGCTGAACGGCGCGCCGCTGCCGCTGGCGCACGGCGGCCCGCTGCGGCTCGTGGTGCCCGGCTACCAGGGCGTGAACAACGTCAAGTACATCAAGCGGCTGGCCTTCACCACCGCCGAGTCCGACGCCCGCATCATGACCAACAGCTACCGCATGGCGCCGGTGGGCGGCAAGTCCGATCCGTCGCAGCCCTCGGTGCTGGAGATGAACGTGAAGTCCTGGATCAACGGGCCGGTGCCCGACGACGGCAAGCTGACGGCCGGCACCACGCAGATCCACGGCGTGGCCTTCAGCGGCACCTCGCCGGTCCAGCGGGTGGAGGTGTCGATCGACGGCGGCAAGACCTGGCGCGATGCGCGCTTCGTCGGCCCGAGCCTCGGCAAGTACGCCTGGCGCCAGTTCGTGCTGCAGGCGCACCTGCCGCCCGGCACGCACACGCTGGCGAGCCGCGCCACCGACGCCGCGGGCCACGTCCAGCCGCAGCAGCGGGTCGAGAACAACCGCGGCTACAACAACAACAGCTGGGCCGACCACGCGGTGACGGTCACGGTCGCGTGACGGGGCGCCTGCCGGCCCGCGCACGGGCGGCCTGGCCGCCCGTGGCGCTGGCGCTCGCCGCCCTGTGCGCCGCACCGTCGCACGCCGACGACGCGGCGCAGCGCGCGCTGGGCAAGCAGCTGTTCCTCGGCGGTGCGGAGCCGGCCTGCGCGATCTGCCACACGCTGGCCGACGCGGGCTCGCAGGGCGCCGTCGGACCGGTGCTCGACGAACTCAAGCCCGACGCGGCGCGCGTGGCCGCCGCGCTCCGCGACGGCGTGGGCGCGATGCCGTCCTACCAGGACAAGCTGACGCCGGAGCAGATCGCGGCGATCGCCCGCTACGTCTCGGCCGCCAGCGGCGGCGCGCCGTAGCGCGCACCGCGGACCCGCGTTCAGGAAACGACGCGGCCCTTGTCGCCGAACACCGTCATCTCGACGCGCTCGGAGGCCACGTACGGCGCGCTCGCGCCGAAGCCGAAGTTGAGGTCGCCCAGCTCGAGGCGGCGCATGGCGGCCAGGCCGGCGCGCATCTTCTCGCGCGTGAGCTCGCGCCCGCCGCGGCGCAGGCCCTCGATCACCACCTGCGCGTTGAGCCACGATTCGAAGGCGGCGCCGTCGACCGTCGTCAGGCCGGCGGCCTTCATCTGCGACTGGAAGGTGCGCACGGCGGCGAACTTCTCCTGCTCGGCGCGCGGGAACACCCGCGCCACGGCGACGCCCTTGATCGCGTCGCCGAGCTTGGGGAACTCGCTCGGGATCAGCGCCACGGACACGCCCGCGATCGGCAGCGCCGGCATGCGCGTGCGCAGCGGCAGGATGAACGAGGTGGTCGCCGCGCCGGTGGTCGCCACGAAGATGCCGCCGGCCTTGGCCGCGATCACCTTCTGCGCGATCTCCTCGCCGTTGCCGCCGTCGATGGCGAGCGCGAAGGCGCCCACCGGCTTGATCGCCAGGCGCTGGAAGGCGCGCTCGGCGTCGTTGAGCACTTCCTTGCCGAAGGCGTTGTCGAGATAGACCACCGCCATGTCGCGGATGCCCATGCCCGACATCAGCGCGAGCGCGTGCTTCACCTCGTCGGTGTAGCTCGGGCGCACGTGGAAGGTGAAGCGCTGCTCCTTGGTGCGCAGCGACGCCGCGCCCGTCACCGGCCCGACGAAGGGCACGCCTTCCTTCTCGACCAGCGGGATCACGCCGTGGTTGTTGGCCGTGCCGAAGACGGACATCAGCGCGAAGATCTCGTTGCCGGCGATCATCTTCGCGGCGTTCTCGACGCTGCGCTTGGGCACGTAGGCATCGTCCATCGCGACGAGGCGGATCTCGCGCCCGTGGATGCCGCCCGCCTTGTTGGCCGCCTCGAACGCGGCCTTCATGCCGTTCACGTGGCCGCGCCCGGCGCCGCCCAGCATGCCCGACAGCGCCAGCGTGCTGCCGATGGTGACGTGGCGTGCCGACAGCGCGCCGTCGGAGGCGGACGCCTGCTGCGTCCATGCGGAAACGCCGAGCGATGCCGCCACGCCGGCCGCCGTCTGGATGAAGGTTCTGCGCTGCATGTCTTTCTCCGCCGGCCACCGCGGCGGCCGTCCCATGGTTACCAGATGCAAGATGCGGCGCGCAGGGTAGTGCGGCCCGCCGGCCGTGTCGATCGCGCGTGCGACGGCGCGCCGGAGAAGTCCGCCCAAGCGCGGCAGGCGTCACGCTTTGGCGGTGCCGTGGATGGCCGCGTCGAATCCCGTGGACGCGGGGATGCCGAACCTGTAACAGGCGAGAACAATCACTCCGTCACGTCTTGTTACTTTCCCCATGACCAGCGTCTTCCTGCTCCAAGCCGACCACCGTGCCGCCGAACGCCTGCGGCAGGCCATCGAGACGGCGCCGGGCATGAAGGTGGCGCACGTCGCCTCGACGCTGGCCGATGCGCGGCTCGCGCTGAGCGCCGTCACCTTCGACGTGGTGGTCACCGACCTGTGGCTGCGCGATGCCGCCACCCCGGTGCTGATGCACACCCTCGCCACGTCCCTGCGCCACGGCCGCACCCGCGTGCTGGCCATCGCGATGTCGGGCGACGACCCGCGCCTGCTCGAGGCGCTGCACGACGGCGCCGACGGCTACTTCGCCCTGTCGCGCTTCGCGACCACGCTGCCCGAGGCGATCGAGCAGGTGCTGCGCGGCGAGTCGACGATGTCGCCGCAGATCGCGCGCCAAGTGAAGCGCTACTTCGACGCGCATGCGTTCGAGACCACCGACTTCGTGAGCGAGACGCAGAACCCGCTGAGCCTGAGCGACAGCGAGCGGCAACTGCTGCAGTGGATCGGCGAGGGCTACCTGCCGGGCGAAGTGGCCCGCGGGCTGCAGCAGAGCGTGCGCGCCGTCGGCCTGGGCATCCGCAACATCTACCGCAAGCTGCAGTTCCACCGCCAGGCCGACACCCTGTCGCTAGCCGCCTGATCACTTTCAAGCGAGCACCGCGGATCCGGCTTTGCCGGACCGCTGGTGCTGCCCCCTCGAGGGGGAGCGGCAACGCCGCTCCGGGGGTGGGTCAGTTCGGCGGGGCGGTGTCGATGAAGCTCTGCCGCTGCGCGAGCTTGGCGTACAGCCGCGCCAGGTTGGCGTGGTCGGCGCGCCAGTCGATGTGGGCGAAGCGGAAGTCGAGGTAGCCGAGCGCGCAGCCCACCGCCACGTCGGCGAGCGAGAAGTGGATGCCGGCGCACCACGGCTTGTCGCCCAGGCCCCGGCTCATGGCGGCCAGCGAGGCCGTCACCTTGCCCAGGTGGCGCTCGATCCAGGCGGCGCTGCGCTCGCCCTCGGCCCGCTGGCCCCAGGTCTGCTCCATGCGCACGGTGAGCAGGGCGTCGCACACGCCGTCGCCCAGCGCCTCCCAGGTGCGCACCTCGGCGCGCTCGCGCCCGCGCTCGGGAATGAGCCGGCCCACCGGCGAGAGGGTGTCGAGGTACTCGACGATCACGCGCGAATCGAACACCGCCTCGCCGCCCTCCATCACGAGGCACGGCACCTTGCCCAGCGGGTTGGACGCCAGGATGCGGTCGTTGCCCCACACGTCCTCGATCTCGAGCTGGTAGTCGAGCTTCTTCTCGGCCATCACGACGCGCACCTTGCGCACGTAGGGGCTGGTGAGCGATGCGAGGAGTTTCATGATTTGTGCGGCATTCCGGGTCGCCGGATTCTATCGACGCCCCTTTCCCGCAAGGGGTCGAATGGCTAGAGTTTTGGCGACCACAAAACGCCCCACGGGCGACACGAGAGGGAGATTCCGATGACCAGTCCAGCCACGCCCGGCGAGGCGGCCCTGCCGCGCGCCGGGTTCGACGTGCCCACCCATCCGCTCGCGCTGGCGCGCAGCGACGCCGCGGCGGCGCACCGCCTGCCCATCCGCTTCACCGGCTCGGGCAGCGAGTACTTCCGCATCTGGATCGTCAACCTGCTGCTCACGCTGGTGACGCTGGGCCTGTACTACCCCTGGGCCAAGGTGCGCCGGCTGCGCTACTTCCACGGCAACACCCTGGTGGGCGAGCATCCGCTCGACTTCCACGGCGACCCGAAGAAGATGCTGCGCGGCTACCTGCTCGTGGGCGCGATGGCGGCGCTGTACTCGGTGGCCGGCAGCTTCTCGGCGGTGGCCGGGCTGATCGCTTTCGTCATCGTCGCGGCGCTGTGGCCGGCGCTGCTCAAGTCGTCGATGCAGTTCCGCCTGGCCAACACCAGCTGGCGCGGGCTGCGCTTTCGCTTCAAGGGCTCGCTGCGCGGCGCCTATGCGGCGATGCTGCCGCTGTTCGTCCCCGGCCTGCTGTTCGTGGCGGCCCTGGCGGCCATGCCCGACCCGGAGAAGCCGCCCCAGTGGTTCTTCGCCTTCTTCCTCGCGGTGATGCTGGGCACGGTGCTGCTCATGCCGTGGCTGCTGTGGAACCTGAAGAAGTACCAGCACGACCACTACGCCCTGGCGCAGTGGCAGACGCAGCTGCGCGCCACCCGCGGCGCGTTCTACGGCGTGTTCCTGAAGACGCTCGGCGTGTCGCTGCTCGCCGGGCTGCTGCTGCTCGGCATCGTCTTCCTGGGCGCGATGGCCTTCGGCGTCGCCGCGGCGCTCGGCGGCGGCGGTGAATCGCGCGGCACCGGCGCCGTCGTCGCCGCCCTCTTCGCCCTCGCGGCCGCGGCCTTCGGCCTGCTGGTGGTGCAGCTGCTGCCGCGGCCCTACCTGACCTCGCGCCTGCAGAACCTGCTGTGGGGCCGCACCGGCAACCGCTCGCTGCGCTTTCGCAGCACCCTCGGCTTCCGGCGGCTGCTCGGCCTCACGCTGAAGAACTGGCTGCTGGTGGCGCTGACGCTCGGCCTGTACTGGCCGTTCGCCGCCGTGGCGACGGCGCGCCTGCGGCTGGAGGCGGTGTCCATCGAGACGCGCACCGACCCCGAGGCCCTGTTCGACGAGGCGCGGCCGGCCGACGGCGAAGCCGCCGGCGATGCCGCGGGCGACCTGCTCGGGTTCGACATTGGCCTCTGACGCCGCCGCCGGCCCGCCGCCCGCGACGCTGGCCGCCGACTACTTCGACGGCCGCAGCGCCCGCGCCACGCCGGTGACGCTGCGCCTGGCGGGCGGCCTGCTGCAGGTCGACGGCGAGGGCGTGTCGCGCCGCGAGCCGGTGGGCGCGGTGCAGTGGCCGGAGCGCACGCGCCATGGCCTGCGGGTGGCGCACCTGGCCGACGGCGCCTCGCTGCACTGCGCCGACGCCCTGGCCTGGGACCGCTGGATGCGCGCCGGCGGGCACCGCGAATCGGCGGTGGTGCGGGCGCAGCAGAGCTGGCGCGGCGTGATCGCCGCCCTGGTGCTGCTGGTCCTGGCGCTCGCCGCGCTCTACGAATGGGGCGTGCCGGCCGCCTCGCGCGCCGTCGTCGCGCTGGTGCCGCGCAGCGTGGACGCCGTCATCGGCCGCGAAGCGCTGGCCTCCATCGACCAGCACCTGATGAAGCCGAGCCGCCTGCCCGCGGCGCAGCAGGAGCGCCTGCGCGCCGCCTTCGGGCGCGCGGTGGCCACGCTGCCGGCCGGCGAGGCGCCGGCCTACCAGCTGCTGTTCCGCTCGAGCGGGATCGGCCCCAACGCCTTCGCCCTGCCCGACGGCAGCATCATCCTGACCGACGAGCTGGTGGCGCTGGTCGACGGCGACGAGCAGGTGATCACCGGCGTGCTCGCCCACGAGCTCGGCCACGTGCGGCACCGCCACGGCATGCGCATGCTGGTGCAGGTGACGGCGCTCGGCGCCGTGGCCAGCCTGGTGGTGGGCGACTTCAGCACGCTGCTGGCCGGCGTGCCGGCGCTGCTCGGCCAGGCCGGCTACTCGCGCGACGCCGAGCGCGAGTCCGACCGCGAGGCGGTGCGCGTGCTCAAGGCGGCCGGCATCTCGCCGCGGGTGATGGTGACCTTCTTCGAGCGCATCGGCCAATGGCGCGACGACGAGGCGGGCGGCGACGGCCCATCGAAGCGGGACGGCCCGTCCGGCTCGGCGCTGGGCATCGCCATCTCCTCGCACCCGGCCGATGCCGAGCGCATCCGCTTCTTCGAGGACGCCGCCCGGCCATGACCCGAGAGGTCATCGACCGGCCGCGGCCGCCGCGCCACGATGGGCCCACGCCGCGAGGAACTTCCTCCCGCGGCGAACGGAGCACACCATGAACGGCATCGACCTCCTTCCCCTGGCCGTGGGCCACCTGATCGGCCTGGGCGCCATCGGGTCCTGCATCGGCATCGGCATCATGGGCAGCAAGTTCCTCGAAGGCGCCGCGCGCCAGCCGGAGCTGATGGACAAGCTGCAGACCAAGATGTTCCTGCTGGCCGGCGTGACCGACGGCGCCTTCATCATCGCCACCGGCATCGGCCTGTGGTTCGCGACCACCAACCCCTTCAAGCACTGACCGGGGGCTCGCCGGCAGGCCGCCGGCTTGCTAGGGTGGGTGGCATGGGCATCCACCGACTCATCGGCCGCGCCGCGCTCGGCCCCTTCTCCAAGGCCTTGCCGCCGATGGGCGAGACCGAGCGCGCGGCACTGGAAGCCGGCACCGTGGGCTTCGAGGGCGCGCTGTTCGCGGGCGCGCCGGACTTCGACGCGCTGCGCGCCGCCGGCCCCAACCGCCTGACGCCCGAGGAGCAGGCCTTCCTCGACCACGAGGTCGCCACGCTCGCCGGCATGCTCGACGACTTCGCCATCGACGAGGCGCGCGACCTGCCGCCGCAGGTGTGGCAGTACCTGCGCGAGCACCGGTTCTTCGGGATGATCATCCCGAAGGAGCACGGCGGCCTCGGCTTCGGCCACTACGCGCACGCGGCGGTCGTCACCCGCATCGCCACGGTGAACGTGGCCGCGGCGGTGACCGTGATGGTGCCCAACTCGCTCGGCCCGGCCGAGCTGCTGCTGCACTACGGCACCGAGGCGCAGAAGCGGCACTACCTGCCGCGCCTGGCCGACGGGCGCGAGCTGCCCTGCTTCGGCCTCACCTCGCCCTATGCCGGCTCGGACGCCGCCGCCATTCCCGACCGCGGCGTGCTCACCGAGCGCGTGATCGACGGCCGCCCGGTGCGCGGCTTCCTCGTGCAGTTCGACAAGCGCTACATCACGCTCGCGCCGGTGGCGACCGTGGTCGGCCTCGCCTTCCAGGCGGTCGACGAGAGCCGGCCGGAAGGCGAGCAGCTGCTCGGCATCACCTGCGCGCTGATCCCGGTGCCGACGCCGGGCATGGACATCGGCCGGCGCCACCGCCCGATGGACTCGGCCTTCATGAACGGCCCGGTGCGCGGCGAGGACGTGTTCGTGCCGATGGACTGGATCATCGGCGGCGAGGCGCAGGTCGGCCAGGGCTGGCGCATGCTGATGGAAAGCCTGGCAGCGGGCCGCGCCATCTCGCTGCCGGCGCTGGGCGCGGCGATGCAGCAGACCACGCTCTTCGTCGCCAACGGCTACGGGCAGGTCCGCGAGCAGTTCGGGCTGCAGATCAGCAGGTTCCACGCGATCGCCGGGCTCATCGCCACGATGGCGGCCAACCTCTACGCCACCGACGCGGCGCGCCGCTACACCGCCGCCGCGCTCGACGCCGGCGAGCGACCGAGCGTGGCCAGCGCCATCCTCAAGGTGCAGCTCACCGAGGCCGGGCGGCGCGCCGTCAACGACGGCATGGACATCCTCGGCGGCAAGGGCATCATCGCCGGCCCGAAGAACCTGCTGGGCGTGGCCTACCGGCAGGCGCCGATCGCCATCACGGTGGAAGGCGCGAACCTGCTCACGCGGGCGCTCATCATCTTCGGCCAGGGCGCCATCCGCTGCCATCCGCACGTGCTCGATGAGATGGCGGCGGTGCAGAAGCAGGACGCCGAAGGCCTCGGCCGCGCCCTGCTCGGGCACGCCGGCCACGTGCTGCGCAACCTGTGGGCGAGCCTGGCCGGCGCGCCGGTGCGCGGCACGCCGCCGGCCGAGCTGCGCAAGGAGGCGAAGCTCATCGCCGCGCTCTCGGCCAAGTACGCGCTGAGCGCGGACCTGGCGATGGGGCTGCTCGGCGGCAAGCTCAAGCGCATGGAGCTGCTGTCGGCGCGCCTGGGCGACGTGCTGTCCCACCTCTACCTCGCGTCGGCCTGCGTGTGGCGCTACGAGGTCGATTGCGACCCGGAGATGCTGCCCTTCGCGCGCGCCGCCATCCGCGTGCAGCTCGACCGGGCCGGCGCCACGCTGCACGAGCTGCATGCCAACCTGCCCTCGGGCGTGCTGCGCGGGCTCGCCCCGCTGCTGCTGCGCGGCACCGGCCACCTCGCGCCGCTGCGCGACCGCGACCTCGTCGCCTTCGCCGACGCGCTGCGCACCGACCCGGCCCTCGTCGCGCGGCTGTGCCCGGATGTCTCGCGGCCCGCGGCCGGCGGCCTGCTCGACCTGATGCACGCGCTGGAGCTGGCGCACGCCGTGGGCGACGAGCTGCCCGAGCTGAACAAGGCAGTGCGCCGCACCCGCTCGCTGGAGGACGCGGCGCGCGGCGCGCGCGACCCGGCGGCCGCGCTCGCCTACCTGCGGGCCGCCGACCGGGTGATCCAGGTCGACGACTTCCCCGCCGCGCCGGCGGGCTGAGCGGGCGGCCTACCGGCCGTCGCCCCCGGCCGAATCCTTCACCCGCTGCCAGGCGTCGCGCGCCGCATGGCGGGCGTCGTCCCAGTCGATGCGCGAGCGGCCGCGCGCCTCGCGCCAGCCGGCCGAGAGATCGGTCTCGATGTCGTCGTAGTTGCGCTCGGGGAAGCGGCTGTAGGCATCGACGCCGTAGCGGTAGGCCGGGGCGTAGTCGTCGTCGTAGGTCGTGCCGTCGACGATGTAGGCGCGCTCGCGCCAGGCGCTGCGCCAGTAGGCGTCTTCCACCATCGGGTCGATCGCGTCGGCGGCACGGTGGCCGGCGGCGCCGCCGGCCACGGCGCCGGCCAGCGCGCCGATGGCGGTGCCCACCGGCCCGGCCACGCCGCCGACGGCCGCCCCCGCCGCCGCGGCGCCGGCCACGGCCCCGAGGGTGGTGCCGACCGGGTGCTCGCCGATCGCCGACCTCGCCTCGCGGGCCGGCTCGGCGGACGGGCGTGCGTCCCCGCGGGCCGCCGGGCGGTCGCCAGCGGCGATCTCGCGGTCGAGCGCCTGGCCGGCCGCGGTGCGCGTGGAGGCCGGCACCTTGACGCCGGCCTTGGGGTTGGATCGGTTCTCGTTCATGCGGATCTCCATGCGTGGGCCACGGCGCCCGGGAGCCGGGCGGCCTCGTGGGCATCCGGGAGGCGGCAACGCGCGTGCCCGCGCCGCGCGGCATCCCCGCCACAGCGCGCCGACCGTTCGGCGCTCGCGCCGCGCCGCTGGTACACGGCGCGGCGCCGGCCGTGCGGCGGGGGCTTCTTCGACCGCCGCGTGCGCGCTTATGGTCCCGGGCGTGAAGATCCTCGGCCTCATCCTCGCGCTGCCCTTCCTCGTCGCCCTGGCCGTGGCCGCGCATGCGCTCGCCTCGCGCATCGTCAAGGCGGTGCTGTGGGCCTGGTCGCCGCTGGCGATCGGCGAGCCCGAGGCCTTCAGCTACGAGCGCCGCGTCTATCACACGGCCGATGCGGCGATGCTGCAGGTCATCGGCCTGGCGGCCGCGGCCGGCTTCGCGGCCTGGGCCGGCGTGGTGCTGGAGACCGCCTGGGCGGCGGCCGTGGCGGTGCCGCTGTTCGTCGGCGCGCTGGTGCTCGACCTGCGGCGCTGGGAGCGCGTGGCGGCCAGCGCCAGCGCGCTGTGGTTCCAGCGCGGCTTCTTCGCCAGGGTGCACCAGATCGACGCCGAGAACATCCGCGACATCACGGTCGAGGAGACCGAGGCCGGCGGCTTCACGCTGCGCCACGGCTTCCACAACCGGGTGGCGCGCCTGAAGGTGCGCATGAACGACAAGCGCGTGGCCGCGCTGCCCAAGACCGACGCGGCGGGCGGCCTCGACGGCCTGGAGGCCGTGGCCAACCACGTGCGCCTGCGCATGGACCACCTGCGCCACCGGCGGGCGGCGAAGATGTCGCCGCAGGAAGCCGGCGCGGCCGCCGACGCCGCGGCGCAGGCCCCCCGCTCCGACGACGACGACCTGCGCCGCACCCTGCGCCAGCTGCGCCGCGGCGCGCCGAGGCCCGGGCCCGGCACGCCGGCGGGATAACCCTTCCGCCTTCGGAGGGGCGGGGCGCCCCGCCACCCCCGGCGGAGAATCGCCCGATGAATGCAGTTCCTCGCGACCTGGGCGACGCGCCCCCCGCCGACACCGTCGAAACCTGCCGCCGCCGCCGCGCCCGCATGGCGGCGCTGATGGCCCGCGAAGGCCGCGGCATCGCCCTCGTGCCCACCGCGCCCGAGCGCTCGCGCAACAGCGACACCGACCATCCCTACCGCTTCGACAGCCACTTCCACTACCTGAGCGGCTTTGCCGAGCCCGAGGCCTGGCTCGCCATCACCAGCGAGGGCCGCAGCACCCTGTTCTGCCGGCCCAGGGACCTGGAGCGCGAGATCTGGGACGGCTACCGCCTCGGGCCCGACGCCGCGCCCGCCGCGCTCGGCGTGGACGAGGCCTTCCCGCTGGCGGAAATGGACGAGCGCCTGCCGCAGATGCTGGGCAACCGCGCGGCGGTGTGGAGCGCCTTCGCCGCGCACGGCCCGCTCGTGGCGCGGCACCTGCCCGGCTGGCTCGACGCGGTGCGCGCGCGCGAGCGCCAGGGCGTGGAGGCGCCGCACGCGCACCGCGACCTCGGCCCCCTGCTCGACGACATGCGGCTGGTGAAGGACGCCGGCGAGCTCGCCACCATGCGCCGCGCCGGCGCCATCTCGGCCGGCGCCCATGCGCGCGCCATGCGCTTTTGCGCGCAGCGCTTCCGCGCCGGCGCGGCGCTGGTGCGCGAGTACGAGATCGAGGCCGAGCTGCTGCACGAGTTCCGCCGCCACGGCGCGCAGGGCCCGGCCTACCCGAGCATCGTGGCCGCCGGCCCGAACGCTTGCGTGCTGCACTACGCCGCGGCCGACGCGCCGCTGCTGCGCGGCCACCTCTGCCTGATCGACGCCGGCTGCGAGCTCGACGGCTACGCGAGCGACATCACCCGCACCTTCCCGGCCGACGGCCGCTTCACGCCGGCCCAGCGCGAGCTCTACGACATCGTCGCCGCCGCGCAGGAGGCCGCCATCGCCGCCACCCGTCCCGGCGCGCGCCAGCGCGACGCGCACCATGCCGCCGTGCGCGTGCTGACGCAGGGCCTGCTCGACACCGGCCTGCTCGACGCGGCCGAGGTCGGCGGGCTCGACGCGGCCATCGAGAGCGCCGCCTACCGCCGGTTCTACATGCACGGCACCGGCCACTGGCTCGGCCGCGACGTGCACGACGTGGGCGAGTACGCCGCGCTCGACGAGGCGCCGTTCGATCAGCCCGACGGCCTGGGCGGCCGGGTGGTGAAGAAGCCCTCGCGCGTGCTGCAGCCCGGCATGGTGGTGACGATCGAGCCGGGCCTGTACGTGCGCCCGGGCGACGGCGTGCCCGAGCGGTACTGGCACATCGGCATCCGCATCGAGGACGACGCGGTGGTCACCGCCGACGGCTGCGAGCTCATCAGCCGCGGCGTGCCGGTCGCGGCCGACGAGATCGAGGCCCTGATGCGCGCTTGAGCGCCGGTCCGCGCGCGCCCCTACAGTCGCGCGATCGAAGCCTGCGGGAGCGCCCCGATGATCGTCGTCCACCACCTCAACAATTCCCGCTCGCAGCGCGTGCTGTGGCTGCTCGAGGAGCTCGGGCTGCCCTACGAGGTCAGGCGCTACGAGCGCGAGAAGACCGGCCTCGCGCCGGCCGCGCTGCGGCAGGTGCACCCGCTCGGCAAGTCGCCGGTGATCCAGGACGGCGGCGCGACGCTGGCCGAATCGGGCGCCATCCTCGACTACCTGGTCGATCGCCACGGCCACGGGCGGCTGCGCCCCGCGGCCGGCACGCCGGAACAGCTGCGCTACACCTACTGGCTGCACTTCGCCGAAGGCTCGGCCATGCCGCCGCTGCTGATGAAGCTGGTGTTCGACCGGCTCGAAGGCCCGCAGGTGCCGTTCCTCGTGCGCCCCATCGCGCGGGCGCTGGCGGGGCAGGTCAAGCGCAGCTTCATCACGCCCAACCTCGAGCGCAACCTCGACTTCATGGAAGGCGAGCTGGCGCGCGGCCCGTGGTTCGCCGGCGAGGCCTTCACCGCCGCCGACATCCAGATGAGCTTCCCGCTCGAAGCGGCCGCCGCGCGCGGCGGGCTGGACGCGAGCCGCCCGAAGCTGATGGACTTCCTCGCGCGCATCCATGCGCGCCCCGCCTACCAGCGCGCGCTGGAGCGCGGCGGGCCGTTCGAGCTCATGCGCTGAAGCGCGGCGCCGGCCGCGCGCCTGGCCTACACCAGCTTCTTCAGCAGCTCGGTCTTCTTGGCGTCGAACTCGGCCTGCGTGAGCACGCCCTTGGCCTTGAGCTCGCCGAGCTTCTCGATCGTCGCCATCACCTCGTCGGGCCGCACCGCGGCGGCCGGCGCCGCGCCCGCCAGCCCCTGGCCGAGCTGCTGCGCCATCACCTGCCCGAGCGCCACGCCGGCGCCCAGGCCCATGGCGTCGCCGGCGACGCCGCTGCCGCCCTGGCCTGCGCCTTCGGCGAACTTCGGGATCGCCTGCGCCGTCTGGTACTGCATGAAGCGGCCCATGTCGCCGCCGACCATGCCCATGCCGATGCGCTGGTCGAGCACCTTCTGCAGCTCCTCGGGCAGCGAGAGGTTCTGCACCGTCACGCCTTCGAGCTTCAGGCCCAGGGCGCCGAAGGCCGGCTCGGCGGCCTCGCGCAGCACCTTGGCGAACTCGACCTGGTTGGCCGCGAGGTCGAGGAAGGGCACGCCGCTGGACGCCACCGCGTCGGAGATGTGCTGCAGCATCACGGCGCGCAGCTGGCCGTCCAGGTCGGCCACGGTGCAGGCCTCGCGCGTGCCCGCGACCTCGGTGTGGAACAGGCGCGCATCGGCCACGCGGTAGCTGTAGTTGCCGAAGGCGCGCAGGCGCACGGCGCCGAAGTCCTTGTCGCGGATCGTCACCGGCTGCGTCGTGCCCCAGCGCTGGTCGACCTGCTGGCGCGTGCTGAAGAAGTACACGTCGCTCTTGAACGGGCTCTGGAACAGCTTGTCCCAGTTCTGCAGGTAGGTGAGCACCGGCAGCGTGGCGGTGGTGAGCGTGTAGCGCCCGGGGCCGAAGACGTCGGCGATCCGGCCCTCGTTGACGAACACCGCCAGCTGCGATTCGCGCACGGTCAGCGAGGCGCCGTACTGGATCTCGTTGCCGGCCATGGGAAAGCGCCAGGCCAGCGTGCCGTCGCCCTTCTCGGTCCACTCCAGGACGTCGATGAACTGCTTCTTGATGAAATCCATCAGTCCCATGCCGACTCCTCGAAGGGGGTGCGCGCGGCACCGCGCGGGGTGCGGCGAATAATACGCAACGAGGCTGCGCGCGGCGCGGCATGGAAGCCCCGATGAACGCACTCGCCGAACGACACCTGAACCTCGCCATCGTGGGCGCGGGGCCGGTGGGCCTGGCGCTCGCGCTGCAGGCCGCGCGGCTGCTGCCGCAGGCGCGCATCGCGCTGTTCGACGCGCGCCCCGCCGAGCGCGACGTGTCGGGCGACCCGCGCACGCTGGCGCTGGCGCTGGGCAGCGTGCAGGTGCTCGAACGCCTGGGCGCCTGGGACGCCGCGGCGGCGCAGCCCATCCTGGAAGTGCACGTCTCGCAGCAGCCGCCCTCGCTCGGCGGCGTGCTGTCGAACGTGCTGGGCGAGCCCGCCGTGTGCATCCGCGCGCTCGACGAGGGGGTGCCGATGCTGGGCGCGGTGATGAGCTACGGCCGCATCGTCGCGCCGCTGCAGGCGGCCTGGCTCGCCGCCTGCGAGCGCGAGCCGCGGCGGCTGTCGGCGCGCTTCGGCACGCCGGTGTCGGCGCTCAAGAACGCGGCGGGCGGCGTGGAGGTGGACGCCGGCATCGTCGAGCACGTCGACCTGGCGGTGGTGGCCGAAGGCGGCGTGTTCGGCCAGCAGGCGCGCAAGGCGCTGACGCACGACTACGCGCAGACGGCGTGGGTGGGCACGGTGACGATCGAGGGCGGCCGCCCCGGCGTGGCCTACGAGCGCTTCACGCGCCACGGCCCGGCCGCGCTGCTGCCGCTGAAGGACGGCCGCGCGGCGCTGGTGTGGTGCGTGTCCAGCGCCGACGACCCGGTGGAGGCGCTCACCGAGGCGCAGCGCCTGGCGGTGCTCAACACCGTGTTCGACCCGCAGGTCGGCCGGCTGGTGGCCATGGCGCCGCTCAAGCGCTTTCCGCTGGGCCTGAACGCCGAGCGCACGCTGACCGACGGGCGCATCGTGCGCATCGGCAACGCCGCGCAGACGCTGCATCCCGTGGCCGGCCAGGGGCTGAACCTCGGCCTGCGCGATGCCTTCGAGCTGGTGCAGGCGCTGTCGCGCCCGCCGCACGGCGCGGACGGCACCGACGGCATCGAGCGCGTGCTGCGCCGCCTCGAATGGCAGCGCGGCCCCGACCGCTGGGCCATGATCGCCGCCACCGACTTCCTCGCCCGCAGCTTCACCTGGCGCCTGCCGGGCGCCGGCGCGGCGCGGGGGCTGGGCATGGCGGCGCTGCAGCGCGCGGCGCCGCTCAAGTCGCTGCTGGCGAAGCGGATGATGTTCGGCGCGCGCTGACGCGCCTCTCGAATTTCAGTCGGAGAAACCGTAGCGCGGCGAGCGCCGCGGCACTTGCAGCGCGGCGTCGCCCACCACGTCGCGCTCGCGCAGGTCGCGGCACTGCGGATGCGCCGAATAGCGGCCCTGCCTGCACTGCGTCTGCATGCAGTAGTACAGCGCGAAGTCGGAGCGCATGCCGCAGGCTTCGCGCGGCGTGGCGGGCGGCGCCTCGGCCGGGGCCGCGGACGGCGCCTCGCCGCCGCCGCGCCGTGCCGGCGGAGGCGAGGCGTCGACCAGCTCCTCGCCCGCCGCGGCGGAGATGGCGTCGGCCGGGTCGACGCGCGAATCGGCCGGGGGTTCGGATGTCGCGCCGGAGGGCGCCGCCCCGGCCCGCGGCGGCTCGGCCGGCCGGGCGCCGGCGGCCGGGGGCGACGCCTCGGTCCGCGGCGCGGGCGCTGCCTCGTCGGGCCGGCCCAGCGCCCCCACGCGCGCGGCGATGGCGGCGATCGGGTCGTCGGCCATGCGCACGCCCGCGTCGGGCCGCATCGAGGCCGCCACGGCCACCATCGCCTGGTCGGCGCGCAGTTCCTCGCGCCACTGCCAGCCCCAGGCGGCCGCCGTCGCGAGCACCGCGGCCGCCACCGCCCAGCCCACCGACAGGCGCTTGCGCCGCCGCTTGTGGTTCGCGGTGCGCCAGTCGCCCGGCAGCGTCACGGCGGGGTCCTCGGCGAACGGGTAGGGGCTGTCCGGCGGGCCGCCGCGCTCGTCGCCGGGCGGGCCGAACTGCGGCTCGGCCGGCGGGCGCGGCCCGGTGCGCCGGTGGGGGGCGCCGGTGACGGGGCGCGTGCGCGAGGCGCCGGCCGGCGGGCGGGTGGTGGGGGTGCGCGCCCACTCGGGCATCTCGCCGGCGTCCGGCGGCACGGCGTCGAACATGGCGCGCAGCGCTTCGCGCTCGGCCGGCGCGGCGGGCGGCGGCGCCGGGCGCACGGGCGTGGCGATGTCCAGCTGCTCCAGGAAGGCCGCCACGGTCTGCGGCCGGTCCTGCGGGCGCACGCTCAGGCCGCGGTCGATGGCGGCCATCAGCGTGAGGCTGTAGCGCAGGTCGGGCCACTGGTCGTGCAGCGCCGCCACGGCCTGCGGCAGCGGCTCCAGCCGGTCGCGCACCGCGCGCACGGTGGACGGCGGCGGCGCGTGGCCGAGGATGCAGTAGCGCGCCATCGCGGCCAGCGCGTACACGTCGGTCCACGGCCCCTGGCGCAGGTCGCTGGTCTCGGCGTACTGCTCGATCGGCGCGTACGAGGGCTTGAGGATGGCGGTGAGCTGGTTGGTGCCGTCCAGCCGCAGGTGGCGTGCGGCGCTGAAGTCGAGCAGCACCGGCTGGCCGCCGGGCAGCACCATCACGTTGTCGGGCGCGATGTCGCGGTGGATGCACGAGGCGCCGTGCAGCACCTCCAGCGCGCCGCCCAGCGCCTGCAGCAGGCGGCGCAGCCAGGCCTCGTCGGGCGGGCGCTGCATGGCGCGGCGCACGGCCATCAGCGTCTGCCCTTCGTAGTAGGGCATCACCATGTAGGCGGTGCGGTTCGCCTCCCAGAAGCGCAGCACGCGCACCAGCGCCGGGTGGTCGAACTGCGCCAGCAGCCGCGCCTCCTTGATGAAGGACTGCAGGCCGTAGTCGTAGTCGTCGGCATGCAGCGCGGCGCGCAGCGAGACTTCCTGCCCCGCACCGCGGCCGGCGTAGGCCGAGGGCAGGTATTCCTTGATGGCCACCGGCCGGCCGAGCGTGGTGTCGGTGGCGAGGTAGACGATGCCGAAGCCGCCCTCGCCGATCACCGCGTCGATGCGGTACTCGCCCACCGTCGCGCCGACGGGCAGCGCGTCGCGGTTGGCCGCCATCACGGAGGGCCCGTTCGGTGCGCCGGGGGAGGGAGGAAGGGACATGGTGGGCTCGAAGTGCACGGGCGTCACGGTAACCGCAGCGCCGGCACGGACCTGTTCGGCTTTGTGTCGCTTCCCGCGTTGTAGGCGCACGGCTTGCCAAGCGGCGTAGGACGGCGGGCCGCCACGGCGTCGGACATACTCGCGCAGCCCATGTCCGCCCTCGTCTTCCTCAAGCTCCTCGCCCTGTTCACCGTGGTGTTTCTCGGCTGGCTGGGCGGGCGCATGCGCTGGTTCGGCGAGCGCACGGCGGCGGCCGACCCGGCGCGCATCCTCTCGGCGGTGGCCTTCTACGTGTTCGTGCCGGCGCTGCTGTTCCGCACCATGGCGCGCATTGACCTGCGCACGCTGCCGTGGAGCACGCTGTCGAGCTACTTCGTGCCGGTGATCGCGCTGCTGCTGCTCGTCTACCTGAGCCAGCGCCGGCGCATCGCCGAAGGCCTGGAACCCGCCGGCCCCGGCGTGCGCGCCATCACGGCCACCTTCGGCAACACGGTGCAGATCGGCGTGCCGATCGCGATGGCGCTGTTCGGCGAGGCGGGGCTCGCGATCCACGTGGCCATCGTGAGCGTGCACGCGCTCTTCCTCATGACGCTCACCACCGCGCTGGTCGAGCTCGACCTGGCGCGGGCACGGCGGCGGGACGCCCGCCCGGGCAGCGCCGGGCGCGAACTCGCGCGCACGCTCGGGCGCACGGCGCGCCACACCATCATCCACCCGGTGGTGCTGCCGGTGCTGGCCGGGCTGCTGTGGAAGCTGGCCGGCCTGCCGCTGCCGACCTTCGCCGACGAGCTGCTGCAGATGCTGGCGCAGGCGGTGGTGCCGGTGTGCCTGCTGCTGATCGGGCTCTCGCTCGCCTACTACGGCATCCGCGGCGCCGCCGCGAGCGCCGTGGCGCTGACGCTGGTGAAGCTGCTGCTGGTGCCCGCGGCCGTGCTGTGCGTGGCGCACTGGGGGGCGGGGCTCGCGGGCCTGCCGCTGGCCGTGCTGGTGATCGCCGCGTCGCTGCCCTCGGGCTCGAACGCGCTCATCTTCGCGCAGCGCTACCGCGTGCTCGAGGGCGAGGCCACGGCCACCATCGTGCTCTCGACCCTCGGCTTCCTGCTGGCGGCGCCGTTGTGGCTGCTCGTGCTCGCGCAGCTGTCGTGACCGCCCATTTGGGACAATCGCGCCCATGACTTCGACCGATCTCCAGGCCTCGATCGCGCGCATGGGCGCCGGCGCGCGCGCGGCCGCCACGACGATGGCCGCGGCCTCCACCGCCGCGAAGAACGCCGCCCTGCTGGCCCTGGCGCGGCGGCTGCGCGGCGAAACGGCGGCGCTGGCCGCCGCCAACGCGCGCGACGTCGCCGCGGCCGAGGCGGCCGGCCTGGCCGCCCCGATGGTCGACCGCCTGCGCCTCACGCCGAAGGTGATCGACACCGTGGCCGAGGGCTGCGAGCAGATCGCCGCCATGCCCGACCCGATCGGCGAGATCACCCACGTGCGCCGCCGACCCACCGGCATCAGCGTGGGGCAGATGCGCGTGCCGCTGGGCGTGTTCGGCATGATCTACGAGAGCCGGCCGAACGTGACCATCGAGGCCGCGTCGCTCGCCATCAAGAGCGGCAACGCCTGCATCCTGCGCGGCGGCTCGGAGGCCATCCACTCCAACCTCGCGCTGTGGCGCCTGGTGCAAGCCGCGCTCGCCGAGGCCGGCCTGCCGCCGGACGCGGTGCAACTCGTGCAGACCACCGACCGCGCGGCCGTGGGCCACCTCATCGCCTCGCCCGAGGCGGTGGACGTGATCATCCCGCGCGGCGGCAAGGGGCTGATCGAGCGCATCAGCCGCGAGGCGAAGGTGCCGGTGATCAAGCACCTGGACGGCAACTGCCACGTCTACGTCGACGCGCCGGTCGACCTGGACCTGGCGGTCACGGTCACCGACAACGCCAAGACGCAGAAGTACAGCCCCTGCAACGCCGCCGAGTCGCTGCTGGTGCACGAGGCGTCGGCGGCGGCCTTCCTGCCGCGCATCGGCGCTGTCTTCGCCGCCAAGGGCGTGGAGATGCGCTGCGACGCGGCGGCCCGCGCGCTGCTCGCCGCCATGCCGGGCGCACAACTCGCCGACGCCACCGAGCAGGACTGGAGCGAGGAATACCTCGCCCCCGTCATCAGCGTGAAGGTGGTGGCGGGCCTCGACGAGGCCATCGCGCACATCAACCGCTACGGCTCGCACCACACCGACGCCATCCTCACCACGAACCACCCGAACGCCATGCGCTTCCTGCGCGAGGTCGATTCGGCGAGCGTCATGGTCAACGCCTCCACGCGCTTCGCCGACGGCTTCGAGTACGGCCTGGGCGCCGAGATCGGCATCAGCACCGACAAGTTCCACGCCCGCGGGCCGGTGGGGCTGGAGGGCCTGACCTCGATGAAGTGGGTAGTGCTGGGCCAGGGCGAAGTGCGCGGCTGAACGCCGGGCGCGGCGGCGGGCGCGCCGCTACGATGCGCCGCATGACCGACCCGCGCCGCGCCCTCGTGCTGTTCTCCGGTGGACAGGACTCCACCGCCTGCCTCGCCTGGGCGCTCGACCGCTACGCCCACGTCGAGACCGTCGGCTTCGACTACGGCCAGCGCCACGTCGTCGAGCTCGAATGCCGCCTCTCGGTGCGCGCGCAGCTGCACGCGCAGTTCCCGCGCTGGGGCGACCGGCTGGGCGACGACCACCTGCTCGACCTGTCGCTGCTCGCGCAGATCTCCGACACGGCGCTCACCAGCGAGCGCGCCATCGAGATGGGCGCCCACGGCCTGCCCAACACCTTCGTGCCCGGGCGCAACCTGCTGTTCCTCACCGTCGCCGCGGCGCTGGCCTACCGGCGCGGCCTGAGCGTGCTGGTGGGCGGCATGTGCGAGACCGACTTCTCCGGCTACCCGGACTGCCGCGACAACACGCTCAAGGCGCTGCAGGTGGCGCTGAGCCTCGGCATGGACGCGCCCATGACGGTGGAGACGCCGCTGATGTGGCTGGACAAGGCGCAGACCTGGGCCCTGTCGGCGGCCCTCGGCGGCGAGCGGCTGAATGCGTTGATCGTGGAGCACACCCACACCTGCTACCTGGGCGAGCGCGGCGTGCGCCACGACTGGGGCTACGGCTGCGGCCAGTGCCCGGCCTGCGCGCTGCGCCGGCGCGGCTGGCAGGCATGGCGCGCCGCGGGCGACGACGGCTTTGCCGGCACGGCGGGCGACGCCCTCGACACGGTGCCCGATCCGTCGGTCTGAATCAGGCCGGCAGGGCCAGCCGCTCGCGCAGCGCGCGTTCGCCGGCCGGCGTGAAGCTGACCACGCGCGAGGCCTTCTCGCGCCGCGCCCAGCCGAGCGCGAAGCAGCGCGCCAGCAGCGCCGCGCCGAGCGAGCCCGCGAGGTGGTGCCGGCGCATGCTCCAGTCGAGGCAGGTGCGGCACAGCGGCCGGCGCTGCGCTTCCAGCGCCGCGAGGTCGATGCCGAGCCCGCCGCAGACCGCCCGCCCGCGCGCGGTGAGCCGCAGCCCGCCGCCCGCGGCGCGCACCGCGCCCGACGCGCGCAGGCCGTCGAGCACCGCCACGCCCAGCTCGCCCGCCAGGTGGTCGTAGCACACCCGCGCGCGCCGCAGCGCCGGCTCGCGCGGGCTGGAGCGCAGCCGCACCGCGCCCGCGCGCTGCGCCACGCCCATCAGGCTTTCCAGCAGGTGCGCCACGTCGTCGTCGGCGAGGCGGAAGTAGCGGTGCCGGCCCTGGCTTTCCACCGCCACCAGCCGCGCCTCCACCAGCCTGGCCAGGTGCGCGCTGGCCGTCTGCTTGGTGATGCCGGCCACCTCGGCGAGCTCGGTGGCGGTGAGCGCCTGGCCGGCGATCAGCGCGGTCAGCATGTCGGCGCGGGCCCGCTCGCCGATGAGCGCGGCGATGCCGACGATGTGCGGGCCGTCCTTGGGAAGGTTCATGGATCGCGTCCTCGGGAGTCGGGCATGGTTCGTCATCGAGCGAACCATCGCGGCCGATTCTGCGCCTATCGTGGACGCCCCTGCCACAAACGAGCCACGCGCCATGCCCATCACCTGCTTCATCCGCTACCGCATCGACCCGTTCCAGCGCGCCGCCTTCAAGGCCTACGCCGACCGCTGGGCCGAGATCATCCCGCGCTGCGGCGGCGACCTCATCGGCTACTTCCTGCCGCACGAAGGCACGAACGACGTCGCCTTCGGCCTGATCGCCTTCGACAGCCTCGCCGCCTACGAGGCCTACCGCGCGCGGCTGAAGGCCGACGCCGGCGGCCGCGCCAACTTCGAGTCGGCGCAGGCGCAGCGCTTCATCCTCGGCGAGGAGCGCAGCTTCCTCGAAGCGGTGGACAGCACCTTCCTCGCGCGCCTGGGCGGCGCGCCGGCGCGCGCGCAGGGGCCCGGGCTGGCTTAGAGTCGCCGCCCATGGGTGCCTCCTCGATCGCGCTGCTCGCGCTGGCCGCCGTGCTCGGCTTCTGGGCGGTGGGCGGCTACAACCGCCTCGTGAGCCTGCGCAACGACATCGCGCGCAGCTTCGCGGCGGTCGACGCGCAGCTGCGCGCGCGCGACCCGCTGCTGCGGCAGTGGCTCGACTCGCTGCGCCCGCTGCTGGCCGACGCGCCGCAGCTCGTGGCGGCCGTGGAGGCGGCCGCTGCGCAGATGCTGGCCGCCGCCGACGCGGCCCGCGCCCATCCGAGCGCGGCGCGGCCGATGGCGAGCCTGAAGCTCGCCGAGGACACGCTGGCGCAGGCGCGCCAGCGGCTGGAGGCGGAGCTGGCCACGCGCCCCGAGCTGACGGGCCCGCTCGGCGCGGCCGTGCTCGGCGAGGAGATCGCCGCCATCGACGCATCGCTCGGCTTCACCCGGCGGCAGTTCAACGAGGCCAGCGACGCATACACCCGCGCCGTGCGCCAGTTCCCCACCTGGCTGCTGGCGATCGTGTTCCGCTTCCGCGGCGCCGGGAGGTTCTGACCCCCCCTACGCGCTTCGCGCGCCCCCCAGGGGGCAACACCGGCGGACCGGCAGAGCCGGATCCGCGGCGTTCGCTTGATCGTGGGGTCATGCATCGCGGGCGGCGCCTGTGCCGGCACTTTGTCACGCGGACGCAGCGTGCATGCTTCAGGCCGGCGCCTTCGGGCCGACAACGAGACAGGCGCGTCTACGCGCCGACGACGGCCCGCGCCGTCGCTACCGCCCGCCCCCACGCCGCATGACCTACCTCGCCCCGCGCTACGACGCCTGGATCGTCGTGGCCTCGATCCTCATTGCCATCCTGGCGTCGTACGTGGCGCTCGACCTGGTGCAGCGCGTGCGCGCCAACCATGCGCGCGCCGCCCGCGTGTGGTGGCTCGGCGGCTCGGTCGCGATGGGCACGGGCATCTGGTCGATGCATTTCGTCGGCATGCTGGCCTTCACGCTGCCGATCGAGCTCGGCTACACGGGCGCGATGACGCTGCTGTCGTGGATCGCCGCCGTCGCGGTCTCGGCCGTGGCCGTGCACGTCGCCGCGCACGGCCGGCTCACCGCGCGGCGCCTGGCCGTCGGCGCCGCGACGATGGGGGCCGGCATCGTCGGCATGCACTACATCGGCATGGCGGCGATCGAGATCGCGCCGGGCATCGCGTGGAACTGGGCGCTCGTCGCCGCGTCGGCGGCGATCGCGGTCGGCGCCTCGGCGGCGGCGCTGCTCATCCTCTTCCGGCTGCGCGGCCACGCGACCTCGCGCCGGGCGACGGCCTGGAAGGCGCTCGCCGCGCTGGCCATGGGCCTCGCGATCAGCGGCATGCACTACACCGGCATGGCGGCCGCCAGCTTCACCGAGGGCGCGGTGTGCACCAGCGTGGGCGAACTCGGCGGCAGCCAGCTCGGCGCCATCGTCATGTTCGCCTCCAGCCTGCTGCTGCTCACGACGCTGCTCACCGCGACGCTCGACGCGCGCCTGCAGGACCGCACCCAGCGCCTGGCCGCCACGCTGCAGAGCACCAACACGCAGCTGCAGTCGGCCAACGACGAGCTGCAGCGCCGCGCCTTCCTCGACCCGCTCACGGGCCTGCCCAACCGGCTGCTGTTCGAGGACCGGCTGGCCCATGCGCGCTCGCGCGGCGAGGGCCGCAGCGCGCGCCACCTCGCGGTGCTGTTCGTCGACCTGGACGGCTTCAAGCCGGTCAACGACTCGCTCGGCCACGCCGCCGGCGACGAGCTGCTGAAGGCGGTGGCGGCGCGGCTGCGCGTCATCGCCCGCGAGAGCGACACGGTCGCGCGCATCGGCGGCGACGAGTTCGTGCTGCTGCTCGAAGACCTGGTCGACGCGGCCGACGCCATGACCGTGGCGTCGCGCGTGGTCGCGGCGATGTCCCGGCCCTTCGCCTACAAGGGCCGCACCCTGCAGGTGTCGGCCTCGGTGGGCGTGGCGGTCCATCCGGACCACGGGGCGGTCGCCCAGCTGATGGCGCATGCGGACGCGGCGATGTACGCCGCCAAGCGCACCGGCGGCAACGTCTACGCGCTGTTCGAGTCGCACATGAACGCCGACGCGGCGCAGCAGCTCATGCTGCAGTCCGACCTGCGGCATGCGCGCTCGCGCGGCCAGCTCAGCCTGCACTACCAGCCCAAGTTCGACGGCCAGCGCTCGCAGATCCGCGGGGTGGAGGCGCTGCTGCGCTGGACGCACCCCGAGCACGGCGCCGTGCCGCCGGCCGTCTTCATCCCGATCGCCGAACGCTTCGGCTTCATCAAGGACCTGGGCGACTGGGTCATCGACGAGGCCTGCCGCCAGATGCGCGCCTGGGACGAGGAGGGCATGCGCATGCGGGTGGCCGTCAACCTGTCGGTGCACCAGCTGCGCCAGGACGACCTGGTCGAGCGCGTGCGCGCGGCGCTGGAGCGCCACGGCGTCGGCGCCGACCGGCTGCTGTGCGAGATCACCGAGAGCGTGGCAATGGAGGACATCGCCACCACGCAGCGCACCTTCGAGGGCCTGCGCCGCATCGGCGTGTACCTGTCGATCGACGACTTCGGTACCGGCTACTCCAGCCTGAGCTACCTGCGCCGGCTGCCGGCCACGCAGCTCAAGATCGACCGCAGCTTCATCCTCGACCTGGAAGCCAGCCGCGACGCGCGCGCGGTCGTCGACGCGGTGATCCAGCTCGCCCACGCGCTGGACCTGAAGGTGGTGGCCGAGGGCGTCGAGACCGAGGGCCAGCGCGACATCCTGCTCGGCCTGAAGTGCGACGAGCTGCAGGGCTACCTGTTCGCCCGGCCCATGCCGCCGGCGGCGCTGCTCGACTGGGCCGCCGGGCGCAAGCCGGCGGGCGCCGTCGACTTCTCGCCGTCGGTGTTCCTCGACGAGGACGCGATCGAGCGGATGACGGCCGAACGGGCCGCCTGACGCGCGGCCCGGCTTAGGGCCTGTTCACGCTACGGGAGGGCTCGCGTGACTCGGCAAAACGGCGCCTGCAAGGCGCAAAGCGCAGACGTAGCGCGTGCTACGGCGAGCATTTGCAACGCGGCAGGCCCCGTTTTGCCGAGATCACCCGCAGGGCCGATGGCTGGCAGGCCCCAGGGCAAGGC
>JBIQHD010000036.1:0-45620 GCA_044508835.1 Rubrivivax sp.
CGATCCAAGCCGTCTGAACACAATCAAGGCTTGACGCGGACCATAGAACCTCAGCGCGAACGGGGTTTCACGCGACGAGCGCTTCGATACCTCAGCGCGAACGGGGTGGGTGGGGCGAAGCGCTTCGATACCTCAGCGCGAACGGGTCAATGGATCAACGGGTCAAATGAGGGCGAGCCCTTCGGCAGGCTCAGCGCGAACGGACCGTCGGCAACCGATGCTTCGATCGGGCTTCGATACCTCGGCCCGAACGGTCCTCGCCGGGCAGTCGCGAGCCGGCCTCATCCGGCCAGCCGCTCGCGGTGCCGCGCGATCTGGGCGCGCACTTGCGTAGGCGCGGTGCCGCCGGCCACGTTGCGGGCGTTCAGCGAACCGCGCAGGCTCAGCACCTCGAACACGTCCTCGCCGATGCGCGCGTCGAAGCCCTGCAGCGTGGCCAGCGGCAGCTGCGAGAGATCGACGCCGGCGCCGATGGCGTGCTTGACGGCATGCGCCACCACCTCGTGCGCGTCGCGGAAGGGCAGACCCTTCTTCACCAGGTAGTCGGCCAGGTCGGTGGCGGTGGCGTAGCCGCGGCGCGCGGCGCTTTCCATCGCCTGCGGCTTGACGGTGATGCCGCCCACCATCTCGGCCATGATGCGCAGGGTGTCGCGCACCGTGTCCACCGTGTCGAACAAGGGCTCCTTGTCTTCCTGGTTGTCCTTGTTGTAGGTGAGCGGCTGGCCCTTCATCAGCGTGAGCAGCGCCGTGAGGTGGCCGTAGACGCGCCCGGTCTTGCCGCGCGCGAGCTCGGCCACGTCGGGGTTGCGCTTCTGCGGCATGATGGACGAGCCGGTGCAGTAGCGGTCGGCCAGGTCGATGAAGCCGAAGTTCTGGCTCATCCACAGCACGATCTCTTCCGCCAGCCGCGACACATGCATCATGGTCAGGCTGGCGAAGGACGTGAACTCGATGGCGAAGTCGCGGTCGCTCACCGCGTCCAGGCTGTTCTGGCAGATGCCGTCGAAGCCCAGCGTCTTGGCCACGCGCTCGCGGTCGAGCGGGTAGCTGGTGCCGGCCAGCGCCGCGGCGCCCAGCGGCAGGCGGTTCACGCGGCGGCGCACGTCGGCCAGGCGCTCGGCGTCGCGCGCGAACATCTCCACGTAGGCCAGCAGGTGGTGCGCGAAGCTCACCGGCTGCGCCACCTGCATGTGGGTGAAGCCGGGCAGGATGGTCTCGACGTTCTTCCCGGCCACGTCGACCAGCGCGCGCTGCATGTCGGCCAGCAGCGGCAGCAGGGCGTCGATCTCGCCGCGCAGCCACAGCCGCACGTCGGTGGCCACCTGGTCGTTGCGTGAGCGGCCGGTGTGCAGGCGCTTGCCGGCATCGCCCACGAGCTGGGTGAGCCGCGCCTCGATGTTGAGGTGCACGTCCTCGAGATCCAGCTTCCACTCGAAGCGGCCGGCCTCGATGTCCTCGGTGATCTGCGCCATGCCGCGGCGGATGGCGGCGAGGTCGTCGTCGCCGATGATCCGCTGCGCGGCCAGCATCTCGGCGTGCGCGAGCGAGCCCTCGATGTCGGCGCGCCACATGCGCTGGTCGAAGCCGACGCTCGAGGTGTAGCGCTTGACCAGCTCGCTCATCGGCTCGGAGAACAGCGCCGACCAGGCCTGGGACTTCTTGTCGAGTTGGTTGTCTGACATGGGGCGGCGCGTAGGCGAACGGCGGGGAGTTGGAGACAATGCGAAAGCGCTCGATTCTATCGAGCGCCCCCCGGTTGCCCTGCAGGATGCCGATGCCCCCGACACCCGCGACGCCCCGCGCCACCCCCGCCGCCGACACCGTGCCGTCGCGCCCCGGCGAGCCGCGCTCCAGCGCCTTCGGCAGCACGCTGTTCGACGGCCTCGCGCCCGAGCCCGCGGGCCCCGCGAAGGCCCGGCTGCTGTTCGACGTGTGCCACGTGGGCGTGGTGCTGCGCGCGGTGCTCTTCGTGCATGCGGTGATGGCCATCGGCATGCTCTTCCCGGCCGCCGACGCGGTGGGGTGGTTCGGCGCCGTGGCGGGCGGCTCGGCCGTGGCCCTGCCGGCGGTGCTGAGCTGGCTCGTGGCCGTCTGCCTGCTGAAGCACCCGCTGGAGCGGCTGGCGCCGGCGGCGCAGTGGCTGGCCGCGGTGGCGCTCGGCAGCGCGAGCGGCGTGCTGGGCTGGGCGCTCGGCTGGGTGGGCGGCGCCGAGCCGTTCGGCGCCGGCCGCTGGATCGCCCCCGCCGCGGCAGGCGCCGGCCTGTCGGCGCTGATGTTCCAGTGGCTGCGCATGCGCGCGCTGGCGCAGCTGCCGGCCGACACCACGGCGCGGCTGGCGGAGCTGCAGTCGCGCATCCGCCCGCACTTCCTCTTCAACACGCTCAACACCGCGCTGAGCCTGGTGCAGGTCGATCCGCAGCGGGCCGAGGCGGTGCTGGAGGACCTGGCCGAGCTGTTCCGCGTGGCGCTCACCGACAGCGGCGAATCGGTGACGCTGGCCGAGGAGGTGGAGCTGGCGCGGCGCTACCTCGCCATCGAGCAGATCCGCTTCGGCAGCCGCCTAGCCGTGAGCTGGGACCTGGACGCCGACGCCGGCGCCGCGCGCGTGCCGCCGCTGCTGCTGCAGCCGCTGGTGGAGAACGCGGTGCGCCACGGCGTGGAGCCGGCCGATCGCGGCGGCGTGATCCGCGTGCGCACGCGCGTGAAGCTCGGGCGCGCCGTGGTGTCCATCGCCAACAGCGTGCCGAGGGTGCCGTCGCGGCCGGGCAACGGCATCGCGCTGCGCAACGTGCGCGAGCGGCTGCAACTGATGCACGATGTGACGGCGCAGTTCGAGACCCGGCGCGATGGCGACGTGTTCCGGGTGCAGATCGTGATTCCGCTGTGAGGCGCTGCCGATGACGACACCGATCCGTGTGCTGCTGGTCGACGACGAGGAGCTGGCGCGCGTGCGCCTGCGCGGGCTGGTCAACGAATGCCGCGAGCCGGTGTGCACGGTGGCGGGCGAGGCGGCGAACGCCGCGCAGGCGGCGGCCTGGCTGGCCGCGAACGCCTGCGACCTGGTGCTGCTGGACGTGCACATGCCGGGGCGCGACGGCACGCAGTTCGCCGCCGACATCGCGCGCCTCGAGCTCCGGCCGGCGGTGGTGTTCGTGACCGCGCATGCGCAGCACGCGCTCGCGGCCTTCGACCTCGACGCGGTCGACTACCTCACCAAGCCGGTGCGGCGCGAACGCCTGCAGGCGGCGCTGCAGCGGGTGGCGCAGCGCCTGGCGCGCCCGGCGGCGCCTTCGGCGGCCGAGGACGAGCCCGTCGTCGTCGTCAGCGACCGCGGGCGCGTGGTGCGCGTGCCGGTGTCCGACGTGCTGTACCTGAAGGCCGAGCTCAAGTACGTGACGATGCGCACCGCGCAGCACACCTACGTGCTCGACGACGCGCTGAGCGACCTGGAGCAGCGCCTGGGCGATCGCTTCATCCGCGTGCACCGCAACGCCATCGTCGCGCGCCGCGCGGTGCGGGCGCTGGAGCGCCGCGTCGTGGCCGGCGGCGATGACGAGGGCGGCGAGAGCTGGGCCGTGCGGGTGGCGCCGGTGGACGAGTGGCTCGCCGTGTCGCGCCGGCAGGCGACGGCGGTGCGCGAGGCGCTGGTCGCGGCGGGGCTGTAGGGGGCGGGCCCCGCGGCTCAGCGGCTTCCGAGCCGCCACCAGGCCGGCAGCACCTCGCGCACGTCCTGCCGCGCGAAGCGGTCGTCGATGAGGTGGACCACGCCCCGGTCCTGCGGCCCGCGGATCACGCGGCCCGCGGCCTGGACGACCTTCTGCAGGCCGGGGTGGAGATAGGTGTAGCGCCAGCCGTCGCCGAACAGGGCCTGCATGCGCCGGCGCATGGCCTCGTTGGCGGGGTTCACCTGCGGCAGGCCGAGCGTCGCGATGAAGGCGCCCACGAGCCGCGAGCCCGGCAGGTCGATGCCTTCGCCGAACACGCCGCCCAGCACCGCGAAGCCGATGCCTTGCGAGCCGGGCCGGAAGCGGTCGAGGAAGGCCTCGCGCCGCGCGTCGTCCATGCCGCGGTCCTGCAGCCAGACGGCGGTGCCGGGGTGGCGCTGCGCCAGGCGGTCGGCGGCCTGCTGCAGGTAGTCGAAGCTGCTGAAGAAGGCGATGTAGTTGCCGGGCGCGCGCGCGTACTGGCCGGCGATCAGCGCCACCAGGGCGTCGAGCGACGCCGCGCGGTCCGCATACCGCGTGGAGATGTGGCGGGCGATGTGCACCTCGAGCCGCGCCGGGTCGAACGGGGCGGCGAGGTCGAGGGTGGCCGTGTCGCCGGGCAGGCCCAGCATGTCGAGGTGGTAGCGCGCCGGCGCGAGCGTGGCGGAGAACACCACGGCGCAGTGCGCCGCCGCGAAACGCTCGCGCAGCAGCGGCGCGGGCACCACGTTGCGCAGGCACAGCGTGGCGCTGCGCGCGCGCCGGGCATCGGCCGGCTCGGCGAGGGTGGCGTCGAAATGCCAGTTCTCGTCGTGCAGCTCGTGCACCCGGGCGAAGTGCAGCAGGTCGAAGTGCAGGCGCAGGAACGCCGGGTCGGCCTCGCCCGTGCCCGCCGCCAGCAGCTCGCCGATGTCGGCCGCCGCCTGCTGCACGGCGGCGGCGAACGGCTTCGGCGGCGAGGCGCTCACCGCGTAGGGCTGCGCCTGCTCACGCGCGAGCGCGGTCCAGCGGCGGCGCAGCCGCTGCAGCGCGCGGCCGGCCGCCGCGGGTGCCGCGGCGCGGGCCGCCTCCAGGCGCGCCGGCGAGAGCGTGGCGCTGTACATCGCCCGGCCGCGCTCGACCAGGTTGTGGCCCTCGTCGACCAGCAGGCCGACGCGCCATGGGTGCGCCTGCGTCAGCGCATGCAGCAGGCCGCCGAAATCGAACCAGTAGTGGTAGTCGGCGACCACCACGTCCGCCCAGCGCACCAGGTCCTGTGACAGGTAGTAGGGGCAGACGTGGTGACGCAGCGCCACGGCGCGCACGGCCTCGGCGTCCGCGGGCAGCGAGGCGACGGCCTCGGCGCGCGCGGCCGGCAGGCGGTCGTAGAAGCCGCGTGCGAGCGGGCACGACTCGCCATGGCAGGCCCGGTCGGGATGCTCGCAGGCCTTGTCGCGCGCCACGAGCGCGAGCACGCGCAGGGGCAGCCCCGGCGCGTGCGTGCGCAGCCGCTCCACCGCGTCGAGCGCGAGCCGGCGCCCGGAGGTGCGGGCGGTGAGGAAGAAGACCTTGTCGAGCGCCTGCCCGGGCGCGGCCTTCAGCAGCGGGAAGAGCGTGCCCATCGTCTTGCCGATGCCCGTCGGCGCCTGCGCCAGCAGCCGCCGCTGCGAGCGTGCGGCGTTGAACACGGCCTTGGCCAGCTCGCGCTGGCCCGCGCGGAAGCCGTCGAGCGGCCAGGTCAGGCGCGACAGCGCGTCGTCGCGGCAGGCGCGGTGCGCCGCTTCCTGCCGCGCCCAGGCCGCGTAGCCCTCGCACTGCCGCTCGAAGAAGCCGCGCAGCGCGTCGGCGCCGAAGCGCTCGACCAGCGGCGTCTCCGCGCCGGTGTCGACGTCGAGGTAGATGAGCGCGACGTCGAGTGCCTGCAGGCCCTCGGCACGGCACAGCAGCCAGCCGTAGACCTTGGCCTGGGCCCAGTGCAGCGCGCGGTGGTTGGCCGGCATGCGGGCGAGGTCGCCGCGGTGGGTCTTGATCTCCTCCAGGCGATGCCGTGCCGCGTCGTAGCCGTCGATGCGCCCGCGCACGAGCAGGGGGCCGTGCGATGCCTCGACGCGCAGCTCGGACCGGTAGCCCGCGGCCCGGCGCCTGGCCACGAGCCGGTGGCCCGCCATGCCCTGCTCGGCGGTCGGCGAGGGGGTGAAGCGCAGGTCCAGGTCGCCCGCCTTGGCGGTGAACTCGCACAGGGCGCGAACCCCGATGGCGACGGGCCCGGGGGCCGGCGCGGGCGCGGACGAGGGCTCGGACTGCATGGGGCTGTGATTTTATCCAGGGGTGACCGCGCACCGCACAATGCGCCGGTCCGCCCGCCCCCTCGCCATCCGGAGCCGCCATGTCCCTCGTCGACCGCCTGACCGCCGATCTCGAAACGCTCTTCGCGCCCTGCGTGCAGCGGCTGAACCTGGCCGTCGTCGACGCCGGCCCCGAGCAGGTGGTGCTGTCGATGCCGGTGACGCCCGAGGTGGTCCACGGCGGCGGCGTGCTGTGCGGGCAGGCCCTGCTCGCCGCGGCCGACACGGCGATGGTGCTGGCCATGTCGGCCGCGCTCGGCGGCTTCCGGCCGATGACCACGGTGCAGCTGCAGACCAGCTTCCTGCGCCCCGTGCCGGCCGATGCCGGCGAGGTGCGCGTCACCTGCCGGCTGCTGCGCCGCGGCAAGTCGCTCTCGTTCGGCGAGGTCGGGATCGCGACGCCGGACGGGCGGCTGGCCGCCCACGCGACGACGACCTACGCGCTGCTGTAGGGCCCGTCAGTCCAGCACGACGGTATCGCCCAGCACCACCCCCTCGCGCCGCGGGTCCGCGCCGCCGGCCCACACGGGCGTGCCGTCCAGCTCGGTGCGCATGATGGTGCCGATGCCGCTGGACTGCGCGCCGACCGACACCGTGTGGCCGAGCGCGCGCAGGCCGGTGACCAGCGGGTCGCCGTTGCCGTTGTCGTCGTTCGCGATGTTGGGGTGCTCGCCGCCGACCACCGTGGTCGCGCCGTTGGCCGAGCCGAAGTCCACCAGCGAGGTCGCCTGCTGCGCGTCCAGCCCCCAGTCGAGCGCGCCGACCAGCGTCTTGACGACGTACTGGATGATGGTGCTGCCGCCGGGCGAGCCGGTGCCCATGACGAAGTCGCCCTTGCTGCCGTCGGCGGCGACCTTGAACACGAGCGTCGGCGCCATCGAGCTGCGCGGGCGCTTGCCCGGGGCGACGCGGTTGGCGATGGGGTCGCCGTTCGCGTCGGTCGGCTGCGCCGAGAAGTCGGTCAGCTCGTTGTTCAGCATGAAGCCCTGGGTCATGTGGTAGGAGCCGAGGGTCGACTCCACCGTCGTCGTCATCACCACCACGTTGCCGTGGCGGTCGGCGATGGTGACGTGGCTGGTGCCGCTCTCGGGCGTGTGGTCCAGGCCCAGCGGCGGCACCGGCCCCAGGTCGCCCGGCGGCGCCGTGCCCAGGCTCGCGGTCAGGCTGATCAGCCCGGCGCGGCCGCTCAGGTAGGCCTTGTCGAGCATCGAGTCCCAGCTGCCGCCGGGCAGCGGCACGAAGTCGGTGTCGGCGATGTACTTGTTGCGGTCGGCGTAGGCCAGGCGCTCGGCCTCGCTCACCAGGTGCACGCCCATCACGGTGGGCTTGCCGCCCTCGACGTCGAGGGCCGTCGGCCGGTGCGGCGCGAGGTCGAAGTTCTCCAGCACGCCCAGCGCCGAGGCGACGGTGATCCCGCCCGACGACGGCGGCGGCATGCCGCACACCCACCAGGTGACGCGGTAGGTCGTGCACACCGGCTCGCGTACCTTGGCCTCGTAGTTCGCCAGGTCGGCGAGCGTGGTCTTGCCCGGGGTGATGGGGCTGCCGTCGGGCGCCGCGGCGATGTTGATCTTGTCGACGATGCCCTGCGCGATGGCGCCGGTGTAGAAGGCGTCGGGGCCGTCGTTGGCGAGGGTCGTCAGCGTGGCCGCGTAGGCCGGGTTCTTGATCACCGTGCCCAGCGCCTTGGGCGTCTCGTCGGGGTTGAGGAAGTAGGCCGTGGCCTCGGCGTCGTAGAGCAGGCGCTCGCGCGAGCTTTCGATGGCGGCGGCCATGCGGCCGCTGATCGGGAAGCCGTCGGTCGCCAGCGCCACGGCGGGCAGGAACAGGTCCTTCCAGGGCAGCGTGCCGTGGGCCGCGTGCGCCATGCCGAGCATGCGCACGGTGCCGGGCGTGCCGATGGAGCGGCCGCTGGCGCGCGCGCTCGGCCGGGGCATGGTCTGGTCGGTCGCGTCGTCGATCCAGCGCAGGTGGTTGGCGGTGGCCGCGGCCGGCGCCGTCTCGCGGCCATCGTAGGCCAGCACTTCCTTGGTCGCGGCGTCGTAGTGCAGCAGGAAGGTGCCGCCGCCGAGGCCGCTGGACTGCGGCTCGACCAGCCCCAGCACCATCTGCACCGCCACCGCCGCGTCGACGGCGCTGCCGCCGTCGCGCAGCACGTCGCAGCCGGCCTTGGTGGCCAGCGGGTTGGCGCTGACCACCATGTAGCTGCCGGTGTGCACCACCGTCTTGCCCGTGCGGTAGCCCGAGGCGGGCTCGGGCGCGGCCGGGTCGCCGGGCAGCCCCGAGCCGACCACCACCGAGCCGCCGTCCGCCAGCGCCTCGCACGGCGTTCGGGCCACCAGGTCGGGGCCGTCGCCGCCGCCGCAGGCGGCCAGCAGGACGGTCGACAGCAGGAGGGGCGGCAGGGCCCATTGGCGCAGGAATCTGTTCATGGCGTTCCTCGTTGTCGTGTGGTGGACCGGGGCGGAGCGCACCGAGCCTGCCACGCGTGTCAACGTCCAGTTGTCACAACCCTGCTGGCCGGCGGGTCGGACCGCCTCCCCATGCCCCCGCTCCCTCAGCCCGCCGCGTGCTCGTACACGAGGACGGCCGCGGCCAGGTCCTCCAGCGCGATGCCCACCGACTTGAACACCGTGCGCTCGCCGGCCGAGCGCCGGCCCGGTGCGGTGCCGCGGCACAGCTCGGCGAGCGTGGCCTTCACGTCGCCCGCGGCGAACACGCCGCGCGACATCGGCCCGAGCAGCTCGCCGCTCTTCTGTAGCGCGTCCTCGGCGTCGACGTGCAGGCTCGCGCCGCGGAAGCAGTCGTCGTCGGCTTCGCGCATGGCGGGCGTGAAGCTGCCGATGAGGTCGAGGTGGCTGCCCGGCGCGAGCCACGCGCCGCGCACCACCGGCTCGGTGGCGAGCGTGGCGCAGCTCACGATGTCGGCCTGGCGCACGGCGGGCTCGAGCGCGTCGGCCGCCTGTGCATCGATGCCCGCCGCGCGCAGCTGCGCGGCCAGCACGGCCGCCTTGGCCGCGTCGCGCGCCCACACCGCCACCTGCGCGATCGGCCGCACCGCGCGGTAGGCCTCGGGCAGCAGCCGCGCGATGCGCCCGGCGCCGACGACGAGCAGCCGCGATGCGTCGGCGCGCGCGAGCTTCGAGGCGGCCAGGGCCGAGGCCGCCGCCGTGCGCCGCGCGGTGACCTCGTCGCCGTCGACCAGCGCCAGCGGCACGCCGGTGACGGCGTCGTGCAGCAGGTAGCTCGCATGCAGCCCCGGCAGGCCGCGGGCCGCGTTGCCTGGCGCGATGTTGATGATCTTCACGCCGAAGTACCGGCCCGCCTGCCACGCCGGCATGATGAGCACGGTCATGCCGCCGCCGCCGGGCGCGGCGATCTCGTGCACGTGCCGCTTCGGCACCTCGCAGCCGGCGGCGAACATCGTGTCGAGCGCCGGGATCAGGCGGTCGAAGGGCAGGGCGGCGCGGGTCGCCGCGGCATCGAGGATCTTCATGGGGCTGGAGCCTATCGGGTGCTGCGCGGCAGGCGCCTCATGCCGATCCGCGATCGAACGACAAGACCCGTTCGGGCTGAGGCATCGAAGCCCGCGTGCGCCAAGAGGCGCTTCGATACCTCAGCGCGAACGGGTCTTTGTGGTGTTCTCGTACTTCTGAACGCAAACGGCCTCAGCCGGCGTCCAGCCTGAACGCTTCCACCGGCTCCTGGCGCGCGCCGCGCATGTGCTCGATCACCTCACGGCAGGAGTCGCTCATGATCTTGCGCATCACCGCCTCGCCCGTGGCGGCGTCGCCCTGGCGGATGGCGTCGAGCATGCGCTCGTGCTCGCGCAGGCTCTGCAGGCGGCGCGCCGGCTT
Source organism: Rubrivivax sp. (assembly GCA_044508835.1). Classification (GTDB taxonomy): domain Bacteria; phylum Pseudomonadota; class Gammaproteobacteria; order Burkholderiales; family Burkholderiaceae_C; genus JAKFDI01. The sequence goes on from JBIQHD010000036.1 coordinate 9,886, forward strand.
GTCGTAGTCGAGCAGGGGGCCGTTGACCCACAGCATCTGCCACATCGCGTCGTGCGGCAGGTTGCGGTAGGTCTGGATCAGCTGGCGGTTGCCGCAGGCCTGCACCATGCCGATGGCCACGCGGCCCACCGCCTTGATGAACTCGGTGAGCGGCGGCTCGGCGGCCAGCGCCAGCTCGCGCAGCTCGTCCACGCGCTGGTCCAGCTCGGCCAGCGCCGACTTGTCGGGGTTGCGGGCGACGTAGCGCACCGCGAGCGAGAGCAGCGCGCCGCGCACGTTGAAGATGTCGACCACGTCGTTGAGCATGAACTCGACGACGAAGGTGCCGCGGCGCGGCGAGATCTCCACCAGGCCCTGCTTCTCCAGCAGGCGCAGCGCGTCGCGCACCGGCCCGCGGCTCACCGCGAAGAGGTCGGCCACCGTCTGCTCGCCGATGCGCTCGCCCGGGCCGTACTCGCCCTTGAGGATGCCCTGGCCGAGGTGCTTGGCGATCTGCTCCGCCGGGGTGAGGGCGTGCAGGCGAACGGGCCGCAGCGCCGGGGGCACGGCCGGCGTATCGGGGCGGGACAGGGTGGCGGGTGAGCTGGGCATGGGCGAATTCAATCAGAGGCGGCCGCGCGGGATAACCCGGTTGTTCGGGGTGAGTGTGGCCGTTAAATTGTCACGTGTTAACAATTGACTCTACGGACTTTCCCTCAGGCGCCACCCCGGCATGCCGTGACGGTTTTCCGTGAATCCGCCCCAGGAGTGCAGTTCCGATGTCGTGGCGAACGGGTGTTGAAGAGCTGGCCCAGCGCCAGGCCCTGGTGCGCCGCATGGGGGCGCCCGAGAAGGTGGCGCGCCACGTGGCCGCCGGCAAGCTGCCGGTGCGCGAGCGCATCGCGCAGCTGCTGGACGCCGGCTCGTTCCGCGAGATCGGCTCGGCCACGGGCCGCGCCGAGTACGACGCCGAGGGCCGGCTGGTCGACCTGCAGGCCTCCAACTTCCTGTTCGGCCGCGGGCGCGTCGAGGGCCGGCCGGTGGTGGTGGCCGCCGACGACTTCACCGTGCGCGGCGGCGCGTCCGACGGCGCCACCGCCGGCAAGATGGTCGCCTCGGAGCAGATGGCCAACGAGCTGCGGATCCCGCTCGTGCGCCTGATCGATGCGAGCGGCGGCTCGGTGCGCACAGTGGAGGCACTGGGCCGCACCTACGTGCCGGCCAACCCGGCCTGGGACTGGGTCTCGCTCAACCTGACGACCGTGCCGGTGGTCTCGCTGGTGCTCGGCTCCGTGGCCGGCTTCGCCTCGGCGCGCGCGGTGGCGAGCCACTACTCGGTGATGGTGAAGGACACCAGCCACATGTTCATCGCCGGGCCGCCGGTGGTCTCGCGCATCGGCCGCAGCTTCACGAAGGACGAGCTCGGCTCGCCCGCGCTGCACGCCAAGGCCGGCGCCGTCGACGACATCGCGGACAGCGAGGCCGACGCCTTCGGGCGCGCGCGCCGCTTCCTCTCGTACCTGCCCGCCTCGGTGGACCACCTCGCCGCGCGCGTGCCCTGCGACGACCCGGCGGACCGCTGCGACGACCGCCTCGTCGACATCGTCCCGAAGGACCGGCGCAAGGTCTACAAGATGCGCGAGATCCTGGCCTCGGTGCTCGACCGCGGCAGCTTCTTCGAGACGGGCCGGCACTTCGGCCGCTCGGCCATCACGGGCCTCGCGCGGCTGGACGGCCACGCGGTGGCGGTGCTCGCGAGCGACCCGTACTTCCACGGCGGCGCCTGGAACGCCGACGCGGCGCAGAAGGTGGTGCGTTTCGTCGACATGGCCGAGACCTTCCACCTGCCGGTGGTGCACTTCGTGGACATCCCCGGCTTCCTCATCGGGCTGGAGGCCGAGCAGTCGGCGACGATCCGCCACGGCGCCCGCGCCCTGAGCGCGGTCTACCAGGCCACGGTGCCGTGGTGCTCGATCCTCGTGCGCAAGGTCTTCGGCGTGGCGGGCGCGGCGCACGGCAACGCGGCGCGGCTGCGCTACCGCTATGCGTGGCCCTCGGGCGACTGGGGCTCGATCCCGCTGGAAGGCGGCATCGAGGCGGCCTACCGCAGCGAGATCGAGGCCTCGGCCGATCCGCAGGCGGCGCTGGCCGAGATCAACGCGCGGCTCGAAGGCCTGCGCTCGCCCTTCCGCACCGCCGAGACCTTCGGCGTGGAAGAGATCATCGACCCGCGCGAGACGCGGCCGCTGCTGTGCGAGTTCGCCGAGCGGGCGGCGCACGTCCTGAAGCCCGGGCCGACGCGCGTGCAGTACCGGCCGTGACTAAGACCCCCCCTACGCGCTTCGCGCGCCTTGCAGGGGGCGACGCTGGCGGACCGGCGGAGCCGGATCCGCGGCGTCTGCTTGGGAATGCCGATGCCGCGGCGCCGCTGCTGCGCGTGCGCGAGCTCGGCATCTCGTTTCGCACCCGGGCGGGCGAGCTGCCGGTGACGCGCGGCGTCTCGTTCGACGTGGCGCCGGGCGAGCGCATCGGGCTGGTGGGCGAGAGCGGCTGCGGCAAGACGGTGACGGGGCTGTCGCTGATGCGGCTGCTGCCGCGGGACTCGGCCCGCATCCGCGGCGCGGTGGAGTTCGCCGGCGAGAACCTGCTCGCGCTGCCCGAGCGCCGCATGCGCGCCATCCGCGGGCGCGACGTGGCGATGATCTTCCAGGAGCCGATGAGCGCGCTCGACCCGGTGTTCACCATCGGCCACCAGATCGGCGAGGCCTACCGCACGCACTTTCCCGCCTCCAAGGCCGAGGCGCGCGAGCGCGTGGTGGAGGCGCTGTCGAAGGTGGGCATTCCGCTGCCCGCGCGCCGGCACGACGAATACCCGCACCAGCTCTCCGGCGGCATGCGCCAGCGCGTGATGATCGCGATGGCGCTGATCTGCGAGCCCAGGCTGCTGATCGCCGACGAGCCCACCACCGCGCTGGACGTGACGGTGCAGGCCCAGATCACCGACCTGCTGCGCGAGCTGAGCGAGCGCACGGGCACGGCGCTGATCTTCATCACCCACGACCTCGGCGTGGTGGCCGAGACCTGCACCCGCATGGTGACGATGTACGCCGGCGAGGTGGTGGAGGACGCCCCGGTCGACGACGCGCTGGTGCGGCCGCTGCACCCCTACACCTCGGGGCTGCTGCGCTCGCTGCCGCGGCTGGCCGAGCGGCGCTCGGCGCTGGGCTCCATCCCCGGGCGCGTGCCCTCGCCGGCGGGCATGCCCACGGGCTGCCGCTTCCGGGCGCGCTGCGGGCATGCGCAGGCGCGGTGCGAGGCGGAGCAGGCGATGGCCGCCATCGCGCCGCAGGGCGCCGCGGCCTCGGCCCGGCGCATGGTGCGCTGCTGCCGCGCCGACGAGCTCGTCCTTCCCGGAGCGGTGAGCTGATGTCCGCCACGCCCATCGTCAGCGCGCGCGACCTGCGCATCCTGTTCCCGACGCACGACCGTCACGCGACCGTGAAGGCCGTCGACGGCGTGAGCTTCGACGTGTTCGCCGGCGAGACCTTCGGCGTGATCGGCGAGTCGGGCTCGGGCAAGACGACGCTGGGCCGGGCGCTGGTCTCGCTGCTCGAACCCACCGGGGGCGAGGTGCTGCACGACGGCACGCACCTGAACCGCCTGTCGCGCAGCGAGCTGCGCAACCAGCGCCGCGGCTACCAGATCGTCTTCCAGGACCCGAACTCGGCGCTCAACCCGCGCATGCGCATCATCGACTCGGTGATGGAGCCGCTGCAGATCGCCGGCGGCCACGACGCCGAGGCCATCCGCGCCGCGGCCCGCCAGGCGCTGTCGCGCGTGGGCCTCGCGCCCGAGTACGGCGAGCGCTACCCGCACCAGCTCTCGGGCGGGCAGAAGCAGCGCGTGAACATCGCGCGCGTGCTCACGCTGCGGCCGAAGCTCATCGTCTGCGACGAGGTGGTGGCCGCGCTCGACGTGTCCATCCGCGGCGACATCCTCAACCTCTTCGCCGACCTGCAGCGCGAGTTCGGGCTGACCTACGTCTTCATCACGCACGACCTGTCGGTCGTCTCGCACATCAGCGACCGCGTGGCGGTGATGTACCTCGGCCGCTTCATGGAGCTCGGCCCCAACGAAAGCGTGACCGAGCGGCCGATGCACCCGTACAGCGAGGCGCTGCTGTCGGCCGAGCCGATCCCGCTGCCCTCGCACCTGCGCACCGACCGGCGCATCGTGCTGCAGGGCGAGATCCCGAGCCCGATCGACCCGCCCTCGGGCTGCCGCTTCCGCACCCGCTGCCCCTATGCGCAGCAGCGCTGCGCCGACGACGTGCCCGCCCTGCGCGAGCTGCGCGCCGGCCACTGGGTGGCGTGCCACTTCGCGACGGCCGACGGGCCGCCGCGCCAGATCACCCGACCGACCCCTGCAACCGCACTGCTGGAGACACCATGAGTCCCTACCGCAAAGAACGCGAAGCCCTTGCCCTCGACATCGCGATCAGGCGCCGAGACGCGCTGGCCCTGCTGTCGGGCGCCGCGCTCGCCGGCGCCATGCCCTCCGCCTTCGCCCAGGGAGCGCCCAAGAAGGGCGGCGTGCTGAAGATCTCGGCCCCGGCCAACCCGTCGAGCATGGACCCGGCGACCGGCGGCGCCGGCTCCGACCACGTGTTCCTCTGGACGGTCTACGACACGCTGGTCGACTGGGACTACGCCACGCTCAAGCCCCGGCCCGGCATGGCGAAGTGGTCCACCCCCGACGCCACCACCTTCGTGCTCGACATCGAGCCGGGCATCGTCTTCCACGACGGCACGCCGATGGATGCCGAGGCCGTGAAGTTCAACCTCGACCGCAACCGCGGCGACCAGCGCTCCAACGTCAAGGCCGACCTGGTGAACATCACCGCGGTCGAGGTGACGAGCCCGACGCAGGTCAAGCTCACGCTCAAGCAGGCCGACGCCGCGCTGCCCGCCATCCTGTCGGACCGCGCCGGCATGATGATCAGCCCGAAGGCGGTGCAGACCCACGGCCTCGAGTCCAACCGCAACCCGGTGGGCGCCGGGCGCTGGAAGTTCGTGAGCTGGGCCGACAACCAGAAGCTCGTCGTCGCCCGAAACGAGAACTACTGGCGCAAGGGCGAGCCGTACGTCGACGGCATCGAGCTGTCCATCATCCCCGAGATGGCCACCGGCCTGCGCTCGGTGGTGGCGGGGCAGAACCACATGGCCTACGGCCTGTCGGCGCGCTACACGCCGATCGTCAAGCGGGCGCAGCACGTGAAGGTCGTCAGCGGCCCCACGCTCTACTGCTACAAGCTCTACATCAACTACTCGCGCGGGCCGCTGGCCGACGTGCGCGTGCGCCAGGCGATCAACTACGCGCTGAACCGCCAGACCTTCATCAACGCCACCATGGGCGGCGTCGGCGAGCCGGCGGCGATGCTGGTGCCGTCCACCCACTGGGCCTACGACAAGGGCGTGGCGGGCATCTACAAGCACGACCCGGCCAAGGCGAAGAAGCTGCTGCAGGAGGCGGGCTTCGGCTCGGGGCTCGAGCTGTCGGTCGGCGGCTACAGCGACCAGGACTCCGTGCGCCGCTCCGAGATCATCATGGCGCAGCTCGGCGAGGTGGGCATCAAGGCGAAGTTCACCAACGGCACCATCGCCGAGATCAGCGGCCAGTTCTTCGGCAACGAGAAGAAGTTCGACCTGCTGATGTCCGCCTGGACCGGCCGGCCCGACCCGAGCATGACCTACGCGCTCGCCTTCGGGAAGGGCGCCTACTACAACGCCGGGCGCAGCGAGGCCTCGCCGGAGCTCACGCAGCTGCTGCTCGACAGCCGCTCCAAGGAAGACCTCGACTACCGCCGGCAGGTGTTCGCCAGGCTGCAGCGCATCGTGATGGAGCAGGCGCTGACCGCGCCGATCGCCTTCCAGTTCGAGATGGACGCGGTGGGCGAGCAGGTGAAGGGCTTCCAGCCCAACCTGCTGGGCAAGCCGAAGTTCTGGGGGGTGTCGTTGGCGTGAGGGTGATCGCCATGTCATCTGTCCTTCGGCATGAGCCGGCATGGCTCCCTCTCCCGTTTCCGGGAGAGGGTGGCACGCGCAACCGGATCTCCATCGAAGCGCCCGGATTCCGCCACACCCCCTCACCCCAGCCCTCTCCCCCTGCGGGGGCGAGGGAGCAAGGTCCCCGGCGCTGACCATGTCCTCCCGCAGCAAAGCCCGCATCGCCGTGCGGCGCCTGTCCCAGGCGCTGCCGGTGCTCGTCTTCGCCACCTTCGTGGTGTTCGGGCTGCTCAAGCTCGTGCCCGGCGACATCGCCGTCACGCTGGCGGGCGAGAACGCCACCGACGCGCGCATCGACGAGATCCGCGCGCTCTACGGGCTGGACCGCGCCTTCCTGGTGCAGTACGGCGACTGGCTGTGGAAGGCGGCGCAGGGCGACCTGTCGGCCTCGCTGCTCTCCGGCGAGCCGGTGATGACGTCGATCGCGCGCTGCCTGCCCAACACGCTGCTGATCGTGGCCATCGCGCTGCTGCTGTCGCTGGTGATCGGCATCCCGCTGGGCATCTTCGCCGCCAGCCGCCCCGGCACGCTGGTCGACAGCGGCGTGATGACGGTGGCCTCCTTCGGCGTGGCGGTGCCCAACTTCTGGCTGGCGATGCTGCTGGTGTCGTGGTTCGCGCTGGGGCTGGGCTGGCTGCCGGCCACCGGCTCGGCGCCGCTCGGCGACGACGCCTGGGTCGCGGTCAAGCACGCGCTGCTGCCGGCGGTGGCCATCGCCTCCGGCGGCGTGGCCGAGATCGCGCGGCAGCTGCGCAGCTCGCTGATGGAGATACTGTCGTCGCAGGCCGTGCGCACGCTGCATGCGAAGGGCCTGAGCCCGGCGCGCATCCTGTGGCAGCACGGCCTGAAGAACGTGGCGCTGAACATGATCACCGTCATCAGCCTGCTCGCCAACCGCATGCTCGGCGCCACCGTGGTGGTGGAGGCCGTGTTCGCGATCCCCGGCATGGGCAACCTCATCGTCAACGGCGCGATCCACCGCGACTTCCCGGTGGTGCAGGGCGTGGTGTTCGTGATGGTGCTGATGGTGATCGCGCTCAACCTCCTGGCCGACGTGATGTACCGAGTCGTCGATCCCCGGGTGCAGTGAATGGACCACCCCTACGCGCTTCGCGCGCCCCTCGAGGGGCAACACCAGCGGACCGGCAAAGCCGGATCCGCGGCGTTCGCTTGGGAACTCCCCCGGCTCGCGGATGGCGAGATGGAGCAACCGACATGAATGAGGCGACGCCTGCGTCCACCCCCGTTCCGGCCGCCGCCGACGGCCCGCCGTCCGCGCCGCAGCCGGGCGCCTGGCGCCGCTTCGCCGGCTGGCTGCGCGACGACAAGCGCGCCGCGCTGAGCCTGGGCTTCCTGCTGCTGGTGGCGGTGCTGGCCATCGCCGCGCCGCTGATCGCGCCGTTCTCGCCCACCGAGCAGGACCTCGCCAACACGCTCGCGCCCGCCGACGGCGTGCACTGGTTCGGCACCGACGACCTCGGGCGCGACGTGCTCAGCCGCCTCATCCACGGCGCGCCGGCCTCGCTCTACGCCAGCCTGCTGGCCGTGGGCGTGGCCATCGTGCTCGGCGTGCCGGTGGGCCTGATTGCGGGCTTCGCCGGCGGCTGGGTCGACGACGTCATCAGCCGCGTGATCGACTCGCTGCTGTCGTTCCCGGCGATCGTGCTCGCCATCGCGGTGACGGGCGCGCTCGGCATCGGCCTCACCAACGGGATGATCTCGGTGGGCATCGTCTTCGCGCCGCAGCTCGCGCGGCTGGTGCGGGCGCGCACGCTGGTGGTCAAGCACGAGCTCTACGTCGACGCGGCGCGCTGCTTCGGCGGCAGCGCCGGGCGGCTGCTGTGGCGCCACGTGCTGCCCAACACGGTGCAGCCGGTGATCGTGCAGGTGACGCTGCTGCTGGCCGGCGCGCTGCTGGCCGAGGCGTCGCTCAGCTTCCTGGGCCTGGGCATCCAGCCGCCGCACCCGAGCTGGGGCGGCATGCTGGCGCGCGCCTACCAGAACATGGAGCTCGCGCCCGACCAGATGCTGGCGCCGGGGCTGGCCATCCTGTTCACGGCGCTGGCCTTCAACTCGCTGGGCGAGTCGCTGCGGGTGGCGCTCGACCCGACGATGAAGCGCCTGTGACGACCGGCGCCCAACCTCCGCAGGAGCAATCCCCCATGGCTTCGGAGCAAGACTTCGCCGAGCAGGTGTTCGAGCAGATGGTCGGGCAGGGCGACCTGGTGCTCGACAAGCTGGACGACTGCGTGCGGCGCCACCCCGACAAGGTCTACCTCCACTACGGCGAGGACGGCGTGCGCCTGAGCTTCGCCGAGGTCAAGGCCCGCAGCGACCGCCTGGCCGCCGGCCTCGCGGCCATGGGCCTGAAGCCGGGCGAGCCGGTGAGCGTGCTCACGCGCAACTCGCTGGTGAGCGCCCTCGCCATGTTCGCCATCTGGCGCGCGGGCGGCGTGTTCGCGCCGGTGAACTTCAACTTCCGCGGGCCGCTGCTGTCGTACCAGCTCAACGACACGGCGCCGTTCGCGCTCATCACCGACCCGTCCTTCGCCCCGGTGCTCGCCGAGGTGGCCGGCGAGCTGACGCTGCGGCGCCTCGTCGTGCACACGCCGGCGCCGGGCGACCACGACCACACCGCGCTGTCGTTCGACGACGTCGCGCAGCGCTTCGAGATCGTGCCGTGGGAGCGGCTCGCGGCCGGCGGCGCGCCGGTGCCCGAGGTCGCGCGCACGCCCTTCGACGTGGCGAACATCGTCTACACCTCGGGCACCACCGGCCCGTCCAAGGGCGTGCTGCAGCCCTTCAGGTGGATGAACCACTACTCGTACCCGCAGCGCTCGCTGACCTCGGCCGACGACGTCCTCTACTGCGACCTGCCGCTCTACCACGTGGGCGGCGCCTTCGCGCTCGTCACGCGCGCGCTGTGGCTGGGCAACACCGTGGGCCTGTGGGACAAGTTCAGCCCGACGAAGTTCTGGGACCGCATCGCCGAGTGCGGCGCGAGCTGCGCCATCCTGCTCGACGTGATGATCCCGTGGCTGATGAGCGCCGAGCCGCGCGAGAGCGACCGCGCCAACACGCTCAACAAGGTGCACATGCAGCCGCTGCCGGCCAACCACCACGAGGTGGCGCAGCGCTTCGGCTTCGACTTCGTCACCTGCGGCTTCGGCCAGACCGAGTCGGGCTCGGGCTTCGCCGGCGTGATCGACCAGTTCGTCGAGGGGCAGGGCACGCCGCCCGCGCTGTGGCGCGGCATGGACAAGGCCGCCTACCGCGCCAACTGCCAGCGCGCCGACCGGATGCTGGTGGACGGGCGCACGGCGCTGCCCAAGGGCTTCATGGGCCGTGCCAACCCGCTGCTGGAGGTGGCGGTCCTCGACGAGGACGACAACCGCCTGCCGCCGGGCCGCGTCGGCCAGCTCGCCTTCCGTCCGCGCTTCCCGGGGCTGCTGCTGCACGCCTACTTCAACAAGCCCGAGGCCACGCTCAAGGTGCTGCGCAACTGCTGGTTCCACACCGGAGACGCGGTGAAGGCGCTGGCCGACATGCCCGGCGTCTACGCCTTCGTCGACCGCATGGGCGGCTTCTTCCGCGTGCGCGGCGAGAACGTGTCGTCCTACGAGGTCGAGGTGCTGGTCAGCTCTCACCCCAAGGTGCGCGCCACGGCGGCGGTGCCGGTGCCCGCGGCGGTGGGCGACGAGGACGACATCGCGGTGTTCGTGCAGCTGATCGAGGGCGAGGCGCTGAGCGAGGCCGAGCTGCGCGAGTACGCGGCGCAGAAGATGCCCAAGTACATGCGGCCCGCGCACGTGCGCTTCGTCGAGGCGCTGCCGGTGACGGCGACGAACAAGATCGAGAAGTACAAGCTGAAGAGGCAGTTGCTGGACGAACTGGGGCTGGCGTGACGCCGGTGGGCTTCGATACCTCAGCCCGAACGGGTGTGCGCGAGGGGCTTCCGCGTCCTGGCCCCATCTCCGTTCGCGCCGAGGCATCGAAGCGCCCCCGCACGGAAACCCGTTCGCGCCGAGCCTGTCGAAGCGCCCGCATGCCCACCCGACCCGCACCATGACCCCAGACGACCAGACCTACCTGCACGACCTCGCCGAGCTCCAGCGCGCGAACTGGCCCGCCCACGCGCCCGCCGAGCCGCACTACCCGCTCGGGCGCATCACCCTCGGCGAGACGCTGCGCGAGTGGGCCCGGCGCCAGCCGGACAAGCCCGCCGTCGTCTTCTACGGCACCACGCTCACCTACGGCGAGCTCGACCGCCTGAGCGACCGCTACGCCGCGCTGCTGGCCAGCCTGGGCGTGAAGCCCGGCGACCGCGTCGGCGTGATGCTGGGCAACTGCCCGCAGTTCCACGTCGCCTTCTTCGGCTGCCTCAAGCTGGGCGCGGTGCACGTGCCGGTGAACCCGCTGTTCAAGAAGGCCGAGCTGCTCTACGAGCTCAACGACAGCGGCGCCGAGACGCTGCTCGTCATCGACCAGCTCGCCGACCTCGCGCTCGAGGCGCAGCCCGGCACGCCGGTGAAGCGCATCCTCGTCACCAGCTTCGCCGAGATGCTGCCGGCCGCGCCCACGCTGCCGGTGCCCGACAGCATCCTCACGCCCAAGCGCGTGCCGCCCGGCACCCTCGACCTGCTGCCCGCGCTGCAGGCCTGCGACGCGCCGGTGCCGCCGATGGCCACCGACCTCGACGCCGTGGCCGCGCTCAACTACACCGGCGGCACCACCGGCATGCCCAAGGGCTGCGTGCACACGCAGGGCGACATGGTCTACACCGCGGCCAGCGCCGGCGCCGTCTCGGGCAGCACCGGGCCGGACGGCGTGATGCTCAACTACATGGCGATGTTCTGGATCGCCGGCGAGAACGCGGGGCTGATCTACCCCATCTTCGACGGCAGCACCGTCGTGCTGCTGGCCCGCTGGGACCCGGTGGCGGCGATGGCCGCCATCGAGCGCTACCGCGTCACGCGCGCCGGCATGGTGCTCGACAACGCGGTGGAGATCCTCGACCACCCGGACGCCGCGCGCTACGACCTGCGCTCGCTGCAGGCCATGCGCTGCTCGTCCTTCGTGAAGAAGCTCAACCCCGACTACCGCGCGCGCTGGCGCGCCCTCACCGGCGCCACGATGGTGGAGGCCGCCTGGGGCATGACCGAGACGCACACCAGCGACACCTTCACCGTCGGTCTGCAGGACGACGACGCCGACCTGAAGGGCCAGCCCGTGTTCGTCGGCCTGCCGGTGCCGGGCACGCGCATCAAGATCTGCGACTGGCAGACCGGCGCGCCGCTGCCGCACGGCAGCGAGGGCGAGATCGTCGTCAGCACGCCCTCGCTGATGAAGGGCTACTGGAACAAGCCCGAGGCCACGGCCGAATCGCTGCAGGGCGGCTGGTTCCGCACCGGCGACATCGGCGTCTACGACGACAAGGGCTTCCTGCACTTCCTCGGCCGGCGCAAGGAGATGCTCAAGGTGCGCGGCATGAGCGTGTTCCCGGCCGAGATCGAGGCGCTGCTCGGCCAGCATCCGGCGGTGCTCGGCTCGGGCGTGATCGGCGTGGCCGACGAGCGCGCCGGCGAGGTGCCGGTGGCCTTCGTCGTGGTGCGCCCCGGCTCGGGCGAGACGGAAGACTCGCTGGCCGCCTGGTGCCGCGAGAACATGGCCACCTACAAGGTGCCGCGGATCCGCCTCGTGCCGGCGCTGCCGATGACGGCCACCGGCAAGGTGAAGAAGCACGAACTGCCGGCGCTGCTGGCCAACGCATGAAGCACGGAGAACCCTTGAACCGCGACCCCCGCGAAGAACTCGCCGCGCGCCGCGCGCAGGCCCTGGCGATGGGCGGCGAGGCCAAGCTCGCCCGCACGCGCGAGCGCGGCGCGCTCAACGCGCGCGAGCGCATCGCCCACCTCGTCGACGACGGCAGCTTCTTCGAGATCGGCATGCACGCCCACTCCGACGTGCCCGGCATGGAGGCGCGCACGCCCGCCGACGGCAAGGTCTGCGGCCTCGCGCGCATCGACGCCCGCCCCGTGCTGGTGAAGGCCGACGACGTCACCGTGCTGGCCGGCACCGGCGGGCGCATCGGCTCGCAGAAGTCGAAGACGCTGGTGCAGTTCGCCATCGACAAGGGCTACCCCATCGTCAACCTCGGCGAGGCCGGCGGCGCGCGCCTGCCCGACATCCAGGGCTCGGACGGGCTCTCGTCGATGACCGTGGGCACCACGCTCGGCCTGCGCCGGCGGCAGGTGCCGATGGTCGCGGCCATCCTCGGCGAGTGCTTCGGCAGCCCCTCGTGGCATGCCGCCTTTGCCGACTTCGTGGTGCAGCTCAAGGGCTCGTGCATGGCCGTCTCCGGCCCGCGCGTGCTCGAGATCGCCACCGGCGAGAAGGTGGGCAACGAGGAGCTCGGCGGCTGGCAGCTGCACGCCCGGGTGACCGGCCAGGTCGACCGCGCCTGCGACACCGAGGACGACTGCTTCGCCGCGATCCGCGAGTTCCTGTCCTACCTGCCGTCGCACGCCGGCGAGCGGCCGCCGACGGCCGAGCCGGAGAGCGCCGAAGGCGCCGCGGCCCGGCAGGCGAAGCTCGACAGGCTGGTGCCCGAGTCGGCGCGCCGCGCCTACGACATGCACGAGCTGATCCGCATCGTCGTCGACCACGGGCGCTTCTTCGAGCTCAAGCCCGAGTTCGACCGCAGCGTCATCACCTGCCTCGCGCGCCTGGACGGCGAGCCGGTGGGCATCGTCGCGAGCAACCCGCTGCATTCGGCCGGCGCCATGGGGCCGGACGGCTGCGCCAAGTGCACCGGCTTCATCGCGCTGTGCGACTCGTTCAACATCCCGCTCGTCTTCCTGCACGACACGCCGGGCTTCTTCGTCAGCAAGGCGGCCGAGCAGCGCGGCATGCCGGGGCGGATCATCAACTTCGTCGAGGCGCTGACGCTGGCCACCGTGCCCAAGGTGGCCGTGGTGGTGCGCAAGTCCTACGGCATGGCCTACGGCAACATGGCCGGCGCGGGCATGGGGGCGGACTTCGTCTTCGCCTGGCCGGGCGCCGACATCAGCTTCATGGCGCCGAACGTGGCGGTGAACGTGATCGCGCCGGTGCCGGCCACCGACGACCCGGCCACGCTCGAAGCCCATGCGCAGCGGCAGCAGGAACTGCGCGAGGAGCTGCACAGCGCCAGCGCGCCGTGGCGCGCGGCCGGGCTCGGCTACCTCGACGACGTGATCGCCCCGTCGGACACGCGGCGCGTGCTCGTCGACGCGCTGGCGCTCGCCCGCGGGCGGCGCGGCGCGCTCGGCGAGCGCCGCCTGGCCGCCTGGCCGACCAGCTTCTGAACCCACCCGAAACCCGCAAACGGAGAACAGCACATGGCCGACACCCCCGTCGAATCGATCGTCACCGGCGTCGTCTGGAAGATCGAGAAGCAGGCCGGCGACAGCGTGGCCGAAGGCGACGTGATCATGATCATGGAGTCGATGAAGATGGAGATCCCCATCGAGGCGCCCGTCGCCGGCACGGTGAAGAGCCTGGCCGTGAAGGAGACCGAGAGCGTGAGCGAAGGGCAGGTGGTGGCGGTGGTGGGCTGAGCACCGCGTCCCGCGCGCCGCCGGCCGGCCGCGGAGATGCAACCCGGCGTGACCGCCTGCGCCTGCCTGCGCGCGGGAACGCGGGTTGCCGCCTCGGAGGGGGGGTCGCCGCGCCCCCGGCGAAAGGAACAGGAATGACCGATCGCCCCTTCCGGGACCGCCGCGACGCCGGCCGCCAGCTGGCGCAGGCGCTGGCCGCCTACGCCGGCCGGCCCGACGTGCTCGTGCTCGCATTGCCGCGCGGCGGCGTGCCGGTGGGCGCGGAGGTGGCCGCGGCGCTGCGCGCGCCGCTGGACGTGTTCGTCGTCCGCAAGCTCGGCGTGCCCGGCCGCGAGGAATACGCGATGGGCGCCATCGCCGGCGGCGGCGTGCGCGTGCTGAGCGACGATGCGGTGCAGATGTTCGGCGTCGATGCCGCCGACGTCGAGGCCGTGGCGCGGCGCGAGCAGGCCGAGCTCGAGCGCCGCGAACGGCTGTACCGCGGGACGCGCGCGCCGCCGGCGGTCGAGGGCCGCACGCTGATCGTCGTCGACGACGGGCTGGCCACCGGCTCGACCATGCGCGCCGCCGTGCAGGCCCTGCGGGCCCTCCGGCCGGGGCGCATCGTGGCGGCGGTGCCCACGGCCGCGGCCGCGACCTGCGAGGCGCTGCGCCGCGAGGCCGATGCGGTGGTGTGCCTTCGCACGCCCGAGCCCTTCCGCGCGGTGGGCCTGTGGTACGAGGACTTCTCGCAGACCGGCGACGACGAGGTGCGCGCACTGCTCGCCGGCGCCCGGCCGGCCGCCCCCGGAAGCGCGCCGTTACAGCCGCCAAGGCCATGATGTGGACGCTGTCCATATTGGCTGCTATGGTCGCGCCGCGTACCGAGCGGCCGCCCTGGCTGCCGGCCTGCCCATCCACCCTCCAAGGAGAAATCTCATGGCCCGCTATGTCGATGGATTCGTTGTCCCGGTGCCGACCGCCAAGCTCGACGCCTACCGCGCCCTGGCCGCGAAGGCCGGCGAGGTGTGGAAGGAATACGGCGCGCTGGAGTACGTGGAGTGCGTGGCCGACGACGTGAAGCCCGGCAAGGTCACGTCGTTCCCGCAGAGCGTGCAGCTGAAGGACGACGAGACGGTGGTGTTCGCGTGGATCGTCTACGAGTCGCGCGAGGCGCGCGACCGCATCAACGCCCAGGTGATGGAAGACCCGCGGCTGAAGCACTCGATGGACGACATGCCGTTCGACGGCATGCGCATGTTCTGGGGCGGGTTCAAGACGATCGTGGAGCTGTGACGCCGCCGCGCGCCGCATCAGCATCAACCCGAAGGAGACCGCCATGCTCGAACACAGCCATGCCTTCAGCGGCTTCTCGTCGAACGACATCCCGAAGGCCGCCGAGTTCTACGGCCGCACGCTGGGCCTGGACGTGAAGCAGGCCGGCGGGATGCTCGAACTGCACCTGGCCGGCGGCCACGACGTGCTCGTCTACCCGAAGCCGGACCACCAGCCCGCCACCTTCACCGTGCTCAACTTTCCGGTCGACAGCGTCGACGCCGCGGTCGACGAATTGACGAAGCGCGGCGTGCGCTTCGAGCACTACGACCTGCCGGACCTGAAGACCGACGCGCGCGGCGTCATGCGCGGCAACGGGCCGACCATCGCCTGGTTCAAGGACCCGGCGGGCAACGTCCTGTCGGTGATCGAGGCGGAAGGGATGTGAGCCCGGGCGGTCAAGGCGTGTGCGCTGGCAGATGTAGCACGCAAGTGCTACATTGCCGTGGTTTCCACGACACGGGACGCGCATGAGCACGACCACCATTCGCCTCGAAGACGAGCTGAAGGCCCGCGTGGCCGCAGCGGCCGAGCGTTCGGGCAAGACGGCCCATGCCTTCATCCTCGAAGCCATCGCCCGCACCGTCGAGCAGGCCGAGCAGGACGAAGCCTTCCACCGCATCGCGGACGAACGCTGGGCCCGCCTGCTGGCCACCGGCAGGACGGTGCGCTGGGACGACGCGAAGACCTACATCGAGGCGCGCGCGCGCGGCGAGCGCCCGCGCAAGCCGTCCGCTGCCAAACCTGTGCGCTGACGGGCCCGATGGCCCGCATCGAACTCGCGCCCGAAGTCCTGGAAGACTTCGACCGCTTCATCGACCACCTGGTCCGGTTCGAGGCCGACGACCCGCCGGCGCGCGTGGCGCAGATCGTCCAGGCGCTGGAGATCCTTGTCCACAGCCCGCTGATCGGCCGCAAGGTGAAGGACGGGAAGCGGGAACTGGTCATCGGCCAGGAGTCGCACGGCTACGTCGTCCTGTACCGATTCGTTCGCGACATCGACACCGTCTTCGTGCTTGCGGCGCGAAGCCAGCGCGAGGCGGGCTACCGGCGCGATGCCTGAACTTCGCCCGGAAGCCGCCGGCTTCAGCCCGCGGCGAACACGCCCCCGTGCACCTGCCGCAGCTCCCGCTTCAGCAGCTTGCCGCTCGGGTTCTTGGGCAGCGCGTCGACGAACACCACCGCCTTCGGGCACTTGAAGCCGGCCAGGTGGCGCGCGCAGTGCGCCAGCACCTCGGCCTCGTCCAGCGGCTGGCCGCTCTTGGGCACGACCACCGCCACCACCGCCTCCACCCAGCGCGGGTGCGCCACGCCGATGACGGCCACTTCCGAGACCTGCGGCAGGCGGTAGATCGTCTCCTCGACTTCGCGGCTCGCGACGTTCTCGCCGCCGGTCTTGATCATGTCCTTCTTGCGGTCGACGACGGTGATGAAGCCCTCCTCGTCGATGGTGGCGAGGTCGCCCGAATGGAACCAGCCGCCCTCGAAGGCGGCCTTCGTGCGCTCGTCGTCGTGGAAGTAACCGAGCATCAGGTGCGGCGAGCGGTGCACGATCTCGCCCACGGCGCCGGGCGCCACGTCGTTCATCGCGTCGTCGACCACGCGCGTCTCCACGTTGAGCACCGCGCGTCCGCAGGAGCCGGGCTTGCGCAGCTGGTCGTCGGGGCCGAGCATGGTGGCCAGCGGCGCGATCTCGGTCTGGCCGTAGAGGTTCCACAGCCGCACCTGCGGCAGCCGCGCGGCGAGCTCGCGCAGCACCTCCACCGGCATGATGGAGGCGCCGTAGTAGCCCTTGCGCAGGCTGGACAGGTCGGTCTGCTCGAACAGCGGCGAGCGCAGCAGCGCGATCCACACCGTGGGCGGCGCGAAGAACGAGCTGATGCGGTGGCGCGCGATCAGCGGCAGCAGGTTGTCGGGCGTGGGCCTGGCCGTGATGACGTTGACCGCGCCGACGTAGACCGACGGCCCGAGGAAGACGTCGAGCTGCGCGCAGTGGTACAGCGGCAGGGCGTGCAGGGCGAGGTCGCCGCCCTCGATGCCCGCGTCGGCCACGCAGCTCACGTACTGCCAGATCACCGCGTCGTGCGTGAGCATCGCGCCCTTGGGTGACGACTCGGTGCCGCTGGTGTAGACGATCTGCGCCAGGTCGCTGCCATCGAGCGCCGCCTCGGGCGCCGCGGCGGTGCCGGCGGCCAGCTCGTCGAAGGTCACCATGCCGGCCACCGCGACGCTCGCTTCCTCGGAGGGCAGCCAGACGAACTCGCGCACCTCGGTGTCGAGCGCCGCGGCCGACAGCGCGAGCTCGGCCAGGCCCGAATCGGTGGCCAGCATCTGCGCGCCCGCGTGGCGCAGGATGTAGGCCACCTCCTCGGCCTTGAGCATGAAGTTGATCGGCACCAGCACCGCGCCGAGCCGCGCGAGCGCGAAGCGCAGCGCCGCGAAGGCATGCGAGTTGCGCGCGAGCACCGCCACCCGCGTGCCCTTGGCGACGCCGCGCGCCGCCAGGCCGGCGGCGACGCGGCCGCAGACGCCGTCGAACTGCGCGTACGACCAGCAGGTGTCGCCGCAGAGGATGGCGGGCTTGTCCGGGTGGCGCCTGGCGCTGCGGCGCAGCAGGTCGGCGAGGGTCTGGCGGCGGATGGCGGGGTCCATGGAAATCCTTGGTCGGTGCCGCCCGTGCAACGGTCGATCGGCGGCGCAGCATCGCAACTTAACCGATGCGCCGCCCGCCGTGCCAGACGGGTTGCCACCCTCGCGCCGGCCGCCCGGCTGCGATACTTCCGCGCTGCATGCCCGCCCCTTCGCCCCCTTCCCAGCCGCGCAACCCGCTGCACGGCCTGACGCTCGAGCGCATCGTCACCGAGCTCCAGGCGCACTACGGCTGGGCCGGCCTGGCCGAGCGCCTGCCGGTGCGCTGCTTCGCGCACGACCCGAGCGTGGCCTCCAGCCTCAAGTTCCTGCGCCGCACGCCGTGGGCGCGCGAGAAGGTCGAGGGCCTGTATCTCTTCATGCTGCGCGAGCAGCGCCGCAGCGAGCGCGCGCCGGACTGAACGGCCGCCCACACCCCATGGAACACACCGCCCCGATCGAGCAGCGGCTCGTCGACCTCGAGATCAAGGCCAGCTTCACCGAGGACCTGGTGGACCGCCTGAACGACGTCATCGTGCGGCAGCAGGCGCAGATCGACCGGCTGCTGCGCGAGGTCGGCGAGCTGCGGCGCGACATGCCGCAGGCCGGCGACCCGCTCGCGCCGCGCAGCCTGCGCGACGAGCTGCCGCCGCACTACTGAGCGCCCGGCCCCGGCGCGCTCAGACGGCGAACGACAGCTCGCCCACGTGCGCGCGCGACAGGCGTCGCGCCGCCTCGGCGCGGCCGATCATCCGCCGCGCGATGTCCTGGGCGATGGGCAGCGGCCCGAATCCCGACGCCACGTTGATGTGCCCGACGTCGCCGAGGTTGACATGGCGGCTGCCCCATCGCCGCGCCCAGCGGCGCGCCTCGGGCGCGCTCATCCACGGGTCGGTGTCGCTCGCGACGAGCACGCTCGGCACCGGCAGCGCCCGGTCGGGCAGGGCCGCCTCGGCGCCGAAATGCGCCGGGTCCGCCGGCGCGACGAAGAGCGCCGCCACGACGCCCTGCGGCTCGCCGGCGTCGCGGCGCGCGCGGTTCGTCCGCGCGAGGTGCTGCGTCAGCGCCAGGCAGCCGAAGCTGTGGGCCACCGCCACCCAGGCGCCGCGCGGCTCGCCGGCCAGCGTGTCGGCAATGCGCTGCGACCAGCGCGCCAGGTCGGGCGTGGCGCCAGTCGTCCTGGCGCACGCGCACCGAGCGCCGGTGGTGCGCCTGCAGCCACGTCTGCCAGTGCGCCGGCCCGCTGTCCCGCAGGCCTGGAATCACCAGCAGCCGCACCGCCTCGCCCTGGAAACGCATGGCCGTGCCCCTCACCGTGCGCGGGTCAGAGGGCCGCGATCGACACTTCGGTCGACTTCACCAGCGCGATCACCTCCTTGCCGACGGCCAGCCGCAGCTCCTTCACCGAGCGGGTGGTGATGACGGAGGTGACGATGAGCCCGGACGGCGTCTCCACGTCGATCTCCGACACGACGGGGCCCTCGACGATCTCCTTCACCTTGCCGCGGAACTGGTTGCGCACGTTGATGGCTGAAATGCTCATGGTCGGGTCCTGGGTCCTGAGGGGTCGTTGGAGCGTGCCAGTCTGGCCGCGCCGGCTGCGCACGTGAACGAAGCGTTTCGAGGCTCGACATTCGCGCCGCGCATGAGCACGGCGGCGAGGGCGCCGATATGCGCCATGCGCCTAAGCAGCACCGGTTTCGTTCGTTGTGCCGCGGCGGGCGGGATGCCTAGAGTGCCCCTCCCCATGGCTCCTGCGGTGCCCTTCGCACCGGCCGCGACATGTCCGCCGTCCTCGCATCACCCTTCGCCCACACACGCCTGGAGATCCGCGCCTTCGACGCGCCGCTCGGCGGCGAGGTGCTGGGCCTCGACCTCTCGCAGCCGCTGCCGGACGAGGCCTTCCGCCGCATCCACCGCGCGCACCTCGACCACCACGTGCTGGTGTTCCGCGACCAGCGCATCACGCCGCGGCAGCAGGTCGACTTCAGCCGCCGCTTCGGCCGGTTGCAGATCCACGTGCTGCGCCAGTTCCAGCTCGCGGGGCATCCGGAGGTGCTGGTCGTCTCCAACATCCGCGAGAACGGCCATCCGATCGGGCTCGGCGACGCCGGCCACTACTGGCATTCGGACCTTTCGTACAAAGCGCTGCCGAGCCTCGGCTCGCTGCTGCATGCGCAGGAGCTGCCGACCGAGGGCGGCGACACGCTGTTCGCCAACATGCACCTCGCCTGGGACACGCTGCCCGAGGACCTGCGGCGGCGCGTGGCGCACCTTCGGGCCGAGCACAGCTACCTGAACAAGTACGAGGCGCTGCGCGAGCGCAGCCCCTGGCGCCCCAAGCTGACCGAGGCGCAGATCGCCGAGGTGCAGCCTGTGGCGCACCCGGTGGTGCGCACCCATCCCGAGACGGGCCAGCAGGCGCTGTTCGTCAGCGAGCACTTCACCACGCGCCTGCTCGGCGTGCCGGAGGCCGAGAGCCGCGAGCTGCTGGACGCGCTGTTCGCGCACAGCGTGCAGGCCGCGCACGTCTACCGCCACCGCTGGCAGCCGCACGACCTGGTGTTCTGGGACAACCGTTCGGTGATGCACCTGGCCGCCGGCTGCCCGGACGACCAGCGCCGCAAGCTCTACCGCACCACGATCGAGGGCGACGCGCCCTTCTGATTCCCCTCTTTCCTTTCTTCCCTTGCCGATGGAGCCTTCGATGTCTTCCCCTGTCCAACGAATCACCGCCGCGCCTCGCCGCCGCCTGTGGCGCCTCGCCGTCGGCGCCGGCATCGCGCTGTCGTCGCTCGCCGCCGCGCTGCCGGCGCAGGCCGAAGGCCGGCTGCGCATCGCCGAGCAGTTCGGCGTCGTCTACCTGCTGCTCAACGTGGCGCAGGAACAGCAGCTGATCGAGAAGCACGGCAGGAAGCTGGGCGTCGACATCACGGTGGAACACGCCAGGCTGTCCGGCGGCTCGGCCGTCAACGACGCGCTGCTGTCGGGCTCGATCGACATCGCCGCCGCCGGCGTCGGCCCGCTGCTCACGCTGTGGGACCGCACGCACGGCAAGCAGAACGTGCGCGCCATCGCCTCGCTCGGCAACTTCCCGACCTACCTGGTGAGCACCAACCCGGCGGTGAAGACGATCGCCGACCTGAGCGAGAAGGACCGCATCGCGCTGCCGGCCGTCACGGTGTCGGTGCAGGCGCGGCTGCTGCAGATGGCCGCCGCGAAACAGTGGGGCGATGCCGAGTACAAGCGCCTGGACAAGTACACCCAGTCGCTGCCGCACCCGGACGCCACCGCCGCCATCATCTCCGGCGGCACCGAGATCAACGGCCACTTCGCCAACCCGCCCTACCAGGACGAGGAGCTCTCGCGCAACCCGAACGCGCGCATCGTCACGACGAGCTACGACATCCTCGGCGGCCCGGCCTCGTCGACGCTGCTCTACGCGACCGAGAAGTTCAAGAAGGAGAACCCGAAGACCTACCAGGCCTTCGTCGACGCGCTGGCCGAGGCCGCGCAGTTCGCGGCCGCCCACCCGGAGGCGGCGGCCGACATCTACCTGCGCGTGTCCAAGAACAAGGTCGACCGCGAGCTGGTGCTCAAGGTCATCAGGAACCCGCAGGTGCAGTTCACCACCGTGCCGCACAACACGTTCAAGTTCGCGCAGTTCCTGCACCGCGTGGGCGCCATCAGGAACGAGCCGAAGCGCTGGCAGGACTACTTCTTCGCGGACGCGGGCGATGCCGAGGGGAGCTGAGGCGGCGGCCCCGCCGCGCGGCGCCGCGGGCCTGCGCGTGGTCGGCGCGCCGGCGCTGCCCGCGCCGCTGCTGCGCGCCGAGGGCGTGACGCTGGAGTACCGCACCGCCGAGCGCACGGTGCGCGCCACGCACCGCGTGAGCTTCGACGTGCACCGCCACGACCGCTTCGTGCTGCTCGGCCCCTCGGGCTGCGGCAAGTCGACGCTGCTCAAGGCCGTGGGCGGCTTCATCGCGCCGCGCGAGGGCCGCATCACGCTCGACGGCCGCCCGGTGACGGCGCCGGGCCCCGACCGCGTGGCCGTGTTCCAGGAGTTCGACCAGCTGCCGCCGTGGAAGACGGTACGCGAGAACGTGATGTTCCCGCTGCTCGCCAGTTGCCGCCTGCCGCGGCGCGAGGCGGCCGAACGCGCCGCGCACTGGCTGGACAAGGTGGGCCTCACCGCCTTTGCCGACGCCTACCCGCACACCCTGTCGGGCGGCATGAAGCAGCGCGTGGCCATCGCCCGCGCGCTGGCGATGCAGCCCGAGGTGCTGCTGATGGACGAGCCCTTCGCCGCGCTCGATGCCCTCACGCGCCGACGCATGCAGGAGGAACTGCTCGCGCTGTGGGACGAGGCGCCGTTCACGCTGCTCTTCGTCACCCATTCGATCGAGGAGGCGCTGGTGGTGGGCCACCGCATCCTGCTGCTGTCGCCGCACCCGGGGCGCGTGCGCGCGGAGCTCGACAGCCGCCGCTTCGGCCTGCACAGCGCCGGCGGCGCGGGCTTCCAGGCGGCGACGCGGCGCATCCACGCGCTGCTGTTCGGCGAACCCGAAGGCGCAGGCGCATCCGTGGGGGCTTCGACACCTCGGCCCGATCCTTCGATACCTCGGGATGAGCGGGTTCGGGCTTCGATCCCTCAGCCCGAACGGGCGTCGGACGCCGCCTGGCGCTACGCCCGATGAGCGCCGTGCTGCCGCCGGCGCGCCCGGAGTTCGTGCGCGAGCCCGAGGCGCTCGGCGCGCTCGAAGCCGCGCGCCCGCTGCCGCTCGCGCAGCGGCTGTGGGCGCAGGGCTGGCTGCGCAAGGGCCTGCTCCTCGCCGCGCTGGCCCTGCTGTGGGAGCTGGCCGCGCGCTGGCAGGACAACGAACTGCTGCTGCCCACCTTCCTGCACACCGCGGCGGCCGTGGCCGAGGGCCTGGCCAGCGGCGAGCTGCCGCAGCGCGTGGCCGCCTCGCTGCGGGTGCTGCTGCAGGGCTATGCGGCGGGCGTCGCCGCGGCCTTCGTGCTCACGGCGCTGGCCGTGTCCACCCGGCTCGGGCGCGACCTGCTGGAGACGCTGACCTCGATGTTCAACCCGCTGCCGGCGATCGCGCTGCTGCCGATCGCGCTGCTGTGGTTCGGCCTCGGCACCGGCAGCCTGGTCTTCGTGCTCGTGCATTCGGTGCTGTGGCCGCTGGCGCTCAACACCTACGCGGGCTTTCGCGGCGTGCCCGAGACGCTGCGCATGGCCGGGCGCAACTACGGCCTCGCCGGCCTGCGCTTCGTGTGGCGCATCCTCGTGCCGGCGGCGTTCCCGTCCATCGTGTCGGGCCTGAAGATCGGCTGGGCCTTCGCCTGGCGCACGCTGATCGCCGCCGAGCTGGTGTTCGGCACCACCTCCGGCCAGGGCGGGCTCGGCTGGTACATCTTCCAGAACCGCAGCGAGCTCTACACCGACCGCGTGTTCGCGGGCCTCGCCATGGTCATCGTGATCAGCCTCATGGTCGAGAACCTCGTGTTCGCCTCGATCGAGCGCCTGACCGTGCGGCGCTGGGGCATGCAGCGCTGAGCCGCCGGCGCGGGGCCGGCAGACGATCACTTGATGCGGCGGTGCGCCCGCCGCGGCGGATGCCGGCGCCTCACGCCGCCTCGGCGGTGATCCTGCGCTCGGCGACCACGGTGCGCCAGCGGCGCGCCTCGGCGGCGATGAAGGGCGCGAACGCCAGGTCCGCCGCCGGCACGACCGCGTTGACGGCCGCGTGGCGGCGCAGCGACTCGGGCGCGTGCAGCGCCTGCTTCACCTCCGCCGCCACGCGCTCGACGACTTCGCTCGGCGTGCCTGCCGGCGTGAAGATGCCGCTCCAGGGCAGCACGACGGCGTCGCCGTAGCCGGCCTCGGCGAGCGTGGGCACGCCGGGCAGCGAGGCCAGGCGCGCCGGCGCGCTCACGGCCAGCGCGCGCAGCCTGCCGCTTTGCAGGTGCGGCACGGCCAGCGCCGCGGTGAGGAAGGCGAACTGCAGCTGGCCGTTGACCAGGTCGACGAGGAAGGGCGGCTGGCCCTTGTAGTTCACCGGGAAGAGCTCGATGCCGGCGTGCTGCTGCAGCAGCTCGAGGCTCAGGTGGATGGAGCTGCCGATGCCGGCCACCGGCACGTTCAGCCGGCCCGGGTTCTGCTTCGCGAGCGCGACGAACTCCTTCACCGACGCCACCGGCGACGACGCCGGCACCACCAGCAGGTTGGGCGCCCAGCCGAGCGCCGCCACTGGCTGGAAGTCGTCGAGCGCGAAGCGCGCGTTGCGGTCGATGAGCGGGTTCACCGCCAGCGACAGCGAGCCGGCGAGCCAGGTGTAGCCGTCGGGCGCCGCCGCCTTGACGGCCTGCGCGCCGAGGTTGCCGTTGGCGCCCGCGCGGTTCTCCACCACGACGGGCTGGCCCCAGCGCGCGCCGATCGCCTCGGTGACGATGCGCGTGACCACGTCGACCACGCCGCCGGCCGGGTAGGGCACGACGGCCTTGATGGCGCGGTCGGGGTAGCCGGCGGCGACGGCGACGCGCCGCAGCGAGGCGAGGGCGCCGAAGGAGGCGGCGGCGCCGAGGAGGTGTCTGCGGGAATACGGCATGGCGGGTCCACGAAGAGAAGGTGCCGGCCACTCTAGGAATGCAGGCATGCCGCGTGAACGACGCATTGCGCCTATCGTTATTCGCCTACCGGAGGCGGCATGGCGGCATGGCGGCACGGCCGCGCACGCGCCTTGCTGCGCAGCCTGCGGGGCGCGGTGCCGCATCGCGCCGGCGGGCCCGGCCCGCGCGGGGCCTGCCCGCCTGCGAACAAGAAGGAGCCCGCCATGCCGCGCCGACTGCTCGCCAGCGTCTCGCCGATCACCTTCTTCGGCTCGGCGTTCATCTCGCTCGGGCTGATCCTGTTCGTGATGCTCGACCCGGAGCGCACCGCCGCCCTGTTCACCGGCGCGAACGCCTGGATCGTGGCCGAGGCCGGCTGGTTCTACATGCTGGCGGTGGGCGGCTTCGTGATCTTCCTGCTGGGCCTGGCGATCAGCCCGCTCGGGCGCATCAAGCTCGGCCCCGACGAATCGGTGCCCGACTACGGGTACGGCACCTGGGTGGCGATGCTGTTCAGCGCCGGCATGGGCATCGGCATCGTGTTCTACGGCGTGGCCGAGCCGATCACGCATTTCTCGATCCCGCCCGACGCGGCGCCGCGCTCGGCGCAGGCGGCGCGCGACGCGATGCAGGTCACCTTCTTCCACTGGGGCGTGCACGCCTGGGCGATCTACGCCGTGATCGGCCTCGCGCTCGCCTACTTCGGCTACCGCAAGGGGGAGCCGCTGGTCATCCGCTCGGCGTTCCGCCCGCTGCTGGGCGACCGGGTGAACGGCGCCGCCGGCGACGTGATCGACATCTTCGCGGTGGTGGGCACGCTGGCCGGGCTGTCCACCTCGCTGGGCCTGGGCGTCGCGCAGCTCAATGCGACGGGCACCTATCTCTTCGGGCTGGAGCAGGACCTCGCCACGCAGCTCGTGCTGATCGGCGCCGTCACCGTGCTGGCCACGCTCACCGTCGCCACCGGCCTGGACAACGGCATCCGGCGCCTGAGCGAGATGATCCTCATCGTCTCCTTCGTGCTGATGGCGCTGATCCTCGCGCTCGGGCCGACACGCTTCCTGCTGCAGGCCTTCGTCGAGAACATCGGCCTGTACCTCAACGGCTTCGTCTCGCGCACCTTCCACATCTACGCCTACCAGCCCACCGACTGGGTCGGCACCTGGACGCTCTTCTACTGGGGCTGGTGGATCTCGTGGTCGCCGTTCGTGGGCATGTTCATCGCGCGCATCTCGCGCGGGCGCACCATCCGCGAGTTCCTGTTCGGCGTGCTGTTCGCGCCGGCCGGCTTCAGCTTCATCTGGTTCACCATCTTCGGCGACGCGGCGATCTGGATGGACCTGAACGTCGCCGACGGCGGCATCTCGCGCATCGTGGCCGAGAACATGCCGATCGCGCTGTTCACGGTGTTCGAGTACCTGCCGGCGTCCGCGCTGCTGGCGTGGATCACCGGCCTGCTGGTGGCGGTGTACTTCGTGACGGCCTCCGACGCCGGCGCGCTCGTCATCGCCATGATCACCTCGCGCGGCGACGAGGAGCCGGCGCTGTGGCTGCGCGTGTTCTGGGCGCTCACCTGCGGCGGCGTGGCCGCCTGCCTGCTGCTGGCGGGCGGCCTGGCCGCGGTGCAGATGGCGGCGGTGATCGCCGCGCTGCCGCTGGCGATCGTGATGGTGCTGATGTGCTACGGCATCTGGCGCGCGCTCAGCGACGAGGTCTCGCTCAGCCTGAGCGCGCGGCTGCATGCGGCGCCGCTGGTGCCCAACGAGGGCATGTTCATGTGGCGCCGCCGGCTCGGCGCGATCATCAGCCACCCGGGGCGGCGGCAGGTGGCCGGCTTCATCGCCGGCACGGTGGCGAAGGCCTTCGAGGCGGTGGTCGCCGAGTTCGGCAAGCGCGAGCTGGCCGCGGGCACCGAGGCCGTCGACGACGGCCTGCGCCTGACCGTGCGCCACGGCGAGGGCGTGGAGGACTTCGTCTACGAGGTGCGCCCGGTGAGCCACCCCATCCCCGCCTTCGCCCTCACCGACGCCTCACGCGGCGAAGGCGGGCGCAACCGCTACTACCGCGCCGAGGTGTTCCTCGCGCAGGGCGGGCGCGACTACGACATCTTCGGCTACGAGGCGGAACAGGTGATCGCGGACGTCATCAACCACTACGACCGGTTCAGGCACTACCTGCACATTTCCGGAAAGGCCTGAAAGGCGGGTTCAATGGCCGGACTGCCGCGAGTGCCGCGCGACATACCGCTTCAGAACGCCGTCCATGCGGGCTTGCCACCCTGCACCGGTGGATTTGAAGTACGCCACGACCTCGGGGCTGTAGCGCACCGAGACCAGTTGCTTCTTGTTCTCGAGCTTCGGCCTGCCGCGCAGCGCCTTCATCGGCACCATTTCCCGCAGCTGCTTGGGGGTGAGCGGCTGTGCATCCGGGTCGCTCTTGGCAGCGGCCGTGATGGCCCGCTCTTCGGCCAGGGTCGGGACTCGGATGGGAGGACGCTTAGAGACTTTCGACATAGTGCTTCACCTCACGTCGATTGGCACGGCGCAGGCTGATGATCCGCCGCCGGGCGCCTCGATCGACAAATGCCACGTAGTACAGCGTGTTCGTCCTGGGCGCGAGGGCGATCATCCGCGTCTCGCCGTAGTCGAATCGGTCGTCGAGCCATACCAACGCAGCGTCCCAATCGAGTTCGGCAGCCAGGGCGAGAGACACGCCATGTTTTTCCAGGTTGACCTCGTTCTTGGCAGGGTCGAACTCGATGCGCATAGATTTACTGTAGCTACAGTAAACCAGTCGTGTCAAACCCTCGCCCGCCCGCCGGGCCTTCAGTCGAGCAGCTCCCGCGGGGCAGTGCGCCGGGCGACGCGGGCCGCGGCGTAGACCTCGTCGTAGCTCGCGGCCGCGCGGCTCCACGAGAAGTCCTGCGCCATCGCCCGCCGCATCGCCGCCTGCCAGGCCGGCGGCGTGCGATGCAGCCGCAGCGCCGCTTCGATCGCCTCACCCAGCGCGGACGCCGTGGCGTCGTCGAACACGAAGCCGGTGCCGCGCTCGCCGTCGATCGGCTGCACCGTATCGGCCAGCCCGCCCACGCGCCGCACGATGGGCAGCGTGCCGTAGCGCAGGCCGTAGAGCTGCGTGAGGCCGCAGGGCTCGAAGCGCGAGGGTACGACGATGGCGTCGGCGCCGGCGATCAGGCGGTGCGCCATCGCCTCGTCGTAGGCGATGCGCACGGCCACCCGGCCCGGATGGGCGGCGGCCGCGGCGCGCCAGGCGGCTTCCAGCGGCGCGTCGCCGGCGCCCTGCAGCGCGAGCTGCGCGCCGCCGGCCAGCAGCGCGGGCAGGGCGTCCAGCAGCAGGTCGAGGCCCTTCTGGGTGCTCAGCCGGCTCACCACGCACAAGAGCGGCGCGTCGGCGCGCGCTTCGAGGCCGAGCGCCTGCTGCAGCGCGCGCTTGCACTCGGCCTTGCCCTGCGGCGCGTTCGCGTCATAGCGCGCGGGCAGGGCGTCGTCGTAGGCCGGGTTCCACACGGCATCGTCCACGCCGTTGAGGATGCCGCCCACCGCGGCGCCGCGTGCCTGGATCACGCCCTCGAAGCCGCAGCCGAACTCGGGCGTGGCGATCTCCCGGGCGTAGCTCGGGCTGACGGTGGTCACGCGGTCCGCGAGCTGCAGCCCGGCCTTCATGAACGACAGGCGGCGGTGGAACTCGATGCCTTCCATGCCGAGGTAGCGCGAGGGCAGGCCCAGCAGCGCGAAGTCGCCGAGCGGGAAGAAGCCGCCGAAGGCGAGGTTGTGCACCGTGAACACGCTGGCCGCGGCGAGCGCCGGATGCGCCGACACGAAGGCGCAGGCCAGCCCCGCATGCCAGTCGTGCGCGTGCACCACCGCGGGCGTCCACTGCGGGTCGATCTCGCCCGCGGCGAGCTGGGCGGCGCACCAGCCGAGCAGGGCGAAGCGCTGCAGGTTGTCGGGCCAGTCGCGCCCGGCGGCGTCCTGGTACGGGCCGCCGCCGCGGCGGAAGAACCACGGCGCGTCGACCACGTGCACCGGCACCGGCCACCCCGCGAGAAAGCCGCGGCGCACCGAGACGCGCGCCGCGCCGAACAGCGGGCCGAGGGCAGGCGCCGGGCGGTCCTCCTCCAGCGCGTCGACGACCGCCGGGTAGCCCGGCAGCAGCAGCCGCGCGTCGACGCCGGCCAGGCGCTGCGCCCGCGGCAGCGCCGCCGCGACGTCGGCCAGCCCACCGGTCTTGACGAAGGGGTACAGCTCGGCGGCGACGTGCAGGACGTTCACGCCGGGGCCAGCGCCGGCGCGGCCGGGTGCGGCGCGTCCTCCAGCGCCGCCAGCATGTCGCGCGTGACCAGGGTGATGCCCTGCTCGCTGCGGTGGAAGCGCCGCGCGTCCTCCGCCGCGTCCTCGCCGATCACCAGGCCGTCGGGAATGATGCAGCCGCGGTCCACCACCACGCGCGTGAGGCGCGCGCCGCGGCCCACCTGCACGTAGGGCTGCAGCACCGACCAGCTCACCTGCGCGTGCGAATGCACCCGCACGCTGGAGAACAGCACCGAGCGGAACACCGCGCCGCTGATGATGCTGCCGCCCGACACCAGCGACTCGATCGCCGAGCCGCGGCGGTCGGCCTCGTTGTGCACGAACTTGGCGGGCGCGAGCTGCGGCTGGTAGGTGAGGATGGGCCAGCTGCGGTCGTAGAGGTCGAGCAGCGGCACGGTGGCGGTGAGGTCGATGTTGGCGTCCCAGTAGGCGTCGATGGTGCCCACGTCGCGCCAGTAGGGCGGCTCGTCGCCGTGCTCGCCCACGCAGCTGAGCGCGAAGGGGTGCGCCGCCGCGCAGCCGCTGCGCACCGCGCGGGGAATGATGTCGCGGCCGAAGTCGTGGCTGGAGCCGCTGTCGGCGATGTCCAGCGCCAGCTCGCGGAACAGGTAGCCGGCGTTGAAGATGTAGATGCCCATGCTCGCGAGCGACGTGCCGGGCTTGCCGGGCATCGCCGGCGGGTCGGCCGGCTTCTCGACGAAATCGAGGATGCGCCATTCGTCGTCGACCGCCATGACGCCGAAGGCGCTGGCCTCCTCGCGCGGCACCTCGATGCAGGCCACGGTGCACTCGCGGCCCTTGGCCACGTGGTCGGCCAGCATCAGCGCGTAGTTCATCTTGTAGACGTGGTCGCCGGCCAGCACGACGATGTAGTCGGCGCGGTAGCTCTCGATGATGTCGTGGTTCTGGTAGACGGCGTCGGCCGTGCCGCGGTACCAGTTCTCCTCGTCCATGCGCTGCTGCGCCGGCAGCAGGTCGACGAACTCGTTCATCTCGGTCTTGAGGAAGGCCCAGCCGCGCTGCAGGTGGCGCAGCAGGCTGTGGCTCTTGTACTGCGTGATGACGCCGATGCGGCGGATGCCCGAGTTCAGGCAGTTCGACAGCGTGAAGTCGATGATGCGGAACTTGCCGCCGAAGAAGACCGCCGGCTTGGCGCGCCGGTCGGTGAGCTGCCGCAGCCGGCTGCCGCGCCCGCCCGCCAGCACCAGTGCCGCGGCCCGCTTGGGCAGGTCGAGCGTGCGGGCGAGATCGACGACGGCGGCCATGGCTGGGGAGTGCGGGCAGGTGCCGACCGTGCAGCATGCGGCGTGCCTGCCCGTGCCGGGGCGGCGCCCGGCGGGCGCGGCGCTTGCCGCATGCGCCCAGGGCCCGCGCCGCGGGCGCCATGGGGTTCCTGGCGCGAAGACACGCGCGCCGCCGACGAAAGGATTCGACATGTTCGCGCACAACAAGCGTCTGCAATACACCGTCCGCGTCTCCGAGACCAACCCGGGGCTCGCCAACCTGATGCTCGAGCAGTTCGGCGGCCCGCAGGGCGAGCTTGCCGCCGCCTGCCGCTACTTCACCCAGGCGCTGGCCGAGGACGACCCGGGCCGCAAAGACATGCTGATGGACATCGCCACCGAGGAGCTCAGCCACCTCGAGGTGATCGGCACCATCGTCGCCATGCTCAACAAGGGCGCCAAGGGCTGCCTGGCCGAGGGCGCCGAAGCCGAGGCCGAGATGTACCGCGCCATCACCGGCGCGGGCAACGACTCGCACGTCACCCAGGTGCTCTACGGCGGCGGGCCGGCGCTGACGAATTCGGGCGGCGTGCCGTGGAGCGCGGCCTACATCGACACCATCGGCGAGCCCACGGCCGACCTGCGCTCCAACATCGCCGCCGAGGCGCGCGCCAAGATCATCTACGAGCGCCTGATCAACTGCACCGACGACCCGGGCGTGAAGGAAGCGCTCGGCTTCCTGATGACGCGCGAGGTCTCGCACCAGAAGTCGTTCGAGAAGGCGCTGTACGCCATCACGCCCAACTTCCCGCCGGGAAAGATGCCGGTCGACCCGCGCTACGCGCGGCTGTACATCGACACCTCCCAGGGCGGGGCGCAGGTGCGCGGGCCGTGGAACAGCGACGAGAACTTCGAGTACGTGAGCGACCGCGAGGAGCAGCTGGCGCTGGACGGCGACGACGGCGGCGCCAGCGTGGAGCTCGATGACGTGGAGGCCGAGGCGGTGAAGCAGGCGGCGCTGCGCACCAGCTCGGATCCGCGCAGCGATCCGATGACGGGCGCGGAGCTGGGCATGGGCGAAGCCGTCGCGGCCGGTGCGGACGGCGGCGGCAAGAAGGCCAGGCGGACCAAGGCCGCGCCGAAGGGCTGAGGCCGACCCACGACCGGACGAACGGCCCGTTCGGGCCGAGGCATGGGCCCGTCGACCCCGCGGCTGGGAGCGTGGGACGGGCCCTACGCCCCCTCCCACGCGGCGCGCACCGCCGGCATGGCCTCGTCCCACGACAGCGGACAGTCGCCGCGCGCGGCCTTCCAGTCGTGGGCGAGCAGCGACTCGGCGTCGTCCCACGCGGCGCCGAGGCCGTAGCGCCGCCGCTCCTGGGCGCCGAAGCGGTAGGCGGGCGCGCAGGCCTCGTAGGGCGGCGCGCCGGGCAGGTCGCGGCGGGCGGCGTGGTGCTCGCGCCAGGACGGCGGCTCCACCGTGCCTACCCCGGTGGCCGGCGCGGGCTGGTCGCGGCGCGGCGTGACCACGTCGGTGAGCACGCGGCTCGGCGGCGGGATGCCGGCACCGGGACGGATGTCGGCCTCGCGCGGGGTGCCGGGGTCCGACACCCGCCGCACGCGGTTGTCGCGCGTGTCGCGCGATTCGGGCTTGTCTTGGTTCATCAGGGGCTCCGTGGCAGTGGGCTCGCGGCGCGCGCGTCGGCGCGGCCGTATCCTGTGCGGCAAGCCATGGGCCCGATTCGCGCCACATCGCCGCCGCGGCGGGCAAGCGCGAGGCGCGGCATGCCGATTGCCGCGGGGCGGGGGCGGCGCCGCATCCCCGCCCGCCGCAGGCAGACTGGAAAGGAGCCGGCATGAAGGAGCCGAACAAGCAGCGCACCGCGGGCGAGCGGGCCGACCCGAAGCGCACGCCCGACCGGCAGGGCCGCCCGGCTGCCGGCGAGCGCCGCACCGAGGGCGCCGACATCCCCGACGACTACGGCCACGAGACGAGCCACCCGGACGACCTCGAGCCGCCCGACGAGCACCGGCGGCGGTGACGGCCGAGCCGCCGGTGGTCTTCACGATCGGCCATTCCACCCGGCCGATCGAGGACTTCATCGCCCTGCTGCAGGCGCACGGCGTGCAGCGCCTGGTCGACGTGCGCACCGTGCCGCGCTCGCGGCGCAACCCGCAGTACGCGCAGGAGAACCTGCCGGCCTCGCTGGCCGCCGCCGGCATCGCCTACGAGCACCGCGCCGGGCTGGGCGGCTTCCGCCGCACGAGCGAGGCCTCGCCCAACAAGGGCTGGCGCAACACATCGTTCCGCGGCTATGCCGACTACATGCAGACGCCGGCGTTCGAGGCGGAGCTGCAGTGGCTGATCGATGCGGCGCGGCGCGAGCAGGTGGCCACGATGTGCGCCGAGGCCGTGCCCTGGCGCTGCCACCGCTCGCTGATCGCCGATGCCCTGCTGGCGCACGGCATCCGCAGCGAGGAGATCGTGAGCGCCGCGCGCCGCCAGGC
This sequence comes from Rubrivivax sp., assembly GCA_044508835.1. Lineage (GTDB taxonomy): Bacteria > Pseudomonadota > Gammaproteobacteria > Burkholderiales > Burkholderiaceae_C > JAKFDI01. The sequence goes on from JBIQHD010000036.1 coordinate 42,150, forward strand.
GCGGAAGCTCACGCCCTTCGCGCAGGTGTGCGGGCACCGCGTCGTTTACCCGCCGGAGGGCGAGGCGGCGCCTTGCGCCGAGGCGTGACGGGCGGCCGCTACCGGGACTTCCCGTCGAAGTGCTGCACCGGAATCGCCGCGAGGTCCAGGCCTTCGATGCAGCGCAGGTTGACGGCGGCCATCGCCCGGCCCTGCGGGTCGGTGCCCTCGCCGTAGGGGTGGATGCCGCACACCGGGCAGAAGCGGTGGCGGATGACGTGCTTGTTGAACGTGTAGGTGCCGGCCGCCTCGTCGGGCGTGCGCAGCTGCAGCGCATCGCGCGGCACGAACCACAGCAGCGAGCCCCTGCGCGCGCAGATCGAGCAATTGCAGGCGAGCGCGCCGCCGATCTCGCCTTCGACCTCGAAGGCCACCTTGCCGCAGTGGCAGCTTCCCTGGTAGTTCATCCCGTGTCTCCCGTGCGCCCTGCCCGGCGGGCAGATGGGGCGTGCCGGCACGGTAGCAAAACGCGGGCGCAAAAAAGCCCGCGCGCGGCGGGCCTTTCCATGCGCCGCGGCGCCGGCTTATTTCTTCTTCTTGGCGGCGGCCTTCTTCGGCGCCGGGGCGGCCTTGGCGGCCTTGCGCGCGGCGGCCTTCGGGTCGACGGCGGCCTTGAAGGCGCTGCCCGGCGAGAACTTCGGCAGCTTCACGGCGGCGATCTTGATCTTGGCGCCGGTGGCGGGGTTCACGCCGTTGCGCGCGGCGCGGGCATGCTGCTTGAAGCTGCCGAAGCCGGGGAGGGTGACGGTGCCGCCCTTCTTCACCGTCGTGACGACGGCGTCGAGCAGGGTGGTGAGGACGCGGCCGGCCTCGGCCTTGGTGAGTTCGTGCTTCGCTGCCAGATGCTCGATCAGATCTGCTTTGTTCATTCGTTCGCTTGCCATTTGCACCCGCCAGTCGCGGGCACGGGATTCTCCACGATGCAGGCGGCGCCCGAAGCGGCCCGTGCGCGCCGCCGACGCCGCCGAACGTGACGGGCACCGCATCTCCCGCGCATGCGTGCGGCCCGGCGCGCAGCGACCCGAGAATGATCCGCGCCGCGCATGCCGCGCGGCCGAGCCGGGAACACCGCCCATGCACATCCTCTGGACCTACCTGCGGCCCCATGCGAGCCTTGCCGCGCTGGCGCTGCTGCTGGCCGGCGCGAGCCAGGTGCTCGCGCTCGTCGACCCCATCATCTTCGGCAGGATCATCGACGGCTACGCCATCGGCCGCGCCGGCAAGAGCGACGACGAGCTGATCCGCGGCGTGCTGGGCCTGCTGGCGCTGGCCGTGCTGGTGGCCGTGCTCTCGCGGCTGGCCAAGGCGCTGCAGGAATACGTGACGCGGCTCGTGGTGCAGAAGTTCGGCACGCAGCTCTTCAACGACGGCCTGCGCCAGACCCTGCGCCTGAAGTACCCCGAGTTCGAGGACCTGCGCAGCGGCGAGGTGCTGTCGCTGCTGCAGAAGGTGCGCGCCGACTGCGAGCGCTTCATCAACACCTTCATCAACACCGTGTTCGCCGCGGTGGTGGGCATCGGCTTCCTCACCTGGTACGCGCTCACGCGGCACTGGCTGCTGGTGCCGGTGTTCCTGATCGGCGTGCTGGTGCTGGGCGGGCTCACCGGGCTGCTCAGCCGCGAGATCAAGCAGCAGCAGCGCGCCATCGTGCGCGAGACCAACCGCAGCTCGGGCTTCATCAGCGAGTCGCTGCGCAACATCGAGCTCATCAAGAGCCTGGGCCTGACCTTCCCCGAGATCCGCCGCCTGCAGGCGCAGACGACGGCGATCTTCGCGCTCGAGATGCAGAAGGTGAAGCGCGTGCGGCTGCTGTCCTTCCTGCAGGGCACGGCGCTCAGCCTGCTCAAGCTCTCGGTGCTGTTCGCGCTCTTGTGGCTGATCTTCCGCGACGTGCTCAGCACCGGCGAGCTGATCGCGATGCAGTTCATCTCGGTCGCCATCTTCGCGCCGCTGCAGGAGCTCGGGAACATCATCCTCGCCTGGCGCGAGACCGAGGCCTCGCTGCTGAACTTCGAGGCGCTGATGAACAAGCCCATCGAGCGGCGGCCGGCGGCGCCGGTGAAGGTGGGGCCGGTCGAGCGCGTGCGCTTCGACCGCGTGAGCTTTCGCCACAAGGGCGCGGCCGACGACGCGCTCGACGCGGTGTCGTTCGAGGCGGCGCTGGGCGACACCATCGCCTTCGTCGGCCCCTCGGGCTCGGGCAAGTCGACGCTCGTGAAGCTGCTCGTGGGCCTGTACGCGCCGGCGTCGGGCGAGGTGGCCTACAACGGCATCTCCACGCGCGACCTGCGCTACAACGAGGTGCGCCGCCAGATCGGCTTCGTCACGCAGGAGACCAACCTCTTCGCCGGCACGCTGCGCGAGAACCTGCGCTTCGTGAAGCCCGACGCCACGGACGAGCAGATCGTCGCCGCGATGCGGCAGGCCGCGTGCGCCTACCTGCTGGAGAAGTCGCCCGCGGGGCTGGACACGCCGATCGGCGAGCGCGGCATGAAGCTCTCGGGCGGCGAGAAGCAGCGCCTGTCCATCGCCCGTGCGCTCATCCGCGAGCCGCGGCTGCTCATCTTCGACGAGGCCACGTCGGCGCTCGACTCGATCACCGAGGAGCAGATCACCGCCACCGTGCGCGAGATCTCGGCGCGGCGCACGCAGATCACCCTGCTCATCGCGCACCGGCTGTCGACGGTGATGCATGCCGACACGCTGGTCGTGCTGGAACGCGGGCGCATCGTGGAGCAGGGCACGCACGCGGCGCTGCTCGAGGCGCGGGGGCTGTACTACGCGATGTGGCGCCAGCAGATCGGCGAACGGCCGGGCGGGCCGCGGTCGGTGATCTGAGGTCGGGCTCCGCGTGGGGATGAAGCTGCCGGCGCCGGGCGTGTCGAAGCGTTTGTCCCGCTTGGCCCGTCGATCCGCTCGTGCCTCTCTAACCCGTTCGCGCTGAGGTATCGAAGCGCCCGCGCCGCCAAGCCCTGCTCGCGCTGAGGTATCGAAGCGCTCGTCGCCCGAAGCCCCGTTCGCGCTGAGCTTGTCGAAGCGTGCGCGCAGTCCGGTTTGCTTGGTTGGGGCTGCGGCCGAAGCTGAGAGAAGCCGGGACTCGCCCCGGCGGGCGAGTCACCTTTCTTGCTTGCCCAAGAAAGGTGACCCAAAGAAGGGCACCCCGACGGAGGCGGTCCGCTGCGCGGACTGCTCTGCGGTGCTCGGAGTGTGGCGCTCGCGCGAAACTCGCTGCGCGCCCTGCGGGCGCTGCGCTCAGACAGTCGCGCGAAGTCAGAAGACGAAGGCGCTGCGCGCCGCGCCAAACTCCTGCGCTCCTCGACGCCTCCCACGGGGACCCCGCAACACCAGCCACGCCTCGCTGCGCTTCGGCTGGATGGGCGGTGCGTCGCGCAGCGACGCCGCCCCGGGTGGCGATGCGCAGCGAGCCGAAGC
>JBIQHD010000037.1:0-42591 GCA_044508835.1 Rubrivivax sp.
AGATCAACATCGCCACCGGCGAGCGCGAGGCCTTCATCGCCCGCTCCGAGGGCGAGCGCCAGGCCGAGATCAACAACGCCCAGGGCGAGGCCGCGGCCATCGTCGCGGTGGCCGACGCCACGGCCGACGCCATCCGCAAGGTGGCCGAGGCCATCCGTGCGCCGGGCGGCGAGCAGGCGGTGCAGCTGAAGGTGGCCGAGAAGGCCGTCGAGGCCTTCGCCCAGCTCGCGCAGAAGAACAACACCATGATCGTGCCGGCCAACATGAGCGAGGTCTCGGCGCTCATCGGCACGGCCATGACGCTGATGAAGGGCAAGACGCCGGCGTGACGGCCGCGCCGGCGCAGCGGCAGGCTAGAATCGCCGGCTTCCGGAGAGGTGGATGAGCGGTTTAAGTCGCACGCCTGGAAAGCGTGTGTGGGTTAACAGCCCACCGCGGGTTCGAATCCCGCCCTCTCCGCCAGACAGCTAGGAAATACGGGCCTTTGCGGCCCGTTTTTTCGTCTCACCCACCATCCCACCCCTCAAGTGTTTGCAATTGGGTGAAACTTGCTGAGACGGCGAATGAGGCAAGCAGTGCAGTACGTTTCGGCCTTCGAACCCTTGGCAGACGGCATCCTGCAGTTCACCGATATGCCGGCCGACGGAGGCAGCGCCACCGGCGCGGATCACGAGAGCGCCAGGCTCGCCGGCAAATCCACTTAGGACGCTTTGGCGCGGCAGATGCACATGGCACTGTGGCCAGGCGGTCGCTCTGCGGTATCTCCTCGATGCTGCAAGCGGCCGATGCCAGACATCGGCAGGCGCGGACCCTTGCAGCACTGGGTGCACGTACACGCCGGCCGTGTTCTGCGTGCGCAGCTCGACCGCCACCCTTGGTGCTACTCCACGCTCAGGCCGGTCTTGACGACGATGAACGGCTCGCACATCCAGTCCTGCGACACCGCGGTGAGCAGCCGGCCGCTGCCGTTCGTAGCCCAGCGCCGGATCTCGGCGGCGTACTCCGTCACGTCGTGGCGGTACAGGCCGTGCGTGCTGATCTCGGTGAAGGCCCCGGAATCCATGATCCAGTCGCCGCATCGGCGCCTTGCGCGCGCAAGCGATTCACCGAGACGAAGGCAGCATCGAATGACGAGCGTCGCTCGGCTGGTGCAGGCCGGTGAAGAACCTCACGCTGCCACCTTGCCGTCGGACCAGGCCACAGGTGCGGAGCGGTTCGCGGCTACGATGGCATCAGGGGCACCGAAGGGAAAAGAATGAACGTGCAGCAGACAGGTGTGGCGCCGGCGAAGACGCCGCACGCGCCACCCGTGGACACCGGCGTGTGGATCGGGGTGTTCGTCGCAGCGATGGTCGGCATCTTCTGGCTGGCCTTCACCACGCTGGTCGGCTGGTCCTGGCTGAAGGCCGACAACGCTGCAGCGTGGCTCCAGGCTGTCGGTTCGGTGGCTGGTATAGGGCTCGCCGTCGCGGTTCCGGCGTGGCAACACCGGAAGATGGTTCAGCGCGAAGCAGAACGCCAAAGGCACGAATGCCGCCGCTTGCTGGAGATCACGCTGGAACTCATGCGGAACGCTCTGGACGTAATCCAGATGGCGTGCAAACCCCATCCGGACATCACTCCTGAAGACGTGCCGAACTACCAAGCTGAGATCGTTCGAGCGGCGCGAGGACTGATCGGCGAGTTGGGCGGTGTTCCTCTTCAAGCCTTCCCGAGTGCACGCTCTGCCAGCGCTGTGATGGCCATGCGATCGAACCTCGGGTCGCTCACAAAGGTGATGTCCGGACCTCCGAATCAGGCCGTACCGGGACTGCCCGTGCTTTGGTTCAACCCGCAGGGGATGGCGATGCTCCTTCATACTGCGAAGGAACATTGCGCCATTCTGGAAAGCGAGCTCGGCCTGTACTTGTGATCCTGCACGCCCACGATGGGCGAACAGGTGGAAGTGGCGGATGTCGACGGTGGTCAGCATGCCGCCTCCCGCTCCCAGACCGCGGCCTCGACGAGCTCGGGCTCCACGCCGAGCGCCTGCGCTGCGGCATGCACTGCCTCGTCGTGCGTGGCCGCGCCCAGGTCGAACGCGCGGCGGTAGGCCTCGACGAGCTTCTCGCGCTCGACGATCACGAGGCGGCTCCAGCGGCAGTTGCACCCGCGACGAGCGTCGCCTTTGTCTTTTTCCGCCCGCGCGCCGTGCTTTCCGGGGCTCGAAGCGCTCGATGGTCACGGACTGCGGCGACGGTGGCTTGCCATCGCCTATTCCCCCGGCAGTCTTGGTGTCAGGGAACGGCCACGGGCCGCCGTCGGCCAGGCCTTCGCCCTCGCCCGCCGCTCGCCGTGGCATTCCCGATTGCGCGTTGTGGCTTCTGGCCCTACGGTCTCGGTCAGAAGGTCAGGACCATGAACAACATCCAGCGCCTGATGGCGCTACTGGCGATCGCGCTTGCGCCGCTCGCTGTGTCAGGGGAAGGTGTTCCAGCGGCGTGCGGGGCTGGACCGCTCGAACACGGCGGTGGCCTGAACAAGTGCGGGTGCCACTTCAACCGCAAGACGGGCGAGTGCCACTGCCACCAGGCGCGGGCCTGCGGCTGCTCATGCCAGCCGGCAAGCTGCGGATAGCGGAAATGAGAAAGCCGACCAGAGGCGGCTGGTGGCGGAGGGCCGGTCTACCGAGACGCGTCTGGCGAGGGCGGGGGGACGACCTGTAGTTGGCCCGAGGCCTGGGCGTGACCCTGCGCCGGCACCACAATGATTGTCGGTTGTGTCGCTACCGGCGCCTTGGGCACGGCGTTGTTCAGCACGAAGGTCATGACCGTCACGGCGCCAACGGCGAGCACCAGCGCCGTACCCACGATCCACTTGACCTGGCCGTTCACCGCCTCGTGCACGTCGGCCTTCGTCGCCATGTGCTCGCGCATGAACTCCAGCGTCGCGTCGATGCGAACGACGGCCTTTTCGACTTCTGACAGGCGTGCTTCCACCTTGTCATCATCCCTGCCGCCGTCGCCGCCGTCAAAACCAGCCCCAATCGTCATGTTGACACCGGGCATATTGATCACCGGCATCACTCGACCCTTTCGTCAACGAGTTCAACGTAGGAGCAGGCGGGGCAGCGCCACACACGGAGCGCCAATCCATGGCCTGCCATCGCGAACGATGGCACCGGTCCTCCAGGGGAGAGCGTCTTGTTGACGCCGACCAGCGCGTACCACTGTGGCAACTCCTCAAGCGCCCCGTGGCCGTAGCGGCAGTCTCTGGGCCACTTTTCAGGCTCTGTCATTCACTTGTCCTCGTTCCTCGTTCGCCGTAGTGCGCGCCTCATTGTCTCCACCACTCCCGCAGCTCGGCTCGCACGGCTCAGTTGCCACGGCCTTGGCCGAGGCGCTGGCATTCCGTCCACGTCCCGAGGTCCGGGTGAAATTCGGGCTTGAGGATGGCGACCACCATCAGGACGTCGGGTGTGCCTTGCGGCGGCGCATCCGGCGAAAGCGTGACCGCGCACAAGTCCGTGATCCGCGCCGTGGCGCCGAGCAGATCCTCCTTGTCGGGGAACGCAGCGATCAGCGGACGTGGCCCCTCTGGCGTGGCAACTCGAACGCGAGCCACGGGCCCGAAGTCGCCAGCACGCTCGACATCGTCGATGACCGCGGGGCAGACCAGCCCCGGACGCAGTCGCGGCGCAATGGTGCACGCGAAGGCGAGAGCCTCCTCCGGTCCTTTGAAGCACAGCGCCAGCGAGGCTTGCGCCGTCGACATCGATGGCGGCCATGCGCCGAACAGCTTCTTGAGTGGACCCAACATCCGCAGGCTCCTACGGCGTTGTGCTCGCGGCGCCAACGCAACCACGGCCCGGCCTTCGCTGCATCATTGAATGGTCAGGTCGTAGACACGGCCGTCGTTGCGTTGGCAGGAGCCTGTTCCAGTCTCTGACATCGAGCTGTAGTCGAAGACGCACCGAATGAACTTCCCCGCCGGATTGCGCAGGTGCATCATCCCGTTGCCGCGCGCGTCCATGGTTAGCCCGGTGAGCGTGCCGGTGGCCGTCGCTCGTCCCGAAGACGCGAGCATGGTCCCGATGGCGTACGACCCGCCGCTCGTGTAGATCCATTCGCCGGTGTAGGTCTCGCTCTCGATGACGACCGTGGCCTCGCCCGATGATCCGGCGGTAGTTCCGGTGCTGCCGCGGTACATCTGGCCATCCTGCCGGTCGATGAACGTCAGCTTCGCGGCGCAGCCCGAAAGGAGAAACGCGGCCAGAAGGCCGCAAGAAACAGCTTTGGCGGAAACGCGAATCATGGGTGTGGCTCCCTCAGATGTTGTTGCCGTGCGCGCGCTCGGCAGTGCCCATCCAATGCTGCCACCATGCTTCGGGCCAAGACGAGGTTCCGTCGGCGCTCGCTGGCGATGTTCGTGACGTACGCCCGACGCGAAGGGGCTGGTGCCGCTCGCCCTTACCTCATGTCCGGCGCCTGCTGACGTTCAGCCTGCATTGCCCGCAGCACCCATTGCTCCCGATTGGAGAGTTCACGCGGGCTGCCGACCGTGCGCACGAACCGCGTGAACTGCTTGCTCTGCGCGAAGCGCTTCGCTGCTGCGCCGCGCTCCGCCGGCGTCGCCGCGCGCGCCATGCGGATGAAGTCGGGAGACGCGAACAGCTTATCCGCCGCCTCGAAGGCGCTGGGCTTGCGGCCGCCGCGAAGCGTGCTCGCAACCGCTGCAGCGATACCCGCGCCCGGCACGCCGGCGGTGGAACTGACGGCCTCCGCGGCCACGCCGCCAGCGGACTTCGCCGCGGTCTCGTACACCTTCGCCATGAGGGAGTCGGCGGATTCGAGCTGCCGCTCGATCGCCTTCATCCCTTCGGTGAGGCGCCCGGTCGTGATGCGCTCGCGCGTCGCCTTGGAGATGCCGTTCGACACGGTGTAGAGGTCACGCAGGCCCTGGCGTGCCGCCGGCGGCAGGTTCGCCATCAACGCGATGAACGCCTGCTGATTCTTCTGCAGGCCCTCGTACCACCGCGCGTAGCTGCCGAAGCTGATCGACCCGTTGCGCGCGTTCTTGCCGAACGCCGTGGCCAGGCCTGACGCGACCACCTCTTGCCGCATGCTCTCCGGCGTCAGCTTGATCAGCTTCACGAACCTCGCCACGTCGCCCTTCGCCAGCTCGGCGACGCCCTTCGAGAGATCGCCCACGATCGAGTTCGCCAGCTCCTTGCCGAACAGCGACTCCATGTCCTTCTGCATGCCCTTGTAGGTGCCGGCGGTCTTCTGTGCGAGGTCCCACGTCTCGCCGACGCCGAAGCGCGCCGCCGCGGCCTGCTGGTCCTCACGCAGGGCACCTTGCACCAGGTCGAGCAGGCGATCGTCGGCGTCCTTGAAGGCGCCGGCGCGCTTGAACTGCGCGGCGGTCAGGTCGCGCCGCACGTCATCGAGCAGCGCGTAGGTCGGCTGGCGTTGCCCGACCACCTTGCCGGCCGCGTCCTTGATCGGCTTCGGCGACAGCTTCAGCAGGATCTGCTTCTCCATCGCCGACAGGTACTGCCGGCCGCCCAGGTCGCCCGCGCGCTGCTCGATCAGCGCCAGCACCTTCTCTGCCGGGACTTCCGAGCGCGCCGGCACCGCGGCCCGCACCTTGTCGTAGAGCTTGTCCGCTTCGCCCTTGAGTCGCGCCTGCGCCGCGCTCAGGTGCGCTCGGCAACTGCTGCATTGCCAATAGGCGCGGCCTTGGCGTTCAAACTGACTGTGCTCGGCCCCCTCGCACGACGGGCAGCGAAAGCCGTAGGGCCATCGGGCCTCCTGCAGCGCCTGGCGGCATTGCTGCTGCGTCCCGAAGCGCCCCTGGAACTCGCGCAGCGACATCCCTGGCTGGAACTGGACTCGGTTCATCGGCATAGACACCTCCTGGGCTATGCCGCCATCCTCGCTACTGACACGCTCACGGCGTGAGCCGGCCGAGCTTGGTTCCTAATCAGGAAAAACAAAGGGCGCCCGAAGGCGCCCTTTGCGGAAGCGGTGGGCCGTCTCAGTTCAACGGCGTCTTCTTGCCATCCTTGTAGGTCGACAGCGTCATCTGCGGCACCTTCAGGTCGCCGTGGTCGTCGAACTGGATGCGCGAGGTCACGCCTTCGTAGTCGGTCTTGCCGACGAAGGGCAGGTAGACCTTCGGGTCGGCCGACTTGGCGCGCACCATCGAGTCGACGAGCACCATCGTTGCGTCATACACGTACGGCGCGTAGATCTGGAACTGGCCCGGGAACTTGGCGTCGTAGCGCGCCTTCCAGGCCGCGCCGGTCTTCATCTTGTCGAGCGACACGCCGCCCTCGGCGCAGATCACGTTCTCGAGCGTCTTGGCGCCGCCGGACAGCTCGGCCAGCTTCACGGTGCAGATGCCGTCGCCGCCGAAGTACTTGGCCTTGGTGATGCCGAGCTGCTGCATCTGGCGCAGCATCGGGCCGGCCTGCGGGTCCATGCCGCCGAAGAAGATGCCGTCGGGGTTCTTGGACTTGATGGCCGTCAGGATGGCGGTGAAGTCGGTGGCCTTGTCGTTGGTGTACTGCTCGGACACCACCTTGATGCCCTTCTGCGCCGCGATCTTCTTGAAGATCTGCGCCACGCCCTGCCCGTAGGCGGTGCGGTCGTCGATGATCGCCACCGACTTGAGCTTCAGCGTCTCGGCGGCGTAGAGCGCGAGGCCGGCGCCGAGCGAGTTGTCGTTGGCCAGCACGCGGAAGGCGGTCTTGTAGCCGTTCTGCGTGTACTTGGGGTTGGTGGCCGACGGCGAGATCTGCGGGATGCCGCAGTCGCTGTAGATCTTCGAGGCGGGGATGGTGGTGCCGGAGTTCAGGTGGCCGACCACGCCGTTCACCCCGGCGTCGCACAGCTTCTGGGCCGCGGCGGTGCCCTGCTTCGGATCGGCCGCGTCGTCTTCGGCCAGCAGCTCGAAGCGGGCCTTCTTGCCGCCGATGGTGACGCCCTTGGCGTTGAGGTCGTCGATCGCCATGCGGGCGCCGTTCTCGTTGTCCTTGCCGAAGTGAGCCTGCGGGCCGGAGACCGGGCCGACGTGGCCGATCTTCACGACCAGTTCCTGGGCCGATGCGTACCCCGCAAAGGCGATGAGCGCGGCGCAGACGACCCCATTCAATTTGACTTGCATGCAAAACCTCCGGTTGGGAAGGATGTTGAGAGAAAGAGTGAGTTTGGAGAGAGCCTCGGGGGCTCAGCGGGCCGCCACATTACCCCAAACGCAGGCGCTTCTCCATCGGGATTGCGCGAGCGCGCGGCGTGAAAACCCGCAGCCGATCGGCCCGTCCGCGCGATGCACGGCGCCGGTGCGCGCGGGCCCGCCCGAAGCGCGCTCAGCCGCGGTCACGGCGGCGGGCGACTTCCTGGGCGACGGCCTCGGCGACGATGCCGCGCAGCGTCGCCGCGAGCTCGCTGCGCGCCTCGGCGGCCCACGCCTCGCCGAGCTTGAGCAGCGCGGGCGTCAGCACCTGCAGCAGGCGGTCCTCGAACACCTGCTCGACCCGCTGCTGCACGTCGGCCAGCACGCGCTCGGTGATCTCGTCGCTTTCCGGCGACGAGGCCGGCCGCGCCGGCTCGGCGGGAGCGGCCGCCGGGGCGTCGGCCGCCGCGTTCTCTCCCGGGGGCGTTTCCAGCGAGCTGGCCGGCGTCATCTGCAGCGTGGAGGCGTCGGCGAGGGGGTCGGGCACGACCTCGACGACCTCGGTCAGCGTCGGCACCAGCCGCGTGGGCACCGGGCGGGCGGCCGTCATGCCCGGCCCTCGCCCTGGCGGTCGTGGCGCTGGATGGCGTAGCCGCGCGCGGCGTAGTGGCGCCAGCGCTGCCGGGCGGCATCGCGCTCGCCGGGGTCGGCGGAGACGATCTCGATCAGCCGCTGGAAGCTCTCGAAGCCCTCGGCGGGCTCGTCGCCCAGATGCAGCAGCACGCCGTGCTGCGCGCCGAGCCCGGCCTGCGGGGTCAGGACGACCGGCGTGCGGCGCAGGCGCGGCGGCAGGCCGGCGTCGCCGCGCAGCAGCACGTGCGGCACGAACTCGGTCGGCTCGAAGGCCCACAGCGTGCGGTCCAGCCGCGTGAGCGTGGCCGGCGGCGCGGTGACCGTCACGCCCACGCCCTGGCGCGTCGCCTTGCGCAGCAGCCGGCAGGCGTAGCCGAGCCGGTCGGGCACGTTGAAGTGGAACTGGACTTCGGTCATCGCCGGGGGGACGGGATCGCTCAGCCGGCGTGCGAGAGCACGAAGTGCGTAAGCAGCGGCACGGGCCGGCCGGTGCCGCCCTTGGCCGCGCCGGACTTCCAGGCCGTGCCGGCGATGTCGAGGTGGGCCCAGCGGTACTTGCCGGTGAAGCGGCGCAGGAACATCGCCGCCGTGATGGCGCCGCCGGCGCGCGGCCCGACGTTGGCCATGTCGGCGAAGTTGCTCTTGAGCGCCTCGTCGTAGTCGTCCTCGAGCGGCATGCGCCAGCAGGGGTCGAGCGCGCCGCGGCCGGCGGCGAGCAGCTCGTCGGCCAGCTCGTCGTCGGCGGTGAAGAGGCCGGAGTTGTGGTGGCCGAGCGCCACCACGCAGGCGCCGGTGAGCGTGGCCATGTCGACCACCACGGCCGGGTCGAAGCGCTCGGCGTAGGTGAGCGCGTCGCACAGCACGAGGCGGCCTTCGGCGTCGGTGTTGAGCACCTCGATGGTCTGGCCGGACAGGCTGGTGATCACGTCGCCCGGCTTGAGCGCGCTGCCGCTGGGCAGGTTCTCGCACGCGGCGATGAGGCCCACGACGTTGACCTTGGGCTTGAGCTCGGCCACGGCGCGCAGGGTGCCCAGCACGCTCGCGGCGCCGCCCATGTCGAACTTCATCTCGTCCATCTCGCCGGCCGGCTTGATGGAGATGCCGCCGGAATCGAAGGTGATGCCCTTGCCCACCAGCACGATCGGCGCCTGCGTCTTCGCCGCGCCCTGGTAGCGCACGACGATGAAGCGCGGCGGCTCCGCCGAGCCCTGCGCCACGGCCGCGAAGGCGCCCATGCCGAGCTTGTCGATCGCCTTGCGGTCGAGCACCTCGACCTTGAGCGCGTGGTCGCGCCCGAGCTTCTTCGCCTGGTCGGCCAGCACGGTGGGCGTGCAGTGGTTGCCGGGGCGGTTGCCGAGCTCGCGCGCGAGCCGCACGCCCGAGGCGATGGCCTGGCCGCGCGCGAAGCCCTGCTGCACGGCGCGGGCCTGCGCCTTGGCGCACACGAGCGAGAAGCGCGCCATCGCCGGCGCGGGCGGCGCGCTCGGCTTGGTGTGGCGGTACACGTAGGTGGCGTCGGCCGCCGCGGCCGCCAGCGCCTCGGCATGCGCCGCGCCGACCTCGGCCCCGCCCGCGAGCGCCACGGCCACGTGCTTGGCGCCCAGGGTCTTCAGCGCCGCGAACGCATGCGCGAGCGCCGCCTTGAACGCCTTGGCGCCGTCGCCGCCGGAGGCGACCACCACCAGCCGTGCCGCCTTCACGCCCGCGGGGCGGTGCAGGTACAGCGTGCGGCCGGCCTTGAAGCGGAAGTCGCCGTGTGCGGCGGCGTCGTCGACGAGCGCGCGCACGGCCGTGTCGAGCGGGGCATCGACCGACTCGCCGGGCACCACGACGACGAGGGCGTCGGCGGTGATCGATGCCAGCGCATCGGGCGAGGAAACGAGATGACGGAAGTCCATAATTCGGCCCGAATCAAGAAGGGAACTCCGGGTGCCCCCCGCATCTGCGCGCTTCGCGCCAGGTCTGCCGGGGATCGAGGAAACCGGGGCGGCCCGGCATTTCCCCGAGAGCGATGCGGCGCGTCTTCGTGCTCTTCGCTCGCGCCGTCTCGACCAGAGGTTGTCGACGAAAGATGTTATTCGATTCCACCCTGAGAAGAGACCTCGCACGCAGTTTCGGCGCGACCCTGGTGGTCATCCTCACCATCGTGCTGACGATGTTCCTGATCCGCACCATCGGCCAGGCGGCGAACGGGCGCGTGTCGGCGCAGGACGTGGTGCTGCTGCTGGGCTACACCTCGCTCGGCCACCTGCCGACGATGCTCGCGCTGTCGCTGTTCATCGCCACGGTCGCCACGCTCAGCCGCATGTACCGCGACAGCGAGATGACCATCTGGTTCGCCAGCGGCATCGGGCTCATGCGCTTCGTGCGCCCGGTGCTGCGCACGGCCTGGCCGGTGCTGCTGGTGGTGCTGGTGATGGCGCTGTTCGTCTGGCCGTGGGTGAACGGGCGCAACGCGGAGCTGCGCGAGCGCTTCGAGCGCCGCTCCGACCTGTCGCGCGTGGCGCCGGGGCAGTTCCAGACGTCGAGCGACGGCAGCCGCACCTTCTTCATCGAGCGCGACGCGAAGGACGCGAGCGTCGGGCGCAACGTGTTCATCCTGTCCACCCAGGGGCAGACCGAATCGGTCATCACCGCGAAGACCGGGCGCATCGTGGTGGAAGGCAACGACCGCTTCCTCCGGCTCGACCGCGGCCAGCGCAACGAGCTGAACCGCGAGACCGGCGAGAAGACGCTGTCGCGCTTCGAGAGCTACAAGGTCGTGGTGGGCGAGCAGATCCTCTCCAGCAGCGAGAACGTGCCGCCCAAGGCGCGCCGCACCATCGAGCTGCTGCGCACGCCGAGCCCGGCGCACCAGGGCGAGCTGGTGTGGCGCGTCGGGCTGGTGCTGGGCGCGGCCAACATGCTGCTGCTGGGCATCGGCCTGGCGGCCACGAACCCGCGGCGCGCGAGCAACTGGAACCTGCTGTTCGCGCTGCTGGCCTTCGTCGTCTACTACAACCTCATCAACCTGTCGCAGTCGTGGGTGGCGAGCGGGCGCGTGGGCATCGGCGAGGCGCTGGCCGGCGCGCACGGCGGCGCCTTCGTGCTGGCGCTCGGCCTGCTCTGGTGGCGCGACAACCGCAATGCGCGCGCGCCCTGGCGGCGCCGCGCCGCCGTCCGCCGATGAAAACCGTCCGCCGCCTCTTCTACAAGGACATCCTGTCCTCGGTGGCGTTCGTCGCCGTGGCCTTCCTGTCGCTGTTCTTCTTCATCGACTTCGTCGACGAGCTGGGCGACGCCGGCAAGCGCAGCTACACGGCGGTGCACGCGGCCGTCTACAGCGTGCTGGAGCTGCCCGGCCACCTGTACGAGCTGATGCCGATCGCGGTGCTGATCGGCACGATCTACGCGCTCGCGCGGCTGGCGCAGTCGTCCGAATACACCATCCTGCGCACGGGCGGGCTCGCCCCGGGGCGGGCGCTGTCGCTGCTGGCCACGCTCGGGCTCTGGTTCGCGGTGCTGACCTTCGTCGTCGGCGACTACATCGCGCCGCTCGCCGAGCAGCAGGCGGCGCAGATCAAGGCACGCTACAAGGGCGGGCTGACGGTGGGCCGCTCCGGCGCCTGGCTGAAGGACCGCCAGGCCACGCCCGCCGGCGAGCGCAGCTACTCGGTCAACGTCGGCAGCGCGGCGGGCGACGGGGTGCTGCACGACATCCGCATCTTCGAGTTCGACGCCAGCGGGCGCCTGGTGGAGCGCATCGCCGCGGCCCGCGGCGTCGTCGACAACGCCGCGCGCTGGGTCCTGGACGACGCGCAGGTCACCCGCTGGGCGCAGACGGACGGCGACGGCCTGCCGACGGTCACCACCCGGCACATCCAGCGCTTCGAGTGGCAGAGCAGCCTGGACGCGAGCGTCGTGGCGGCCGCGGTGCTGCCGCTGAACACGATGTCGACGCTGGAGCTGGCCAGCTACATCGACCACCTGTCGTACAACGAGCAGGCCGCGCAGCAGTACGAGATCCAGTTCTGGAAGCGCGCGCTGTATCCCTTCGCCTGCCTGGTGATGGTCGGCCTGGCCCTGCCCTTCGCCTACCTGCACGCGCGCGGCGGCGGCGTGAGCCTGAAGGTGTTCGGCGGCATCATGCTCGGCATCAGCTTCGTGCTGCTCAACAACGTGTCGGGCCACCTCGGGCTGCTGCGCGACTGGACGCCCTGGATCGCGGCCGCCGCGCCCAGCGCGACCTACCTGCTCATGTCCATGGCCGCCTTCGCGTGGCTGGTGCGCTACCGCTGACGGAGGAACGGCGCGATGAAGAACGGGCTGCTGCTGTTCGCCCACGGCGCGCGCGACCCGGGCTGGGCCCGCCCGTTCGAGGAGGTGGCCCGCCGCATCCGCGAGCGCGCGCCCGCCGCCGCGGTGCAGCTGTGCTTCCTGGAGTTCATGGCGCCCACGCTGGCGGAGGGCGGCGCCCGCCTCGCGGCCGAGGGCTGCGCCCGCGTCGACGTGGTGCCGCTGTTCCTGGGCGCGGGCGGGCACGTGCGCAAGGACGTGCCGACGCTGCTGGCCGCCCTGGCCGCGGCGCATCCAGCGGTGCGCTGGCAGCTGCGGCCGCCCGTCGGCGAGGCCGAGGCGGTGATCGAGGCGATGGCGCTGTCGTCGCTGGGGTGGCTCGCCGCCCCGGATGCGGCGGCCTGACGGCGGTGGAATAATTCGGCGGATTCACAGATCGCCCGGTTATATGAACCTCCACCAGTTCCGCTTCGTCCAGGAAGCCGTCCGCCAGGACTTGAACCTCACCGAGACGGCGAAGGCGCTGTTCACCTCGCAGCCCGGCGTCTCCAAGGCGATCCTCGAGCTCGAGAGCGAGCTCGGCATCGACATCTTCGCGCGCCACGGCAAGCGGTTGCGGCGCATCACCGAGCCGGGCCGGCAGGTGCTGAAGTCGGTGGAGGTGATCATGCGCGAGGTCAACAACCTCAAGCGCATCGGCGAGGAGTTCTCCAAGCAGGACGCCGGCACCCTGTCGATCGCGACCACGCACACGCAGGCCCGCTACGTGCTGCCCCAGCCGGTGGCGCAGCTGCGGCGCAAGTACCCCAAGGTCAATATCAGCCTCCACCAGGGCACGCCCACGCAGGTGGCGCAGATGGTGCTGCAGGACCAGGCCGACATCGGCCTCGCCACCGAGTCGCTGACGCAGTTCAGCGAACTCGTCACCCTGCCCTGCTACGAATGGCAGCACGTGGTGGTGATCCCCGCCGGCCACCCGCTCGCGCTGGTGGAGCGGCTCACGCTGGAGCAGCTGGCCGCCGAGCCGCTCATCTCCTACCACCCCACCTTCACCGGCCGCACGCGCGTCGACCAGGCGTTCGCGGCGCGCGGACTGCACCCCAACATCGTGCTCGAGGCCATCGACTCCGACGTCATCAAGACCTACGTGCGCCTGGGCATGGGCGTGGGCATCGTGGCCGAGATGGCCGTGCGCGACGACCCGCCCGGCGGCGACCTGGTGTCGCGCCCGGCAGGCCGGCTCTTCGGGCAGAACGTGGCGCGCATCGCGTTCCGCCGCAGCGCCTACCTGCGGACCTTCGTCTACGCCTTCGCCGAGATGCTGTCCGACCGCCTGAGCCGCGCCCTCATCACCAAGGCCATGACCGGCGACGGCGAGGAGTACCAGCTATGAACGCACTGCCCACACTGCCCGCACCACCGAGCCGCCTGCCCCACGTGGGCACGACGATCTTCAGCGTGATGTCTGCCCTGGCGCAGCAGCACGGCGCCGTCAACCTCGGCCAGGGCTTCCCCGACTTCGACTGCGACCCGAAGCTGCTCGACGCCGTGGCCGACGCCATGCGCCGCGGCCTGAACCAGTACCCGCCGATGCCGGGCGTGCCGGTGCTGCGCGAGCGCATCGCCGACAAGATCGAGGCGCTGTACGGCCGGCGCTACGACCCCGAGCGCGAGATCACGGTCACGGCGGGCGCCACGCAGGCGATCCTCACGGCCATCCTCGCCGTCGTGCACCCGGGCGACGAGGTGATCGTGCTCGAGCCCAGCTACGACAGCTACGAGCCCAACATCACGCTCGCCGGCGGGCGGGCCGTGCCGGTGCCGCTGACGCCGGGCAGCTTCCGCCCCGATTTCGGCCGCATCGCGGCGGCGCTCACGCCGCGCACGCGGGCGATCATCGTCAACACGCCGCACAACCCCAGCGGCACGGTGTGGACGGCCGCCGAGATGCAGCGCCTGGCCGAGCTGCTGCGCCCGACCGGCGTGGTCCTGATCGCCGACGAGGTGTACGAGCACATGGTGTTCGACGGCGCGCGCCACGAGAGCGCGGCGCGCATCCCGGCGCTCGCCGAGCGCAGCTTCGTGGTGTCCAGCTTCGGCAAGACCTACCACGTGACGGGCTGGAAGGTCGGCTACGTGGCGGCGCCCGCCGCACTCAGCGCCGAGTTCCGCAAGGTGCACCAGTTCAACGTGTTCACCGTCAACACGCCGATGCAGCACGGCCTGGCCGCCTACATGGCCGACCCGCGCCCCTACCTCGACCTGGCGGCCTTCTACCAGCGCAAGCGCGACCTGTTCCGCGACGGCCTCGCGCGCACGCGGCTGCGCGCGCTGCCGGGCGAAGGCACCTACTTCCAGTGCGTCGACTACTCGGGCGTGAGCGACATGGGCGAAGAGGCCTTCTGCCGCCACCTCACCGAGCGCGCCGGGGTGGCGGCCATCCCGCTGTCGGCGTTCTACGCCGGCGGCTACGAGCAGCGCATCGTGCGCTTCTGCTTCGCCAAGAAGGACGAGACGCTGGCCGCCGCGCTCGATCGCCTGGCCGCCCTGTAGCGGCCGCGGCGGCGTTCAGCGCTTCGGGCCGGCCGGCCCGGGCGCCGGGTGGTCCAGGTCGAGATCGAGGTCGAGGTCGAGCGGGAACTCCGGCGGCATCCATCCGCTCGGCCGCGCCGGCGGCATGGGCAGGTAGGGCGTGGTGCGCTCGATGGCGGAGATCTCGCTGGGCACGAGCGTGTCGTCCAGCGGCAGCAGCAGGTCGACGTGCGTCACCGGCCCGCCGTCCTCGGACAGGTGGCCCGCCACCGAGTACAGGAACAGCAGGTCGGCGTAGGCCGGCAGGTCGAAGCTGATGTCGGTCGAATCGGGCCGGAACAGCAGCGTGTCGAGCAGGTCGAGCGCCTGCCACGGCTCGCCCCACACCTGCTGCAGGCGCTCGATCACGCGCGGATAGTCCTCCAGCGTGCGCGTCGAGGGGCGCGCATCGTCGGCCCATTCGGGCGCATAGGCGTTGAAGCGGTGGTTGAAGCGCTCGCGGATGCGCGAGTAGGCCGGCGCATCGCCGCGGCGGCGGTAGATCTCCAGCAGCTTCAGGTACGGCATCGGGCTTTCGCCGCCGCTGCTGCGCACGTGCGTCATCAGCAGGTCGATCGCGGCCTCGTCTTGCCCCAGCACGAGGAAGAAGTCGGCCTGCTGCTCCAGGTCGATCAGCTCCTCCACCGCGAGCGCGCGGCGCTCGGCGCGCGAGGCGATGCCGGCGGACTCCGGCGCGTCCGCCGGGAGCGCCGCCGCGACGGGCGTGACCGGCGCCGGCCCCGCGGCCGGCGGCGCGGCGGCGACGGCCGGCTCGATCGCCGGCGGATGCAGCGGCAGGGCCGCGGCCGAGGTCGGCTCGCCGTGCTCGAAGACGGAATCGGGCGCCGGCGCGGCAGGCGGCTCGGCATCGCTCCACCGCGGCGCGGGCGGCGTGCGCGCCTGCCGGTGCAGCAGCCAGGCCACGGCCAGCGCCAGCACGGCGCACAGCAGGCCGAGCGCCCACAGCCAGCGGTCGTCGCGCGCCGCTTCGGCCGTGCGCAGGCGGGCGTTCAGCACCGCCAGGGTGTCGCGCATCTCCGCGCCTTCGCGCCGCATGCGCGTGAGCTCGTCGTCGAGCTGGCGGATGCGCTCCTCCGCGGCGCGCGCGGCGACCGCGGCCACCTCGCTCGCCGCGGCGGTGGGCACGGGCGCCGGGGCCGGGGCTGCGATGCCGGCCGCCGGGGCCGCGGCCGGCTGGGTCGACACGCTCTCCACCGGATCGAGCGAGAGCCGCGAGGTCGGCCGCGGCGCGGGCTCGGCAGCGGCGGTGCGCACCGGCGCCGCGGGCGTGCGGCGCTGCGTGGGACGCTTGGCGCGCGACGGCGCACGGGCCGGCGGCGGGGCAGCCGCCGTCCCGGCGGCCACCCGGGACGGCGCCGCGGACGCCGCCGCAACGGCCGGTGTTTCCCGGGCCGGGCCGGCCGGCACCGGGCGTGCGGCGGCCGAGGCCTCGGCCGCCTCGCGGACGAGCGGCGGATCGAGCAGCGCCACGAAGCGGCGCGACAGCCGCACGGGGCAGCCCAGCGCGACGTCCACGGTGACCACCGGCTCGACGATGGCCACGCCGGTGGTGACGTGGAGCGTCGTGCGGCCGTCGACGGTGGCGGGCTCGACGCGCACGCGCACCTGCGAGGCCTCGATCCGGCCGTCGCCCGCCAGCACCTCGGCGGCGACGCACTTCTCGCTCAGCACCTCGCCGGCGCCGAGCGTGACCGACGCGCTGAACGCCAGCGGCTGGCCGAGGCCGGCGCCGTTGGCCGACGGGCCGAAGCCGAGCGAAAACGCGGGGGATGTGCACAGCGCCAGGAGCGAACCGGCGACGACGACAGCAAAGGCTCTGTGCATGCGGGAAGGTGTGTGCGAGGCGGGGCGACTCTAGCAGAGGGCGCGCCGGCGCACGGCCGCCCGATGGGCCGAAAACCCGCGCCAGTGCTCATTCTTCACGCGGCGATGACACAATCCGCCGCCTCGCGCGACGCCGCGTTTTCAACCCGCCAGGAACGCCCATGACCTCCGTCCTCCAGGCCGAGCGCATCGACGACGCGCTGGTGCTCACCATCAGCGACCCGGCCACCCGCAACACGCTGTCCGAGCAGGTCGTCAGCGCCGGCATCGAGGCGCTCGACGTGGCGGAGTCCGACGCGTCGCTGCGCTGCGTCGTCCTGCGCGGCGACGGCGGCCACTTCTGCGCCGGCGGCAACCTGAACGGGCTCGCGCGGCGCCGCGGCGAGGGCCGCCACGCCCAGCACGAGATGCTCGAGCAGCTGCATCACCTGGTGCAGGCGCTGCGCACCTTCCCCCGGCCGGTCATCGCGGCGGTCGAGGGGGCGGCCGCGGGCGCCGGCTTCTCGCTCGCGCTCGCCTGCGACCTGATCGTGGCCGCGGAAGACGCGCGCTTCGTGCTGTCCCATGCACGCATCGGCGTCACGCCCGATGCCGGCGCCACCTGGCACCTCGGCCGGGCGCTGCCGGCGCAGCTCGTGCGCCAGATGGTCTGGCTGGCCGAACCCGTGGCGCCCGAGACGCTGCAGCGCTTCGGCCTCGTGAACTGGGTGGTGCCCACGGGCGCCGCGTTCGCCGAGGCGCTGAAGGTGGCGCAGCGGCTGCGCGACATGGCGCCCAACGCCGTCGCGTCGGCCAAGGAGCTGCTGCAGCAGGCGAGCGGCACCACCCTGGGCGAGCAGCTGGCGGCCGAGCGCGACGCGTTCGTCGACGCCCTCTTCCACCCCAATGCCGCCGAAGGCATGGCCGCGTTCTTCGACAAGCGCCCGGCGCGCTTTCGCTGAGCGCCGCCCCCAGGCTTGCCCCCACAGGCCTGCACGTTCTTCGGCGGCGTGGACAATAGCGGGTTCTCCCTGACCCACGACGCCACCGACATGAATTACCCGGTTCTCAGCGACGAAGAGCGCCGCAACATCGAATCGGGCTCCTGGTTCGCGCGGCTGTCCGCGCCGTTGCGCGAGGCCATCCTGTCGCGCTCGCTGGTGCGCAAGCTGAACGACGGCGCCATGCTGAGCACCCGCGGCCAGAGCGCCGAGGAATGGATCGGCGTCGCCAAGGGGGCCGTGCGCGTGAGCTCCGTGTCGCTCACCGGCAAGCAGGTCTCGCTCACCTACGTGGAGCCGGGCGTGTGGTTCGGCGACATCGCCCTCTTCGACGGCATGCCGCGCACGCACGACTGCAACGCCCACGGCGACACCACGCTGCTGGTGGTGCGCAAGCCCGATTTCCGCGAGCTGCTGTCGCAGCACCCCGAGCTGTACGACGCGCTGCTGCACCTGAACTGCCGGCGCCTGCGCCTCATGTTCGACCTGATCGAGGACCTGAACACCCGCCCGCTCGCCGCGCGGCTGGCCAAGCAGATCCTGCTGCTCGCGCGCAGCTACGGCATCCAGGACGCAGAGGAGATCCGCATCGGCCTGCAGCTCGCGCAGGAAGACCTGGCGCAGCTGCTCGGCGCCTCGCGCCAGCGCGTGAACCAGGAACTCAAGAGCTTCGAGCGCGACGGCGCGGTGCGCATCGAGCCGACGCGGCTCGTGGTCCTCTCGAAGGACAAGCTGCTCGCCATCGCCGCGCGGCAGTAGCGGCCGCCCGCGCGCGGCCCTACCGGCCGCCGCGCGGCTTGTCTTCGGGATCGAGCTGCGTCTGCCAGGCGGTCGAGGCGGTCGACTGCCAGCCCGGGTGCGCCTCGGCCTGCGTCTCGAGCGCATGCACCGCGGCCTGCGCGCCGGCCTCGAAGAGCGCGACGGCCGCGGCCACCGGCGCGGGGCGCGGGTCGGGCAGCTCCAGGCGCAGGTACAGGCGCCCGCGCAGCGTCATCATCAGCAGCGCGGACGGGTCCGACAGCAGCGTCTGCGCCACCGCCTCGAGCCGCTGCGCGAGCAGGCCGTCGGCCCACTGCACGCCGACCTGCGGATCGTTCGCCACCACGCCCACCAGCGCGCGCAGTTCGCGCCCGAAGGCCGGCGCCGCCTTGGGGAACATCGCCAGCCAGCGCATCTCCTCGGGCGTGGACACGTCGATCTGCGTCTGCATGCCCTCGGTGTAGCGCTCGAAGGTCTCGCGCTCGAGCGTTTCCATCAGGGGGCGCGACATCAGCATCATCTGCATCGACGCCGGCAGGCCCAGCTCCATGCGGATGCGCAGCTCGCGCGTGGCGATGTAGCTGCGCTGCGGCGGCCCCCACTCCAGCCGCCACGGCCGCTCGGCGAAGCCGCCTTCGATCACGAAGCCGTCGCCGTCCTTCGTGGTCTTGAAGGGAAAGCCCTGCTTCTTCGTCCACGCGGCGATCTCCTCCCAGCCGGAAGGCGGCGGCTCGCTGGTCAGCCAGCGCTTGATCGCGTCGAGCATGGGGCTTGGCGGGTTCCACTAGAGTGGCAGCTCCATCGAGGAGCCGCCGAAGATGATCGAAGTGTATTCGTGGGCCACGCCCAACGGCCACAAGGTTCACATCATGCTCGAGGAGTGCGGGCTGCCGTACCGCGCGATACCGGTGGACATCGGCGCGGGCGACCAGTTCGCGCCCGATTTCCTGGCCATCAGCCCGAACAACAAGATCCCGGCCATCGTCGATCCCGACGGGCCGGAGGGCGTGCCGATCTCGCTGTTCGAGTCCGGCGCCATCCTGCTGTACCTGGCGTCCAAGACCGGGCGGTTCCTGCCCGCCTCGACGACGGCCCGCTACGAGATGCTGCAGTGGCTGATGTTCCAGATGGGCGGCGTCGGCCCCATGCTCGGGCAGGCGCACCACTTCCGCATGTACGCGCCCGAGAAGCTGCCCTACGCCATCGACCGCTACACCAGCGAGGCCAGGCGCCTGTACGGCGTGATGGACCGGCGCCTGGCGAAGTCGAAGTACATCGCGGGCGCCGAGTACACCATCGCCGACATCGCCATCTTCCCGTGGCTGCGCTCGTGGAAGAACCAGGGCATCGACTGGAACGACCATCCGCACCTCAAGGGCTGGTTCGACGAGATCGGCGCCCGCCCGGCCGTCAGGCGCGGCGTGGAGGTGCTGGCCGACAAGCGCAAGCCGATCACCGACGACAAGGCGCGCGAGGTGCTGTTCGGGGCGACGCAGTACCGCAAGCGCTGACCGGGGGCGGTGGCCTGCCCGGAGGGACTCGAACCCCCGACCTGCTGCTTAGAAGGCAGCTGCTCTATCCGGTTGAGCTACGGGCAGCAGGGAATTGGGATGGTCGGGGTGAAAGGATTCGAACCTTCGACATCCTGCTCCCAAAGCAGGCGCGCTACCAGGCTGCGCTACACCCCGAGGGCGCCGATTGTAGTCGGGGGGCTGCCTGCGAGGCCCCTGCGCCGCGCCCTCACCGCGGCGCCGGCAGCATGAGCTGGCGGGCCACCGCGGCGCACTGCTGGATGTGCTGCTCGGCGACGTACTTCAGCGCCGAGAACGTGAGCGCCGCCGACACCGCCTGCCCCGCCAGCGGCACGTACTTCGCGGCCTGCTTGGCGGTGAGGCGCACACCCACCTTGCGCAGCACGGCGACGACGAGGTCGCGCGTGACCAGCCTGCCCACCAGCATCCCGCCGCCGGCCGAGATGGCCTTGTAGACCACGAGCTGCCGGTCGGGCGCGAGGCGCTCCACCTGCTGGGGCGTGAGGCCGAACGCGCGGTTGATGTCGGGGATGAGCTTGACGAGCACGCCCACGTCGGTGACCCAGTCGATGCCGGGCAGCGGCACGGCGGCGACGCCGGCCGCCATCAGCGCGCGGCGCGTCACGAGGCGCCGGCAGCGGGCGATGACCAGGTCGACGCGGTCGGCCGACGTGGGCATCCCTTCGGGAAGCACTTCCGGTTGCGCGGCAATCGCCATCAGTCGTCCTCCAATGTCACGCCATCGGCGGCGCGTGAAGCGCGCAGGGGGTGAGCCTAGCTCGCGAGCGCGCTCCAGGCCTTCTCGAGCCGCTTCACACTGACCGGCTGCGGCGTGCGAAGTTCCTGCGCGAACAGGCTGATGCGCAGTTCCTCCAGCAGCCAGCGGAACTCGTCGAGCCGCGCGTCGGCGACGCCGCGGCGCTCCGCCACCGTGCGCCAGAAGCGCTGCTCGATCGGGCGCAGCTCGGCCAGCCGCGCGGCGTCGCGGGCCGGGTCGGCGCGCCACTTGTCGAGCCGCATCGCCACGCCCTTGAGGTAGCGCGGCAGGTGCGCGAGCTGCGGCCAGGGCGTCTCCATCAGGAAGCGCCGGGGCACGAGGCGGCCGAGCTGCGCCGCGATGTCGTCGGCCACCTCCTTCGCCGCCCGCGCGTCGCGCAGCTTGCGCGCGGCGGCGGCATGGTCGGTCAGCACCTGCAGCGCGCTGCGCGCCACCTCGTTGGCGATCAGCGTGAGCCGCCCGCGCCCTTCGTCGATGCGGCGCTTGAACGCCGCGGCGTCGGCCGGCAGCGGATCGGCCATGAAGGCGCGGTCGAGCGCGAGCTCGATGATCTGCGTGCGCAGCTCCTCGGCGCTGCCCAGCGGCATGTAGAGCACCGACATCTTCTGCAGCTCGGGAATGTTCTTCTCGAGGTACTTCAGCGCGTCGCGGATCTGCAGCGCCACCAGGCGGCGCAGGCCGGCGCGGTGCTTCGCGCCGGCGACCTCGGGCTCGTCGAACACCTCGATCCGCACGTGGTCGCCGTGGTCGATGAGCGCCGGGAAGCCCACCAGCGTCTGCGCGCCGCGGCGCACTTCCATCAGCTCGGGCAGTTCGCCGAAGCGCCAGTCGATGAACTGCTGTTCGGCCGGCGCGGCGGCCGGCGCAGGCGCGGCCTTGGCTTGGGGCGTCGATGCCACCCGCCGGAGCGTGGCCGGTATCGCCGGTGCCGGCGCCGCGGCCACCTTCAGCTGCGCCAGCGCCTGGAAGGCCGAGCGCGCCTGCCCGCCGAGCTCGGCCTTCAGGCTCGCCAGGTTGCGCCCCATGCCGAGCTGGCGGCCGTGCTCGTCGACGACGCGGAAGTTCATGAAGAGGTGCGGCGGCACCTGCTCCAGCTTGAAGTCGGCGCGCTTGACGTCGAGCTGCGTGCGCTCGCGCACCGCCTTCAGCACGGCGTCGACGAGGCTGCCCGCGCCGAAGCGGCCTTCGCCGTTCGCCGCGTCGACGAAGCCCTGCGCGAACTCGGCCAGCGGCATCAGCCGCGAGCGCGGGCGCTGGTGCAGGCTCTTCGCCAGCGCGAGCACCTTGTCCTTGAGCATGCCGGGCACCAGCCATTCGCAGCGCTCGTCGCTCACCTGGTTGAGCGCGTAGATGGGCACGGTGGCCGTCACGCCGTCCTTCGGGTCGCCGGGCTCGTGCAGGTAGGCGGCGGCGCAGTCGACGCCGCCCAGGCGCAGCACCTTGGGGAAGGCGGCGGTGGTGATGCCCGCCGCCTCGTGGCGCATCAGCTCCTCGCGCGTGAGGTGCAGCAGCTTCGGCTGGCGCCTGGCTTCCTCGCGGTACCAGCGCTCGAAGGTGGCGCCGCTGACCACCTCGGCCGGCACCTGCGCGTCGTAGAAGGCGTGGATGAGCTCGTCGTCGACCAGCACGTCCTGCCGGCGCGACTTGTGCTCCAGCTCCTGCACCTGCGCGATGAGCTTGCGGTTGGCCGAGAGGAAGGGCAGCCGCGTCTCCCACTCGCCTGCGACCAGCGCCTCGCGGATGAAGATCTCGCGCGCGGCCGCCGCATCCACGTTGCCGAAGTTCACCCGCCGGTTGCTGTAGACCACGATGCCGTAGAGCGTGGCGCGTTCCAGCGCCACCACCTCGGCGGCCTTCTTCTCCCAGTGCGGCTCGAGCAGCTGCTTCCTGATGAGGTGCGCGCCGATCACCGGCAGCCACTGCGGCTCGATGGCGGCGATGCCGCGGCCGTACAGCCGCGTGGTCTCCACCAGCTCGGAGACGACGATCCACCGCCCCGGCTTCTTCGACAGGTTGGCGCCCGGGTGGCGCCAGAAGCGGATGCCGCGCGCCCCGAGGTACCACTCGTCCTCGTCGCTCTTCAGGCCGATGTTGCCCAGCAGCCCGGCGAGCAGCGACAGGTGCACCTGCTCGTAGGTGGCCGGCGAGCCGTTGAGCCGCCAGCCGTGCTCGGCGACGACGGTGTGCAGCTGCGAATGGATGTCGCGCCACTCGCGCACGCGCCGCGGCGAGATGAAGCCGTCGCGCAGCGCCTGCTCCTGCTTGCGGTGCGAGAGGCGGTGCTCGCCGGCGCCGCTGCGCAGGCCTTCGAGCCATTGCCACAGCTTGAGCGAGCCCATGAATTCCGACTTCTCGTCGTCGAACCTCTTGTGCGCGGCGTCGGCCGCCTGCTGCTGCTCGATGGGCCGGTCGCGCACGTCCTGCACGCTCATGGCGCTGGCGATCACCAGCACCTCGGCCAGCGCCTGGCGCTCGCGCGCCTCCAGGATCATGCGGCCCACGCGCGGGTCGAGCGGCAGCTTCGCCAGCTCGCGGCCGGTGGTAGTGAGCTCGTTCGTCTCGTCGACGGCGCCCAGTTCGGCGAGCAGCTGGTAGCCGTCGGCGATCGCGCGCCGCGGCGGCGGCTCGATGAACGGGAAGTCCTCCACCAGCCCGAGGCCCAGCGACTTCATGCGCAGGATCACGCCGGCCAGCGACGAGCGCAGGATCTCCGGGTCGGTGAAGCGCGTGCGGGAGGCGAAGTCCTTCTCGTCGTAGAGCCGGATGCAGATGCCGTTGCTCACCCGTCCGCAGCGACCGGCGCGCTGGTTGGCGGCGGCCTGGCTCACCGGCTCGATCTGCAGCTGCTCGACCTTGTTGCGGTAGCTGTAGCGCTTGACGCGCGCCGTGCCGGCGTCGATCACGTACTGGATGCCCGGCACGGTGAGCGAGGTCTCGGCCACGTTGGTGGCGAGCACGATGCGCCGCGCGCTGTGCGGCTCGAACACGCGGTCCTGTTCCTGCTGGGAGAGGCGCGCGAACAGCGGTACCACCTCGACGCCGGGCGGGTGGTGCTTTCGCAGGTGCTCCGCGGCCTCGCGGATCTCGCGCTCGCCGGGCAGGAACACGAGCACGTCGCCCGAGCCTTCGCGCCAGAGCTCGTCCACCGCGTCGCCGATGGCGTCGTTCAGGCCGTACTCGCGCGGCCGCCCGCCGGGCCGCCCCAAGGGCGGCTCGCCCCCTTGGGGGGCCGGCGCCGCAGGCGCCTTGGGGGCATGAGACTCCTCGAAGGGCCGCCAGCGCTGCTCCACCGGGAACAGGCGACCCGAGACCTGGATGACGGGCGCGGGCCCCTTCGCCGAGGCGAAATGCTGCGCGAAGCGGTCGGCATCGATGGTGGCCGAGGTGACGATCACCTTCAGGTCCGGCCGGCGCGGCAGGATCTGCCGCAGGTAGCCGAGCAGGAAGTCGATGTTCAGGCTGCGCTCGTGGGCCTCGTCGATGATGAGCGTGTCGTAGGCGCGCAGCAGCGGGTCGGTCTGCGTCTCGGCCAGCAGGATGCCGTCGGTCATCAGCTTGACGCTCGCGCCGCCCGACAGCCGGTCCTGGAAGCGCACCTTGAAGCCCACGTGCTCGCCCAGCGGCGAGTTCAGCTCCTGCGCGATGCGCCTGGCCACGCTGGAGGCCGCGATGCGCCGCGGCTGCGTGTGGCCGATCAGCCCCCGGCCGCCCGCGCCGCGGCCCCGGCCGAGCGAGAGCGCGATCTTGGGCAACTGCGTGGTCTTGCCCGAGCCGGTCTCGCCGCTGACGATGACGACCTGGTGTTCTTCGATGGCGCGCGCGATCTCCTCGCGCCGCGCCGACACCGGCAGCGATTCGGGGAAGGTGATCGGCGGCAGCGGATTCGCCGGCGGGCGGGGCCCGGTTCGCGCAGGTCGCGCGGGCTGGTGAGGCGGGGTCGCGGGGCGGTTGATGGCGGGGCCTTCGTGCAAAATCGATCGATTATTTCAAAGCACCGCGATGAGCCTGGTCTTCCCCCATACCTTCGTGCCATGGTTCCGCTCGGTGGCGCCCTACATCCACGCGCATCGCGGCAAGACCTTCGTCGTCGCCATCGCCGGCGAGCTCATCGCCGCCGGCAAGCTGCCCACCTTCGCGCAGGACCTGGCGCTGATCCACGCCATGGGCATCAAGGTCGTGCTGGTGCACGGCTTTCGCCCGCAGGTGCAGGAGCAGCTCAAGGCCAAGGGGCATGAATCGACCTTCAGCCACGGCATGCGCGTGACCGACGCGGTGGCGCTCGACTGCGCGCAGGAGGCCGCGGGCCAGCTGCGCTACGAGATCGAGGCGGCGTTCTCGCAGGGCCTGCCCAACACGCCGATGGCCGGCAGCCAGATCCGCGTGGTGTCGGGCAACTTCATCACCGCGCGGCCGGTGGGCATCGTCGACGGGGTGGACTTCCAGCACACCGGCCTGGTGCGCAAGATCGACGCCATGGGCATCCGCCGCGCGGTCGACTACGGCGCGCTGGTGATGCTCTCGCCCTTCGGCTTCTCGCCCACGGGCGAGGCCTTCAACCTGAGCATGGAGGACGTGGCGGCCAGCACCGCCATCGCGCTCAAGGCCGACAAGCTGATTTACGTGACCGAGGTGAAGGGCATTCCGCTCGACCCGGCGGACCCGGACAGCGAGATCGACCAGGAACTCGCGCTCGCCGATGCCGAGAAACTGCTGGCGGCCCTGCCGAATCCCATGCAGCCCACCGACACCGCGTTCTATCTCCAGCATGCCGTCAAGGCGAGCAAGAGCGGCGTCGACCGGGTTCACATCGTGCCGTATTCGGTCGACGGCTCGATCCTGCTCGAATCCTTCACCCACGACGGCGTGGGCACCATGATCGTCGACGAGAAACTCGAAAGCCTGCGCGAGGCCACGGCCGACGACATCGGCGGCGTGCTGCAGCTGATCGAACCCTTCGAAAAGGACGGCACGCTCGTCAAGCGCGACCGCACGGAAATCGAGCGCGATATCGACCACTACACCGTGATCGAGCACGACGGGGTGATATTCGGCTGCGCCGCGCTGTATCCCTACCCGGAGGCGCGCACGGCGGAAATGGCCGCCCTCACCGTCTCGCCGCAGGTGCAGAGCCAGGGCGACGGCGAGCGCATCCTCAAGCGCATCGAGCAGCGCGCCAAGGCCCAGGGGCTGCAGAGCATCTTCGTGCTCACCACGCGCACGATGCACTGGTTCCTCAAGCGCGGCTTCGAGCCGGTCGACCCCGGCTGGCTGCCCGAGGCGCGCCAGCGCAAGTACAACTGGGACCGCCGCTCGCGCGTGCTCGTCAAGCGCCTGGCCTGACCCTGACCGCCCTCCCGGCGCGGCGCGCTGGCTACAGTGGCGGCATCCCGCTTTTCACCGACCAAGGAGCCCGACGATGGCACGAACCGTTCAATGCGTGTACCTCAAGAAGGAAGGCGAAGGCCTCGATTTCGCGCCCTATCCCGGCGAACTCGGCAAGCGCATTTACAACCAGGTCAGCAAGGAAGCCTGGCAACTCTGGATGAAACACCAGACCATGCTGGTCAACGAAAACCGGCTGAATCTGGCCGACCAGCGGGCGCGGCAATATCTGGCCCGGCAGATGGAGCAGTTCTTTTTCGGCGCCGGCGCCGAGCAGCCGGCCGGGTATGTGCCGCCGAGCGCGGGCTGACCGCCGATCCGCAGCCTTACCCTTTCCCGCCGATACCCTGTTCTTGCGGAGCCATTCACCCGCTCACTAGAATCACGGCGCGCTTTCCATGCGCTCCGATATCAATTGAGAAAGGGTCAGCCGATGGCATCGCTTCAGGAACTGCTCGACCAGAAGGCCGCGCTCGAAAAACAGATCGAAACCACCCGCCGCCAGGAAAGGGCCGAAGCCATCAACAAGGTCCGTGCCCTGATGTCCGAATATGGCCTGACGGCCGCCGATCTGTCCGGAAAGCCGGCCGTCAAGAATTCGGGCGGGCGCGGCGCCAAGGTGGCCCCGAAATACCGCAACGCCGCCACCGGCGACACCTGGAGCGGGCGCGGCCTGCAGCCCAAGTGGCTGAAGGCGGCGCTGGCCGCCGGCCGCAAGATCGAAGACTTCAGCGTCTGATCCCGTCGCGGCGGCTCCCATGCACCACGGGCCGCGCCGCCGCCGCCGTTTGCCCCCAGGCAAGGGTTTTACCCCTGCAGTGAAGGTTCGCAGGCCGCGCCCGACACGCTAGATTCAGCGCTTCATTTCCTCCGCTGCCGTGCCTGCCCTTCCTCTTCGACGCCCCCTCCTGGCAGGTTCCCTCTCCCTTCTGCCCCTGCTGCGCGAGTCCCTCGCGCGCTGGGTGGTGGTGGCCGCGGCGGCGTTCGCCGTGCTGCGCCTCGGGCCGGACGCCTTCGACGAGGCGCAGGCCGCGCCGACGCTGTGGCCGTTCGCCGGGCTCGCGTTCGCGGCCTGCGTGCGCTGGGGCACGCGCATGTGGCCGGCGCTGGTGCTCGGCGCGGCGCTGGCGCTGATGGCCCGCGGCGCGGCGCCCGGGTCCGCCCTCGCGCTCGCCTTCATTCACGCCACCGTCGGCGCGGCCTGTGGCTGGTTCCTGCGGCGAAGCGCGTTCCAGCCGGCGCTCGACCGCCGCCACGACCTGAAGGTGTTCGGCCTCGCCGTGGGCGCGGCGGCCGGCGTCGCCGCCGCCGCCACCGTCACCTGGCTCGTCTTCGCGGGCACGCTCGCGGCGGCGCGGGTGCCCGGCGCCCTGCTGCAGTGGTCGGTGGCGGTGGTCGGCGGCACGCTGGCGCTCGGCGTGCCGCTGCTGGCGCTGTCGCGCGAGGCGGTGCAGCACGCCATCGCCGGCCACCGCTGGATGAGCACCGCGCTGCTGGCGGCGGCGGCCACGCTCGTCGGCGTCGTCGCGCTCGCGCCGCGCGCCGCCGAGTCGCCCGCGCTGTGGGCGCTGATCTTCGCCCCCCACCTGCTGCTGTGCTGGATGGCGGCGCGCCTCGGCCTGCTGCCGGCCTCGGCCACCGCCCTCGTGCTCTCGCTCGCCGCGGTGGTGGCGACGGGCCGCGGCAACGGCCCGCTGTTCCAGCCGCAGGACGAGGGCGTCGCGCTGCTGTGGGGCTATCTCTTCAGCCTGTTCGCGGCACCGCTGGGCGTGACGGCGCTGCTGGGCGAGCGCCAGGCCGACGGCGAGCGCTGGAAGCTCGCGCTCGACACCGCCCAGCTCGGCATCGCCGAGTGGGACCTCAAGCGCGACCGCGTCGCCGTGTCGCGGCGCTGGCTCGGCCTGCTCGGGCAGCCGGAGCAGGCCGCGCCGGAACCCGCGGCCTCGGCCTGGGCCGGGGTGCATCCCGACGACCGGGCGGCCTTCGACGCCGCCTGGGCGGGCCTCATGCCCGAGCACCGGCGCAGCGCGCGCGCCGAGTTCCGCATGCGCCGCAGCGACGGCGCCTGGCGCTGGCTCGAGGTGCAGGCGATGGTGGCGCAGCGCGGGGCGAAGGGCGAGCCGCTGCGGCTCATGCTCACGGCGCGCGACGTCGACGAGCAGCACGCCGTCGAGGAGCGCCAGCGGCTGTCGGTCAAGCTGTTCCAGCACCTGCACGAGGGCCTGCTGGTCACCGACGCCCAGCACCGCGTGCTCGACCTGAACCCGATGTTCAGCCGCATCACCGGCTACACGCGCGATGAGATGGTCGGCACGCTGTCGCCGCTGATGCGGCCGGTGCCGGAGGGCTCGGCCGCGCAGCGCCAGCAGGCCGACATGATCGCCAGCCTGAACGCGAAGGGCAGCTGGCGCGGCGAGATCGTCGACCGCCGGCGCAGCGGGGAGCCGTGCACGCTGCAGGTCGTGATCTCCGCCGTCAGGGCGCAGGGCGGCGACGTGCGCTTCTACGCCGTGGCGCTCGAGGACGTGACCGCGGCCCGGCTGCAGCGCGAGCAGCTCGAGCGCCAGGCCCACTTCGACGAGCTCACCGGCGTGGCCAACCGCGCCCGCCTGTCGCAGATGCTGCGCGGCGCCATGCAGGCCGCCGAGAAGGAAGGCTACCTGCTCACCGTCTGCTACCTCGACCTCGACCACTTCAAGCCGGTCAACGACCAGTACGGCCACGAAGCCGGCGACCGGCTGCTCGTCGAGCTGGCGGGCCGCCTGCGCCGATCGCTGCGCCGCTGGGCCAGCGGCGACGATGCCGTGGCGCGCCTGGGCGGCGACGAGTTCGTGCTGCTGCTGCGCACCGCCACGCTCGCCGAGGCCCGCCATGCGGTCGAGCGCGTGATGCGCAACGTGTCGCAGCCCTACGGCCTCGGCCCCGGCATCGGCCCGGTGGTGGTGACGGCCAGCATCGGCGCCACCGTCTACCCCACCGACCGGGCCGACGCCGATGCCGACACCCTGCTGCGCCATGCCGACCACGCCATGTACGGCGCCAAGCAGGCCGGGCGCAACGGCTACCTGTTCTTCGACGCCGAGGACGACCGCCGCGCCGAAGCCCACTTCGAGGCGGTGGGCCGCGTGCAGGAGGCGCTGGAGGCCGAGCAGTTCGTCCTCTACTACCAGCCCAAGGTCGACATGCGCGAGGGCAAGGTGCTCGGCGTGGAGGCCCTGCTGCGCTGGCGCCACCCGGTGCACGGCGTCATCGCGCCGGCGCACTTCCTGCCGCTGATCGAGCACACCGCGCTGAGCGTGCGCCTGGGGGAATGGGTGCTGCAGAAGGGCATCGAGCAGCTCGCGCAGTGGCAGCGGCTCGGGCTCGACATGACGGTCAGCATCAACGTGTCCGCCCGCCACCTGCAGGAGCCCAGCTTCGCCGCGCGGCTGGCGGCGCTGCTCGAGCGGCAGGGCACGCCGGTCGCCCACCGGCTGATGCTCGAGGTGCTCGAGACGGCGGCGCTGGCCGACGTCGACTACACCTGCGCGCTGATGCAGCAGTGCCGCGCGCTCGGCGTGCGCTTCGCGCTCGACGACTTCGGCACCGGCTACTCCACCTTCACCTACCTCAAGCGCCTGCCGCTGGACGTGCTCAAGATCGACCGCTCGTTCGTGCACAACATGCTCGGCGACCGGCAGGACATGGCGATCGTCGAGGGCGTCATCGCGCTGTCGCAGACCTTCGGCTGCACGGTGGTCGCCGAAGGCGTGGAGAGCGCCGAGCAGGCGCGGCGCCTGATCGAGCTCGGCTGCGACACCGGCCAGGGCAACGGCATCGCCGAGGCCATGCCGGTCGAGCAGGTGCACGCCTGGGCGCTGGGCTACCGCGGCGACGTCGGCGCCGCGACGGCCGCCGCACGGCCCGCCGGCGGCGCCTGAGGCCGACGCTAGACTGCCCGGGTGATCCCACCCGCCTTCATCCACGACCTGCTCGCGCGCACCGACATCGTCGAGATCGTCGGCCGCCACGTCCAGCTCAAGAAGGCCGGCATCAACCACAAGGGGCTGTGCCCCTTCCACGGCGAGAAGTCGCCGAGCTTCATCGTCAGCCCCTCGCGCCAGACCTACCACTGCTTCGGCTGCGGCGTGCACGGCAACGCGGTCGGCTTCCTGATGGAACACGCCGGGCTCGGCTTCGTCGAGGCGGTGCGCGACCTGGCGCAGCAGGCCGGCATGAAGGTGCCCGAGGACGACAGCTCCCCGCAGGACCGCGAGCGCGTGGCGGCGCTGCGGCAGCACCAGGCCACGCTCAGCGACGTGCTCGCCAAGGCCGCCGACCACTACCGCCGGCAGCTCAAGGCCACGCCGCGCGCCGTGGCCTACCTGAAGAACCGCGGCCTCACCGGCGAGATCGCCGCGCGCTTCGGGCTCGGCTACGCCGCCGACAGCTGGCGCGGGCTCGCCAGCGTGTTCCCGCGCTACGACGACCCGCTGCTGGAAGAAGGCGGGCTGGTGATCTCGCACCCGGCCGACGAGTCGACGCAGGCCGAGGCCAAACGTTACGACAGGTTCCGCGACCGGGTGATGTTCCCCATCCGCTCGGTGCAGGGCGAGGTGATCGGCTTCGGCGGCCGCGTGCTCGACAAGGGCGAGCCCAAGTACCTGAACTCCCCCGAGACGCCGGTGTTCGTCAAGGGGCGCGAGCTCTACGGCCTGTACGAGGCGCGCACCGCCTTGCGCCAGCGCGGCTACGTGCTGGTCGTCGAGGGCTACATGGACGTGGTGGCGCTCGCGCAGCTCGGCTTTCCCAACGCGGTGGCTACGCTCGGCACCGCCTGCACGGCGGAGCACGTGCAGAAGCTCTTCCGCTTCACCGAATCGGTGGTGTTCAGCTTCGACGGCGACGCCGCCGGCCGCCGCGCCGCGGGGCGCGCGCTCGAGGCCGCGCTGCCGCATGCGAGCGACACGCGCTCGATCCGCTTCCTGTTCCTGCCGCCCGAGCACGACCCCGACTCCTTCGTGCGCGAGCGCGGCGCCGAGGCCTTCGAGGCCTGCGTCGCGCAGGCCGTGCCGCTGTCGCGGCAGCTGCTCGACGCCGCGGCCATGGACTGCGACCTGGACGTGGCCGAGGGCCGCGCCCGCATGCTCGCCAACGCCCGGCCGCTGTGGGCAGCGCTGCCCGACGGCGCGCTGAAGCGCCAGATCGCGGCCGAGCTCGCCGACCTCGCCCGCCTGCGGGTCGACGACGTGCTCGCGACCTGGGGGCTCGGCGCGGCGCCGGGCCAGGCGGGCGCGCCGCGCCGCGCGGCGAAGCCCGGCATGGCGCTCGCCCCGCGGCGCGTCGCCCGCGGCGCCGCCAACCTGCTCGACCGCGCGCTGTGGCTGCTGGTGCAGCGCAGCGACCTGTGGGCCACGCTCGACGGCCCGTCGCACGACCTGCTGGCCGGCCAGGCGCCCCCCTACGACGCCTTCTTCGGCGCGCTCGAGCGCAGCGCGCTCGAACACGGCGCGCTCGCGCCGCAGGCCCTGCTCGGCGAGTTGCGGGCCGCCGCCGAGCGCGACGGCGGCACCGGCGACGCGGTGCTGCAGCGCATCGCCGAGTTCCTCGCGCCCGACGCTCAGGCCGACCTGGCCCGCGAGCTCGCCATCGTGCTCGAACGCCTGCAGCTCGAGGCGGTGGGCGAGGAGCTGAAGCTGCTGCTCGAATCCGGCGACCTCTCCGCCGAGGACCAGCGCCGCTTCACCGCGCTGAACCAGGAGCGCTCGCGCCTGAAGGCCCGGGTGGCCGGCGTGGCCAATGCCGGCCCCGCATAGCCGCCGCCCGCCGCCTTTTTGCAGCATTTACAGCGTGCGTGCACTTTTGACGGTATGGAACCCCTGCCCGGCCACGCCCCTCGCCGCCCGGCGGACGAAGCCGGCCGCGCCGCCGCCGCGGCGCCGCGCCGGCGCGGGCCCAGGCACGCCCGGTTGCAAGCGCGGCGGCGTCCGGTAGATTCACGCGCCGGGCCGCCTGCGGCCCGCCCGGCCCGTGCCCGGCCGTCGCGGGCCTGCCATGGTCTTTCCCTTGCAGAGT
This sequence comes from Rubrivivax sp., assembly GCA_044508835.1. Taxonomy (GTDB): domain Bacteria; phylum Pseudomonadota; class Gammaproteobacteria; order Burkholderiales; family Burkholderiaceae_C; genus JAKFDI01. Next base: position 31,968 of record JBIQHD010000037.1, read on the forward strand.
TCCCGAGGCACGCCATCTACCTCGCTCGCCCGCCGGCACCGGGTGTCATCCGCCGACGAATGACCGCGCAGCCCCACACCATTCGAGGAATCGCATGACCGCGAAGAAGAGTGCTCCCGCAGCCAGGACCGCCCCGAAGACGCCGGCCGCGGCGCAGGCGAAGGCCGCGCCCCGGGCGCCGCGCGGCCGCAAGCCGGCCAAGCCGGCGCCCGCGGCCGCCCGCGCCGACAAGGACGCGGACAACGACGTCGACCTGTCCGACCTCGAGTCCGAGCTGGAGGGAGAACCCGAGGCCGAGGCCGAGCCGGCCGGCACCGCGGAGCCGGGCCAGGCCAAGGCCAAGCCGCTGCGCATGAAGGTCTCGCGCGCGAAGGAGCGCGCGCTGATGCGCGAGTTCGGCCTGGACGAGACGGCGCTCACCGAGGAAGAGGTCGCCAAGCGCCGCCACGAGCTCAAGACGCTCATCAAGATGGGCAAGACGCGCGGCTTCCTCACGCACCAGGAGATCAACGACCACCTGCCCGAGAAGCTGGTCAACGAGGAGATCCTCGAGGCCATCGTCTCCATGCTCAACGACATGGGCATCGCGGTCTACGAGCAGGCGCCCGACGCGGCCACGCTGCTGATCGCCGGCGGCGGCGCGACCGCCGCCACCGAGGAGGAAGCCGAGGAAGCCGCCGAGGCGGCGCTGTCCACCGTCGACTCCGAGTTCGGCCGCACCACCGACCCGGTGCGCATGTACATGCGCGAGATGGGCTCGTTCGAGCTGCTCACGCGCGAGGGCGAGATCGAGATCGCCAAGCGCATCGAGGGCGGCCTGCAGGCGATGATGCTCGCCATCAGCGTGTCGCCGACCACCATCGCCGAGATCCTCGCCTATGCCGATCGCATCGCCGCCGGCGACATGCAGATCTCCGACGTCGTCGACGGCTTCGTCACCGAGGACGAGGCCGACGACTACGTGGCCGAGGAGGACATCGACTACTTCGACGAGGACGAGGACGACGACGGCGGCAGCAAGGCGCTCACCCGCAAGCTCGAGGAACTGAAGACGGCGGCGCTCGCCAAGTTCGCCGAGCTGCGCGCTAACTTCGACAGGATGCGCCGCGCCTTCGAGAAGGACGGCTACAAGTCGCCGGCCTACGACAAGGCGCAGCAGGCCATCAGCGACGAGCTGATGACCATCCGCTTCACCGTCAAGACGATCGAGAAGCTCTGCGGCATCCTGCGCTCGCAGGTGGACGACGTGCGCCGCCACGAGCGCGAGCTGCGCAAGATCCTGGTCGACAAGTGCGGCATGCCGCAGGAGCACTTCATCCGGCATTTCCCGCCCAACGCGCTGAACCTCGCCTGGCCCGAGCAGGAGGCGGCGGCCGGCAGGCCGTACAGCGCGGTGCTCGCCCGCAACCTGCCGCCAGTACAGGAGCTGCAGCGCAAGCTCGCCGAGCAGCAGGCGCGCGCCGTGGTGCCGCTGGAGGACCTGAAGGGCATCAACAAGCGCATGAGCGAAGGCGAGCGCGCCTCGCGCGACGCCAAGAAGGAGATGATCGAGGCCAACCTGCGCCTGGTCATCTCCATCGCCAAGAAGTACACCAACCGCGGGCTGCAGTTTCTTGACCTGATTCAAGAAGGCAACATCGGCCTGATGAAGGCGGTGGACAAGTTCGAATACCGCCGCGGCTACAAGTTCTCGACCTACGCCACCTGGTGGATCCGCCAGGCGATCACCCGCTCGATCGCCGACCAGGCGCGCACCATCCGCATCCCGGTGCACATGATCGAGACGATCAACAAGATGAACCGGCTGTCGCGCCAGCACCTGCAGGAGTTCGGCTTCGAGCCCGACGCGCCCACGCTGGCCGAGAAGATGGAGATTCCCGAGGACAAGATCCGCCGCATCATGAAGATCGCCAAGGAGCCGATCTCCATGGAGACGCCCATCGGCGACGACGACGACTCGCACCTGGGCGACTTCATCGAGGACACGAACAACACCGCGCCGATCGAGGCCGCCATGCAGGCGGGCCTGCGCGACGTGGTCAAGGACATCCTCGACAGCCTGACGCCGCGCGAGGCCAAGGTGCTGCGCATGCGCTTCGGCATCGAGATGAGCACCGACCACACGCTCGAGGAAGTGGGCAAGCAGTTCGACGTGACGCGCGAGCGCATCCGCCAGATCGAGGCGAAGGCCATTCGCAAGCTCAAGCATCCGACGCGCTCGGACAAGCTGAGGACCTACCTGGACAACCTCTGACCGATGCCGGCGCCGCAGCGGCCCCGCCCCGGCGGGGCCGTGTCATTTGTCACGGGCCGGGCGATAAACTCGCCCCGGATGACCCAGACCATCGAGCGCACCGTCCTCTTCGCCGACCTGCGCGGCAGCACGGCACTCTACGAGCGGCTCGGCAATGCCGAGGCGACCGCCGTGGTCACGCAAAGCGTGGCGCTGCTGGCGCGGGTGGTCGTGAGCTGCGACGGCGCGGTCGTCAAGACGCTGGGCGACGGCCTGATGGCGATGTTCGAGCACGCCGCGTCCGCGGTCGAGGCCGCCGACGAAATGCACGATTCGCTCGAGCGCATCGGCGGCCCCGCCGATTCCGACTGCTCGAACCCGCCGTGGCCGGCGCTCAAGCTCCAGGTGGGCCTCGCCCAGGGCGAGGTGGTCGAGATGGCCGGCGACTATTTCGGCGACGCCGTCAACGTGGCCGCCCGCCTGCTCGACCATGCGGGCGACAACGAGACGCTCGCCACGGCCGCCGTCGTGCAGGGCCTGAGCGATCTCGACCAGACGCGCTTTCGCAGCCTCGACCTGCTGCCGCTGCGCGGGCGGGTCGAGCCGGTGCACGTGCACCTGCTCGAGGCGCACCGATACAACGACATGGCCGCGACGGCCTACGGCGACAACCTGCGCGCGCCCGAGCCCGAGGGCATCCGGCTCGTGTGGCTCGACCTCAACCGCATCTACTCGCCGCAGAGCCTGCCCGTCGTGCTCGGCCGCAGCCCGCAGACGACCTACTGCATCGACGATTCGCGCGTGTCGCGCTCGCATGCGCGCATCGACTGGACCGGCGGCACCTTCCAGCTCATCGACCTCAGCTACAACGGCACCTACGTGCGCTTCACCGGCGACACCGAGGTGGTGAGCCTGCGGCGCGGCGCCTGCACGCTGCACGGCAGCGGCGTCATCGGCCTCGGCTCGCCGCCCGACGACGCCACCGCCCCGAGCGTGCGCTTCGAGGTGCTGCGCTTCGCCGACACGCAGCCGCAGCGGCCGTTCGGCGCCTGAGCGGCCGGACGGCCGCCTTCCCCGTCGGCGGCGGGGGCCGGGCGCCCCCGCGGAACCCGCCCGGTTCATGACACATTCCTGGGTTCCCGGCGCCATGGCGGCCTCCCGCCGCCGCACGCACGGCCGTTCACCGTACAGTCGCTGCTTCGTCAGCCTCACCGCATGAACGTGCCCGCATCCCAGGACGAATCAGCGCGAATTCGCCTGCTGCGAGAACTGCGCATCCTCGACACGCCCGAGGAGCCCGCGTTCGACGCCCTGGCGCGGCTGGCCGCCCGCCAGACCGGCTGCGCGGTCGGCGCGCTGAGCTTCGTCGACGATCGGCGCCAGTGGTTCAAGGCCCGCACCGGCACGCCGGTGCGCGAGACGCCGGCCGGCAGCGCCTTCTGTACCCGCGCCCTCGGCAGCGGCGACGTGACCGTGATCCACGACGCGGCGGCCGACGCCTCGTTCGCCGGCAACCCGCTGCTCGACGGCCCGGCGCCGCTGCGCTTCTATGCCGCGGCGCCGGTCAGCGTGGAGGGCATCCGCATCGGCACCGTGTGCTGCCTGGACCCGGTGCCGCGGCGCCTCGACCCCTCCGCGCTCGCGCAGCTGCAGGACCTCGCCGCGCTCGCCGGCGAGCTGCTGCAGGCGCGACTGCGCGACCAGCGTTCGCGCCTGCGGGAGGCGCGCGTGCGCACCGCCAGCCAGGCCGCGAGCGACCGGCTGTGGGAAACCGATGCCGCCGGGCGGCTCACCTGGCTGTCGGACGACCTGAGCCGGCCCGACAGCCCGTCGCCGCCACTGCAGGCGGGCACGCACTGGCTGCGGCCCTTCGAAGACCTGTCGCACCTGCATGCCGGCGAATGGCAGCGCGTGCACCAGGCGATGCAGCGGCGCGAGCCCTTCACCGCGGTGCTGACGGCCTACCGCTCGGGCGAGGCGGTGATGACGGTGTCGAGCAACGGCCGGCCGGTATTCGACTCCCGCGGCACCTTCATGGGCTACCGCGGCGCGAGCCGCGACGTGACGGCGGCCCAGAACGCCAAGCATGCCGTCGACCGGGCGCTGGCCCGGCACGAGGCGGAGCTCCTCGAGTCCCGCGGACAGCTCGCCGCGGCGCTGAACGCCCTGCCCGACCTGTGGTTCGTCTACGACGAGAACGCGCGCTATCTCGACAGCAACACGCCCCAGCACCCGCTGCTCACGCGCCCCTTCTCCGAGCTGAAGGGCCGGCAGGTGCGCGAGATCCTGCCGGGCGAGCTGGGCCTGGCGCGCGAACGCCTCATCCAGGAGGCCCTGCGCACCGGCTCGATGACGCGCCACGAGTACGAGGCGTCGTTCAGCGGCGGCCCGCTGCGGGTGCTGGAAGCGCGCATGACGCCCATGCCCGGGCGGCGCGTCATGGCGCTGGTGCGCGACCTGACCGAGCTGCGCTCGCTCGAGCGGGACGTGCGGCTGATGCAGCGCGTGCTCGAGGCGGAGGCCGCCATGCCCTTCGTCGTGGTGGACGCGCTGGCGCCGGACTACCCGGTGGTGTTCGCCAACCGCGCCTTCGAGCGCCTCACCGGCTACAGCCGCGCCGAGGTGTTGGGCCAGAACTGCCGCTTCCTGCAGGGCACCATGCGCAACCAGCCGGCGCGCGCCACGCTGCGCCATGCGCTCGCGCACCGGCAGCCGTGCAACGTGCTGCTCGAGAACCAGCGCAAGGACGGCAGCTTCTTCACCAACAAGCTGCACATCGCGCCGGTGCTCGACCCCAGCGGGCGGCTCATCCAGTACGTCGGCGTGCTCAACGACGTGACGGCCGAGGCCAAGGCGGCCGACAAGCTGCGCGTCAGCGAGGAGATGTACCGCGCGGTCGCCTCCACCATCAGCGAGGGCCTGCTGGTGGTCATGCCCGACCGCATGATCGTCGCCGCCAACCCGGCCGGCTGCCAGATCCTCGGCGCCGACTACGCCGAGCTGCTGGGCGCCGAAGGGGCGTGGCCCTTCTCGTTCTGCGACGTCGACGGCCAGCCCTTCGCGCCCGAGGACGACCCCATCGGCCAGGTGCTGGCCACCGGCCGCCCGATGCAGGGCCGGCTCTTCATCCTGCGCCGGCGCGACGGCAGCCACCGCTGGCTCGACCTGAGCTGCCACCCGCTGCGCGTGCCCACCGGCAGCAACGGCCTGCCGGTGCTCGCCGCCTTCCGCGACGTGACGGCGCAGCACTTCGCCGAGCAGCAGCTCGCGCTGTCGGAGCAGCGCTGGAAGTTCGCGCTCGAAGGCGGCAGCCAGGGCGTGTGGGACTGGAACGCCGGCGACGACGGCATCTACGTGAGCGAATCGGCCAAGGCGCTGTTCGGCATCGCCTCGGACGACCCCGACCAGTACATGAACGACTGGATGGCGCGCATCCACCCCGACGACGTCGGGCGCGCCAAGGACGAGCTGCGCGCGCACCTGCGCGGCGACACGCCGATCTACTCGGTGGAGTGCCGCACCCGCCACAACCGCGGGCACTACGTGATGGTGCTGCACCGCGGCAAGGTGGTGCGCCGCGACGAGCAGGGCCGCGCGGTGCGCATGGTGGGCACCGTGATGGACGTGACCGCGCAGCGCGCCGCGGAGGTGGCGCTGCGCGACAAGCAGGCCGTCGAGCTGGCGAGCGAGGCCAAGACCGAGTTCCTCTCGCGCATGAGCCACGAGATGCGCACGCCGCTGAACGCCGTCATCGGCTTCTCGCAGCTGCTGCTGGGCCGCCCCGGCGAGGCCGACACGCAGCAGGTGCGCGAGTACGCCGACCACGTGCTGCGCGCCGGCCAGCACCTGCTGGCGCTCATCAACGACGTGCTCGACCTGCAGCGCGTGGAGGAAGGCCGCCTCATGCTGCAGCCCGACGACGTGTCGCTCGACCTCCTGGCCCGGCGCGTCATCGACCTGCTCTCGCCGGCGGCCGAGCAGCGCAGCGTGGCCTTCGAGAACCACCTGCCGCAGGGGCTCACGGTGCGCGCCGACGAACGCCACCTGCGGCAGGTGCTGCTCAACCTGGCGTCGAACGCGGTGAAGTACAACCGGCCGACCGGCCGCGTGCGCTGGAGCGCCGAGCTGCTGCCCGCCCAGGCGCGGGTGCGGCTGACCATCGAGGACGACGGCGCCGGCCTCTCGGCCTCGCAGATCGAGCGCCTGTTCCAGCCCTTCGACCGGCTCGGGCGCGAGACGTCCAGCATCGAGGGCACGGGGCTGGGCCTCATCATCGCGCGCAGCCTCACCGTCGCCATGGGCGGCAGCCTCGAGCTGCGCAGCGAAAAGGGCGTGGGCACGCGCGCGATCCTCGAGCTGCCGCTGGGCGAAGGCGAGGCCCAGGCCACCGCCGCGCTGCCGCTGGACATGGGCGTGGCGGCCGGCGGCGGCGCCGACGGGCCGGCCGCCGCGCTGCGCATGCTCTACGTCGAGGACAACCGCATCAACGCCATCCTCTTCGAGCAGGCGCTGCAGCTGCGGCACGGCATCGAGCTGCGCCTGGCCGAGGACGCCGACGAGGCCGTGGAGATCGTGCGCGCCTGGCGGCCCGACGTGCTGGTGCTCGACGCGCACCTGCCCGGCATGAACGGCTTCGAGCTGCTGCGCACGCTGCGCGCCCTGCCCGGCATGGAGAACGTGCCGGCGTTCATGTGCTCGGCCGACGCCATGCCCGCCGACTTCGAGCGCGCCACGGCCGCCGGTTTCGCGGGCTACTGGCCGAAGCCGATCGACATCGCCGGCATCCTGCGCGACCTCGACGGCCTGCGCCAGCGCGCGCTGAACTGAGAAGCCGAACGCCCGGGCCGGCCCTGCCGGCTCCGGGATAATCGCGCTCCCCCATGCGATTCACGCCCGAGCCTTCCCCCGCCCCCGGCCAGCCGGCGTCCGCGCGCACGGCGGTCCTGCTCGTCAACCTCGGCACGCCCGAGGCGCCCACGGCGCCGGCGGTGCGCCGCTACCTCGCCGAGTTCCTGAGCGACCCGCGCGTGGTCGAGATCCCGCGCGCCGCCTGGCTGCCCATCCTGCACGGCATCGTGCTGCGCACGCGGCCGGCGAAATCGGCGCGCAAGTACGCGAGCATCTGGATGCCCGAGGGCTCGCCGCTGATGGTGTGGACGCAGCGGCAGGCCGAGCGGCTGGCGGCCTCGCTCGCCGAGGCCGGCCGACCGGTGGCCGTGCGCTTCGCCATGCGCTACGGCGCGCCGTCGGTGGCCGGCGTGCTCGGCGAGCTGAAGGCGGCGGGCGCCGAGCGCATCCTCGTGCTGCCGCTGTACCCGCAGTATTCCGGCACGACGACGGCCAGCGTGGCCGACGCGGTGGGCGACTGGTCGCGCCGCACGCGCAGCCTGCCGGCGCTGCGCTTCGTCAACCGCTTCCACGACGACGCGGGCTATATCGACGCCCTCGCCCGCCGCGTCGAGGCGCACTGGGCGGAGAACGGCCGCGCCGAGCGGCTGGTGCTCAGCTTCCACGGCACGCCGCGGCGCACGCAGGCGCTCGGCGACCCGTACCACGGCGAATGCCTCGCGACCGCGCGGCTGCTGGGCGAGCGCCTGGGCCTCGCGCCGGACGAGCTCGTCGTCACCTTCCAGAGCCGCTTCGGCAAGGCCGAATGGCTGCAGCCCTACACCGAGCCCACGCTCGTGGCGCTGGCCCGGCAGGGCGTGAGGCGCGTGGACGTGATGTGCCCCGGCTTCACCGCGGACTGCCTGGAGACGCTGGAGGAGATCGCGATGGAGGTGCGCAGCGCCTTCCTCGCCGCCGGCGGCGGGGAGTTCCGCTACATCCCCTGCCTGAACGACCACCCGGCGTGGATCGAGGCGCTGGCGCAACTGGCGCTGCGGCACCTCCAGGGCTGGCCCCTGCCGCACGGCGCCGCCGCCGCGGAGCCGGCCCGCCCGCCGGCGGCCGCGTCCTGACGCAGACGATGCGGCTCGACAAGTGGCTCTGGGCGGCGCGCTTCTTCAAGACGCGCAGCCTCGCCGCGGCCGAGATCGGCAAGGGGCGCGTGAGCGTCAACGGCGTCGAGGCCAAGCCCGCGCGCGAGCTGCGCCCCGGCGACCGCGTCGAGATCCGCCAGCCCGGCCTGGCCCGCAGCTTCCTCGTCCAGGCCCTGAGCGACGTGCGCGGCCCGGCACCGGCGGCGCGCCTGCTCTACGAGGAAACGTCCGAGAGCGTGGCCGCGCGCGAGCGGCACGCCGAGCAGCGCCGCCTCGGCACCGAGCCGGCGCAGGCGCAGGAACACGGCCGGCCCACCAAGCGCGACCGCCGCCAGCTCGCCGACTGGAACCGCTGGAGCGCCAGCGCCGATCCGGACTGAACGGCCCCGCCGGGGCCTTGAAGCACCGCGCGACGGCCCCACATGGGCCGTTGGAATCAGAGCCAACCCCGCAATGTCGAACACAGAAAACACCCCCGACCCCCGTATCGAGCCCCAGTCCGAGCCCGGCACCGAGCCGGTGGTGCCCGCGCCCGCCGACGACGCGAGCCGGCGCCTGAGCGAGCTCGAGGCCAAGCACGCCGAGATGGCCGACGCCTACCTGCGCGCCAAGGCCGAGGCCGAGAACACCCGCCGCCGCGCCGACGAGGAAATGGCCAAGGCCCGCAAGTTCGCCGTGGAGGGCTTCGCCGAAAGCCTGCTGCCCGTGAAGGACAGCCTCGAGGCCGCCATCGTGGCGCAGGACCAGACCCCGCAGCAGGTGCTCGAGGGCGTGCACGCCATCCTGCGCCAGCTGAACGGCGCGCTGGAGCGCAACAAGGTGGTCGAGGTGAACCCCGCCGCCGGCGAGAAGTTCGACCCGCACCAGCACCAGGCCATCAGCGTGGTGCCCGCCGAGCAGGAGCCCAACACCGTGGTCACGGTGCTGCAGAAGGGCTACCTCATCGCCGACCGCGTGCTTCGCCCGGCGCTGGTCACCGTGTCTGCGCCCAAGTGATGCGCCGCGGCACCCCCCGACGTTCTTGAAAACAAGCGAGTTATCCACAACTCGAAGACAACCGGATTTCAGTTTCAGGAGAACCCTCAAATGGCAAAGATCATCGGCATTGACCTGGGCACCACGAACTCGTGCGTGTCCGTGATGGAAGGCAACACGCCGCGCGTCATCGAGAACAGCGAGGGTGCGCGCACCACGCCGTCCATCGTGGCCTACCAGGAAGACGGCGAGATCCTCGTCGGCGCCTCGGCCAAGCGCCAGGCCGTCACCAACCCGAAGAACACCATCTTCGCGGTCAAGCGCCTGATCGGCCGCAAGTTCAGCGAGAAGGAAGTGCAGAAGGACATCGACCTGATGCCCTACAAGATCGTGGCCGCCGACAACGGCGACGCCTGGGTCGAGGTGCGCGGCAACAAGCTCGCCGCCCAGCAGATCAGCGCCGAGACGCTGCGCAAGATGAAGAAGACCGCCGAGGACTACCTCGGCGAGCCGGTCACCGAGGCCGTCATCACGGTGCCCGCCTACTTCAACGACAGCCAGCGCCAGGCCACCAAGGACGCCGGCCGCATCGCGGGCCTGGACGTCAAGCGCATCATCAACGAGCCGACCGCGGCCGCGCTCGCCTTCGGCCTGGACAAGACCGAGAAGGGCGACCGCAAGATCGCGGTCTATGACCTCGGCGGCGGCACCTTCGACGTGTCCATCATCGAGATCGCCGACGTCGACGGCGAGAAGCAGTTCGAAGTGCTGTCGACCAACGGCGACACCTTCCTCGGCGGCGAGGACTTCGACCAGCGCGTCATCGACTACATCATCGCCGAGTTCAAGAAGGAGCAAGGCGTCGACCTGTCCAAGGACGTGCTCGCGCTGCAGCGCCTGAAGGAAGCGGCCGAGAAGGCCAAGATCGAGCTGTCCAACAGCGCGCAGACCGACATCAACCTGCCCTACGTGACGGCCGATGCCTCGGGTCCGAAGCACCTGAACATCAAGCTCACGCGCGCCAAGCTCGAGGCCCTGGTCGAGGACCTGATCGAGCGCACCATCGCGCCGTGCCGCACCGCCATCAAGGACGCCGGCATCCAGGTCAGCCAGATCGACGACGTGATCCTCGTCGGCGGCCAGACCCGCATGCCCAAGGTGCAGGAGAAGGTCAAAGAGTTCTTCGGCAAGGACCCGCGCAAGGACGTGAACCCCGACGAGGCCGTCGCGGTGGGCGCGGCCATCCAGGGCCAGGTGCTGGGCGGCGAGCGCAAGGACGTGCTGCTGCTGGACGTGACGCCGCTGTCGCTGGGCATCGAGACGCTGGGCGGCGTCATGACCAAGATGATCCAGAAGAACACGACCATCCCGACCAAGTTCGCGCAGACCTTCTCCACCGCCGACGACAACCAGCCGGCCGTGACCATCAAGGTCT
>JBIQHD010000038.1:0-41569 GCA_044508835.1 Rubrivivax sp.
CCCCCGCGCCGGTGGCCGCCGAGCCCGCACCCGCCCCGGCGCCGGCCCGGCCGCCCGAGCGGCCGCCGGCCCCCGCGCCGCAGGCCGCCGCGCCGCAGGCTGCCGCGCCGGCAAGCCCGGGCGACGCCTGCGCCGGGCGCAACCTCATCGCCCGCACGCTGTGCATCACCGAGCAGTGCCTGCATTCGCGCTTCGCCTCGCACCCGCAGTGCGTGAAGCTGCGCGAGGAGCAGCGCCGGCGCGAGATCGACTCGATCACGGGCGCCGGCGGCTGAGCGCCCCACGACGACGGACAACCACGGAGGACTTCATGCTGGCCCAACAAATCAGGAACGGCGCCCCGCTGCTGGAGAGCATCGAGGCGATTCGCAACGGCCGCGCCGTGCTGCTGCTGTTCGCCACCTTCGCGGCGACGGCGCTCGTCTTCGCGCTCGGGGGGCTCATGGCGCGCGCGAGCTTCCTGTTCGTGCCGCTGTTCGGCCTGGCGGCCTGGGCCATCGCGTTCTACGGCGGCAACGCGGTCGGCATGATGATGCTCGACGAAGCCGGCGGCCAGCCGTCGCGGCCCATCGGCGCGGCGATCTCCGCGTCGCTGGCCACCTCGCACCGGCTCATCCTCGTGCTGCTGCTGGTGTTCGCGCTCTATCTCGCCGGCCTGATCGCGTTCGCGGTCGTGCTCTTCATCTGCAAGATCCCGTTCATCGGGCCGCTGCTCTACACGGTGGTGTTCCCGCTCGGGGTGATCGTCTCGGGCATGGCCTTCTTCGCCCTGCCCACGGTGATCTTCCCGCTCGCCGCACCGGCCGTCTGGCGCGGCGCCGGCACCCTGGCCTGCGTGAGCCAGCTTCTCGCCATCGCCCGCAAGCGGCTGGTGATGGTGCTGCTGCTCATGATCGCCGTGACGCTGATCTCGGGCGCGGTGAGCGCGCTGATCGGCATGATCCTCTTCAGCGGCACCGCGTTCACGACCTCGCTGTCGGCGGCCATCCTGAGCACCGGCGGCATGGGTGGCATGGGCATGGGCGGCATGGGCGTGATGGGCCTGATGATGGGCGGCGGGCTGGGCGGCCATGCCGTGGCCGCGATGATCGGCGGCGGCCTGCTCTTCGCAGTCGCCTTCACGCTGCCGGGCATGGTGTACCTGCGCGGCGCCTGCACCGTCTACCTGCGCGCGATCGACGGGCTCGACCTCGACGCGGCCCAGGCCGAGATCGGGGCGAAGCTCGCCGACGCGAAGGCGCGGGCGCGCGAGATGCAGGCGCAGGCCCAGGCCACGGCGCAGGGCTACGCGCAGCGCGCCCGCGCGGCGGCGCCCGCGGCCGCGCCCGCGGAGGCCGCCGCGGCCGACGACACCCTGCCGCCGCCGCAGCCCCCGCTGCCGGCCGAGCCGGCGCCCGCCTGCCCCTCGTGCGGGAACACCACCGTCGCCGGCGACGCGTTCTGCGGGAACTGCGGCCACCGGCTGGCCTGAGCGGCCGCCCGCGCCGCGGCGCGGCTCAGGCCAGCGACGCCGCGCCGTCGTGCTCGGCGAGGCGGCTGTGCTTCATCGCCTCGTCGAGCGCGCGGCGCAGCACCCGCGTGTCGAAGGGCTTGGCGATGACGGCGAAGCCCTCGGCCGTGGCCGCGGCCAGCTCCGGCGTGTAGCCGGTCATCAGCACCAGCGGCAGCTGCGGCGCCTCGCGGCGCAGCGTGCGGGCCAGCTCGAGGCCGTTGGCGCTGCCGGGCATCACCACGTCGGACAGCACCAGGTCCCACGCGACACCGCGGCGCAGCCGCGCCAGCGCCTCGTCGGCCGAGACGGCGAGGTCGACCTCGAAGCCCTGCATCTGCAGCAGCGAGCGGGTGGAGGCGGCGACGTCGGCGTTGTCCTCGACCAGCAGGATGCGGCCCTGTGCCTGCGGCGGCGGCAGCGTGGAGGCGAACACGTCGGCGCCGGACGCCGCGGCGGGCGCCGCCGGCACCAGCAGGGTGACCGTGGTGCCTTCGCCCCGGGTGCTGGCGATGAGCGCCTGCCCGCCCGACTGCTCGCAGAACGCATGCACCTGCGACAGCCCGAGCCCCGTGCCCTGGCCCGCCGCCTTGGACGTCCAGAAGGGCTCGAACACGCGCTCGATGTCCTCGGGCGCGATGCCCTCGCCGGTGTCGGCCACGGCGATGCGCACGAACGCACCGGCGAGCGGCGACTCGGGCGTGGGCTGCAGGTCGGTGTTGTCGATGGTGATCGTGAGCTTGCCGCCCGAGGGCATGGCGTCGCGCGCGTTGAGCGCGAGGTTGAGCAGCGCGAGGTCGAGCTCGGCCTCGTCCACGTGCACCGGCCGCACGTCGGGCGCCACCACGAGCTCGATGGCCACGCGGCTGCCCAGCGTGGCGCGCAGCAGCGAGGCGAACTCGGGCATGCGCGCGGCCAGGTCGACGATCTGCGGGCGCAGCGGCTGGCGCCGCGCGAACGCCAGCAGCTGCCGCGTGAGGTTGGTGCCCGAGTTCACCGCGCGCTGCAGCGCGGCGATCGGCCGGTCGAAGCCGGGCTTGCCTTCGAGCATGCGGCGCAGCACCTCGGTGCTCGTGCCCACCACCATCAGGATGTTGTTGAAGTCGTGCGAGATGCCGCCGCTCACGCGGCCCAGCGCCTCGAGCTTGCGCGACTGCCGGTAGGCCGCCTCGACGGCCACGCGCGAGGCCACCTCGGCGCGGTAGCGCGTCCAGGCGTCCTCCTCGCCGCGCAGGCGCCGCAGCGCGACGAGCAGCGTGGCGCACAGCGCGGCGGTCGGGATGAGCGTGAACGCGACCAGGATGGCCACGGTGCCGAGCCACTCGGCCCGCCACACCGACATGTCGCTGGCCGCGACGATGGCGAGCGGGTAGTCGGCCACCGTGCGGAAGCTCGCCATGCGGTCCTCGCCGTCGATGGTGGACACGGCGCGCAGGCTGCCGCCGGCGCCGCCGGTCTCGATGGCCTCGCCCAGGGCGCGCTGCAGCGGGCTGCCGTGCGCGAGGCGCGTGTCGGCGGGCACGGCCGGCACGCGGGCGATCACCTCGCCGTTGCTGCGCATGAGCGAGATCGCCACCCCCGGGTCGCTCTTCACCATGCGCTCGTACTGCGCGGCGAAGTAGCCCGGCCGCAGCGAGAGCATCAGCACGCCGTTGAACCCGCCGTCGGCCGAGGCGCGCGGCACCGAGAGGTTGAAGATCTCCTCGCCGTCGGCCAGCCCCGCCATGCGGCGCGACACGTGCACCGGCGACACCCCGCGCAGGTGGTGCTGGAAGTCGGCGCGGTCGTGCAGCGACACCTGCGCCGGCGGCGGATGGAAGCGGCTGCTGGCGAGGATGCGGCCGTCGCGCCCGATGACGTTGATCGACGCCACCTGCGGAATGCCTTCGACGAAGGTGCCCAGCCGCTCGTGCAGCAGCGGCTCCTCGGCGGCCACCTGCTCGTCGGAGCGGTCGCCGACGAGGTCGTTCACGCGGCCGACGAGCTGGCGGCTCGACTCGAAGACCTTCAGCGCATGCTCGAGCGCCACGTCGACGCTGCGGTCCAGCCGTTCGTGGGCGGCGCGTTCGGCCTGCTGGTAGCTGAGCAGGCTCAGGGCCAGCACCAGCGCCAGCGGCAGCACCGCCGCGAGCCCGAACGCCGCACGCAGGTGGCGCTGGATCGTCCCGGAGGCGACGGCGCTCGGCGGAGTGGGGGTCTCGATGGGCACGGCGTCACGCAGTGGCTGCGGTGCGGGATTCTAGGTGGCGGCCATCCGCCCGCTCACGGCGGACGGGCCCGGGCCGCGCGGGCGGTCATGGGTAGAACACGCGCACCAGCCCGAGCGACAGCACGGGGAAGAACAGCAGCAGCAGCACGCGAGTGACATCGGAGGCGAGGAAGGGCAGGACGCCCTTGTAGGTTTCCTTCATCGACACGTCCTTGGCGATGCTGTTGACCACGTACACGTTCAGCCCCACGGGCGGGGCGATCAGCCCGATGCCCACCGTCATCAGCACCAGGATGCCGAACCAGATGGCCTTCATCTCCTGGGTCAGGCCCCACAGCTCCAGCCCCATGATGGTGGGGAAGATCACGGGAATCGTCAGCAGCAGCATCGACAGCTCGTCCATCACGCAGCCCAGCACCACGTAGAACAGCAGCACGCAGGCCACGATCACCAGCGGCGCGACCTGCAGGTGGCTGACCCAGTCGGCCAGCGCCGCGGGCATCTGCGTGAGCGCCAGCGCCGAGTTCATCATGTCCGCCCCGAGGAAGATCATGAACACCATCGCCGAGGTCTCGGCCGTGCCCAGGAAGCTGCGCTTGATGCCCTCCAGGCCGAGCTCGCGCTGCATCACGCCGGCCAGGAAGGTGCCCACCGCGCCGACCGCCGCCCCCTCGGTGGGCGAGAACAGCCCGCCGTAGATGCCGCCGAAGACGATGCTGAAGATCACCACGATGGGCCACACGCCCACCAGCGCCCGCAGCCGCGCCCCCCAGGGCAGTGCCTGGCTGGGCGTGGCCAGGTCGGGGCGCACGCGGCAGTACAGCCCGATGACGGTGACGTAGCCGAGCGTGGCCAGGATGCCCGGCACCAGCGCCGCGGCGAAGAGCTTGGCGATGTTCTGCTCGGTGAGGATGGCGTAGACGATCAGCGGCACCGACGGCGGGATGAGGATGCCCAGCGTCCCCCCGGTGGCCAGCGCCGCGGTGGACAACCGCCCGTGGTAGCCGTGCGCGCGCATCTCGGGGTAGGCCACCTGGGTGATGGTGGCCGAGGTGGCCACCGACGAGCCGCACACCGCGCCGAAGGCCGCCGCCGACAGGATGGCGGCCATGCCCAGGCCCCCGCGGATGTGCCCGACGAAGGCGGCCGCCGCCTTGAACAGCGCCCGGCTCAGGCCCCCCTGGGTGGCGAACTGGCCCATCAGCAGGAACAGCGGGATGACGCTCAGGTCGTACACCGTCAGCCGCGCCACGGCCGAGCCCTTGAGCATGTTCAGCAGCGCCATGTCGTTGGTCATGGCCCAGTAGCCCAGCGCCCCGGGGATGAACATGGCCGCGGCGATCGGCACGCGCACGGCCATGAGCACCAGCATGGCGCCGAACATCAGCAGCCCGATGGCCGTCGGCGTCATGGCCTCACCCCCAGGTGGTGCTCCTGGCCCTTCAGGTGCAGCCGGGCCTGCACCAGCGCGATGACGGCGGTGAGCGCGAAGCCGGGGGCGAGCACGACGTAGGCGATCCACATGGGCAGGCCCAGGATCATGGTGGTCTCGAAGCTGTCGTGCACCGACAGGGCGCCGGCGGCGGTGCGCCAGGCGAGCACGCCCACCATCAGCGCGAGCAGCAGCGCGCCGAAGGCGTCCAGGCGGCGCAGGCTGCGCTCGGCCACGCCCTGGGTGAAGAAGTCCACGATGATGTTGCTGCCGTGCAGCTGCGCCCAGGGCAGGCACAGCGCGATGCACAGCGCGCTGCCGAACTGGGTGAGCTCGACGTCGCCGGGGATGGGCAGGGAGGTGATGGCGCGGCCGGTGACGCTGGTCACGGTCATGAGCGCCACGGCGCAGCCGGCCAGGCCGCCGGCGATGGCGAACAGCACCGCCAGGCGGCGCAGGATGGGAGGCATGGTGGTTCCTGTGAGGCAGGCGGGCGCTGCCCGCCCCCAGCGCCCGCCCCTGCGCGGGCAAGGGGCGGCGCGGGTCGCGTCGTCGTCAGTGGCGGGAGCCGCGGCTCACTTCGGGCTCACTTCGTCTTGTACTTGGCGATGAGCGCGCGCGCGTCCTCGAGCATCTGCTTGCCCGGCAGGCTGCGCTTGTCCATGTCGGCCACCCACTGGTCGTACAGCGGGGCGCTGGCCTTGATGAACTTGTCGGTCTCGGCGTCGCTGAGCGTGTAGAACACGTTGCCGCGGTCCACCGCCGGCTTGCGCCCGGGCGCCTTGCTGTCGTCCCAGGTGGCGCCGGCCATGGCCGACAGGGCCGCCCCGCTGTGCTTGTCGATGATGGCCTTCAGGTCGGCCGGCAGGCCGTCGTACCGGCTCTGGTTCATGGCCAGGATGAACAGCGCCGTGTACAGCGCCGGCTTGGAGTCGGGCGTCTCGGTGTGGTACTTGACCATCTCGTGCAGCTTGACCGAGGGGATCACTTCCCACGGCAGGGCGAAGCCGTCGATGGTGCCCTTGCTCACCGCGTCGGCCACCGCCGGCAGCGGCATGCCCACGGGCGTGGCCCCCAGCGAGGCGAGCAGCTTGTTGGTCTGGCGCGTGGGCGCGCGCATCTTCAGCCCCCGCAGGTCCGACAGCTGCTTGATCTGCTTGTCGCGCGTGTGCAGGTAGCCGTTGTCGTGCACCGCGAACATCAGCGGCTTGATGCCCGGGAACTCCTTGGTGGCGTACTTGTTGTAGTACTCCCACGCGGCCTTGGAGCCGGTCTCGGCCGAGTTCATCATGAACGGCAGCTCGAACACTTCCATGATCGGAAAGCGCCCGGCCGTGTACCCCGGCAGCGTGAAGGCGATGTCCACCACGCCGTCGCGTGCCTGGTCGATCAGCTGCCCGGGCGTGCCCCCCAGCTGCATCGCCGGGTAGATCTGGCACTTCATGCGGTCCTTCGACTCCGCCGCGATCTTGTCGCAGAACGGCTGCAGGATCTTCGTCGGCGGCATCGCGCCCGGCGGCCAGAAGTGGTGAACCTTGAGGGTCACTTCCTGCGCCTGCGCGGTCAGGGCCGCCAGCGTGAAGGCGGCGGCGAGAAGAGGCTTGAGCGAGAACTTCATGGGCTGTCTCCGGGGGTGGTCGTTCGAGAGGACGTTCGACAAAGAGAGGATTGACGATGGTAGGAGCGGCGCGGAGCCGCTCGCTACAGGGTTGACGACTATCAATTGGCGGCCTGTACGGTGCCCGCACAGTCGCCGAAGCCGATGCGCGCGTGGCCGGGTGCTTCGCAGAAGGCGCGCAGGACGAGCGTGTCCCCGTCCTGCAGGAAGCTGCGGCTCTCGCCGCCGGGCAGGGCGACCGGCCGCTTGCCGCCTTGCGAGAGTTCGAGCAGCGAGCCGCCCTCGCCTTCGCCCGGCCCCGACTGCGTGCCGGTGCCCAGCAGGTCGCCCGCGCGCAGGTTGCAGCCGTTGACGCTGTGGTGCGCGACGAGCTGCGCCAGCGTCCAGTAGGCGTCGCGGAAGTTCGACTGCGACAGCGGCGCCGGCGCCTCGCCCCGTTCGCGCATGGCCGCGGTCTGCAGCAGCACCTGCAGCCGGATGTCGAGCGCGCCCTGCGCGCGGTTGGACTCGCCGTCGAGGTAGGGCAGCGGCTGCGGATCCTGCGCCGGCCGCGCGAACGCCGCGCGGTAGGGCGCCAGCGCCTGCATCGTCACCACCCAGGGCGACAGCGTGGAGGCGAAGTTCTTCGCCAGGAACGGCCCGAGCGGCTGGTACTCCCAGGCCTGCACGTCGCGCGCCGACCAGTCGTTGAGCAGCACCACGCCGAACAGGTGCGACTCGGCCTGAGCGATGCCGATGGGCTCGCCGAGCGCATTGCCCGCGCCGATGAGCGCGCCGAGCTCGAGCTCGTAGTCCAGGCGCTGCGTCGGCGCCAGCACCGGCTCGGCCGCCTCGCCCTTGAGCTGCCCGCGCGGGCGCCGCACCGGCGTGCCGCTGACGACGAGCGACGAGCTGCGCCCGTGGTAGCCGATGGGCACCCACTTGTAGTTGGGCAGCAGCGGGTTGTCGGGGCGGAACAGCTTGCCCACCGCCGTGGCGTGGTGGATGCCGGTGTAGAAGTCGGTGTAGTCGCCCACCGTGCAGGGCAGCGCCATCTCGGCCTCGCGCTGCGGCACGAGGGCGCCCTGCAGCGCCGCCTGCATCGGGCTGCCCTCGCGCAGCGCCTGCGACAGCGCGGCGCGCAGCGTGCGGCTCGCCTCGCCGCCCAGCGCCATGAAGGCGTTCAGGTCGCCGGCGGCCAGGGGGGCGAGCAGCGGCTGCACGTCGGCGCGCCATGCGGCCCGGCCGGCGCGCTGCAGGTCGAGCACCTGGTCGCCGATGGCCACGCCGATGCGCCACGGCTCCTGCGTGCCGGCGCGGCGGAAGCGGCCGTAGGGCAGGTTCTGGATCGGGAAATCGGTGGCGCCGTCGTTGGCGCTCTCCACCCAGCTCTTCAGCGCCGGGTCGTGGGTCTCGTCCAGCATCGTCATCCCTTGGCCCCGGCCAGCGGCGCCCAGCATTCGGCATAGCGGGCATCGAGCGCGCCGCCCTTCATCGCGAACTCGGTGGGGTGGAAGCGCCAGCGGCTCTCGAACATGATGGCCAGCGTGTCGTCGAGCTTGTGCGGCGCGAGCGGCGCGTTGCTCGCGCGCTCGAAGGCCTCGGCGTCGGGGCCGTGCGGCACCATGCAGTTGTGCAGGCTCATGCCGCCGGGCTGGAAGCCTTCGGGCTTGGCGTCGTACTGGCCGTGCACCAGCCCCATGAACTCGCTCATGACGTTGCGGTGGTACCAGGGCGGGCGGAAGGTGTCCTCGGCCACCATCCAGCGCGGCGGGAAGATCACGAAGTCGCAGTTGGCCCACCCCGGCGTGTCCGACGGCGAGGTCAGCACGGTGAAGATCGACGGGTCCGGGTGGTCGAAGCTGATCGAGCCGATGGTCATGAAGTTCTTCGTGTCGTACTTCACCGGCGCGAGGTTGCCGTGCCAGGCCACCACGTCGAAGGGCGTGCCGGGCAGGTGGGCCGTCCACAGCGCTCCGCCCACCTTGCGCACGATGCGGTAGGGGCCGCCCGCGTCCTCGAACGCGGCCACGGGCGCGAGGAAGTCGCGCCGGTTGGCCAGGCCGTTGCTGCCGATGGGGCCGAGCTCGGGCAGGCGGAAGGCCGCGCCGTAGTTCTCGCACACGTAGCCGCGCGAGGGGCCGTCCACCGCCACCTTGAACAGCATGCCGCGCGGCAGCAGGGCGATCTCGCCGGGCGCCACCTCCAGCACGCCCAGCTCGGTGGTGATGGTCAGGCGCCCCGTCTGCGGCACGACCAGCATCTCGCCGTCGGCGTTGACGAAGACCGTGTCGACCATCGACCGGTTGGCGAGGTACAGGTGCACCGCGATGCCCACCTGCGCATCGGCGTCGCCGTTCAGGGCGACGGTGTGCAGGCCCTGCACGAAGTCCATCGGCGTCTCGGGCACGGGCGTGGGGTGCCAGCGCATCGGGTCGGGCGGCACGGGCACGCCGTCCTTGGCGCCGGTCTTGAGCGTGGCGTGCGCCATCGGCTCGTAGGCGCCGGCCACGGCCGAGGGCCGGCGCCGGTACATCCAGGTGCGCTGGTTGGCGGCGCGCGGCGCGGTGAAGGCGGTGCCGCTCATCAGCTCGGCGTACAGGCCGTGCGCCACCTTCTGCGGGCTGTTGCGCCCCTGCGGCAGCGCGCCGGGAATGGCCTCGGTGGCGTACTCGTTGCCGAAGCCGGATTGGTACATCGGTGCAGTGCTCATGAGTCGGAGTCCTTCGTCGTCGGTGCGGCGCTGCCGCGCGCGGCCTGCAGCGCCTCGTTCAGCACGTCGAGCCGGCCGACGTGGTTGGCCAGCAGCAGCAGCAGGCGCGCGTTGAGTGCATGGCTGTCGGCCGCGGACAGCCCGCGGTGGGCCTCGATCAGCGCCTCGTAGAAGTCGTCGGGCGCGTCCAGGTTCGGTTCGGTGATCAGCATGGGGCGAGCTCCCGGCCGAGCGCGCGCGCGAGCGCGGCCCGCACCGCCTCGGCCGTCGGGGCGCGCCAGCGGGCGCACACGTGCTGGTCGGGGCGGAAGAGGTAGGCGGTGCCGGGCGCGGCGTCGTAGCGGCGCTGCAGGCAGCCGTCGCGGTCGACGGCGGCATCGGCGTCGATGCACACGGTGCGCACCGGCAGCTCGCCGGCCCAGGCCGGCGCGGCGCCGAACACCAGCAGCGTGAAGTCGTCGCCCAGTCGGCGCAGCAGCCAGGCGTCGGCGCCGCCTTCGCGCAGCGGGCCGTCGGCGGCCGAGGCGCCCGGCGCCATCGGGCCCGCGAAGGCATCGGCGTCCGGCGTGTTCAGCGGCGAGTCGCGCAGCACGCAGGGCACCGACAGCCGCCCGCTGTTCACCAGCCCCCGGGCGAAGGCGTGGTGGCGCGAGAGGTCGAGCACGGCGTCGCGGAACAACCGGCTGACCTCGCTCTTGGGCGTGATGAAGTCGGTCGAGCGCGTGCTGTTGAGCAGGTTCTCGTCGGCCGCGCACTCGCGCTCGGCGGCGTAGGTGTCGAGCAGCGCCTCGCCCGCCTCGCCGCGCAGCACGCGCACGAGCTTCCAGGCCAGGTTCTCGGCGTCCTGCACGCCCGAGTTGGCGCCGCGCGCGCCGAAGGGCGAGACGCCGTGCGCCGAATCGCCCGCGAACAGCACGCGGCCCTGGCGGAAGCGCTCCATGCGCGTGCAGGCGAAGGTGTAGACGCTCGCCCACTGCAGCGTGAACTCGATGTCGGCGAGCCCGGCATGCGCGAGCAGCGCGCGCACCCGCGGCAGCACGCGCTCGGGCTGCTTCTCGGCCTCGGGGTCGGCGTCCCAGCCGAGCTGGAAGTCGATGCGCCAGACCTCGTCGGGCTGGCGGTGCAGCAGCACGCTCTGGTTCGGATGGAAGGGCGGGTCGAACCAGAACCAGCGTTCGATGGCGCCGCCGGGCAGCAGGTCGCCGGGGGTCTTGATGTCGGCGATGAGGAAGCGGTCGCGGAACACGCGGCCCTTCGCCTCCAGGCCCAGCAGCGAGCGCAGCGTGGAGCGCGAGCCGTCGCAGGCGGCCAGCCAGTCGGCCCGCAGCGTGTAGGGGCCGTCGGGCGTGTCGACGGTGAGCGTGGCGCCGTCGGGCGCGTTGTCGACGGCGGTGACGCGGTTCTTCCAGCGGATCTCGATGCCGGGCAGCGCCATCGCGCGCTCGACGAGATAGCCCTCGACGTAGTACTGCTGCAGGTTGATGAAGGCCGGCCGCTCATGGCCCGCCTCGGGCTGCAGGTCGAAGTGGTAGACCGGCTGGTCCCTGAAGAACACCCGCCCGCGGTTCCACGACACGCCCTTGTCGACCATGCGCTGGCCGCAGCCGAGGCGGTCGAAGATCTCCAGCGTGCGCTTGGCGAAGCAGATGGCGCGCGAGCCGTGCGAGAGCTTGTTGTCGTTGTCCAGCAGCAGCACGCGCACGCCGCGCTGGGCCAGGTCGATGGCCAGCGACAGGCCCACCGGCCCGGCGCCGACGACGATCACCGGGTGGCGCGCCGGCGCCGCCGCGTCCTGGTCGGGCGAGCGGACGTAGGGGAACTCGAGCGACTGGTAGTCGGGCTCAAGTTGAGATCGAAGGTCGTCGGGTTTCATTGATGTGTGGCGCGATCCCAAACCCGTTCGTCCTGAGGTATCGAAGGACACCGATCGTCCTGAGCTTGTAGAAGGGACTGAGGTATCGAAGGACTTGGCTGAGGTATCGAAGCCTTTGTGGCGCGCAACCGGCCCTTCGATACCTCAGGGCGAACGGGGGTGTGCGCGGGCACTTCGACAAGCTCAGTGCGAACGGATCTCTTCGTCTGACCTCAGCCTTCCAATGCTTCCCACATCGCCTTGTCCCGTTCCGCCGTCCAGATGCGCGGATCCGGGTACTCGGTCGCCTCGTCCAGCGCGCGCGTCACGTCGAAAGGCATGCAGTGGTCGAAGATCACCCACTCGCTGTATTTCGGCTTCAGCGCCGCGTGCGTTTCCTTGTAGAGCGTGCGCAGGTCCTTGCCCGCGGCGGCGCCGGCCTTCGCGGCGGCGTACACGTCGCTCACGAAGGCGCGCGTGCCGGCCAGGCCCTTCGCCACCATCTCCGGCGTGGTGAGCGCCGCGCCGCGGCCCGGCACCAGCGCCGCCGGCTCCAGCGCGGCGATGTTGTCCAGCGTCTTCGGCCAGTCCTTGAAGTAGGCGTCGCCGGCATAGGGCGTGGCGTCGAACTCCACCAGGTCGCCGCTGAAGAGGATCTTCTGCTGCGGCAGCCACACCACCGTGTCGCCCTTGGTGTGGCCGCGGCCGAGCTGCAGCAGCTTCACTTCCAGCTTGCCCAGCCACAGCGTCATCTCGCCCTTGAAGGTCATCGTCGGCCAGGTGAGGCCGGGAATCGTCTCGACCGCGCGGAACAGCCGCGGGAAGCGCTCGATCTCGCTCTTCATGTCCTGCGCGCCGCGCTCGACGATGAGGTCGTAGGTGTCCTGGCTGGCGATGATCTCCTGCGGCTGGTAGGCCGAGGCGCCCAGCACGCGCACCGCGTGGTAGTGGCTCAGCACGGCGTACTTGATCGGCTTGTCGGTCACCTCGCGGATGCGGCGGATCACGTCCTGCGCCATCACCGGCGTGGCCTGGGTGTCGATCACCATCACCGCGTCGTCGCCGATGACGATGCCGGTGTTGGGGTCGCCCTCTGCGGTGTACGCATAGGCGTTGTCGGACAGGCGCGTGAAGCTGACCTGCTTTTCCTGCAGGTCGGCCTGGCTGGCGAAGGCTTTGCTCATCGGGGACTTCCTTGGATCGGGTGTTCTCGTATTCGTCAAACGCAAAGAAATTCGTCTTTGCTGAACACGGGGGTTGATCTTAGTCAGCGCGTTCGATAATGTCTAACACATTAGCCTAAGTAAAAACACCGATCGATCGAGGATCTCGATGACGCCCACCCGAAAGAGCCGAGAACCGGCGGCCCGCAAGCCCGCCGCCGCGCCAGTGCGCAGCCAGCGCGGCATCCAGAGCGTGGAGGTGGGCGGGCGGCTGCTGCTGGCGCTCACCCACCACGGCCGGCCGCTGGCGCTGAAGGACCTGGCGCGCGACGCCGGCATGACGCCGGCGAAGGCGCACCCGTACCTGGTGAGCTTCGGCAAGCTCGGCCTGATCGCGCAGGACCCGGCCTCCGGCCGCTACGGCCTCGGGCCGCTGGCGCTGCAGCTGGGCCTCATCAGCCTGCAGCAGTTCGACCCGGTGCGGCTGGCCACGCCGCTGCTGCCCGAGCTCGCGCAGGCGCTGGGCCACACGGTGGCGCTGGCGGTGTGGGGCAACCGCGGGCCGACCATCGTGCGCATCGAGGAGGCGCCGTCGGCCGTGCACGTGAACATGCGCCACGGCACGGTGGTGAGCCTGCGCGGCACCGCCTCGGGCATGCTGTTCGCGGCGCACCTGCCGCGCGAGCGGGTGCTCGAGGCCCTGGCCGACCAGCAGGCGGCCGAGCTGCGCCAGCGCGGCCAGCCGGTGCCGGCGCGGCTGCGCGCCAGCATCGACGCCGTGCTGGAAGAGGCCTTCGGCGAGATCCGCCGCCACGGCGTGAGCCGCATCCGCGACGGCGCCGTGCCCGGCGTCAGCGCCATGGCGGCGCCGGTGTTCGACGAAGCCGGCGCGATGGTGATGAGCTTCACCGCCATCGGGCCGACGGCGATCTTCGACCTGGCGCCGGACGGCGCCGTGGCGCAGGGGCTGAAGCGCGCGGCGGCGGAGGTGTCGGCGCGGCTGGGGGCGAGCCGCGAGGCCTGATCAGGCGCCGGCCACCCGCGCCAGCAGCCCCCGCACCGCCGCCTCGAACGCCGCCGGCTGCTCCAGCACGCTCAGGTGCGCCGCGCCGTCGATGACCTCGAGCGCCGCGCCGGCAATGCGCCCGGCGATCTGCTGCGCCATGGCCACGGGCGTGCCCACGTCCTGCGCGCCGGCGATCACCAGCGTCGGGCAGCGGATCTCGTGCAGCCGGTCGAGCCAGTCGACGCCGGCCACCGCATGGCAGCACGCCGCGTAGCCGGCCGGGTCGGTGCGCAGCAGCACCTCGCGGCAACGCTGCACGGCCTCGGGCTGCGAGGCGCGGAACGGCGCGTCGAAGTAGCGCTCGATCACCGAATCGGAGATGGCCTCGAGCCCGCCCGCCTCGACCTTCTCGATGCGCTGCGCCATCACGGCCCGGCCCGCCTCGGGGTACTGCGCCGTGGTGTTGGCGAGCACCAGCGCCTTCACGAGCTCGGGGTGCCGGATGGCGAGGCCCTGGCCCACCATGCCGCCCATCGACAGCCCGACGAAGACCACCGGCCCGCGGCCCCATTCGCGGATCACGCGCGCGGCGTCGTCCACGAGATCGTCCATCGTGTACGGCCCGGCGGGCACGGCCGATCCGCCGTGGCCGCGGTGGTCGTAGCGCAGCACCTCGTGCCCGCCGGCGAGCGACGCGGCGAGGCCGTCCCACAGCCGGCCGTCGAGCCCCAGCGCGTGGCTCATCACCACCGGCGCGCCCGCGCCCTGCACGCGCAGCCGGATCTGCGGCGCGCTGAAGGTGTGGTGCGTGGCGACGCGCACGCCGGCCGTGAGCGGCTCAGCCGGCGGCAGCCGGCCTTCCTCGCGCAAGATGCGGGTGGCGATCTTGAAGGCGGTGTTGGCCGCGGGCACGCCGCAGTAGATGGCGCCCTGCATCAGCGCCTCCTTGATCTTCTCGACCGGCACGCCGTGCTGCACGGTGGCGCGGCAGTGCAGCTCGAACTCCTCCCAGCGCGCGAGGGCCATCGTCATGCCCAGCACCAGCAGGCGGCGCGTGGTGTGGTCCAGGCCGGGGCGGCCCCAGATGTCGTGCCACGCATAGCGCGTGACGAGGCTCTGGAACTCGGCGTTGAAGCCGGTCGTGCCGTCGAGCGAGCGGTCGACGTAGGCGTCGCCCAGCACGGCCCGGCGGTTCTTCACGCCGCGGTCGAAATCGTCCTGTGGGGGCATGGGGCAGTCCTTTCAGCGCGCGGCCGCCAGGCGCCTCGCCTTGCGCTCGACGAGATGGCGCACGTTGGCGAGCGACGCCTGGTGCGCATGCAGCAGCATCAGCATGCCGCTGCGGTGCCAGTCGAGCAGCACGTCGCCGGGCAGCTCGGCGAAGCGGCGCTCGTTCACGGTGAGAAAGCCGTCGACCTTGAGCGTGCGCCCGCCGGGCAGCGTGGCGTCGGCCTGCATGTCTTCGAGCAGGTCCTGCGCGACGAGGCGTTCGCAGAAGACGCGGGTCTTGCGCTGCTCCTCGTCGAACCGGCGCAGGAAGTCGAGCGCGCGTTCGAGCGCGGGCGTGTGCGCGCCGTCGTGCGCGAACAGCGGCTCGCCCGCCTCGTCGCCGAAGCCGCTCCACGCCGCGTCGACGAAGACGCCGGGCGCCTCGCCGCCGGGCACCGGCGCGGTCAGGAAGGGGTAGCGGCGGATGAAGGCCGGCAGGTAGCGCGCGTCCCAGCGGGTGCCGTCGAGCTGGAGGTTCTCCTGCGCCGACAGCCCGAGCAGCGCGGCCGGCGACACCATCGCCCGGCCGTCGGCGAGGCGCTCGCCGGTGGGCACGAAGATGATGGGCAGGTCGAGGCCCGCGTGGGCGAACTCGGCGGCCGCCAGCGGCACCGCGTGCAGGTGCCGGGTGATGGAGAAGTCGGCCAGCGGCGCCAGCCGCTTCGCGCGGTGCAGGGTCGAGTCCAGCAGCACCGGCTGGCGGTAGAGGCCCGATCCGATCACGGCGCCGGCGCCTCCTCGGCCAGGCGCGTGGCGAGCACCTTGTCGACGCGCTTGCCGTCCAGGTCGACCACCTCGAAGCGCCAGCCTTCCCACTCGACCGAGTCGGCGGTGTCGGGCAGGCGCCCGAGCAGCAGCATCACCATGCCGGCCAGCGTGTTGTAGCGGCCGCGGTCCTCCTCGGGCAGCTCCTTCAGGTCGAGCCGGTCCTTCAGCTCGGGCACGGGGATGAGGCCGTCGAACAGCCAGCCGCCGTCGGGCCGCTCCACCGCCCATGAGTCCTCTTCGCGCGCGGTCTTGAACTCGCCGGTGATGGCCTCCAGCACGTCGCGCACGGTGATGACGCCCTGCACCTCGCCGTATTCGTCGACCACGAACACGAGCTGCGCGCCCGAGCCGCGGAAGTGGTCGAGCAGCTCCATGCCGGACAGCGTCTCGGGCACGAACACCGGCGGCTGCAGCCGCTCGGTGAGCGAGAACGGGCGGCCCTGCAGCTGCTGGTTCAGCAGGCCCTGCGCCGAGACGACGCCCAGCACGTCGTGCAGGCCGCCGCGGCACACGGGATAGCGCGAGTGCTCCTCCTCGGCCATCACGCGCAGCATGTCCTCCAACGGCGCGGCCGCGTCGAGCCACACGATCTCGGCGCGCGGGATCATCATCGAGCCCACCTGCCGGTCGTCGAGACGGAAGACGTTGCGCACCATCTGGTGCTCCTGCGCCTCGATGATGCCGGCGTCCAGGCCTTCCTCGAGGCTGGCGGCGATCTCCTCCTCGGTGACGGCTCGGCTCGGCTCGTCGCGGATGCCCAGCAGCCGCAGCGTGCCCTGCGTGCTGAACG
Organism: Rubrivivax sp.; assembly: GCA_044508835.1. Classification (GTDB taxonomy): domain Bacteria; phylum Pseudomonadota; class Gammaproteobacteria; order Burkholderiales; family Burkholderiaceae_C; genus JAKFDI01. The sequence goes on from JBIQHD010000038.1 coordinate 16,289, forward strand.
ACAGCAGCCGCACGAAGGGCCGCGCGACGAGGAAGAGCCACTCCATCGGCCGCGCCACCAGCCGCGCCACGCGCTCGGGGTACATCTGGCCCACGCGCTTGGGCACCAGCTCGCCGAAGATGATGGTGGCGAAGGTGATCACGATGACCACCATCGCGGTGGCGAGGATGCCGGCGGCCTGGCCGCTCATGGAGAAGGTCTGGGTGAGCCAGGTGGCGAAGGGCACCGAGAAGGCCGCGTCGCCGACGATGCCGTTGAGCACGCCGATGGAGGTGATGCCGATCTGCACCACCGAGAGGAACTTGGTCGGGTTGTCGTGCAGGTCGAGCGCGGCCTGCGCGCCGGCCTCCCCCGTCTCCACCATCACCTGCAGGCGCGCCTTGCGGCTCGCGGTGAGCGCCATTTCCGACATCGCGAACACGGCATTCAGCAGGATCAGGAAAACCAGTAAGGCAACGTCCATCCGGGGCGCGTGATGAAGGGGGCCGATGAGGGTAGCAGAATCGAACGAAGACCCTCACCCTCGTCCACCCCCATGCACTACCTCATTGGCGACCTGCAAGGTTGCTGCGACGCCTTCGACCGCCTGCTCGCCGACATCGGCTTCTCCCCCTCGCGCGACACCGTCGTGGTGCTCGGCGACCTCGTCAACCGCGGCCCGAAGAGCCTGGCCACGCTGCGCCGGCTGCGCGCGCTGGAAGGCTCGGTCGAGTGCCTGCTCGGCAACCACGACCTGCACCTGCTCGCGGTGGCCAGCGGCCTGCACGGCGGGGGCGCGCGCGACACGCTGCAGGACATCCTCGACGCGCCGGACCGCGACGACTGGCTCGCCTGGCTGCGCCAGCGCCGCCTCGCGCTGCACCAGGACGGCTGGCTGCTGGTGCACGCGGGCGTGCCGCCGCAGTGGGACGTGCCGACCACGCTGTCGCTCGCCGCGGAGGTGGAGTCGCACCTGCGCGGCGACGACCTGCACGACTTCCTCGCGGTGATGTACGGCGACAGGCCCTCGCTGTGGGACCCGGCGCTGTCCGGCCACGACCGGCTACGCTACGCCGTCAACGCGCTCACGCGCATCCGCTTCGTCGACGCCGAGGGTCGCATCGACCTGAAGAACTCGGGCAAGCTCGACAGCGCGCCGCCGGGGCTGGTGGCCTGGTTCGACGCGCCCGACCGCAGGACCCGCGGCACGCCGATCGCCTTCGGCCACTGGTCGGCGCTCGGGCTGATGAACCGGCCCGACCTGCTCGCGCTGGACACCGGCTGCGTGTGGGGCGGCAAGCTCACCGCCGTGCGGGTGGACGGCGGGCGGCGCGAGGTCACGCAGGTGCAGTGCGCGGCGTCGCAGGTGCACGAGTAGGGGCTGCGGGTGGGCCCCTCACCCCCGCCCTATCCCGCTTCGCGGGAGAAGGAGCCCGTGCCGTTGCGCCCCACTCCCTCTCCCGCTGGCGGGAGAGGGCCGGGGTGAGGGTCTGGCCGTCCAGCCCCCTCACCGCCGCGGCCGTACCCGGTAGATCGCGTTGTTGCGGTCCGCGCTGACGTACACCGTCCCGTCGTCGCCCACGGCCACGCCGGTCTGCACGTAGCTCGGCGGCATGCCCGGGCCGGCCTCGAGGCCGATCGGCAGCCCCTCGGCCACGGTGCGCCGGGCGCCGCTCGCCGGATCGATCTCGGTCAGCCGCCGCGCCGCCGTCTCGGCGACGACGAAGCTGCCCCACGGCGTCTCGGCCACGCCCTCGGGCATCGCCAGCCCGTCGGCCACCACGCGCCGGCTGCCGTCGGCCAGGTCGATGCGCGTGAGGCGGCCGGCGGCCTCGGTGACGTAGAGCGCGCCGTCGCGCCCGCGCACCATCTGCACCGGCCCGGCCAGGTCCTTCGCGACGGTGCGGCGGGTGGCGAGCCCGTCGCCGCTCGCCTGCGTGATCGCGCTGGCGGCCAGCTCGGCCACGAGCACGCTGCCGTCGGGCAGGGGCACGGCGTCGGTGGGCGCCTTGAAGCCGTGCGCCATCACCGCCGTCTCGCCGCTCGCGCGGTCGACGAGTTGCACCGTGCCGGTGAACCACGAGGCCAGCGCGAAGTGCCTGGCCGACAGGCCGACGGCGAAGGGGTACTCCATCTTCGAGCCGGTGGCGTGCATGCGGAAGATGTCGCGCACCGCGCCGGAGCGCAGGTCGACCTCGCGGAAGCCGAAGATGTCGGCGACGTACAGGCGCCGCCCGTCGGCCTTCAGGCCGGCCGGCACGCCCACCTTGCCGCCGGTCAGCAGGCGCAGTTCGCCGCTGGCCGGATCGAAGGCGTGGATCGAGTTGTCGGCCATGTTGGACACGTACACCGTGCCGTCGGGCGCGATGGCGAGGTTGTCCAGCGAGGGCTTGAGCTGCCGCACCACCGCCCGGCGCCCGCTCGCGAGCTCGACCGTGCACAGCTCGCCCGTGGCGGCGTCGACCACCCACAGGTTGCCGCGCCCGTCGAGGTTGACCGCCGCGGGAATCCGGAACTCGCCGTTGATGACGCGCACGGCGCCGTTCGCCGGATCGATCCGCACCACCTGGCCCTTGAACCACAGCGGCCCGTAGAGCATGCCGTCGGGGCCGACCTCGAAGCCGTTGAAGCCGCCGAGGTCCTTGGCGATCAGCCGCGGCGGCACGCGGCCGGCCACGTCGATCTCCCACAGCGCGTCGCCGAGGAACACCTGCGACGCATAGAGCCTGCCGTCGCGGGGGTCGAAGGCGGTGGAGTTGAGGCCCGGCAGGCCCTTCGCGAGCACGCGCATCGGCGCGCCGTCGCTCTCGCGGTAGCGCAGCATGCCCATCAGGTAGTTGGTCCACGCCATCTCGCCCCGGGGGCCGATGGCGATGTCGTCGGCCTGGCCCTCGGGCGCGCCGATCAGCACCTTCGCGGCGCCGCTGCGGCGGTCGACCTCCCACATCGAGTAGCCGACCACGGTGCCGGCGAGCAGGCGGCCCTGCGCGTCGACGGCGAGGCCGTGGATGCCGGTGAAGGACGACGGCGCCACCAGCGCCTCGGGCGCGGTCCAGGCCGCGGGACGGGCGGGCGGCGTCGACGTGCAGGCGCCCAATGCCAGCAGGGCCAGGGCGCTGGCCGCCGTGCGCAGGAACTTCATGGCGTGTCTCCTCGTGAGGTGTCGAGGAGCCGCAGGCTACGCCCGCGGGCGGCGTGCGCCGCGTCGCCTGCGCGACACGCCGGGGTTCAGCGCCGCGCCGGCATCGCGAAGCCGGCGCAGGGGTCGCGGCGCTCGGCGCGCGGCGTGATCCAGGCGTGGGTGTAGAGCGCGCGCGAGGGCTCGACCGGCTCGCCCGCCTCCAGGAAGCCGACGCTGAGCACGCGCGCCTGCGGCCGCAGCGCGGCCAGCAGCTGGCCGACGCCGTAGTCCAGCCGCACGTGGCCGTTGCCGGCGAGCAGCAGCGCCGGCGCCGCGCCGGCCTCGCGCAGCGCGGCGAACATGGCGGCGTCGCGGGCGCGCTGCGCCGCGCGCATGCCGGGCAGGCGCTGCGCGCCGAGGTGGCCACAGTGGCCGGCGAGCAGGTCGGCGTCGAGCGCCGCCTGCGCCGCGGGATCGAGCGGCGCGCGCACGAGCAGCGCCGCCAGGTCGGCCGGCCAGGCCGCCTCGCCGTCGCGGGCGATGCCCCGCACCACGTCGCGCGGCAGGTTGCCGCCGGCGAGCGGCACGCCGCTGCGCGCGATGGCGGCGAACAGCGCTTCGTGCATCGGCCAGCGCCAGGCCTCGGCGTCGAACCCGGCGGCCTGCAGGCTGGCTTCGAGGTCGGCGCCGAAGCGCACCCGGGCACCGCGCGGCAGCTGTTCGGCCACCACGGCCGCCGGCGCGCCCAGCGCCTCGACCAGTGCGCCGCGCGCGGCGTGGTGGTGCGGGTTGTCGTGGCGCTCGCCGAGCAGCACGACGTCGCTCGCGCGCATCGCCGCGACCAGCCCGGCGCGGTCGAGGGTGCGGCCGCTGCGCAGGTCGACGATGCGCTCGCCGCCGGGCGGCCAGGTGGCGCAGCCCGCGGCCGAGGCGGCCAGCGCCAGCGCCGACAGGCCGCGCAAGGCCGAGCGCCTGGTCGCGTCCATCAGGCCGCGCGCGAGTCGGCGACGTCGAAGACCTCGGCCTTCAGGCCCAGCAGCGCCTTCGCGTAGACGGCGCTGTTCGCCTCGATGCGCGCCGACGGGCCGGTCACGGCAAAGGCCAGGATCTCCTCGCCCACGCGGCCGGCGACGGCGAGGCTGGACACGCCCTCGTTGCCCTCGCTCTCGACCGACGCCCAGCCGCGCCGGCGCACGTTGGCGAGCCCGGCGATGAAGCGGTCGACGTCGACGATGGTGTGCTCGGTGAGCTTCTTCATCGGCCGGCGGGCGAGCAGCGCGCGCGCCTCGTCCTCGGGGATGGCCGCGAGCAGCGCCTTGCCGAGCGCCGAGCCGTAGGCGGCGATGCGGTCGCCCACGTTGAGGATGTAGCGCAGCGAATGCCGGCCCTCGCGCAGCGCGACGATGCCCACCGCGCCGTCCTGCAGGCGCCCGCACAGGCCGGTTTCGCCGGTCTGCTCGGTCAGCAGCTCCAGCGCGTCGTTGGCGATGGCGAACAGCGGGTCGTTGGCCGAGACCTGGCGCGAGATGGTGAGCAGCCGCCCCGTCGGGTAGAAGCGGCGCGTGCGCGCGGTGCGGGTGAGGTAGCCGCACTTGACCAGCGTGTGCAGCAGGTCGAGGCAGCTCGTCTCGGCCACGCCCAGCAGCCGCGCCACCTCGGAGTTCGAGAGCTCGCGGCGCTCGCGCGCGAAGATCTCGAACACGGCCATCGTGCGGGTGCAGGCAGGGACGACGGCAGGCAACGCGGGCTCCTCGGGTTTGGGCGCGGCGAGTATATAGACGGGGGGTGTGGGCGCCCGGGGGGCGCCGCCCGCCTCACTGCATCACGAACCCGCCGCTCACGCCGATGCTCTGGCCGGTGGTGTAGGCCGCGCGCTCGGAGGCGAGCACCAGCACCTGGGCCGAGATGTCCTCCGGCCGGGAGAGGCGCTGCAGGCCGCGCGCCACCGGGTAGGCGCCCAGCATCTTGGAGAGGCGCTCGTTGGTCTCGGGCGTGGCGTCGGGCGCGAGCGGGCCGCTCTTGATGCCCTCGTGCGACACGGCGCCGAGCGCCACGCAGTTGACCGTGATGCGGTCGCGCCCGTGCTCCTGCGCGATGGCCTTGGAAAAGCCGAGCATCGCCGCCTTGGCGCCCGAGTACACCGCCAGGCGCCCCTCGCCGGCGCGCCCCGCCTCGGAAATGATGCTGACGATGCGGCCCCACTTCTGCTCGCGCATCGCCGGCAGCACCGCCTTGCAGCAGTGCAGCATGCCGTAGACGTTGAGGTCGATGATCTTCTTCCAGTCCTCGACGCCCGTCTCCAGGAAGGTGGGCGCCATGCCGCCCTTGGCGCGGCGCTCGGGAATGATGCCGGCGTTGTTGACGAGGATGCTCACCGGCGCGCCGGCCTGCTTCGCGCCCTCGGCCACCATGCGCTCGACCTGCGCCGCGTCGGTGATGTCGGCCGCGGCCGCGAAGGCCACGCCGCCGGCGGCGCGGATCTCCTGCGCCACCGCCTCGGCGCGCTCGGGGAACAGATCGTTGACCAGCACGCGCGCGCCTTCGGCGGCGAAGTCGATGGCGATGCGCCGGCCCACGCCCTGCCCGGCGCCGGTGACGAGCGCGACCTTGTCCTTCAAACCCAGATCCATGGCTTCTCTCCCTGTCTCAGTCGACCGAGGCGCCGGAGCGCTTGACGACGTTGGCCCACTTGACCGTCTCGGACGCGAGGAAGTCCTTGAACTTCTGGTCGCGGTAGCCCACGAGGGTGGTGCTGCCGTTGGCCTCGATCGGCTTGACCACCGCCGGGTCGGCCAGCGCCGTGGCCAGGGCGTCGGCGAGCGTCTTGACGATGGCGTCGGGCGTGCCGGCCGGCACCACGATGCTCGACCAGCTGGTGGCCTCGGCCTGCGGGAAGCCGAGCTCGGCCATCGTCGGCACGTCGGGCAGCGCGGCGAGGCGGTGGCTGCCGGTGACCGCGAGCGCGCGCAGCCGGCCCGACTGGATGTGCGGCAGCAGCGTGACGGGGTAGTCAAAGCCGAGGTCGGTGGTGCCGCCGATGAGGTCGTTCACCGCCGGGGCGCTGCCCTTGTAGGGCACGTGGATCAGCTTGATGCCCGCGGCGTCCTGGAAGAGCTCGGCCGTCAGGTGCGTGCCGGTGCCGGCGCCGGCCGAGCCGTAGGTCAGGCGCTCGGGGTTCTTCTTGGCAAAGGCGACGAGGTCGGCCGTGGTCTTGAACGGCTTGCTCGCGTTCACCGCCAGGATGGTGGGCGTGGCGAACATCGCGTGCACGAGCTTGAAGTCGCTCTGCTTGTAGCGCAGGTTCTTGTACAGCGCGATGTTCGACGCGAGCGTGCCCGCCGTGCCGTACAGCACCGTGTAGCCGTCGGCCGGGGCGCGCGAGACCTGCTCGGTGCCCACGCCGCCGCCGGCGCCGGGGCGGTTCTCGATGACGATCTGCTGGCCGAGCAACTCGCCAAGCCGCTTGCCCACCGCCCGCGAGGTGGTGTCGGTGACGCCCCCGGCGGTGAACGGAACCACCCAGGTGATGGGCTTGCTGGGATAGGTCTGCGCCTGCGCGCCGGCGGCGAGCGCCAGGGCCGCCGCGACGCCTGCCAGGCCCTTCAACATCTGATTCATTCGAGAGCTTTCGTCGGTTGAAAAACGATTGAGAACCACGGAATACCGTGGTAGCCTTCAATATATCGTAGGATCGCGGCGAGTCAATAGAGGGTGCGCCCAGCCCGGGGGCACCGCGCGGCGAACCATCCGGAGACTTGCATGACGTTCGAACTCGCCCCCGAGCAGCACGCGCTGCGCGACAGCATCCGCCGCTTCATGAAGGCGGAGGTCACGCCGCTGATCCGCCGGCACGAGGCGGCGCGCACCTTCCCCTTCGAGCTGATGCCCAAGCTCGCGCAGTTCGGCTACCTCGGCGGCATGCTGCCCGAGGCCGACGGCGGCATGGGGCTCGACCACCTGACGTGGGCGCTGATGATGGAAGAGCTCGGCTACACCTGGCTGTCGCTGCGCACCATGGTGAACATCACCAACGGCTCGGTGAACCGCCTGGCCACGCACGGCACGCCCGAGCAGAAGAAGAAGTGGCTCGCGCCGGTGCTGGCCGGCGAGCTGAAGGTGTGCACGGGCCTGACCGAGCCCGGCACCGGCTCGAACATCGCCGGCATCCAGACCCGCGCCGAGCTGCAGGGCGACCACTGGGTCATCAACGGCCGCAAGCTGTGGATCACCAACGGCGCCAACGCCGACATCGCCATGATCGTGGCGCGCACCTACAGCCCCACCTGCGACGGCGCGCTGTCGGCCTTCGTGGTGGAGCGCGCCGCGTCGCCCTACGAGGTGCGCAAGCTCGACACCATGGTGCTGCGCTGCACCGGCACGGCCGAGCTCGGCTTCGACGACGTGCGCATCCCGAAGGAGAACCTCGTCGGCGCCGAAGGCAAGGCGCTGGCCGGCACGCTCAAGGGCCTGGACACGGCGCGGCTGAACATCGCCATGGGCGCGGTGGGCGCGGCGCAGTGCGCGCTGGACCTGTCCATCGACTACGTGAAGACGCGCAAGCAGTTCGGCCGCCTGATCGGCAACTTCCAGCTCATCCAGAAGCACATCGTCGACATGACGGTGCGGGTGGAAGCCGCCCGGGCGCTCGGCCTGCGCGCCGCCCACGCGCTGCAGAGCGGGCAGGACGTGCGCCAGGCCTGCTCCATCGCCAAGCTCTACGCCACCGAGAGCGCGCACGAGGTGGCGAACATGGCGCTGCAGGTGCACGGCGGGCTCGGCTATTCCGAGGACTACCCGATCGAGCGCATCTTCCGCGACACGCGCGGCGGCATGATCCCGGAGGGCACGACGGAGATCCAGACGCTGATCGTCGGACGCGAGATCCTCGGCCTGAACGCCATCGCCTGAACCCGGAGCCCCCGTGACCGACCTGCACCTCCTCTTCAACCCCCGCTCCATCGCCATCGTCGGCGCTTCCGACAAGCCCGACAGCATCGGCCAGCGCACGCTTGCGAACCTCGTCGAGCATTCGCGCTTCGAGGGCGACCTCTACCTCGTCAGCGCCACCAAGAAAGAGCTCGCCGGCCGCCGCTGCTACGCGAGCGTGGCCGAGCTGCCCGCCACGCCCGACGTGGCCATGGTCGTCGTGCCCGCGAGCGCGGCGCTGGGCGTGCTGCAGCAGTGCGCCGACCGCGGCGTGAAGTTCGCCGTGGTGCTGACCTCCGGCTTCAGCGAGGCCGGCGCGGAAGGCGCGGCGCTCGAGGCGCGCATGAAGGAGATCGGCGAGCAGTCGGGCATGCGCATCTACGGCCCCAACTGCCCGGGCGTGTGCAACGTCAACCAGCGCATCGGCATGACGTTCTCGCCCTCGTTCCGGCACGACCTGAAGCCCGGCCCCATCGGCATCGCCACGCAGGGCGGCGGGCTGGGCCGCAACATCATGCAGGCCATGGACCGCGGCATCGGCGTGGCGCTGTGGAGCTCGTCGGGCAACGAGGTCGACCTGCAGGTGGCCGACTTCATCGACTACATGGCCGAGGCGCCCGACATCACCGTGATCGTCACGCTGATCGAGGGCATCAAGGACGGCCGCCGCTTCGTGAACGCCGTGCAGAAGGCCGCGCGCCACGGCAAGCCGGTGGTGGCGCTGAAGGTGGGCCGCTCCGAGTACGGCCAGCGCGCCGCGGCCTCGCACACCGCCTCCATCACCGGCTCGGCCGAGGTGAACAGCGCAGCCCTCGCGCAGCTCGGCGTGATCGAGGTCGACGACATCGACGAGCTCGTGGACACCGCCTGGCTGCTGGCGCGCCAGGTGCCGACCGGCGCCAACGACATCGCCGTGTACTGCTCGTCCGGCGGCGCGGCCGCGCTGACGGCCGACATCATCGGCCAGCACGGCGTGGGCCTGGCCACCTTCGCCGAAGAGACGAAGCGCGCGCTCGCGCAAGCGCTGCCCCACTACGCCGCCATCGGCAACCCGGTGGACACCACCACCGCCATCCTCGCCAACGCCAGGCTGGTGGACGAGACGCTGCTCGCCGTGTGCCGCGACCCGAACGTGGCGCTGGTGGTGCTGCCCATCACCATCGACTACGGCGTGACCACCGAGCGCATCGCCGACAGCGCCGTGCGCGTGCAGCAGCAGAGTCCCGTGCCCATCCTGCCGATCTGGATGACCGACCGCATCGGCACCTCCTTCCCCACCTACGGCAACGCCGGCATGGTGCCGTCCAAGAGCGTGGGCAAGGGCGTGAAGGCCATCCGCCGCTGGATCGACCACGGCCGCTGGCGGCAGAAGGCGCACCGGCTGGACTGGACGCCGCTGCCCACGCTCGGGCGCGCCAAGCCCGAAGGCGGCAAGGCGTTGTCGCTCACCGAGCAGCAGGCCAAGGACTGGCTGGCGAAGGCCGGCGTCGCCGTGCCGCAATCGGTGGTGGCGGCGACGCGCGAAGAGGCGCAGGCCGCGGCCGCGCGCATCGGCTTCCCGGTGGTCGCCAAGGTCGCCAGCGCGGCCATCACCCACAAGTCGGACGTCGGCGGCGTGGCCGTCGGCCTGCGCGACGCGCAGGCGGTGGGCGAGGCCTGGGACCGCATCCACGCCGCGGTGAAGGCGAAGCGGCCGGACGCCGCGATCGACGGCCTGCTGATCGAGCAGATGGCCGCGCCCGGCGGCGTCGAGACCTTCGTCGGCGTCTCGCGCGACCCGGTGTTCGGCCACGTGATGACCTTCGGCCTGGGCGGCATCTACGTCGAGGTGTTCAAGGACGTGTCGCGCCGCCTGCTGCCGCTGCAGCCGGAAGAGGCCGACGCGATGGTGCGCGAGATCCGCAGCTTCCCGCTGCTCGACGGCGCGCGCGGGCGGCCCAAGGCCGACCTCGCGGCGCTGAAGGCGCTGCTGCTGAAGGTGTCCGACTTCGTGGCCGCAAACGCCGAGGGGGTCGACGAGCTCGACCTCAACCCGGTGTGGGTCGGCGCCGAGGGCCAGGGCGCGATGGCGCTGGATGCGGTGATCGTCGGGCGCGTCGTCTGATGGCCTCCACCCTTCCCGTTCGGGCTGAGCCTGTCGAAGCCCCTCTCGCCGGCCTGCGCGTCCTCGACTTCAGCGAACTCCTCCCCGGCCCCTTCATGACGCAGAGCCTGGTGGAACTCGGCGCCACCGTGCTCAAGGTCGAGCGCCCGCCGCACGGCGACAACACGCGCCAGCTCTCGGCGGGCCTGTTCAAGGCGGTGAACCGGGGCAAGGCGAGCGTCGTCGCCGACCTGAAGGACGCGGCCGACCTGGCCCGCGTGCGCGAACTCGCCGCGCAGGCCGACGTGCTGGTCGAGGCCTACCGCCCCGGCGTGATGGCGCGCCTCGGCCTCGGCTGGGCGGCGCTGCGCGGGCTCAACCCGCGCCTCGTCTACGTCTCGCTCACCGGCTTCGGCCAGACCGGGCCGAACGCGCAGGTGCCCGGCCACGACATCAACTACGTCGCCGCCAGCGGCGTGGCGGCCCTGTCCGGCGGCGCCGACGGCCGCCCCGGCGCCGGCATCGGCGTGCCGGTGGCCGACCTCGTGGGCGCCACCTATGCGCTGGCCGCGCTGAACGCCGCGCTGCTGCAGCGCGAGCGCAGCGGGCGCGGCCAGCACCTGGACGTGTCGATCACCGACTGCCTGGCGCACTGGATGAACCCGCGGCTCGCGGCCTTCCACCAGGCCGGCGCCCGCGACGCGCAGGCGCAGCAGCGCCTGGCGCACGCCCGCGCGGCCTACGGCATCTTCCGCTGCGCCGACGGGCGGCACCTCAGCATCGCCGCGCTGGAAGACCACTTCTGGAGCCGCCTGCTGCGCGTGTTCGACCTCGCGCCCTTCGACACCGCCGACTACGCCCGTAGCGCCGCCCGGCAGCCGCAGGCGCAGGCGATCAACGCGCGCCTCGAAGCGGCGGTGTCGGCCCTGACCCTCGACGAGGCGCTGCGCCGCTGCGCCGAGGCCGACGTGCCCGCCGTGCCCCTGGTGCCGCCCAGTGAACTGCCCGAATCGCCGCAGGTGCGCGCCCGCGAACTGATGCAGGCGACGCCGGCCGGCACGCTGGTGCGCTTTCCGGTGCGGCTCGACGGCATGGCCGCCGCGCCCACCGAGGCGCCCGCGCTCGGCGGCTCGCGCTGGAGCCTCGACCCGGCCTGATCCCGATGACGCCCGGCCCCGCCCTGCCCCGCGGCAGCTTCACCGTCCAGGCGCAGGAGCGCATCCTCTTCGGCCAGCCCGCCGAGCAGGCCGTACCCGCCGAGGCCGAGCGGCTGGGCGCGCGGCGCGTCTTCCTCACCTCGAGCCGCTCGCTCGCCCGGCTGGCCGACGGCCCGCTGCAGCGCATCGAGCGCGCGCTCGGCGCCCGGCATGCCGGCACCTTTGCCGCCATCACCGCCCACAGCCCGCGCGAGGACGTGGTCGCGGCCGCCGGCGCCGCACGCGGCGCGGGCGCCGACCTGCTGGTCGCCGTGGGCGGCGGCTCGGTCATCGACGCCACCAAGGCGGTGCTGATGTGCCTGTGGCTCGGGCTCGACACGCCCGAGGCGATGGAGCCCTGGCGCAACGGCCTGCAGAAAATTCCGAAAGGCACCGGCCGGCGCATCGAGGCGCCGGCGGATGCGGTGCGCATGGTCTCGGTGTCCACCACGCTGTCGGCCTCCGAGTTCACCTCCAACGCCGGCGTGACCGAATCGCGCAGCCACGCCAAGCAGTCCTTCGGCCACCGGCTGTTCGTGCCGCGCACCGTGGTCCTCGACCCGGCCGCCACGCTCGACACGCCGGACTGGCTGCTGTTCTCCACCGCCATCCGCTCGGTGGACCATGCGGTCGAGGGCTACTGCTCGCCGCTCGCGAACCCGGCCACCGAGGCGCAGTCGCTGCAGGGCCTCGCGCTGCTCGCGCGTGCGCTGCCGGCGATCCAGGCCGACCCGCGGGACCTGAAGGCCCGGCTCGACGCCCAGTTCGGCATGTGGCAGGCCATCGCCGCCGCCGCGTCCGGCGTGCCCTCGGGCGCGAGCCACGGCATCGGCTACGCGCTCGGCGCCACCTTCGACATTCCCCACGGCCACACCTCCTGCGTGATGCTGCCCGCGGTGCTGCGCTGGAACGCGGCCGTCAACGCCGAACGGCAGCGCACGCTCGCGCAGGCGATGGGCGACGCGAGCCGCGACGCCGCCGGCCTGGTGGCCGGGCTCGTCGCCCGGCTCGGCCTGCCCGGCAGCCTGCGCGCGGTGGGCATCGGCGAGGCGCAGTTCGACGAGATCGCCGAGCGCGCCATGGCCTACAAGCCGGTGAAGATGAACCCGCGCCCCATCCGCGGGCCGGCCGACGTGCGCGAGATCCTCGAACTCGCCCGGTAGCGCCCGCCGCGCCGCAACGGCCGGACACGGACGCTGACGCTCCGACACCAAGCCGCCGCCCTTCCGGCGCCGTGAAACGTCTCGCGGGAACGCGGCCTGCCGCATGCGCGCGCCCGAACGCGCCTCGCGCTCGGGCCCCACATCCCTGAGGAGACCCGCATGCCCTTCACGTCGAACACTCCCGCCGCCGGCCGCCTGCGCGCCGGCCTGCGCCGCGGCGCCGCGCTCACCGCCGCCGCCCTCGGCCTGTACTGCGCCCAGGCGCAGGCCGTCAGCATCCTCTTCATCGGCAACAGCTTCACCTATGCCGCCGGATCCGACGTACAGACCTACAACCCCGGCAGCGTGACCGACCTGAACGGCACGGGCATCGGCGGCATCCCCGCGCTGTTCAAGTCCTTCGCGGTGCAGGCCGGCCTCGACTACGACGTGAGCCTGGAGACCGAGCCCGGCGTCAACCTCGACTTCCACTACGACAACCGGCTCGGCCTCATCGACCAGGCCTGGGACCGCGTGGTGATGCACGGCCAGAGCACGCTCGACTTCGCCGACCCCGGCAACCCCGCCAGGATCACCACCTACGCCGACCTGCTCGCGCAGGCCTTCGCGAACCGCAACCCGGCGGTCGAGGTGAACCTGATGGCCACCTGGTCGCGCGCCGACCAGACCTACCTGCCCTCGGGCTTCTGGTACGGCCAGCCCATCTCGGCCATGCAGGCGGACGTGCAGGCGGGCTACCAGCAGGCCGCGTTCGCCTCGCCGCTCGTGAACGACCGGCTCATCAAGGTCGGCGCCGCCTGGAACCGCGCCATGGAAACCGGCGTGGCCGACCCCAACCCCTACGACGGCATCGCCCCCGGCACCGTCAACCTGTGGGCCGACGACGAATACCACGCCAGCATGTACGGCAGCTACCTGGAGGCACTCACCATCTTCGGCACGCTCACCGGCGTGGATCCGCGCACGCTCGGCGCGGGCGAGCAGGCCGCGATGGACCTCGGCATCGCGCCCGACGTGGCGGTGAGCCTGCAGAACGTGGCCTATGCGCAGATCTCGGCGATCCCCGAGCCCTCGACCTGGCTGCTGATGAGCCTGGGCGGCGTGGCGCTGCTCGTCGCCGTCAGGCGCCGCGTGCCGCCGCACGCCTGAGCCCCGCGCGCCCGCGCCCGGGCGCACTCGCGCTCGGGCAGAATGCGGCCCTCCGGGAGACGTGGCCGAGCGGTTGAAGGCAGCAGTCTTGAAAACTGCCGACGGGGTGACCCGTTCGTGAGTTCGAATCTCACCGTCTCCGCCACGGCGCCGCCTCCGCCGCCGCCTTGCGCTACCATCCCGCCCTCTCTTGGGGAGTAGCCTGCTTCCGCTTCGCGGAAGCGCCTGCGTCAACATGCTTGAGCCTTCTCCGGGCTCATGGCGCCGGCAGCCAGTCCTGGTTGGCGAGACCAACGATGTGCCGGCACGACGTGAGGTCGGGCAGTGCCGGTGCGTCGTTGCGGCTCTGCCCGGCCCCCGGACGACCTCCCATGAATTTCCTGTCCATCGCCGCACTCGCCATGGCGATGTCCACCGACGCGTTCGCCGCCGCCATCGGCAAGGGCACCGCGCTGCAGAAGCCGCGCTGGTCCGAGGCGCTGCGCACCGGCGCCATCTTCGGCGTCATCGAGGCGATCACGCCGCTCATCGGCTGGGCGCTGGGCCTGGCCGCCGTCAACGCGGTCAAGGACTGGGACCACTGGATCGCCTTCGTGCTGCTCGGGGCGCTCGGGCTGCACATGGTGGTGGGCGGGCTGAGGAAGGACGAGGCGGACGGCGCGCCGCAGCAGGCCCGGCCGGCGCGCCACAGCTTCGCGCGGCTGGCGCTCACCGGCTTCGCCACCAGCATCGACGCGATGGCGGTGGGCGTCGGCCTGGCGTTCATCGACGTGGACATCCTCTCCGTGGCGGCGGCCATCGGCTTCGCGACCTTCGTGATGGTCACGCTCGGCGTGATGCTGGGCCGGGTCATGGGCGCGGCGGTCGGCAGGCGCGCCGAGGTCCTGGGCGGCCTTGTGCTCGTCGCGGTCGGCGCGGCCATCCTGTACGAGCACCTGAGCGCCGCCTGAGCGCGCCTGCGCCTCGCGCGAGGCCGGCCGGCGCATGATTCGACCGATAACATGCACAGAGACGAATCCCCGGCCCGTCCCGCTCCCGCCGCCCTGACCCGGAACCCCGCCATGCTGACCGACCAGTTTCGCTGCCTCGTGGCGCTCGACAAGGGGCGCGGCCTGGACGCGGCCGCCAAGGCCTGCGGCCTCGGCCCCGAGGCGTTCATGGCGGTGCTGGACGAGGCCGAGCGCACCTTCGGCCGGCCGCTGGTCCGCTTCGCGCAAGCGTTCGACGGCTTCACCCCGTTCGGCGAGATCGTGCTGACCAGCGCGCGCCGCCTGGTCGAGCTCGGCGACGCGGCGGAACCGCTCGAGCGCGAAGGCGCCCAGCGCCAGCTGGCCGCCATGCTGGATCGCCGCTCGGTGTCGCCCAAGCGGCTCGGCGCGCCCGGGCCCAGCCCGGCCCAGCTCGACGTGATCCTGCAAGCCGCGCTGCGCGCGCCCGACCACGGCAGCCTGCACCCGTGGCGCGTCATCGAGTTCCCGGCGGAGTCGCGCGCCGCGCTGGCCGACGTGTTCGAGCAGGAGAAGCGGCGGCGCGACCCGCTCGCCTGCGCCGGCGACCTGGGCCTGGCGCGCGAGCACGCGCTGCGCCCCCCGATGCTGCTGGGCTTCGTGGTGTCGCCGGCGGCGCGCTCCAAGGTGCCGGTCCAGGAGCAGTGGCTCTCGGCCGGCGCCGCCCTGTGCAACCTGCTCAACGCGGTGCACCGGCTCGGCTTCGGCGCCATCATGCTCAGCGGGGACCGCTGCTACGACGCCGTGCTGCCCTCCCAGCTGGGCGTCGGGCCGGACGAATTCCTCGCGGGCTTCATCAGCATCGGCCGCGTGGTCCAGACGCCTCCGGCGCGCCAGCCGGTGGGCTCGGCGCAGGTCCTGTCCCGGTGGCACGCGCCGGCCGAGATCGACGGCGCAGCGGATGCGCCGCCGCAGGAAACGCCGCCATTCCGCGGCTGAGAACCGCCTTGGAAACCTCCACCTCGCACGACCGCCACGGCCTCTGGCCGCAGGCCGAATCCGTGGACGACTTCCGCCGCAACCTCGCGGCGGTCCGCGCGCGCATCGCGGCGGCGTGCCGGCGCGCCGGGCGCGACCCGGCGGGCGTGCGCCTGCTGCCGGTGAGCAAGACCAAGGAGGCACCGAGCATCCGCCTGGCCTACGCCGCCGGCTGCCGCGAGTTCGGCGAGAACAAGCCGCAGGAAGCCTGCCGCAAGTGGGAGGCGACGGCCGACCTGCCCGACCTGCGCTGGTCGGTGATCGGCCACCTGCAGACCAACAAGGCCCGGCTGGTGGCGCGCTTCGCCGCCGAGTTCCAGGCGCTGGACAGCCTGCGCGTGGCCGAGGCGCTGGAGCGGCGCCTGCAGGCCGAGGGCCGCGGGCTGGACGTGTTCGTGCAGGTCAACACCTCGGAGGAGGCCAGCAAGTACGGCCTGCCGCCGGAGGAGGTGGCCGCCTTCCTGCGGGCGCTGGCCGCGTTCCCCTCGCTGCGGGTGCGCGGCCTCATGACGCTGGCGATGCTGTCGGCCGAGGCCCCGCGCGTGCGCCGGTGCTTCGTGCGCCTGCGCGAGCTGCGCGAGCGGCTGCGCCAGGACGCGCCGGGCGGGGTGTCGCTCGACGAGCTGTCGATGGGCATGTCCGGCGACTACGAGATCGCCGTCGAGGAAGGCGCGACGGTGGTGCGCGTCGGCCAGGCCATCTTCGGCGCGCGGCCCACGCCGGACGACCACTACTGGCCGTCGGCCGCGGGCGTCAGTGACCCGGCCTCGCGCCGAGCATGATGACGGCCATCCCGGCGAAGCACAGGGCGACGCCGGCCCAGTCGCTGGCGGACGGCGTGACCTTGTCGACCGCCCAGAGCCAGAGGATGGCGACGCCGATGTACACCCCGCCGTAGGCGGCGTAGACGCGGCCGGCCGCCGTGGGATGCAGCGACAGCAGCCACGCGAACAGCGCCAGGCTGGCGGCCGCCGGCACCAGCACCCAGGCCGGCCGGCCCTGCTTCAGCCAGAGGTAGGGCAGGTAGCAGCCCACGATCTCCGCCAGCGCCGTGGCGACGAACAGCCCGAACGTCTTCAAGAATTCCATGCGGGCCATTGTCGAGGCCGCGCGCGGCCGCGGCCGGTCAGGGCGCCGGCGCAGACGCGCCGCCCAGGGCCCGCCCCAGGTCGTCGAGGCTCTGCAGGTTGTGCACCGGCAGCATCCGGTCCACGTGCGGCAGCAGCGCGCGCACGCCGGCGGCGCGCGGCTCGAAGCCGTCGTAGCGCAGCAGCGGGTTGAGCCACACCAGCTCGTGCGCGCGGCGGTGCAGCTGGGCGGCCGCCTCGGCGAGCCGGCCGGCATCGTCGTGGTCGAGGCCGTCGGTCACGAGCAGCACCGCCGCGTTGGCGCCGAGCACGCGGCGCGCCCAGCGGTGGTCGAACTCGGCCAGGCACGCGCCGATGCGGGTGCCGCCCTTCCAGTCCTGCACCTGCGCGTCGGCGCGGGCCAGTGCCACGTCGGGGTCGCGGTGCTTCAGGCTGCGGGTGATGTTTGTCAGCCGCGTGCCGAAGGTGAAGGTCTGCACCCGCAGGTGGCGGCGCGTGAGGCCGTGCACGTAGTGCAGGAACAGGCGCGCGTAGCGGTCCATCGAGCCGGAGATGTCGAGCAGCACGACGAGCGGCGGCAGCTCGCGGCGCGGCTGCGAGAACGCCGGCGTCACCGTCTCGGGCTGGCGCGCCATGCGCTGCAGCGAGGCGCGCAGGTCGAGCGTGCCGCGCGCGGCGCGGGCGTGGCGGCGCCGGCGCACCGGCTGCACCGGCAGCGGCGCGCGCTCGGCGAGCTGCTTGGCGCGCTCGAACTCGGCGGTGGTCATGGTCTCGAAGTCGGCGCGCTGCAGGCGCTCGCGTTCCGAGAAGCTGAAGGTCGTCTCGAACTGCAGCTCTTCCTGCGCGCTCTGGTTGGCCGGGTTCGGCGGCTGCGGCGCCTGCCGCGCCGCCAGGGCCTCGGCGAGGCGGTTCTGGCGCGGCTCGGGCGACTTGTCGCCGCGCCCGCTGATCTTGGGCAGCAGCGCGTACATCAGCTTCTCGAGCAGCTTGGGGTCGCGCCAGAAGGCGTCGAACGCGGCGTCGAAGACGGGCTGCTGCTCGTGGCGCTCGAGCATCACGGCGGACAGCGCGGCGTGCACGTCGGTGCGGCGGTCCAGGCCCACGGCTTCGAGGGCGGCGATGGCTGAGAGCACGCGGTCGGGGCCGACGGCGATGCCGGCGCGGCGCAGCACGCGGGAGAAGTGGACGATGTTGTCGGCGAGCATGAAGTTGTTTGTGCGGGCCATCGAGCGGCCCCCTCGCCCCCGCAGGGGGAGAGGGCTGGGGTGAGGGGGCGATAGCGAGGTTCGCCGCTTCGATGGACGCTCGGCGGTGACCGGCGACCCTCACCCCAACCCTCTCCCGCGAGCGGGAGAGGGAGCGGGTCTCACTCCAGCAAGGCCCTCGCCTTCAGCTCGTCGAGCAGCTTGGCCGCGTCCCCGCGTTCGAGCCGGACGATGTCGTCCTGGTACTTGAGCAGCACGCCCAGCGTGTCATGCACGGTGTCGGGGTCCAGGCGCATGGCGTTGAGCGCGATCAGCGCGTTGGTCCAGTCGATGGTCTCGGCCACGCCCGGCGCCTTGAACAGGTCGAGCGTGCGCATGCGCTGCACGAACTCCACCACCTGGCGGTACAGGCGCTCGGCGGCGCCGGGGGCCTTGCGGCGCACGATCTCCAGCTCGCGCTCGACGTCGGGGAAGTCGACCCAGTGGTAGAGGCAGCGGCGCTTGAGCGCGTCGTGCACCTCGCGCGTGCGGTTGCTGGTGATGAGGGTGATGGGCGGCGCGCTGGCGCGGATGGTGCCGAGCTCGGGAATGGTGATCTGGTTCTCGGCCAGGGCTTCGAGCAGGAAGGCGTCGAAGGGCTCGTCGGCGCGGTCGAGCTCGTCGATCAGCAGCACGGGCGACGTGGGTTGCGTGAGGGCCTGCAGCAGCGGGCGCTCGATCAGCATCTCGCGGGTGTAGAGGCTGCGCGCCAGGCGCTCGCGCTCGGCGTCGCTCGCGATGGCGTGCGCGGCCTCGGCCAGGCGGATCTCGATCATCTGCCGCGCCACGTTCCATTCGTAGGCGGTCTGCGCGATGTCCAGGCCCTCGAAGCACTGCACGCGCAGCAGCGTGGCGCCGAGCGCGGCGGCCAGCGACTTGGCGAGCTCGGTCTTGCCCACGCCGGGCTCGCCTTCGAGGAACAACGGGCGTTCGAGCTTCAGGCTGACGAAGAGCGCGGTGGCGAGGCGGCGGTCGCAAACGTAGTTCTCGCGCGCCAGCAGGGTGATGACGGCGTCGACGGAGTCGGGGAGAGCGACGGTATCGGTGATCACTGCGGCTGGGGGCAAGCGGTGCCTGGGCTTCGATACCTCAGCCCGAACGGAGGTGGGTTGTCGGCGAAGAGGGCTTCGACGGGCTCAGCCCGGTCCTTCGACAGGCTCAGGACGAACGGAGCGAAGGGGCGTGGCGACGACTCTACACACCCGCCCATCCGCTCGCCCTGAGGTATCGAAGGGCCTGGGACCCTACCGGTCTCACCGCGCCAGCGCCGCCGCCACCGCCCGCGCGGCCATCACGCTGATCATCGCCGCGCGGTACTCGGCCGAGGCGTGCAGGTCGCCGTTCATGCCGTCGGCCGCGAGCTTCACGCCCTTGGCCGCTTCGGGCGTGAAGCTGCCGGCCAGCGCCGCCTCCAGCTCGGGCACGCGGAACACGTGGCCCTTGGCGCCCGTCACGGCCACGCGCACGCCGTTCGCCGTCTGCGCGACGAACACGCCCACCAGCGCGAAGCGCGAGGCCGGCTGCTTGTACTTGACGTAGGCCGCGCGCTGCGGCACGGGGAAGCGTACCGCGGTGATGAGCTCGCCGGGCTTCAGCGCCGTCTCGTACAGGCCGGTGAAGAAGTCGTCCGCCGCGATCGTGCGCTGGCTGGTCTGCACGGTCGCGCCCAGGCCCAGCACGCCCGCCGGGTAGCAGGCCGCCGGGTCGGCGTTGGCGATGGAGCCGCCGAGGGTGCCCATGTTGCGCACCATCGGGTCGCCGATGCCGCCGGCCAGTTCGGCCAGCGCGGGAATCGCCTGCTTCACCTCGGCGGACGCGGCCACCTCGGCGTGCGTGGTCATCGCGCCGATGACGAGCGCGTCGCCCTCGCGGCGGATGCCTTTCAGCTCGCCCACGCCGCCGAGGTCGACGAGGCGCTCGCTGCTCGACAGGCGCAGGCGCATCGCCTGCACCAGGCTCTGCCCGCCGGCGAGGAAGCGCGCCTCGCCCTGCAGCGCGGCGGCGGCGTCGGCCGCGGAGGCCGGACGTTGGTACTCGAAGCCGTACATGTGCGTCTCCTCAGGCGATCCGGTTGGCCGCGCGCCACACGCGCTCGGCGGTGGCGGGCATGGCGATGTCGCGCACGCCGAGCGCATCGGTCAGCGCGTTGATGTAGGCCGGCGGCGAGCCGATGGCGCCGGCCTCGCCGCAGCCCTTCACGCCCAGCGGGTTGTGGGTGCAGGGCGTGACGGTGTGGTCCACCGTGAAGCTGGGCAGGTCGCTCGCGCGCGGCATGGCGTAGTCCATGTACGAGCCGGTGAGCAGCTGGCCCGATTCCTTGTCGTACACGCAGGCTTCGAGCATCGCCTGGCCCAGGCCCTGCGCGATGCCGCCGTGCACCTGGCCGGCGACGATCATCGGGTTGACGATGTTGCCGAAGTCGTCCACCGCCACGAACTGCTCGACCGTCGCCTGCCCCGTCTCGGGGTCGACCTCCACCTCGCACACGTAGGAGCCCGAGGGGTAGGTGAAGTTGGTCGGGTCGTAGAAGGCGTTCTCGTTCAGGCCCGGCTCCAGCTTGTCGAGCGGGTAGTTGTGCGGCACGTAGGCGGTCAGCGCCACCTGCCCGAACGGGATCTTCTTGTCGGTGCCGGGAATGGCGAACTCGCCGTTCTCGAACGTGATGTCGGCGTCGCTCGCCTCCAGCAGGTGCGCGGCGATCTTCTTGCCCTTGGCGATGATCTTGTCCACCGCCTTGACGATGGCCGTGCCGCCCACCGAGAGCGAGCGGCTGCCGTAGGTGCCCATGCCGAAGGGCACGCGGCCGGTGTCGCCGTGCACGATCTCCACGCTCTCCACCGGGATGCCGAGCTTGGCCGCCACCACCTGCGCAAAGGTGGTCTCGTGGCCCTGGCCGTGGCTGTGCGAGCCGGTGAACACCGTCACCGTGCCGGTGGGGTGCACCCGCACCTCGCCCGCCTCGAACAGGCCGGCGCGCGCGCCCAGGGCGCCGGCGATGTTGCTCGGCGCCAGGCCGCAGGCCTCGATGTAGCAGCTGTAGCCGAGGCCCCGTTTCTTTCCCTTGGCTTCGGACGCCGCGCGGCGCGCCGGGAAGCCGGCCACGTCGGCGATGCGTATGGCCTTGTCGAGGTGGGCGGCGTAGTTGCCGGTGTCGTAGGTCAACCCGACCGGCGTGGCATAGGGGAACTCGGTGACGAAGTTGCGGCGGCGGATCTCGGCCGGGTCCATCTGCATGTCGCGCGCGGCCTGCTCGACCATGCGCTCGACCACGTAGGTGGCCTCGGGCCGGCCGGCGCCGCGGTAGGCGTCGACCGGCGCGGTGTTGGTGAACACCGCCTTCACCTCCGCATAGATCGCCGGCGTCTTGTACTGGCCGGCCAGCAGCGTGGCGTACAGGATGGTCGGCACGCTGCTGGCGAAGGTGGACAGGTACGCGCCCATGTTGGCGATCGTCTTCACCCGCAGCGCGAGGAAGTTGCCCTGCGCGTCCAGTGCCAGCTCGGCGGTGGTCACGTGGTCGCGGCCGTGGGCGTCGGTCAGGAACGATTCGCTGCGCTCGGCCGTCCACTTGATCGGGCGGCCCACGCGCTTGCTGGCCCACACCAGCGCCGTCTCCTCCGGGTAGAGAAAGATCTTCGAGCCGAAGCCGCCGCCCACGTCGGGCGCGATCACGCGCACCTTCGATTCGGGCAGGCCCAGCACGAAGGCGCACATCAGCAGCCGCTCGACGTGCGGGTTCTGGTTGGCGACGTACAGCGTGTAGCTGTCGTCGTGCCGCGTGTACTGCGCGTTGGCGGCGCGCGGCTCCATGGCGTTGGGGATGAGCCGGTTGTTGACGAAGCTGAGCGTGCTCACCTTGGCGGCCTGCGCGAAGGCCGCGTCCACCGCGTCCTTGTTGCCGTGGCCCCAGTCGTAGCAGACGTTGTCGGGCACCTCGTCGTGCACCGCCGAGCCGGCGCCGGCCGCGGTGGCGGTGTCCATCACCGGCGGCAGTTCCTCGTAGTCGACCTCGACCAGTTCGGCCGCGTCCTTGGCCTGCAGCAGCGTCTCGGCCACCACGAGCGCCACCTGGTCGCCGACGTGGCGCACCTTGCCCTGCGCCAGCACGGGGTGCGGCGGCTCCTTCATCGGCGAGCCGTCCTTGCTGTGGATGAGCCAGCCGCAGGGCAGGCCGCCGACCTTGGCCTCGGCCAAGTCGGCGCCGGTGATGACGTCGACCACGCCGGGCGCGGCCTTGGCCTTCGAGAGATCGATGCCGCGGATGCGCGCGTGCGCATAGGGCGAGCGCACGAACACGCCGTGGGTCTGGCCGGGCAGCACCACGTCGTCGGTGTACTGGCCGCTGCCGGTGAGGAAGCGCTGGTCCTCGCGCCGCTTGATCGAGCGGCCGATGAGGCTGTCGGGCACTTGCGAGGGTTGCGACATGTCGGTCATGGCGTTCTCCTTCGCGTCAGGCCGCGGCCGGGACCTTGCCCTGCTGGCAGGTCTGGATCGCCTGGACGATGTTGTGGTAGCCCGTACAGCGGCAGATGTTGCCTTCCAGGCCCTCGCGGATCTGCTGCTCGGTGGCGTTCGGCATGGCTTCGAGCAGCTTCACCGCCGACATCACCATGCCCGGCGTGCAGAAGCCGCACTGCAGGCCGTGGCACTCGCGGAAGGCCTCCTGCATCGGGTGCAGCGCGCCGTTGGCCGACAGGCCCTCGATGGTGGTGACCTCGCCGCCCTGCGCCTGCACGGCCAGCATGGAGCACGACTTCACGGCACGGCCGTTCAGGTGCACCGTGCAGGCGCCGCACTGCGCGGTGTCGCAACCGACGTGGGTGCCGGTGAGCTGCAGGCGCTCGCGGATGAGCTGGACGAGCAGCAGGCGCGGGTCGACGTCGACCTCCACCGCCTTGCCGTTCACCGTCAGGGAAAGGGAAACAGTCACGGGAGTCTCCTCGGGTCGAAGCCCGGGCCGTGTGGCCGGGTCCGGTCCATTCTTGGCCGTTCCCCCCAGGCTGCAAGTGGTGGCATTCCCTAGGGAAAACGCCCGTGCGCGCCCGCGGCGCGCGAACCTGCCGCCCGCATGGCACAAACTGGCACACCTGCGCCGCACCGCCCATGCACACCGCGACCGACTTCCTCTTCTCCGACGCCGACCTGCTGCTCGCCTTCGACCTCGCGCCGGTGGGGTTGTGCGTGCTGCGCCAGCGCGTCATCCAGCACTGCAACGAAGCCTTCGGCTCCATGTTCGGCTTCCAGCCGGAAGAGCTCGCCGGGCAGTCGACGGCCATCCTCTACCCCTCGCAGGAGGAGTTCGAGCGCGCCGGCGTGCGCGGCGTGGCGGCGATGCGCGAATGCGGGCGCTATGCCGACGAGCGCATCATGCGGTTCCGCGACGGCCGGCTGTTCTGGTGCCACGTGTCGGGCCGCTCGCTCGACCGCGCCGACCCCTTCGGCTGCGGCGTGTGGGCATGGGAGGACATCTCGGCGCGCCGCCCCGTCATCGCCGACCTCACGGCGCGCGAGCGCCAGATCGCGCAGCTGCTGATCGAGGGCATGACGAGCCGGCAGATCGCCCAGGCGCTGCAGGTGAGCCCGCGCACCATCGACGCCCACCGCGTGCGCATGCTGCGCAAGCTCAAGGCGAGCACGCCCACCGAGATGGTGTCGCGCCTCGCGGGGCTTGGCACGGGCCCGTAGGCCCGCGGGCGCGGGTCAGGCCGCTTCGTCGGCCACGCCCTGGCAGCCCCAGCGCCCGTCGCGGCGCGCGCGCAGCAGCGTGGGCGCGGCATGCACCAGCCACAGGCCGAAGGCCGCGATCCACAGCGCCGCCGAGAGGGTCCACCATGCCGGCGCCTGCGCCATCCACACGCCGGCCGCGGCGCGGGCGAGCGCGGCGGCGATGAGCAGCGCCGCGGCGACCGGCAGCCACGGCCGCTCGTCGCGGTGCTCGCCGGCATGCGCCCGGCCGGCGATGTTGAGCACGGCGAAGATCGCCAGCCCCATGGCGCCGACCGCCTGCAGGTGCATCCCCGCGCTCGCGGCGATCGGCACGCCGAGCCCGGCCAGCCCCTGCATCGCGTAGCCGCCGGCGATGAGCCAGGGCAGCGCGTAGAGCATCCACACCCAGCGCCGCGTCAGCACCGCGCCGACGTGCCAGTCGGCCAGCAGCCCGAGCAGCGCGGCCGCCGCGGCCAGCGCCAGCCAGGCGGTGGCGGCGCTGTGCGGCACCAGCCAGTGCGCCGCGGCGTGCAGGCCGATCATCACGACGACGAGCTGGCGCCGCGGCGGGCGGGCGACGAAGTCCGCCGGCTCGCCGCGTGCCTCGAGCGCGTCGTTGACCACGCGCATCGAGATGCGCGCGAGCGTGACGACGATCAGCGCCATCGCGGTGTGCAGCAGCAGGTAGAGCGCGCGGCGCAGGTCGCCGCCGCGCGCGAGCTCGAACTCGGCCAGCAGCGCCGCGGCCAGCACCGCCAGCAGCGACCACCACAGGCCGAGGTGGCGGCGCGACGGATCGCGCCACAGCCGCGGCGTGACGAGCCGCAGGAAGTCGAGCGTGAGCGCGGCCTGAAGCGCCAGCGCCGCCCAGCCCGCTGCTTCGCCGGGCAGCACCAGCGCCAGACGGCCGAGCCCCCACAGCACGGCCAGCCGCATCACCGCCTCGGCGCCGAAGGCGGGCGTGCCGGTGAACTCGGGCACCGCCGTGAGCGCGAAGCCCAGCACCGCCGCGACCATCATGCCCAGCAGCATCTCGTGGCCATGCCACAGCACCGTGCTGCCGCCGGCCTCGGGCACCGGCAGGCCGAAGCGCAGGTGCAGCACCCAGGCGCCGACCAATCCCACGGCCGCCACGCCGGCCGCCAGGAAGAAGGGGCGGAAGCCGCATTGCCACACCGGCCAGCGGGCTGCGGCGCTCATGGGAGCTCGCGGGGGCATGCGTGCCTCCGTTCAATCCGTTGGCGCGGAATCCGGTGGCGCTGGATCCGGTCGCGCGGAGTCCGTCTGCGCGGAGTCCGTTCGCGCCGAGGCTTCGAGGCGCCCGCGCCCGAAAGCCCGTTCGCGCTGAGCCTGTCGAAGCGCTTGGCGCGCTCACCCGCCCCTTCCGCGCAGAACCCGTTCGAGCTGAGGTACCGAAGCGCTCGCGCCACCAAGTCCCGTTCGCGCTGAGCTTGTCGAAGCGTGTTGCGCTCGGTCCGGGTTGACTGGTTGGGGCTGCGGTCGTAGTTGTGAGAAGCCGGGTCTCGCCCCGGCGGGCGACCTACTTTCTTTTGCTTCGCCAAAAGAAAGTAGGCAAAGAAAAGGCGACCCCGACGGAGGCGGTCCGCTGCGCGGACTGCTCTGCGGTGCTCGGAGTGTGGC